>NZ_CBCOPK010000001.1:0-1107500 GCF_965111925.1 Pseudomonas sp. Marseille-Q7302 | reverse complement strand
CGCGTACGGTCGACCACGAAGACCACCACGTCCACATCGCGTAACGCGGTGACGGCCGTCTTGTTCATGAAGCGGTTGAGCGCCTTCTGGTTTTCCTTGTGCAGACCGGGAGTGTCCACATAGATGGTCTGCACCTCACCCTCGGTCTTGATGCCGAGCATGTTGTGACGAGTGGTCTGCGGCTTGCGCGACGTGATGGCGAGCTTCTGCCCGAGGATATGATTGAGCAGCGTGGACTTGCCGACGTTGGGACGACCCACGATGGCCACATAGCCGCAGCGCGATGCCTTCAGCTCATCATTCATGACCATTCTCCACGCCCAGGGCGATCAAGGCCGCCGAGGCGGCTATCTGTTCGGCGATCCGGCGGCTGGCGCCCTGCCCTGTCGTCTTTTCATTGAGCATGGCGATCTCGCATTCGACAAAGAAGACCCGGCAGTGCGGTTCGCCTTCGATGGCGACCACTTCGTAGCGCGGCAGGTCACAGGCACGTGCCTGGAGAAACTCCTGCAGTCGGGTCTTGGGATCCTTGTTGGTATCCACCGGCGTCAGCTCGCGCAACTGGGGGCCGAGCCAGGCCATTACCCGGTCCTTGGCGGCATCCATGCCGGCATCCAGATAGATGCCGCCGATCAGGGCTTCCATGGCATCGGCCAGGATGGACTCGCGGCGAAAGCCACCACTTTTCAGCTCACCGGAACCCAGGCGCAGGTAATCGCCCAGTTCGAAGCTGCGGGCGAGCAGCGCCAGGGTCTCGCCTTTCACCAGCTTGGCCCGCAAACGGGACAGCTGGCCTTCGCGAGCCTGGGGGAAGTGATCGTAGAGGGCTTCACCGATGATGAAGTTGAGAATGGCGTCGCCGAGGAATTCAAGGCGTTCATTGTTACGACCGGCAAAGCTGCGGTGCGTAAGGGCGAGCAGCATCAGGTCCGGGTCCTTGAAGGTATAACCCAGCCGACGCTCGAGGCGATCTAGAGATAAAGTCACGGGAGATTTATACGGAAATCACGATTGAAACGAACGACCAGATCGATGTTGCGGATCAGGTGTTCACGTTTTTCATAGTCGAGGCGGATCTGCAGATGGTTGCCGTCGGCTTCGACGCGCATGGCCTTTTGCAGATCGAGATCACGGATGTCGTTCACCTGCATACCCTTCCCCACGTAGCTGTAGACGTCGGACACGCTGCGAATCTGGTTATCGGGATTGTCGCCGATGGATTCGATGACCTTGGTCAGAGCATTGTAGTCCAGGTAATGGGGAACGAGCTTCATGGCCGTACTGGCCAGGAAGGCAATGACGCAGAGTGCGAGCAGACCGCCCAGAAACGACAGCCCCTGCTGGCGGGACGGAAGGCGAGGCACTCTGCGCTCAGTCATCTGATGATACCTACACGGGACAGGGTGGGCATGCTCTGCAGCTTGGGCTCAGGCCAGCTCAGCCAGACGGCGAACGCCTTGCCGACGATGTTGCGGTCCGGAACCATGCCCAGCAGATCACGGGGAATGTTGGGATCGTCCCAGTAACGGCTGTCATTGGAGTTGTCGCGGTTGTCGCCCATCATGAAGTAGTGCCCCGCCGGCACCTTCCATTCGTGGTCGGGCTCCATGCGGTAGCGGGTCATTTCTTCGCGGATCAGGTGCTCGGTCTTGCCGAGTTGCTCCTTGAACAACTTGACGCTGCCCAGGGACCCCGGCTCGTCGCCCACCAGCTGCTTGCTGACGAGTTGGCCGTTGACGTACAGCTGCTTGTCGCTGGTGTAGCGGATGCTGTCGCCTGGCACGCCGACGACGCGCTTGATGTAGTTGACGCTGGGATCGCTGGGATAGCGGAACACCATGACGTCACCCCGTTGCGGGTCCCCGATCGGAATGACCTTGAGGTCGACCACCGGCAGGCGAATACCATAGGCGAATTTGTTCACCAGGATGAAATCGCCCACTTCCAGGGTCGGCTTCATGGATCCCGAAGGAATCTGGAAGGGCTCGACCAGGAACGACCTCAGGATCAGCACGATGGCCAGTACGGGAAAGAAGGACTTTCCGTACTCGACCAGCGCCGGCTCCTTGTTCAACTGCTCCAGTACTGCAGGATCAGGCTCGCCGACCTGCTGCCCGTAGGTCTGGATCGCCTTGCGCCGACGCGGCGCGAGCACCAGCAGATCGATGAGCGCCAGGGCGCCACAGATGGCGACGGCGAGTACCAGCAACAGAGGGAAGTTCAAAGACATGGGCTTTAGCTATCCACCTTGAGCACGGCCAGGAAGGCCTCCTGAGGAATCTCCACGCTACCGACCTGCTTCATGCGCTTCTTGCCCGCCTTCTGCTTTTCCAGCAGCTTGCGTTTACGGGAGACGTCACCACCGTAGCACTTGGCCAGAACGTTCTTGCGTAGTGCCTTGACGGTGGTACGGGCGACGATCTGACCGCCGATGGCCGCCTGGATCGCCACGTCGAACATCTGCCGCGGGATCAGCTCCTTCATCTTTTCGGTCAGGGCGCGACCCTTGTAGTGCGCCTTGTCGCGATGGACGATCAGGGCCAGGGCATCGACCTTCTCACCGTTGATGAGGACGTCGAGCTTGACCAGGCTGGCGGCTTCGAAGCGATCGAAGCTGTAGTCCAGCGACGCATAGCCGCGGCTCACCGACTTCAGGCGGTCGAAGAAGTCCAGCACCACCTCGTTCATCGGCAGGTCGTAGCTGACCTGCACCTGGCTGCTGAGGAACTGCATGTCGCGCTGGACGCCACGCTTCTCGATGCACAGGGTGATGACGTTGCCCAGGTGCTCCTGGGGTACCAGGATGTTGGCGCGCACGATGGGCTCGCGCATCTCGGCGACGGAGGCGAGGTCAGGGAGCTTGGACGGGTTGTCGACATAGATGGTGCTGCCATCCTTGAGCACCACCTCGAAGACCACGGTCGGCGCGGTGGTGATCAGGTCGAGATCGTATTCGCGCTCCAGGCGTTCCTGGATGATCTCCATGTGCAGCATGCCGAGGAAGCCGATGCGGAAGCCGAAGCCAAGGGCCTCGGAGCTTTCCGGCTCGTATTGCAGGGCCGCGTCGTTGAGAGTGAGCTTCTGCAGCGCTTCGCGAAAATCCTCGAAGTCGTCGGAGCTGACCGGGAACAGACCGGCATAGACCTGCGGCTTGACCCGCTGGAAGCCCGGCAACATGGCGACATCCGGCGTAGCGCTGAGGGTCAGGGTATCACCGACCGGAGCACCAAGGATTTCCTTGATACCGGCGATGATGAAGCCTACTTCACCGGCCTTCAGATCAGCCATCTCGGTGTGCTTGGGCGAGAAGACGCCGACGCTGTCGACTTGGTGCACCTTGCCGGTGGACTTGACCAGGATCTTGTCGCCCTTCTTGACCCGACCGTGCTTGACGCGCACCAGCGAGACGACGCCCAGGTAGTTATCGAACCAGGAGTCGATAATCAGTGCCTGCAGCGGCGCGTCGATCTCGCCTTCCGGCGGCGGAATGACCTTGACCAGTTGCTCCAGCACCTCGGGTACGCCCATGCCGCTCTTGGCACTGCAGGGCACGGCGTCGGTGGCATCGATGCCGATGATGTGCTCGATCTCGGCCTTGACCTTGTCCGGATCGGCCTGGGGCAGATCCATCTTGTTCAGCACCGGCATGACCTCAAGGCCCTGCTCGATGGCGGTGTAGCAGTTGGCGACCGACTGGGCTTCCACGCCCTGCCCCGCGTCCACCACCAGCAGCGCACCTTCGCAGGCGGCCAGCGAGCGGCTGACTTCATAGGTGAAGTCGACGTGGCCAGGGGTATCGATGAAGTTGAGCTGGTAGGTCTTACCGTCTTCGGCCTTGTAATACAGCGTGACGCTGTGGGCCTTGATGGTGATGCCGCGCTCACGCTCGAGATCCATGGAATCCAGGACCTGGGCCTCCATTTCTCGGTCGCTCAAACCACCACACATCTGGATGAACCGATCCGCAAGCGTCGACTTGCCGTGATCGATGTGGGCGATGATGGAGAAATTGCGGATATGGCTCAGATCACTCACGAATCAGCACTCGAATAGCCAGCGGCGGAACATCCGCCGGGAAAATAGCGGGGGAGTTTACCTGAATGCGGCAAACAAGGGAGACTCCGCCGTTCGAGCGGACAAAAAGAAGGGGCGGTCGTCCGCCCCTGCTCTCCTGCCTTGCCGTTACTTGCCCGGCAGCTTGAAGGTGATGAAGCTGGCGCGGCCATCACGCACTACGCGCATCGAGATGGAACGTCCGGCCGGCAAGGCAGAGGTGATCTTCTCGAAGGCCTTGGCCGAATCGATGGGCTGGTTGTTCAGGTGAGTGATGACATCGCCCGGACGCAGGCCAATGGCTGCGGCAGGACCATCGCCGCTGAGCTTGTTGATCACCACGCCACTCTGGAGGTCCATGGCCTTCTTCTGCTCAGGGGTCAGATTGGCCACGGCGATACCCAGGCGATTGCTGGCACGATCAGAGCCGGGCTCGCCACCGGAAGCGGCCTGGTCATCCTTGGGCATGTCGCCCACGGTGACGCTGAGGCTCTGGCGCTTGCCTTCGCGAATGATCTCCATGTCGGCCTTGGCACCCGGTTTGAGATTGCCGATCAGGTGCGGCAGGTCGGCGGATTCTTCGATTTTCTGGCCGTTGACCGAGAGGATGACGTCACCGACCTTGATCCCGCTCTTGGCGGCAGGGCCGTCGTCCAGAATCTGGGCGACCAGGGCGCCGGCAGGGCGATCCAGACCAAAGGACTCGGCGAGATCCTTGTCCACTTCCTGGATGACCACACCCAACCAGCCACGACTGACCTTGCCTTCTGTCTTCAGCTGATTGGCCACGTTCATGGCGACGTCGATCGGAATGGCGAAGGACAGCCCCATGAAGCCACCGGAGCGGGTGAAGATCTGCGAGTTGATCCCGACCACTTCGCCTTTCAGGTTGAACAGCGGGCCACCGGAGTTACCCGGGTTGATGGCCACGTCGGTCTGAATGAAGGGCACATAACTTTCGTTAGGCAGGCTGCGTCCCTTGGCACTGACGATACCGGCAGTCACCGAGTGATCGAAGCCGAAGGGCGAGCCGATGGCCAGTACCCACTCGCCAACCTTGAGCTGATCGGAGTTACCCAACTTGAGGGTGGGCAGGTCCTTGGCATCGATCTTCAGCAGAGCCACGTCGGTCCGGGGATCCGCGCCGATCAGCTTGGCGGTGTGATCGCTGCGATCGGATAGACGCACCAGGATCTCATCGGCATCGGCGACCACATGGTTGTTGGTCAGGATGTAGCCATCGGGCGAGATGATGAAGCCGGAACCCAGCGACTGGGCCTGCTCCTGCTTGCCACGCGGGCTGCGCGGCATCTGCGGGATGCTGCGTTCGAAGAATTCACGAATGCCTGGCGGCAGGCCTTCCAGGTCGGGCATGGTCATGGCGCCAACGCCACGGCCTTCGGGAATCTTTTGGCGGGTGCTGATGTTGACGACGGCGGGAGACGCGGCCTCGACCAGACCAGTGAAATCCGGTAGATCGGCCCGAGCCATGGCCGTCAGTCCCATCAGCCAGAGCCCTAGCAGGGCAGCGGTGTAATGCTTGAAATTGCGCATGCGCATGCAGCTCCACTCTATCCAATGACTTGAACACATCGCTAGCGGACTGCCCTGCCCCGAGGGGAAGCACAGTCAGAGACGACTGGCAGCAGGAATATCACGCCCTTGCTGAACGATAGCTTTCGAAGCATTTTGCTGCCTGAAGGAAAACTTGCAGACGAAAAAAAACGGTGCCCGGAACTGGACGTCCGGACACCGTTTCGAGGTGAAGCCAGCGGATCAACGCTGGGCAGGGGTTTCCTGCTTTTCACCTACAGCAGACTGATCAGCTTTGACCTCAGCATTGGCCTTGGTGCTTTCCTCGCTGAAGCTGGCCAGTACGGCCGGGCTACGAGCGGGTTGCGGCACGGTCAGCTGGCTGGGTGCCTGCTGGGCCAGACCCTGGGTGGAAACGTCAGACTGGTTGTATACCTTCACGCCAGCCAGTACGGCAAAGGTCACGGAGGCTGCTACCGCAACCCGACCCAGGCTCGACCAACGACCCTTGCTGACTTGGGCAGCAACGGGAGCTGCCGGAGCCACAACGGCTTCGTCACGCTCCAGCGTGGTGGTGACGCCCTTGGCGATGTCCAAGTTCGGCATCATGGGCTCGCCGCGAATCACGGCACTGACCATGGCGTAGCGCGACCAAGTGGCGCGCAGTTCCGGGTCCTTGCTGACCTCGGCGATGACACGCCGGGTTTCGAATTCGTCCGCTTCGTTATCCATAACAGCGGACAGGGATTCCAGCAGGGCTTCACGACTCATACGTATTACCTCTCTAAAAGCTGTCGCCGCTGTCTATGCATCACGCAGCAAGGGCTGCAATGCTTTGTCTATCGCTTCCCGAGCTCGGAAAATCCGAGACCGGACCGTTCCCACGGGACATTGCATAACATTGGCAATGTCCTCGTAGCTGAGGCCTTCGAACTCACGAAGGGTCAGCGCGGTACGCAGATCTTCCGGGAGCTGCTGGATGGTCCGGTGCACGGTGGCCTCGATCTCATCCCGCAAAAGGGACCGCTCTGGGGACTCGATATCCTTTAGAGCATGGTCGCCTTCATAAAATTCCGCATCTTCGGCGCTGACGTCGCTGTCCGGTGGACGACGACCCCGGGCAACCAGATGATTCTTTGCCGTGTTGATGGCGATACGATAAAGCCATGTGTAGAAAGCACTATCACCGCGGAAGTTCCCGAGCGCGCGATAGGCCTTGATGAAAGCCTCCTGCGCGACGTCCTGAGCTTCCTGGGTATCGTGGACAAAGCGCACGATCAGACCGAGGATCTTGTGCTGATACTTGAGCACCAGCAGGTCGAAGGCACGCTTGTCACCGCGCTGCACGCGCTCGACAAGTTGTTGATCCTGCTCCTGCGTGGGCAGGGCTTGCTTGCTGTCCTTGGCTTGCAGCTCGGTATCGTCCTTGCTTTCACTATCGACGCGCGCTGCTAGACTGGGCTGTTGCACGTAAGTTCTCCCCTCCACAGCAGTTGATGAGCGAGCGCTGGATGGCTGCTGATCGCTCCTGGGTGTCACTGATTTAGCTTTGGCAGATGTCCCATTCTCGTTCAGGCACTCCGGCCATACGGATGGGCAATTATCTGTACATAGACCGCACACGAAGCCTGCGAGTTCCCTGACCGTACCTGCGCGATGGCTATGCCGTCAGCCACCTTGTTCCTATACTCGCCGTCTCGCTGAGAAGGAATCGTCATGGCGCGTCATCTGGAGTTCGATGTTCTGGTAATCGGCAGTGGCGCGGCAGGCCTCACGCTCGCGCTCAACCTGCCGGCAACGCTGTCGATCGCGGTGCTGAGCAAAGGTGAGCTGGCCCAGGGGTCGACCTACTGGGCGCAAGGTGGCGTCGCCGCCGTGCTGGACGAGGGCGACACCGTCGAGGCGCACGTTCAGGATACCCTAGTTGCGGGCGCCGGGCTGTGCAACGAAGCCGCCGTGCGTTTCACCGTGGAGCACAGTCGCGAGGCCATGCAGTGGCTGATCGACCAAGGAGTGCCTTTCACCCGCGAACCGGATGCCGCCAAGGGTGGCCTGGGCTTTCACCTCACCCGTGAAGGCGGCCACAGCCACAGGCGGATCATCCATGCCGCCGATGCCACCGGCATGGCGATCTTCGACACCCTGCTGCGTACCGCCGAAGGTCGCCCCAACATCCAGTTGCTGAGCCAGCGTGTGGCGGTGGATCTGGTCACCACCGAAAAGCTTGGTCGTCCGGGCGCGCGCTGCCTGGGCGCCTATGTGCTGGACCGGACCAGTGGTCAGGTGGATACCCTGCACGCACGCTTCACCGTGTTGGCCACGGGCGGGGCCAGCAAGGCCTACCTCTATAGCACCAACCTGGACAGCGCCAGTGGCGATGGCATCGCCATGGCCTGGCGCGCCGGCTGCTCGGTGGCCAACCTGGAATTCAACCAGTTCCATCCGACCTGCCTTTACCACCCTCATGCGCGGAGTTTTCTGATCACCGAAGCCCTGCGCGGTGAAGGCGCCGTTCTGCGCCTGCCGGAGGGTGAGCGCTTCATGCCACGCTTCGACGCGCGCGCCGATCTGGCACCCCGGGACGTAGTGGCCCGCGCCATCGACCATGAGATGAAGCGCCTTGGCATCGACTGCGTATTCCTCGATATCAGCCACAAGCCGGCGGACTTCGTGCAGGAGCACTTCCCCACGGTCTATCGCCGCTGTCTCGAACTGGGCATCGACATCACCCGCGATCCGATACCCGTGGTGCCTGCCGCGCACTACACCTGCGGTGGCGTCCGCGTCGACGAGCATGGCCGCTCGGATCTCGCCGGCCTCTATGCCATCGGCGAAACCAGCTGCACCGGCCTGCATGGCGCCAATCGCATGGCCAGCAATTCGCTGCTGGAATGCTTCGTCTATGCCCGTTCGGCAGCCCTGGACATCCAGGCGCAGGAGGCGCGGATTCCGATGCCGCACGACCTGCCCGACTGGGATGCCAGCCAGGTGACTGATTCCGACGAGGACGTGGTGATCGCCCACAACTGGGATGAACTGCGGCGCTTCATGTGGGACTACGTCGGCATCGTGCGCACCACCAAGCGGCTGGTGCGCGCCCGCCATCGCATCCGGCTGCTGATGGACGAGATCGACGAGTTCTACAGCAACTACAGGGTGAGCCGTGACCTGATCGAATTGCGCAACCTGGCGCAGGTGGCGGAACTGATCATCGAGAGCGCCCTCACCCGCCAAGAGAGCCGTGGCCTGCACTTCACCCTGGATTATCCGCAGACCGACGGCTGCGCCCGGGACACTATCCTGGCGCCGCGAACCGGCGTGGCGCGAAGCGAAGCCTGACGCGCAGGCGGCGGTGGGCGTCCGCCGACAAGCTGTCGCGGGCAATGCAGAGACTGCGAGGGAATCTTTCGCCAGGCAGGCGATAGCGCAGGACCACCAGCAGCGGCAACGCCAGGCTGTCCGGACGCAATTGGACGTCCTGCCAGCCGCTGGCGGGCGACCAGAGCTGCCAACCTTCCGTGCCATGGCGCAGGCGTCGGGGCACCGTGGGATGACGCTGCTGGAGCTGGCGATAGCGCACGTGGTGCCAGGACCAGAGCACCAGCAGCGTCAGGAGAGGCTTGAGCGTCCAGGGTATGGCAGCGAGCCAGAGACAGGCCCCCGCGGCGAAGGCAGCCAGGGTGTGCAGCCGGAGGAGCGCCGGGGAGGCGCTCCTCCGGCATTCGAAGGGCTCAAGCCGGCTGGACACGGTCCAGGATCATGCGCACGATGATCTGCAGGTCAGCGTCTTCCGGTTCACCGCGCTGCATGAACCAGTGGAACATGTCCTGATCCTCGCACTCGAGCAGCTTGCGATAGCGGGCCTGGTCTTCCGCGCCCAGGGAGGAATAGACCTCCTTGACGAAGGGCACCAGCAATACATCCAGTTCCAGCATGCCGCGACGGCTGTGCCAGTACAATCTGTTGAGTTCGGTAGCTTCGGTACTCATGGGGACTCCTGCGACAATCGGCGCAGTATAAGCCCGAAGCGCCCCGCCGCGCAGTGCGCCTGACATTCACCCCGGGCGCGCCTATGATGAGCGGCTTCACTCGACACGGAGCTGCTGCCGCAATGGCCGACTCGCCGTATTTCTGCCGCTTGACCCACGAAGGCGTCCTGGCCATCCGCGGGGTCGACGCGACCAAGTTTCTCCAGGGGCAGGTGACCTGCAACCTCAACTATCTCGCTGACGACCTGGCCGGCCTGGGGGGTCGCTGCACGCCCAAGGGGCGGCTGGTGTCCAGCTTCCGCATCGTCAAGCAGGCCGATGGCTATCTGCTGGCGATGGCACAGGAGCTGGTCGAGCCCTTGCTGACCGACCTGAAGAAGTACGCGGTCTTTTCCAAGTCGACGCTCGCCGACGAAAGCGCCCAGTGGCAACGCCTGGGTCTCTCCGCCGCCGGCTTTACCAGTGCCTATCCCGCTGTGGCGCTGGGCGCGCAGGCCAATGCCGTGGCGCCGCTAGACGGCGGCTTCGCCCTGCGCCTGGAGGATGGCCGGGTCGAGCTCTGGCTCACCGCGGAGACGAGCGCACCCGAGCTGCCTGAGGTCGGACTCGACACCTGGCTGTTGGCGCAGGTGCGCGCCGGCGTCGGCCAGGTGTTTGGCGCGACCCACGAGCTGTTCGTCCCGCAGATGATCAACCTGCAGGCATTGGACGGCGTGAGCTTTCGCAAGGGCTGCTACACCGGCCAGGAAATCGTCGCTCGCATGCAGTACCTGGGCAAGCTCAAGCGACGGCTCTACCGCCTGGCCGGCAGCGAGCAGCCCCCTGCCGTGGGTACCGAGCTGTTCTCGCCGGTCCACGGCAGTAGCGTGGGCGAGGTGGTGCTCGCCGCGTCGAGCAGCGAAGGCTGCGAATTCCTGGCCGTGCTTCAGGGCGATGCGGCCGAGGATGGCCGCGTCTCGGTCGGCAGCTCGGACGGGCCAAACTGCCGTTTACTCGATTTGCCCTACTCACTCGATAGCGATCGTGAAATAAAGCGCTGAAGGTTGGGATCGCCTTTCCGCTCCTCACACAGGTATGTCATGACTCCTCTTGCTGAAAAAGTTGTTCAGGATCTTCTCCACGCGATAGACACCGATCGCGTGGTGTTGCCCACGCTTCCCGAGGTGGCATTGAAGGTCAGAGAAGCGGCCGAAGACCCCGACGTGGGCGTCGCCGAATTGAGTCGCGTGATCGCCATGGACGCGGCCCTGACGGCGCGCCTGATCAAGGTGGTCAATAGCCCGCTCTTGCGGACCAGCAAGGAGATCACCGATCTGCAGATGGCGGTGGGACGGCTGGGTATCAACTACACGGCGAATCTGGCCACGGGCCTGGCCATGCAGCAGATGTTCCAGGCCACCAGCGATGCCGTGGATCGCAAGATGCGCGAGGTCTGGAGCCAGGGCACCGAGATCGCCGCCATCAGCCATGCACTGTGCAAGAAGTACACGCGCCTGATGGCCGATCGCGCCCTGCTCGCCGGCCTGGTACACCAGATCGGCGTGCTGCCGATCCTGACCTATGCCGAAGAGCAGGAAGACCTGCTGGCCAACGCCATCACCCTCGACCAGGTGACGGCACGCATTCATTCGCAGATTGGCGAACGCATCCTCAAGGTCTGGGATTTTCCCGCGGACATCGCCTGCGTACCCCGCGAGTACCTGGCACTGGAGCGTCAGCCCGCGACGGCCGACTACGCCGACATCGTGCAGATCGCCACTCAGTTGTACGCCCAGCGCCAGGGTCAGGAAGGTTCGATCCAGACGCTGCCTGCCGCCATCCGCCTGGGGCTGAACAATCAGCCCGACCCAGCCAAGGATCCAGCCTTCTGGGACGCAGTGGAACAGTCGCGCACCCTGCTCGGCTGACCCTAGACGTCCTCGGCGGGAAATTCGATCCGCACCCTTAGCCCACCGAGCGCGCCGTCCAGCAACTGGATGCGTGCCCGGTGCGCGGCGCAGATCTCTCCGACGATGGCGAGGCCCAGACCGGCGCCACCGGATTGCATATCCAGGCGCTGAAAGCGCTCGAAGACCTTTACCCGGGCATTGGCCGGAATGCCGGGACCATCGTCCTCGACCTCCAGAACCGCCGGTGCCAGTACCCGCACCACGATATTGCCGCCTGGCTCGCTGTGAGCCAGGGCATTTTCCACCAGGTTGCAGAGCAACTCGTTGAGCAGCGTGGGCTCGCCGATCACCCATGCCTTGGCAAAGGGCTCGAAGGCCAGGGCGACGCCCTTGGCATGGGCCAGCGGTGCCAGCGCCATGGCCAGTTCCCGCGCCAGCTCACCGAGTTCCAGCCGCTCGGCACCACCCTCGGCGATGGCCTGGGCCCCGCTCTCGATCCGTGCCAGCGACAGCAACTGGTTAGCCAGACGTGCCAGGCGGTCGGTGCTGGTGCGGGTCTCTTCCAGGGTGCTGTACCAGGCGTGGGGCTCCCGCTCGCGCAGGCCAAGCTCGACCCGGGCCTTGATCGCCGCCAGCGGGGTGCGCAATTCGTGGGCGGCGTTGGCGATGAAATCGGCCTGGCGCTCGAACAGCCGCCGCAGGCGCAGGGTGAAGCCTTCCAGGGCATGCACCAGCGGCAACAGCTCCTGGGGTGCGCGCACCTCGGGTAATGGACGCAGATCGTCCACGCCGCGCTCCTCCACCGCCTGGCGCAAGCGCTCCAGGGGACGCAAGGCGGCACCCACCGCCATCCACACCAGCAGAATGGCGCCCAGCCCCAGCAGGCCAAGCCGGATCAGGGTGTCGGTAAGCAGGCTGCGGGCGACGTCTTCGCGTGCCTCGGACGTCTCGGCGACGCGGATTTCGGCCATGCCGGTAAGGTCCGGCTCGCTGACCGGCTGAGCCAGGCTGACCACCCGCACGTCCTTGCCGCGATAGCTGCCGTTGTAGAAGCGAGCGAGCGCTGGATACTCGCGAGTCAGGGCGGTACCTGGCGGTGGCGAGGGAATCTCCTCATAGCCGGAGATCAGCCGGCCACGAGTATCCAGGACCTGGTAGTAGATGCGCCCCACGTTGTCGTAGGCGAAGTTGTCCAGGGCGATGTAGGGCACATCGGCGCGCAGGATGCCGTTGCTGGCCGACAACCCGGCGGCGATGGTGCGCGCCGATGCCAGCAGCGTACGGTCATAGGCGACGTCGGCCAGGCGCCGGCCATTGAGATAGGCCGCCAGGCTGCTGATCGCCAGGATGACCGCCAGCAGCACGACCAGACGCAGCAGCAGCCGGCCACGCAGGCTGCCCGCCGCCTTCACCACGTCAGCCATGCTGCTCTTCCAGCAGATAGCCCAGGCCACGGAAGGTGACGATGCGCACGGCGCCGGCCTCCAGCTTCTTGCGCAGCCGGTGCACATAGATCTCGATGGCTTCGGGACTGGCCTCTTCGTCCAGGCCGAAGACCTGGGCCGCCAGCTGCTCCTTGCTCATGACCCGGCCGGGGCGGGCGATGAGCGCAGCCAGCACGGCGTGCTCGCGAGACGTGAGCGACAGGGCCTCCTCGCCCAGGGTGAAGCGCGAGGTATTGAGGTCGTAGATCAGCGGACCACAGCGCTGCTGACGATCCCCGCCCAGGACGCTACGACGCAGCAAGGCCTTGACCCGGGCTTCCAGCTCGGTGAGTTCGAAGGGCTTGGCCAGGTAGTCGTCGGCGCCGAGGTTGAGGCCCTGCACCCGGTCCTTGACTTCGCCCCGGGCGGTCAGCATCAGCACCGGCAGCCGATCGCCGCGCTCGCGCAGCCGGGCCAGGACCTCGAAGCCGTCCATGCGCGGCAGGCCGACATCGAGGATGGCCAGCGCATAGCTTTCGCTCTGCAAGGCCAGGTCTGCGGCCACGCCATCGTTGAGCAGATCGACGTTGAGACCGGCATTCTTGAGGGCCTGGGCGACGCTTTCGGCCAGTGGCGGATGATCTTCGACCAGTAGGATGCGCACGCTGACAGCTCCCGCTCAAAAGATTCGAGTTTACCGGATAGCGGCGCGCCGGCCTGCTGCCCGGCGCGCACATTCGTTGCCTTGCAAGACTGAAAGGCTGGTGAAAGCTTGGCGGTCTAGAGTGAAAAGTAGCGGTACTCACACCGCCTCTTGCTTGCCCAAGCGCCACCCCTGGTCGGCCAACAACAATAACAAGCGGAACGGCACCTATGCTCGTCCTCCTGGCACCTCGCCTACCCTCATTCCGTCCATTCGTTGCATCGCCTCCCTGGCGAGCTTGAGCCCTGTCCGCCTGTCAGCTTCTACACAATTACAAAAGGAAGATGTCGATGAGCACCACGCTACGCAACCTCACCCTGACCCTCGCCGCCTCGCTGCTGCTGTCCTCCCAAGCGATGGCCGAACCCAAGCGTCCCGAATGTATCGCCCCGGCGTCCCCCGGCGGTGGCTTCGACCTGACCTGCAAACTGGCGCAAAGCGCGCTGGTGGAAAGCAAGTTGCTGGAAAAGCCCATGCGCGTGACCTACATGCCCGGCGGCGTGGGTGCAGTGGCCTACAACACCGTGGTGGCTCAGCGCCCGGCCGAAGGCGGCACCATCGTGGCCTTCTCCAGCGGTTCGCTGCTCAACCTGGCTCAGGGCAAGTTCGGTCGCTTCGATGAGAAGGCCGTGAAGTGGCTGGCTGCCGTCGGCACCAGCTATGGCGCCATCGCGGTCAAGGCCGATTCGCCCTACAAGACCCTGGGTGACCTGGTCGAGGCGCTGAAGAAGGACCCGAGCAAGGTGGTGATCGGCTCCGGCGGTACCGTGGGCAGCCAGGACTGGATGCAGACGGCGCTGATCGCCAAGGCGGCGGGCGTCAATCCCAAAGACCTGCGCTATGTAGCTCTGGAAGGCGGCGGCGAGATCGCCACCGCACTGCTGGGCGGCCACATCCAGGTCGGCAGCACCGACATCTCCGACTCCATGCCCCACGTCGAGAGCGGTAACATGCGTCTGCTCGCGGTCTTCGCCGAAGAGCGTCTGGACGAGCCGGCGATGAAGGACATCCCCACCGCCAAGGAGCAGGGCTTCGACATCGTCTGGCCGGTGGTGCGTGGCTACTACCTCGGCCCGAAGGTAAGCGACGAAGACTACAACTGGTGGAAGACCAGCTTCGACAAGCTGCTGGCCTCCGATGACTTCGCCAAGCTGCGCGACCAGCGCGAACTCTTCCCCTTCGCCATGACCGGCCCCGAGCTGGATGCCTATGTGCAGAAGGAAGTCGCCCGCTATCGCGGCATGGCCAAAGAGTTCGGCCTCATCCAGTAACCCGGCGAAGGCGGCGCCCCCGGGCGTCGCCTGCGGAGTTTTCCTATGCTTCTCAGACGTCTTTTCCTGGTGGTCTGGCTGCTGGCGGCCCTGGCGATGATCTATGTCGGCTGGCAGTACCATGCACCCTTCTCCTACGAACCGGTCGGTCCGCGCGCCTTTCCCCTGCTGGTGCTGGGCATGCTCGTCCTCGGCCTGATCTACCTGATCATCAAGCCCGGTCACACCGAGGAAGAGCCCACCGACGGCCCCACCACAGTCAGGGTCGTACTCTGCATCCTGGTACTGCTGGCGTTCGCGATGCTGTTCGAGCCGCTCGGTTTCATTCCCAGCGCGGCCATCGCCGGCATTGTCATGGCCCGTCTCTATGGTGGCCGCTGGCTGCCCAGCATCATCATCAATGGCCTGCTCGCCATAGTGCTGTACATCCTCTTCGACCGCTGGTTGGACGTGCCGCTGCCGCTCGGCATTCTCAACGGCCTGGAGTTCTGATCGATGGATACCCTACATTTCCTCGCGCAAGGATTTGGCATCGCCCTGACGCCGACCAATCTGATCATCGCGCTGGTCGGCACCCTGATCGGTACCGTGGTCGGCCTGCTGCCCGGTCTGGGCCCGATCAACGGCGTCGCCCTGCTCATTCCGGTAGCCTTCGCCCTGGGGCTGCCGCCGGAATCGGCGCTGATCCTGCTGGCTGCGGTCTACCTGGGTTGTGAGTACGGTGGCCGGATCTCCTCGATCCTGCTGAACATCCCCGGTGAAGCCTCGACCCTGATGACGACCCTCGACGGCTACCCCATGGCACGCAAGGGCCTGGCCGGTGTCGCCCTGTCATTGTCGGCCTGGAGCTCCTTCATCGGCGCCTTTATCGCCACCTGCGGCATGGTGCTGTTCGCTCCGCTGCTGGCCAAATGGGCCATCGCCTTCGGTCCTGCCGAATACTTCGTGCTGATGGTGCTGGCCATCGTCGCCCTGGCCGGCATGGCCGGTGACAAGCCGATGAAGACCCTGGTCGCGGCGCTGCTCGGCCTGTTCCTGTCCACCATTGGCATCGACGCCAACAGCGGCGTCTATCGCTTCACCTTCGACAGCATCCATGTCGCCGACGGCATCCAGTTCGTGGTTCTGGTCCTGGGCCTGTTCTCGGTCAGCGAGGTGCTGTTGCTGCTGGAAAAGACCCACCAGGGTCAGGTCGCGGTCAAGGCCACCGGGCGCATGCTGTTCAATCTGAAAGAAGCGCGCCAGGTGTTTTTCATCAACCTGCGCTGTGGCTTGGGCGGCTTCATCATCGGCGTCCTGCCGGGTGCCGGTGCAACCCTGGCCAGCGCCCTGGCCTATATGACTGAAAAGCGTATTGCCGGCAGCTCGGGCGAATTCGGCAAGGGCGACATCCGTGGCCTGGCCGCACCGGAAACCGCCATCGGCGCCTCCTGCTGCGGCGCCATGGTGCCCATGCTGACCCTGGGCGTACCGGGCTCCGGTACCACCGCGGTGATGATCGGCGCCCTGACGCTGTACAACATCACTCCCGGCCCGCTGCTGTTCGAAACCCAGCCGGACCTGGTGTGGAGCCTGATCGCCTCGCTGTTCATCGCCAACGTGATGCTGCTGGTGCTGAACGTGCCGATGATCAAGGTCTTCACCCAGATCCTCAACGTGCCGAACTGGTCACTGGCCCCCGCCATCGCCATCATCACGGCGATCGGTACCTACGCCGTTCACGCCACCACCTTCGATCTGATCCTGATGGTCGCGGTCGGTATCCTCGGCTACATCCTGCGCAAGCTGGACTTCCCGCTGTCGCCCCTGCTGCTGGGCTTCATCCTGGGTGGTCTGATGGAGCAGAACCTGCGCCGCGCGCTGTCGATCTCCAACGGCAGCCTGGACATCCTCTTCCATAGTGGTATCACCCAGGGCATCTGGGCAGTAGTGGTTATCATGCTGCTGCTACCGGTACTGCGCATCTGGCGTCGCCGGCGTCAGCTCAAGGCAGCGGCGGTCTAAGCCTCAGCCCTGTCACCCGCGGCCGGATCCCTGATCCGGCCGCGGCGTTTCTAGTCGGCGGCTTTCAGCGACTTCTTCGGGTAAATATCATAGCGGCTGGACTTGCCCTCCAGCACATAGCCCGGTTTCACCCCTTCGATGACCGGTGCCTTGCGCGGGCGCTTGACCACCACCCGGTGGCTGGCGCGGGCCAGGGCCGCGGCGAGCAACGCCGGGGCGTCCAGGTCATCGCCCACCAGCGGGCGGAACAGGCGCATTTCCTTCTTCACCAGAGCGCTCTTGTCGCGATGGGGGAACATGGGATCCAGATAGATCACTTCGGGCACCTCGCCCTCCCCGCCCTGCAGATAGGCGGTGGAATCGGCCTGTACCAGGGTCATCAGGGCAACGATGCCGGCCGCCTCGGGGTCCCGCGCCGCGCGGGCCAGGCCGTCTTCGAGCAGGGCGGCGATGAGCGGCTGCCGCTCCACCAAGGTCACCGGACAGCCCAGCGTCGCCAGCACGAAGGCGTCGCGCCCCAGGCCGGCCGTGGCATCGAGGATCCGCGGGCGCACGCCCGGCCCGACCCCGACCGCCTTCGCGATCATCTGGCCCGCGCCGCCGCCGAACTTGCGTCTATGAGCCGCTGCGCCCTCGACGAAGTCCACCCGCACCGGACCTGGCGCATCCGGGCCGCGCTGGACCAGTTGCAGCCCCTGGGCGCCGAACTGCAAGGCGAAGTCCTCGCTCGTGGCGGTGCCCAGGGGCAAGCCCAGGCGCGCGGCCCAGGCAGCGGCAGCCTCCGTGTAAGCGGGTTCCAAGGCTTCGACGATAAGCGCGGGGCTGGCGGTGGACATGGGCGACTCGATGGCGGGAAGACCGGTCATTCTACCGGCAGACGCGGAAGCCACCCATGTCGACATGGAAATGATCGCGGTGCGCCGCGTTGTAGTCAGGTCCCAGGGTGGTGTTGAAGGCGCGGCAGGCGCCATCGCGTACCAGGCGCAGGAAGCGCTGCGCCTTGGGATCGCCCTTCCAGTCCCGCGCCACGCTGATCCGCCGGCCATCGGCCAGGCGCAGGCCGGCGATATCCAGGGCGTTGGCCGTGGCGTGCTGACTGCGCCTCCCGCTGGCCCGGCCATAGATGTTGCGGCAGGCGAAGCTGCCATAGTGCTCCAGCTCGGCCACCCGCTGGCCATAGACGGCTTCGGCGGCGGGTTGTAGCGCCTGCCGCTCGAAAAGCGCGAAGCTGACTGCCAGGGGGCAGCTGGCAAGGAAGCTGCCGCTGAGTCTTACGCCTTCGCCGCGCTGGACACGCACCGCCCGCTCCAGGGGACAGTCAGCCGAACCGGGATTACCGCGCAGCTCGCGATAGCTGAGCGCCGAGGTCGCCAGGGACGCCGCGCAATAGTCGGCATCGGCTTGCAGGCGCCATAGCTTGATCCGGGTGACGGGGTTGGTGGATGCCTGGATGTCCAGTGGCGCCCAGGGATTGTAGGCCGGCGGAATACGCAGCCAGCCCTGATCGAAGGCGGTGTGTAGACCGCCATAGAGCAGGATGACGAGACCGAGCAGGTGTCTGGCTTTCATGCGGCGCGCCGGAAAAGGTTCGCGAAGAGCGAGACTTCATCTGACCGGAGCGGACCACGGGAATGCCGGCGAAAACGTCGCCAAACGTATCGCGACGAAGGGCGCGGACTAGAGCAGGCCGAGTTGTTCGGTGTCGGCGGTGCTCAAGGCGGGCAACTCCGGCAGGCCGGGCAATCGTTCGCGCAGTTGGGCATGGAATCTCAGCGCCAGCTCGGGCGCCTGGCGATTGTCCGGGGTATGGAGAAAGACATAGGGCGCCTTGCCCGCCTCGATCCAGTCCGCTACCCGGGTGATCCACTTGGCCAGATAGTAGTCGTTGGCGGCCAGCTCCAGGCGGCCGATGAAGCGTACCTGGGGCTGCTCGCTGAATGCCAGGGCGCGCGCCGGTACTCGCGGCTTCTTGGCCTGGGCCAGGCGTACCGCCGGCTCACTCGGGTCGGCGCTGAACAGGGCGGCGGAATCCAGTCCAACGCGTTCCACGCCCAGCTCCATGAGCAGCCGGTTGAGGGCACGCTCGGTTTCGCCCTTGTCGAAGAAGGCCAGGTGTCGGACTTCGACGGCCAGGGCGCAGCGTGGGGCCATGGCCGAGAGAAAGACCCTCAGTTCATTGAGCCGGTCCGGACCGAAACCGGCCGGCAATTGCAGCCACAGCGGGCTGGCCCGCTCGCCCAGCGGCGCCAGCAGGTCGAGAAAGGTGCGGGCGCTGGAAAGCTGTACCCGCAGATCCTCGGCATGGCTGATGTCCCGGGGAAACTTGGCGCAGAAGCGAAAGCCGCTGGGCATCAGCTCGGCCCAGCGGCGGATGGTGTCCGCCGAGGGCCAGGCATAGAAGGTGGTATTGCCTTCTACGGCATTGAACACCTGGGCATAGCGCGGCAGAAAGTCACCTGGACGCAGGCCATGGTAGAGGCTTTCGCGCCAGGCGTTATCGTTCCAGGAAGGACAGCCGAGAAAGTACGGCAGCATCAGGCGTAGAGATCGAGGCCCACGACGCTGGAAGAGCCATCGGGCTCTGCGCCAAAGGCAGCAGTGCTGCCATAGCTGGCCAGGGCCTGCTGGGCGCGACCGGTGAGCTGGCTGGCGAAACGGCCTTCCCGTTCACTGAGCACCAGACCATTGGTATCGCCACGGCTGGTGTCGGTGGCAGCAGCCGCCTCGACCCGGCGCACAGGTACGACATTGGGTTGGGGATTGCCCGCCGCCTCCTTGGCGATGGCATTCTGCCGGGCGTCCTCGTCCCGCGCCACTTCACGTACGGGTGTAACCGCGCGCGAAGAACGATTCAGGGGGTAGGCGGAGGAGGAATAGCCGCTGTCGATGCGCATGGCAGGTCCCGAACGGATGACGCTACTCTAAGTAGGGTCGAAAACTATGACAATCAAGAGCCGGACGTCCGTCACGATGGGCGGACGAGCGGCGTTCAGATCTTAGACGTCTGACCATTACCCCCTGGTTCCTTGCCATCAGACCGACTGTTTAGGAGTGGCGACCCGGTCACGCAGATAGACGGGTTGCGCGGCCTCGGACTCCGCCGACACGGCTTCGCCGCGTTGCCAGCCAGCGGCGGCCAGCACCGCCAGATCCCATGCATGGGGCAGCAGAGTGGCATCCCTCTCGCCGAGCGGCACGGCCATGCGACCCTCGTAGCCCCAACCGGTCCCGGCGCCGAACCAGTCACCCGTGGCGTCCTCGGGCAGGGCGATGGCTTCGGGCGCCAGCACGGCTTCCACGCCTGCCAGGACCATGGCCTCGCCTTCCAGGCGGTAGCAACCCCAGTAGACCTCGTCCATGCGCGCATCGATGGCCGCGGCCACCTGGGTCACGCCCCGCTCGCGCCAGGCGCGCTGGGCGATGATCGCCAGATTCGACACCGGCAGCACCGGTCGGTCCAGCCCGAAGGCCAGGCCCTGCACCACGCCGATGGCGATCCGCACTCCGGTGAAGGCACCAGGACCACGACCGAAGGCGATGGCATCCACCTGCGACAGACTCATGCCGGTCTCGGCCAGCACCTCCTGCACCATGGGCAGTACCCGTTGGGCATGCAGACGTGGCGCGATCTCGTAGCGATGGATGATCTCGTCGCCCAGATGCAAGGCGACCGAACAGGCTTCGGTGGCGGTGTCGAGGGCGAGCAGGATGGACATGGGGGCGAATCCGCAACGATTAGGAGGGCTGCGCATTCTAGAGGAAGACGGGACCCAAGGGGACCCGCCCATCGCTCACGACACCAGGCCGGCGTCTTGAGCGGACCACCTGCGGGCGCAGGCGGTCGGAGTCGGGATCAGTTCAGGGCTTGCAGCACCTTGGCCGTGATGGCATCCACCGAACCCACGCCTTCGATGCGGCTGCATTTGGGCGTGCCCTGGGCGGCGCCCAGCTTCTGGTAGAACGCTACCAGTGGCTTGGTCTGGGAATGATAGAGCTCCAGGCGCTTGCGAATGGTGGCTTCGCGATCGTCTTCACGCTGTACCAGCGGCTCACCGGTCACATCGTCGGTGTCGGCGATCTTCGGCGGATTGTGCTGGACGTGATAGACGCGGCCCGAACCCGGGTGCACGCGGCGACCGGACAGCCGCTGGACGATTTCCTCGTCATCGACGGCGATCTCCAGCACGTGGTCGATCTTGACGCCTGCGGCTTCGAGCGCCTCGGCCTGGGGAATGGTGCGCGGGAAGCCGTCGAACAGGAAACCCTGGGCGCAGTCGGCTTCCAGGATGCGTTCGCTGATCAGGGCGATGATGATCTCGTCGGAGACCAGGCCGCCGTTGTCCATGATGTCCTTGACCTGCAGCCCCAGGGGCGTGCCGGCCTTGACCGCGGCACGCAGCATGTCGCCGGTGGAAACCTGCGGAATGCCGAATTTCTCAGTGATGAACCGGGCCTGAGTACCTTTGCCGGCACCGGGCGCTCCCAGCAGGATTACGCGCATCTGTTGCTCCTTAGAATGGTCTCGGACTGGCAGCCCGCGCAGGGCGCTGTCGCGATGATTGTTGTCGACGACACGAGACGGCCAAAGGGACCAACCATACACAGCGCCCCCTGGCCGCACAAGTTACCAAGCGTCGCAGGTGCCGGGCCCGTCCAGACGACCCCGGGCACCGGCAAAAGCGACAGTCTGTTCAACCGGTATTACGCAGTCCCGCGGCGATACCGGCCACGCTCACCAGCAGGGCCTGATCGAGCGCCGCCGGCTGGCTTTCGCCCGCCGCCCGCGCCCGGGCCAGCAACTCGATCTGCAGCAGGTGCAGCGGGTCGAGATAGGTGTTGCGCACGGCGATGAACACCAGGGTTTCCGGATGATGTTCGAGCAACTCCCCCTGCCCGGTCAGCCGTAATACCGCCACGCCCGCCTGGCGCAGCCGTTCGCGCAGCTGGCTGCCAAGCACCTGCAGGTCCGCCTCGACCAGACGCTCGTCATACAGCCGTGCCAGTTCGGCCTCGGCCTTGGCCAGCACCATCTCCAGCATGTCGATGCGGGTCTGGAAGAACGGCCAGCGCTCACGCATCTCGCGCAGCAGTGGCGACTCGCCCCGCCGCTCGGCCTCTTCCAGCGCAGCTTCCCAGCCGAGCCAGGCGGGCAGCATCAAGCGGGTCTGGGTCCAGGCGAAGATCCAGGGGATGGCCCTGAGGCTTTCCACCCCTCCCTCGCGGCGCTTGGCCGGCCGACTGCCCAGCGGCAGGCGGCCCAGCTCCTGTTCCGGCGTGGCCTGGCGGAAATAGGTGACGAAGTGCGGATCCTCGCGCACCACGCCGCGATAGGACTGCAAGCTGTCGCGGGCCAGGCGATCCATCTGCTCGCGCCAGGCCGGCTCCGGGGCTGGGGGCGGCAACAGCGTGGCCTCCAGCACGGCGCCCAGATAGAGCGCCAGATTCTGCTCGGCGATGGCCGGCTGGCCGAACTTGAAGCGGATCATCTCGCCCTGTTCGGTGGTGCGGAACCGCCCGGCAACCGAGCCCGGCGGCTGCGACAGGATGGCCGCATGGGCCGGACCGCCGCCCCGCCCCACGGTGCCGCCCCGGCCATGGAACAGCAGCAGTTCCACCTCGCGGCTGGCGCAGATCTCCACCAGTGCCTCCTGGGCGCGGTACTGGGCCCAGGCGGCCGTCAGAGTGCCGGCGTCCTTGGCCGAATCCGAATAGCCGATCATGACCTCCTGGGGTCCGGCCAGGCGCTCGCGATAGTCGGGCAGGTCCAGCAGGCTGGCGATGGCGGTGCCGGCGTGATCAAGGTCGTCGAGGGTCTCGAACAGGGGTACCACGCGCATCGGCTGGCGCACCCCGCATTCGCGCAGCAGCAGCTGCACGGCAAGCACGTCGGAGGCCGCGCCGGCCATGGAGATGACATAGGAGCCCAGGGCATCGGGCGGCGAGGCGGCAATGACGCGACAGGTGGCGAGCACCTCCTGGGTATCGGCGTCGAGCTCGGCGTCCTGGGGCAACAGCGGCCGCCGGCCACTCAGCTCCCCACGCAGGAAGTCCAGGCGCTGCTCCTCGCTCCAGGCGGCGTAGTCGCCCAGCTTCAGGTAGCGGCAGATGTCGGCCATGGCCGCGGCATGCCGCGCGGCGTCCTGCCGAATGTCCAGCCGGACCAGATAGAGCCCGAAGGTACGCGCCCGGCGCAGGGTGTCGAGCAGGGAGCCGTCGGCGATGACGCCCAGACCGCAGCGCTGCAGGGAGTCGTAGCACAGCTGCAGCGGGGCGATCAGCTCGGCGTTGTCGCTGAGGATGTGACGGGCGCCGGCATGGGGGTCGGTGATCGCATGGGCGGCCCAGCTGCGGGTGATCTGCAGGCGTTCGCGCAGCACCTTGAGCACCTTGCGATAGGGCTCGGGGTGATCACCGGCCTGTTCGCGCAGGGCCGGACTCGCCGCCTGCATGGACAGCTCGGCGGCCAGCCGGTCGACATCGCGCAGATAGAGATCCGCGGCCATCCAGCGCGCCAGCAGCAGTACCTCGCGGGTGATGGCGGCGGTGACATTGGGATTGCCGTCGCGGTCGCCGCCCATCCATGACGAGAAGCGTACCGGGGCGGCCGTCAGCGGCAGTCGTTGGCCGGTGCGTTCCTCCAGGCAGACATCCAGATTGCGCAGCAGATTGGGCACCGCCTGCCAGAGCGAATTCTCGATCACCGCGAAGCCCCACTTGGCTTCGTCCACCGGCGTCGGGCGCTGGCGACGAATCTCTTCGGTGTGCCAGGCCTCGGCGATCAGCCGGCGCAGCCGCGCCTCGATGGCGGCCACTTCGGCAGCGCTCAGGTCACGATGATCGAGGGCGGCCAGCTGAGCGCTGATCTCGTCGTATTTCTGGATCAGGGTGCGCCGGGAGACCTCGGTGGGGTGAGCAGTCAGCACCAGGTCGATGTCCAGCGCCGCCACGCGCTCGGCCAGCTCCTGGCCGGAATGACCGGCCGCGCTCAGCCGCTCCAGCAACTCGGGCAGTACCTGCTGCTCGAAGGGTGGCGGCTCGTCCTCGGTGCGCCGTCTGACCTTGTGGTATTCCTCGGCAATGTTGGCAAGGTTGAGAAAGTGGCTGAAGGCCCGCGCCACGGGCAGCAGTTCGTCTTCGGCCAGGGTATCCAGGGTATCGCCCAATTGACGGGCGCCTTCCGCGGACCCGCCACGGGCGGCCTTGGCGCCCTTGCGAATCCGCTCGATCTTGTCGAGAAAGGCTGCGCCATGCTGGTCGGCGATGGTCTGCCCCAGGAGCTCACCCAGCAACCGCACCTGCTCGCGCAGGCGAACGTCGATTTCCACCATCTCGTGCTCCTTGAAAGTACCGGTTCGGACCTCACGGCAACCGCTGCGGTCTAGCGCAGAGGACAGCACCCTACTGCCACGGTTGCAAGCCCCGGTTTTTTGCAGGGTGCCCAGCCGTGATCGGGCTGACCATCCGACCTTTGCCTAACCTTTCCGGAGATACCATGAAGATTCGCGAACTCGCTCACCAATGGGAGCAGCAGACCCCCGCATCCGGCGCGACCCGCAGCTACCGTCTCGACCTGGAGCTGGAGACCGCTGCCCGTCTCGAAGCCCTGTGCGAGCTCTACCCCCAGCGCACCCCCGAAGCGCTGCTCAGCGAATTGCTGGCGGCGGCGTTCGAGGAACTCGAAGCCAGCTTTCCCTACGTCAAGGGGGACGAGGTGGTCGCCACGGACGAACTGGGTGACCCCCTGTACGCGGACGCCGGGACGACGCCGCGCTTCCTCGAACTGGCGCGCAAGCACCTGCATCGGCTGCAGACGAAAGACGGCGTCTAGACGCCGACCTGCAGCTTTACCTACGGCGCTACCGCTCTGCCAAGCACTTCGGCGTCGGCGAAATTCGATAGCCAGTGAACATTCTTGGCGGATGAGCGGTCACAGGATCAGACCGCAGCGCTGGACGAGGGCTGGTTACCAGCGCCCACTACGGCCCCCAAAAAGGACCGGGCAGGGCTTTCTTCCACTTGCGGCTTTTACTGACAAGGCACCCGCCCTGCCCGTGGCGGCGGCGTGCTTTTAGGATCAACAACGGAGCTTGAATCCATGAAGAGTGCCACTGCCCAAAAGTCCCTGTCCAAAGCCTGCACCCTGAAACTGGCAGCCCTCGCGCTGGGCAGCTCGCTGTTGCTGGCCGGTTGCGCCGGCAACCCGCCGACCGCGCAGATGGCCGTGACCCAGTCCGCCGTCAACGAAGCCGTCAGCTCCGGTGGCAACCAGTTCGCCCCCATCGAGACCAAGTCGGCCCAGGACAAGTGGGCGCAGGCCCAGACCGCGCTCTCCAACGAGAAGTACGACGAAGCCAAGCAGCTGGCCGAACAGGCCGAGTGGGATGCCCGCCTGGCCACCCGCAAGACCCAGGCCGCCAAGGCCGACGCTGCACTCAAGGATGCCCAGAACAGCATCCAGCAGATCCGTGAGGAAGGTCAGATCAACCTGCAGCTCCAGCAGAACCTGCAGAAGAAGGTCCAGCAGTAAGCGACCGCCCCTTTCCTCCCTTCACGAATTCAAAGGACGACCATCATGCGTAAACACATTCTGATCCCTGCCGTGTCGCTGCTCAGCCTGGCCCTGGCCGCGTGCTCCACGCCGCCCAACCCCAACCTGGAACAGGCAAAGTCCGACTATTCCGCGCTGGAGTCCCAGCCCCAGGCCGCCCAGCTGGCCGCCCTGGAGACCAAGGACGCCGGTACCTGGCTGCAGAAGGCCGAGAAGGCCTACAAGGACGGTGAAAACGAGAAGACCGTCGACCAGCTGGCCTACCTGACCAACCAGCGCATCCAGACGGCCATGCAGACCATCAAGCTGCGCATGACCGAAGCCCAGATGCAGAACGTCGACGCCGAGCGCACCCAGGCCCGCCTGGATGCCCGTACCGCCCAGCTCAAGCAACTGCAGGATGCCCTGCAGGCCAAGCAGACCGAGCGCGGCACCGTGGTGACCTTCGGCAATGTGCTGTTCGACTTCAACAAGGCCGAACTCAAGCCCCAAGGCTATGCCAATGCCCAGAAGCTGGCCGAGTACCTGAAGCAGAATCCCGAGCGCAAGGTGATCGTCGAGGGTTACACCGACAGCGTCGGCAGCGACTCCTACAACCAGCAGCTGTCCGAGCGTCGCGCCCAGGCCATCCAGACCGCGCTGATCAGCGCCGGTGTCGAGCCGAGCCGCATCCAGACCCGCGGCTATGGCAAGGCCTTCCCGGTGGCCAGCAACAGCAACGCCTCCGACCGCGCGCTGAATCGTCGCGTGGAAGTGACCATCTCCAACGACGCCAACCCGGTCGCCCCGCGCATGTAATCTCTGCGTAGGACGACAAGACCCCGCCTAGGCGGGGTCTTTTTTTGTCCGCAGTTCCTGCTAGCGGCGCTTGCCACCCAGCAGGGACCCGAGCAGACCGCGCACCAGCTGGCGACCCAGCTGATTCGCCGCCTGCCGGGCCGCGCTCCTGATCGCCTGGCCAGCCAGTTCGCCTACCAGATCGCCCAGCGCACCACCCTGCCCTTTTGGCGCCGTCTCGACCACAGGTGCCTCTGCGGGCAGGCGCTCGGCCTGACGGTCGCGCAGGATCTCATAGGCCGACTGGCGGTCCACCGGCCGGTCGTAGCGCCCCGCCTGGGGCGACTGACGAATCAGTGCCTGGCGCTCGGCTTCGCCCAGCGGACCGACCCGTGACTGTGGCGGCGCGATGGCCACCCGCTGGACCACCGCGGGAGTGCCCTTGTCTTCCAGGCTGCCCACCAGGGCCTCGCCGATGCCAAGTTCGGTCAGCACCTGCAGGCTATCGAAGGCCGGATTGGGCCGGAAGCCGTCCGCCACCGCACGCAGGGCCTTCTGCTCCCGGGCGGTGAAGGCGCGCAGGCCATGCTGGATGCGCAGCCCCAGCTGGGCCAGGATGGCGTCCGGCAGATCGGCAGGCGACTGAGTGACGAAATAGACGCCGACGCCCTTGGAACGGATCAGCCGCACCACCTGCTCCAGGCGCTCGCGCAAGGCTTTGGGCGTATCACCAAACAGCAGGTGCGCTTCGTCGAAGAACAGCGCCAGTACCGGCTTTTCGGCATCGCCGCGCTCAGGCAGTTGCTCGAAGAGCTCGGCCAGCAGCCAGATCAGAAAGGTGGCATAGACCTTGGGTGCCTCGTGCACCATCCGGGTGGCGTCGAGCAAGTGGATACGCCCACGGCCATCGGCCTCGGGGCGCAGTACGTCTTCCAGTTGCAGCGCCGGTTCGCCGAAGAAGGCCTCGGCGCCCTGCTGCTCCAGGGTCGCCAGGCGCCGCAACAACGCCTGGGCCGAAGCGCCAGTGAACAGGGCGCGGTCTTCGCCAAGGATTTCGGGCTGTTCGCGCAAGTGATTGAGGACTGCCTTGAGATCCTTGAGGTCGAGCAGCAGCAGGCCTTCACGATCGGCTACCTTGAAGGCGGCGTGCAAGGCGGCTTGCTGGCTGTCGGTCAGTTCCAGCAGATTGCCCAGCAGCAGCGGCCCCATCTCGCTCAGGGTAGTGCGCAGCGGATGGCCGCGCAGGCCATCGATGTCCCAGAGCGTGACCGGATAGGCCTGGGACTGATGCGGTAGCCCCTGGACAGCGATGCGCTCGGCCAGCTTGCCCTGGGGCGTGCCGGCTGCACCCAGGCCGCAGAGATCGCCCTTGATGTCGGCGGCGAACACGGCGACGCCCGCCTCGCTGAAGGCTTCGGCGAGGCGCTGCAGGGTCACGGTCTTGCCGGTACCCGTGGCCCCGGCGATGAGGCCATGGCGATTGGCCAGCTTGAGAGGATGACCGAGGGGTTGGCCATCGGGCCGGGTACCAATGATCAGCTGAGGCGTCGAGGACATGGCGCAGCTCCGTAACGGTTCTGCGCCCAGCTTAACCCGAGTGCCGGCAATGGTCAGGTGCGGTTGCGGATGCGCTCGACGATGGCGGTGGTGGAACTGTTCTCCACCAGACCGAGGATGCGCACCTCACCGCCGTAGCCCTGCACGATCTGGGCACCGACCACCTCTTCCACGCTCTTGTAGTCGCCACCCTTGACCAGGACATCCGGTCGTACCTGTTCGAGCAGGCGCTCCGGGGTGTTCTCGCTGAAGGGGATGACCCAATCCACCGCGCCCAGACCGGCCAGCACGGCCATGCGGCGGTCGACGCTGTTGATCGGCCGACCCGGTCCCTTGAGGCGGGTGACCGAGGCGTCGTCGTTGACCGCCACGATCAGCCGATCGCCCTGGGCACGCGCCTGTTCCAGATAGGTCACGTGACCGGCATGAAGGATGTCGAAGCAGCCGTTGGTGAAGACGATGTTCTCGCCGTGGGCGCGGGCATCCTCAATGGCCAGTTGCAGCTGTTCCAGGGTCAGGACACCGCGCTCGGAGCCTTCCGAGCGCTGCACCGCACGCCGCAGCTCGGGGGCGCTGATGGCGGCGGTACCCAACTTGCCTACCACGATGCCGGCGGCCAGGTTGGCCAGGGCCACAGCCTGGGGCAGCTCCTCGCCGGCCGCCAGGGCGGCGGCCAGGGTGGAGATCACGGTATCGCCAGCGCCGGTGACATCGAACACTTCGCGAGCGCGGGCCGGCAGGTGCAGTGCCGCCTGGCCGGGACGCAGCAGGGTCATGCCATGCTCGCCACGGGTCACCAGCAAGGCGCCCAGATCCAGGCGCGCCATTAGCTCATTACCCTTGGCGACCAGCTCGGCGTCATCGGCGCAGACGCCGACGATGGCCTCGAATTCGGACAGATTCGGCGTGATCAGGCTGGCGCCGCGATAGATGGAAAAGTCCTTGCCCTTGGGATCGGCCAGCACCGGGATATTGCGCGCCCTGGCCAGCTGGATCAGCGCCTGATGGTTCTTCAGCGCGCCCTTGCCATAGTCGGACAGCACCAGCACCTTCACCCCGGCCAGCATGGCGGCGGTGTCCGAGGCCAGCGCCTGGGCATCGGTGTCGAAGGGCTCTTCGAAGTCGACGCGGATCAGCTGCTGATGGCGACTCATGATGCGCAGCTTGACAATGGTCGGCTGCTGGGCGATGCGCTGGAAACGCACCTGCACATGGGCGGCTCTCAGGCTGTCGGTGAGGGCGTCGGCGGCCTCGTCCTGGCCGGTGACGCCAACCAGATAGGCTGGCGCGCCCAGGGCAGCGATATTGAGGGCGACGTTGGCCGCGCCACCGGGACGATCCTCGTGCTGGTCGACGCGCACCACGGGTACCGGCGCCTCGGGAGAGATCCGCGAGGTGGTGCCGTGCCAATAGCGGTCGAGCATCACGTCACCGACCACCAGGACCGGCGCGAGATCGAAGCGAGGCATGGTCAGCTTCATAGGGACAGGCTCCAAAGCGCGAAAATGGCGGCGATCATAGCATAGGGGCCAAGGCGCCCCGGAAGCGCCTGCCAGTGGGGACGCCGGGCGCTCAAGGCGTGCGGCGGCTGATCCAGAACAGCTCGTGACGGCGCACGGCCTTGCGGAAGAACTCGTCTTCGCCGGTACGCGGCCAGCGGCGCCCGGCCAGCAGCCACTGGATGGCGCGGCGCAGCCGTTTCTTGACCGGCAGCGGCACCAGCAGGTCGTGCTGCATGCCCAGGGCCATGGCCTTGTCCAGCCGCCGTTCGGGCGTCAGCAATGGACTCCAGGGTACCAGCGGCGTGGGCGTTTCGATGGCCGGCGGCAGGGCAATGCCGCCCTCGGCCGGGCCCATGGGCCAACGATCGTTGTCGTGCAGGTGGTTGGCGTAGAGCAGTTCGAACTCGGGCTGCCAGTCGCTCGCGCTCATGGCTTCGCGTAGGGCCTGGGTGCTGGCCACGTGATCGGCATGGGGATCGATCTCCGGATGCGGCAGCACCACCACCTCGGGGCGGAAGTGCTCCAGCAGGGCCACCAGATCCGCCACCAGATTGGGCCAGGTCGGGGCGCCATCGGCATCCCCAGGCAGTTTCAGGGCGTTATGGCCACGAGCGCTGCGAACATCGCTGTCACCGGACTCGCGGGAGCCGAAGGCGGCATCCGGCGCCTGACGCATGGCCGGCAGTTGCAGGCAGTAGTAGCCCAGCTGGACGCAACGCTCCGGCGGCACCCCGCCCCACAGTGGGGTGGCCAGGCTGTCCCAGGTGCGTAGCCGGCCCTTGAGCCGGGCGGCTGCCTGACGGTCGAGGCCCAGGCGCTGGTAGTGCTCGGCCTCGATCTCGCCCTGGGTCAGGGTGACGATGCTGGCTTCCCGTGCCTGGCTGTAGAGCCCGAAGGCGGCCAGCTCAGCGTCGTCGGCGTGGGGCGCGATGACCATCACCCGCCTGGTGCTGAAATCCGGCTGGGCGAAGACGTGCAGACGCAGCTCGCCTTGCAGGCGACAGAAGCAGGTCCAGAGGTGCAAGTCGCCACGGCGCAGGGCCTCGGCGTAACCGCTGAGATTGACATAGCGACGTCCGGCCACGCCGCGCTCGAAGTCCTGACGGTCGCTATCGTCGCCCGCCCGCAGCCGCACCTGGGGATCCAGCAGTCGGCCGAGCCAGCCGGCACGCAGGCGGCATTCCATGAAAAGCGTCAGCTCGCCCGGCGGCAACTCCACTGCCGCCAGCCGGCCCTGTTGCAGAAGGAGGCCCAGCACCAGGGTATCGGCGGGGAACTGGTAGCTGTAGTTGTCGCGCGGCGAATAGAAGAGGTGATCGGCGAACCAGGCCTCGTGGCCGAGCCAGACCAGCAGCGCCAGCAGCGGCGCGCTCCACCAGGGCCCCAGCAGCAGACAGCCGAGCAGCACCCCGACGATGACCAGCAGGGCCAGCCGCTTGTGCCGGCGATGACGTTTGAGCAAGGCTTGTTTGCGGGCGCTCATCTCAGCTCTCGAAGACGGTGACGCGGTGGCACCAGCGATCCTTGTAATCGCGGTCGGCACGGCCGAAGGAGTAGCGTAGCGCCTTGCCCAGGGTCCGGGCATCCTGCCAGGCGGCCTGGGTGTTCAGATAGGTGAGGACACTACCGGGACTGAGGTCGCTGCTGCTGGGATCGACGCCGCCGTTGACGTACTCGACGCTTATCCATTCGGGCGCTTCCACCCGATAGAGCACCTGGATGGCCACGGGGCGCTCGCCGAGCATGAGCACCGAACCGGTCATGAATTCGCGCAGCAGGGCGAACACCTCGGCAAGGCGCTCCTTGCCCGGCACCTCGAAGCCCCAGCGCGCCTCGAACAGCTCTGCATAGATCCGCGCCTGCTCGGTGCTATCCAGTTCGGCCATGGGTATGGCGCGGCCGCCAGCATCTTCAAAGAGCCGCTGCTCGCGACGCTGGTTGTAACGGAATTTCTTCGACCAGGCTTCCGGCTCGCGGAGTATGGCCAGCTCTTCGCTCTGCCGCCGCAGACCGGCGAAGCGCTCGTCGCACAGCGGCGACAGGTAGCAGGCGCGCTGGCGCAGGGGGGCAGCAGCGCCCGCAGCGGCAGGCAGGATGATCTCGGCGTTGCCCAGGTCGAACAGGGCGCGCTGGCGGCGTTTCTTCAGCACGGTGCGCGAGAGCGCCAGTTCGCGCCCCCAACAGGGCACCGCGGCCTGCCAGCCATCCTCGCCGGGCCAGCCCAGGTAACGCACTGGAATCCCGGCCAGCTCGGCCAGGCGCGCGATGATCTCGGGGTGAGTCGCGACACTGCCGCCATGGCGCTGCCAGGTGGCGGCGTAGTCGGCGGCGGAAATCGTCGTCCAGCCGCGTTCGCGCCAGAAACGGAATCTATTCAGCATGGGACGCGGGCGCCGCAGGGGCGACTTCCTCGAATTGCTTGGCGTGCAGGCGCGCGTAGTAGCCATTGAGCGCCAACAGCTCGTGGTGGCTACCGCGCTCGACGATGCGGCCGTTGTCCATGACCAGGATCAGGTCGGCCTTCTCGATGGTCGAGAGGCGGTGGGCGATCACCAGGGTGGTGCGGCCCTGCATGACCCGGTCCAGCGCCGCCTGGATGTGGCGCTCGGATTCGGTATCCAGCGCCGAGGTGGCCTCGTCGAGGATCAGGAGCGGTGCATTCTTCAGCAGCGCCCGGGCGATGGCCAGACGCTGGCGCTGACCGCCGGACAGCAGCACGCCGTTCTCGCCGACTTGGGTATCGTATTGCTGCGGCAGGCGCTGGATGAATTCGTCGGCATAGGCCGCCTCGGACGCCGCCTTGACCTGGTCCATGGGCGCCCCGGCCAGGTCGCCATAGGCGATGTTGTTGGTGACGCTGTCGTTGAACAGGGTGACATGCTGGGTCACCAGGGCGATGTGCCGGCGCAGGTTGTTCAGTCGATAGTCCTGGATCTCCAGGCCGTCGAGGAGGATTTCGCCCTCTTCATGCTGATAGAAGCGCGGAATGAGATTGGCAAGGGTCGATTTGCCACTGCCCGAGCGGCCCACCAGGGCCACCATCTGCCCAGGCTCGGCGGCGAAGTCGATCCCTTCCAGTACGGGCTTGTCGGTGCCCGGGTAACGGAAGGTCAGGTTGCGTACTTCCAGGCGACCCTGGACGCGCTCGCGCTCTTCGCGGCCATCGTCACGCTCGGCGGGCTCGTCGAGCTGTTCGAAGATGCTTTCCGCACCGGCCACGCCGCGCTGGATGGTGGAGCTGACCTCGGAGAGCTGGCGGATCGGCTTGGGCAAGAGGCCGGCCATGGTGATATAGGCCACCAGGTCACCGGCGGAGGCATCGCCGCGCAGCCAGAGCACCAGGAACATCAGCACCGCCATGGCCGAGTAGATCACCAGCTGCAGCATGGGCGTATAGACCGCGCCGGTCTTGGTCATGGTCAGCTGCTTGTCGGTGTTGGCCATGCTGGAATCGAGGAAGCGCTGCTGCTCGTAGGTCTCGCCGCCAAAGCTGCGCACCACCCGATAGCCCTGGATGGCCTCGGAGGTGATGTGGGTGACGTCACCCATGGCTGACTGGATCTTGCTGCTCTGCTTGCGGAACTTGCGGCTGGCGCTGGTCACCATCAGGGCGATCAGCGGCAGGATGGCGACCATCACCAGGGTCAGCTTCCAGTTCATCCACAGCAGGGATGCGAACAGGAAGATCACGGTCATGCCCTCGCGGATCACCACCTTGATCGCCTCGGTGGCGGCGCCGGTGACCATGGTGACGTTGAAGGTGATGCGCGAGATCAGGTGGCCCGAGTTGTTGGCGTCGAAATAGCGATTGGGCAGACGCAGCATGTGGTTGAACAGCGCCACCCGCAGGTCGTGCACCAGGCCGAGGGAGACCCGCGCCAGGAAGTAGTTGCCGAGAAAGGAACCGATACCCTGCCAGGCGGCGATCAGGATGATCATCAGCGGCACCGCTTGTACCAGGTGCAGGCCACCGACGATGGGCCAGCCCGGAAACATGGAGGCGTTGGGATTGTTCAGGCCATCGACGAAGTACTTGAGGATGCCGGCCAGCATCGGCTGGGTGGAGGCGAAGATCAGAAAGCCGACGATACTCAGGGCGAACATGCCGATGTAGGGCCGCACGTAGCCGAGCAGGCGGAAATAGATCTTCAGGCTGGAAGTCTGTGCAGGGGAGTCTTGGCTCATGGTCTCGTCGTGACGCAAAAGCGCCATGTTAACACGCACCCGCCGCCGACCCAGCGGCCGGATTTTCCGCTAGGCTTGCCCTCCCCTGCTCCGGAACGTCCGTCATGCAACCGCTCATCGCCACCTTTGCCGAACTCAAGGACCATTGGCGCGTGGAGGTGCTCGAGGCGCCCGGCAAGCCAATCCGGATCAAGCGCTTGCTGCGGCGCGTGGCGGCGAAAGAGAGCCCGAGCTTTCTTTTCTGGTATCGCCTGGCGCAATTTCTCTACTGCCGCCCACGCGGCCTGCTCAACTACCGCAAGCTGGCCGAGCGGATCAATCGCCGGCTGATCCGCCAGCACAATATCGAGATCCTGCTGGGCGCGCGCATCGCGCCGGGACTGCGCCTCCCCCACCGCATGGGCATCTGTGTCTCCAATCTGGCCGTGATCGGGCGCAACGTGATGATCCGTCAGCACACCACCATAGGCATCAAGAGCGACGATCCGGCGCGGCTGGTGGGCATCTTCATCGGTGACAACGTCAGCCTTGGCGCCCACGTCTGCATCGTTGGCGACCACCTGACCATCGGCGACAACGTGGTGGTTGGCGCCGGTGCCCTGGTCATGCGCGACATCCCCGCCGACAGCCTCTACTACAGTCGCCACGAGGCGGTGATCCGTCCGCTACCCGGCGCTACGCCCGGGGATGACGGCCTCTGAAGACGGTCTGCAGCATCCGCGGCAGGACGCCATACAGATAGGGACGGTTGCCCAGCAACTGCCGCCCGAGGTAGCGCAGCACCTTGCCGCGAGAGGCGCCCTTGTAGTGCAGCCGCAGCAGCAGGGCGACGTAGAACTTCTCGATGTCGCGAAAGCGCCGCTGGGCCGGGGTTTCCGCTTCCAGTTCGGATAGCGAATGATCCAGTATGCCGGCACACAGCAAGTCGACGGACGCTTCCCGGGCCAGTGCCTGGACCCTCAGGAAAAAGGAGACGTCGACCCCATAGAGGGCAAAGCGCTCGTCGAAGACATCGCCATGGCGAGCAGCGATACGCGCGGCCAACCCCTGGGACAGGCACAAGCCAGAGCTGATGGTGACGGTGGCCCGAGGATCCAGGGGCCCCTCCTCGGTCACCACCGTCTTGAACTGGTGAGGATAGCGAATGGCCCCCGCCCCCAGCACCAGGGGCACCAGCAACTCGGCTTCCCGTCCAAGCGCCTGCAGATAGCGCTCGTCCACCACGGTGTCCTGATCGAAGACCACCAGGCGTTTCGCGTCCAGCCGCAGCGCCTCGTTGTACACCCGACTCAGGGGCGGATTGCCGAGGTCTTCCCGGATGAGCACCTCCGCCCAGCCCGGTGCGGCCAGCAGCCACTGGCGTTCCGTCTCCTCCAGGGCCTGGGGCCCGTTGTTCCAGACCAACAGGGCACTGTCGGCCGGCAGGCTGGCGACGGGCTGCGCCAGCAGACTGTTCAGCGTGGCCGATTCCTTCGGGCGCAAACCATAGAGGACGACGAGAAAGAGCGTTCGCATGCAGAAAATCCTGAGAGGGCGTCGGCCTAGCCGCGCACCCGCTTGCGCAAGTAGTCGAGAGCCGCGCTGGCTTCGTCGGCCAGATGCGGACGCGGCAGATCGTTGGGCCAGATGCCTTCGGCGAAGGCCTGGCGATCACCACCGCCGAGACGCTCGCTGAGCGCCCTCTCCCACCAGACGTGACGACAGGCGCGGGCATAGCTGTCCTGGGGCGCCAGACAGCCATAGAGCAACTTGCGCCCCAGGCTCGCGCGCTGCTTGTCCAGTCCGGCCAGCTGCCACTTCACCCGCAGACGCGTCCAGACATCGGGCAGCGGCTTGGTCAGGGGCACCTCCTGCCAATGGCGTTCAAGCTCTGGCGAATAGTCTTCGCCATAGCGCTCGAAGAAGTGCGCCAGCATGAAGTGCAGAAAGCGCTTTTCCGCGTAGTAGTGCCGAATGGGTCCCCGGGCCTCGCTGATGGACAGATCGGCCAGGCTGAACGACAGGGCGATCTGCTCCAGGGTATGGACCTCGTCGTCGTGCCCATGCCAGTCGTCGATCAGGGCGATCGCCCGCTCGACCCGCGGCAGATGGACCCGCGCCAGGCCGCAGACGCCGCTATTGTAGAGCCGCGTCTCATCCGCCGGCTCCTGCCCGCGCTCGGCCAGCGCGGCGGCGAAACGGACGAATTCGGGACGGACACGAGCCTTGCGCCAGGACCATTCCTCGAGGTCCATCATTCCGCGATGGCTATCGATGCTGTCGAACAGGGACGCCAGTGGTGCCTGAACCACGGTATCGCTATCCAGAAACAGCGTCTTGTCGGCCTCGGGCAGTGCCCAGGCGATGGCGCAGGCCTTGCTACGGTGCAGATAGCCGTGCTGCCCCTGCCACGCCTTCAAGGTCAGGCTGTCGACCGGCAGCACGTCCACCGGCCAGGCGCGATAATCCTGCGGTCGATCGGTCAGGATGCGGATGGCGATGTCCTGCCCTTGTCGCCAGTGCAGGGCACTGAGCAGGCTGAACTTGAGCTCCTGCCGATAAGCCTGAGCACCGCCGTAGACGAAATACAGGAGTTGACGTGTGGGGCGCATGTAAAGCTGCCGGCAAAAATCTGATTCTAGCAACAAGCGCCCGGATAGGTCGCAAGGGTCACTTCACAGCTTGCCACCTTCGGGTAACATGCACGCCCTGACGTTGACGGGTCCTGCATGAAGCCTCTCGAACATTCGCGCTATCTCGAACTGCGCGACGCCGCCCAGGTAGTGGAAGCCGATCATCACGGCGACAAGGTCCTGCGCCTTACCGATGGCAGCTACCTCAAGCTCTTTCGTCGCAAGCGACTGCTGACTTCGGCAGCGCTGTTTCCCTACGCCCAGCGCTTCGCCGACAACGCCCGTCAGCTGGCCGAGCGCGGCATTCCCTGTCCACGGGTGCTGCAGGTCTATCGTGCCGCCTCGCTGCAGCGCGATCTGGTCCACTATGCGCCGCTACCCGGTGAAACCCTGCGCCAATTGCGCGCTTCAAGCCAGGCCGCGGCGCTGCGCCCGGCGCTGGGTCGCTTTATCGCTGGGTTGCACGACAGCGGTGTTTACTTCCGCTCGCTGCACTTGGGCAACGTGGTGCTGACCCCCGAAGGCGAACTAGGCCTGATCGACATTGCCGATCTGCGCTGCCACAGCCGGCGCCTGCCGCTGCGCCTGCGGGTACGCAACTTCCATCACCTGCTGCGCTACAGCGAGGACCGCGACTGGCTGTTCGAACCCGGCCGCGAACCCTTCCTGCGGGCCTATGCCGAGGCCTGCCGCCAGCCCCTGGACTGGCGCGAACTCGACCGTCAGCTCCAGGACTAGACCGGCAGCGCCTGTCCCAGCGCCAGTTTGCGCCGACGCTGCACCTCGGCGCCGGCAATCATGGCGGCGGGCAACAGCACCAGCGGCCAGAGTTCGTCCGGATTGCCGATCAGCTTGGCCCCGTCGAAGTTGAGCATCAGCAGAGCCACGGCCAGATAGAGTCCCCAGGGATCGCGCTGGCGCAGGGCCGCGCCCAGGGTAGCCAGCATCAGCACGGCAAAGATCAGCAGCGAGACCAGGCCGGTGTAGATGCCAAAGGACACGAAGATGTTGTGCGGGTGCTGAATGGCCTCGGTGCCATGCAGCAGATCGTGACTCTGATAGCCCAGACCGCAGCCGAGCCACCAGCCGCAAGCCTCCCAATCCTTGATCATGAAGTGGAACAGCTCGATGCGCCCGGAATCCGCCCGTCCCCAGAAGGCGACGAACCAGGCTTCGGTATGGACCACCTGGACCACCCCGGCGATCAGGGCGCTGACTAGGACGACCAGGGCAAGGGTACGCAGTGGAAAGCGTGGAAAGGCGAAGAGCACGCCCAACGCGGCGAGAAAGCCGATCCCGACCAGGCCGGTACGGGTCTGCAGGGCGAAGGAGATGCCAACGATGGTGATCACTACCGCGGCCAGCAGTTCGCCCCAGCGCCGCTCACGAATCCAGGTAGGCGCCGCGAGTCCACCCAGGCAGACCATCCAGATACTCACATAGATGGGGTTGGAGATCCGCCCGGGGAGGTGGATGACCCGCTGGCCGACGGCATAGTGGCCGGTGAGCCAGAAGACCAGACTCGAACCCACGGCATAGGCGCAGACCACCCAGAAGGCCAGACGCACGAACCCCGGCCGGCGAAAGAAGTCACCATCGACCAGGCAGGCCAGGGTGAGGACAAACAACAGCACATAGAGAATGTGCTTGAAAAACTGCCCTTCCTCGGCGCGGGCGCCCGGCACGATGAACCAGGCGAGAAACACCAGCCAGAGCAGCAGCAAGGGTGATTGCCAGTCGATCAGCCGCGGCCGCATGACGAAGAGGATCAGCGCCGGCAGGGCGATCGCCGCGTAGTAGTAGCTGTTGATCAACTTCGCCGTGGGAATGCACAGATAGGCGATCAGGAACACCAGCACCGCCAGGGTGAAGTAGCGGCTCTGCTGCAGACGATCGAGCAAGGGTGTCACCACAACAGGGCTCCCAGGAGTGCGCCGACCAGGAAGGCCAGCGCCAGTTTGATACGGTCCAGCCGACGGCGACGCTGCTTGTCGTCCAGATCCTTGTCGCTGACCACGTGCTGGCCGAAGCCGGTATGCAGCACGGCATCGTTTTCCAGGATCAGGGCGTGGCGATTGGCGTCGGCATAGCGCCGGGACAATTCCTTCTCACCGCTCAACTCGCCATAGGGGGCATGCAGCAGATAATCGGCACGCCGCCGCAGTCCGGGATTGAAGGAGAAGCCCTGCCATTCGGCCTTGTGCGAGCCGACCTCATGGAAGGCGATGCCGGCATGCACCTGCCGGGGCTTGAGGTAGACATAGGGGCTGTGGATCGCCAGGTCATGGGCATGGCTGCGCAGCCAGACCTGCAACGCCTGGGGATCGGCCTCCAGCAGCGCCTGGGAATCCTCGATGAAACGGGGGCGATAGAAAGCCCAGTCGTCTTCGCAATGAAAGATCCAGCTCGTTTCGACGCGTTGATAGGCTGCGTCGACGCTGCGCATCTGCCCGAGTTTGGGGTTGTTGACGATGAACTCGGTATGCTCGCGCCAGTGCGCCGGGATGCAGTCGCGCACCCGCTCGTCACCGGAGTCCTCGGTGATGAAGACCCGGCGGATGGGGGCCGTGTTGAATTCATCGAAGGTTGCCAGCGTCTGCGTGAGCAGGTCGAAGCGCCCGCAACTGGTGACGACCAGGGAAATATCGCTGTCGGCGGAAAACTGCACGTTCTACCCTTTCTGCCAGGTGAGTCGAAAGCCGGACCTTGCGCGGCGCATCAGCGTCCCAGCCTGGCCAGCAGGCGGCGCAGGAACCCCGGGGCGACTGCCGGTCGCAGCGCTGGGGTTATAGCCGAAACCACTCGCTCACCCAAGTGGCCGAAGGCGAAAGAGTGACGTGCCAGGGCCTCTCCGGCCTTGGCGATGGCCGCCGCGTGCGCTGGATCCCTGCGCAGCCTTGCGAGTTTTTCGCGCAACTCGTCCAGCGAGCGATAGAGCACCACGTTGACGCCATCCTCGAACTTCAGCGCGCGATTCTCTTCTTCGCCCTGATCAAAGGTGAAGAGCACGCAACCGCAGGCCATGGCCTCGAAGTTCTTGATCATGTATTCGCCCATGCCGACATCGGCGCCGACAAAGAAGCGAATGCGATTGAGCGTCTGCAGGTATTCATCGCCCGAGCGGGTCTTGGTGATCAGTAGCGGCTCGACCTTGGCCAAATCTTCCAGCAGCTGCTTGCGCCCGCTGTAGGCCACGCTGCCCAGGCTGCCGACGAAGCCCAGTTCGATGTCACGTTCGAGCCCGAGGTCGCGCAGGCGGCTGTCGTCGTAGCCCTTGGGCACGAAGACGGCATCCACTCCCTCCTCCCGCAATCGGCGCGCCACGCCGGCGCCGGAGACCAGCACGCGCACGTGGGGCATGGCCTGGTAGTAGCGGCTGAATTTGCCGGTGTACTTGCAGGGAATGAAATTCTGGTAGGCGTCGTGCTCCAGCTCCACCAGATTGGGCAGGCTGCGGATGAACGAGACCTGCTTGAGCTGTTTCTTGAATCTGAGAAACAGCAGGATGCGATCGTATTGCTCGGGCCGGGGCACGGCACGGCGGAAATAGCCGCGCAGATCGGCCTGTTCCTCGTCGCTCAGCCAGCGCAGATCGCAATCGCACTGGGTGGCGATGCTGGCATAGAAGTGGTCCAGCAGGATGCGTTGCTCCTTCTGGACCAGGAACAGGACTTTCACGGCGCCGGGGCCTTGAAGGCGGCGACCATGGGCAAACGCCAGAAGTCGCGGCGCACGGCCTCATCGGAGAAGCGCTCGGCCAGGCGCTCGCGCATGTGCTGTACACAGGCGCGTCGCTGGCTCGGCGCCAGCCGACCCAGATGCTGCAGGCCCTGACCGAGGGCTTCGGCGTCCCCCAGGGGGAAGAGGAAGCCGACGCCTTCGACGATCTCGCGGGCGCCGCCGCAGGAGGTGGCGATCAGCGGCACGCCGGCGGCCATGGCTTCCAGCAGGACCATGCCAAAGGGCTCGTGATCAGAGCTCAGGGCGAAGACATCGAAGGCCTTGAAATACCGCCGTGCGCCTTCCACCTGGCCCAGGAAGACCACCCGATCGGCAATGGCCAGTTCGCGAGCGAGGTCCTTGAGGTCGTCTTCCAGGCGGCCTTTACCGAGAATGGCCAGCAGGGCGTTGGCCGGAAGGGTCGGCAGGGCGGCGGCGAAGCCGCGCAGCAGCGTGGCCTGGTCCTTGTCCGGGTGCAGGCGGCCGACGTTGCCGACGATCCAGGCCTCCTGGGGCAGCTTGAGCTCGGCGCGGGCCTGATCGGCCGGCAACAGCTCACGCTCCACCGCCTCGACATCCAGGCGGTTGTAGAGGGTCTCGATACGCTCGGCCGGCCAGTCCTTGAGGCGCTGGCGGATCTCGTCGCGCACCGCATCGGAGACTGCCAGGAGCGTCAGGCGCTTGCTCATCAGCTTGGCGAACAGCCGGCGACCGACTCGGTCGTAGTCGCCAAAGGCGTGGTGGACGCCGATCACTGGCAGATTGGTGGCCAGGCAGGCGATCCAGATCGGCTTGAAGCGATGGGCGATGACGAAGCGGATGCCCCGCGAGCGGACGATCTCGCGCAGCGCCTGGATGGCGCCGAGCTTGAGGCCACGCACGTCGCGCGAGGAATACTCCAGGAACAGCACCTCGTCGCTGCCGCAGCCGGCGGCCACCTCGGCATCGGCGGTGCCGGTGAGAAAGACCGTGGTGACGCGATAGCCGCTGCCCGCGAAGAGGCTGGCGGTCTGGCGGGCGCAGTCGAGAAAGGGACCGTCGTAGCCATGACAGAACTGCAGCACTCGCGGTTCGGCGGAACGCGTCATAGGCCGGCCCCCTCCTTGATCACCAGGACATCTTCCATGATCAGGTACTGCAGATCCGAGCCGAAGAACATGTTCAGGGCGTCGGTAGGCGAGCAGACCATGGGTTCGCCGCGGCGGTTGAGCGAGGTATTGAGGGATACGCCGTTGCCGGTGAGCTTTTCCAGCTCGACCATGAGGTCGTACCAGCGCGGATTATGGCGGCGCTCCAGCACCTGGGCGCGGGAGGTACCGTCTTCGTGGACCACCTCGGGCACCCGGTTCTTCCACTCCTCGTTGACCTCGAAGGTAAAGGTCATGAAGGGCGAAGGGTGATCGACCTTGAGCATCTGCGGCGCCACGGTATCGAGCATGGACGGGCAGAACGGGCGCCAGCGCTCGCGGAACTTGATCTGGGCGTTGATGCGGTCGGCCACGCCCGGCACGCTGGGGCAACCGATGATGGAGCGACCGCCGAGGGCACGCGGCCCGAACTCCAGGCGCCCCTGGAACCAGGCCACCGGATTGCCGGCCACCATGATCTCGGCGATGCGCTGGGGCATGTTCTCGATCCGCTCCCACTTGGGCGCCTTGGGGTGACGAGCGCAGGCGGCGATGACGTCTTCGTTGCTGTAGCCAGGGCCGAGATAGACGTGCTCCATCTTCTCCACCGGCACGCCACGGGCGTGGGAGACGTAGGCCGCGGCGCCAACGGCGGTACCGGCATCGCCCGACGCGGGCTGGACGAACAGTTCCTTGACCTCGGGACGGGCGATGATCTTCTGGTTGAGCTTGACGTTGAGCGCGCAGCCGCCAGCGAAGGCGATCTTGCCGGTTTCGCGGATGATGTCGCCCAGGTAGTAGTCCATCATCTCCAGCGCCAGGCGTTCGAACAGCGCCTGCATGCTGGCGGCGTAATGGATGTAGGGATCGTCGGCGATGTCGCCTTCGCGCTTGGGCCCCAGCCACTCGATGAGCTTGGGCGAGAAGTAGTAGCCCTTGCCCTTTTCCTTGTAGCGACGGAAGCCGATGACGTTGGCGTAGTCGGTGTTGATGATCAGCTCGCCGTTCTCGAATTTTGCCAGGCGCGAGAAATCGTACTTGCTGGCGTCGCCATAGGGCGCCATGCCCATGACCTTGAATTCGCCGTCGAGCATCTCGAAGCCGAGGAATTCGGTGAGGGCGCCATAGAGGCCGCCCAGGGAGTCCGGATCGTAGAACTCTTTGATCTTGTGGATCTTGCCGTTCTCGCCGTAGCCGAAGAAGGTGGTGGCGTACTCGCCCTTGCCGTCGATGCCGAGGATGGCGGTCTTCTCGCTGAAACCCGAGCAGTGATAGGCACTGGACGCGTGGGCCAGGTGGTGCTCGACGGCCTCCAGCTTGACCTTCTTCAGGTCGAAGCCCAGTTGCACCAGGCACCACTCGATGCGCTTCTGGTAGCGGTGGTAGCGGCGATTGCCGAACAGGATGGCGTCCAGGGCACGATCCGGGGCATAGGCGTAGCGCTTGGCGTAGTGCCAACGGGCTTCACCGAAGAGGCTGATGGGCGCATAGGGGATGGCCACCACGTCGACATCCGCGGGGATGATCCCGGCCTGCTCCAGGCAGAACTTGGCCGACTCGTAGGGCATGCGATTCTTGGCATGCTTGTCGCGCACGAAGCGTTCTTCTTCCACCGCGGCGATCAGCTTACCGTCGATGTAGAGCGCGGCGGAGGGATCGTGGCTGAGGGCGCCGGACAGGCCAAGGACGGTCAGGGACACAGGTAAAGCCTCTGTACAGGGCGAAGCCAGGGGAGTTCGCCGGGGTTTCGCGAGGCCGCTGCAGGCCCGCCTCGCCTCAAAAACGGCGAATTATAGCCGTTCAGGCAGGCCACGGGTAATGGCCGCACGCCGGACCGGGGCTTAGCGCACGGCGATTCAGCCTCGGTACAGATGACGGTACGCCGGTCAGGCCGGCGGCAGGCGCTCGTCGAGCAGGCGATGCAGGGCACTGTCAGCCGGCCAGTTGCGCAGCAACCGGGCACGATCGCGGGCATAGGCACCAGCGTAGGCCCGGTCGCTGTCATGGGCCTGCAGGGCGTCGAGGTCGATCACCAGCCAGCGGCCGTCGTGCCAGATCAGGTTGGTGCCCTTGAAGTCGCCATGGCCGAGGCGCTCCCGACGCAGGGCGTCGACCAGCGCCAACAGGGCGTCCAGCTCGGCCGTCGGCGGTGCGGAATCCACGTAGGGCGCGAAGCGCTCCAGCAGATTGGGCCCGTCGACGAAGGGCGTCACCAGATAGGCCCGCCCGCGCAGGCCGAGGAAGCGGCGCTCGCGCACGGCCAGGGGTTCCGGCGTGGGAATGCCGAGAAACAGCAGCCGATGCCCTTCGCGCCAGCTGTGCCAGGCCCGGCTCGGTCGCCAGAAACGCGTCAGCCAGTGGCCGAAGCCCTTGATGTTGTATCTCTTGAGCACCAGGTCCTGACCCTGCCAGGGCAGCCGGGCCACGGTGGCGGCGCCGCCATCCTTGAAGGTCGGCAGCCCGGCCAGGGCCGCATCGGGATCGGTCAGCAGGCCTTCCAGGCGGCTAAGCCAGGTGCGCCGCACGGCGATTAGCCCAAAGGCGCTACGGGTGACGGCGAACAGGGTGCACTCCCGGCCGCTCTTCTTGAGGTAATCGGTCAGGCGCCAGCGACGGATCTCGGCGGTCCGCGCCAGCAAGGCCTCCAGGCGCAAGGCGTGCTCGGCATTGACCAGCAGGTAGTGGATCAGCAGCTCTTCCAGCTGGGCATCCAGGGCGGCAGGCAGCTGGGCGAAGAACACCGCCAGGTTCTCCTGCACCCGCGCCTGGGACAGCGGCTGGCCGACCGTTTCGGCCTGGATGTCCGCCGCGTCTATGACCAGTGCCGCGCCATCCTTGACCAGCAGGTTGTCGAGATGCAGATCGGCCTGCCAGAGGCCCTGGGCGTGCAACCGCGCCAGGGTGGCGAGGGCCGTGCCGAGCAGGTCGTTCTGCGCGGATGACAGGGGCGGCTCGCCGGCGATCCGCTGCCAGAGGTGCTCGACGCTGGGCGCCGCCTCGATGAAGTCGAACAGCAGCCAGGCGCCCTGCCCGCTCGCCTCGCCGCTGTCGAGCAGCGCTGGGGTCGGCGCCCCGGCGGCGGCCAGCAGGCGACAGCCCTCGCGCTCCCGGGCGAATTGCCGGGCGGCGCGCTCGCCCACCAGCAGCTTGGCCAGCACCCGCCGCCCCTGCCAACGCGCTTCGCCGACATAGCGCTGGCCGGGCAGCACCCGCAGCAGCGACAGCAGCTCCAGCTCACCGCCGGGCAGCTCGATCCCCAGTGGCAGCGTCGGCGCACGGCCGGCCTTGGCCAGCTGTTCCAGGGTCATGCCTTTCGCTCCTTGTGACGCCGCCGCCCCGCCAGGCGGCGACTCCAGTCACGCACCGCGGCGCTGTCCTGGGGTTGTTGCAGGTAGCTGGCCAGGAGTCGCGCGACGTCCTGCTCGCTCCACTCGGGCGCACGGCGCAGCAGGGGTTCGAGATCGCGCAGGCGATCACGCCGGCCGAACAGCAGCGGGCGGGTCTTTTCCAGATCGATCAGCCGCGCGACCAGGCCTTCGCCCTGGCGTTGCAAGAAGAGGTGCTTGGGATAGAAGCAGCCATGCACCTGGCCAGCACCGTGCAGGCGCCGGGCCAGGTCACCCACGGCGACCAGCACCGCCTGGCGCTCGTCCGGGGCCAGGTGCGGCCAGAGGCGCAGCCAGCTGTCGAGGTCGCGCCAGTCGTCCAGCGCACGGGTCACCAGGATGGCGCGCCAGCCTTGCTCATCGCGGCGCTCGCCGTAGTAGGTCAGCTCCAGCGCGGGGATGCCGCGCGCGGCGTAGCGGCGGATGTTGCGGCTCTCGCGGGCAAAGGTCGGCTCGCCCAGGGGACGGGCCAGGGTGCGGGTCAGGTAGTCGCGCTGGCGCTTGAGGTAGTAGCCGTGCCCAGCCACATCCAGGCGAAACACCTGGCTGAAGCCACCACGGCCCCGATTGGGCTCGTCCACCGCGGCCAGTTCCAGCGCCCATAGCGCCTCGAAGCTGTCCAGGCCCTGGCCGGCCAGCACGGCCCTGTCCTCGGCTGCCCATACCTCGTTCATTCCCGCCCCTTGAAATAGTCCAGCACCTCGCGGATGCGCCCCTTGTCGTTGTCGCTGAGGCGCGCGCGGCCACGGTATTGCAGATAGAACCTGAGGCGTTGGGTGCGCGACAGCTGGTACTTGGCCACCTTGTCCAGGCAGGCCAGGTCCTTGACGATGCGCCAGCGCAGCCAGTGGCCGACCCAGAAGGCGCCGGCCGGGCAATCGATGAGATAGAGCACGCCCTGGCCATCCACCAGCAGATTGCGCCACTTGAGATCGTTGTGGACGAAATGGTGGTCGTGCAGGGTGCGGGTCGCCGCGGCCAGCTGGCGACTGACGTTGTCCACCCAGACCCGGTCGCGCAGCCGTGGATCTTCGCGCCGTGCGAGCTCGGCCAGATCCAGGGTGTTGGGAATCTCGCGGGTGATCATGGCGCCCCGGGCGAAGCCCCGTGGCGAGCGCTCCATGCCCCAGGCCACCACCGGTGCGGTGGCGATGCCCCATTTGGCGAAGCGCTTGAGATTCTGCCATTCGGCCTTGACTCGCGGCCGCCCCACATAGCGGCGCAGCCCCTTGCCGGCGCCGTGGTAGCGCTTGACGTAGTAGCGGATGCCGTCGCGCTCGATGCGCACCACTTCCGACAGCGGATCGCTGGTCAGGCGCTCGCCGCTGAGGGCGAACACCGCTTCGAGGGTCGCGAATTCGGGCAGGTGGGCGACGCTGGAATCGATCCGCCAGTCAGCCATCAGAGCCGATCCCCATAGCGTTCCTTGCGCTCCAGCAGCGCGGCGGCCTTGCGTTCGAGACGGGCCAGTAGGGGCGCCTCGTCGCGCAGGACCTCGCGTAGCGGCCGCTGGAAGTAACCACGCAGAAAGCGCAGAAAGTCGCGCCGCGTCAGGCCGATGCCCAAGGCGGAGAAATACAGCCCGGCCAGGTCCTTGTCGCGCCAGCGCCGGGGCACCTGGGTGCGGCACTGAGCGCGGTGCAGGTCGATCAGCCACAGCCGCAGGTTGGCCACCGTGACCGGCTGGGCGGTGTCGAGCAGGAAATGGCAGATATAGCAGTCACGATGATTGACGCCAGCGCGGTGCATGGTGCCGGTCATGCGCGCCACCTCGGCGATCAGCGCCCGCTTGAGTCCCGGTTCGGGGGGCTGGCGGACCCAGTCGAGACTGAAGTCTTCGAGGCTGACGGTGGGCGCCAGCTCTTCGGTGATGATGAAGGAATGCTGGGTCGCCGGATTGGCACCGCGCTCGCCGAAGGCCACGGCGGTCATGGTTGGCACGCCGACCTGGTGCAGGCGCTCGATGGCCTGCCATTCCTGGCGCGCACCCAGCACCGGCTGCTTGGCCTGCAGCAGATTCTTGGCGATCTCGCCCCAGCCGATACCGCGGTGGATCTTGACGAAATAGCCCCGTCCGGCCACCTCGGTGCGCAGGGTACGGCGCCCGTCCAGCTCGCGATAGACCTGGCCCTGCAAGGCTTCCACGGCGACGAAGGGATCCTGGCCGGCCCAGAGGCTGGCGAAGGGTTCACGCAACTCCAGGGTCATGCCGCCCCCAGGATGACGTCGGCAGCACGTTCGGGCAGCGAATAGAGATCGGCGCTGTCGGCGAAGGCCAGGCCATTGCGGCCCTGCACCGCGCGGCGCTCGGGATCGGCCAGCAGCTCGGCGAGCATCCGGTCCAGGGTCTCCTGGGCGAAGGGCGACGGCACCACCGCGCCAGCGCGGGCCTCGTCGATGTAATGCGCATAGCCGCAGACGTCGGTCACCAGCACCGGCAGCCCGGCGACCAGCGCCTCCAAGAGCACGGTGCCGGTGTTCTCGTTGTAGGCCGGATGGATCAGCAGATCGGCGCCGAGCAGGAAGCGCGGGATGTCGCTGCGGCCCTTGAGGATGTCGACCCGGTCGCTCACGCCCAGGGCCTTGGCCTGGAGCAGGAAGGGCTTGGGATCGTCCTGGCCAATGGCGAACAACCGGGTGCGGCGGCGCAGCTCCTTGGGCAAGGAGGCCAGGGCCCGCAGGCTGCGATCCAGGCCCTTGGTCTTGAAGCCGGAGCCGATCTGCACCAGCAGCAGCTCGCCCTCTTCCAGCTCGAATTCACGGCGGAAGTCGGCGCGGATCTCGGCGGCATTGGCCGGCGCTCGCCGGTCGGCGGCGATGCCCGGCGGCAAGAGATGGAAACGCTTTGCCGGGGTCCCGTAGTGCTTGACGAAGAGCGGCTGCTGCACCTCGGAGATCATCAGGATCTCGGTCGGCGATTCGGGGGCGAACACTGCCCGTTCGTACTCGGCGAAGTGGCGATAGCGGCCCCACTGGCGATACAGCGGATTGCGCAAGGTCTGGGCCTTGTCCTCGAAGCAGGGGTCGGCGGCGTAATAGACGTCCAGCCCTGGCATCTTGTTGAAGCCGATCACCCGGTCCACCGGATCGCGGGCCAGGTCCGCCTGCAGCCAGGCGTGGAATTTCTCGTTGCGGCGATGATTGAACAGGGCGCTGACCCGGGCCACCCGCACGTCGAAGCCTTCCGGCACCGGACCTTCCCAGATCAGCGTATAGACGCGGATGGCGTGGCCACGGCGCTGACACTCCTGGGCGATGCGCAGAAAGTCCCGCTGCAGGCCGCCAAAGGGAAAGTACTTGTAGAGCACGAAAGCCAGGGTCATGCGGGGAGGTCTTCCAACAGCAGGGTTTCCAGTTCCAGTTCGACCCGTTCCGGGGTCAGGGCGGCGAGACTGGCCGCGGGCTGGTCACGCGGCTCGTCGGTGCCGTCCAGGCCCACAGCGCTCAGATGCACCTGGGAACGGCCATAGGCACCGACCTTCTTCGGACTGGTCGGGCCATAGAGCGAGACGGTAGGCACGTCCAGGGCGGCCGCCAGATGGCCGAGACCGGTATCCACCGCCACGCAGGCACGGGCACCGGCCAGCACCTTGGCCACGCCCGCCAGATTCAGCCGCGGCAGCACCTGGACGCCGTCGAGCCCATCGGCGATGCGCTCGGCACGGGCATGTTCCATTTCGTTGCCCCACAGCAGTCGCACCGGCCAGTCCAGCTGGCTCATGCGCTCGGCCAGCTCGCGCCAGTGGGCCTCGGGCCAGTGCTTGCTGACCCAGGTGGTGCCGTGGAGGAACACCACATAGGGCGTCTCGTTGGGACCGGCCAGGCGTTGCCGGTCCAGACCGTAGTCACCTACGCCCGTCGGCAGCGGATAGTCCAGCGCCTGGGCGAACAGCTGGCGGATGCGCTCCAGGGCGTGTTGCCCCTTGGCGACGTGGTAGCGCTCGTCATAGAAGCGGCTGGCCAGCGGCTCGCGCGCGGAATTGCGGTCGAGACCGGCGACCGGTGCCTCGGCGTAACGGGTCAGCCAGGCACTCTTGAGCAGGCCCTGGGCATCGATCACCCGGTCATAGCGCTGCTCGCGCACCCGATTCTTGAATTCGCCCCACTCGCCACTGGCCCAGGCGGAAAAGGGCTGCTTGCGCCAGCGGCGCAGGGCTACCGGGATCACCTGGCTCACGGCCGGGTGCCAGGCGGGAATCTCGGCGAAGCCCTCTTCCACCACCCAGTCGAAGCAGATGCCTGGGATGGCCCGGGCCGCATCGGTCAGCGCCGGCAGGGTATGGATGACATCGCCCAGGGACGAGGTCTTGATCAGTAGCACGCGCATCTAGCCCACCTCGACCGGATCGGCGACCAGGCGGCCGAGGGCCTCCTGCACCAGACTCGGCTGCAACAGGCGCAGGCAGTCGTAATGGCCGAAGCGGCAGGTGCGGTCGAAACAGGGGCTGCATTCCAGACCCAGGCGCACCACTTCGACCTGGCTGGCCAGCGGCGGCGTGAAGCCCGGCGAGGTGGAGCCATAGACCGCTACCAGCGGGCGATCCAGGGCAGCGGCCACGTGCATCAGGCCGGAATCGTTGCTGATCACCGCACTGGCGCAGGAGAGCAGGTCGATGGCCTCGGCCAGGGAGGTGCGCCCGGCGAGGTTGTAGACATCCTCTTCGAAGCCGGGGGTGACCCATTCGCGGATCTCCTCGCCACCCGGAGCATCCTTCTGCGAACCGAACAGCCAGACCTGCCAGCCCTGGCGCAGGCGAGCATCGGCCACGGCAGCGTAGTGCTCGGCCGGCCAGCGCTTGGCCTCGCCGAACTCGGCGCCCGGGCAGAGTGCCAGCACCGGCCGGTCCAGAGTCAGGCCGAAGCGCTCCAGGGCGGCGTCGCGGCTGGCCGGGTCGATGGCCAGCCGCGGCTCGGGATAGGGCTTGGGCAGCTCGGCGCCCGGTGGGTAAGCCAGCGCCATGAAGCGCTCGATCATCAGTGGATAGCGGGCCTTGTCCAGGGTGCGGATGTCGTTGAGCAGGCCGAATCTCATCTCGCCGCGCCAACCGGTGCGCTGGGGGATGCCGGCGAAATAGGGCACCAGCGCCGACTTCAGCGAATTGGGCAGGAGGATCGCCTGGTCATAGCGACCGCGCAGCTCCTGGCCGATGCGCCGGCGGGTGGCCAGTTCGAAGGCGCCATGGCCGAGCGGAAAACTCAGGGCCGCGCGCACCTCGGGCATGCGCTCGAGCAGCGGGCGACTCCACTCGGGGGCGAGTACGTCGATCTGGCAGTCGGGATGCTGGCGCTTGAGGCAGACGAAAAGGGTCTGCGCCATCACCATGTCGCCGACCCAACTGGGTCCGATGATCAGAATATTCATGCTGGAAGGTGATCGGCACCTAGCGGGTGGCCGACTCCCGCTCCGTCAGGCCATGCCTGATCGAAAGGTCGCGCACGGACATCGACATCTTGCCTCTCCTTACTGATGGCGGCCTAAAAGGTGGCCGGATTGCCAGAGGCCATGTCCAGCCCCAGGCCATGCCAGATGCGCCGCACTTCGTCGCGTTCGGCGAGAAAGCCGTCGGCCGGCACCTTGCCAGGCTGCTTCTGCAAGACCAGGCGGTGCAGCGCGGCGCGGTAGGTCTTGTAGACTTCGCGCAGGACGATGGCGTCCGTGGCCGGTAACAGACCAGCCGCCTCGAGGGACTCCAGGATGCGGATGTTGTCGGGAAAACGCAGCAATTCGGGATGCTGCCACGACCAGGCCAGAACGGCGTATTGGACCATAAATTCGATATCGACGATACCGCCGGCATCCTGCTTGAGGTCGAACAGCTGCTCCGGCCGGCGCGCGTTCGGCCCCAGTCCGCCGGCGGTCACCGCGGTGCCCAGGTTGTCGAGCATCTTCTCGCGCATCCCGGCCACGTCCGCCTGCAGCCCCGCCAGCTCTCGCCGCTGCCCGAGTATTCGTGCCCGTACCTCGTCGAAGCGCTCGCCCAGGTGCGCACAGCCCGCCACCACCCGGGCTCGCACCAGCGCCTGGTGTTCCCAGGTCCAGGCCTCGCTGCGCTGATAGCGCTCGAAGGCCTCCAGCGAGCTGACCAGCAATCCCGCCGCGCCGGAAGGCCGCAGCCGCATGTCCACCTCGTAGAGGGTGCCCACCGGGGTGGTGGTGGTGAGCAGGTGGATGATCCGCTGGCCCAGGCGGTTGAAGAACTGGGCGCCATCCATGGGCTTGGCGCCGTCGGTCTCGGCCAGGGGATCGGCGTCGTGGATGAACACCAGGTCGAGGTCCGAGCCATGGCCGAGCTCGATGCCGCCGACCTTGCCGTAGCCGACGATGATGAAATCCGGCTGGCAGGGCGAACCGTCGCGCCGCAGCGGCGTGCCATGGCGCTGCACCAACTGGCGCCAGGCCAGCCCGAACACCTCTTCGAGGATCACTTCGGCGAGCCAGGTGAGATAGTCGCTGACCTTCATCAGCGGCAGGCTGCCGGCGATCTCCGCCGCCGCCACCCGCAGGCTGTGGGCGCGCTTGAAATGGCGCAGCACGTCCATCTGCTGCTCCAGGTCCTCTTCGGGCAGGCGCATCAGGCGCTCACGCAATTCGGCGGCCAGCTCGGGCTTCTGCGGCGGGTGATAGAGCCGCCCCTCGTTGAGCAATTCGTCGAGCAGCGCCGGATAGCGGGCGATCTGCTCGGCCACCCAGGCACTGGCGCCGCAGAGTTCCAGCAGCCGCGCCAGGGCCGGCGGATTCTCGCTGAGCAGGACCAGATAGGCGGACCGCCGCGCCACCGCCTCCACTAGCGGCAGCACCCGCTCCAGGGCGCGGTCGGGCTGCTCGTCGGCGCTGACGGCATCCAGCAGCCGCGGCATGAAGGCATCCAGGCGTTCGCGACCGGCGCGCTGCATGGCGCGCACCTGGCCGCTGGTACGCAGGTTGGCCAGCAATTCCAGCGCCTGCTCCGGACCCTGGAAGCCCGCCTCGCGCAGTCGCGCCACACTCTCTTCGGGATCGAGCAGGTCTTCCCACAACGGCAGCCAGCTGTCCTCCAGCTCGGCGCTCTGGGTCTCCTCCTCGGGATCGGCGATGGTCTGCTGGAAGTGCCAGTCGATGCGGCTGCGCCAGCCGTCGAGCGCCGCGCTGAACTCATCCCAGTCGGCATGACCCATCAGGAAGGCCACCCGTGCCCGCCCCTGGGGATCCACCGGCAGGGTCTGGGTCTGCTGGTCGGCGATGGCCTGCAGCCCATGCTCGACATAGCGCAGGAAGCAGTAGCCCTCGCGGAGCTCGGCTTCGGCCGCCGCCGGTAGATAGTCCCGCTCACGCAGGCTGGTCAGCACCTGGAGCAGCGGCCGCTGCTGCAGCGCCGGATCGCGACCGCCGTGGATAAGCTGGTAGGCCTGGGCGATGAATTCCACCTCGCGGATGCCGCCCGCGCCCAGCTTGACGTTGTCGGTCATGCCGCGCCGCCGCACCTCCTGGCGGATCAGCTGCTTCATGCTGCGCAGGGCCTCGATGGCGGAGAAATCCAGGTAGCGCCGGTAGACGAAGGGTCGTAGCAGGGTCAGCAGGTCGGCACCGCTGGCCTGGTCGCCACCGACCACCCGCGCCTTGATCATGGCGTAGCGCTCCCAGTCGCGGCCCTGGTCCTGGTAATAGAGCTCCATGGCGGCAAAGCTCAGCACCAGGGCGCCGGCGCTGCCATAGGGCCGCAAGCGCATGTCGACCCGAAAGACGAAGCCCTCCACGGTGGTGGCGTCCAGCGCCTTGATCAGCCGCTGCCCGAGCCGGGTGAAGAATTCCTGGTTGTCCTGCTCGCGCCGTGCGCCGCGGGTCTCCCCTGCCTCGCCGTAGGCGAAGATCAGGTCGATGTCGGAAGACAGGTTCAGCTCGCCCGCGCCCAGCTTGCCCATGCCCAGCACCACCAGCTGCTGCGGCTCACCGCTGTAGCGCCCGGTCGGCACGCCGAACTGGGCGCACTGCTGGGCATACAACCAGGCGCAGGCCTGGTCGATGCAGGCATCGGCCAGCTCGCTGAGGTCGCGGCAGGTCTCCACCAGATCGGCCTGGCGGGTCAGGTCGCGCCAGACGATGCGTACCTGCTGCAGCATGCGAAAGCGCCGCAGCCGGCGACCCAGCTCGGCTTCGTCCGGGCAATCGACAAGCGCCTCGCGCAGCCGTTGCGCCATCTCCCCCGCCGCCAGCGCTTTATCCAGGTCACCGCTGTCGACCAGCGCCAGGCACGGTTCCGGCAGGCGGCAGAACTGCTCGACGACGAAATCGCTGAGGGCGGCGACCCGCCGCCAGTCGGCGCGCCGCTCTGCGGACCAGTTCGCCTGGCGGGCCGCCGCCGCGGGCGCCTCGACCAGGGCGTCGGCCAGACGCCGGTCGGCGAGCTCGGCACATGCGACGAGAGTCGGAGGCAGATCGGGACGAAGGAGGGGTATCATGGGCAGTCCTGCGCAGGGACGGTCGAACCCCACCGCCCTGCCACGAACCCCCTACCAGGGACATTCCGACGGACCACCTGGTCCGAGCGGGAACCGTTATCACGTCCGTGGTTCGGAGTTCGCGAGCCCTTGAGCAGCGCGTTCGACAAACGTCGAATTGTTTTTTATCGCATTACAGCTCGGAGCTGAAACGGATTTGAATTTGTAGTAAAACTACACGCCGATCGGAACCGTCCGGTCATAAATCCAAGAATTTTCGCTGCCCCCAAGAGGCCGGCGGCGACCCTGAGGCGACCGATTTTGGAAGCCTTTCCGCCCTGGAGCAAGCCATGCAAGATCTCGATCCCGTCGAAACCCAGGAATGGCTGGACGCCCTTGAGTCCGTCCTCGACCACGAAGGCGAGGAGCGTGTTCATTATCTGATGACCCGCATGGGCGAACTGGCTACCCGCAGTGGTACTCAGCTGCCCTACTCCATCAATACCCCCTATCGCAACACCATTCCAGTGACCAAGGAAGCCCATATGCCGGGCGACCTGTTCATGGAGCGGCGTATCCGCTCCCTGGTTCGCTGGAACGCCCTGGCGATGGTCATGCGCGCCAACCTCAAGGATCCGGATCTGGGTGGCCACATCTCCACCTTCGCTTCCAGTGCCACCCTCTATGACATCGGCTTCAACTATTTCTGGAAGGCGCCCAACGAAGAGCACGGCGGCGACCTGATCTACTACCAGGGCCATGCCTCCCCCGGCGTCTACGCCCGTGCCTTCCTGGAAGGCCGCCTCTCCGAAGACCAGATGAACAACTTCCGTCAGGAAGTGGACGGCAAGGGCCTGTCGAGCTACCCGCACCCGCATCTGATGCCCGACTTCTGGCAGTTCCCGACCGTCTCCATGGGTCTGGGTCCGATCACCGCCATCTACCAGGCCCGCTTCATGAAGTACCTGGAGAACCGCGGCTACATCCCCGCAGGCAAGCAGAAGGTCTGGTGCTTCATCGGTGACGGCGAGTGCGACGAGCCAGAAACCCTGGGTGCCATCTCCCTGGCCGGCCGCGAGAACCTCGACAACCTGATCTTCGTCATCAACTGCAACCTGCAGCGCCTCGACGGCCCGGTACGTGGCAACGGCAAGATCGTCCAGGAACTGGAAGGCATCTTCCGTGGCGCCGACTGGAACGTCACCAAGGTCCTCTGGGGCCGCATGTGGGATCCGCTGTTCGCCCGCGACACCGAAGGTCGCATGCAGCAACGCATGGACGCCGTGGTCGATGGTGAATACCAGAACTACAAGGCCAAGGACGGCGCCTATGTGCGCAAGCACTTCTTCGGCGCCAATCCCGAGCTGCTCAAGATGGTCGAGGACCTGTCCGACGACGAGATCTGGAAGCTCAACCGTGGCGGTCACGACCCCTACAAGGTCTATGCGGCCTACCACCAGGCGGTCAACCACAAGGGCCAGCCCACCGTCATCCTGGCCAAGACCATCAAGGGTTACGGCACCGGTGCGGGCGAAGCCAAGAACACCGCGCACAACACCAAGAAGGTCGATGTGGAGTCGCTGAAGAAATTCCGCGATCGCTTCGACATCCCGCTGAACGACTCCCAGCTCAGCGAGCTGCCCTTCTATCGTCCGGCCGACGACAGCGCCGAGATGAAATACCTGATGGGTCGCCGCGAATCCCTGGGCGGTCACCTGCCCCAGCGTCGCGCCCGTAGCCTGAGCATCCCCACCCCGCCCCTGGAAACCCTGAAGGCGGTACTGGACGGTTCCGGCGATCGCGAGATCTCCACCACCATGGCTTTCGGCCGCATCCTGTCGCAACTGGTCAAGGACAAGGACCTGGGCAAGCGCATCGTGCCCATCCTCGCCGACGAGGCCCGTACCTTCGGCATGGAAGGCATGTTCCGCCAGTTGGGCATCTACTCGCCCCACGGCCAGCTCTATGAGCCGGTCGACCGCGACCAGGTGATGTACTACCGCGAAGAGAAGGACGGCCAGATCCTCCAGGAAGGCCTCAACGAGGCCGGCGCCATGTCCTCCTTCATCGCCGCCGGTACCGCCTACAGCAACTACAACCAGCCCATGCTGCCGGTCTACATCTTCTATTCGATGTTCGGCTTCCAGCGGATCGGCGACCTGGCCTGGGCGGCAGGCGATGCCCAGACCCGTGGCTTCCTGCTGGGCGGCACCTCCGGGCGTACCACCCTCAACGGTGAAGGCCTGCAGCACGAGGACGGTCACAGCCACATCCTGGCCGGCACCATCCCCAACTGCCGCAGCTACGATCCCACCTACGCCTACGAGCTGGCGGTGATCATGCGCGAAGGCATCCATCAGATGATGGAACTGCAGCAGAGCGTCTTCTACTACATCACCGTGATGAACGAGAACTACCAGCAGCCGGCCATGCCGCAGGGTGTCGAAGACGGCATTATCAAGGGCATGTACCTGCTGGAAGAAGAGCAGGGCGACTTCAAGCACCGCGTCCAGCTGCTGGGCTCGGGCACCATCCTCAACGAGGTCCGCGCTGCCGCGAGCCTGCTGCGCGAGATGGGCGTCGGCGCCGATATCTGGAGCGTCACCAGCTTCAACGAACTGCGCCGTGAAGGCCTGGCCGTGGATCGCTGGAACCGCCTGCACCCGCTGGAAGAGCGCCGCCTGACCTACGTCGAGCAGTGCCTGGGCGAGCGCCAGGGCCCGGTCATCGCGTCCACCGACTACATGAAGCTGTTCGCCGACCAGATCCGCCAGTGGGTCCCCACCGAATTCCAGGTGCTGGGTACCGACGGCTTCGGTCGCAGCGACAGCCGCAAGAAGCTGCGTGATCACTTCGAGGTCGACCGCCGCTGGGTCGCCGTCGCCGCTCTGCAGGCGCTGGCCAACCAAGGCAAGCTCGAACGCAAGGTCGTGGCTGATGCCATCACCAAGTTCGGCATCGACACCGAGAAGCGCAATCCCCTGGATTGCTGATGCGGCACACGGATAAGAGGAAACAACTGTGAGCGAGACCATCCGCGTACCCGACATCGGCAGTGGCGACGGCGAAGTCATCGAGCTGCTGGTAAAGGTCGGCGATACCGTCGAGGCCGAACAGAGCCTGGTGGTGCTGGAGTCCGACAAGGCCAGCATGGAGATCCCGGCCCCCAAGGCCGGCAAGATCGCCGCCCTGCACATCAAGGTCGGCGATACCCTCAAGACCGGTGATCTGCTGATCGACCTGGAAGGCGAGGACGCCGCCTCTGGCAGCGAGCCCGCCGCCGAGCCCAAGGCCGAGTCCAAGCAGACCCAGGTCGAGGAAAGCGAAACCCCGACGCCGGCCGGCGACGAGGACGCTTCGGCGTCCGCCGGCGAAGGCGAGGCCCAGGAGATCCATGTCCCCGACATCGGCTCCAGCGGCAAGGCCAGCATCATCGAGGTGGCGGTCAAGCCCGGCGACACCATCGCCGCCGAGCAGACGCTGATCACCCTGGAATCCGACAAGGCCAGCATGGAAATCCCCTCCCCCGCCGCTGGCGTGGTGGAGAGCATTTCCGTCAAGGTCGGCGACGAAGTCGGCACCGGCGATCTGATCCTGGTACTCAAGGGCGCCGCCAATGCCAAGCCGAGCAAGAGCGTCGAATCCAAGGCCAGCGACACGCCCGCCAGGGAAGCCGCCGAGCCGGAGCTGCACGAAGAAGCCGCCGCCGAGCCGGCCGGTGAGTCGGTCGAGGAGATCAAGGTCCCCGACATCGGCTCCACCGGCAGTGCCAACGTCATCGAGGTGCTGGTCAAGGCCGGTGACCAGGTCAAGGCCGAGCAATCGCTGATCGTGTTGGAGTCCGACAAGGCCAGCATGGAAATCCCGGCGCCCAAGGCGGGCGTGGTGGAAAGCGTTGCCATCAAGGTCAATGACCAGGCCAAGACCGGCGATCTGATCCTGACCCTGAAGGTGGCTGGCGCCGCGCCCAAGCAGGCGGCCAAGCCGGCTGCCGGCAACACCGCTGCCAGCGCGCCGTCTGCCGAGAAGAAAGCCGAGGCTCCGGCCAAGGCCGACGCACCCGCCAGCGCACCCGCTGCGGGCAAGGGCAAGAAGGTCCATGCCGGTCCAGCCGTGCGCATGGTCGCCCGCGAGTTCGGCGTCGACCTGGGCGAGGTGACCCCGACCGGTCCCAAGGGTCGTATCCTCAAGGAAGACGTCCAGGCCTACGTCAAGGATCAGCTGCAGAAGAGCAAGGCGGCTCCGGCCGTGGCTGCAGGCGCCACCGGTGGTGCCGGCATCCCGCCGATCCCTACCGTGGACTTCAGCAAGTTCGGCGAGATCGAAGAGGTGCCGATGACGCGCCTCATGCAGGTCGGTGCCAACAACCTGCATCGCAGCTGGCTGAACGTGCCCCACGTGACCCAGTTCGACCAGTCCGACGTGACCGATCTGGAAGCCTTCCGGGTCGGCCAGAAAGCCGTCGCGGAAAAGGCCGGCGTCAAGCTGACCATCCTGCCGTTCCTGCTCAAGGCCTGTGCCCATGTGCTCAAGGAACTGCCGGACTTCAACGCCTCCCTGGCCCCCAGCGGCAAGGCGGTGATCCGCAAGAAGTACGTGCATATCGGCTTCGCCGTGGACACCCCGGACGGCCTGCTGGTCCCGGTCATCCGCAACGTCGACCAGAAGAGCCTCCTGCAACTCGCTGCCGAAGCCGCCCAGCTGGCGGAAAAGGCGCGGACCAAGAAGCTCAGCGGCGACGACATGCAGGGTGCCTGCTTTACCATCTCCAGCCTGGGTCACATCGGCGGCACCGGCTTCACGCCGATCGTCAATGCCCCGGAAGTGGCGATCCTCGGCGTGTCCAAGGCCAGCATGCAGCCGGTCTGGGATGGCAAGGCCTTCCAGCCACGCCTGATGCTGCCGCTGTCGCTGTCCTATGATCACCGCGTGATCAACGGGGCCGCCGCAGCGCGCTTCACCAAGCGTCTGGGCGATCTGCTGGCGGAAATCCGCGGATTGCTGCTGTAAGCCGCAGGACGGTAACGGGATCCCGCTACCGTCCTCTGATGTAGATCGGAAACCCCGCTTTTGCGGGGTTTCTGCTGTCAGATCAACCGAAAGATGCAGGAAAAAGGTAGGATAAGCGCCTCGTAGCGCCGCCCCTTGCACGCGCCGGGCCCTATCGGGCAACCTTGTCAGCTATCCCAGAGCGCTGGCGAGGCGGAGAGGAAAAGGATTAATGATTTGTCTGTCCTTTCCGATAAACCCAGGACATCTTTCCGTCTTCACAAGGACGCGGACCCTCGCATGAGTATTCACTCCGATGCTGCCGATGCTGCGGTAGCCGATCAGGCGGGCGCGCTCGGCGCTCCTGCCCGATTGGGCTTGCTGCGTTTCGAGCGTCTGAATGAAGCCTCCTGGGCGATGCTCTATCTCGACCCCCGCTGTGAAACCAGCCTTGGCCTGCCCGCGCAGGCGCTCTGCTCGCTCATCGAATCTCCCTATGCCAGCCTGATGGAGCCCAGCGTTCGCCATCGGCTGCACGAAGACATCCAGCTGCAGCTCGCCGAACACGGCAGCTACCAGGTGCGTTACCTGTTCCACTCCACCAGCGTGCCCTGTGAGGTCATCGAGGTCGGCGAAAGCCTGCAGCGCCATGGCCGACCGCTGTTGCGCGGCTACCTGCTGCGGGTCGTCAGCGATGATGCGGTGAATGGTGAATGGGAAGCCCATACCCTGGCCCTGCGCTCGACCCTGTCGCTGCTGCAGGAAAGTAACGATCACAGCCAGCAGCGCCTGGCGATGGCCCAGGCGCGCCAGCGCCTGCTGCTCGGCCTGTCCCGTCTGGCATTGCGTCAGGAAGCGGTCAACGACGAGCTCGTGCAACTGCTACGCAGCGAGGGCCCGACTGCCTTCGCCGTCGACGAGATCGGCCTGTGGCGCTACGAAGGCAATGGCCTGGTCACCCTGTGCCAGGAAGGGCGCCTGCCAACCCTGTGCAGCGATCACCGCCGCCGGCTGCGCGAGCAAGGCGTGATCGAGGACGCCAGCCAGGTCTTGCAGGCGCCCCATACCGCGGGCGGAACGGCTCTGGATGTGGCCTTGCTGCTGGAGGATCAGCTGGTTGGGCTGCTCAGCCTGAGACGAGATCGGCCGGCCACCTGGGAGGCCGAGGATGTCGCCTTCGCCCGCGGCCTGGCCGAGTGCCTGGCGATCCTCATCCAGCAGCCGGACAGCCCGCCCGAGACCCTCCATCCGCTTACCCGGGTGATGCAGGCCAGCGCCGATGCCTTCCTGCTACTGGATGCCGAAGGCCGCCTGGAGCATGCCACGGACAGTTTCGCCCGCATCACCGGCTATCCCATCGGCAAGCTCCAGGGCCTGCTCATCGAGTCCCTGCCAGCCTTGGAAAACTGGAGCGAACTGCTCTACGAAGCCTGGGAACGCCTGTCTCGCCAAGATAGCTGGCAAGGGGAAATGCGCTGCTATCGCCGTGACGGCGAGACCTACTGGGGCCAGCTGTCGATTTCCAAGATCCAGCAGCCCAATGGCGACCTGCAGGGCTATCTCGGCATCTTCCAGGACACCAGCAAGACCCGTTTCGCCCAGCAGCACAACGACGAGCTGGTGTTTCGCGACAGCCTCACCGGCCTGGCCAATCGCAGCCACTTCATCGCCCGGCTGGAGGCGCGCCTGGAGCAGTCGAATCCAGGTCAGGAGCACTCGCTGCTGCTGGTGGACGTCGACAACTTCAAGAGGGTCAACGACAGCCTGGGCCATCGCATCGGCGATCAGCTGCTGGTCGGTCTGGCCCGGCGCCTGCGCAGTGCCCTGGGCAAGGGCGCACTGATCGCCCGCATCGCCAGCAACGAGTTCGCCGTGTTGCTCGAGGGCATGGATGCGGTCGCCGCTACCGGCCTGGCCCACGACACCCTGGTAGCCCTGGATCCGCCGCTCTATGTGGAAGGCCATCCCACCCTGATCAGTTGCTCGATCGGCCTGACCACCGCACGGCCGCACGAGACCGATCCGCAGACCCTGATCAAGCATGCCGGTCTCGCCCTGCACCGCGCCAAGGCCAAAGGCGGCCATCAGGTCCAGGTGTTCACCGAGGCACTGATCGCCGAGGCCAGCAACAAGCTGTTCGTGCAGAACAACCTGCGTCGCGCCCTGGAGCAGAACGAGCTGCTGGTGCACTACCAGCCCAAGGTCTGCCTGAAGCGCGCCAAGCTGCTGGGCCTGGAAGCCCTGATTCGCTGGCAGCACCCGGAAAAGGGCATGATCCGCCCCGATCAGTTCATCAGCATCGCCGAGGAAACCGGGCTCATCGTGCCCATTGGCAAGTGGATCATCCGTGAAGTCTGCCGCCAGCTGCATCGTCTCGACGCCGCCGGCTTCGACGATCTGCAGATCGCCATCAACCTGTCGCCCAAGCAGTTCACCGATCCCGATCTGGTGCAGTCCTTCGTCACCATCCTCGACGAGGAAGGCATCGCTCCCGAGCGCCTGGAGCTGGAGCTGACCGAAAGCCTGCTGCTGGACGCCACCGACGCCACCCGCAACACCCTCGAAGCCCTCAAGCGCCTGGGCATGAGCCTGGCGATGGACGACTTCGGCACCGGTTATTCGTCGCTCAGCTACTTGAAAAAATTCCCCATCGACATCATCAAGATCGACAGGAGTTTCATCAAGGACATTCCGGACAACCAGGACGACATGGAAATCACCTCCGCGGTGATCGCCATGGCCCACAACCTGCGCCTGCAGGTGGTTGCCGAGGGCATCGAGACGACCGAACAGCTGGCTTTCCTGCGCCATCATCGTTGCGATATCGGCCAGGGTTACCTGTTCGACAAGCCTATTCCGGCCGACCAGCTCGACGCCGCCCTGGCGCGTTATCTGCCGACCCGCTGAGTCGCCGGGTGGCTAGACCCTGCCGCGACGATTTTGCGTACACTGAGCTTTTCGCCTGGCCTTTTCCCACGAGGTATCCCATGGTCCTGCGTTCCGAAATTCTGACCAAGAAGACCCATCTGCCCGCCGCCGAGCAGGCGCTGCCTGGCCGGGCGACGGCCATGACCGTCCCCGCGGCCCATTTCGTCAACGGCAATCCGCTGCAAGGCCCCTTCCCTGCCGGCCTGCAGAGCCTGGTGGTGGGCATGGGCTGCTTCTGGGGCGTCGAGCGGCATTTCTGGCAACAGCCGGGTGTCTGGACCACCGCGGCCGGTTACGCGGGCGGCCATACCCCCAACCCGACCTACGAAGAGGTGTGCTCCGGCCTGACCGGTCATACCGAGGTGGTGCTGGTGGTGTTCGACTCGGCCCAGACCTCGCTGGAAGCCCTGCTGAAGATCTTCTGGGAGGCCCATGATCCGACCCAGGGCATGCGCCAGGGCAACGATGTCGGCACCCAGTATCGTTCGGCGCTGTACTACGCCGACGACAGCCAGCGTGAAGTCTTCGAAGCCAGCCAGGCCGCCTTCCAGGCCCAGTTGGCCGAGGCCGGCTATGGCGAGATCACCACCGAGATCGCCCCGCTGCCGCCTTTCTACTATGCCGAGGCCTATCACCAGCAGTATCTGGCGAAAAACCCCAACGGCTACTGCGGCCTGGCCGGCACCGGCGTCTGCCTGCCGCCCAGCCTGGCGGTCTGATCCCGAGCCGCTCCGGCGACTCTCTCTGTTAGGCTTCGGCGGTAGAGCCGCCTCAACCCAACCTACGCCAAGCTGTTCTCGTAGTAGAGGGTTGGGCTGAGCGCAGCGAAGCCCAACCCTCTACGCTCGGCGATGCCGTTGGGCTTCGGCGCAGAGTCGCCCCAACCCAGCCTACGCCAAGCTGTTCTCGTAGGTTGGGCTGAGCGCAGCGAAGCCCAACCCTCTACGCTCGGCGATGCCGTTGGGCTTCGGCGCAGAGCCGCCCCAACCCAGCCTACGCCAAGCTGTTCTCGTAGGTTGGGCTGAGCGCAGCGAAGCCCAACAGCGCCGGGCCTCGCTATTCCGCGATCAGCCAGTCCAGCCGCCAGCTGCCTTCGCCCTGGGCCAGATGCTCAGCCAGCCAGGGCAGCAATTCGCGCAGCTCCTCTTCCAAGCCCCAGGGCGGATTGACGATGGCCAATCCTGAACCGTTGAGCCGCGTGGGATCGTCCGCCGCGCGGATCAGCAACTCGGCGCTCAACAGCTTGGGCGCACCGCTGGCTTGCAACCCTGCATAGAAACGCCTGAGCTGGCGGCGGTCCTTGATCGGATACCAGAGCGCGATTACCGTCTGGCGCATCCGGCCGATGGCCTCCTGCACCGCCTTGACGCAGCGTTTCAGCTCATCGGCCTTCTCGAAGGGCGGATCGATCAACAGCAGCGCCCGGCGTTCGGGAACCGGCAGCAGCGCCCGCGGCAGCAGCCACCCATCCTTCTGATGCACCGCCACCCGGCGATCACCCGCCATGTTTTCCTTGAGCAGCTGACCATCCTCGGGGTGCAGCTCGTTGAGCAGCAGACGATCCTGGGGTCTCAAGGCCTGACGCATCAGCTCGGGCGAACCGGGGTAGTAGCGCAAGGCGTCACCGGTATTGAGCGCCGCCACCGCCTCACGATAGCCAACGAACGCTGCGGGTACGGACTCCAAGGCCCAGAGCCGGCCGATGCCCTCGCGCCATTCGTCGGTACGACTGGCCTGATCGCCAGCCAGGTCATAGCGACCAACACCGGAATGGCTGTCGAGATAGGCGAAAGGGGTCTCCTTGCGAGCTAGCAGCGCGGCCAGGCGCAACAGGGTGGCGTGCTTGAAGACGTCGGCATGGTTGCCGGCATGGAAGGCGTGTCGGTAATTCATGGGATACTCCAGCGTCAGCCCTACAGTGTACCGCCTTCCTTCGCCCCAGGCGGCGCTGCGCTTTGACACCCTGGCTGCCCAGCGGGTTAAATCCCCAGGTTGTTCAATTCTTTGCCTTAGGAGTCACGCTTGGACGCCGTCACCATCAACAGCTTGTTCTTGATCGGTGCGGTGCTGATCGGCCTGTCGATTCTGGTCAGCTCGATCTCCTCGCGCGTCGGCATCCCGATCCTGGTGATCTTCCTGGTGGTCGGCATGTTCGCCGGCGTAGATGGCCCCGGTCACATCGCCTTCGACAACTACCCGATGGCCTACCTGGTGGGCAACCTGGCGCTGGCGGTGATCCTGCTCGACGGCGGCATGCGCACCCGGGTGTCAAGCTTCCGGGTAGCGCTCTGGCCGGCGCTGTCACTGGCGACGGTGGGGGTGATGATCACCACCGGCCTGACCGGCTTGGCCGCGGCCTGGCTGTTCGACCTCAGCCTGCTGCAGGGCTTGCTGATCGGTGCCATCGTCGGCTCCACCGATGCCGCGGCGGTGTTTTCCCTGCTCGGAGGGCGCGGCCTCAACGAGCGGGTCACCGCGACCCTGGAAATCGAATCCGGCAGCAATGACCCCATGGCGGTGTTTCTCACCGTTACCCTGATCGAGATGCTCGCCAGCGGCGAGAGCGGCTTCACCTGGAGCCTGCTCGGCCACTTCGTCAGCGAATTCGCCATTGGCGGCATCATCGGCCTGGGCGGTGGCTGGCTGCTGCTGCAGCTGATCAACCGTATCCACCTCGCCGACGGCCTCTATCCTCTGCTGGCCATCAGCGGTGGCCTGCTGGTCTTCGCCCTGACCAACACCGTTCACGGCAGCGGCATCCTCGCGGTGTACCTGGCGGGCCTGCTGATGGGCAATCGACCGATCCGCAGCCGCCACGGCATGCTGCACATGCTCGACGGCATGGCCTGGCTCGCGCAGATCGGCATGTTCCTGGTGCTGGGCCTGCTGGTGGAGCCGCACAACCTGCTACCCATCGCCCTGCCCGCCCTGGGCCTGGCGCTATGGATGATCCTGGTCGCCCGTCCGCTGTCGGTTGCCATCGGCCTGCTGCCCTTCCGCGCCTTCCATGATCGCGAGAAGGCCTTTATCGCCTGGGTCGGCCTGCGCGGTGCGGTGCCCATCATCCTCGCGGTGTTCCCGATGATGGCCGGGCTGCCCCAGGCCCAGCTGTTCTTCAACGTGGCCTTCTTCATCGTGCTGGTGTCGCTGCTGGTACAGGGTTCCAGCCTGCCGCTTGCAGCCAAGCTGCTCAAGGTGACGGTACCGCCGGAGCCGGCGCCCTTCTCCCGCGCCGGGCTGCAGGTCCATCCCACCAGCGAGTGGGAGCTCTTCATCTACCGCCTGGGTGCCGAGAAATGGTGCATCGGCGCCGCCCTGCGCGAGCTGAAGATGCCCGAAGGCACCCGTATCGCCGCCTTGTTCCGTGGCGAAACGCTGCTGCACCCGTCCGGTAGTACCACCCTGGAAGCCGGTGACATCCTTTGCGTGGTCGGTCATGAACATGACCTGCCGGCCCTAGGACGTCTGTTCAGTCAGGCGCCGCAACAGACCCAGAGATTCTTCGGCGACTTCGTCCTCGAAGCCGATGCCGAACTCAGCGCAGTGGCGGCCCTGTATGGCCTGCAACTTGGCAGCGTGGACGGCAATCAGCGCCTCGGCAGCTTCATCACCCACGAAATCGGCGGCGAACCCATCGTCGGCGACCTGGTGGAATGGAACGGCCTGGTGTGGATCGTCGCAGCCATCGAGAACAAGCGCGTGCGCAAGGTCGGGGTGAAGTTTCCGGAAGGTCGCAGCAGCGGGCCCGCGCTCTTTCTTTAACGGTGGATGAACGGGGTTCGCGGCTTGGCGGACGCCGTCTTGCACCCCAGGCAGCCTGGCTTTAACCTCGCGCCTTTCCACTGCCCGACGCCTGCCGCATGCACCGCCTGCCCGCTCTGCTTCGCGCCGCTGCTCTCTGCGGCTGCCTGTTCGCCCTTCCCGCCGTGGCCCAGGATTCCGGGCCACCCGATGCGCAGCAGGTTCAGCAGAACCTGAATGGTCTGGCCGATCGCAAGCTGCCCGCTGCCGAGCAGAGCGCCGCCCAGGACAATCTGCAGCAGACGCTGAAGCTGCTCGATCAGCGGGATCAGTACGTCAAGCAGCTGGCCGATCTGCGCCAGCAATTGGCGCAGGCACCCCAGCAGACCAAGGATGCCCAGCGGCAACTGGCGCGGCTGCGCGCCGAGCCGATCAAGCCAGCCGAGCAACGCTATGCCGGCGCCACGCCCCAGGCTCTGGAACAGCGACTGAGCGAGACCAGCCTGGCGCTCAACAGCGTGCAGGATGACCTCAACGCGGCCAACAGCCTGGTGATCAATGCCCAGACCCGGCCCGAGCGCGCCCAGGTCGACATCGCCAACCTGCAGACCCGCCTGCAGCAGATCGCCGATCAACTCAAGAGCGGCCGCGAGAACGCCAAGCCCCTGACCGCGGAACGGCGCGGCCAATTGCTGGCGGAGCAGGCGGCTGCCAATGCCCAGGTCCAGCTGCTGCGCCAGGAGCTGGCCGGCAACAGTGTCCTGCAGGATCTGGGCGCCGTTCGCCGCGAACTCTTCACCGAGCAGGTCAAGCGTTACGAGCAGGAGACCCTGGACCTGCAGACGCTGATCAGTGGCAAGCGCCGCCAGCAGTCGGAAAAGACCCTGGCCGAGGCCTCCCGCGAGTCGCAGGAGACCGCCGGGGACGATGTGCTGTCCCAGGAGACCGGGCTCAACCTGCAGCTGTCCGACTACCTGCTGAGGGTCACCGACCGACTCAACGACCTCAACCGGCGCAATCTCGAGTCCCGCCAGCAGCTGGACCAGCTCAAGCAAACCTCCGAGAACATGGAACAGCAGATCGGCGTGCTCAAGGGCAGCGTACTGTTGTCCAAGCTGCTCTACCAGCAGCGCGCGGCCCTGCCTTCGGTCAAGGTCAACAAAGACCTCACCGACGACATCGCCGACCTGCGCCTCTACCAGTTCGAACTCAATCAGCAACGCGCCCAGATTGCCAATCCGGAAGGCTACGTCGCCACCCTGCTGGCCCAGCAGCCGCCGGAAAAGGCCACACCACAACTGCGCCAACAGCTGCTCGAATTGCTCCGGACCCGTACCGAACTGCAGGAGCGCCTCAACACCGAACTCAATGCGCTGCTCAGCGAGTCCATCGATCTGCAACTGAACCAGCGGCAGTTGCAGGGCACCATCAGCAGCCTGCGCAGCACCCTCGACGAGCAGATGTTCTGGATTCCCAGCAACAAGCCGCTGGACTGGAACTGGGTGAAGACCGCGCCGGGCAAGCTGATGCAGCAGCTGCGCGACGTTCCCTGGGCTTCCAGCGTCCATGAACTCTATGTCGGCCTGGCCGAGCGGCCGCTGCTGCTGCTGCCGCTGGTGCTGGCCTTCGCCACCCTGATCTGGCAGCGCCCGCGGCTCTATGCACAGGTCAACAAGCTCAATCAGGACATCGGCCACTATCAGCGCGACAGCCAGCTGCACACGCCCCAGGCCATCCTGCTCACCATCCTGCTGGGCCTGCCGGCGAGCCTGGTGCTCTGGCTGGGCGGGGTGACCCTGGAAGGTGACCAACGCGGGGTCAACGCCGCCATCGGCGCGGCGCTGCTGGAGATCGCCGCTGGCTGGCTGGTGTTCTATACGGTGTATCGCCTGCTGGCCTCCGGCGGCGTGGCCGAAACCCACTTCCGCTGGGCCCGCCCCCAGGCACAGTCCCTGCGCCGGCTGGTCAGGCGCGTGGGGTTGCTGGCCCTGGCACTCATGGCGGTGGTGGCCATCGCCGAGCGCCAGCTGGCGGGGCTGGCCGACGACGTCCTGGGCATTCTCATCGTCCTCGTCGCCTATGCCAGCCTGGCCTGGATGCTGGGTCGCTCCCTGCTCAATACCACGGCTCGCGAGCGCCTGCCCTTCTTCCGCCTGCTGCTCGGCCTGATGATCACCGCCATCCCAGCCGTGCTGTTCTTCGCCGTGCTGTTCGGCTACTACTACACCGCGCTCAAGCTCACTGACCGCCTGGTGGACACCCTCTATGTGCTGATGGCCTGGATCATCCTCGAAGCGACCCTGGCCCGTGGCCTGAGCGTGGCCGCACGGCGCCTGGCCTACCAACGCGCCATCCAGAAGCGCCAGGCGCAGCAGGAGGACGCCGAAGGCCTGGAGGTGGTGCAGGAGCCGACCCTGGACATGGAGCAGGTCAACCAGCAGTCCTCGCGCCTGCTGCGCCTGACCCTGCTGCTGGCCTTCCTCGGCGTGCTCTACCTGGTCTGGGCCGACGTGGTGGCGGTGTTCTCCTACCTCGACAACGTCACCCTCTACCAGTACACCAGCGGTACCGGCGCCGCCGCCACCCAGGTGCCCCTGACGCTGCGGGTGTTCATCATCGCCCTGGTGATCGCCGGTCTCACCGTCGCCCTGGCGCGCAACCTGCCCGGTCTGCTGGAGGTGCTGGTGCTCTCGCGCCTGAACCTGGCCCAGGGCAGCGCCTACGCCACCACCACCCTGCTGTCCTATGTGATCGTCGGCTTTGGCACCGTTACCACCCTGGCGACCCTCGGGGTGAGCTGGGACAAGCTGCAGTGGCTGGCCACGGCCCTCTCGGTCGGTCTGGGTTTCGGCTTGCAGGAGATCTTCGGTAACTTCATCTCCGGCCTGATCATTCTCTTCGAGCGCCCGGTACGCGTCGGCGACCTCATCACCATCGGCAACGTGACCGGTACGGTAAACAAGATCCGAATCCGCGCCACCCACATCACCGACGCCGATCGCAAGTCGGTAGTGGTACCGAACAAGACCTTCGTCACCAGCCAGCTGATCAACTGGACGCTGACCGACACCGTCACCCGCATCGTGCTGACCTTCGGCGTCAATCGCGGCAGCGACCTGGCCGAGGCGCAGCGCCTCATCATGCAGGCGGTGAAGGAGAATCCGCGGGTACTGCACGACCCCGAGCCCTCGCTGTACGTTACCCACTATGGCGCCAGCACCCTGGACCACGAATTGCGCATCTATGTGCGCGAACTGGGCGATCGCAGCGCCGCCACCGATGAGCTGATCCGCCGGGTCGACCAGCTGTTGCGCGAGGCCGGCATCAACCTGCTGTCCACGCCGCAAATGGAGATCACCCTGAAGAATCGTCACGGCGCGGAGAAACAACTGGGCAAAAAGCCTCTCCTACCTGAAGGGGATGCCCAGCAGGAGGCCGAGGATCCCAAGCCATCCAAGGCCTGACGGCCCCTGCACGGACATCTCGGGACACCCATGAAACAGCTGCTAGACCTGACCTTCGACAACAGATTCGCCCGCCTGGGCGATGACTTCTCCACCCGCATCGATCCCCGGCCGCTGGACGATCCGCGGCTGGTGGTCGCCTCGCCCACGGCCCTGGCCTTGCTGGACCTGGATCCAGCGGTGGCCGAGACGCCCGAGTTCACCCAGGTGTTCGCTGGCGCCCAGCTCTGGGACAGCGCCGAACCCCGCGCCATGGTCTATTCCGGCCACCAGTTCGGTTCCTACAACCCGCGCCTGGGCGACGGTCGCGGCCTGCTGCTGGGCGAAGTGGTGAACGCGCGTGGCGAGCACTGGGACCTGCACCTCAAGGGCGCCGGCCTCACGCCCTTTTCGCGCATGGGCGACGGCCGCGCCGTGCTGCGCTCGTCGATCCGCGAATTCCTGGCGTCGGAAGCCCTGCACGCCCTGCAGATCCCGACGACCCGCGCCCTCTGCGTGATCGGCTCCTCCACCCAGGTGGTGCGCGAGCGGTTGGAAACCGGCGCCACCCTGCTGCGCATGGCCCCCAGCCACGTGCGCTTCGGCCACTTCGAGTACTTCTACTACACCCGCCAGCATCAGTTGCTGGAACAACTGGGCGAGCATGTCCTGGCCGCGCACTTCCCCGAACTGCTAGCCACCCCCGAGCCCTGGGCGGCGATGTTCCGCGAGGTGGTCGAACGCAACGCCCGGCTGATCGCCCATTGGCAGGCCTATGGCTTCTGCCATGGGGTGATGAACACCGACAACTTCTCGATCCTGGGCCTCACTTTCGACTTCGGCCCCTTCGCCTTCCTCGACGACTTCGACGCCCAGTTCATCTGCAACCATTCCGATCACACCGGGCGCTACTCCTATAGCAACCAGGTGCCCATCGCCCACTGGAATCTGGCGGCCCTGGCCCAGGCGCTGACGCCCAAGGTGGCGGTTGAGACGCTGCAGGAGAGCATCGCGCTCTTCCTGCCGTTGTATCAGGCGCACTACCTGGATCTGATGCGCCGCCGCCTGGGCCTGCAGGAAGGCCGGGAGGAAGACCAGGAGCTGGTCGAACGTCTGCTCGCCCTGATGCAGCAGGGCGGTGTGGACTATCACCTGTTCTTCCGCCACCTGGGCGAAGACGAACCTGCCGCCGCCCTCGCCCGGGTGCGCGAAGACTTCATCGACCTGCGTGGCTTCGACGACTGGAGCCAGGCCTATCGCGCCCGGCTGGACGCCGAAGGCGGCACGACGGCGGAGCGGACTGCCCGCATGAACGCGGTCAATCCGCTGTACGTGCTGCGCAACTACCTGGCGCAGCAGGCCATCGAGAAAGCCGAAGCGGGAGACTACAGCGAGGTGCGGCTGCTGCACGAGGTGCTGTCGCGCCCCTTCGAGGCCCAGCCAGGACGCGAGCGCTTCGCCCAGCGGCCACCGGACTGGGGCAAGCACCTGGAAATCAGCTGCTCGTCTTGAAGTCCGGCTCCAGCCAGGCGCCGTGCCTCAGGCGCCGTTGACCTGGAAGACGTGCCGCAGATAGTGCAGGAAGTCCGGCTCGCCGCCCTGGGCCTTGCCCGGGGCATCGGAGATCTTCGCCACCGGCTGACCATTGCAGCGGCTCATCTTGAGCACCATGTTCATCGGCTGCACCCCGGGGATGTCACAGGTGAAATGGGTGCCGATGCCAAAGCTCACGTTGATCCGCTCGCGCAGGGCGCGAAACAGGGCGAGGGCCTTTTCCAGATTGAGTGAATCGGAGAACACCAGGGTCTTGGTCAAGGGATCTATGCCCAGCTGCTGGTAGTGGGCGATGGCCTTTTCCGCCCACTGCAGAGGATCGCCGCTGTCGTGGCGCAGGCCGTCGAACAGCTTGGCGAAGTAGAGATCGAAATCGCGCAGAAAGGCTTCCATGGTGATGGTATCGGTCAGAGCGATGCCAAGCTGACCGCGATACTCGCGCACCCAGCAATCAAGGGCGGCGATCTGGCTGTCGATCAGGCGCGGCCCCAGTTGCTGGTGCGCCATCAGCCATTCATGAGCCATGGTCCCCAGGGGCGCCACGCCCAGCTTCCACGCCAGGTGGACGTTGCTGGTGCCAACGAAGCGCCCGGGAAAGTCGTCCCTCAGGCTGCGCACTACCATTTCCTGTACGCCATAGGAGAAACGCCGCCGGGTACCGAAGTCGGCCATCTTGAATTCGGCCAACTCGTCGGCGCCCGCCTCCCGTGCCAGCCAGTCGAACTTGCGATAGAGCTGATCCTGGGCCACCTGCAGCGGCAGGTCGGCATGGCGCTGGCGATTGCGCACCTCGCTGATCAGCGCCAGGATCGGCACTTCGAACAGGATCAGGTGCAGCCAGGGGCCTTTCAGGGTCAGGGTGAAGCGCCCTTCTTCTTCCCCCAGGAATACATAGGAGGGATTGAAACGAAACAGCCGCAGGAAGCGGATGAAGTCGGGCGTGATGAAGGGGATGCGCTCAAGAAAGGCCAGCTGGCTGTCGCTGATGGCGACATCGGCGAGGGCATCGATCTCGGCCTGGATAGCCGCATGATAGGGCCGCAGGTCTTCGTCGTTGCGGCAGCGGAAGGCCCACTCGACTTCCGCATTGGGATAGTTGTGCAGGACGGCCTGCATCATGGTGAGCTTGTAGAAATCGGTGTCCAGCAGGCTTTGCACGGCCTGCTCGGAAAAACTATCGGCCATCATTGGCGGGGCTCGGCAGCTAATTGGTCAATCGACAGCATGCCGAACTTGCCAGACAAGCGAAAGGCGCTTGACCGCCTGGGGGCCTAGCGGTTGTGCGTCTGGGTCATGCCGAAGAGGAACAGCAGCAGATCCTGGCTACCGGTGCTGGAGGTAGTGAGGGTGCGAGCAACTGGCGTCTGACAATATTCCAGGCCTTCGCTACCCACGACCACGGCCGCCGGTCGCAACCAGCTCGCATAGGCCAACGTAGTGACCCCACAGAAGGCCGCCACCAGCAAACCTCGAGTAATTTGTGAAGTCATGGCTCCAACCCTCTGATTTTCCGTCCCAGCGCTTGGTGGTAACCGTAGAGCAGAGTTCGCCATTGCGCAGCGTTCCACGACGAATGGCGACGTAATTGCAGCATATCCCGACGAGCGGCCGTGTCTAGTGACAATCGCTGCCGGCATTTCTCCAGATCGAGCAGTGCCACGGCGAACTCCCGGCCTTCAGGGCCGGGCCGCTCGGCTACGAAGATATGCTTGGGATAGAGGCAACCATGCTGCCAGCGGTGCCGGTGCATGCGCGCCAGCACCTCGCCCAGGGTAGTCAGGAAGCGCTCGTGTTCGGCCTCGCTGAGCTGCTGGCCAGCGCCTTCGGCATACCAGTGATCGAGATCCTGATAGCCTTCCAGAGCGGCGCTCACCAATAGCGCGCGCCAGCCGCCCTGAGCATGCTGGGCATCGCAGAACAGCAATTCGGGGACTTGGATGCCCAGGTCGCGAAAGGCGATCAGCGCATCGCGCTCACGCAGGGCGGTAGGACGCCCCAGCGGATGGCGCAAGCTGCGATAGAGATGGCCGACCTGGCGCTTGACGTAAGCCAGAGTCCCGTCGGGCAGCTGCAGGCGCTGCACGCCGCTTTCTCCGCCACGACGCACGTTGGGGGCTTCCACCCAGTCACCCGCGGTGTTCCACCAACGATCGAAACCCTGTTCGCCTTGCGTCACGACGCCCATCAGCTGCCTCTCTTATTCTGAATAACCTCAATTGGCCTTGCGCAGGACGTAGACCCGCCACATGGCATAGCCCGGCAGGAAATCCAGGGCCCGGTCGACGACAAAGCCGGCCTGGGCGACTTCTGCCTCGAACTGGCTGCGCTCGACGATGAATCTGTTCTGGTAACCGCCACGATCGCGGCCCTGGGCCTGCCGACGGCGCTCAAGCGCCTGGCGGCGCCAGGCCTTGAAGTTGCCGTCTACCCATAGCGACAGAATGACGCTGTCGCGGGTCACCCGGTGAAACTCCTGCAGCAGCGCCAGACGGTCCGCTGATTCGCCCACATGGTGAAACAAACGCATACAGAAAATGCAATCTACAGAATTGTCGGACAGGTCGATAGCGAAAGCCGACGTCTGCAGCGCCTTTACCCGGGCCACGACCTCCGGAGGTTGCTGTTCACGGGCGGTGGCCAGCATGTTTTCCGAATAGTCGGCGCCAATGATCACGCGATTGCGCTTTTCTGCCAGCAGGGGCCAGAAGCGCCCGGCGCCGCTGGGCAGATCCAGCACCAGGTTGGGTTGGCCGGCGATGCTCAGGGCCTGGCGTGCCAGTTGCTGGTCACGCCAGTTGGACAGGCGGCGAGCCAGGCCATCCTGATGCTTCAGGAAGTACTGGCGGGCGTGGTCGGCATCGTACTTTTGCGAAAAAGGCAGGTCGATGGGCGCTTTCACGGCGGTGACTCCTGGAGAGTAAAGAGATGGCGCTACCCTACCCAGGCCGCTGTCAAACACCGGTCAAGCCTTTGTGAAAATTCTGTAATGCTAGGCCGCTATCCTGTCAGTGCCGAGAGAAATCTGGAAGCGGCACCCGCCCACGTCGCTGTCGCCCAACGCCACGCTCCAGCCCTGCAGCTGACAGATTCGCCGGACCAGCGACAGACCCAGCCCCAGGCCCTCGCCACGCCCCCCAGCGCCGCGCACAAAGGGCTGGAACATCGCCTCGCGCTGCTCTTCGGGAATGCCGATCCCACTGTCTTCGACCACGAAGCCCGTAGGTCCGACCTGGAGGGCGATATAGCCGTGCTCGGTGTAGTGCAGTGCATTGCGCAACAGATTGCTCATCACCGAGCGCAGGAAGGGCTCGTGCCAGAGATAGCGATCGGCCTCCGGCGCGACGCTCAGGCGCCATTGCAGACCCTTGGCCTCCACCAGCGCCTGCCACTCCGCCGTCTGCCGGCGCGCCACCGCGGCCAGGCTGGCACGCGGCGCCTGGGTGTCGTTGTCGCCCTGGTTACGCGCGAGCGCCAGGAAGGTCTGTACCAGTTCCTGCATCTCCTGCCCGGCGCGGGTCATGCGCTCCAGTGGCCCCGTCGCTCGGGGGGGCAGATCGGGGGTAGCGGCCAGCAGTTCGCAAGAAGACTGGATCACCATCAGCGGGGTGCGCAATTCGTGACTGACATCGCTGGTGAACAGCTGCTCCCGTGCCAGGGCGGCACGCAGGCGGTCGAAGGCATCATCGAAGGCGGCGGCCAGCTCGCCCACTTCGTCCTTGGCGTAGTCCGGCGCCAGCGGTGGGGTGACGTCGAGAATCTGGTCGCGGCGGCGCACCTGACGAGCAAGGCGCACCACCGGGGCGATCACTCGCCGCGCCAGGGCCCAGCCGAGTAGCCAGGCCAGCGCCACGCTGATCAGGAAACCCACCAGCACCACCTTGTAGAGCAGTCGCTCACGCGCCTCGAAATCGCTCTGGTTCTGCAGCAGGACGAAGTGATTGCCCTCCAGCTCCGCCACATAGGCATAGAAATACTGCTGGTCTTCTTGCACCTCGCTGAAGCCTGGCGGCAGATCGCGCAGGTGGTCGGGCAACTGCGCCGTCTCGGCGAGGGGCACGAAATACAGGCGCATATCCGGATCCAGCACCGGCTGGCCGCCCCGGCGCATGTCGCGTTGCACCATGCGCTCCAGCTCGTTGTGCAGATCGGTGGAGATCAGCCGCTCCTCGACGGTGTGCACCACCGCGACGATGCCCAGGGAAAACACGCCACCGACCAGAAAGGTCATCAGCACGAAGGCGATGACGATCCGGCGTGACAGGCTCAGGTGATATTCCATGGCTAATCCTGCTCGACCAACTTGTAGCCCACCCCATGGATGGTGCGCAGCAACGGTTGCTCGAAAGGCTTGTCGATCACCTGCCGCAATTGGTGGACATGGCTGCGCAGGCTGTCGCTGTCAGGGTAGTCCTCCCCCCAGACCGCCTCTTCCAGGACCTCGCGACGCACCACGTGGGGACTCTTCTGCATCAGCAGGGCGAGAATTTTCAAGCCGATGGGATTGAGCTTGAGCGACTTGCCGGCGCGACTCACCTCCAGGGTGTCCAGGTCGTAGCTGAGATCGGCGACCTGCAGCTGGCGACGGCCGCCACCCTTGGTCCGGCGCATCACCGCCTCGACGCGCGCGGCCAGTTCGGACAGGGCGAAGGGTTTGACCAGATAGTCGTCGGCCCCGGAGCGAAAGCCCTCCAGGCGGTCGTCGAGCTGGTCGCGCGCGGTGAGCATGATCACCGGGGTATCGCGGCGGGCATCCTGGCGCAGCCGCTGGCAGAGGGTGTAGCCGTCGATGCCGGGCAGCATGATGTCGAGGATGAGCAGATCATAATGCTCGGTCGCGGCCAGGTGCAGCCCGGACAGGCCGTCCTGGGCACAGTCCACGCTGTAGCCCTTGAGGCTGAGGTAATCCAGCAGGTTGCTGAGAATGTCGCGGTTGTCTTCCACCACCAGGATACGCATGTCGCTAACCTCTTCTGCGAGCTCTTCGGGCGCCCGCATGCTTGCTGTTGGGCACAGAGCCTAACCGCGTCCGCGGACCGCGACCAGCGCGCCGCCTGGATACTGACCACCAAAGGGTAGCCGCCAGGAAACGCCGGACACAAAAAACCCCGGCGTCCGTGAGAATCACCGGGGTTCGGGCTCGGCCCTGGGGCCGGAGCGACTCTTACATCATGCCGCCCATACCACCCATGCCGCCCATGTCGGGCATGGCCGGGGCTGCGTCGTCTTTCGGCAGCTCAGCCACGATGGCTTCGGTGGTGATCAGCAGACCAGCGATGGACGAAGCAGCCTGCAGCGCGCTGCGGGTTACCTTGGCCGGGTCGATGATGCCGAATTCCAGCATGTCGCCGTATTCGCCGGTAGCGGCGTTGTAGCCGTAGTTGCCGCTGCCCTGCTTGACCTTGTCCAACACGACGGAGGCTTCGTCGCCGGCGTTGGCCACGATCTGGCGCAGGGGGGCTTCAACAGCGCGGCGCAGGATGTTGATACCCGCGTTCTGCTCTTCGTTGATGCCTTTCAGATCCTTCAGCGCGTCCAGGGCACGGACCAGAGCGACACCGCCGCCAGGCACCACGCCTTCTTCCACAGCAGCGCGGGTAGCGTGCAGGGCGTCTTCGACGCGGGCTTTCTTCTCTTTCATCTCGACTTCGGTGGCAGCGCCAACCTTGATCACGGCAACACCGCCGGCCAGCTTGGCCAGACGCTCTTGCAGCTTCTCTTTGTCGTAGTCGGAAGAGGTTTCTTCGACCTGGGCACGGATCTGCTTGATACGGGCCTGGATGTCGACCTCGACGCCAGCGCCGTCGATGACGGTGGTGTTTTCCTTGTTCAGGACCACACGCTTGGCTTGACCCAGGTGCTCCAGGGTGGTGCTTTCCAGGCTCAGGCCGACTTCTTCGGAGATGACGGTGCCGCCGGTCAGGATGGCGATGTCCTGCAGCATGGCCTTGCGACGATCACCGAAGCCCGGAGCCTTGACGGCCGCGACCTTGACGATACCGCGCATGTTGTTGACCACCAGGGTGGCCAGGGCTTCGCCTTCGACGTCTTCGGCGACGATCAGCAGCGGACGACCGGCCTTGGCAACGGATTCCAGCACCGGCAGCAGTTCGCGGATGTTGGAGATCTTCTTGTCGACCAGCAGCAGCAGCGGGCTGTCCAGCTCGGCCGACATGGTGTCGGGCTTGTTGATGAAGTAGGGCGACAGGTAGCCACGGTCGAACTGCATGCCTTCGACGACGGACAGTTCGTTTTCCAGGCCCGAGCCTTCTTCGACGGTGATGACGCCTTCTTTACCAACCTTCTCCATGGCTTCGGCGATGATGTTGCCGATGCTGTCGTCGGAGTTGGCGGAGATGGTACCTACCTGGGCGATGGCCTTGCTGTCGGCGCAGGGCTTGGACAGGTTCTTCAGCTCGGCGACGACGGCCGCGGTGGCCTTGTCGATGCCGCGCTTCAGGTCCATCGGGTTCAGGCCAGCGGCCACGGACTTCAGGCCTTCGGTCACAATGGCCTGGGCCAGCACGGTGGCGGTGGTGGTGCCGTCACCGGCAGCGTCGTTGGCCTTGGAGGCCACATCTTTCACCAGCTGGGCGCCGATGTTCTCGATGCGATCCTTGAGCTCGATTTCCTTGGCGACGGAAACGCCGTCCTTGGTGATCAGGGGAGCACCGAAGCTACGCTCCAGAACTACGTTGCGGCCTTTCGGGCCCAGGGTAGCCTTGACAGCGTCGGCCAGGGTGTTGACACCGGTCAGCAGTTTCTTGCGCGCGGAGTCACCGAATTTGACGTCTTTTGCAGCCATGTTCTGTTTCCTCTAAGAAATTCGAAAAGTGAGTGGAGATCAGCCTTCGATGACGGCCAGGATTTCGGACTCGGCCATGACCAGCAGTTCTTCGCCATCGACCTTGATGGCGTTGCTGCCGGAATAGGGACCGAAAACCACCTTGTCACCCACTTTTACTGCCGGAGCACGGACATCACCGTTGTCCAGCACGCGTCCAGTGCCTACGGCAACCACTTCACCGCGGTTCGGCTTTTCGGCAGCCGAGCCCGGCAGCACGATGCCGCCAGCGGATTTGGTCTCTTCTTCGCTGCGACGGATCACAACGCGATCATGCAGAGGACGAAGCGCCATTGTCGTATCTCCCAAAGTTCTGAGTGTTTCCAGCGCCGATGACTGCATCGGCAGTTTGTTTTAACCGGCTGCGCCGGGTGCGCCCCATCCATGACAGAGCGCGAAACCTGCTCGCCTTGCGGCGACAACCTTGCGGTGTCCGCTACATGAGGTTGTCGCCAGGCATTTCAAGGGTGGACGGTAATTTTTTTAGCGCTTTTGCTCATCGCGGTGGACCACTTCACCCTCGATCACCTCGGGGCGATGAGAGGCGCCCTGACCGGGCCCCGGCTGATAGCCCTGGGCACCGGGATTGCGCCGGGTCACGCGGCCGATCACCGCGCCCAGCAGCGCCTTGCGAGTCACGGGCAGAAGGCAGACGAGCGCCAGGATGTCGCTGATGAAGCCCGGAAAGATCAGCAGGGCACCGGCGATCGCCAGGGTAAGGCCCTGGATGACCTCCTGCTCGGGCATCTGCCCCTGGGCCAGGCGCATGCGGATGCGCCAGAGGGTGGTGAAACCGGCGACGCGCAGCAGGGCGACGCCGACCAGAAAGCTCAGCAGCAGCAGGGCGAAGGTGGCGAGCACGCCGATTTCGCTGCCGATCTTGATGAGTACGGCCAGTTCCACAAAGGGGAACAGCAAGAAGAGTAAGGCGGTCACGCGCATCTCAGGTCCTTCACGGTGGAAACCGGTTGAAAGACAGGAGATGGAGGCGGCCACGTCGATTTCAAGGTGGGCATGTGGTGCCCCATAGAAATGCAAAGGCCGCGAAAATCGCGGCCTTGACGGGCTGGCAGGCACTTAGGGAAACATGACGTTACCAGGAGACGCCGACACCCGCGGTGTACTCGGTCTGGTTGACGTTGCCCTGGGCACCACTGGTGAGTTCCTTGGACGCCTTGAGGTTCAGCGATGCCCAGTTGGTCACCTTGTATCTCAGGCCGACATCACCGTCGAAGGTCAAGTTGGCGGTGTTGTCCAGCGGCCGACCCAGTTCACCGTTGGTGAAGAACTGGATGGTCTGTCCGTACAGATACCGGTTGTAGTCCCACTTCACGCTCGCCGACAGGAACTGGTCGGAGCCGCCGTCCGAGTACTCGTAGCGGTTGTGGTTGAGCAGGCCGGTCAGGGAGAAGGAGCCCAGCTCGTTATCCCAGAACTGGTAACCGGGACCGGTACCCAGGGTGCGCTGCTTGGCCAGATCCTGGATCCAGTCGCGCTTGTATTCCGCGCGGCCCTGCCAGAAGAATTTCTCATCGAAGAAGCGATCCAGGGCGTACTGCAAGCCGTACTTGCTGGTCGAGACCACGTCGTCGGTCTTGTAGCGGTCGTAGCTGCCGTTGGCGTTGTGCCGCCACATGCCGTGCCGGGCCTGGGTCTTGAAGTCGATATCGTACTTCTCGCTGTCCTGGGACGAGCTGATGTAGTCCAGGCCGGCGTCGATGTTGCCTTTCCAGGCGAAGTCGCGCAGGAAGGGACGCGGCGGCACGATCTGGGTGATGCTCGCCAGCGGCACGGTCTGCTGGCCGTCGGCGGTGCTGACCACTACCTGGCCGTCTTCGGCCGGCTTGAGGCTTTCCACCGGGAAATCGGGTTCGTACTTGCCGCGCTGGACGATGACGGGCTTGTCACGTTGCAGGGTCTTGATCTTGTCCCAGGACAGGGGAATGTTGCCGCCGTATTCGGTCTGCAGGAGCAGCTTCTTGCTGTCGAGCAGCTTGATGGTTCCGGTCAGGCGATCGCCATTCTTGAGCCAGACGGTGTCGGCATGGGCGAAGGAGGCGAGTGACAACAGCGCGAGCGAGGAAAGGAATCGAAAACGCATGGGCACCAGGACACCTTGGGTGGACTTGGGTGGAAAGGTAACGAAACGAGAGGAGCGCGATTATCCGGGTGCCAGAGGCCCGCGCAACTGTTACTGGGTAAAAGTTAGGCAAGTTTCCGGAAATACCGCCCAAAGGTCTGACGTCTTGTGAGAAAGCAGCAGCTCGACACGTTTCAGCACCACCGTAACCAAACTTTTCGGCACACTGGCACTCTCTCCCGGAGCAGCAGGGCATCATGACCACGTCCCCTCCCCCCGATCCTCGTCGCCAGGCGGTTTTCCAGGCGCTGGCCGCCATTCCTGCGGGGCGGGTGGTCAGCTATGGCCAACTGGCGGAGCTCGCCGGCCTGGGCCGAGGCGCACGCTGGGTGGGCTGGGTGCTGGGTCGGCTGCCGGAGGGCAGCGCCCTGCCCTGGCATCGCGTCATCGCCGCGGATGGCCGGCCGAGCCTGACCCGCGACAGCCCTTCCGGTCAGGCGCAGCGCGAGCGGTTGCGGGCCGAGGGCGTGCTGTTGCACGAGGACCGGGTGGACATGCGTCGGTACCGGTGGAATCCAGTTGAGAGTGTCGAGTAGAGTGCGCGTTTTTTCCGAGCCCAAGGGCATGTTTGCACGTTTCTGGCGCGAAGCCGTCACCACCTACAAATCCAAGGCCTGCCTGGCCCTGCTGCTGCTGGGTTTCGCTGCGGGCCTGCCAGCCATGCTGGTGTTTTCCACCCTCTCGGTCTGGTTGCGCGAAGCGGGGGTGAGTCGCGAGACCATCGGCTACGCCAGCTGGATCGGCCTGGCCTATGCCTTCAAGTGGGTGTGGTCGCCCATGCTCGATCTCTGGAAGCTGCCGTTGATCGGCAAGCTCGGCCGTCGACGCTCCTGGCTGGTGCTGTCGCAGATCCTGGTGGGCCTGGGGCTGGTTGGCATGGCGCTGTGCAATCCGCAGCAGCACCTGGAGCAACTGATCGCCCTGGCGGTCCTGGTGGCTTTCGCCTCGGCCACCCAGGACATCGCCGTGGACGCCTACCGCCTGGAGATCGCCGACGACGAGCGCCAGGCCGCCCTCGCCGCCTGCTACATGACCGGCTATCGCATCGCCGCCCTGCTGGCCAGCGCCGGCGCCCTGTTTCTCGCCGAGGAGCTGGGCTCGTCCCGCCTCGATTACAGCCAGAGCGCCTGGGCCACCACCTACATGCTGTTCGCCCTGCTGGTCCTGCCGGGACTGGTCACCAGCGTCCTGATTCGCGAGCCGGAGCCGGTCGCGCCCATGGCCATGGCGGAATCGCGCTTCGGCTTCAACCACCAGCTGGTGGCGGTGGCCCTGCTGCTGGTGATGCTGATCTCCATCCCGGCCGCCATCAATGCCGCCATCGCCCAGGCCTGGCCGCGCGCCCTGCTCTACAGCCTGTTCATCGTCGGCTGCCTGTCGCCCTGGGGCCGCTACTGCTCCAAGCCGCTGAGCGATCTCATGCGCCGCATGCGCGAGCCCCTGCGGCTGCGTGATGCGGCCAATGCCGAGGAATTGCCGCGCTTCGACTTCGTGCACCAGATGGTCTCGGTGATCCTGTTGATCGTGCTCATCGTGGCCGCCACTGGCGGTCTGTCCGCCCTGGCCGGCGGCTACTGGCCGCGCGGCCTGATGTACGGCCTGATCGTCTGGCTCTGCCTCACCGCCCCCGGACGCCGGCTGATGGCGCCGGTGCTGACGCCCATCACCGAGTTCATCCAGCGCTACCAATGGCAGGCGCTGCTGCTGCTTGGCCTGATCTCCACCTATCGCCTGTCGGACACGGTCATGGGCGTGATGGCCAGCGTCTTCTATATCGACGTGGGCTATAGCAAGGAAACCATCGCCGGCGTGAGCAAGATCTTCGGGGTGTTCATGACCCTGTTCGGCGCCGGGCTGGGTGGCGTGCTGATCACCCGGGTAGGGATTCTGCCGATCCTCTTCCTCGGCGGCGCCGCCTCGGCGCTGACCAACCTGCTGTTCGTGGTGATCGCTTCCACCGGCGCCAACGTGCCGCTGCTGATCGCCACCATCTGCGCCGACAACGTCAGCGGCGGCATGGCTACCTCTGCCTTTGTCGCCTACCTGTCGAGCCTGACCAACCTCAGGTTCTCGGCAACCCAGTACGCCATGCTCAGCTCGCTGATGCTGCTGTTGCCGCGCCTGCTGGGTGGCTATTCGGGTGCCATGGTGGAGCACGTCGGCTACAGCTCGTTCTTTTCGCTGACCGCGCTGATGGGGGTGCCGACGCTGCTCCTGATCGCGGTGCTCTGGCTGCGCCAGCGGCGCGATCCCGCCGTCATCAAGACCGGCGGGAACTGAGCGGGAAACTCAAGCGGCGGGGGTGGACTCGCCGCGCTCGTCGGCGACCGGAGCGGTGTTGGCGAAGTGCACCACCCGCTGCGGGAAGGGGATGCCGATGCCCACGGCGCCCAGGCGGTCGCGGACCTGCTCGTTGAGCATGAACATCATCGGCCAGTAGTCGCCGCTGGCGGTCCAGAAACGCAGCGACAGGGTGATGGCGCTGTCGCCCAGGGCCGATACCACCACCTCGGCAGCCGGATCCCGATGCACCCGCGGGTCTTCCGCCAGCGCCAGCAGCACCTCACGGCCCTTCTGCAGATCCGCCTCGTAATCCACACCGACATCGAAGATCACCTTGCGCTTGGGCTGGCGCGAATAGTTGGTGATGATCCCGTTGGACAGATTGCCGTTGGGAATGGTGACGGTCTTGTTGTCACCGGTCAGCAGGATGGTATGGAAGATCTGGATGGAATTCACCGTGCCGAGCACGCCCTGGGCCTCGATGAATTCACCGACGCGGAAGGGGCGGAAGGTCAGGATCAACACGCCGCCAGCGAAGTTCGACAGACTGCCTTGCAACGCCAGACCCACAGCCAGACCAGCCGCACCGATGATGGCGACAAAGGAGGTCGTGGCGATGCCGATCATGGACGCGGCGCTGACCGCCAGCAGGATCTTGAGGATGATGCTGACCAGGCTGCCAAGGAAACTCAGCAGCGCCGGATCGGCGCCATGGTGCGACGCCAGGCTGCTGACCTTGCTCGAGACCTTGTTGATCAGCCACCAGCCGATGGCCAGAGTCAGCAGCGCCAACAGTACCCGGCCGGAATACTGCAGGACGATGGGTAGCCAGCCCGCGGTCAGCGCCAGCAGGTGGTTGTATTGGTTTTCGATATCCAAACGGCGTCTCCTGTTACCTCTTCGATCAGATGTCGCCGCGCTCGGGGGCGACCCTAAAGGGAGTCAGCTCAATCACGGAAGTTCTGGTATTGCAGCGGCATGCCCAACGACTGGCCACGCAGCAGGGTGATGACCTCCTGCAATTCGTCGCGCTTCTTGCCGGTGACGCGCACCTGCTCGCCCTGGATGGCGGCCTGAACCTTTATCTTGCTGTCCTTGATCAGGGCGACGATCTTCTTCGCCAGCTCCTTGTCGATGCCCTCGCGCAGGGTGGTCTCCTGCTTCACGGTCTTGCCGGAGGCATAGGCATCCTTGACCTCCAGGCACTGGACGTCGATCTTGCGCTTGGCCAGGTTGACCTTGAGGATCTCCAGCATCTGCTCGAGCTGGAAGTCGGCATCGGCAGTGAGGGTCACGGTCAGGTCCTTGGCCTCGAAGCTGCCCTTGCCGCGCAAGTCGTAGCGACGATCAAGGTCCTTGATGGCGTTGTCGACGGCGTTGGTGACTTCGTGCTTGTCCAGCTCCGATACCACGTCGAAGGAAGGCATGGATTTTCTCCTCGGTTGCGATGGGGCAGCCTTGACGCTGCAGCCTGACCGACCATTATAACGACTGGCCTTCTTCTGCAGGAATCCGACCATGCCCCGCGAACCCATCCTGGAGTCACAGCTGTGAGCTGGCACGTGCTGGGCGCCGGCAGTCTCGGCGGACTCTGGGCAGCGCGCCTGTTCCGTGGCGGCGAACCGGTCCGCCTGATCCTGCGCGATCGCACCCGCCTGGCGCAGTATCGCGCCGGTGGCGGACTGCGCCTCACCGAAGGCGACACGACCAGTCTCTATCCGCTGCCCGCCGAAACGCCCGAGGCGGGCAATCCGATCCGCCGGTTGATCCTGGCCTGCAAGAGCTATGACGCCGAGGACGCCATCGCCAGTGTCGCCGCGCGCCTGGAACCGGAAGCCGAGGTCCTGCTCCTGCAGAATGGCCTGGGCAGTCAGGACGCCGTGGCAGCCCGCGTACCACGGGCGCGCTGCCTGAGGGCCAGCACCACCGAGGGCGCCTTTCGCGAGACCGACTTCCATGTGGTGGCGGCCGGCGCCGGCCAGATCTGGATCGGCGACCAGCTCGGCAGCCATACCCCGCCGGCCTGGCTGGACACCCTCACGCAGCTGGGTTTTCCGGTGCGCTGGACCGACGACATCGATGCCCGGCTGTGGCGCAAGCTGGCGATCAACTGCGCCATCAATCCGTTGACCGTGCTCCACGGCTGCCGCAACGGCGAACTGCGCCAGCATCTGGCGGAGGTGGCGGCGCTTTGCGACGAACTCACCGCCCTGCTGGATGCCATGGGACTCGCCCCGGCGGCCCAGGGACTGCAGCAGGAGGTCGAGGCGGTGATCACCGCCACGGCCCACAACAGATCCTCGATGCTGCAGGACGTGGAGCGCGGCCAGCGTACCGAGGTGAGTTACCTACTTGGCCATGCCCTGCCGATCGCCGGACGGCTGCGCCTGCCGGTGCCGCATCTGGCCGAGCTGCAGCAGCGGCTCCAGGCCAGGCTCGCGGAGCGCGGATTGCCCGAGAACTAGCTGCGGGCTACCCTGCCCGCTTCCCTGTTGCCGCGGCTGCCCCATGATCCTCGCCAAACGCCTGAAGAATCTCCCGGTCGGTCGCAAATTGCTGGCCGCCCTGCTGGTGATGATGATCGCGGTGCTGGTGGTGGCCAACGTGACCTTCATCAGCGCCGCCTACTGGATCTCCCAGGAAAGCGTGGCACCCCAGGCCCTGCAGACGCTTGGCCGGCTGTTCGCCAGCCCGGTACTCAGCCGCGAAGTGCTGGCCTCACCGGCGGCGGCCGAGGTGCAACTGCGGCAGCTGGAGGGCTATGCACCGCTGCGTCTGGCGGCCGTCTACGACAGCCAGGGCCAGCGCCTGGCCGAGTTGCACAACGGCGATCGCCTGCAGGTACCCGCGCGTTTCGAAGACCTGCAGACCTGGCGCCTGCGTGAATTCCGCACCAATCTGCTGGTGGAGCTGCCCCGTCCCGAAGGCGCACCCGGGCATCTCCTGCTGGTGGCCAGCAGCGAACTGCCAGGAGCCTTCTATCGCGGCACCCTCACCGCCAGCCTAGCGATCCTGACCTTCAGCATCCTGCTCTGGCTGGTGGTGGCGCGGCAGATCAAGCGGCTCATCACCCTGCCGATCCGCGAACTGGAAGAGCTGTCGCGCCAGGTGACCCGGGAGGAAAACTATTCGCTGCGCGCCAGCAAGGGCAGCGAGGACGAGCTGGGGCGCCTGGCGGAATCCTTCAACACCATGCTCGGCCGTATCCAGGGCCGCGAGCAGCAGCTCAAGCGCGCCCGCGACGACGCCCAGTACGCAGTGCTGCAGGCCCAGAGCCTGGCCGAGGAGACCCGGCGCTCCAACCGCAAGCTGGAACTGGAAGTACAGGTCCGCGGCAAGATCGAGAAGAAGCTCACCGGCTTCCAGAACTACCTCAACAGCATCATCGACTCCATGCCTTCGGCGCTGATCGCGGTGGACGAGCAGTTCTACGTCACCCAGTGGAACCAGGAGGCCACCCACCTCTCCGGCACCCAATTGGACGAAGCCCTGAACCAGCCGGTGTTTCTTGCCTTTCCCTCGCTCAAACCCTTCCTGCCGCAACTGAGCCGCACCGCCGAACTGCTGCGGGTGGAAAAGGTGGAACGGGTGACCTGGGCACTGACCGACACCCCGCGTCACTACACCCTCACCTTCTACCCGCTGATGGGCGGCGCCGGGCGCGGCGTGGTGATCCGCATCGACGACATCACCCAGCGCCTGAACATGGAAGAGATGATGGTGCAGTCGGAAAAGATGCTCTCGGTCGGTGGCCTGGCGGCCGGCATGGCCCACGAGATCAACAATCCCCTGGGCGCCATCCTGCACAACGTGCAGAACATCCGTCGGCGGCTGTCCCCGGAGCTGCCGAAGAATCTCGAACAGGCCGCCGAATCGGGCGTCGAGCTCAATGCGGTGAACTGCTACCTGGAGAGTCGCCAGATCCCGCGGCTGCTGGACGGCATCCACCAGGCCGGCAGCCGTGCGGCCAAGATCGTCAGCCACATGCTCGCCTTCAGCCGCCGCAGCAATCGCAAGATGGAAGCCAGTGAGCTGCCGCCGCTGATCGACCAGGCCATCGAGATCGCCGGCAACGACTTCGACCTGGCCGAGGGCTTCGACTTCCGCACCCTGTCCATCCTCCGCGAATTCGACCCCGCGCTGGGACCGGTGCCGGTGATCGCCAACGAGCTGGAGCAGGTGCTGCTCAACCTGCTGAAGAACGCCGCCCAGGCCATCCACCTGCGCGACGACGAGGAAGAAGGCGAATACGGCCGCATCACCTTGCGCACCCGGCTGCGTGGCGGCTGGGCCGAGATCCAGGTGGAGGACAATGGCATCGGCATCCCCGAGGACATCTGCAAGCGCATCTTCGAGCCCTTCTTCACCACCAAGGAAGTAGGCCAGGGCACCGGCCTGGGCCTGTCGGTGTCGTACTTCATCATCACCAACAACCACAAGGGGCAGATGGAGGTGCACTCCACGCCCGGCGTAGGGACCTGCTTCACCCTGCGCCTGCCCCTCGTCCAGGCCGATTTTGATTCCGTCTAAGACCTTGCCAGGAGCCGCGCCATGGGTTTTCGCCTCACCGAGATCTACACCCGCCAGGGCGACACCGGCGACACCGGCCTTGCCGACGGCAGCCGGGTCCCCAAGGACCATCCGCGCATCGAGGCCATCGGCGCGGTGGACGAACTCAACAGCGCCCTGGGGCTCTTGCTCGCCGAACTGGCCGAGGATGCGCGCCTCGCCGAGGTGAGCGAGGCCCTGGCGCCCTGCCAGCACCGACTGTTCGATCTCGGCGGTGAACTGGCCATGCCCAGCTATCGTGCCCTGCAACCGGTGGAGATCGAGCGCCTGGAAGGCGCCATCGATCACTGGAACACTGAGCTGGGCCCCCTGGAGAACTTCATCCTGCCCGGCGGCTCCCGCGCCGTGGCCCAGGCCCACGTCTGCCGCACCCTGGCGCGCAGCGCCGAGCGGCGCTGCCGTAGCCTGCATGCGGTAGAGCCGCTGGAGGGCCAGGGCCTGCCCTATCTCAATCGCCTGTCCGACCTGCTGTTCGTCGCGGCGCGCATCGTCGCCCGGCGCCAGGGGGTGAGCGAGGTGCTCTGGCAGGCCGCGCGGCCATGAGCGCGCCGGCTGCGCCAGCAGCGCCACCCGCGCGCCGCCACGAAGGCCTGCTCGCCCTCTGGGACGGCCTGATCCTGATCCTGGTTTGCGTGAACCTGGCACTGATCCTGTTCGACAGCCTCTATGCCCTGGGGCCGCTCAATCAGGCCCTGGCCGCCGTGCTGCCCGGCTTCCACGCCTTCTATGGCGAACGCATCCACGCCCACTTCACCCACATCGACCTGGTGTTCGTCGCCTTCTTCCTCACCGACGTGCTGCTCGGCTGGCTGGTGGCGGTGGTCGAGCGCCGTCACTCACGCTGGTACCACTACCCTTTCATCCACTGGTACGACGTACTTGGCTGTATTCCCCTCGGTGGCTTCCGCCTGCTGCGCGCCCTGCGCATCATCTCCCTGCTCCTGCGCCTGCAGCGCCTGGGCCTGATCGACATGCGCCACTGGCGGCCCTACCAGCTCTTCGACCATTACTACCAGTTGCTCATGGAGGATCTGTCGGACCGGGTGATGATCAAGATCTGCGGTGAGTTGCAGGACGAGCTGAACACCCGCGACGACTTTTCCCAGAGCGTGATCGATCGCGTCATCCGCCCACGCAAGCAGCGCTTGATCGACGGCATGGCGCAGCGCATCCAGGCGATGGTGGAACAGGGCTACAGCCAGAATCGCGCCACCCTGGAACGGCTGGTAGGGGACGTGGTGCAGCGCGCCCTTGACGAGAACCCCGACCTGGCCCGACTCAAGCGACTGCCCATGGGCGACCGGCTGGCCGACACCCTGGACGGGGTGCTTACCGACATCGTCAATGGGCTGGTGCGGGAGGCGGCGGCCAGCCTGCGTACCCGTGACTTCCGCGCCCTGGCCAGTCGCCTGGCCGATCACGGCTTCGATCAGAGCCTGCCCAGCGGCGCCCAGGACAATGCCCTGGACGAGGTGCTGGTGGAAATCCTCGAGGTCTTCAAGCAGAAGGTCCTGCAGCGCCGGCTCGCCCAACTCGATGGCGAGCTCTGGCCGCAGGAATGGCAGCGCAGCGAGATCGATCCGATCAACGCGCCCCGGCGCTGATCTGCTGCTGCAGATTCTGCACCTGGGTCTGCAGGGTGGTGATGTTGCGGGTGGTCTGCAGGCGGAAGGAGTCGAACTCCTTGCTGTCCGGCCCCACCGGGCGGGCGTCCAGCTCGCTGCGCAGCACCAGCAAGTCCTGCTGCATCTCACCCAGCGCCTGGCTCTGGGCGCTGGGCTTCTTCAGCGCGGCGATGTCGGCCTGCAACGCCTTGCTCTGTGCGCCGAGACTGGCGACCTGCTCGGCCAGGCTGCCGGTCTGGGCCAGGCCGTTCTTCAGCGCGGCCTGCTCCTCGGCCAGGGCCTTGAGACGGCTCTCCACCTCGCCGCTACCGCTCTGCACGGTCTGCACCGCGCTGGAGAGGTTTTGCAGACGGTTGTCCTGCGCCTGCTGGTTGTCCGTCACGCCCTGCTGCTGGCGAGTCAGCTCGGCGACCTTGGTCTGCAGCGTCTTGACCTGCAGCAGCAAGGCCTCGCGGCTGGTGGTGCCGGAGGATTCGCTCTCCACCAGCTTGCCGGAGATGTCTCTCAGCCGCCCCTGGGCGTCTTCGCTGATGCGCGCGAAGTTTTCCTGGGTGGCCACCACCTGTTCCTGCATCAGCACCAGCTGCTGATGGCTCCACCAGGCGACGCCGGCCAGCGCCAGGGTCAGGGCGGCGACCAGCACCCACAGCGGCGCGGTGGAAGGACCACGGCGCACCGGACGGGCGTGACCGGCAGCGGGTTCGCGATAGACCTCTTCGGCTTCGACCGGCCGACGACCACCGGGACGGCGATCGTCGCGCTCCGGCGTCAGACTCGGGACGTTATCCATTTCATCGAGAAGATCGTTGCGCATGGCAGACCTGTGAGCAAAGGCTGAAAGACGAAATCGCGGCCAGTATAACGGCCGTCAGCGCCGACGCGAGGCAGCCCGCACGCGGATTCGCCCTGGGAGCGTGCGCCGAAACGCAGTCTGCGTCGATAGCAAAGCGCCAGCATGGCATGCCCTGGGCGCCACGCGGCTTCCCGCTAGACCGGGCCGCTGCGGGCCAGGGGCGCACGCGGCCGGTAATCTTCCAGGGCACTCCAGGAGCTGGCTCGTGGGCGATAGCCGAAGGCCTCCTGGGCGGCGCGAATGTCCAGGGTGAAGGGCCTGTCCAGCAGCTCGGGCCAGCGCGAGTCATGGCGCGGTGTCCGCAGCCGCGCATAGAGCCGGCGAGGTGCGAAGGCGTGCTGCTCGGCCACCGGCGGCAACTCGAAACGCCGCAGCAGGAAGTTGATCGCATCCCAGCACACCAGCGGCTCGCCATCGCTGAGATTGAAGACCTTGCCGTTGGCCGTGACCGGCTGCGCCAGCAGCAGGGTCACCAGGGCCTGGCGCAAATTGCCGGCGCTGGTGAAGTCCCAGCGATTGAGGCCATTGCCGGTGCGCGCCAGCTGTTTGGCCTTGGCTCTTTCCAGCAACCAGCGTGCCCATTCGCGGTCGGCCAGACCCAGCACCTGGGCTGGCCGTAACACCGTGACCTGAGGACCGAATTCGCCGGCGGCCAGCACCAGACGCTCCAGTTGCAGCCGCCGCTGGGCTTCGCTGCCCTTGGGTTTGGCTGGTACCTGGTCTTCCTTGAGGGCCTCGCCCCCGCGCTCGTAGACCCGGGCGGAGGAAACATAGAGGAATTGCGCGACCTGCTGCTGCAGGGCGGCTTCGATCAGCACCTGGCCATGGTCCAGATCGGCTGCGCTGGGCACACCCGCCACGTCGGTGCAGTGGGCGATGGCGTCGATGTCGTCGCACAACGCCACCACCTGCTCGGGCTGGTCGAGCAGGGCGGGACGGTACTCGGCGCCACGCTCGACCAGGGCATCCAGAGTCGCCCCCGGACGGCCATGCACCCGCACCAGTTGGCCGCGGTCGAGCAGATCGCAGGCCAGGCCTGCACCGAGCGCCTCGCTGGCACCGGTGATCAAGATACGCATATCGCTGGGATTCCCTGAAAAGACCTCGGTCACGGCGGTGGCGACCGATCAACCAGTGTAACCAAAGCGTCGCGTAGACGCCGCTAGTCGCGCACCAGCCACTGGCCGGCGACCTGCTGCAGATGCCGGGTCAGGGCCTGCAGGGCAGTGCCGCCGTTGCGCCAGTGATGCCAGAACAGCGGCACGTCCACCCAATGGCCAGGCGCCAGATCCACCAGGGCGCCGCTGGCGCGGGCGGTGGCGCTCTGGATATCCGGCAGCAGCCCCCAGCCGATCCCACTCAGGGTCATCTGCAGAAAGCCTTCGGCGGAGGGACAGAGGTGGTAATCGAAGGACTGGGTGACGCCGAGCTGTTCCAGATAGCGATGCTGCAGCCGGTCATCCGGCCCGAACACGATGGCCGGAGCCTGCGCCAGGGCCTGGGGATCCGGCAGATCGGCCAGCTGCTGGGCACGGAACAGCGGGCTGGCCAGGGCCCGATAGCGCATGGCGCCCAGGGCGCTGACCCGGGCCCCGGCCAGTGGCTGACCGCTGGCGCAGAGACAGGCCGCCACCTCGCCGGCTCTCATCCGACGCAGCACCACGTCCTGGTCCTCGACGACCAGATCCAGCAGCACGCGCTGCTCCCTCACCCAGGGCCCCACCGCCGCAGGCCACCAGTTGGCCAGGCTGTCGGCATTGAGGGCGATGCGCAGCCGCTGCGGCGCCTCCTCGGCCAGCCCCGGTACCTCACTGCCGAGATCGGCCTCCAGCAGGCGCACCTGCTGGATATGACGGAGCAGGCGCAGGCCGGGCGCGGTGGGCTGGGGCGGTGTCTCGCGGACCAGCACCGCCTGGCCGACTCGGGCTTCGAGCAATTTGATGCGCTGGGACACCGCCGACTGCGACAGCCCCAATCGCCGCGCGGCACGTTCGAAGCCACCCTCTTCCACCACCACGGTCAGGGCTTCCAGCAATTTGTAATCGATCATCGATCTGGCTAATGCTGCATAAGGAATATTGGTTTTTCTTATACGCCTGGAGACGGCAAGGTGGCAGCCATTCCAGGACGACAGGGCATCACCCCGCAATGAACAGCTATTTCACCGGCCTCCTGACCATGGCCAGCCTCATCATGGCGCTCGGTGCCCAGAACACCTATCTGCTGGCCCAGGGACTGCGCCGCGAGCACCACCTGGCCATCGCCGCCTTCTGCCTGACCTGCGACGTGATCCTGGTGGCCGCCGGCGTGCTGGGCCTGGCCGCGCTGATCCAGCACAGCCCGTTGCTGGTGGACATCCTGCGCTGGGGTGGCGCGGCCTTTCTGCTCTGGTACGGCGCCCAGGCGCTGCGGCGGGCCTGGAAGCCGGCGGCCATGGACAAGGTGGAGACCACGAGCCCACGCAGCCGGCGCCAGGCGCTGCTCGCCGCAGCCGCGGTCTCCCTCCTCAATCCCCACGTCTACCTGGACACGGTGCTGCTGGTAGGCTCCCTGGGCAGTCAACAGGCCGCGCCCCTGGCTTATGTGTTCGGCGCCGCCACCGCTTCCATGCTGTGGTTCTTCGGCCTCGCCCTGGGCGCCGCCTGGGCCGCACCCTACCTGGCCCGCCCGGGGGTATGGCGGCTGATCGACCTGCTGGTGGCCCTGGTGATGTTTGCCGTCGTGGCTCAGCTCCTGGTCTCGACCTGAGGCTGGTCTTCGCCGAGCGAGCGCCCTAAGCTGCGGGTCTGCGTTCCCTGTCGAGATCTCCCATGCCCTTCGCCCGCTCGCTCCGCAGTCAGAGCCTGCTCCTGTTCGGCGGCAGTCTGCTGCTGATGTTGCTGATCGCCCTGGCCGGCTTCGCCCTGCTCTCGCGCGAGTTGCATCGCTACCAGCAGCTGATCGAAGGCCCGCTGGAGCGACTGGTAGAGATCGACGACACCCACCTGACCTTCAAGATCCAGGTGCAGGAGTGGAAGAACTTCCTTCTGCGCGGCGGCGATGCCGCGACCGCCGAGCGCTACTGGCAGGCCTTCCAGACCCGCGAGGCGGAGGTCGACCAGCGCCTGCAACAGCTGGCCACCCGCGTCGACCCCGATCTCCAGCCCCGGCTGCTGGCCCTGCGCGCCCAGCATGGTCGCCTGGGCGAGCGCTATCGCGCCGGATACGCCGCCTATCTCGCCCATGATCGCGATCCGCGGCGGGGTGATGCCGAGGTGCGGGGTATCGATCGTGAGACGGCCGAGGGCTTCGCGGCCCTGGTAGACGACCTGCACGAGCGCACCGCCGAGCAGATCGCCGCCATCCGCGCCGAGGCGCAACGCGACATCCTGCTCGCCGGCCTGGCGCTGCTGCTCTGTGGCAGTGGCCTGCTGTTCCTGGGGGTACGGCTGGTGGAGCGTCGCCTGGTCGATCCACTGGTGGCCTGTGCCCGGCAACTGGGCCTGCTGGCGCGCGGGCGCTTCGGCGAGCGCCTGCCCGGCGGCCGTGACGACGAACTGGGCCGACTGACCCACAGCACCAATATCCTGCGCGACGCCGCCGTCCAGCATACCCACGACCTGCGCCATCAGGCGACCGAGGTCGGGGCCCTGAGCGCCCTGCTGGCCAATCAGCTCCTGACCGAACCAGGTCAAGCACCGCGGGACCTAGACCCGCACGTGCTGAAAGACATCAGCCGCCGCCTCGCCGACATCGCCGGCGATCTGCAGGACGCCGCCAGCCAGCGCCAGGACTGACGTCCAGCGCTACAGGGACGTGGGCACCTCGCGCCACTGACCCGGCGCCAGATCGTCCAGCGTCCAGGGCCCGATACGCACCCGTACCAGCCGCAGCGTCGGCAGGCCCACGGCGGCCGTCATGCGGCGCACCTGACGATTGCGACCTTCGCGGATGGTCAGCTCGATCCAGGCGGTCGGCACGCTCTTGCGAAAGCGCACCGGCGGATCGCGCTCCCAGAGCACCGGCGCTTCGGCCAGCAGGCGCGCCTCGGCTGGCAGGGTGGGACCATCATTGAGTTCGACGCCCTGACGCAGCCGCTGCAACTGCTCTTCATTGGGCGTGCCCTCCACCTGTGCCCAATAGGTCTTGGGCAGCTTGTGCCTGGGATCGGCGATGCGCGCCTGCAGCTGGCCATCGTTGGTGAGCAGCAGCAGACCTTCGCTGTCACGATCCAGACGGCCGGCGGGATAGACGCCTGGCACCTCGACGAAGGCCTTCAGGGTCGCACGGCCGTCGGCATCGGCGAACTGGGTGAGCACATCGAAGGGCTTGTTGAGCAGCAGCAGCCGCGGCGTAGCCGGGGGCGCCTTGGCCTGACGGCGAGGCCGGGGGCCGGGGGTGAAGCGAGGATTTCGCGACATGGGGATCGACGGCGGCTAGCCAAAGGGTAAGCTGGATCGCCTAGTCTATTCGCCCGAGGTCCCATGCGCATCTTTCGTCCGCTGTGGCTGATCCACCTGCTCACCTTGGCCGGTTGCGCGTCTTCCGCCTATGAAGGCCCACGCTCCGAGCATTTCGACGGCGAGCGCTTTCATAACCTGGCGCCGCGCGAGGACAAGAGTCTCTGGACACTGCTCAAGTGGCAGCTCACCCGGACACGCCCCCAGTGGACCTGGCAAGACGGTCCCGCCGTGCCGACGCGCCCGCCAGCCCGTGTCGAGGGCGGCGAACTGCAGGTGACCTTCGTCAATCATGCCACCCTGCTGATCCAGCATCAGGGCCTCAACATCCTCACCGATCCGGTCTGGTCGGAGCGGGTCAGCCCCTTCAGCTTCATCGGCCCCAAGCGCTTCCACGCGCCTGGCGTGGCCCTGGATGATCTACCGCCGTTGGATCTGATCTTTATCAGCCACAGCCATTACGATCATATGGACCTGGCCACCCTGAGGCGCCTGGCCGAGCGTGCGCCCCTGACGCCGGTGGTAACGCCCCTGGGTAACGCCGAGCTGATCCGCCGCGAGATCGGTTTCGTCACGGTCAGCGAACTGGACTGGTGGCAAAGCCTGCCGCTCAAGGACGGGGTGCGCCTCCATCTGGTGCCGGGCCAACACTGGTCGGCGCGCAGTCGCTTCGACACCAATCGCAGGCTCTGGGGTGGCTTCGTACTGGAGGCGCCTAGCGGGCCGGTCTATTTCGCCGGCGATACCGGCTGGGGACCGCATTTCGCGCAGATTCGTGAACGCCTAGGCGCGCCACGTTTTGCCGCCCTGCCCATTGGCGCCTATGAACCGCGCTGGTTCATGCAGGACAGCCACCTCAATCCCGACGACGCCGTGCGTGCGCACCAGACGCTCGGAGCAGGCAGCAGCCTGGGTATCCACTTCGGCACCTTTCCACTGAGCGACGAAGCGCAATTCGCCCCGCCCCGCGACCTGGCCCATGCCCGGGCGCTGCATGGCCTGGCGGATGAGGCGTTCAGGACGCTGGCACCCGGTGAGGCCTGGTCGGTGCCCTAGGGCTTACTCCACCAACCCCTTGTCCCAGAGGCGTACCAGCTCACTGGGCGCCCGGTCCTCGGGGATCAGCAGGGTCAATTCGCCTTCCTGCTCGGCGGGCTGCGGTCTAAAGCGCAGCTCCACCTTGAAGTAGCGCTGATCGCCACGGCCGACCTGGGTCGGTTCGCCGGATTCCGGCAGGCAGCGCTCCAGCACCGAGCAGATGCGCCCACGCTGGGTGCTGTCGTACTGGCCGAATTCGATCTCCCGTGGCTTGCTCAACGCATGCAGGGGCGCGAAGCCTCCCTGCCGCGAGAGCCGCACCACGGTGTCCTTGCCCAGCGGGGGAAGTTCGCGCATCGCCATGCTCCTCTAGATAAGGGTAACGCCCACGCCGGCCCAGCCCTCCTGGACAGCGCCAACCTCCGCCGACTCGGCGCCAAAACGGCGACCAGCGTTGGAAACCGTCAGCCGGGCGAAGGCGGCGAAGTCCGCATCGTTGGCCAGGCGACTGTCACACAGGGTGTCGTACCAGATAGGCCCGGCCTTTTCCCAGGCATAGCCACCCAAGGCCACGGCCGCGAGGTAGAAGGCGCGGTTGGGAATGCCCGAGTTGAGGTGAACGCCGCCGTTGTCTTCGCGGGTCTCGATGTAGTCGCGCATATGGCCGGGTTGCGGATCCTTGCCCAGGGTCGGGTCGTCGTACGCCGTACCCGGCTCGGCCATGGACCTGAGGCCTTTGCCCTTGATGCGGTCGGTGAGCAGCCCGGCGCCGATGATCCAGTCCGCCTCGGCGGCGGTCTGCTTGAGCTGGTACTGCTTGACCAGGATGCCGAAGACGTCGGATACCGATTCATTGAGCGCGCCGGACTGATTAAAGTACACCAGGCCCGCTTCGCTCTCGGTCACCCCATGCGCCAGTTCGTGGGCGATGACATCCAGGGCGATGGTGAATCTGTTGAATATCTCGCCGTCGCCATCGCCGAACACCATCTGCTCGCCGTTCCAGAAGGCGTTCTGGTATTCCTGGCCATAGTGGACGGTACCGGCCAGCGGCAGGCCCTGGCCGTCGATGGAGTTACGACCGAACACCTCATTGAAGAAGGTGAAGGTAGCGCCCAGGTGATCGTAGGCTTCGTCCACCGCCACGTCGCTGACGGGCGCCTGCCCTTCCTGGCGCACCAGGCGCCCGGGCAGCTGCATGGCATTGCCGGCATCGAAGATGCTGCGTTGCGGACTGGCATCGTCGGTCCGCGGCAGCGCGCCGACCGGTGCCTGGCGCACCCCGGGCCGACCGGGATTGTGCAGCAGACTCTGCACATGACTCAGGGTAGTCAGGGCGCAGGAACGCTGGTGTTCGTCGCCATGATCGATGATGCGGCCAAGAATGTAGGGGGGAATAACCCCCTGGTAGGTGCCCTGGTTACGAGACATGCGCGCCCTCCTCCTGTGGGGGACAGAGCCCCCGATCACCGCAGCATGCGGTCCTGTTCGTTGGACCACGAAACGACCAGACGGCTCCCGCCTCTTCACCCGGACGCAGGCTTCTGGTACAAAGGCACCCCACGCGGGCGTCGTATAATGGCATTACCTGAGCTTCCCAAGCTCATGACGAGGGTTCGATTCCCTTCGCCCGCTCCAAATTCCAGACGGCCTCCAATCAGTCCTTGCGGACCAGCTGATTGGGGGCCGTTGCGTTTCCGGGCCCTGCTGCGGGGTTTGCGAGCATCCTTCCTACCCCGCCACCAACCCCTTCACCCGCTGCGCCAGGGCTTCCACCGCGAAGGGCTTGGTCAGGATCGCCATGCCGGGTTCCAGGTGGCCGTCGCTGAGCAGCGAGGTTTCGGCGAAGCCGGTGATGAACAGCACCTTGAGTGCGGGACGGTGGACGCGGGCGGCGTCGGCGAGTTGGCGGCCGTTCATGCCGCCGGGCAGGCCAACGTCGGTGACCAGCAGGTCGATGCGGGCATCGGAGTGCAGGACTTCCAGCCCGCCGGCACCGTCGGCGGCTTCGATGATGACGTAGCCCAGTTCGCGCAGCAGGTCGGTCACCAGCATGCGCACCGTGGGTTCGTCATCGACCACCAGCACGGTGGCGTTGGCGCCTTCCAGCGTGCAGGGCCGGCCATCCTCCGTGGCGACCTCGCACAACCGCTCGGCCGGCCGCCGCGGCAGATAGAGGCAGACGGTGGTGCCCTCGCCCGGGATCGAGCGTAGCCGTAGCTGGCCACCCGACTGACGAGCGAAGCCGTAGATCATCGACAGCCCGAGACCGGTGCCCTGCCCCATGGGTTTGGTGGTGAAGAAGGGCTCAAAGGCCTTGGCGGCGACATCCGGGGTCATGCCGCTGCCGGTATCGGTCACGCTCAGATGCAGATAGTCCCCTTCGGCCAATTCAGGATCGGGCGCGCTGTGGGTATCGACCTGATGATGATCGGCCTCGATCAGGATGCGTCCGCCGCCGGGCATGGCGTCGCGGGCGTTGATGCACAGATTCAGCAGGGCGTTTTCCAACTGGGACTGATCCACCAGCAGCGGCTGGTTGTCCGGCAGGCTGATGAACTGCACCTGAATGGCCGGCCCCACGGTGCGCTGCACCAGATCGAGCATGCCGCCTATCAGCTGGTTGACGTCGGTGGGTTCCGGCGCCAGGGTCTGGCGACGTGCGAACGCCAGCAGCCGGTGGGTCAGGGCCGCGGCGCGCTTGGCACTGCCCTGGGCTGCCAGCAGGTACTTCTCCAGCTCGGTGAAGCGCCCCTGGTCGATGCGCAGCCCCATGAGGTCGAGGCTGCCGGAGATCCCCGCCAGCAGGTTGTTGAAATCGTGAGCCAGGCCACCGGTGAGCTGGCCGACGGCCTCCATCTTCTGTGACTGACGCAGGGCCTCTTCCGAGCGCCGGAGTTCCTCGGTGCGCTCCTCGACCCGCTGCTCCAGGGTCGCGGTCAGGTCGCGCAGCTCGGCCAGGGCGCGATCGCGTTCATCGGCCAGGGCGCGGCGGGCATCCACGTCCAGCAGCACGCCGGGAAAGCGCAGCGGGGTACCGTCCGGCGCCAGTTCGACATGGCCGTTGGCTTCCACCCAGTAGTAGCGACCATCGCGATGACAAACGCGATACTGATGGGCATAGCGTCCGCCGCGTTCGAGCACGTCGGCGATGGCGGCGGCGAGGCCTGCCTGGTCATCGGGATGGACATTGGCGACCACCTGGGCCAGGCTCAGGCCATCGCGGCCCAGCGCCGGATCGAGGCCGAAGTGGGTGGCGAAGGCTTCGTCGACGGTGAATCTATCGGTGGGCAGGTCCCAGTACCAGGTGCCGATGATGGCGCCGGCGGCCAGGGCCAGCTGCACCCGTTCGGCGGCCGCCAGCACGCTGCTCTCCGCGGCACGGGCGCTGTCGCGTTCGTCGATGCGCGCTGACAGCTCCTGTTCGAGCGTCAGGTTATGGCGGCGCAGCGCGGCTTCGGCCACGTCGCGCTGACGATGGGCCTGGACGCTGGCGGTGGTCTCGGTGGTGATGTTGAGCATCCCGACGATGGTCTCGCCGTCACGCAGCGGACTGTAGGAAAAGCTCCAGTAGGTGTCCTCGGGATAGCCGTTGCGGGTCATCACGAAGTGCTTGTCGACGAAATGCAGCGCCTCGCCGGCCAGCGTCCGCTCGATCAGCGGCGCGATCTCGGCCCACAACTCCACCCAGACCTCGTGGATCGGTTGCCCCAGCGCCGCGGGATGCCGGGCCCCGAGAAAGGGGGCATAGGCCTGGTTGTAGATCAACGTCTGCTCGGGCCCCCAGGTCGCGCACATGGCGAAGGGCGAAGCCATCAGCAGGTCGTAGGTGGTCCTGAGAGCAACAGGCCAGCAGGTGCGATGGCCCAGTGGCGTGGTTTCCCAAGCAAAGCTTTCAAGGTAGGACAAAGGACGACTCACTGGCAGAGGCGCTGACGGATCTGGTGGCCGCCCAGGCTCTCAGCAATGAGCCCAGACGCTCATGATAGGCGGGTTCAAAGGCACCTTACCAGTCTTGCGGGTGATCGACGGCGTGGCGCCGTCCACCAGCGGCAGCGGCCCTGCGGCATGCTGTCCAGGTGAAACGACTGGCACCCGCGGCGTGCATCTCTTACCTTGTGGCCCCCGCTGTCGCCGTCAGGTATCCGCTCGTCATGTCCGCGTCATCCACCCCGCCCGAGGGGCTGCAACGCAGCCTGTCCAATCGTCATCTGCAACTGATCGCCATCGGCGGCGCCATCGGCACCGGCCTGTTCATGGGCTCCGGCAAGACCATCGCCCTGGCCGGCCCGTCGATCCTGCTGGTCTATCTGATCATCGGCAGTGCGCTGTTTTTTGTCATGCGCGCCCTGGGCGAGCTGCTGCTGTCGAACCTGGAATACAAGTCCTTCATCGATTTCTGCACCGACCTGCTCGGGCCCTGGGCCGGTTTCTTCTGCGGCTGGACCTACTGGTTCTGCTGGATCGTCACCGCCATCGCCGATGTCATCGCCATCGCCGCCTATGCCCAGTTCTGGTTTCCAAGCCTCGCGCCCTGGATCCCGGCGCTGCTCTGCGTGCTGCTCCTGCTGGGCCTCAACCTGGTCACGGTGCGACTCTTCGGCGAAATGGAATTCTGGTTCGCACTGATCAAGATCGTCGCCATCTGCGCGCTGATCGTCACCGGCTTCGGCCTGGTCTTCTGGGGTTTCCAGTCGCCCTCGGGCAACGTGGCGAGCCTGAGCAATCTGTGGAACGACGGCGGCTTCTTCCCCATGGGCCTGGGTGGCTTCTTCGCTGGCTTCCAGATCGCCGTCTTCGCCTTCGTCGGCATCGAGCTGGTGGGCACCACCGCCGCCGAGACCGCCGATCCCCGGCGCAACCTGCCCCGCGCCATCAACTCCATTCCGGTGCGCATCCTGGTCTTCTATGTGCTGGCGCTGGTGGTGATCATGGCGGTGACGCCCTGGCGCCAGGTGGTGCCGGACAAGAGTCCCTTCGTCGAACTCTTCGTGCTGGCCGGCGTACCCATGGCCGCCAGCCTGATCAATTTCGTGGTGCTGACCTCGGCCACCTCCTCGGCCAACAGCGGTATCTTCTCCACCAGCCGGATGCTCTATGGCCTGGCCCGCGAAGGCCATGCGCCCCGGGGCCTCACTCGTCTTTCCCGGGCGGCCGTGCCGGCGCGTGGGCTGCTGCTGTCCTGCCTGTGCCTGTTGCTGGGCACGGTGCTGATCTACCTGATCCCTAACCTGGTCACCGCCTTCACCCTGGTCACCACCCTGGCGGCGGTGCTGTTCATGTTCGTCTGGTCGCTGATCCTGCTGGCCTGGCTGGCCTATAGACGCAACCGGCCGGAGCAGTACGCCGCCTCGGCCTTTCGGCTGCCTGGCGGGCGCTGGGTGTGCTACGGGGTGCTGGCCTTCTTCGCCGCGGTGCTGGTCTTGCTGACCCTGCAGGACGACACCCGGCAGGCGCTGCTGGCCAGTCCGCTGTGGTTCCTGCTGCTGGGCCTGGGCTACTGGTGGCGCGGGCGGCAGCACGCCTGACAGTCGAAAGGAAATAATCTCGTATGTGAATTTATTTCGTTTGATATAAATTCTCATTTACATGGATGGATGACCTGCATAAGCTCTAGGCCGGACTTTTCAGCCGGGTACCGAGGAGCTTTGCATGTCGTTATCGTCTCTCAATCAGGAAGATCGCCTGCAGCTGCGCTGGCAGCAGGCGCTCGCCTCCGCGGCCTTTCAGGACGCGGGCATCGATCTCGTACAGTTGCGAGCCACCCTGGCGCCCGCGCGGGCACGCAGTCTGCAGCGCCTACTACAGGCCGTGCTCAGGGAGGCGCTGATCGAGGCCGACTTCCAGCCGGGTGAAGCCGGAGCCGCGAGCCTGCTGCTGCCTGACGGCGCCCGACTGAGGGTCGAGCATCTGGTGCCCGGGCGGATGGACAGCTGGGACCTGCGCGGCGCGGTCTGGCTGCAGCGTCCCGGCGCGGCGAGCGAGGAAATCCTCTGGCCTTCGCAACTGTTGATCCGCCTCAGCGAGCACCTGGCCCAGCCACCTGGCCGCGAGGCCTTGCAGCGTCTGGCCGAGGAGCTGGACGACAGCCTGGTCAACGACACTCTCTGTCTGGCCTTCAACGCTCACTGGAGCGCGAGGCTGCAGGCGCAGCATCCCGGCCAGGGCCTGCTGGCCGGGATGCGCGCGGCCAGGGCCCCTGCCAATCCGACGCTGCAGCTGGAACAGTGGGGCACCCTGGGCCATCCCTGGCACCCGAACTACAAGACCAAGCTCGGCCTCGATACCACCCGCCTGATCAGCTACGCGCCCGAATTCGCGGCCCGCATCGAGATCCGCCTGTGCGCCTTGCATCGCCAGTGCGCCCATGTGCAGCGGTTGCCCGGTACGCCCGACTACCAGACCTGGTGGGAAGAGCGCTTTCCCGAGGCCGCGGCCCGCCTGCGCCGGCATCTCGTCGAACGGGGTCTCGACAGTGACGACTATTGGCCGCTGCCGGTGCATCCCTGGCAGGTCGAGGATGTGCTGCCGCGGGAATTCGCCGACGAGATCGCCGATCGCCTGCTGGTCCTGACCGATATCCCCGCCTGCGAAGCGGCGCCTACCATGTCCTTCCGCACCGTACTGCCCGCGGCCAGTCGTACGGCGCCTATGTTGAAGCTGCCGGTATCCCTGCGCCTGACCAGCGTGCAGCGCACCGTTTCACCGCGCTCGGCACGCATGGGGCCACGGGTCAGCGAATTGCTGCTGCAGATCCTGCTGCGCGAACCCGAGCTGCATCGCCAGCTGGACATCATTCCCGAGCGACTCGGCCTGCATTACCAGCCGCAGCCGGCGGACGACGAGCGCGCTCGGCATCTGGGGGTGCTCTATCGCGACAATCCCTGGAGCCGCCTCGCGCCGGGCGAACTGGCGGTCCCGGTCGGCAGCCTGTTCGCCCAGGACGAGCAGCAGCGCCCCTTGCTGCGCGAATGGGTGGCGCTGGCGAACGGCCGCGACGACGGCGCTGCCTTCCTGGCCTTTTTCGCCGACTATCTGGCCGTTGCCGTCCCTGCCCTGCTGGGGATCTACCTCAGATACGGCGTGGCTTTCGAGGCGCATCAGCAGAACAGCTTCATGGTCATGGACGCCATGGGCCGCCCGATCCGCCTGCTGCTACGGGACTTCGGTGACATCCGCATCGACCGCGCCACGCTGCACGGCCAGGGGCTGGACCTGGAACTGCACGATCCGGCCCTGACGCTGTTCGACGATGCCGACCATGTCCGCGACAAGCTGCTGCACACCACCTTCATGTGCCACCTGGGCGAACTCGCGCTGCTGGGAGCGCGACACTGGCAACTGCCCGAGGCCTGCACCTGGCAGCTGCTGGCCACTGCCGTCGCCCGCTGCTTCGACGAGGTACGCCCCATGGTGGACGCGCAGCGCTGGCAGCGCGAGCGGGCGGCGCTGCTGGAGGAACCCTGGCCAGCCAAGGCCTTTCTGCGCATGCGCCTGCTCGACAGCCAGACCGATGTCGTCGGGCGCCTGGCCAATCCGTTGCGGACGCCCCGGGATGCCTGCTGAAGGCCGCAGTCTGCGGCTGCTGATGGCGATCCAGTTGCTGTCCATGGGCGCCATGGAGATGAGCGGACCCTTCTGGCCACTGCAGATCGCCACCCTGCTCGGGCCGGAAGGGGCCCGGTACACCGCGCTGCTGTCCTCGGCAGTCTATGCCGGTCCGTTGCTGGCGGCCATGCTGCTGACCCCCTTCTGGGGGCGGCTTGGCGACCGTACCGGACACCGGCCGATGATCCTGCGCGCGCTGCTGGCCCTGGCGTTCTGTCAGGGCCTGGCGGCGGTGGTCAGCAACGCCTGGGCGCTGGTCGCGGTGCGGGTCGTTCAGGGTGGATTGGCCGGCTTCCTGGCTGCGGCCCAGGCCTATGCGCTGGTCTGGTGCGCTGGCGGCAGTCGCGGTCGCACCCTCGCCCAGTTGCAATCGGTCACCGCCCTCGGCTCTCTGCTCGGCCCCGTGCTGGGCGGTTGGCTGCTGGATGCGGTGGGCTTTCGCCTACTCTGCACCAGCGCCCTGGCCATCTGCCTGCTGTGCGCTTTGGCAGCGCTCTGGCTACCGGCGGATCGTCCCCAGCCACGCCCTCACAAGGGCGGTCAGGCGCAGGCCCTGCCCCGGGGCTGGCTGACCGGCATCCTGCTGGTGATCGTGCTGGTGCAGGCGGCCAAGCTCATGCCGCAGCCCTTCTATGCCCTCTATGTCGCCCAGGTGCTGCAGGCACCGGGCTGGCTGATCGGCGCCACCTATGGCGCCAGCGCCCTGAGCCTGGCGCTGTCCGCGCCGCTCTGGGCGCGGCTGTTCGATCGCTGGCAACCGGCGCGGACGCTGGCCCTCATCGAAGGCGTGGCCTGGGCCTGCGCCCTTACCCTAGCCGCCACTGCCCTGGCTGGCAGCTGGGCGAGCTTTCTGGCCACCCGCCTGCTCTGGGGCCTCTGGCAGGGTGCGCTGCTGCCCGTGGCCTATGCCCTGATCGCCAACACCCTGAACGCCCGGCAGCAGGGTTTCGCCCTGGGCCTGGGCAACAGCGCGGCCAAGGCCGGGGCCTTGCTCGGCACCCTGCTCGGCGGCACGGCCATGGCCGTGGCAGGTCTGGACCAGGCGTTCTGGCTGGTCGCGGCTCTCTATTTCGCCGCCGCCCTGGGCATCCGATTGATCCGCCAGTCCCGCCTGACGCCGGCTTGTCAGGCGCCTAACCCCTCCCCAACCACCCCTCAATAAGAAGTATCGTCATGCATCCCACTCGACTCGCTGCATTCATCGCCACCGCCTTGCTCGGCCCGGCTGCCTGGGCCACGGACGCCGCCACCGATGAGGTCGCCAATCTGCAACCCACGGTGATCTCGGCCACTCGCGCGGAAAGCACCATCGCCTCCATCCCCGGTTCGGTCCAGGTGATCGATGCCGCCCAGGTGCGCGAGCAGACAGGAGCGGGTCGCCGCATCGCCGACATCCTCGGTGAGCTGGTGCCTGGCATGGCGCCGTCCAGTGGTGGCATGAGCAACTACGGCCAGACCCTGCGCGGGCGTAATACCCTGGTGCTGATCGACGGGGTGTCGCAGAACGCCACCCGCGACAACTTCCGTCAGCTCAACAGCATCGCGCCGGAGAGCATCGAGCGCATCGAGGTCATCTCCGGCGCCAGCAGCATCTACGGCGCGGGCGCTTCCGGCGGCATCATCAACATCATCACCAAACGCAACCAGGGTCAGGATCTGGCTTTCAGCAGCAAGCTCGGCCTGACTACGGGCAAGGACTTCCAGCGCCAGGGCTTCGCCTACGAGGGCTTCCAGAGTGCCACCGGCCGCCAAGGTCCGTTCGACTGGTACTTGTCAGGCGCCTACACCCAGCGCAACGACCAATTCGACGCCCAGGGCGAGCGCATTCCCCAGGACACCTCCCAGGGCAGCAACATGGACACCGACACCCGCGATCTGCAGGGACGCTTCGGTTATGCCCTGGACGATGACCGCAAGCTGACCCTGGGGCTGCAGGACTATCGCGATCGGCAGGACACCGACTACACCAAGGACCCGAACAACAATCGGGAAGCGGTGGCGGTCAAGGGCCTGCAGCTGGACGACCAGCCGCAGACCACCAACCAGGCCATCAACCTCAACTACAGCGACGCGGCCTTCTTCGGCCAGACGCTGAACGTCGAGAGCTACTGGCGCAAGTCCGCTGCGCTGTTCTTTCCCGACATCTCCCGTGGCCGCGCCGGCTATTCCGCCACCGACAGCCGCCAGACCGTCTACGGCCTGCGCACAGCGGTCGATACCCCGCTACCGCAGATCGGCGAAGCCATGGGCAACCTGGTCTGGGGCCTGGACTACAGCCACGAGCGCGCCGAGCAGACCGGCGACCAGTACGCGGTCAACGGTCTGGACTATCGCAAGACCGGCGTGACCTACGATCTCGGTCCGGAACTGGCCACCGCGACCAAGGCGCTGTTCGCCCAGACCGCCTGGGACATCGGCGACTGGACCATCCGCGGTGGCGTCCGTCGCGAATGGATCGACAGCGAAGTGGAAGACAGCACCGCCTTTGGCGACGTGGTCCGCACCGGTCGCGGCGGCACCTTGCAGGGCGGCACCCTGAAATACGACGCCACCCTCTACAACCTGGGTGCTGTCTATCACCTCTCGGCCCAGCAGGATGTGTTCGCCAATTTCAGCCAAGGCTTCTCGCTGCCGGACATCCAACGCTTCCTGCGTGACGTCGGCAGCACCTACGACATCCAGAATCTCAATGCCCAGGCCATCAAGGTCGACAGCTACGAACTCGGCTGGCGCGGCAACTGGCGGCCACTGCAGGCCCAGGTCACGCTCTACCAGAACACCTCGGACGTCACCCAGTTCTATGACGCCACTGACCGGGTTCTGCGGCTGATCGACCAGCGCGAGCGGGTGCGTGGCGTGGAGAGCAGCCTGACCTGGCGGCTCGACGACAACTGGTCGCTGGGCGGGAGCTACGCCTGGTCCAAGGGCGAGACCCGGCAGAACGGCCAGTGGATCGACCTGCCCGCCACCCGCATTTCGCCGGCCAAGACCACGCTGTTCCTCGGCTACACCCAGCAGGCCTACAACCTGCGCCTGCAGGGCATGCGCCTGGCCGACTACGACGCCGCCGATCGCGATGGCAACGGACGCAGCATCGACGGCTATACCCTGGTGGACCTGCTGGGCACCGTCGAACTGCCCAAGGGGCGGTTGGAAGGTGGCATCTACAACCTGACCAATCGCAGCTACCAGACCCTGCTGGCCCAGGCCAGCGGCCGGGCGCCCTACCCCGAGGGCCAGGGCCGCACCTTCAGCCTGGCCTATGCCATCGACTGGTGAGGGTCGTTCCGGCGCTCAACCCACCGACCAGAGTTCATCGAGGCGGGTGGTGTAGCGCGGGCTGAGCAGGTCGCGGCGCATCTGCCAGGCGGGATCGCGCGGAATCCGGGCTGGACGCAGGGTTTCGCGACCGAACTTGCCGTTGATGGCGTCCAGCGTTGCCATCAGCCGGGTAGCGGCCGGATCCGGCGCGCCAACGAAGAGATCCGCGGCCACCTCGCTACGGCCGCAGAGATCGAGCAGCAACACCTCGGCCTTGGCATAACCGAAACCGTCGCGAAATATCTCGCGCAGGCCGGACTGGGCATAGTCGTTGAGTACCCGAGTGTCGTCGCTGGGGGCCGGTAGGTTGAGCAGGCTGGCGTTGGCATAGCGGCCCTCGTCCGCGCCATGCATCCCGGTCTGGATGCTGACCCTCAGGGTGCGACAGAGCGAACCCTGGGCGCGCAGCTTTTCCGCAGCGCGGGCGGTGTAGCTGGCCACCGCCTCGGCCAGGGCGCCGAACTGGTACTGGCGGCGACCGAACATGCGGCTGCTGCAAATGGTCTGCCGCGGCGCCTCCAGTTCTTCGAGACTCAGGCAGGCCAGGCCGCGCAATTCCCGGGCGGTCTTTTCCAGCACCACGCTGTAGCGCTGGCGCAGTGACCAGGCATCCTGCGCGGCTAGTTCCCAGGCATTGGTGACGCCCTCGCCCCGCAGGCGCGCGGCCAGGCGCCGGCCGACACCCCAGACGTCTTCGATCGGCGAATGCTTCAGCACCCAGTCATGCACCACCGGATCGCGCAGATCCAGCACGCCACCGGTGCGCTCCGGCCAGCGCTTGGCGGCGGCATTGGCCAGCTTGGCCAGGGTCTTGGTGCTGGCGATGCCGACGCTGACCGGGATGCCCGTCCATTTCTGCACCCGCGCCTGCAGGCGGTGGCCGAGGGCGTCCAGGGGCTCGGGCAGGCCAGCCAGATCGGCGAATACCTCGTCGATGCTGTAACGCTCCAGGCGCGGCACCAGGGTTGCGAGAGTGCGCATCACCCGGTCGCTCATGTCGCCGTAGAGCGCATAGTTGGAGCTGAAGGCCGCGACCTCGCCACGCTGGGCCAGCTCGCGCACCTGGAACCAGGGCGCGGCCATGGCGATGCCCAAGCGCTTGGCCTCGGCCGAGCGGGCGATCACGCAGCCGTCGTTGTTCGATAGCACCACCACCGGGCGTCCGGCGAGATCGGGGCGGAAGACCCGCTCGCAACTGCAATAGAAGGCATTGCAGTCGATCAGCGCCAATACCGACTCAGCCATGGCCAAAGTGCCTCAGGCTGTGGGTGGCCACACCCCAGACTTCGAAGTCGTCGCGCTCGCCGATGACCAGCGGCGCATAGGCGGGATTTTCCGCCAGCAGGACGAAGTTCGCGCCGCGCCGGCCCAGGCGCTTTAGGGTGGGTTCGCGATCGCGCACCGCCACCACGATATCGCCCACCCGCGCCGGACGGGCGCGGTCAATGATCACCAGATCGCCAGGAAAGATGCCCACCCCGGTCATGCTGTCGCCACTGACCTGGATGACGTAGGTATGAGGAGCGCGCAGGTCGACCAGTTCGTCCAGCGAGACCTGGCGCTCCAGATGATCCTGGGCCGGCGAGGGAAAACCGCACGGCAGGCGAAAATCATAGAGCGGCAGCTGGGTGTCGGACGACGCCAGGCAACCCAGGACGGTAACGGACATGACATGGTGCTCCTGCGGATAACTGTCTATTTATACAGTTATCCGCAGGAGCCAGGTTGTAAAGTCGGACCTGGTTCCTGCCGATGAGCGGCGCCATCAGGCGCTGAGGCGAAAGCGCGATACTACGCTGCGCAGATCCTGGGAGAGGCCCGCCAGGCGCTCGGCGGTACCGGCGTCGGACTCGATCCCGCTCAGTACCTGCACGGTACTGGCACGGATGCCCGTGGTGTTGCGGTTGATGTCCTCGGACACCGCGGCCTGTTGTTCCGCGGCGCTGGCGATCTGCACGTTGACGTCGACGATGCGTCCCACCGCGGAACCGATGCTGGTCAGGCTGGCGCTGGCCTGCTCGGCGGCCGCGACCCCCGTCAGCGCATGGCCACGGCTGGCCTGCATCTGGCCGACGGCCTCGCCGGTAGCGGCCTGCAATTGCTCGATGATGCGGCGAATCTCCTCGGTGGAGGTCTGGGTGCGCGAGGCCAGGGTGCGGACCTCGTCGGCCACCACGGCGAAGCCGCGGCCCTGCTCACCGGCCCGGGCGGCCTCGATGGCGGCGTTGAGGGCCAGCAGATTGGTCTGCTCGGCGATGGTACGGATCACCGCGATGACCCCGCCGATGGCCTGGCTGTGACTTTCCAGGGCGGCGACCTTGGTGGCGCTGAGATCCACCTCGGCGGCCAGGGCTTCGATGGCCTGTTGGGTCTGCTGCATCACCCGGGCGCCGTCACGGGTGGCCTGATCGGCCTGCTGAGCAGCCGCGACAGCGCCTTCGGTGTTGTTGGCGACGTCCGCCACGCTGGCGGTCATCTCGGTGATGGCCGTGGCCACCTGGTCGGTCTCGCCCTGTTGCGCCTGCATGGTCGAGCGTGCCTGACCGATGGAGCCAGCCAGGGCGCCGGACGCCTGGGCGACCGCATGGGACGCCTGATCGACCTCGCGCAGCGAGCGACCGAAGGCCTCCAGCATCTCATCCAGGCTACGACCGATGCCGGCGATCTCGTCACGCCCGGACAAGGCGGCCCGGCGGCTCAGATCGCCCCGGGCAGCGGCGGCGGTCACCTCGACCAGCTCGGCGATCCCCAGGCGTAGGGCCTGGTAGATGCCGGCGAAGGTGTAGCTCAGCAGCAGCAAGGCCCCCAGGATCATGCCCAGGATCATATTGCGCAGCGCGGTCTCATGGGCCAGGCGCTCGGCCAGCATCTGGGACAGAAGGCCCTGGGCCTCTTCCAAAACCTTGTAGTAGCGGGCGACCACGGCATTGCCCTGGGCACCCAGAGCGCGCCCGGCAACCACACCCTCCCCGCTCATGGCGGTCAGCATGCCCTGGCGGAAGTTGGCATAGTCGTCCGCCGCGAGCGCCAGGGAGCCCTTGAGGCGTTGCGCCAGCTCAGGCGCCTGGCGCGCCAGCAGCCGCAAACCCTGCTCCAGTTCGTCGGCGGTCTGCTGCTCCTGGCGCACCAGGGTACGCGCCACATTGAGGGTGGCCGGATCGAAGCTGTTGGTAGCGCTCAGGCCGCTCGCCAGGCCGCGCAGCTGGCCGATGAGATTGATCTCCCGCGGCAGTCGCAGCGAGGTGATATCGATGAGAAAAAGGCTGGTGTAGTCGGCATCCAGCGCCAGGCCCGAGGTGGCCGAGACGTAATAGAAGAAGTTGAGGGTCTTGGTCAGCTGCTCATTCCAGCCTTCGAACACCTCCAGGGAGTTGCCTGAGGTTCCCTGCAGCAGCCGTTCGGCTCCCAGCCGCAGCTGGCTGACGCGATCGCCGGTTTCCAGCTTCCCGCCGAGTTCACGATCCAACTGCCCCAGGTCGTCATAGGCCTTGAGCAGGTTGTCGCGATTGTTCTGCCAATCCTGCTGCGCCGAGGTGTCGCCATCCTGGACACGCTTGGTCAGGGCACGTTGCAACATACTCAGTCGGGCGACCGGGGTCAGCTGCGTCAGATAGCGCTGACCGTCGATCTCCTGGGTCAGGCTCACGCGCTGCTCCTGGATATCCTGATAGAGGTAGACGCTGAGAAACAGGAGCGGCACCAGAACGATGGTGGCGAGGCAGACGAACTTGGCGGGGAACCTCAGGCGATTCATTATCGTTACAGCAGGGGTCAGCAGATTCATGGCTAGCTCGGGCGGCGGCGAAAGGGGTCATTAGGGCTGTACCGCCCTATTTGTGACGTAATAGACAAAAATTCTTGTAACAGTTTCGTCTTTATCGAGCTGTCGCTTCGCTTCCCTGGCTATTTGCCACTCGGCGGTCGAAAGCCGCCCCTCAACGGTCTTCGGATAGCTCTAGCATGCATGACTTATTGATTCGCAATGCCTTGGTGCTGGACGGCCACGACCGTCCGGGCAGGCCGCTTGATGTCGCTATCGCAGCCGGACGTATCCAAAAGCTGGGCGACTTGGCCACTGAACCAGCCCGAGAGGTCCGCGACGGCAGCGGCCTGGTGCTGGCGCCTGGCTTCATCGACGTCCATACCCATGACGACAGCATGGTCATCCGCCGGCCGCAGCAACTGCCCAAGCTCAGCCAGGGGGTCACCACCGTGGTGGTGGGCAATTGCGGCATCAGCGCCGCGCCGGTCCGTTTGCGCGGTGAGCCGCCGGACCCGCTGAATCTGCTCGGCCCGGCCGCGGCTTTCGTCTATCCCACCTTCGCCGCCTACCGCACCGCCGTGGAACAGGCCCGTCCCGGCGTCAATGTCGCCGCCCTGGTGGGCCACACGGCGCTGCGCAGCAATCACTTGGATGATCTCTACCGCGCCGCCACTCCGGCCGAGATCGCCGCCATGCGTGCCGAGTTGCGCGACAGCCTGGCCGCCGGTGCCCTGGGGCTTTCCAGCGGCCTGGCCTATGCGTCCGCCGCGGCGGCCCCGACCGACGAGGTGGCCCAGCTCGCCGCGGAGCTGGATGCCCTGGGCGGACTCTATGCCACCCATTTGCGCAGCGAATTCGCCGCGGTCCACGAAGCGCTGGACGAAGCCCTGGACATCGGTCGCCAGGCCCGGGCACCGGTGGTGGTCTCCCACTTCAAGTGCGCCGGGGTGGACAACTGGGGGCGCGCACCGGAACTGCTCGGCGCCCTGGCCGAGGCCGCGCAGACCCAACAGGTTGGCTGCGACTGCTATCCCTATGCCGCCAGCTCCTCCACCCTGGATCTCAAGCAGGTCACCCATCGGCATCGCATCACCATCACCTGGTCCACCCCGTATCCCGAATGCGGCGGCCGCGACCTGGACGCCATCGCCGCCGACTGGGGGCTGGACCTGGACAGCGCCGCACGCCGCCTGCAACCGGCCGGGGCCGTCTACTACGGCATGAGCGAAGCCGATGTGCGGCTGATCCTGGCCCATCCGCTGAGCATGATCGGCTCCGACGGCCTGCCCGAGGATCCCTTCCCGCACCCACGCCTCTGGGGCGCCTTTCCGCGGGTGCTCGGCCATTTCAGCCGTGACCTCGGTCTCTTCCCCCTGCACACCGCGGTGCACAAGATGACCGGTCTTTCCGCCGCGCGCTTCGGCCTCAAGGATCGCGGCCTGATCGAACCGGGCACCCATGCCGACCTGGTGCTGTTCGATCCCGCCCGCATTCGCGATGTGGCCGATTTCAGCGAGCCACAGCGCCCCGCAGAAGGCATCCACGCCGTCTGGGTGAATGGCCGTCTGGCCTATGTGCCGGACCAGAGCATCGACGAGCGCCATGGCCGCTTCCTGCCCCGTGCCGGGGACCTGCGGCAAACCTTCCCACGCTGCTGATCGAACGCTACCGGGTAACGTCCTGACCTGGTGCGCCGCCGTTACCTTCCGCCACTTCCCGGTGCCACCCACGGCACCGAGAGCCTCTTCCTTGCCCGTCGTTCAAGCCAAGCCATTGATTTGCAAAGCCGTCGAAAAAGCTGGCACAGTGACTGCAATCCATTCCGTTGTTACGAACATAATTCCGCTATAACGGAAAAGGAGTCGCACAATGACGGGCAAGACGAAGGGGTGGAAAACACTGGCGCTGCTGGTGGGTCTGGTCGCCATGACCGGCGCCCAGGCGGCCAAGCTGGATGACGTACTCAAGCGCGGTCACCTGATAGTGGGTACCGGCAGCACCAACGCCCCCTGGCACTTCCAAGGCGCCGACGGCAAGTTGCAGGGCTTCGATATCGATATCTCCAAGGTCATCGCCAAGGGGCTGTTCAACGATCCGGAAAAGGTCGAATTCGTCGTCCAGGGCTCGGATGCGCGCATCCCCAACCTGCTCACCGACAAGGTCGACATCAGCTGCCAGTTCATCACCGTGACCGCCAGCCGCGCCCAGCAGGTCGCCTTCACCCTGCCCTATTACCGTGAGGGCGTGGCCCTGCTCTTGCCGGCCAACAGCCGCTACCAGCAGATCGACGACCTCAAGGCGGCCAAGGGCGACCTGACCGTGGCCGTGCTGCAGAACGTCTATGCCGAGGAGCTGGTGCACCAGGCGCTGCCCGGCGCCAAGGTCGATCAGTACGACAGCGTCGATCTGCTCTACCAGGCCCTGGGCACCGGCCGTGCCGACGCCGTGGCCACCGACCAGTCCTCGGTCAAGTACCTGATGACCCAGAATCCCGGTCGCTACCGCTCGCCCGACTATGCCTGGAGCCCCCAGACCTACGCCTGCGCGGTCAAGCGCGGCGAACAGGACTGGCTGAACTTCGTCAACACCGCCCTGCACGAGGCCATGACCGGTGTGGAATTCCCCACCTACCAGGCGTCCTTCAAGAAGTGGTTCGGTGTCGAGCTGCCGTCTCCGGCGATCGGCTTCCCTGTCGAGTTCAAGTGATCCTGGCCCGGCGCGGTTCGTCCGCGCCCTCTCGGTAGACGTCGAGCATGAACTACACCCTCAACTTCGCCCCCGTGTGGCAGAACCTGGATCACCTGCTGGCCGGGCTCGCCCTCGGCCTGCAGCTGGCCCTGGTGGGCATCGCCATCGGCTGCCTGATCGGCCTGGCCACCGCCTTCGCCCTGCTCTCGCGGGTGCGGGCGCTGCGCTGGCTCGCGGCGGGCTACGTCACCTTGGTGCGCAACACCCCGATCCTGGTGCTGATCCTGCTGCTGTACTTCGCCCTGCCCAGCGTCGGCATCCGCCTGGACAAGCTCAGCTCCTTTCTCATCACCCTGGCGCTCTATGCCGGGGCCTACCTGGCCGAGGTGTTTCGCGGCGGCCTCATGGCCATTCCCAAGGGCCAGCGCGAGGCGGGCCTGGCCATCGGCCTGCGCGAATGGCAGATCAAGGCCTACGTCATCATTCCGGTGATGCTGCGCAACGTCCTGCCGTCGCTCTCCAACAGCTTCATCTCCTTGTTCAAGGACACCTCCCTGGCAGCGGCCATCGCCGTGCCGGAGCTGACCTACCAGGCACGCAAGATCAACCTGGAAAGCTACCGGGTCATCGAGACCTGGCTGGTGACCAGTGTCCTCTACATCCTCACCTGCTACGTCATCGCCCTGCTGCTGCGCCAGCTGGAGCGGCGACTGAGCCTGACCCGCTAGGAGCCCGAACGTGTACGAAGCCCCCTCCTGGTTCCTGGAATTGTGGAACGCTCGCCAGACCCTGGCCGCCGGTTTCGCCACCACCCTGGCCTGTTCGCTGCTGGCAGTGCTGGGCGGTACCCTGCTGGGTACCCTCGGCGGCCTGGCGCTGACCTACGGCCGCTGGCCGCTGCGCCTACCGTTCCGCCTCTACTCCGATCTGATCCGCGGCACCCCGGTGTTCGTGCTGGTGCTGGCCTGCTACTACATGGCCCCTGCCCTGGGCCTGCGACCCACGCCGTTTCAGGCCGGCACCGCGGCCCTGCTGCTGTTCTGCGGCTCCCATGTGGCGGAGATCGTCCGTGGCGCCCTGCAGGCCATCCCGCGCGGTCAGCACGAGGCCGCCAAGGCCATTGGCCTGACCTTCGTGCAGAGTCTCCAGGAGGTACTGCTACCCCAGGCGTTGCGCCAGATCCTGCCGACCTGGGTCAACGCCTCCACCGAGATCGTCAAGGCCTCCACCCTGCTCTCGGTGATCGGCGTGGCCGAACTGCTGCTTAGCAGCCAGCAGGTCATCGCCCGCACCTTCATGACCCTGCAGTTCTATCTGTTCGCCGGACTGCTGTTCTTTCTCATCAACTTCGCCATCGAGCGGCTCGGCCGCTACCTGGAAAAACGGGTGACCCTGCCATGACCGCTGCCAACGACCCCTTGCTGAGTATCAACGGCCTGCACAAGAGCTTTGGCGAGGTGGAGGTGCTCAAGGGCATCGATCTCAGCCTCTACCGTGGCGACGTGGTGACCCTGATCGGCTCCAGTGGCTCGGGCAAGACCACCCTGCTGCGCTGCGTCAACCTGCTGGAAGACTTTCAGGGTGGCAGCATCCAGCTGGCCGGCGAGGCCATCGGCTACCGCGAAGACGGCGGTCGCCGCCAGCGCCTGCCGGAGCGCGAGGTCGCCCGCCAGCGTTCGCTCACAGGCATGGCCTTCCAGCAATTCAATCTGTTCCCCCACCTCACCGCCCTGGAAAACGTCACCCTCGGCCTGCGCAAGGTCAAGAAGATGGGCAAGGACGAAGCCATCGCCCTCGGCGAGCAGTGGCTGCGTCGGGTCGGGCTGCTCGAGCGGCGCGACCACCATCCCGGCCAGCTCTCCGGCGGTCAGCAGCAACGGGTGGCCATCGCCCGCGCCATCGCCATGAACCCCAGCCTGATGCTGTTCGACGAACCCACCTCGGCGCTGGATCCGGAGCTGGTCGGCGAGGTGCTGGCAGTGATCAAGGACCTGGCCCAGGATGGCATGACCATGCTGCTGGTGACCCACGAGATGAGATTCGCCTATGAGGTCTCCGATCGCATCGTCTTCATGAGCCAGGGTCGCATCGAGGAGCAGGGTCCGCCGCGCGAACTGTTCGAGCGGCCCCGCTCCACCCGTCTCGCCGAATTCCTCGGCCGGACCTCCTTCTGAATCATCCCCCGCTACAGGAGCAACACCATGAGCATCATTCGTTACGGCGCCGGCGAACGCGGCGCAGGTGGCCAACCCCTCCCCTTCGCCCGTGCGGTGGAAGCCGATGGCTGGCTGCACGTCTCCGGCCAGGTGGCCATGGAGAACGGCGAGATCATCGACGGCGGCATCGTCGCCCAGACCCACAAGACCATGCAGAATCTGATCGCCATCCTGAACGAGGCCGGCTACGGTCTGGAGCACGTGGTACGCGCCGGCGTCTGGCTGGACGATCCCCGCGATTTCTGGAGCTTCAACAAGGTGTTCGCCGAATACTTCGCCGACAACGCCCCGGCGCGCGCCTGCGTGCAATCCTCCATGATGGTGGACTGCAAGGTCGAGATCGACTGCATCGCCTACAAACCCAAGGCCTGAGACAAATCACACAGATGACCGAACCTACCCGCCAGAGAGCCCGCGGCCTGGACCGCGCCTTCGACATCCTCGATCACCTCAAGCGGGTGGGTCGGCCGCTGCGACCCAACGAGATCGCCGCCGGCCTGGGCATTCCCAAGTCCACCGTCTACGACCTGGTCGGCCTGTTGCTGGAGCGGCACATGCTCGATGCCGTGGGCCGCGACGGTCAGGTCTACCTGGGCCGCGAGCTGTACTTTCTCGGCCAGGCGCACCTGCGCCACTTCGACCTGGCCCGCGAGGCCGGGCTGCTGCTGGACGACATCGTCGCCCGGACCCGCGAGACCGCCCAGCTGTGCCAGCTCAACGGCCGCAAGTACACCGTCTCGCTGATGAAGGAAGGCGCCCGCGCCTTTCGCATCTCCTCCAACGTCGGCGAGGACGCGCCCATTCCCTGGACCGCCTCTGGCCGGTTGCTGCTCGGCCATCTGAGCGACGCCGAGATCCTCGCCCTGATCGATCCGGACGACTTCATCCTGCCCGATGGCAGCCGCCTGCCGCCGGCGACCTTCATCGCCGAGATCCGCAGCGCCTGCGCCGAGGGCTTCTTTTCCTTCGACAGCATCGCCGACACCTACACCCACTGCTTCGCCGCTCCGGTGCAGGACGCCAGCGGCCTGTGCATCGCCACCCTGTGCATCGTCGCGCCCCGTGCCGACGCCCAGGCCCACCATGCCGAGTACCGCCAGGTGCTGGTCGACAGCGCTCGCCGCCTGTCCCAGCGCCTGGGCGGCCAGGAGAATCCATGACCGCTCTACATGCCCCCGAGAAAGGCGCCGCCACCCCTGGCGACAGCCTGCTCCGCGACATCGCCCTGCCCGCCCTGGTCATCCACCAGCGGGCGCTCGATCACAACATCGCCTGGATGCAGGCCTTCGCCAGCGACCGCGGCGCGCAGCTGGCGCCCCATGGCAAGACCAGCATGGCGCCAGCGCTGTTCCAGCGGCAGCTGGCGGCCGGCGCCTGGGGCATGACCCTGGCCACCGCGATCCAGACCCGCGCCGCCCAGGCCCATGGCGTACGCCGGGTGCTGATGGCCAACCAGCTGGTCGGGGCGCCGAACATGGCGCTGATCGCCGAGCTACTGAGCGCCGACCCTGATTTCGATTTCCATTGCCTGGTGGACCATCCCGATCAGGTCACGGCCCTGGGCGCCTTCTTCGCCGAACGCGGCCTGGCGCTGCAGGTGATGATCGAATACGGCGTGCCCGGCGGTCGTTGCGGCTGCCGCAGCGAATCCGAGGTACGTGCCCTGGCCCAGGCCATCGCCGGACAACCGGCGCTGCGGCTGACCGGTATCGAAGGTTACGAGGGCGTGATTCACGGCGTCGAGGCAGTGACCGACATCCGCGCCTTCGCCGATTCCCTGGTGCGTTTGGCCGAGGAGTTGCGTGGCCAGGGCGCCTTCTCCCTCGACCGGCCCATCGTCACCGCTTCGGGCTCGGCCTGGTACGACCTGATCGCCGCCGCCTTCGATCGGCTGGAGGTACGAGAACGTTTCCTGGCCGTCCTGCGCCCCGGCAGCTATGTGGTCCATGACCACGGCATCTACCGCGACGCCCAGGGCGGCGTCCTGGCGCGCACCGGCCTGGCCGAGGGCCTGCAGCCAGCGCTGGAGGTCTGGGCCCACGTGCAGTCGCTGCCCGAACCCGGCTTTGCCATCCTGGCCCTGGGCAAGCGCGACGTCGCCCATGACGCCGGCCTGCCGCTGCCATTACGCCGCTACCGACCGGGTCAGGCCACTAGCGCAGCCGTAGACATGAGTGGCTGCACCGTCACCGCCATCATGGACCAGCATGCCTTCATGGTCGTCGCGCCAGGTACGGAGCTGGCTATCGGCGATATCGTCGCCCTGGGCACCTCCCATCCTTGCCTGACCTTCGACAAGTGGCGCCAGGGCTGCATCGTCGACGAGGGGCTGCAGGTGGTCGAGACCTTCGCGACCTGCTTCTGAGGCGCTAGGGACGCAGCTCGCCTTCTTCCTCGCCATCCCAATAGCGGATGCGCTCGGCATGCACCTTGATGAGGATCATGCCGGGCGTATCGGTGCCCTGGGGAAACCAGCGGTTCAGTTTCTTGGTCCAGTGCGCCTCGAACTGCGCCTTGTCACGGATCAGCTCGGCCCGGCCCTCGATGCCGATGAAGATGCCGGGCTTGCCCAGCAGGCTCTTGCCCTCGCTGAAGCTAAGGCCCACCGCCGGATCCTGTTCGATGTCGCGGATCTTGGCCGAGTCGTCATAGGCGTAGAACCAGGAATCGCCATCGTACTCGACGTCGCCGTTGTTGCTCATCGGCCGGCTGGTCAGGCGTCCGGTGCCGGTGGTCAGCATGCAGAAATCCAGATCGCTCATCGCTTTGGACAGGTCGTGCAGGGTCTTGTCGGCCATGGGGGTCGCTCCGGTGGGGTGGGCGGTGTTGCCCGTCTGAATTCAGACCCGAAACTGCCGCCGCTTGGTTCCGATGCGCCGGCGCCAACCCGGCTTTTCGGACGGGCTGCCCTAGTGGGAAGACACGTATAGCGCCGACGCGGGCGGCACCGGCAGTGCGTAGGTCGCCTTCATCCAGTCGATTTCCGCCAACGGCGTCCGGCCAAACAGACGCTTGAATTCGCGGCTGAACTGCGAGGCGCTTTCGTAGCCCACGGCAAAGGCCGCGCTCGCGGCCGGCAGGGCGTCGCGCAGCATCAGCAGCCGCGCCTGATGCAGCCGGGTCGACTTCAGGTACTGCATGGGCGTGGTACCCGTCACCTCGCGGAAGTGTCGATGAAAGCTGGGCTGACTCATGCGCGCCTCCTGCGCCAGCGACGCGACGTCCAGCCGCTCGGCATAGCGGGCGTGCAGGGTACGCAATGATCGTGCGATGCGGCCGAAATGTCCCTGGCGATCCAGGGCCGCGCGTAACGAGCCGCCCTGGGCACCGGTCAGGATCCGATAGTAGACCTCGCGCAGCAAGGCGTGCCCCAGCAATCGGGCGTCCGTCGGCACGCTCAACACCTCCAGAAAGCGTAGGGTCGACTGGCGCAGCGGCTCATCGAGGGGCGAAGCATAGAGTCCTCGGGGTGGCTCGACCGTTGGTCCCAGTTCGCTATCGAGCTGCAGCACCAGTTCACCGAGCAGGCGAAAATCAAGCCGCAGGTAGATGGCCAGCAGCGGTGCCTCCGGGCTGGCATCGGTCTCCATGGTGAAGGGTACGGGCACCGATACCACGAGGTAATGCTGGGCGTCGTAACGATAGACGCGTTCGCCGAAGTAGCCGCGCTTGCCACCCTGGCAGACGATGACGACACCGGGATCGTAGAGCACCGGTACGCCGGTCAGGGGGCGATCCGAGCGCAGGAAGCGGACGTCCTCCAAGGCGCTGAGGTTGTAGCCCTCCCGTGGTGCCAGCTTACCTAGCAAAGCTACCAGACGCGCGGGGACGGGATCGCTCGGGGTCATGGACCCTCCTCTTCAGCCATCGGTGGAAAGTGTCAGGCCCTCCCACCGGTCGATCTCCCGGCTGGCCGCGGCCAGGCGTTCGCGCACCAGGTGCAAGGCATCGCTGCCCAGCAGCAATTGCGTGGGCGGCGCTGGCATGGCGATAAGGCGCAACAGCGCCTGGGCGGCCTTGTGCGGATCGCCGAGCTGCTTGCCGCTCTTGGCTTCGCGCGCCGTGCGAATCGGCACGAACTGCTCATCGTAGTCGGCGATGCTGCGGGCGCTGCGGCGCATCGAGCGACCCGCCCAGTCGGTGCGGAAGGAGCCTGGCGCCACGGCGGTGACCCAGACCCCGAACGGCACCAATTCCTGGCCCAGGGCCGCCGAGATACCTTCGAGGGCGAACTTGCTACCGCAATAGTAGGAGATGCCCGGCAGGGTGATGGTGCCGCCCATGGAGGTGATGTTGATGATATGACCGCGACGCCGCTCGCGGAAGGACGGCAGGAAGGCCTTGGTGACGGCAACCGCCGCGAAGACATTGACCTCGAATTGCTGACGCAGCTCTTCCAGGGGTGACTCCTCAAGGATGCCCTCGTGCCCGTAGCCGGCATTGTTCACCAGTACGTCCACCGGGCCAAGCGCTGCCTGGGCCTCCGCCACTACCGCGTCCACGCGATCGTGATCCGTGACATCCAGCAGGACGCCATGGGCCCTGGGCGACAAGGCGGCGAACGCCTGGCGATCGGCTTCCTGGCGCACCGTCCCGATGACGCAATGGCCGGCCACCAGGGCTTCCCGTGCCAGGGCATTGCCCAGACCACTGCTCACGCCAGTGATGAAAAGGGTCTTGTACTCGTTCATGGCTCGCTCCCTCGGTGTAGGAAGCGGCCATGCTAGCGCCCGGGTACGCAGCCCTCGCTGCCGGATCGTCTGGTGGTCTTGCCCAATCCTCTCAACATCGACGCCAGTGGCTCAGGTCCCTCTGGGCTTGGCTCGCGCCGTCGGTTCGGCGATCAGCGGATCGTCCGGCCAGTAGTGCTTGGGGTAGCGGCCCTTGAGGTCCTTCTTCACGTCGAGGTAGGTGTTGGCCCAGAAGCTGGCCAGGTCCTGGGTGACCTGCACCGGACGCCGCGCCGGGGAAAGCAGGTGCAGCTTGACCGCCAGGCGCCCGCCGGCGATGCGCGGGGTATCGGCCAGGCCGAACAGCTCCTGCAACCGCACCGCCAGCACAGGCGGGTGCTCGCCGTAGTCCAGGCGGATGTTGGAGCCGGAGGGTACCGCCAGGGTGCGCGGGGCCAGGTCGTCCAGCTGGCGCGGCAGCGGCCAGGGCAGCAGGCCCTGGAGCATGGCGGCCAAGTCCAGATTGGCGAAGTGGGCCAGGCGGGTGACACGGTCCAGGTAGGGCAGCAGCCAGTCTTCCAGGCTGGCCAGCAGGGCCGCGTCGCTGACATCCGGCCAGTCGCTCGCCTGCTTCTGCTGCAAGTCCAGCTGGCGCAGCAAGGCCACCCGCGCCTGCCACTGGCGCAACTCCGGCGTCCAGGGCAGCAACTCCAGGCCCTTCCGCCGCACCAGCCCCAGCAGCGCGCGGCTGCGGGCCGTGGCGTCCAGGTTCTTCAGCGGCTCGCGACTCAGCACCAGCTGGCCGACCCGGCGCTGGCGTTCAGCGCGCAGGACGCCTTCGCGCTCGTCCCAGTCCAGTTCGTCGTGACTCACCACCTGCTCGGCCAGCGGCCCCTCGAACAGCGCCGGATCCAGTTCGGCGGCCAGGTAGATGCGCTCCTCGCGCTGCCCCTGGCGACTGCCCAGGTCGGCCACCACCAGCCAGGGCGACTTCATCAACCCATCCGGCTCGCCAAAGCTGGCGGCCCGGCCATTGGCCAGCCGATAGTCCTGGCCGCCGGCCTTGCGCTGCTGGGCGATACGATCCGGATAGGCGCAGGCCAGCAGGGCCCCGGTCCAGCGCGGGTGTTCGGGATCGGCCACCGGCCGCTCGGCCTTGCCACGCAGCAGGCCGCGGTACTGACGGACCAGCTGACGAATGCGCGCCACCCCGCCGCGCGGGCCGCGCCCTTCGCTGGCCAGGAGCAGCAGACGGGTATGCAGGTCGGCGCCCTGCCCCGGCGCCAGGTCGCGCTCGCCCAACAGTGCGGCTATCTCACAGGCGCGCTCGGCCAGGCACCAGGCCTGACCACGCAACAGCAGGTGCGCCAGCCGCGGATGGGCCGGCAGACCGCTCATGGCCTGGCCGTGGGGGGTGAGCACGCCCTGGTCGTCCAGGGCACCCAGGCGCATCAGCAGGTCGCGGGCCTGGGCCAGGGCCGCGGCGGGCGGGGGATCGAGCCAGGCCAGCTCCTCGGCGCTCATGCCCCAGCGGGCCAGTTGCAGCGCCAGCCCGGCGAGGTCGGCCTGGAGGATCTCGGCGCTGTCGTAGGCCGGCAATTGCTGGTGCAGCTCTTCCGACCAAAGCCGGTAACAGACGCCCGGCTCCAGTCGGCCGGCGCGGCCCTGGCGTTGGGTGGCCGAGGCGCGGGAGATGCGGCGGGTGGTCAGACGGGTCATGCCGCTGCCGGGATCGAAGGCCGGCACCCGTGCCAGACCTGCATCCACCACCACCCGTACCCCTTCGATGGTCAGGCTGGTCTCGGCGATATTGGTGGCCAGCACCACCTTGCGGCTGCCCACTGGCGCCGGCTCGATGGCTGCCCGCTGGGCCGCCAGTTCCAGTTCACCATGCAACGGGCAGAGCAACACCGCAGCAGGCAAGTGATCCGCCAGCCGCTCGGCGGTGCGGCGGATCTCGGCCTGCCCGGGCAGGAACACCAGCAGGCTGCCGGTTTCCTCGTCCAATGCCTGCAGCACCGTGGCCGCCACCCGCGCTTCCAGACGCTCGTCCTGGCCGAGCGGTCGACTCCAGCGGGTCGTGACCGGAAACATCCGGCCTTCGCTGCGCACCACCGGCGCGCCCCCGAGCAGCGCGGCGAGACGCTCGCCTTCCAGGGTGGCGGACATCACCAGCACCTTGAGCGGCGTATCGCGCAGCAGCTCGCGCCCGCTCAGGGTCAGCGCCAGGGCCAGATCGGCGTCCAGACTGCGTTCATGAAATTCGTCGAAGATCACCAGGCCGACACCGTCCAGCGCCGGATCATCCTGCAGCCGGCGGGTAAGGATGCCCTCGGTGACCACTTCGATGCGGGTGCGCGGCCCTACCCGGCTTTCCAGGCGGATGCGATAGCCCACCGTCTCGCCGACGCCTTCACCCAGCTCCGCGGCCAGACGCTCGGCGGCAGCGCGAGCCGCCAGCCGGCGCGGCTCCAGCAGCAGGATGCGCTGACCGGCCAGCCAGGGTTCGTCCAGCAGCGCCAGGGGCACCCGGGTGGTCTTGCCGGCGCCGGGCGGCGCTTCCAGCACGCAGTCATCACGGCGGGCGAGGGCCTGGCGCAGGTCGGGCAGGACAACATCGATGGGCAAGGGCGTCATTGGGCACGGCCGGTGGTCTCAACAGGGCGGGCAGTATAAAGCGTCTCGCCCGTCGCAATTCCGGCCGCTATAGTGGCGGCCTCATCCAACCGGAGGTTGTCTATGTCGATGCGTACCCGCGCGGTGTGTGGCGTCCTCGCCGCCGCCCTGTTCACCCAGCTGACCGCTTGCGGCTCCCTGTTCTACCCCGAGCGCCGCGGCCAGATCACCGGCAGTGGCCGTATCGACCCGGGCATCGTCGCCCTCGATGCCATCGGCCTGCTGTTCTACATCATCCCCGGCCTGATCGCCTTTGGCGTGGACTTCGCCACCGGTGCCATCTATCTCCCCGAGAACCGCCGTGCCGAGGTGGATCCGGCCGAGCTGAACAAGGCGGTCAACCCGGACGGCAGCGTCGATCGCGCACGCCTCAAGGCGATCATCCAGCAGGCCACCGGCCATAACCTGCCGCTGGACGATCCCCGCCTGCTGCAACGCAGCGGCAACACCGAGCAGCTCGCCAGCCTGGGCCTCGCCCCGCACGCCTGATGAGCGATCCGCACCGCACCGAACGGCTGTTGCGTCGCGCCACGACCGCCTCGGTGGCCGTGGCGACGACGCTGATCCTGGCCAAGGCCGTGGCCTGGTGGTTCAGCGGTTCGGTCAGCCTGCTCGCCGGCCTGACCGATTCGCTGCTCGACGGGCTGGCCTCGGTGTTCAACCTGCTGGCGGTGCACTACGCCCTCAAACCGGCGGACGACGACCACCGCTACGGTCATGGCAAGGCCGAGTCCCTGGCCGGTATCGCCCAGGCGGTCTTTATCGGCGTCAGCGCCGTACTCATCGCCTGGCAGGCCATCGGTCGCCTGCAACACCCCGAGCCCCTCGGCGCCCATGCCCTGGGCATCGCCGTCACCCTGTTTTCCCTGGCCCTGACTGCCATGCTGGTGGCCTACCAGCAGCACGTCATCCGCCTTACCGATTCCACGGTGGTCCGCGCCGACGCCCTGCACTATCGCTCCGACCTGCTGCTCAACGTCGGCATCCTAATCGCCCTGGCGCTGACCGGCTTCGGCTGGTACTGGCTGGATCCACTGTTCGGCCTGGCCATCGCCCTCTACATCCTCTGGAGCGCCTACGGCATCGCCCGTGACTCCTTCGGCGTGCTGATGGACCAGGAACTGCCCGCCGACATCAGCGAGCACATGCTGCAGCTGGCCTGCCAGGTACCTGGCGTGATCGGTGCCCATGACCTGCGTACCCGTCTCTCCGGCAATCACTGATTCGTGCAACTGCATCTGGAGCTGCCGGGGCAGATGAGCCTGTCGCGCGCCCATGTGCTGTGCGACGAGGTCGAGGCGGCCATCTGCGCCGAATACCCCCAGGCCGAGGTGCTGGTCCACGCCGATCCGCTGGATGCGCCGGACGTCCCCCACCGTCATCCCCTGCCGCCCGCCACCTGAGCGGAACCCGGCGCCGCTGCGTTCTCTCGAATCTGCAAGCTTGATTCGGAGAGCGTTCCAGAGAGCGCCGGGAGATGACCATGAATACCCTGCACCCGGTCGCGCGCCTTGCGGACCTGCGTGAAGACCGCGGTACTGCGGTCGAGATCGAAGACACCACCATCCTGCTGCTGCGCGTCGGCGACGAGGTGCGGGCCTTTCAGGCCAACTGTCCCCATGCCGGCGCCCCGCTGGCCGAGGGCGCCGTCTGCCAGGGGCGGCTGGTCTGTCCCTGGCACAAGGCGAGCTTCGCCGTGGATGACGGCAGCCTCTGCGAACCACCCGCGCTGGATGCCCTGCAGCGCTACCCGGTGGAGGTGCGCGATGGCGAGGTGCTGGTCGGTACCGAGCCACTGCCCGCACAAGCGGCCGAAATCCAGCGTGACGAGCGCCTGTTCGTCGTCGTTGGCGCCGGCGCCGCAGGCACGGCCGCCGCCGCTGCCCTGCGTGAGTTCGGCTTTGGCGGCCGCCTTGTGCTGATCGGCCAGGAACCGGGCGAGCCCTATGATCGTACCGCCCTGTCCAAATTCGTCCTCCAGGGCGACAAGGCCCCAGAAGAGGCTCCACCGCTGCGCGATGCCGACTTCTTCCGTCAGCAGCACATCGAACGCCTGCACGCCGAGGTGGTGCGCCTGGATGCCCAGGTACGCCAGCTGGAACTAAGCAATGGCCAGACCCTGGACTATGACGGTTGCGTACTCGCCACTGGCGGCGAGCCCAAACCCCTGGCCGTGCCAGGCGCCAACCTCCAGGGCATCCACCTGTTGCGGACCCGCGCTGACGCGGCCGCCATCCTGGCCGACCTGCCCGACGAGGGCCGGGCGGTGATCATCGGTGCCAGCTTCATCGGCCTGGAAGCCGCCTCCGCCCTGCGCAAGCAGGGCCTGGCAGTGGACGTGGTCTCTCCCGCCTCCCTGCCCTTCGTCAAACAGATGGGCGAGACCCTGGGTCAGCACTTCAAGACCCTGCACGAGGCCAATGGCGTCACCTTTCATGCGCCCCACGAGGTGGTGGGCTTCGAAGGCGAAGGTCAGGTCCGGCAGGTCAGACTCAAGGACGGTACCCGTCTACCCGCCGATGTCGTGCTGGTAGGCACCGGCATCGCTCCGGCGACGGCTTTCCTCGCCAACCTGCCTCTGGCGGACGATGGCAGCATACCGGTGGATGCCCAGCTCAAGGCCGCGGAAGGCCTCTACGCCGCTGGCGACCTGGCCACCTTCCCCTATGCCGGCCGGCCCACCCGGATCGAGCACTGGCGCCTGGCCCAGCAGCACGGCCGCCTGGCCGCGCGTAACCTGCTCGGCCAGGCCGAGGCCTATGCCGACGTCCCCTTCTTCTGGACCCTGCACCACGGCAAGCGTTACGAATACCTCGGCCACCCCCGCCAGTGGGATGACATGCACCTCGACGGCAGCCTGGGTGATCAGACCTTCGTCGCCCTGTTGCTGGCCGACGATCTGGTGGTGGGTGTAGTCGCCTGCCAACGAGAGCGTGCCACCGCGGTGCTGAGCCAGCTCATGCGGCAGCCTCTGCCGCGCGCTCGCGCCTTGGAGATTCTGGCCGCGTCTTGATCCAACCAGGACGCGCTCGGGTGACCGGGCACGTCCTCATTGGACGGATAGCCAGCTTCTAGGCACTCAGTTCTTGCCATTGAACATGTCGGCGAACATCTGCTTGTGGGCGGCGTAGTAGTCGGCCACGACCTTGTCGGCGGAGCTCTCGCGTGCCTGCAGCATCAGCTGCTGCAAGTCGCCGTCTGGCAGATGGTAATGGGCGAAGAAGGTGGCGATCTTCGGATACTCGGCCGGAAAATCCTTGCGTGCGATGGCATGGATCTGCTCCGCCGTACCGAAGACGCCCTTGGGATCGTCGAGATAGCGCAGCTTCCACTTGGAAAACATCCAGTGCGGGCTCCAGGCATTGATCACCGACCACTTGCCACGCTTCAGATTGCGATCCATCTCGGTGAGCATGCCGACTTCGGACGAGGCGACGATCTTGTAGCCCTTGAGCTGGTAGACGTCGAAGGCTTTCTCGGTGAGCTTGTACTGGCCATTGCCCACTTCCGAGGAGAGGATCTTGCCTTCGAGCTTGGCCCGCACCTCAGGCTTCTTCAGGTCCTCGACGCTGGAAAGTTCGCTCTTGGGAATGGAGTCGGGTACCGCCATGCCCAGCTTGCCCTCGTAGAGCACGCCCAGATCGGTGAGCTTGTCCTTGTGCTTGTCGACGAACACCGCATGGGTGGTAGGCAGCCAGACCATGGGAATGAGATCGATGCTGCCATTGGCCATGGCCTGGAACTGGATGCCAATGTCGGCCTGCACCATCTTCACCGGCAGCTTCAACTGGTCCTCGATGGCAGCCTGGGCGAGCTTCGCGGTGATTTCCGCATCCGACCAGTTGACCCAGCCGACGCGGACCGGTCCCTGGGCAGCGTGAATACCCTGGCTGGCGACTGTCAGGCCCAGCACGGCGACCAGACCCAGGACCTTGCGTTTGATGTTCTGTGCAACATTCATCAGCTCTATCTCCGGCGTTTGTAGTGTTGTTGTTGCTGGCAGTATCAAGTCGAAGAACGCGTTGTTGTTGAGAGGGGCCAGGCCTGCTCCCGCACGCCCGGGTCTTGAGGAGGGCCCGCTACAGTGCCCGTTCCAGGGCCGGCAGGGCTTCGAACAGATCGGCCACCAGGGTGTAGTCGGCTACCTGGGTGATAGGCGCCTCGCCATCCTGGTTGATGGCGACGATGACCTTGGAGCCGCTCATGCCTGCCAGATGCTGGATGGCGCCACTGATGCCCACGGCCAGATAGAGGTCGGGCGCGACATGCTTGCCGGTCTGGCCCACCTGCAGATCGTTACCCGCAAAGCCGGCATCCACGGCGGCACGGGAGGCTCCGACAGCGCCGCCCAGTCGATCGGCGACTCGCTCGACCAGGGCGAAATTCTCCCGACTGCCCAGGCCACGCCCACCGGACACCACCACGCGCGCACTGCCCAACTCGGGCCGTGCGCTGGTGCTGAGCACCTCGCTGACGAGACGACTCGCGGCCGGTGCCAGCGCCTCCTCCAGCCGCACGATCGGGCAAGGCGTCGCGCATCGCTCCGCCTTGGCGAAAGCGGACGCGCGCACGGTCAGGATTCGCACCTCATCGAGGGATTCGACGCAGGCGATGGCATTGCCGGCATAGATCGGTCGGCGGAACACCGTCTGGCTGTCGATGGCGATGACCTCGGCGATCATCCCGACATCCAGCAAGGCAGCCACGCGCGGTAGGACGCTGCGACCCTGGGTGCTCGCCTCGGCCAGCACATGCCCAAGACGGCGTCCCGCCAGCCTGGCGATCAGCTCGGCCAGGACTTCGGGTGCACACGACTCGGCGGTCTCGGCCACCAGCACCCGCTCTACCCCGGCGAAGGCTGCAGCCTGCTCTGCTGCGGCGCAAGCGCCCGGCCCGATCAGCAGTAGCTCGATCGGTTGCGTCAGCTCCCTGGCCGCCATGATGACGTTTGCCGTGGCGGCCTTGAGCTGGCCAAGGTGATGTTCGGCGACGATCAGACTGGACATCAGAGCACTCCTGCACGCTGTTTGAGGTGGCTGACCAGCTCGTCGACGGACTGGACCCGGATGCCCGCCATCCGCTGGATCGGGGGCTGCACGCCCAGCAGGCGGGTGTGCGTTCTGGTCGCAACCCCCAGGGCCGTGCCATCCAGCACCTCCAGGGGTTTCTTCTTGGCCTTCATGATCGCCGGCAGCGAGGCATAGCGAGGCTCGTTGAGCCGCAGGTCGCAGGTCACGACGGCGGGCGAACGCAGCGCGACGGTCTGACGCCCGCCATCGATCTCGCGCTCGACGATCCACTCCCCTGCTGCATGGCTCAAGGCCGAGGCGCAGGTGGCCTGGGGCAGGCCGGCGAGCTGCGCCAGCATCTGGCCCGTCTGGCTGTTTTCCTGGTCGATAGCCTGCTTGCCGAACAGCACCAGGTCTGGGCGCTCGCGCTCGACCACCCGGGCCAGCGCTTTGGCCACGTTGAGCGGCTCCAGGGGACTTGGCAGCTCTACCAGCAGCGCTCGGTCGGCGCCCAGAGCCAAGGCCGTGCGCAACTGCTCCTGCGCAGCGTTGCTGCCGACCGTCACCACCACGACCTCTTGGGCGACGCCCCTTTCCTTCAGGCGGATGGCCTCCTCGACGGCGATTTCGCAGAAGGGATTCAACGCCATCTTGACGCCGGTCAGCTCGACGTCGGAGCCGTCGGCCTTCACACGAACCTTGATGTTCGGATCGATAGCGCGCTTCACCGCAACGAGCACTTTCATCGTCTCTCCTGGGGCTATTGAGGCCATGCCAACCACCGGCAATGGGCCAATCCTAGCCACAGCCCATCGCCTTCGGCAAGAGAAATGTACACGACAGATTTATTTGTTGACACACCTGTACATTGAATCCAGATTGAGCGAAAACACGCCTGATGTCGTTCGCCCGGAGAGCCCGAGATGTCCACCGATCCGCTCCTGCAGCCGTACCAGCTCAAGCACCTGACCCTGCGCAATCGCATCATCACCACCTCCCATGAGCCGGCCTATCCCGAGGACGGCATGCCCAAGGCGCTGTACCGGGCCTACCATGTCGAACGTGCCAAGGCCGGGGTCGCCCTGACCATGACGGCCGGTTCGGCGGCCGTCTCCCGCGATAGCCCGCCGGTGTTCAACAACGTGCTGGCCTGGAAGGACGAGGTAGTGGGCTGGCTGCGGGACCTGACGGACGAATGCCACGAGCATGGCGCCGCGGTGATGATCCAGCTCACCCACCTGGGCCGGCGCACCCGCTGGGACAAGGCCGACTGGCTGCCGGTGGTCTCGCCCTCCCATGAGCGCGAACCCGCGCACCGGGCCTTTCCCAAGCAGATCGAAGACTGGGATATCGAGCGCATCGTCAAGGACTACGTCGACGCCGCCGAGCGCATGAAGTACGCCGGCCTCGACGGTCTGGAGCTGCAGGCCTACGGCCATCTGATGGACCAGTTCTGGTCGCCGCTGACCAACACCCTGGACGGCCCCTATGGCGGCTCGCTGGAAAACCGCATGCGCTTCACCTTCGAGATCCTGCGCGGCATTCGCCAGCGTTGCGGCGAGGACTTCCTGGTGGGGATTCGCTACACCGGCGACGAGACGTTGCCAGGCGGCATCGATGCCAACGAAGGCATGACCATCTCCCAGTTGCTCAAGGACAGTGGCCTGGTGGACTTCCTCAACGTGATCCGCGGCCATATCGAGACCGATGCGGGCCTTACCGATGTGATCCCGATCCAGGGCATGCGCAACTCGCCGCACCTGGATTTCGCCGGCGAGATCCGTTCGGCCACCGGCTTCCCGACCTTCCATGCGGCGAAGATTCCCGATGTCGCCACCGCGCGCCACGCCATCGCTTCCGGCAAGGTCGACATGATTGGCATGACCCGGGCGCACATGACCGATCCGCACATCGTGCGCAAGATCATCGAGAAGCGCGAAGAAGAGATCCGCCCCTGCGTTGGCGCCAACTACTGCCTGGATCGCATCTACCAGGGCGGTGCGGCCTATTGCATCCACAATGCCGCCACCGGCCGCGAGACCACCATGCCCCACGACATCCCCAGGGCGGCGGTGCCGCGCAAGGTGGTGATCGTCGGCACTGGTCCGGCAGGGCTGGAAGCCGCCCGGGTAGCCGGCGAACGCGGGCACCGCGTCAAGGTGTTCGAAGCGGCCGATCGGCCGGGTGGCCAGATCCGCCTGACCGCCCAGAACGAAAGACGGCGCGAGATGATCAGCATCATCGACTGGCGCATGGCCCAGTGCGAACGCCTGGGCGTGGAGTTCGCCTTCAACACCTGGGCGGAAGCCGATACGGTGCTGGCGGAAGAGCCCGACGTGGTGATTGTCGCCACCGGCGGCCTGCCCCATACCGAGACCCTCAGCCAGGGCAACGACCTCACCGTCTCGACCTGGGACATCATCTCCGGCGACGTCAAACCCGGGCGCCAGGTGCTGATCTTCGACGACGCCGGCGACCATGCCGCCCTGCAGGCCGCGGAAGTCATCGCCAAGAGCGGCGCCGGCGTGGAGATCGTCACCCCCGACCGCGCCTTTTCCGCCGAAGTCATGGCGATGAACCTGGTGCCCTACATGAGGACGCTGCAGGACCTCGACGTGACCTTCACGGTGACCTACCGCGTCGACCGGGTCGAGCGGCGCGATGGCAGGCTGGTCGCTACCTTCAAGAGCGACTACGGTCCCGTCCACAAGGAACGCGTGGTCGATCAGGTGGTGGTGAACCACGGGACGGTGCCGCTGGACGATCTCTATTTCGAGCTAAGGCCGCAGTCGAAGAACGATGGCGCCGTGGAGCACCAGGACCTGATCGCCGGCAAGCCGCAGAACATCGTCACCAACCCGGCCGGGCGTTTCCAGCTGTTCCGCATCGGCGATGCCGTGGCCGCGCGCAATACCCATGCGGCAATCTACGATGCGCTGCGACTGATGAAGGACCTGTAGTGCCGCCGCACGCCCTGCCCCGCCTCCGGATCGGGGGCCAGGGCGTGAGGACCGTCGCCCTAGTATTCGTCGGTTGTCGGCGCCTGCCGGAAGGTCTCGCTGAGCGGTACGAAGACTCCAGGCTCGGTCTCGGCATAGCCGAACTTGCCGAAGAAGCGGTCGAGCTCGCGTTGGGCAGGCCGCTCGCCGGTAAAGATGCTGGTGTAGTGCGGAATACGCCGGAAGCGCTCGGTCAGTCCCTCGTCGGTCTTCATGGAGATATAGCCAATCTGCGTCAGGTACAGCGTGCGCGCCCGGGTGTCGGCCGCATCGGCGTCGTAGCCGAAGCGCCGGAACATGGTGGACAGCGCCGCCATGCGCGTGCGGTCGGCAGCGGCGATGGCCGCTGCCACCTCTTCGGACTGCAACGCCCAGCTGCGTACCGCGAACTCGAACTGGGAGTCGAACAGCGTGTTGTCCAACCAGCATTCGAAGACGTTGAGGATCGCCTCGGCGATGCTTTCCGCATAGCTTTCGCACTGCCGGACCAGGTTGCCGGTATTCTTGTCGCGCCAACGCTCGAGCAGTGCCGCCAGCAATTGCTCCCGATCCTCGAAAAACCAGTAGAAACTGGTTCGTGACAGCTTCAGCCGTTTGGCGAGCGGCATCACCTTGACTCCGTCGATGCCGGACTCCTTCAAGGCCTCGTAGGCCGCCTCCAGCCAGCCATCGGCCGAACCCCGCCAGCCACTGTCCGCGTCCTTGTCCCGCGCCTTGCTCTGTCGCGCCATCGACCTCTTGTCCCGTGCAATACTGTCCGGCAACTGTACAGCACCGCGCTTTTTCTGTGCACGAAGGTGAGTCCTGGCTTCTAGACGGTCATGACCGTGTGAATCCGGGGCTGAAGACATGACCCTGGCGACCGCTCGCCCTCTGCTCAGGCTGGCTCCCATGCAGCGCTCCGAATCCATGCGACGTTCCAAGGGCTATCGCCGGCTCATTCCGTCCATGAACGCCCTGCTGGTGTTCGAGGCCGCCGCTCGCCTCGGCAGCTTCACCGTCGCCGCCCAGGAACTCGGTGTAACCCAGGCCGCCGTGAGCAAGCAGATCCGCTTTCTCGAGGAATTGCTGGATACCCGCCTGTTCCACCGCCTGCACAGGGCCATCCAGCTCACCCCCGAGGGCAGCGCGCTGTTTCTGGTCATGGGCGATTCGCTGCAGCGCATCGCGGCGACCTTCGACAAGATCCTCGACGGCCAGGCCGAGCACGAGATCGTCCTGGCCTGCACCAGCGCCTTCTCCCATCTGCGGATCATGCCCCGTCTGCCGGCCTTGCAGGCACTGCTGCCCGATCTCCAGTTGCGGCTGGTCCCACCGCTGCATCGCGAGGCCGACCTGGCCATCCGCTACGGCAACGGCAGCTGGGATGACGGGACGGCTACCCTGCTGTTCGACGAAGAGGTCTTTCCGGTCTGCGCACCCGAATGGCTGGCGAGCCATGCCGCGCCGCGCTCCATCGCGGACCTCTACCAGAGCCCGCTCATCGACTCGGATGCAACACTGGAAGGCTGGATGACCTGGAGCACCTGGTTCCGCGCCCTGGACCATACCCCACCGCGGCTGCGCATCGGCCTGCGCTGCACCCACTATGCCGATACCATCCGGGCGGCTACCCAGGGCCTGGGGATCGCCCTGGGCTGGAATCGCCTGGTCGCCCCCCTGCTGGCCGACGGCCAACTGATCAGGGTGACGGACTTCATCGTCAAGCCACGCGACGCCTATTACCTGGTGACACCCCATGGTCGCAAATCGGTAGCGGGCGATCCGCTGATTGCCTGGCTCCGAGAAGAGCCAGCCGTCTGCAGGCCGCTCTAGGCCAGGGTTCCTGGCATAACCCTGGCTCATGCCAGCTTAACAATAAAGCGCGTTGACCCCTTTCGGGGGCACTTCGATACTGCGGCCACACACCCCGGCCAACGTCTCCCTTGAGGTGCCCCATGGATAACGCCCCCGCCAAGAGCCATCGCGACCTGCTCGCCCAGCGCCAGCCGGGCCATGGTCTTCCTGGTGAGCTGTATGGCCGACCGGATGTCTTCGCGACCGACCTCGAGGTCTTCTACACCCGGCACTGGATCGTGGTCGGTGTCACCGCGGACATTCCCGAGCCGGGGGACGTCTCCACCCTGGACATCGGCAAGGCCTCGATCATCCTGGTACGCGACGACGACGAGAACATCCGGGCGTTTCGTAACGTCTGCAGGCATCGCGGCGCGCGGCTCAAGGAAGCGGGCAAATCCACCGTGGGCATGCTGGTCTGCCCCTATCACCAATGGACCTACGACCTCGACGGCCAACTGAAGCATGCCGCGCACATGGGCAAGGACTTCGACGCCAGCTGTCGCAGTCTCATACCGGTGGCCGTACGGGTGGTGGGTGCCCATATCCTGGTCTGCCTGAGCGACGAGTCGCCCCAGGACATCGACGCCCTCGCCACCGAGATGGCGCCACGCTTCGCCCCCTATGCCCTGCAGTACAGCAAGATCGCCTACGAGAGCGAGATCATCGAGAACGGCAACTGGAAGCTGGTGATCGAGAACAACCGCGAGTGCTATCACTGCGCCGCCGGTCACCCCGAGCTGAACGCCTCCTTCCTGCCGGAAGACTTCGGCGTCTGTACCGACGGCATGAGTCCGGAATCGCTCCAGGCCCTGGCGGACTATCAGGCGAAGAACGCCCAGGCCCGTCAGAACTGGGAAGACCAAGGCCACCTCTGTGCCGCCGTCGAACACCTGGAAGAGGACAGCATCACCCAGTTCCGCTCGCAGCGCCTGGTCATCGCCAACCATGGCGAATCCCAGACGCTGACCACCCAGGTGGCCTGCACCCGCTTGCTGGGCGACCTGACGCGCCGCGACCTGGGCGATGTGCATTTCTGGACCCACAATTCCTGGACCCACGTCATGAGCGATCACGCCGTGGTGTCCTACATCATCCCGCTCGGACCGGACCAGACCCTGGTCAGGACCAAGTGGCTGGTCCATGCCGATGCCGTGGAGGGCGTCGACTACGACCTCCAGACCCTGACCGAGGTCTGGCAGGCGACCAACCTGCAGGACGCCGGACTCGTCGCCATCACCCATCGCGGCACCCAGGATCCCGCCTATGTGCCCGGACCTCTCTCCGCCTTCACCGAGACCTACGTCGAGCAATTCACCCGCTGGTACGCCGCCCGCCTTGCGGCCCACGGGGTGTGAGGAATGACCATGACCGCGCTCACTGCCTATGCCCCCACGCAAGACAGCCGCTTCAACGAGGCCCAGACCTGGTCGGCATTTGGTGCATCCTGGAGCAGTGCCGAACGGAAGACCCTCGAATGCTGCGCCATTCGGATCGAGACCGCCGATGTCAGGACCTTTGTCTTCCGTTGCCCTGACTTCGTCGCGTTAGCCTTCGAGCCTGGCCAGTTCATCACCCTGTCGCTCACCATCGATGGCCAGAGCCTGTCACGCTGCTACACGCTGTCCTCGACGCCGACCCGTCCCTTCAGCTTCGCCATCACCGTCAAGCGCGTGCCGGGTGGCCTGGTGTCGAACTGGCTGCACGATCACCTGGAGGTCGGCAGTCGCCTGCTGGCCACGGGCCCGGCAGGCATCTTCACCCCGGTAGGGCATCCCCAGCGCAAGCTGCTCTATCTGTCCGCTGGCTCGGGTGTCACGCCACTGATGGCCATGACCCGCGCCGCCTTCGACCTGGGGAGCGATCCTGATATCGCCTTCGTCCACAGTGCCCGCACCCCGCAGGACATCATCTTCCGCGACGAACTGGCTCATTTGCAGGCCGCGCAACGTCATCTCAAGGTGTTCGCCATCTGTGAGGCGTCCGGCGCCGAAGCGGACTGGCAGGGTCCGGTCGGCCGCCTGGATCTCGCCCTACTGGAACGACTGGTACCGGACTTTCGCGAACGCGAGGTCTTCACCTGCGGCCCCCAGGGCTATATGGGCGCCGTCCAGCGGACCCTGCGCGAAGGGGGATTCGACCTCTCCCACTATCATCAGGAAAGCTTCACCATCGGCAGCCCGACGGCTTTCGTCGAGACAGTACCCACCACGGCCAGTGACGCCCTGTTCACCATCACCTTGGCCCGCTCGGGCAAGGTCTTCAGCATGCTGGGCGACCAGACCGTGCTCACCGCCGCCAAACGCGCCGGCGCCATCGTGCCCTCCTCCTGCGGCCAGGGTCTCTGTGGTACCTGCAAGACGGCCCTGCTCGACGGCCAGGTGGAGATGCAGCATGCCGGCGGCATTCGCCAGCGCGAGATAGATCGCGGGTTTCGACTGCTGTGCTGCAGCAAACCCACCTCCGATCTGGTGCTCGACCTATAGCGGTCGCCAGGCATCGCCAATGCGCCTGCATCGGTGCCCTTCAGCAGCACGAGCCAGGCGTCATCCCGGTATCCGACCACCATATGACCGCCCGCTATCGGCACCCAGCGCAGTTGCCTGCCAGGCGCGCTGGGTGCTGAACTGACGATTGCTTCCAGCGTTTGGCTTCTGCGTAGAACTCCTGCGCGCCTGGACACCTCTCAACGTAAACGGCCAGGCCTGTGATCGACAGCGATCCAGCCAGAGGCCTTGAGAGATCCTGAGCCCCATGAGTGACCACATGCCCACTGCGCCTCGCCCCTATCGCGTCGGCCTGATCGCCGACACCCATGGCCTGATGCGCCCCCAGGCACTGGAGGCCCTGGCCGGCAGCGATTTCATCCTGCATGCCGGCGACATCGGCAAGCCCGAGATTCTCGATGCGCTGCGCGAGCTGGCCCCCCTGGCCGTGGTCCGGGGCAACAACGACGACGTACCCTGGGCCGACGACATCCCCGAGCGCGTCACCCTGACCCTGGCCGACATCGGCATCCATATGCTGCATATTCTGCCGGAACTGGACCTGCAGACCGCCGGTGCCGCGGTGCGGGTGGTGGTCAGCGGCCACTCGCACAAGCCGCTGATCGAAGAGCGCGACGGCGTACTCTACGTCAACCCGGGAAGCGCCGGTCCGCGCCGTTTTCGATTGCCGATCAGCGTCGGCCGCCTGACCTTGGACGCCGGCCAGATCCAGGCCGAGATCCTGGAACTCACCCCCTGAAGGAACCCCGATGAGCATCTCCTACCACTCCTACGAACCCAGTCAGGGCCATGGCCTGCCCCATGATCCCTTCAACGCCATCATCGCGCCGCGTCCCATCGGCTGGATTTCCTCCCATAGCGAAAGCGGCGTGCTGAACCTGGCGCCCTACAGTTTCTTCAACGCCTTCAACTACAAGCCGCCGCTGATCGGCTTTTCCAGCCAGGGCTACAAGGACAGCGTGGCCAACATCGAGCGCACCGGTGAATTCGTCTGGAACCTGGCGACCCGCGAGCTGGCCGAGGAGATGAACGCCAGCAGCGCCATGGTAGGTCCGGAGGTGGACGAATTCGCCCTGGCCGGCCTGGAGCCTGCCCCCTCGACGATCGTCAAGGTGCCGCGGGTCGCCCGTGCCCAGGTGGCTTTCGAATGCAAGTTGAGCCAGATCGTGCGCCTCAAGACCGCCGCCGGCGACGAGCTGGACCAGTGGCTGGTGCTTGGCGAGGTGGTCGCCGCCCATATCGACCAGCGCCTGCTCAAGGACGGTATCTACCAGACTGCCGCGGCTCGTCCCATCGTCCGTGGCGGTGGCCCGGCCGACTACTTCGAGATCACCGAATCGGCGCTGTTCCGCATGCGTCGCCCCGACTGATCGACCGGCGCTGGAAGGCAAAACGGCGCCCTTGGGCGCCGTTTTGCCTTCCAGCGAAATGGCTTAGCCTGCACTGACACGGAAATTGAGCCGAGGGAAATGCACCTGGATCGCACCCAGTCGCTCATCGTGGCGCAAGAGCACCAGGGCTTCGTTATCGGCATGGACCAACTCGCCCACCACCGGGTCCACCCCGTAGTCGGTCGCGGCCACGCTGACCCGCTCACCCCAGGCAAAGCCTTCCACCGGAATGGCCTGATCACGAGGTAGCGCCTCAGGCTCGGCCGTCTGCGCGATGACCAGCGCCTCCTCGGCCTGGAGCTCTTCGTGGGTACCGTGGCCGAAACCCAGCACCCGCGCGAACCAGGCGGCGATCTCGGGTCGTTCGTCGACCAGGGGCGCCAGTTGCGGCGTGCTCTTGAGGAACCAGAAGTTGTGGGCCAGGGCGATGTCGGCCACCGAGGGCGCGCCGAAGAGGAATTCACCCTGGCTGCGCTGCAGCTGCGTCTCCAGCCGCGACAACAGGGTCGGCAACTGCTGCCGGGCCTGCTCGGGCGTCAGCCGGCTCAGGCTGCCACCGCTGAACAGCGCCTTGCGGTCATCCAGAAAGGCCTGGGCCTGCTCCGGCGGCAGACTGGCCAGGCGCGGCCCCATGATCTCCGGCTGGAACATCAACGCCACGGCGTGCTGGAACAACACCGAGTCCGCCCAGCCGGCAAAGGCGGCCACGACCGCCTCCTGGCCTTCCGGAAACAGCGCTGGTACGGCTTTTTCCGCCTCCAGGCGGCGAGCGATCAGCGCCGTGTCGCAATAGACGTCCGCACCCACCTGCAGCACCGGCGTCTTGCGATAGCCACCGGTGAGCGCCACCAGCTCGGGCTTGGGCAGCATCCGCGGAATGATCACCGAACGCCAGGCGAGACCCTTGAAGCCCAACAGCAGGCGCGCCTTCTCGGCGAAGGGCGATTGCCAGTAGTGATGCAGAATCAGCTCGGACATGACAGCACTCCTGAATCAGCCGTGGGCCGTGGGCCGGACAGGGCCAGTACCAGGGATTCCTTGGCTCGTTTGGGTAGCTTCTTGATCTGGATCTCGCGGCGCAAGGCGGCCGACTTGTCGGCGCAGGCTTCGACATAGACCAGCGCCTGGGCCGGGCTGGAAGCGAAGAAGCGGGCACCACGGCCACTGCGGTGCTGGGCGAAGCGGCGCTCGGGATCATCGCTGATGCCGCAATAGAGCGCCTGGTTCTCGGCGCGCACCAGGTAGACATACCAGGTGCGCGCGGGTGGCTGGGGGATGTCGCTCACCGTCAGGCGAACCACTCCCGGGCGGTACGCCAGACGCACACGCCAACGAAGTAGATGCCGCTGGCGAACCAGAGCACCATCAGCCACAGCGGCTTGTCGGGGTGCAGGAACACCATCATGGCGCTGCTGAGCAGCCAGATGGAAGTGATGGTGATGTTCACCGCCATCAGCTGACGGACGCGGAAGGGGTGCAGGAACTTGACCCGGGTCAGGGTCAGGGCGGCCAGTACCAGCACCACCGCCATGCTGAACCAGGGCGCCAGGTCCAGCACGTAGAAATACAGCGCCACCACGTTCCAGGCCGCAGGAAAGCCGATGAAATAGTTGTCGGCGCTCTTCATGTTCACATTGCAGAAACAGAACAGTGACGACAATAGGATGATGCCCACCGCCACCAGCTCGAAGTGCGGCGGCAAGGGTACGAAGCGATAGATGAAGATCGCTGGAATGAAGACATAGGTCAGGTAATCGACCACCAGGTCTAGCGCGGAACCATCGAAATGGGGCAGGACCCGCTTGACCTCGAACTTGCGGGCCAGGGTGCCGTCGAGACCATCGACGAGCAGCGCGATGCCGAGCCACATCAGGCAACCCTTGGGTTGACCGTCGACCAGAGCGAGCAGCGCCAGAAGCGCGAGGATCACACCACTGGAGGTCACCGCATGGGCGCCCCAGGCCTTGGCTTTTGTCAGCATGAGCGGATGGGAAATGGAGTTCACGGGCGTCTCTCTATGATGACGGCTTCGACTGCCCGTTGCACCGCACGTTCTCGCGATGCGGTACGGAATCGACAATGAAGCCGGTGAACGGCAAGGCGGACCTTGACCGCCGACCCCGGAAACCGGGCGCCAAACATCGAGGATACCGCGCCTTGAAGTCCTTTGCCCGCCTTCCCGCCGAACGCCCGTGATTGGGTTCGCAGGTAGACCGGGGCGGATGGGTGTCCACCCCGGTCGCGTCTCAGTGCAGGATCTGCCCGAGGAACAGGCGCGTACGCTCGTTCTGCGGATTGTCGAAGAACTGGTCCGGTGCGGCCTGTTCGACGATTTCGCCCTTGTCCATGAAGATCACCCGGTTGGCCACGGTGCGGGCGAAGCCCATCTCGTGGGTCACGCACAGCATGGTCATGCCATCCTGGGCCAGGCCGATCATGGTGTCCAGCACCTCCTTCACCATCTCCGGGTCAAGCGCCGAGGTCGGCTCATCGAACAGCATGATGCGCGGCTGCATACACAGCGCCCGGGCGATGGCCACGCGCTGCTGCTGGCCACCGGACAGCTGACCCGGAAACTTGTTGGCCTGCTCGGGAATGCGCACCCGCTGCAGGTAATGCATGGCGATCTCTTCGGCCTGCTTCTTCGGCAGCTTGCGCACCCACATGGGCGCCAGGGTGCAGTTCTGCAGCACGGTCAGGTGCGGAAAGAGGTTGAAATGCTGGAACACCATGCCGACTTCGCTGCGAATGGTCTCGATCTGCTTGAGATCGTTGGTCAGCTCGGTGCCGTCGACGATGATCTGACCCTTCTGGTGTTCTTCCAGGCGATTGATGCAGCGGATGGTGGTGGACTTGCCGGAGCCGGAAGGCCCGCACAGCACGATACGCTCACCCTGGCTGACGGTCAGGTTGATGTCCTTGAGCACGTGGAACTGGCCGTACCACTTGTTCACGTCCTTGAGCTGGATCATGACCTTGCTGCTGTCGACCGGCTGCTTGTTGCTTACGTTCATCTGTTGACTCCTAACGCTTGTGGCCGGTGTTCAGCTTGCGCTCCAGACGGGCGGAATAGCTGGACATGGCAAAACAGAAAACCCAGAAGACCAGCGCGGCGAACACATAGCCTTCGGTGGATAGACCAGGCCACGCCGGGTCGGAAGTAGCACGCTTGATGCTGTTGAGCAGGTCGAACAGGCCGATGATGACCACCAGGCTCGAATCCTTGAACAGCGCGATGAAGGTGTTGACGATGCCGGGGATCACCAGCTTGAGCGCCTGGGGCAGGATCACCAGGCCGGTGGTCCGCCAGTAGCCCAGCCCCATGGCCGCAGCGGCTTCGTACTGGCCCTTGGGAATGGCCTGCATGCCGCCCCGTACCACCTCGGCGATGTAGGCCGCCTCGAAGATGATCACCATGACGATGGCGCGCAACAGCTTGTCCAGGTTCATGCCATCGGGCAGGAACAGCGGCAGCATCACCGACGACAGGAACAGCACCGTGATCAGCGGGATCCCCCGCCAGAACTCGATCATGGTCACGCAGATGACCTTGATCGCCGGCAGCTTGGAGCGGCGCCCCAGGGCCAGCAGGATGCCCAACGGCAAGGCGCCGACGATGCCCACCGCGGCGATCACCACGGTCAGCATCAGGCCGCCCCACTCGCTGGAGGGCACCACGCGCAGACCGAAGCCGCCATACAGCAGCCAGAAGGCCACCAGCGGATAGATCACCAGCAAGGACAGACCGTAACGGGCCTTGTGCTTGAAGCTGTCGAGGAACAGCGGAATCGCCCCGATCACGGCGATCACCACGGTCAGATCCACGCGCCAGCGCTGATCGCTGGGGTAGAAGCCGTACATGAACTGCCCGAAGCGCTCCTTGATGAACACCCAGCAGGCGCCGCCTGGCACGCAATCGGCACGGGTGCTGCCACTCCAGGTGGCATTGATGAAGGCCCAGTTCACCACCGGCGGCACGATCAGCCAGACGAGGTAGAGACCGAACAGCGTCAGGAGGGTATTGCCGACGCTGGAAAACAGGTTGCCACGAATCCAGGCCCAGGCACCGACGCTGGAGGGCGGCGGCGGCAGGTCCGGTTTGAAGGTATGGGTCTGGTTACTCATACGCGCTCCTTAACGCTCGATCAGCGCGATGCGCTTGTTGTACCAGTTCATCAGGATGCTGATGCTGATGCTGATGGCTAGGTAGACGCTCATGGTGATGGCCATGGTTTCGATGGCTTGACCGGTCTGGTTCAGGACGGTGCCGGCGAACAGCGCCACCATCTCCGGATAGCCGACGGCAGCACCCAGCGACGAGTTCTTCATCAGGTTCAGATACTGGTTGGTCAACGGCGGAATGATCACCCGCAAGGCCTGGGGAATGATCACCAGCCGCAGGGTCAGGCCCGGACGCAGCCCCAGGGAACTGGCCGCCTCGGTCTGACCGTGGCTGACCGCCTGGATACCGCCGCGCACCGTCTCGCCGATGAAGGCCGCGGTGTAGACCGACAGGGCCAGCGCCAGGGAGACCAGCTCGGGGATGATCACCCAGCCGCCGCGCAGGTTGAAGCCCTGTAGCTCCGGCACTTCCCAGTGCAACGGCCTGCCGAAGACCAGGGCCGCCAGCAGCGGGATCCCGATCAACAGCGCTAGTACGACCCACAGCACCGGGAAGCGCTGGCCCGTGGCATGCCGCTGCTTGCGAGCCCAGCGTACCAGCACCACGCTGGCGACGATGGCGATGAGCAGCGCGATCAAGCCGGGCAGGAACCCAGCATCGGCGCTCGGCGCGGGCATGTACAGGCCACGGTTGTTGACGAAGAAGGCGTCGCCCAGGCTCAGACTCTGGCGCGGACCCGGCAGGGGCGCGAGCACGGCGAAATAGAAGAAGAAGATCAGCAGCAGCGGTGGAATGTTGCGGAAGGTCTCGATGTAGACCGTGGCGACCTTGCGCAGCAGCCAGTTGTTCGACAGCCGGGCCACACCCACGGTGAAACCGATGACGGTCGCCAGGAAGATGCCGATGACCGACACCAGCAGGGTGTTGAGCAGACCGACCAGGAAGACCCGCCCGTAGGTATCGCCTTCGCTGTAGGGAATCAGGTGCTGGGGAATGCCGAAGCCGGCGGTATTGTTCAGGAAGCCGAAGCCGGAGGTGATACCCCGGTTGGCAAGGTTGGCCTGCGTGTTGCTGAACAGGAACCAGCCGAAGGCCACGACGGCGACCACGGCCACGATCTGGAACAGCCAGGAGCGCGCCTGCGGATCGGTGAGCAGAGACCCACGGACCGGCGAGGACGGTTTGCTAACGTTTTGCATCTACTAGAAGCCTCATTAAATTCTCGCCCCACAGCGCGGGAAGCGCTGCAGGGCGAGAATCTGCACATCCGGAAGGTGGTCGGCGACTAAGGCGCCGAGATCAACGGACCGGCGGGGCGTACTGCAGACCGCCTGCATTCCACAGGGCGTTGAGGCCGCGCTTGATCTTCAGATCGCTACCCATGCCGACGTTACGCTCGAAAACTTCGCCGTAGTTGCCGACCTGCTTGACGATCTTCACCGCCCAGTCTTTCGGCAGCTTCAGGTCCTTGCCGAATTCGCCATCGGCACCCAGCAGACGACGCACGTCAGGGTTCTTGGAGTCCTTGGCCTGGGCTTCGACGTTGGCGGAGGTCAGACCCAGCTCTTCGGCGTTGACCATGGCGAACAGCGACCACTTGACCACGGTCAGCCAGTCTTCATCGCCACGACGCACGGCCGGCGCCAGCGGCTCCTTGGAGATCACTTCGGGCAGCACAACATAGTCGTCGGGCTTGGACAGTTTGTTGCGCTGGGCGTACAGCTGCGACTGGTCGGAGGTCAGGACGTCGCAACGACCCGCTTCCAGCGACTTGGCGCTTTCGTCCGAGGTGCTGTAGGTGATGGGGGTGAACTTCATACCGTTGGAACGGAAGTAGTCGGCCAGGTTGAGTTCGGTGGTGGTACCGGCCTGGATGCACACGGTAGCGCCGTCCAGTTCCTTGGCGCTCTGCACACCCAGCTTCTTGTTCACCAGGAAGCCCTGGCCATCATAGTAGGTGACGCCTGCGAAGATCAGGCCCATGCCGCCGTCGCGGGAGCTGGTCCAGGTGGTGTTGCGCGACAGCACGTCGATTTCGCCGGATTGCAGCGCGGTGAAGCGCTCCTTGGCGGTCAGGGGCGTGAAGCGAACCTTGGTGGCGTCGCCGAAGACTGCCGCGGCGACGGCCCGGCAGACGTCCACGTCGATACCCTTGTAGTCACCCTTGGAGTCGGTGAAGGAGAAGCCCGGCAGGCCATCGCTGACGCCGCATTGCACGAAACCTTTGTTCTTCACCGCGTCCAGGGTAGCGCCTGCGTGAGCCATGCCGGACAGGCCAAAAGCGGCGGCGGTGGTCAGAATTGCCAGGGTAGACTTCACCATCTTCATCGATAAGCTCCACTTTGTTTATGAGTTACGTTCCAGTCGCACGGCAGCACGATGTCTCTCGCCTGATTGCCGTGGAACCCGCCCACCCGATCCCTGGGCGTCCTTCATCAAGGGATGAAGGTGACGCACTGGAAGGCGTGACGAAGCAGTGAGTCAGTGTTACCTGTTAGTGCACTACCTGGCCGCAACCTAGTTGAGGCAATTTGCGGACCAGTGAAGGCGACAACGCTGCACTTGGCTCAAACCCGGCAATCCCGAGACCTTGAGCAAAAAACCGGCTAAATAAATTACGAAAATGCGACATGCATTTTGTGCACCATCTGTTACCACGCCCATTTTTAGTGGCACCAAACTGGAGCAAAGCCTTGGAAAATTCACCTCTTGTGCTGGAATCGACCAGCGGGACCGCCGATAGCTGCGTCATTTGGTTGCACGGCCTGGGCGCAACCCAGCATGACTTCGAACCCGTTGCTGAATTATTGCAGCGCACCCTGACCACCACCCGTTTCATTCTGCCCCAGGCACCTACCCGTCCCGTCACCATCAACGGCGGCTGGGCCATGCCATCCTGGTACGACATCTTGGCAATGAATCCGGCACGGGCCATCGATCGCGCCCAGCTAGAAGAATCGGCTGCCAGCGTGCATGCCTTGATCGAGGCCCAGCGGGCCCAGGGCATCGCAGCTGAACGCATCGTGCTCGCAGGCTTCTCCCAGGGCGGTGCCGTGGTACTGCACACCGCCTACAACACCTCCTGCATCACCCTCGGCGGTGTCCTGGCGCTATCGACCTATGCCCCCAGCTTCGAAAACGATCAGACCAACCGGGGTGGTACCACCCCGGCGCTGTGCCTGCACGGCAGTCAGGACGACGTCGTACCGCTAGCTTTGGGGCGCGCCGCCTACGACGCCCTGGCTGCCGCAGGCGTTGAAGCGCTCTGGCGCGACTATCCCATGCGCCACGAAGTCATTCCGGCGGAAATCCAGGACATCCAGGCCTGGCTGCTGACACGTCTGGGCGGAAAATAAAGGAATGCTGGCGGTGCGGTGACGTTTTTGGAAACCGGTCGACAATTCCTGTCATCAGGTCGCAAACAGAGGCTCACGAAGGGAAAAGCGAACGAACTTTGCGGTACCCATCCGGTCCAGTGGGGGTGCCTGAAGGTCGTGATTTGCATGGAGCAGCTATGGTCCGAGTTTTCCTTTCAGCCCCCGAGGTGATGTGTTGATGGCTGCCCCCTTGTCGGTATGGCTGGCCGAAGTTCCGGTCGCGTCTCTGAAAGACCTCCGCCTGTTCAAGGGTGTGGAGAACTTTCTGCTGGAAGCGCTCATCGCCCGCTCGGTCACCCGTAGCCTGGTGACAGGCGAATGCCTGCTGTCACCGGCCATGACCAACCAGTACATGTACCTTATTCTGGAAGGTCGGCTGCGGGTCCACCTGGGCTCGCCGGACAATCCCCCCATCTATCTGCTCGGCCCGGGCGAGTGCTCTGGCGAGATCAGCTTCATGGACAGCGAGCGGCCCAGCGCCCATGTCATCGCCGAGGCCGATACCCAGGTGCTCTGCCTGCATCGCGACCTGGTACTCGAACTGATCGAGCGCTCCTCCAAGGCCATGCACAACCTGCTCGGCATCCTCTGCGAGCGGATGCGCCGTGGCAACCAGCTCATCGTCGATACCGAGCGCAATGCCAACGTCGATACGCTCACCGGCCTCTTCAATCGTCGCCGCCTGGAGCAGCTGTTCGAGCGCGAAAGCACCCGCTGTGCCTTCAATCGACAGCCCCTGAGCCTGCTGATGCTCGATGTGGACCACTTCAAGCGCTACAACGATACCCACGGCCACCTGGCGGGCGACTATGCCCTGTGCCTGGTCGCCAACACCTTGCGCGACCAGCTGAGACCCAAGGACAGCATGGCGCGCTATGGTGGCGAGGAATTCGTCATCCTGTTGCCAGAGATCGATCGCGACGAGGCGATTGCCATCGCTGAACGGCTGCGCCAGAGCCTGGCGGAGATCAAGGACTTCTATTCGCCCTGCGGCAAGCTGCCGGGCGTCACGGTGTCGATCGGGCTGGCCCAGATGCGCAAGGCCGACTCCCTGGAGGAGCTGGTAGGGCGCGCGGACAAGTCGCTCTATCAGGCCAAGAATGCCGGGCGCAATCGGATCAGCGGCTGATCCGATTGCGCCCGTGTTCGGCAGGTAGTTGTTGCCGGGCACGTCGGTTGCTTTACACTGCGGTCTCATTCCGCTTTCGATGATCGAGACCCTCCGTGCTCAAGGCACTCAAAAAATTTCTGGGCAAGGATCAAGAGGTCGCTCAGCCGACCCCCTCTCCTGCGCCCCAAGCTACCCCCAGCGTCGCTCCCGCAGCTCCCTCCGCTCCCGCCCCGGCCGCACTCGAGCCCCAGGTCGAGCGGCCGCCACGCAAACCCCGGAACCAGAACGAAGCCCGCGCCCAGGAGCCCCGCCCTCAGGCGGACAAGGCTGCCAAGCCGCGTCGTGAGCGCAGCCCGCGCAAGCCCAAGCCGGTTGACACCTGGAAGCTGGAAGACTTCGCGGTCGAGCCGCAGGAAGGCAAGACGCGCTTCCACGACTTCAAGCTGGATCCGCGCCTGATGCACGGCATCCATGACCTTGGCTTTCCCTACTGCACGCCGATCCAGGCGGAAGTACTGGGCTTTACCCTCAAGGGCAAGGACGCCATTGGCCGTGCGCAGACCGGCACCGGCAAGACCGCTGCCTTTCTGATCTCGACGATCACCCAGCTGCTGACCACCCCACCGCCCAAGGAAAGGTACATGGGTGAGCCGCGGGCACTGATCATCGCGCCAACCCGCGAGCTGGTGGTGCAGATCGCCAACGACGCCCTGGATCTGGCCAAGTACACCGGCCTGAATGTCATGAGCTTTGTCGGCGGCATGGACTTTGACAAGCAGCTCAAGCAGCTCGAAGCACGCTATTGCGACATCCTGGTCGCCACCCCTGGCCGTCTGCTGGACTTCAACCAACGCGGTGAGGTGCACCTGGACATGGTCGAGGTGATGGTGCTGGACGAGGCTGACCGCATGCTGGACATGGGCTTCATCCCCCAGGTCCGCCAGATCATCCGCCAGACGCCGCCCAAGAGCGAACGCCAGACCCTGCTGTTCTCCGCCACCTTCACCGATGACGTGATGAACCTGGCACGGCAGTGGACCACCGATCCGGCCATTGTCGAGATCGAACCGGAAAACGTGGCCAGCGACACCGTCGAGCAGCACGTCTACGCCGTGTCCTCCAGCGACAAGTACCGCCTGCTCTACAACCTGGTCGCCCAGAACAACTGGGAGCGGGTGATGGTGTTCGCCAACCGTCGCGACGAGGTACGCCGCATCGAAGAGCGCCTGACCAAGGATGGCATCAGCGCGGCCCAGATGTCCGGCGACGTGCCTCAGCACAAGCGTATCAAGACCCTCGAAGGCTTCCGCGCCGGCAAGATCCGCGTGCTGGTGGCGACCGACGTGGCCGGTCGCGGCATTCACGTCGACGGCATCAGCCACGTGATCAACTTCACCCTGCCAGAAGACCCGGACGACTACGTGCACCGCATCGGCCGTACCGGCCGCGCTGGCGCCACCGGCACGTCCATCAGCTTCGCCGGCGAAGACGACTCCTTCGCCCTGCCACCCATCGAAGCCCTGCTAGGCCGCAAGATCGGCTGCGAGATGCCGCCGGCCGAGCTGCTCAAGCCGGTCCCGCGGCAGCGTTGAGACCAGCGCCACTGCCGAAGGCTGCCCTGCCGGTCTCGCCAGGGCAGCCGGCACCTCCGCAGGGTGGATAACGGCGCAGCCTTATCCACCTGGCAGGCGGCTCACCACGTGGAGAACGCTGTGCGGTTTTCCACCCTACTCTGTCATCCCTTCGTCCAACGCTCCGCGGCATCCTGATCGCTGGCGCGGCCTTCCACCCAGCGTGGACCCTCGGCCGTATCTTCCTTTTTCCAGAAAGGCGCGCGGGTCTTGAGATAGTCCATCACGAAGTTGCAGGCCTCGAAGGCAGCCTGACGGTGAGCGCTGGCGGTGCCGACGAAGACGATGGGCTCGCCCGGCTCGAGCCGGCCGATACGATGCAGAATTTCGACGTTGAGCAGCGGCCAGCGCTGACCCGCCTCCTCCACGATGCGCGCCAATGCCTTCTCGGTCATGCCGGGAAAGTGTTCGAGGAACAACCCACCCACGTCTCGACCGTCGTTGAAGTCCCGCACATAGCCGACGAAGCCCACGACGGCGCCAATGCCGGTGTTGGCGGCATGCAGGGCATTGAGTTCCTGGCCGGGGTCGAAAGCCGCAGCCTGTACACGAATGGCCATGGTCAACCTCCGGTCACGGTGGGAAAGAAGGCGACCTCATCACCGTCGTGCAACGGCTCGGCCAGGCCACAGAGCTCCTCATTGCGCGCGCACATTAGCCCGCGCTCGCCCAGCGTATCGGCCCAGAGCCCGCCACGCTGGACCAGATGCTCCCGCAGATCACCCACGGTGGCCAAGTCCGGCTCCCAGGCGAGATTTTCCTCGGCGCAGCCCAGGACCTCGCGATAGCGGGCAAAGAATTGCACGCGGATCATGCTTGCTCCTCGGCGCGGAAATGACCGCTTTTGCCACCGCTCTTTTCCAGCAGGCGCACCGCCTCGATGATCATCCCGCGATCAACCGCCTTGCACATGTCATAGAGGGTCAGGGCCGCCACGCTGGCTGCGGTCAGGGCTTCCATTTCCACCCCGGTCTGGCCGGACAGCTTGCAGGTGGCAGCGATACGTACCGCATCCGGTGCTTCAGCGGTCAGGTGGACCTTGACGCTGGTCAGCATCAGCGGATGGCAGAGCGGAATGAGATCGGCGGTTTTCTTGGCCGCCTGGATACCGGCGATGCGCGCCACGGCAAAGACATCGCCCTTGGGGTGGCCGCCACTCTGGATGAGTTCGAGGGTGTCCGGACGCATGCGCACCCGGGCTTCGGCCGTGGCTTCACGGAAGGTCACCTGCTTGTCGGTGACGTCGACCATGTTGGCACGGCCTTGGGAATCGAGATGGGTCAGCACGGCATGACTCCTGAAAAGGACCTGCCATTGTAGACCTGCCGTGGGAGATTTGATCCCCGCCCCTGGGCAGGCGGGGATCATGGCCTTTACAGATGAGCCTCGGCGTATTCGGCGAGGATGGACCGGGGCACGCCCTGGAGAGTGATGTGCACCCCGTGGTTGAAGCCCTTGAAGCGCTCGGAGAGGTAGGTGAGACCCGAGCTGGTGGCGGAGAGGTAAGGCGTATCGATCTGCGCCAGGTTGCCCAGGCAGATCACCTTGGAGCCGCTACCGGCGCGCGTGATGATGGTCTTCATCTGGTGCGGGGTGAGGTTCTGGCATTCGTCGATGAGGATCAGGCTCTGCTGGAAGCTGCGACCACGGATGTAGTTCAGGGATTTGAATTGCAGCGGCACCTTGCTGAGGATGTAGTCCACGCTGCCGTGGGGGTTGTGGTCATCCATGTGCAGGGCTTCGAGGTTGTCGGTGATGGCACCCAGCCAGGGCTCCATCTTCTCGGCCTCGGTGCCGGGCAGAAAGCCGATGTCCTCGTCCAGGCCCTGGACGCTGCGGGTGGCGATGATCCGCCGGTATCTCTTGGTGACCATGGTCTGTTCGATGGCCGCGGCCAACGCCAGGATGGTCTTGCCCGAACCCGCGGCACCGGTCAGGTTGACCAGGTGGATGTCCGGCTCCAGCAGGGCGAACAGTGCCAATGCCTGATAGATGTCCCGCGGCTTGAGGCCCCAGGCCTCCTGATGCATCAACGGCTCCTGATGCATGTCCAGCAGGATGACCTCACCGTCGCGTACCGCCTTGACCCAGCCAACGAAACCCTGCTCGTCGAGCACGAAGTCGTTGACGTTGAACGGCGGCAACTCGGCAGACAGCTGCACCCGGTGCCAGACCCGGCCCAGCTCCTGGCGACTTTCCACCTTGCTCACGTTGTCCCAGAAGGACCCGGGTAGATTGTGATAACCCTGGGATAGCAGGGAGACGTCGTCGAGCAGCTGGTCGGTCTGGTAGTCCTCCGCGGCGATGCCACAGCCACGCGCCTTGAGGCGCATATTGATGTCCTTGGTGACCAGCACCACCCGCTCCTGGGGATGCTGGGTACGCAATTCGACGAGCTGGTTGATGATGCGGTTGTCGTTGATGTCGTCGGGCAGGCAGGCCATGGGGCCGGCACGGCGGCTCATGAGAATGGACAGTCGCCCCTTGGCCTCGCCCTTGCCGCGGGGAATGGGTACGCCCCGCTCGACGTCCTCGGGCGAGGATTCGGCGAGGACACTGTCGATCAGGCGGATCGCCTGCCGGCACTCGGCGGCAACGTTGTGTTTGCCGGTCTTGAGCTTGTCGAGTTCCTCCAGGACCGTCATGGGAATGGCGACGTGATGCTCTTCGAAATTGAGCAGCGCGTTGGGGTCGTGGATCAGTACGTTGGTGTCGAGCACATAGAGGGTGGGCTGGGTGGGGCGGGAACGTCCGTGATCATCCATACTCGGTCACCTCGTCATAAACGCTTGACTCGCAAGCCAGTCGACGGAGCGTCAGCAGACGCTCCGCGGCGAAAGGTGCCGTCGCTCCAGCAACGGGTTCACGGACCGGCCAACATAAGGGCACGGGACCCGGGAGATGCGACGGACACTTCGGTAATAACGCAAAAGCCCTTGGGCACAAAAGCTTTTTTTGGCCGCGTCCGATTTTTTTCACGGACCCGTCGATCTTGCCATCCGGCCAGGCAACGTCGCCCCGCGGCCGTGGTCAATACCTATCGATCCCATGGGCAAGGCCCACTGGAGCCCGGCGACGGAGGCTTCTAGAATGGCGCCTCGCCAAGAGGAGCCAAGCCGATGCTGATGGTGATTTCACCTGCCAAGACGCTGGACTACAGCACACCGCCGAGCACGTCCCGCCATACCCTGCCGCAATACCTGGACCACTCCCGCGAGCTGATCGACGGGCTCAAGACGCTCGCACCGGCTGAGGTCGCTCAGCTCATGGGCGTGTCCGACAAGATCGCCACCCTCAACGTCGCCCGCTTCGGCAGCTGGAGCCCGCACTTCACGCCGGACAATGCCAAGCAGGCGCTGCTGGCGTTCAAGGGTGACGTCTATACGGGCCTTGCCGCCGAAGACTTTCAGGAAGACGACTTCGACTTCGCCCAGCGCCACCTGCGCATGCTGTCCGGACTCTATGGCCTGTTGCGTCCGCTGGATCTGATGCAGCCCTATCGCCTGGAGATGGGCACCAAGTTCGCCAATCCGCGCGGCAAGGACCTCTATGCCTTCTGGGGCGACCGTATCAGTGACTGGCTCAAGGCGGACCTCGCGGCCCAGGGCGATGACGTCCTGCTGAATCTGGCCTCGAACGAGTATTTCAGCGCGGTGCGCCGCGCCCGCCTGCAGGCCCGGGTCGTCGATGTGGAATTTCGCGACCTTAAGAATGGCGACTACAAGATCATCAGCTTCTATGCCAAGAAGGCACGGGGCCTGATGGCACGGCATGTGATCAAGCAACGCATCACCCTGGTGGATGACCTGCGGGATTTCGACGATCAGGGCTACCACTACTCGACGGAGCGATCTACAGCCGACAAGCTGGTATTCTTAAGAGATACGCCTTTCGAATAGCAGATAATCGACGGATGGCAGAAGAACTGGCTCGCTTTGCATCAAAGTGGCTAGACAGTCACAACCATGGAAGTATGGCCATGAAAGACTGTCATCTCCCTCCAATAAAAAGGTTTCAGCCGCGCGGCGGTGGCGTTCCAGGCACGAAAAGTTGCCGGACATCTCAAAACCGCTGTCTTTCCGGAAAAAGGAAACTTCGCTGAGAACCACTTTCGTTTGATTCTGTCTTTGTCTGGTCCTTGCCCTAGGCCATGATGGCCAATGGCAATCAGTCCGCACGTTCAATTTGTACCGGCCGACCATTCGGCCGGTTGATCTTTCGAAGCACGGACGCTTCGTCCCGACCTCAGGGACAGCGGCCACAAAATCAGCAGACGCTGAAGGAGTAACGCCCATGATTCCCGTCATCCTGTCCGGTGGTAGCGGCTCGCGACTCTGGCCCCTCTCGCGCAAGCTTTACCCCAAGCAGTTCCTGGCTCTGACCAGCGAACAGACCATGTTCCAGGAGACCATCAATCGCCTGGGCTGCGAGGGGAGCATCGCTTGCCCCATCATCGTCTGCAACGCTGAACACCGCTATCTGGTGGAAGAGCAGCTCAAGGCCGTCGAGTGCAAGCCCCAGGCCCTGATCATGGAGCCCTTCGGTCGCAACACCGCGCCAGCCGTGGCCATCGCTGCCATGCAGCTGGTCGCTGACGGCAAGGACGACCTGATGCTGGTGCTGCCCGCCGATCACGTGATCGAGGACGAAGCCCAGTTCAAGGCCGCCCTGCAGCAGGCCGCCGCCGCCGCCGAGCGTGGCGAGATGGTGCTGTTCGGTATCCCGGCCACCGCGCCCGAGACCGGCTACGGCTACATCAAGACCGGCTCCAACGAGGGTCTGCCCCAGGGCGTGGCCCACGTCGAGCGCTTCGTCGAGAAGCCTGATGCCGTCACCGCCACCGAATACGTGGCCTCCGGCGACTACTGCTGGAACAGCGGCATCTTCCTGTTCCGCGCCAGCCGTTTCCTGGAAGAGCTGAAGAAGCACGACACCGACATCTATGACACCTGCCTGCTGGCGCTGGAGCGCAGCAGCATCGACGGCATCAACATCAGCATCGATGCCGCCACCTTTGCCGTCTGCCCGGACAATTCCATCGACTACGCCGTCATGGAAAAGACCACTCGCGCCTGCGTGGTGCCCATGAGCGCCGGCTGGAACGATGTCGGTTCCTGGTCCGCGCTGTGGGACGTCCATGCCAAGGACAGCAATGGCAACGTCATCAAGGGCGACGTCGTCCTGCATGACAGCCGCAACTGCCTGGTGCATGGCAACGGCAAGCTGGTGACCCTGGTCGGCCTGGAAAACGTGGTCGTGGTGGAAACCAAGGACGCGGTCATGATCGCCCACAAGGACAAGGTCCAGGACGTCAAGAAGCTGGTCAACGCCCTCGAGAAGCAGAACCGCAACGAGGTCAAGGCGCACCAAGAAGTCTTCCGTCCCTGGGGTTCCTACGACTCCATCGACATGGGCCAGCGTTTCCAGGTCAAGCGCATCACCGTCAAGCCGGGCGCCCAGCTGTCGCTGCAGATGCACCACCACCGTGCCGAGCACTGGATCGTGGTGTCCGGTACCGCCGAGGTCACCTGTGACGACAAGGTCTTCCTGCTGACCGAAAACCAGTCCACCTACCTGCCGATGACCTCCGTGCACCGCCTGGCCAACCCCGGCAAGGTACCGCTGGAGCTGATCGAAGTGCAGTCCGGTGGCTACCTGGGCGAGGACGACATCGTTCGCTTCGAAGACATCTACGGCCGCGTCGACACCCAGGCCCTGGAAGTCGCCAAGGCAGGCAAGGCGTCCACCCGCTAAGCCCCGCCTCACGGCAATCCCCAGACACCGGCCAAGGCCGGTGTCTGCGTTTTCGGCAATCGCTCGGCAAACCGGTTAGGCTTGTCGTTTCTCTTTCTCGCCACCGGATCTGCTGCATGACCTCTCCCACCCTGCTCCGCCTCGATCAACTGGACGAGGCGCTGGCCGCCTACGACGGCTTCATTCTCGACCTCTGGGGCGTGCTGATCGACGGCTACGAGACCTTTCCCGGTGCCCGCGCCTGGCTGGAGCGCCGCGCGGCCGAGGGCAAGCCGGTATGGTTCCTCAGCAACGCCTCCCGCGACGCCGCCGGCATGGTCGAGGAACTGGGCAAGCTGGGCGTGCCACGCGAACTCTTCGCCGGCATTACCACCTCGGGCCAGTTGGCCATCGATGCCTTCCTGCAGGATGCGAAATTCCGCGAGGGCGGCATCTACCTGTCCGGCCCTGGAACCGGCCAGGCGGGCTGGCCCGCAGAGATCCGCGAGCGCTTCGTCGAGGAGATCGACCAGGCAGCCATCATCCTCGGCGTCGGCAGCTTTCCGGAAGACGAGCTGGAGACCCGCTTCGCGCCCTTGGCGACTGCCCTGGACAAGCCTTTTCTCTGCGCCAACCCGGATCGTAACGTGGTATCCGGGGGTCTACCCTTCTATGCGGCCGGCAAGCTGGCCGATCGCTTCGCCGCCCTGGGTGGCGAGGTCACCTGGTACGGCAAGCCCGATCCCTATGCCTTCCGCTGCGCTGCAGAGGAACTGGCCACGCGTGGCGCCAAGCGCCTGCTGTTCGTCGGCGACTCCCTGGTGACCGATGTGCCGGGTGCGGTGGCCGCGGAGATCGATTGTCTCTGGTTGGCCGCCACCGGCATCCACCGCGAGGCCCTGGGGCTGGACTTCAATCAGGAGCCCACCCGCGAGGGCCTGGCGCCGCTGCTGGACCAGCATCCCGCGCTACCGCGTTTCGCGGCGGCGGGTCTGGCCTAACCCTTTTTCCACACGCCGAGGTATCGATGAGCAAGAAGCACGTAATGGTCTTCAACCGCCTGCCCGAAGAGCTGGTGGAGCGTCTGCGCCAGCACTTCACGGTCGAGGTGATTCCCTTCAGTGCCAACGTCGACCTCTTCGCTGCCTCCGCCGCCAAGGCCCAGGGCCTGATCGGTGCCAGCCGCAAGCTGGGTGAGAAGGAGCTGGAAATGGCCACCACCCTGGAAGCCATCGCCAGCGTGTCGGTTGGCTACGACAGCTACGATGTGGACTACCTGACCAAGCGGGGCATCCTGCTCACCAATACCCCGGACGTGCTCACCGACACCACTGCCGACCTGGGCTTCACCCTGCTGATGAGCGCCGCCCGGCGGGTGCCGGAGCTGGATGCCTTCGTCAAGGCCGGTCTCTGGCGCAAGGGCATCGGTGAAGAGCACTTCGGCACCGATATCCATGGCCGTACCCTGGGCATCGTCGGCGCCGGCCGCATTGGCGCGGCTATCGCCAAGCGCGGCCATTTCGGCTTCGACATGCCGATCCTCTACACCGCCAATAGTGCCAAACCCGAGCTGGAAGAGCAGATGGATGCCCAGCGCCGCGAGCTGGACGACCTGCTCCGCGAGGCCGACTTCGTCTGCCTGGTGGTGCCTCTGTCGGCGGCTACCGAAGGGCTCATAGGTGCACGCGAATTGGGGCTGATGAAATCCAGCGCCATCCTGATCAATCTGGCGCGCGGCCCGGTCATCGACGAGCCGGCGCTGATCGAGGCCTTACGCAGTGGCCAGATCCGCGGCGCGGGCCTGGATGTCTATACCCGCGAGCCCCTGGACGCCTCGCCACTGTTCGAGCTGCCCAATGTGGTGACCCTGCCGCACATTGGCTCGGCCACCCACGAAACGCGCTTTGCCATGGCGGAGCGGGCGGTGGACAACCTGATCGCGGCCCTCGAAGGCAAGCAGCCGACCGACCTGGTCAATCCGGCGGCTCTGGAGCGCCGCTGAGCGCTGATCGCCCGCTGCCGTCCCAGGCGGCGTGCCGTACGGCCCCTTAAAGGCTATACTGCCGCGCCGCTCTCGGGTCGGCCGCCCGGCCGGGTGGGCCTCTCTCAGTGTGTCCAGGCCACCCCTCCGATCGGGCCCCTTCGCGGCCCGGTCCGTGCGACCCGAATTGCGCGCCCGTCTCGCCACCGCCCGTGGCCGAGACGCAAGAAACCGCCAAGAGGAGCGCGTACATGACCGTGATCAAGCAGGATGACCTGATCCAGAGCGTTGCCGACGCCCTGCAGTTCATCTCCTATTACCACCCCGTAGACTTCATCCAGGCCATGCACGAGGCCTATCTGCGCGAAGAATCCGCCGCCGCGCGCGACTCCATCGCCCAGATTTTGATCAACTCGCGGATGTGCGCCACCGGCCACCGTCCAATCTGCCAGGACACCGGCATCGTCACCGTCTTCGCCAAGGTCGGCATGGACGTGCGTTGGGACGGCGCCACCCTGGGCCTGGACGAGATGATCAACGAAGGCGTCCGTCGCGCCTACAACCTGCCGGAAAACGTCCTGCGCGCCTCGATCCTGGCCGACCCGGCCGGTGCTCGCCGGAACACCAAGGACAACACCCCGGCGGTGATCCACTACCAGATCGTCCCCGGCAACACCGTGGAGATCGATGTCGCGGCCAAGGGCGGCGGCTCCGAGAACAAGTCGAAGATGGCCATGCTCAACCCGTCCGACTCCATCGTCGACTGGGTGCTCAAGACCGTGCCGACCATGGGCGCCGGCTGGTGCCCGCCGGGCATGCTGGGTATCGGCATCGGCGGCACCGCCGAGAAGGCCGCGGTGCTGGCCAAGGAATCGCTGATGGACGAGATCGACATCCATGAGCTGAAGGCCCGCGGCCCGCAGAATCGTCTGGAAGAGTTGCGCCTGGAGATCTTCGACAAGGTCAACCAGCTGGGCATCGGCGCCCAGGGCCTGGGTGGCCTGACCACGGTGCTGGACGTCAAGATCAAGGACTATCCGACCCACGCCGCCTCCCTGCCGGTGTGCATGATCCCCAACTGCGCCGCCACCCGCCACGCCCACTTCGTGCTCGACGGCTCCGGCCCCGCAGCGCTGGAAGCCCCGCCACTGGACGCCTATCCGGAAATCGTCTGGGAAGCCGGTCCGAGCGCTCGTCGCGTTGACCTCGACACCCTGACCCCGGAAGAGGTGCAGAGCTGGCAACCGGGCGAGACCGTCCTGCTCAACGGCAAGATGCTCACCGGTCGCGACGCCGCCCACAAGCGCATGGTCGACATGCTCAACAAGGGCGAGCCGCTGCCGGTGGACCTCAAGGGCCGCTTCATCTACTACGTCGGCCCCGTCGATCCGGTAGGCGACGAGGTGGTGGGGCCAGCCGGTCCCACCACGGCCACCCGCATGGACAAGTTCACCCGCCAGATCCTCGACCAGACCGGTCTGCTGGGCATGATCGGCAAGTCCGAACGCGGCCCCATCGCCATCGAGGCGATCAAGGACCACAAGGCGGTGTACCTGATGGCCGTCGGTGGCGCCGCCTACCTGGTGGCCCAGGCCATCAAGGGCTCCCAGGTGCTGGCCTTCCCGGAACTGGGGATGGAAGCCATCTACGAGTTCGAGGTGAAGGACATGCCGGTGACCGTGGCCGTCGACACCCGTGGCGAGTCGGTGCACATCACCGGCCCGCAGGTGTGGCAGAAGAAGATCGCCGACAGCCTCGCTGTCGAGATCTAAGCGCCGCCCGACGAAAAAGCCCAGCCCAGTGCTGGGCTTTTTCATTCAGGGGCGGAGCTGCAATGCCCGCGACTGGTCCGGCCAATCGCGCCGGATGAATACCTGGCCGTGGGACCTGACCCGTCGCACCTCCTCCAGATCGAGATCGGCATACAGCCACTGACTGAGTGCGGGACAGAGTTCGCTACTCTGGGCGACCACCCCGTCGCCCGGCATGCCGCGATCCGGCGGGACGAAGAGTCCGGCGCGGCCGACGTTTTCGTCCAGCGCCGGCGACCAGGGCGCTAAGCCCACCGTCGGCGCCTGCAGCACCGCCAGCTGATTTTCCAGCGCCCGGGCCTGGGCGCCGACCCGTACCCGATGAAAACCGGCGACGGTATCGGTGCAACTCGGCACCAGGAGCAGATCAGCCCCCGCTTCGGCCAGGTGGCGGGCCAGCAGCGGAAATTCGCTGTCGTAGCAGATCAGGATGCCAAGACGCCCGAGGGCCGTATCGAATACTCGCAAGCCTTCGCGGCCGCTGGAGATGTTCCACTCTTCCCGCTCGAAGCGGGTCATCATCAGCTTGTCCTGATGGCCCAGGCAGCCCTCGGGACCGAACAGCCAGGCGCGATTGCGGTATTGGCCGTCGCTATCGAGGACGGGAAGCGAACCGGGCAACAGATACAGCCGCAGCCGGCGCGCTAGGCTTTCACAGAGGTCGCGCCAAGCCGGAATCAGTGGCTGGATGCCGGCAATGGAGCCCTGCAGGTCGCTACGCTCGTGGGGCGGCAGCTGGCCGCTGAGCACCAGGCCGGCGTATTCGGGCAATAGCAGCAGCTGACTGCCTTCGGCTGCGGCCTCCTCACAGAGGTCGGTCAGGTGCGCGACATAGGCGTCCCAGGACTCCAGCAGGTCGATGGCGTATTGGCAGGCGGCGAGGCGGATCATGGCAACTCCTTGAGCCAGAAGGTCATGGGCTTGGGCGATTCGGCCGTCTCGTCGAGATCCTGCCAGAGGTAGTGGGTCAGCAACTCCGGATGCTCGACGAAGCCCTCGCCACGCCAAAGACCGTGCAAGGGTCGATACCCCACCGGACGGCGCGGATGGTCATCCGGGCGCTGCACGGCGCAAAAGGCACACCAGGCGAAGCGCCCCAGCTGCCGCGCGCGGGCCTCACGCTCGGCGAAGAAGCGCCGGCCGAGTCCCTGGCCGCGGTAGGCCGGTAGCAGCAGGGACTCGCCGAAATAGTAAATCCGCTCTAGTGGCCAACCATGGGCGAGGAAGGGCTGCTGGAATTCCAGGGTCTCGTCCACCAGCGGCAGGGCGGTGGCAGCGCCCACTACCCGGCCGGCATCGCGGACCAGCACGCAGAGGCTGTCTGGCGCCTTGGCGTAGGTCTGCAGATAGCGGGACTCGTAGTCCAGGGTGCCGTCGTAGAGGTAGGGAAACTCGCGAAAGACCGCGATGCGCAGCGCCGCAAGCTCAGGAATCAGCGGAGCGATGGCGGCGCCGTGAAGAAGTTGGATGTCCATGGACTCTTCTGGTTAAGCAGGAGACGTGAATGGCTATGTCGGCGTTGTCCAGGCACCCTACCATGTGTCGGCAACGCCGTTTTTTTCATAACGACAGGAGCCGCCATGCCAACGACCGATCTCATCGACGCCTACTATGCCGCCTTCAACGCTGGCGACATGGAGCGTTTCCTCGACCTGCTCACCGAGGACGTGGTCCACGACATCAATCAGGGCGAGCGGCAGGTGGGCAAGGCCGCCTTCGCCACCTTCATGGCGCACATGAATCGCTGCTATCGCGAGCGGCTGACCGATCTGGTCGTGATGAGCGAACCCAACGGCCGGCGCGCTGCCGCCGAGTTCGTCGTCCACGGCGAATACCTGGCCAGCGATGAAGGGCTGCCCGCTGCCAACGGCCAGACCTACCAGTTGCCAGCCGGTGCCTTCTTCGAGATCCGCGACGGCAAGGTGGCGCGGGTCACCAACTACTACAACCTCAACGACTGGATCGCCCAGGTCGGCGGCTGACGTCCGTCAGCTGGCGGGAGCACTGTCCGCGCGCAGGGGTCGCATGGAGACGATCCCTGCCCCCTGGAGCTCCCATGCCCACTCTTCCCAGCGATTCCGTCTGCAGCCTGGCCCCCGTCTTCGCCATCCAGCCTGATCAGGTCGAGGCGTTCAAGCGCCTGGGCGAGGCCATGCTGCAGCGCACCCAGAGCGAACCCGGCTGCCTCTACTACGGCTTCTGCTACGACGGCGCCACGGCGCGTTGCCGCGAGGGCTATCGCGACGCCCAGGCGCTGCTCGCTCACCTGGACAATGTCGGCGATCTGCTGGAACAGGCCCAGGCCATCGCGACGCTGGAACGCTTCGAGGTATTCGGCGCGGCCGATCAGCTGGAGCAGCTACGCGAGCCGCTGGCGGCGCTGAACGCCCGCTTCTTCGTCATGGCCGAAGGTTTTCGCCGCTAGCCTGGCGCAGGTGGCTTCTACTGCGGCGCCAGCCGTGGCAGTAGCACCGCGAGGATGCGCTTGCGAGTCGGCACCACCAGCCGCTCCTGGAACAGTACGCAAAGCACCACTACCGCAAACAGGAACAGCCAATACCAGACGATGGAATTGGTATAGGCCCCCGCCGCGGCGATGCAGACCTCGCGATTGCCGCTCAGGCACGCCTTGAGATTCCCACCGATCAGCTGTTCCAGGGTCATGTAGATGCCCGACAGGGGTACATGCAGGGCGAACATGGACAGTGACGCCGCCCCCAGCCGGGGCGACCAATGGCGGATGAGTTCACTGGCAGGCTCCCTCGCCAGGGCGGCCAGGTAGACCAGGATCAGCTGCGACGGCAGGAACAGGCCGTTGTGGAAAAGGAAATACCAGAACTTGGGTCCATGGGTGAACAGCGCAGTCCCCACGGCGAAACTCAGGATCAGGTAGCTCGCCAACAGCACCCGCTGCCGCTCCGACGGCGTCCAGCCGCGCTGGTACTGGCGCCGGAAGATCGCATACAGAAGGATGCCAGCGAGAAACTCGGGCAGACGGAACAGCGGTACCCGCTGCAGGAGACCGGTGAAGGGCATGCCGTAGTTCTGGTTGGCGATCACCAGCAGCGGCGGGATCAGGTAGAGCACCCATACCAGCAGCAACAGCTGCCAGGGCCGCTCGCTGGTCATCAGGCGCGGGGCCAGCTTGGGAAAGGTGAGGTAAAAGAAGAACAGTGCGGAGATCGACCAGAGCGGCGCGTTGAAGGTCAGGTAATAGGGATTCCAGGCCTGCAGCATGAACAGCTGCAACACGGCGTTGAAGGCCAGCTCGCCATTGCTCATGAAGTGCTGGAACAACTCGGGGTTGGTGCGCGCCAGGGGCTCGTTGGTGTCGAACACCACGAAACGAATGCTGGCCGTGGCCGCGCCTGGCGGTATGCCGAGGTTGCCGATCCAGGTCACCACCGCCATCGCCAGCAGCAGGGCGAAGATGTGGATCGGATAGAGGTTGGCGAATCTCTTGACCCAGAAGCTGCGCGCCGGCTCACGCAGGCTGCCGCGACCGCAATAGACATGGGCGAGCAGAAAACCGGAGAGCACGAAGAAGGTGCTGGTGGCGAAGAAGCCCATGCTGGTGATTTCGTCCAGCAGGGGAATGGTCTTGCGCTCGGGATAGAAATGGATGGTGTGGTAGACGACCACATAGAAACCCATCAGGAACCTGAGCCACTCCAGACCAATGAAGCGGTGTTTATCTAAATTCTGCACTAAGGCGTTACTCGTCTGGCCTCGTCCGCGGGACGATGGGTCCGGCCTACCGCACCGGATCGGTTATGTTACCCGCACCTGACATCTGGGGCTGCTAACCGCGCCCCAGTACACCAATCACCAAACGATCCAGCGAGCCCCATAGCCATTCGCGGGCGCGCCGCCACCAGGGACGACTGCGCCAGAACTCCAGGGTGATCTCGCGACTCTGGGCGAAATCCTTGACGAAGCTGGCTGCCACCGCCTGGCTCAGGCCGCGATCGACCGCTTCGACGTTGGCTTCCAGATTGAATCTCAGATTCCAGTGATCGAAATTGCAGGAGCCGACACTGACCCAGTTGTCCACCAGCACCATCTTGGCGTGGATGAACCTGGGTTGGTATTCGTAGATGCGCACACCGGCGCGCAACAGGCTGCGGTAGTAACGCTGCCCGGCGAAACGTACCGGCGGGTTGTCGGTATGCCGGCCGGTGAGCAACAGGCGTACGTCGGCGCCGCGGCGTGCGGCGCGCCGTAACGCCCAGCGCACGCGCCAGGTCGGCAGGAAATAGGGAGTGGCGAACCAGATGCGCTCGCGGCCCCCTACCAGGGCACGAATCAGCGCCTGGAGGATATCGCGGTGCTGGCGGGCATCGGCATAGGCCACCCGGCCCTGCCCTTCCTGGACGGCCGGTGGCGGCGGTGGGCGTTCGCGGCCACGGCGCGGACGCGGCTTCCAGGCGCGGCGGCGACCGACCGCCTCCCATTGCCGCTCGAACAGCGTCAGCCAGTCTTCCACCAGCGGCCCCTGGATGCGCACCATCACCTCGTGCCAGTTGCAGTCGCTCTTGGCCGGATCCCAGAAGTCATCGGTCGCGCCGCTGCCACCGACAAAGGCTTCTTCACCGTCGATGATGAAGATCTTGCGATGATCGCGGTGCAGATTGTGCAGGCCGTGGCCGAAGCGCACGGGATTGAAGAGGCGCAGTTCGGCGCCCGCTTCTTCCAGCTGACGGCGCAAGCCGGCGTCCATCCGCAGAGTGCCGAAGCCATCGAACAGACAGCGCACCGCAACGCCCCGGCGGGCCGCCTCGGTTAGCGCCACGAGCAGCTGTTCGGAGCAGCTCCCGGCTTCCACCAGATAAAGTTCGACATCGATCTGGCGACTGGCGCCAGCAATGGATTCGAGCATGGCCGGAAAGAACCGACCGCCGTCCACCAGCAATTCGAACCTGTTGTTTTCCCGCCATGGAAAGACGGCGCCCCGCATGCTTCCTACTCCGTGCCTGTGGCCATTGCATAAGAAGGCACGCGCGTGGGTTCGTTCAGTGAGGTTCGCGGTTTGGCTAACCGGGCCTTGGTCGGCGCACCTCGGCAAGCTCTGGATGGGGCATGGCTAGGCCCCCGGGCCCGATGGACGGGCACCGGTCGGTGCAGGGTATCAGCGCATCCTAGAGCGTTGGCTCGGGTCGCCGCGCGGTCCAGTCCACCTGCTGAGGGAAACGTCCGGTCACCTCGGCGCTCAGTGGCCGCGAGACCAGGAAGCCCTGCATGATTTCGCAGCCGTGCTCGATCAGCCAGTCGCGCTGCTCCAGGGTCTCCACCCCTTCCGCGATGACTTCCAGATCCAGGTTGCGACCCAGTTCGAGGATGGTGCTGACGATCGCAGCATCACGCGAGGAGTCCAGCATGTTGGCGATGAACAGCTGATCGATCTTCAGGGTGTCCAGCTCGAAGTGACGCAGGTAGGCCAGCGAGGAATAGCCGGTACCGAAGTCGTCCACCGCGATGCGCACGCCAAGGGCACGCAATTGCGACAGCTGCGCTCGGGTGTAGTCGATGTCGTGCATCAGCGCCGACTCGGTCACCTCGATTTCCATCTGCTCGGGCCGCAGATGGTGAGTCTCGATGATCTGGCGCAGGCTTTCCGCCAGTTGCGGCATGCCGAATTGCACCGGGCTGAGGTTGATGCTCAGCAGCAGCTCGTCGCCATAGATCTCCTGCAGGGACTGCAGCTTGGTCGCGCCTTCGCGGAAGATCCAGTCGCCGATGCGATTGATCAGCCGGGTCTCTTCCAGCAGCGGGATGAAGACGCTGGGCGAGACCTTGCCGGCCACCGTGTGCTCCCAGCGCAGCAGCGCCTCGAAGCCGCGCAGGCGACCATCGCGCAGATAGACCTGCGGCTGGTAGGCGAGGACGAAATCCTTGTTGTCGATGGCATTGCGCACGCTCTCTTCAAGCATCAGTCGTGAGCGGGCACGGCCATTCATTTCCGGCGAGAAGAAGCGGTACTGCTGGCGCCCACCGCGTTTGGCCTCGTACATGGCGATGTCGGCCGAGCGCAGCAGGCCGTCCACGGTATGGCCACAATCGGGATAGCTGGCGATGCCGATGCTGGCGCCCAGACTGACTTCCATGCCGTCGATGCGATGCACCGTGGCCAACAGCTCCAGCAGCTTCTCGGCGACCCGGGCGGCATCCTCGGGATGCTCCAGGGAATCGAGCAGGGCGGTGAATTCGTCGCCACCCATGCGCGCCAGGATGTCGTAGGGCCGCATGCAGCTCTTGAGCTGCTCGGCGACGATGCACAGCACCCGGTCACCCGCTTCGTGGCCGAGGGAATCGTTGATGCGCTTGAAGCCGTCGAGGTCGATGTAGAGCACGGCCATGCGCTTGCCGTTGCGACCGCTGCGCGCCAGCGCCGCTTCCAGCGTCTGGTTGAAGCCACGGCGGTTGAGCAGCCCGGTCAGGGCATCGGTGACGGCCTGGGATTCCAGTTGATCCTGCAGCTCGCGCATGCGCGACATGTCCAGCGCGATGATGACCATGGCACGCTGCATGCGTGGCAGCGGCGCGCAGGACAGCGCCACCGGCAGGCTGTCGCCGCGGTTAGTCCGCAGGCGTGCGTCGTGCAGGCGATAGGTCTCGCGGCGGTCGTAGTGCTCCATGAAGGGCGAGGTCTGCCAGTCGTCGAGACCGTTGCCGCCTTCGAGGAAATCGAGAAAGTTGGCGTGCACCAGATCGCTGACGCTGCATCTGAGCATGCGGGCGATGGCGGCATTGGCGAAGGTCACCCGCCCCTGTTCGTTGACGGTGAGGATACCCTCGGCGGCATTGTCGAGCAGCGAATCGCTGAAGGACTTGGCCAGCTCCAGCTGCTGGGTGGCCTGCAGCAGTTCACGGCGATTGCGCTCGTGATCGAGCAGCGAGCGCACCTTGTGCCGGAGGATGTTGGGATCGACCGGCTTGAGCAGGTAGTCGACCGCACCGGTGGCATAGCCACGCAGCACCGATTCGTAGGAGTGGGCTTCGGCGGAGACGAAGATGATCGGGGTGAAACGGGTGCGCAGGTTGCTGCGCATGATGCGCGCCACCTCGAAGCCATCCATGATCGGCATCTGGACGTCGAGCAGCACCAGGTCGACGGTTTCGTCCAGCAGGTATTGCAGGGCGCGCTCACCCGAGGCAGCCGTGATCACCCGCCAATTTCCGACCTCCAGCACAGCCTGCATGGCGAACAGGTTCTCCTGGCGGTCGTCCACCACCAGCAATACCGGGCCTTGCTCTGTCTGCGGCAACGGGCACTCCATCAAGCCTTTCTCCCCGCGGCTTCTGCCGCCGTGCAGCAGCCATAAGCGGCTGGCTACCCCTTCCCTTCGTGTCCGTTATGCGATGTGTCGCTCCAACCCTACTAGCGTAGCAGCCGGACAGGCGCCTGCCGCCTGCAATTTGACAGGAGGAAGCCTTCGCGACGTCTATCAGAGCGCAAAATGAAAAAGCAGTTTCCGCAACCCTTCACCAGGGCGCGGAAACTGCGGGTCGCGGACGACGAGCGGTCGCTACTGGGCGGGGGCGCCAGTCGCGCCGGGAAGCGGACGCAGATTGACCTCGACGCGGCGATTCTGCGCGCGACCATCGGCGGTGGCATTGCTGGCGATGGGCGCGTCGGGACCGGCACCGCGGGTGCTCAGCCGGGCCGCGGGCACGCCCTGAGCGGTCAGGTAGCCAGCGACGTTTTGCGCCCGCCGCTGGGACAACTCGACGTTGTGGGCACGGCTGCCGGTGCTGTCGGTGTAGCCGACAATCTCGATGCTGTTCTGATCGAACTGCTTGAAGGAATTGGCCAGATCGTTCAGCGGCTTGTAGAAGCTATTGGCGATATCGGCGGAATCGGTAGCGAAGGTGATGTTGCCCGGCATGATCAGCTTGATGTCGTCGCCCTGGCGCTGCACCTCGACACCGGTATTTTCCATCTGCCGACGCAGTTCGGCTTCCTGGCGATCGGCATAGTAGCCATAGCCGGCGGCGGCTGCGCCCACGGCAGCGGCACCGATCAGCGCGCCCTTGCCCCGATGGTTGTGATCGATGGCGGCACCGGCGACCGCACCGGCCAGGGCACCCAGGCCACCGTACTTGGCGGTATTGGAAGTGCCACCGCTGGCCTGACCCTGGTTTTCGTAGGGATTGGGGGATGCGCATCCCGCCAGGGTGGCCAAGGCCAGGCTGGCGAGAAGCATACGAGTGGGCAGCGCCATGTCTTTACTCCTTGAAAATCCATTGCGGCGGACAGGGCCGCACCTTGCAATTCTAGCTGCGTGATCTGAATCGCAACTGAACGAAGCGGTACGCCCGGACACTTATCGCAATAGCAAGGCTCTAACCAAGCGATTGAAGAAATCAAATATCGATAGCTTGCACATCGATTTTTTACGATCTAAGGTTCGTAACAACCCAATATGACGATACGACCGCGATGGACGAGATCCTCAAAGCCCTGGCCAATCCCTTGCGCCGCCAGATCCTAGGCTGGCTGCGTGATCCCCAGCAGTACTTCCCGCATCAGGAACACGACCTGGGCACGGGCGTCTGTGCCGGCCAGATTGAGGCCCGAGCCGGGCTGTCGCAGTCCACGGTGTCGGCGCATCTGGCGGTGCTGACCCGGGCCGGGCTGGTCACCACGCGGCGAATCGGCCAATGGGTGTTCTACCAACGCGACGAGGCCGCCATCCAGGCCTTCCTGCAACGCCTCGCCCGCGACCTCTAGTCTGCAAGGAATTTTCATGCCCGCTTCTCTCATCGTGCTGGCGCTGAGCGCTTTCGCCATCGGCACCACCGAGTTCGTCATCATGGGGCTCCTGCCCAACGTCGCCGCCGACCTGGGCGTGTCCATTCCCAGCGCCGGCTGGCTGGTCACCGGCTATGCCCTGGGCGTGGCCGTCGGCGCACCCTTCATGGCCCTGGCCACCGCCCACTGGCCGCGCAAGCGTGCCCTGCTCGCCCTGATGGGCATCTTCATCTTCGGCAACCTGCTCTGCGCGGTGGCCAGCGGCTACAACATGCTGATGCTGGCCCGGGTGGTCACCGCCCTCTGCCACGGCGCCTTCTTTGGTATCGGCGCCGTCGTGGCGGCGAGCCTGGTTCCCGAGAATCGCCGCGCTTCGGCGGTGGCCCTGATGTTCACCGGCCTGACCCTGGCCAATGTGCTGGGCGTGCCCCTGGGCACCGCCCTGGGTCAGGCCGCTGGCTGGCGCTCGACCTTCTGGGCGGTGGCAGCCATCGGCGTGGTCGCCCTGATCGGCCTCTGGCGGGTCCTGCCAGCCGATCGCAACCAGCCACGCGCCGATTTGCGTCGGGAGTTGCTCGCCCTGCGCGGCCTGGGCTTCTGGTTGGCGCTGTCGATGACGGTGTTCTTCGCCGCCTCCATGTTCGCCCTCTTCACCTATGTGGCGCCCCTGCTGCAGGAAGTCACCGGCGTCTCGCCCCGCGGCGTGACCGGTACCCTGCTGCTGATCGGCCTGGGCCTCACCCTGGGCAACTTCATCGGGGGCCGGCTGGCCGACTGGCGCCTGGCTACCAGCCTGGTGGGCATCTTCATCTCCCTGGCGCTGACCTCCGCCGCCCTGCGCTGGACCGGCCATGCCTTCCTGCCGGCCGAAATCACCCTCTTCCTCTGGGCCGCCGCCGCCTTCGCCGCGGTCCCCGCCCTGCAGATCAATGTGGTCACCTTCGGCAAGGACGCACCAAACCTGGTCTCGACCCTCAACATCGGCGCCTTCAACGTGGGCAATGCCCTCGGTGCTTGGGTCGGCGGCCTGGTGATCGATCACGGCCTGGGTCTTACCGCGGTACCCCTCGCCGCCAGCGGGCTCGCCCTGCTGGCCCTAATCGCCACCCTGCTGACTGCCAGCCAGGCCCGCAAGAGCGGCCTGGCGACCGCCAGCTAATCAAGAGAGCTAGCCATGACTCAGCTGTTCGAGCCGATCAAGATCGGCGCCCTGGAACTGCCCAACCGCGTCATCATGGCGCCCCTCACCCGCTGCCGTGCCGAGCCAGGCCGGGTCCCGGGCGACCTGATGGTCGAATACTATGTGCAACGCGCCTCGGCGGGCCTGATCATCACCGAAGCCACCTCGGTGGATCCCATGGGCGTGGGCTATCCCGACACCCCTGGTATCTGGTCCGATGCGCAGGTGGCCGGCTGGCAGCGCATAACCACCGCCGTGCACAAGGCTGGCGGCCGTATCGTCCTGCAACTCTGGCACGTTGGCCGTATCTCCGATCCCCGCTACCTCGATGGCGAACTCCCGGTGGCACCGAGCGCCATCGCCGCCCAGGGCCACGTCAGCCTGCTACGTCCCAAGCGTGACTACGTCACCCCACGGGCGCTGGAAACCGAGGAAATCCCGGGTATCGTCGCCGCCTACCGCCGTGGCGCCGAAAACGCCAAGCGCGCCGGCTTCGATGGCGTCGAGGTTCATGGTGCCAATGGCTACCTGCTCGACCAGTTCCTGCAGAGCGACACCAACCAGCGTAACGATGCCTACGGCGGCTCCATCGAGAATCGTGCCCGGCTGCTGCTGGAGGTAACCGATGCCTGCATCGACGTCTGGGGCGCCGATCGCGTCGGCATGCACCTGTCCACCCGCGGCGACATGCACACCATGGGTGACAGCGACCCCGCTGCCACCTTCGGCTACGTGGCCCGCGAACTGGGCAAGCGCCAGGTGGCCTTCATCTGCATCCGCGAAGCGGCGGGCAGCGACAGCCTCGGCCCGGAGCTCAAGGCAGCCTTCGGCGGCGTCTATATCGCCAACGAGAAGTTCGACAAGGACCAGGCCAACGCCTGGCTGGACGAGGGCAAGGCTGATGCCGTGGCTTTCGGCGTGCCCTTCATCGCCAACCCGGACCTGCCGCAACGCCTGGAGCAGGATGCCCCGCTCAATGAGCCGCACCCGGATACCTTCTACAGCAAAGGTCCGGTAGGCTACATAGACTATCCGCGGTTGTAATTTTCCCGCCGACAGGAAAAGCCCGCCGATTGGCGGGCTTTTTCATGGGGATTCAGGTTTATCGCGGCCATGGGCCGCTTCTACAGTGATGTCTGAACCTGTAGGAGCGACCGCATTGGCGGACCGTCATGGCAGTGATGCCCCTAACGTCCAGGCATCAACCGTAGGTTGGGCTGAGACGGTTCTATCGTCGAAGCCCAACAGCCACGAGCACGGGCCACCGTGTTGGGCTTCGCTGCGCTCAGCGCCAACCTACGGCTCAACCTGCGCCGGGGTGGGCCAGAACGCCCGGATCGCCGCCACGCCCTGGGCGCCGGCCTGCCAGGCACCGCTGAGGTCATCCTCGCCGAGACCACCCAACAGATAGGCTGGCAGATTGCAGTCGGCCAGCAGTTGCTGGGCCTTGACCCAGCCCAGGGTCGGAGCGCCGGGATGGCTGGTGGTAGACATCACCGGCGACAGGGTGACGAAATCCACGCCCATCTGCTGGGCCAGGGCCAGCTCTTCGGCGTCGTGGCAGGAAGCTGCCAGCAGGCGCTGTTCCGGAAAGGGTCGGCCATTGGGCGCATAGCGGCGCAACTGTTCGGCGGTCAGGTGCCAGCCGGCGGCGGGGAAATCCCCCAGCCATTCCAGCGGACCCTTGAGCATCAGCTGGGCGCGACCGGTGCAGAGCCCCTGGACGTCGCCAGCCAGGTCGCGGTACTGGGGATCGAAGTTGTCCGGCGTACGCAGCTGGACCAGGCGGATGCCACTGTCCAGCGCCCGGTGCAGGCCATTGAGCAATTCCGCGGTGGTCAACTCGCCGGGGGTGATAAGGTAGCGCTCCGGTAGGCGCGCGGCCTGGACGATGGGCCGGTTGGCCGCGGGAAAGTCATAGTCGAGCAGCGCGCGCGGGGCGACCCAGGCCAGCGGCTGGCCCTCGGCGCCATGGGCCTCGCCGGTGAAGGCATCCACCTGCCAGACGTCCAGCAGCACCGCCTGGTCGGGATAGTCGTGGCGGACCTGCAACAGCGGGCGGGCCGCTGTCACCCTGATGCCCAGCTCCTCGGCCAGCTCGCGCTCGAGCGCCACGGCCGGAGCTTCACCAGCCTCGACCTTGCCTCCCGGAAACTCCCAGAGTCCACCCTGGTGCTTGTGTGCCGGGCGCTGGGCGATAAGGATCCGCCCCTGGGGATCGCGGATCACCGCCGCGACGACATGCAGACGAGTCATGCGCTCTGCTCCTCCGTTTCTGCCTCCGCCAGCCAGCGCTGAAAGGCCGGCCAGGCGTAGATGGTTTCGACATAGGCGGCCGCTTCGGCCGACAGCTCCACCCCGTAGCTATGGAAACGACTCGCCACCGGCGCATAGAAGGCATCGGCGATGGTCGGCGTACCAAACAGATAGGGGCCCTGCTGGCCATAGCGCTCGCGGCATTCGCGCCACAGGCGCTGGATGCGCTGGATATCTTCCACCGCCTCGGCCGTGGTGGACTTCAGCCGCTGCCGACGACGCAGGTCCATGGGCAGCTCGCGGCGCAGGGCGAGGAAGCCACTGTGCATCTCGGCGCACAGGGCTCGGGCATGGGCGCGCGCCAGGGTATCCACGGGCCATAGCCCGGCGTCGGGATAGGTCTCGGCGAGATACTCGACGATGGCCAGGGAGTCCCAGATGGTGCCCTCTTCCAGCTTGAGCACGGGCACCTTGCCGGTCGGCGACTGGGCCTTGAGCAAGGCGCGGCTGTTGGGCGCATAGAGCGGAACCGGCAGCTCTTCATAGGCAGCACCACTGAGCTCCATGGCCAGCCAGGCCCGTAGCGACCAGGAGGAGAAATTCTTGTTGCCGATCACGAGTTGCAGCTGGGACATGCGGGAATTCCTCGGAACGATGCGGCCCCGGCGGACCGCGCGCAGGCGCCCGCCAGACGGCGGACGCCGAAGCGCCGGGTAGCCGTCAGGTACGGTACTCGGCGTTGATCTTCACATAGTCGTGGGACAGGTCGGTGGTCCAGATGGTCTCGGCATGGCTGCCACGGCCCAACTCGATACGGATCTCGATCTCCGCCTGGCCCATGACCCGCGCGCCCTGCGCTTCGGTGTAGGTGGCCGCACGACCGCCCTGCTGGCAGATCTGGACATCCCCGAGGAAGACGTCGATCAGGCTGACGTCGAGGCTCGGCACTCCAGCCCGGCCAACGGCGGCCAGGATGCGGCCCCAATTGGGATCGGAGGCGAACAGCGCGGTCTTGATCAGCGGCGAATGGGCGACGGCATAGCCGACGTCCAGGCATTCCTGGGCGTTGGCACCGCCATTGACCTGCACGGTGACGAACTTGGTGGCACCCTCGCCATCGCGCACGATGGCCTGGGCCAGTTCGGCGAACACCGAGAAGACCGCGTCGCGCAGCTGCTCGAAGGCTTCACCGCTGGGCTGGGCGATTTCCGCCATGGCCGCGCGACCGGTAGCCACCAGCATGCAGCAGTCGTTGGTGGAGGTGTCGCCGTCGATGGTAATGCGGTTGAAGGAGCGGTTGGCGGCATCGGCCAGCAGGTCCTGCAACAGGCCCCGCGCGACCTTGGCGTCGGTAGCCACGTAGCCGAGCATAGTGGCCATGTTCGGCCTGATCATGCCGGCGCCCTTGCTGATGCCGGTCACGGTGACGGTGGTGCCGTCCACCTGGAACTGCCGACTGGCGCCCTTGGGCAGGGTATCGGTAGTCATGATGCCGCTGGCGGCGGCGGCCCAGTTGTCCTCGGCCAGATCGGCCAGGGCGGCCGGCAGCGCGGCTTCGATCTTCTCCACGGGCAGCGGCTCGCCAATCACGCCGGTGGAGAACGGCAGTACCGCCTCCTCGCCCACGCTGGCCAGGGTCGCCAGGGTCTTGGTGGTGCGTTCGGCCGCGGTCAGGCCAGGCTGACCGGTACCGGCGTTGGCATTGCCGGTGTTGGTCAGCAGATAGCGTACCGGACCGGTGAAACGCTGCCGGGCGATGATCACCGGCGCCGCGCAGAAGGCATTGAGGGTGAAGACACCGGCCACGCTGGAGCCTTCGGCGCAACGCATCACCACCACATCCTTGCGCCCGGGACGCTTGATGCCGGCGGAGGCGATACCGAGTTCGAAACCGGGAACCGGGTGCAGCGTGGAGAGCGGACCGAGACCGACAGCCATGGGAAAACTCCAGTGGAAGAAAAGGAAACGCCGCGAGCGGAAAACCGGTCGCGGCGTGGAAATCGGGATTCCAGCACCCGCTTCGCCCAGCCTGGGCAAGGGGCGCAGACAGCCTAGCGAGAGTTTACAACCTGTCGGCGGCTATGCCGACAGGTTGCCGTCGCCTCGGCCGTTTCGGCAAAACCTTAGTCGAGTTTGCCGTGGCACTGCTTGTACTTCTTGCCGGACCCACAGGGGCACGGCTCGTTGCGCCCGATCTTCTGATCGTTGCGCTGGGGCTGCAAGGGCACCACGGTGTCCTCGCCCTGCTCGTCCTCGATCACCTCGGGGTCGACCAGCGAAGGCGCCTCGGCATGCTGGAACTCCATGCGCTCGGCCAGGGCCTCGGCCTCGCGGCGCATGCGCTCCTCTTCCTCGGCCGGATCTTCGCGGCGGACCTGAACGTGGGACAGCACGCGAATGGTGTCGCGCTTGATGCTTTCCAACAGCTCCTGGAACAGGTTGAAGGACTCGCGCTTGTATTCCTGCTTGGGGTTCTTCTGAGCGTAGCCGCGCAGATGGATGCCGTGACGCAGGTGATCCATGGTGGTGAGGTGGTCCTTCCAGAGGTCGTCGACCACCCGCAGCAGCATCTGCTTCTCGAAGTTGCGCAGGGCCTCGCGACCGGCCATGTCTTCCTTTTCCAGGTAGGCGGCTTCGAGCTGGTCGAGGATTTTCACCCGCAGGGTGTCCTCGTACAGCTTGTCATCCTCGTCCAGCCACTGACCGATGGGCAGTTGCAGGCCGAAGACACTGTAGATCTCGGCTTCCAGACCGGGCACGTCCCACTGCTCGGGCAACGACTGCGGCGGGATATGCTCGTTGATCACCTGGGTCAGGGTTTCCTCGCGGAAGCCCTTGATGGTGTCGCCGACGTCTTCGTTGGCCAGCAGGGTGTCGCGCATGTGATAGATCACCTTGCGCTGCTCGTTGGCCACGTCATCGTATTCCAGCAGCTGCTTGCGGATATCGAAGTTGCGGCCTTCGACCTTGCGCTGCGCCTTTTCGATGGCGTTGGTGACCATGCGATGCTCGATGGCCTCGCCGCCCTGCATCCCCAGGGCCTTCATGAAATTCTTCACCCGGTCGGAGGCGAAGATGCGCATCAGGCTGTCTTCCAGCGACAGGTAGAAGCGGCTGGAACCCGGGTCGCCCTGGCGACCGGCACGGCCACGCAGCTGGTTGTCGATCCGGCGGGATTCGTGGCGCTCGGAGGCGATCACGTGCAGGCCGCCAGCATCGATGACCTGCTTGTGACGTGCCTGCCAGGCGGCCTTGATCGCGGCGATCTGCTCCTCGGTGGGATTTTCCAGGGCCGCGACTTCGACTTCCCAGTTGCCGCCGAGCAGGATGTCGGTACCGCGACCGGCCATGTTGGTGGCGATGGTCACGGCGCCCGGACGACCGGCCTGGGCGATGATCTCGGCTTCGCGCTCGTGGTACTTGGCGTTGAGCACCTTGTGCTCGATGCCGGCCTGGGTCAGCAGCTGGTCGACGTACTCGGAGCTCTCGATGGAGGCGGTACCCACCAGCACCGGACGGCCTTCGGCCTGGCACTGCTTCACGTCCTCGATGATCGCCTGGTACTTCTCCGCTTGGGTCAGGTAGACCAGGTCGTTGAAGTCCTTACGGGCGACCTCGCGGTGGGTCGGGATCACCAGCACGTCGAGGTTGTAGATCTGGCGGAACTCGAAGGCCTCGGTATCGGCGGTGCCGGTCATGCCACCGAGCTTGTTGTAGAGGCGGAAGTAGTTCTGGAAGGTGGTCGAGGCCAGGGTCTGGCTCTCGGGCTGGATCGGCAGTCCTTCCTTGGCCTCGATGGCCTGGTGCAGGCCTTCGGAAAGACGGCGGCCCGGCATGGTACGGCCGGTGTGCTCGTCGATCAGCAGCACCTGGTCCTGCTGGACGATGTACTCGACGTTGCGATGGAACAGGGTGTGGGCACGCAGGCCAGCGAACACGTGGGTCAGGAGGCCCAGGTTGTGCGCGGAGTAGAGGCTCTCGCCTTCGGCCAGCAGACCGGTTTCGGTGAGCATTTCCTCGATGAACTGGTGACCCAGCTCGGTGATTTCCACCTGGCGGGTCTTTTCATCGATGGTGTAGTGACCGACCTGGGTCGGATTGCCTTCCTCTTCCTCGATGTGCTGTTGCAGGCGCGGAATCAGCAGGTTGATCTTCTGATAGAGCTCGGAGCTGTCTTCGGCCTGGCCGGAGATGATCAGCGGGGTCCGGGCTTCGTCGATGAGGATGGAGTCCACCTCGTCGACCACCGCAAAGTTCAGCTCGCGCTGGTACTTCTCGGCCATGCTGAAGGCCATGTTGTCGCGCAGGTAGTCGAAGCCGAACTCGTTGTTGGTGCCGTAGGTGATGTCCGAGGCGTAGGCGGCACGTTTCTCTTCCGGCGGCTGGAACGGCAGGATGATGCCCACCGACAGCCCGAGGAATTCATACAGCGGCCGCATCCAGTTGGCGTCGCGGCGGGCCAGGTAGTCGTTCACCGTGACCACGTGTACGCCCTTGCCGGACAGCGCGTTGAGGTAGACCGGCAGGGTTCCCACCAGGGTCTTGCCCTCACCGGTACGCATCTCGGCGATCTTGCCTTCGTGCAGCGCGGCACCGCCGATCAGCTGGACATCGAAGTGGCGCATGCCCATGACGCGCTTGCCCGCCTCGCGGACCACGGCGAAGGCTTCGGGCATCAGCGCATCGAGGGACTCGCCCTTGGCTACGCGCTGCTTGAATTCCTCGGTCTTGGCGCGCAGTTGCTCGTCGCTCAAGGAGGCAATCTGGGATTCGAACGCATTGGTGGCCACCACGACCTTGCCTAGGCGTTTGACATCTCGTTCGTTCTTGCTTCCAAAGAATTTCTTCAACAAAGGCGCAAACATATCGACTGGAATTCTTCCGCTGGAATGAGAGGAGCGAAACGGGCGGCAAGGCCTCTACAGAGCCTGGCCAGACGCCTAGGCGCGGGGGTTGAAGCCCGCGGTGTCCCGCAATGGTAATCGGGCATTCTACTCGGAAATGCCGATGAGGAAAGAACGACGGGGCACCAGCCGCCAGGACGCCAGAGCGATCTGTTACCATCGGCGTCCTCTCTTCGCCCATCGCGAGTCCTGCGCATGGCCTTTCGCCCGCTTCCTGCCATCGCTCCCGCTGCCCTGCTGCGCCAGGCCAAACCGCTCAAGGCGCTGTTTCGCGAGGCCGAGCGACTGGGGCGTCTGCAACAGTTGCTGGAAGAGCAGTTGCAACCGGCCGCTCGCCCCCACTGCCGGGTGGCCAGCTGGCGCGAGGGCACCCTGTTGCTGGTGGTCAACGACGCCCACTGGGCGACGCGACTGCGCTATCAGCAGCGCCGCCTGCTCCGGCTTTTGCAACAGGCGCCGGAGTTCGCCGGCCTCATGCGGGTGCAGTTCAAGATGCAGCCGAGTCCTGGCGTCGCCACCCGGGCTCGCCCCGTGCGGCAGGTCAGCCAGGTGGGCGCCGACAGCCTGCGCGAGGTCGCGGCCGGGATCCGCGATCCCAAGCTCAAGGCCGCCCTGGAGCGGCTGGCCAGTCGTACCGGCCAGCCTGCGGAATAGGCCTTACCCCTTGGCCACCGCCCGGTCGAAGGCCGCGCGGATGCGGTCTTCCGGCAGATCCATGCCGATCAGCACGACGCGACTCTCGCGCTCCTCGTCCGCCAGCCAGTCACGCTCCCAGTCGGCGGCATAGATCTGCTGTACGCCCTGGAATAGCAGGCGGCGATCCTCGCCGGCGATGTTCAGCAGCCCTTTGTAGCGCAGCAGGTCGCAGCCGAGGGTATCGAGCAGCATCTCCATGACCTTGCCGATCTTGTCCTGGTCGTAGGGGCGCGCCTCACGGATGGCAATGGACTGGATGCGCTCGGTAAGACTGACGGCTTCCGACACCGGTCGCAGCGGCCGGAACAGCGTGGGCGGCGCCAGGTCTTCGTCGTGCAGGTTGAAGCCGCGGATATCCAGCAGCTCGGCCAACTCGATCCGGCCATGATCGACATGGCGGATCGGCGCGCGGCGGTTGATGCGCTGCAGGCGGTTCTCCAGCGCCTCGACGGCCGCCGGTTCGGCCAGGTCGAGCTTGGTCAGCAGCAGGCGATCGGCGAACCCGATCTGCGCCTGCAACAGCGGATCGCTCAGTTGCTCGCTGGCATGGACGGCGTCCACCAGGGTGAGTACCCCGTCGAGCAGGTAGCGTTCGCGCAAGAGGTCGTCGGTGAAGAAGGTCTGGGCCACCGGACCGGGATCGGCGAGGCCCGTGCACTCCACCACCAGACGCTCGAAATCCAGCTCTCCGCTGTCCAGCCGCTCCAGCAGCACGGTCAGGGCATAGGCCAGGTCCTTGCTGCCGGTGCAACAGACACAGCCGTTGGCCACCTTCATCAGTTGTACCGCGCCGGCGTCTTCGAGCAGTTCGCCATCGACGTCCAGGGCACTGAATTCGTTTTCGATCACGGCGATCTTGAGACCGTGCTCGGCCTGCAGGATGTGCTTGAGCAGGGTGGTCTTGCCGGCACCGAGAAAGCCGGTCAGGACGGTGACGGGAATAGGTTCACGCATGGAAAACTCCAGACAGAAAGAGGCCGGGCATGGAGCCCGGCCTTGGGTGACCCATGGTCAGCAGCAGCGGATGGCGCCGGACTTGCCGCCACCGTAGCGCGCTTCCTGGCGTTCGCGGAAGAAGGCTTCGTAGCTAATCACCGGCTGATCAGGATGCTTGCCACGCATGTGCTCGACATAGGTGTCGTAGTCGGGCATGCCCACCAGCATCTTGGCGGCCTGCCCGAGGTATTTGCCCATGCGACCCAGGTCATTGAACATGAGAGTGCTCCTTTAGGAACCCGCTACCGGCTGGAAGGGGGTTTCGCGATCGCTGCGCTCGGGCTTGGCCAGGGCGGCGCGACCGACCTTGATGGAAAAGAACAGAATGCTCATCACCACCACCAGGAACAGTACCGACAGGGTGGCGTTGGTGTAGGCGTTGAAGACGATGTGCTGCATCTGCTCCATGCTCTTGGCCGGGGCGATCACCTGGCCTTGGTCCATGGCGGTGCTGTACTTCTTGGCCAGGGCCAGGAAGCCGACCGCCGGATTCGAATCGAACAGCTTGATCAGGCTGGCGGTGGTGGTGCAGATCAGCAGCCAGACGGCTGGCACCAGGGTGACCCAGACATAGCGCTGGCGCTTCATCTTGATCAGGACCACGGAGCCCAGCATCAGGGCGATACCGGCGAGCATCTGGTTGGAGATACCGAACAGCGGCCAGAGGGTGTTGATGCCGCCCAGCGGATCGACCACGCCCTGGTACAGCAGCCAGCCCCAGAGGGCGACGCAACCGGCGGTACCGATGACGTTGGCAGTCCAGGAGTCGGTCCGCTTCAGGGATGGCACGAAACTGCCCAGCAAATCCTGCAGCATGAAGCGCCCGGCACGGGTACCGGCGTCCACCGCGGTGAGGATGAACAGCGCCTCGAACAGGATCGCGAAGTGGTACCAGAAGGCCATGGTGTTCTCGCCCGGCAGCACGTTGTGCATGATCTGGGCGATGCCCACCGCCAGGGTCGGCGCACCACCGGCACGCGCCAGGATGGTGTGCTCACCGATCTCGGTGGCGGTGGCCTGCAGCATCTCAGGCGTCACCACGAAGCCCCAGGTGCTGATCTTGGCGGCCACCGACACCACGTCGGCGCCGACCACGGCGGCCGGACTGTTCATGGCGAAGTAGACGCCCGGCTCGATCACCGAGGCGGCGACCATGGCCATGATGGCGACGAAGGACTCCATCAGCATGGCGCCGTAGCCGATGTAGCGGGCATGGGTTTCCTTGGCGATCAGCTTGGGCGTGGTGCCTGAGCTGATCAGGGCATGGAAGCCGGACACCGCGCCGCAGGCGATGGTGATGAACAGGAAGGGGAACAGGGTGCCCTTCCAGACCGGGCCGGTACCGTCGACGAACTGGGTCAGGGCCGGCATCTTGAGCATCGGCATGGTCACCAGGATACCGATGGCCAGGGCGATGATGGTGCCGATCTTGAGGAAGGTGGACAGGTAGTCACGCGGGGCCAGTACCAGCCAGACCGGCAACACGGCGGCGACGAAGCCGTAGCCGATCAGCATCCAGGTGATCTGTATGCCGGTGAAGGTGAAGGCCGGGCCCCAGACCGGATCGGCGGCGACCAGGCCACCGGCCCAGATGGAGGCCAGCAGCAGCACCACGCCGATCAGCGAGATCTCGCCGATGCGACCGGGGCGGATGTATCTCATGTAGACGCCCATGAACATGGCGATCGGCAGGGTGGCGATCACCGTGAACATGCCCCAGGGGCTCTCGGCCAGGGCCTTGACCACGATCAGCGCCAGCACTGCGAGGATGATGATCATGATCAGGAAGCAGCCGAACAGCGCGATGGTACCGGGGATGCGTCCCATCTCCTCGCGCACCATGTCGCCCAGGGAGCGGCCATTGCGGCGGGTGGAGAGGAACAGGACCACGAAGTCCTGCACCGCACCGGCGAAGACCACCCCGGCGATCAGCCAGAGGGTGCCGGGCAGGTAGCCCATCTGGGCGGCGAGCACCGGGCCGACCAGCGGACCGGCACCGGCGATGGCGGCGAAGTGGTGGCCGAAGAGGATGTGCTTGTTGGTGGGCACGTAGTCCAGGCCGTCGTTGTTGAGGACGGCAGGCGTGGCACGCTTGGCATCGAGCCCCATCACCTTGGTGGCGATGAACAGGCTGTAGTAACGATAGGCAACGAGGTAGATCGCCACGGCGGCGACCACGATCCAGAGGGCGTTGATCGCTTCGCCTCGACTCAGCGCCACGGTACCCAGCGCGAAGGCGCCCAGTACAGCAACGGCGAACCAGGCTAGATGGCTGGCCATTCGGGTCATGCTTGTTCTCCTGCCGCGCGCCAGTGGCCGCGACGATACTTGTTATTGTGAGAGCCCACAGCGGAGCCATATTACTATCGGCGGCGCGACGCGACAGCGAAATTCGCAGAACTACCCAAGGCCCGCTACGTAGTTCTACGTAGACACCCGCCCCAGACAGGTCCCGATGCAGCTCAAATACAAGATGGTCGCCCTCGGTCTCCTGCCCCTGCTGCTGGCAGTGGCAGCGGTCTGCCTGGTGGTGCTGGAACAGAGTCAGCGCCTGGGCGAGCAGCAGGCACATCTGCTCGAACACAGCATCCTCAACAGCAAGAAGACCGAGCTGCGCAACTATGTGGAGATGGGCGTCAGCGCCATCCAGCCGTTGTACGGCAGCGGCCGTGACGACGAGGAAACCAAGGCCAAGGTACTGGCGCTGCTGGCCAGCCTGAATTTCGGCAGCGACGGCTACTTCTTCGTCTACGACCAGCACGGACGCAATCTCATGCATCCGCGCCAGCCCGAGTTGGTCGGTCAGGACCTCTGGCAGCTCACCGATGGCAACGGTCTGCTGGTGATCCAGGCGCTGTTCAAAAGCGCCCGCACGGGCGATGGCTTCCAGCGCTACGGCTGGCAGAAGCCCTCCACCGGCCAGATGGCGGCGAAACTCGCCTACGTGACCCAGCTGCAGCGCTGGGGCTGGGTGCTGGGCACCGGCCTCTACCTGGACGACGTCGACGCGGCCCTCGCCCAGGTGCGCCACGACGTGGCCGCCGGTATCCGCACCACCCTGCTGGCCAGCGCCGCGGTGGCGCTGGTGGCGGTATTGCTGGTGTTCGCCGGCGGCCTGACGCTCAACGTCAGCGAGCACCGCCAGGCCGATCGCAAGCTCAAGCAGCTGACCCAGCGTCTCATCACCTCCCAGGAGGAAGAGCGCTCGCGGCTGTCACGCGAGCTGCACGACGGTATCAGCCAGTTGCTGGTGTCCATCAAGTTCCAGTTCGAACTGGCCAGCCGCGAACTGGACGCGAGCAAGCCCAGCGCCGGTGAGACCCTGCGTGAGGGCACCCAGCGCCTGGCCGCGGCCATCGGCGAGATCCGCCGCATCTCCCACGACCTGCATCCCTCGCTGCTGGATACCCTTGGTCTGCCGGCCGCCCTCGGCCAGTTGGTGGAGGAATTTCGCCAGCGCAGCGATCTGGCGGTGGATTACCGGCAGACCCTGGATGACAGCCCCGCCGGCGGCGACATGGACGTCGCCCTGTTTCGCATCGTCCAGGAGGCCTTGACCAATATCGAACGCCACGCCGCGGCGCGGCACGTGGTGATCGATCTGCAACGGCGCGGTCGTTGGATCTGCCTGACCGTGCACGACGACGGTCGCGGCTTCGACACCGGCCAGGTGGAACGCCTCAGCGGCGGCATCGGCCTGCGCAACATCCGCGAACGGGTGGAGCTCTTCGGCGGCCGCTGCGCCATCCAGTCCGGACCCGGCGGCACGACCCTGGACGTGGTTCTGCTACGCTCGGACCTTGCCGCCGACGAGGAGAGCCCGACATGACGCCGATCCGCATCGTCCTGGTCGACGATCATGCCCTGGTCCGCGCCGGGGTGCGGGCGCTACTGGGCACCATCGAGCGCTTCACCGTGGTCGGTGAAGCCGGCAGCGGCGCGGAGGCCCTCGACCTGCTGGCGCGCCTCGACCCCGACATCCTGCTGGTGGACATCGGCCTCAAGGACATCAACGGCTTGGAGCTGACCGCCCAGATCGCCGCGCGGGCGCCGCGCGCCCGGGTGCTGATCCTGAGCATGTACGACAATCGTGAATACGTCAGTACCTCGCTGCGGGTGGGCGCGGCCGGCTACGTACTCAAGGATGCCCCTTCCGAAGAGATCATCGCCGCGGTCGAGGCACTGGCGGTGGGCGGACGCTTCTACAGCAGCGCCATCGCCGCCCGCCTGGGTGAAGGCGGCGCCAGCGAAGGCGAACTCACCCCGCGCGAGCGCCAGGTGCTGCTGCTGATGGCCCAGGGGCTCAACAACAAGACCATGGCCCAGCAACTGAACCTCAGCGTGCGTACGGTGGAGACCCACCGCCTGAGCATCCGCCGCAAGCTGGACATCCAGAAGCCGGCGGATCTGGTCCGCCATGCGCGCGAGTACGGCTGGCGCCCCGAGGACGCCTCCAAAGCTTGACCAAAAGGCCGCTGCTCGCACCCAGGCGACCAATGAGCCGTCTCGTTCTGGCTCCGACGGGCCGGGACCGCTACCCTCGCAGGAGAAGTCGATACGGGACGACGGCTGTCGTCTACAGTGATCAGGAAACCTCAGGAAGCCTTCCATGAACGACACCAACGAGCGTCGCCGCTTTACCCGCTTCACCTTCGATGCCCCCGCGCAGTTGCACCAGGGTGAGCGCCAGTGGGCAGCGCCCGTGGACGACATCTCGCTCAAGGGCGTGCTGTTGGCGAGACCTGCCGACTGGTCCGCCCAGCCGGGCGCGGACTATCAGTTGCGCGTCCTGCTCAACGACGAGACCCAGGTGAGCATGGATGTGGAGCTGGTGCGGGAAACCCCGGAACAGCTGGCCTTCGCCTGCCGGCAGATCGACCTGGATTCCATCAGCCACCTGCGCCGACTGGTGGAGCTGAACCTTGGTGACGAGACCCTGCTGGAGCGCGAGTTGGCGGCGCTGGGGGAGCGGTAGGTCAATTTGATCGCGGCCATGGGCCGCTCCTACCGGAGTAGCTGAACCTGTAGGAGCGGCCGCAGCGGCGGACCGCCATGGCCGCGATCGGTGAAGCCGGTGGAAAACGGCACAGCCTTTTTCACCAGGTTGACGGCGTTGGGCTTCGCTGCGCTCAGCGCCAACCTACGGGAAGGTTCGTCTTCTCGACCTTACTGTTAGAACTCCAGATGCAGACCCACCACCAGCCGGGCATCGTGGGTGTCTTCACCCTCTTCCCGCGCCATGGCGGCAGTGTTGCCATGGGTGGCATTCCAGGACACCCCGACATAGGGCGCCACTTCCGGCGTCACCTGGTATCTCAGGCGCAGCCCGGCTTCGCTTTCGGCGAAGCCCGCGCCCTGGCCGCGTGACTCGTCGTTGCGGCCATAGAAGTTGAGTTCGGTGTGAGGCTGCAGGATGAGCCGCTGGGTCAGCGCCCAGTCGTATTCGGCTTCCAGGCGCAACGCCGTCTGGTTGTTCTCGCCGATGAAGGCGGTGATCTCGACGTCGAGATCCTCGGGATCGTGCTCCTGGATACCCAGGGCAGCCCAGGTCTGTGGCGAACCCGGTTTGAAATCCTGGCGGATACCGGCGACGGTGCCCCAGCCCTGGGTCAGGACATGGCCCCAGAGCGCCTGCACCTCGGCCTGCTCGGTATGGCCATTGGTACGCTCGCCCTGGCTGCGGAAATCCAGGCGATTGGCGCCGCCGCCAAAGGCCCAGCCCTCCAGGTCCCAGTTGAAGACGCTGCCTTCATCGGCGTGCTGCCATTCGAGCTGATCCACTTCCAGACTGGCCGGGGCGGTGCCATTGGGATCGGAAGCCTGGGCCAGGGCACTGGAGACAAGGCCGGCGATGAGTACGGACAAGGAGAGCAGACGAGGCATGGCGGGTATCCAGGGTCATGGAAGCGCCTGATAGACCACCCTCGCCCGCCCAGAGTTTTAAAAAATATTACAAAAGCCGCTCCAGGCTATTCGAACAGCGCATCCAGCGCCTGCTCCAGCCGGGTCACCGCCACCACCTGCAGACCGGGCGGCGGATCCTTGGGCGCATTGCCCTTGGGCACGATGGCACGCTTGAAACCGTGCTTGGCGGCCTCCTTGAGGCGCTCCTGGCCACTGGGCACCGGCCGGATCTCGCCGGACAGGCCGATCTCGCCGAACACCAGCAGATCATGCGGCAAGGCGCGGTCCCTCAGACTGGAGATCACCGCCGACATCAGCGCCAGGTCCACCGCCGTCTCCAGTACCTTGACCCCGCCGACCACGTTGATGAAGACGTCCTGGTCGTAGGTAGGAATGCTGCCATGACGGTGCAGCACGGCCAGCAGCATGGCCAGGCGATTCTGGTCCAGGCCCACGGTGACCCGCCGCGGATTGGCCAGGTGACTGGTGTCCACCAGCGCCTGCACCTCCACCAACATGGGCCGCGAACCCTCCCACGTCGCCATGACCACGCTGCCGGCCACGGCCTCCTGAGCGCGATTGAGAAAGATCGCCGAGGGGTTGGAAACCTCCTTGAGGCCCTTGTCGGTCATGCCGAACACGCCCAGCTCGTTGACCGCGCCAAAGCGATTCTTGACCGCGCGCAGCATGCGCAGGCGCCCGTCGGACTCACCCTCGAAATAGAGCACGGTGTCGACCATGTGCTCCAGCACCCGGGGGCCAGCCAGGGCGCCTTCCTTGGTGACGTGGCCGACCAGGAAGATGGCGGTACCGGTCTGCTTGGCGAAGCGCACCAGCAGCGCCGCGCTCTCGCGCACCTGGGCCACCCCGCCGGGTGCGGACTGCAGCTGCTCGGTGAAGATGGTCTGGATGGAGTCGATCACCATGACCCGCGGCTTTTCCTGGCGCGCGGTGGCGACGATGGTCTCGATGCAGGTCTCGGTCATGACCTTGAGCTTGTCTTCCGGCAGGCCCAGCCGCCGGGCGCGCATGGCCACCTGCTGCTGGGACTCCTCACCGGTGACATAGAGCGCCGGCATGCGCGCGGCCAGGTGGCAGAGGGTCTGCAGCAGGATGGTGGATTTGCCGATGCCCGGATCGCCGCCGATCAGCACCACGGAGCCATCCACCAGACCGCCACCCAGTACGCGGTCGAGTTCGGTGGAGTCGGTGGTGAAGCGCGGGGTTTCCTCGACGCTGACCTCGGCCAGGGTCTTGATGGTCGCCTGGGCTCCAGCCCAGCCGGCGCGACCGGAGGGCACGGCGGAGGTCTCGACGACGGTTTCCACCAGGGTATTCCAGGCACCGCACTCGCCGCACTGGCCCGCCCACTTGGGAAAGGTGGCGCCACACTCGGTGCAGCCGTAGAGACGCTTGGCCTTGGCCATGGCGGAGTGCTCCAGTCGAGAAGGAAAGAGTTTCCCAGCATACCACGACTGGATGCATAGACAGTAAAAAGGCGCGCTTCTCGCGAAGCGCGCCTCCGGGATTTACGGCCTCGAGGACTAGTTGCCCTCGCCACCTGGCTGACGCAGCATGGTCAGGGCCTGGTTGGCCTGAGCGATGCAGGTCTTCTCGTCGCCGGCCTTCTGAGCGGCCATGGCGTTCTTGCGGAATTCGGCAATCTGTTTGGCCTGGGAACTGCCCGGCCCGATCATATTGGTCTTCATTTTGCTGGCATCGTCCAACTTCTGCAGCTGAACCGCACAGAGATCCTGGGCAAACACGGGTGCGGTGGCGAACATCATCAGGGCGATCAGGGCGGTACGCTTCATGGGGACATCCTCGTTGAGAGGGCCAGGTAGGCCGGATTAACCTCGCTCACCCCGCGAAATTCCTTTGGGGTATCCCATTGACCGCCAGGCGCCGCTCGTCGTTCAGCAAAATGTCATCCAGCTCTCCGACAAAGGGCTCTGACACTAGTGTTTGAGCGTCGAGATCAGGCCCGAATCACCCCGGAGCCAGACCGGCAACGCCTGCTGCCAGCGCTCCTGTTCGAGATGCTGCAGACAGGCGAGCAGCCGGCTGTATTCAGCGAATTCCCGTTGCACCCGGCGGCGTTGGTCTTCCACGGCCGCTTCGGTGATCCACAGGTGCCATTGTTGGTACATCGCCACTTCGTCTGTCATCGGCCCTCTCCTGAGGGAGGCCATGATGGCAACGTCGACAGCCCTTGCCAATCGCGCCGAGCGCGGCTCGACGCGGCAGGCAGAGCCCGGGCCGGCTAGGACGGGTATTTCAGCTGCTGGGCAATTTTGTCCTTGAGCAGGACACGTTCCCGACGCAGGCGACCTAGATCTTCATCGCCACTGGATTCCTCCACCTCTTCCAGAGCGAGGATCTGCTGATCGAGCTTCTGGTAGTCCTCCAGCAGCTTGGCGAAATCCGGATCGGACTGCGGACGACTGTCCAGCTGTTCGGCGTACTCGGGAAAGTCTTTGTGCAGGTCGTGTTTGGCAACCATCAGAGGCTCCTTGGGCGCAGTGGGTTTGAAGCGCGAAGGCCGTAGCCATCGTCTTACAGGGTGGACCCGAGGCCTTCGACAAAGTGCGACAGCCACGACCAGTTGCCTCTTTCCGGGCGATTTGCCGCGCCTGGGGAACCTGAAGACCGTCCCTGAGGTTCCAAACCCGAGCGAAGCGATCACAATCGGCTATCGTCTCTTCGAAACCATCCAAAGGAGTACAGCATGAGTATCATCGCCGAGTTCAAGAAGTTCGCCATGCGAGGCAATGTGGTCGACCTGGCGGTCGGCATCATCCTGGGCGCGGCCTTCGGCAAGATCGTGTCGTCCTTCGTGGCCGATATCATCACGCCGCCGCTGGGCCTGCTGCTGGGAGGCGTGGACTTCTCGCAGCTGGCGATCACGCTGAGAGCGGCCATAGGCGACCAGCCGGCGGTGGTGATCGCCTATGGCAAGTTCCTGCAGACCATCTTCGACTTCGTGATCATCGCTTTCGCCATCTTCATGGCGATCAAGGTGCTCAATCGCCTGCGCCTGCATCAGGACGCCGCCCCCTCGGGCCCTACCAAGGACCAGGTGCTGCTGACCGAGATCCGTGATCTGCTGAAAGCGCAGAACAGCCAGGCGCCCGTGGCTCCCGTCGTCAAGCAGGAACCGCCGATCACCCCGCAGTAGAACCTTGCCAGATCCCGCCTCGCTAGGAGGCGGGTCGCTCCAGGCGGATCCAGCCGATCCGCCGATCCTTGACCGACTCCACCGTCAACTGCCAGCCCTGGTACTCCAGACGGTCACCTGCCATCGGCAAGCGCCCCAACAGGTCCACCACCAATCCTCCCAAGGTTTGGTAGTCCTCGTTTTCCGGGATCTGGAAACCGGTGCGCTGAGCCAGGGGATGCAGATTCAGGCCGCCGCTGGCGCGATAGCCGTTCTCCACCTTCTCCAGCTCCGGCAGGCTGTCCTCGCTGGCGTCCGGCAATTCGCCGGCGATGGCCTCGAGGATGTCGGTCAGGGTCAGCAGACCTTCGAAGCCACCGAACTCGTTGACCACGAAGGCCACGTGGGTGGATGCCGCACGTAGCTGTTCCAGGGCGCCCAGCACCGTGGCCTGGGCCGGCAGATGGATGGGCATCCGCACCCGGGCGCGCAGGTCAGGCGACTGGCCCTGGAGGATGTCGGCGAACAGCTCCTTCTTGTGCACGTAGCCCAGGGGTTCATCGATGTTGCCGTTGACCACTAGCGGCAGGCGCGAGTGGGCCGAGGCCAGCAGCTGCTCGTGCAGCCGTTCCGGCGGGGCGTCGGCATCGAGGATGTCGACGTCGGCGCGGGCGGTCATCACCGCACGCACCGGACGCTCGCCCAGTTGCAGCACGCCACTGATCATCAGGCGTTCGCGCCGATCGAAAACCGGACTCTCCCCCTTCTCGCCATCCAGCAGTTCGGCGATGTCTTCATCCACCTCGTCTTCGCGCAGGCGACCACCCAGCAGGCGCAGTACGGCCTGGGAGGTGCGCGCCCGCATGCCGAGACGCTCGTGCATCTGCCGCTTGCGCTTCCAGCGCACCACCTGGTTGGCTATCTCGATGAGGATCGAGAAGCCGATAGCGGCGTAGAGATAGCCCTTGGGAATGTGGAAGCCCAGGCCCTCGGCGGTCAGGCTCAGGCCGATCATCATCAAAAAGCCCAGGCACAGCATGATCACCGTGGGGTGGGCGTTGACGAAGGCGGTCAGCGGCTTGCTCGCCACCAGCATCAGGCCGATGGAGATGATCACGGCGATCATCATCACGCTCAGGTGCTCGACCATGCCCACGGCGGTGATGACGGCGTCCAGCGAGAACACGGCGTCGAGCACCACGATCTGCGCCACGACCGGCCAGAAGGCGGCATAGGCGCGATTGCCCCCGGTCTTGTGGGTGTGGCCCTCGATGCGCTCGTGCAGCTCGGTGGTGGCCTTGAACAACAGGAAGATACCGCCGAACAGCATGATGAGGTCGCGGCCGGAGAAGGCCTTGCCGAACACCTCGAACAGCGGTTCGGTGAGGGTCACCATCCAGGAGATGCTGGCCAGCAGGCCCAGGCGCATGATCAGCGCCAGTGACAGGCCGATGACCCGCGCCTTGTCACGCTGCGCGGGCGGCAGCTTGTCGGCGAGGATGGCGATGAAGACCAGGTTGTCGATGCCCAGGACGATTTCCAGGACGATCAGGGTGAGCAGGCCCAACCAGGCGGTGGGATCGGCGATCCATTCCATCAGCAGCGGACCTCCGTATGAGCGGGCCGAACGGCCACGGAGGAAAGAAAGCGGGAGGGGGTGTCAGCCGCACCCGGCCAGGGGGCCGGGGGCGGCTCGGATCTGTCACTGCTCATCGGAACTCGAAAGGTAGCCTTGGAATTTCCGATCCTAGAGCAAGGCGGGCCCAAAGCTAAAGGCCCAACCTTTTCCAATTGTGAAGAAAACGTAAAGACGCCCCTGTAGCCCCACAATTACCAGTAGTTTTCCACGGCCACCTGACCGGGCCGGCGGCTCAGGGCCAGCTGCAGATCACGGGTCTTGAGCAGCTGACGGGTGTCATCGACCATCTCCGGATTGCCGCAGATGAGGATCCGCGAGTGCTCGGGCGACAGCGTGACGCCGGCGGCGCGCTCCAGCTCGCCGTTCTCGATCAGGGTGGTGATGCGGCCACGCAGCGCACCCGGATGGTCTTCGCGGGTCACCACGGGCACATAGACCAGGCGGTCGGTAAGGCCTTCGAGGTGTTCCACCTGGCCGTAGCCGTTGATGACGTCCTGGTAGGCCAGGTCGCGGGCCTCGCGCACGCTGTAGACCAGCACGATGCGCTCGAAGCGCTCCCAGGTATCGGGCTCCTGCAGCATCGACAGGAAGGGCGCGAGACCGGTACCGGTGGCCAGCAGCCAGAGATCGCGCCCGCCGCCGAAGCGCTCCAGGGTGAGATAGCCATAGGGCTGCTTTTCCACCAGCAGCTCGTCGCCCTCGCGCAGGCGGCTCAGCTCGCTGGTAAAGGCGCCGCCAGGCACCACGATGGAAAAGAATTCGAGGAATTCATCATGAGGTGCCGAGACCATGGAGTAGGCGCGCCAGACGATGTCGCCATCGGCCTTGCGCACGCCCAGCCGGGCGAACTGGCCGGCGCGAAAGCGATAGCGCGAGTCACGCGTGGTCCTCAGGCTGAAGAGGTTGTCGCTCCAGGGCCAGACGGCAGTGATCGTCTCGCGGGTGAACTTGTCTTCGGTGGCGGTCATACTGGCCTCTTTTTCCCGATTGCTTAGAGCCTGTTTACGATCTCGCGAGCTAGAGCCAAACAAGGCGAAAATGGCTGAGGAAGCGGAGTTTACGAGTGGTAAATGAGCATTCCGAAGCCATTTTCAACGCCGTTTGGCCGACGCGCAGCAGATCGTAAAAAGGATCTTTGCGCCATTGTCCCGCACTGGGCCGCCGATAAACACCGACAGAAACCATGCCTTCTCTCGTCTCGCCCTTCGCCACCCTCGAACTCGACCGTCAGCCACCGCGCCGCGACGATCCCCTGCAGGCCTTCGACGCCGCCGACGAGTACCTCCTGCAGCAGGTCGCCGAGCACGGCCTGGACCCCGCCGCCCGGGTGCTGGTGCTCAACGACGGCTTCGGCGCCCTGGCCGCCAGCCTCGCCGCCCATGCCCGGGTAACCTCCAGTGGCGATTCGCACCTGGCGGCCCTGGCGTTGGCGGCGAATCTGGCGCGCAACGGCATCGCCGCCGATGCCGTGACCTTCGTTCCGGCCAGTGAGGCGACCAGCGGTCCCTTCGACCTGGTGCTGGTGCGGGTGCCCAAGACCCTGGCGTTGCTGGAGGAACAACTGATCCGCCTGCACGGCCAGCTGGCGCCCGGTGCGCGGGTGATCGCCGCTGGCATGCTCAAGCACCTGCCCCGCGCCGCCGGCGACCTGCTGGAGCGGCATATCGGCCCGGTGCAGGCTTCGCTGGCGGTGAAGAAAGCCCGACTGCTATTTGCCACGCCCGAGTCGCGGCCGGCAGTGGCCTCGCCCTATCCCAGTCGCTATCGGCTGGACGCACCACCGCTGACCCTGGTCAACCATGCCAATGTCTTCTGCCGCGAAGGCCTGGACATCGGCACCCGCGCCTTCCTGCCGCACCTGCCCCAGGGCCTGGGCCAGGCCCGGGTGGCCGATCTGGGCTGCGGCAACGGCGTGCTGGCCCTGGCCTGTGCCCTGGCCAATCCCGAGGCGCGGTTCACCCTGGTGGACGAGTCCTACATGGCGGTGCAGTCGGCACGGGAGAACTGGACGGCGGCCTTCCCCGAGCGGCCAGCCGCCATCCTCGCCGCCGATGGGCTGGCCGAACAGCCAGCGCGCTCGCTGGACCTGATCCTGTGCAATCCGCCCTTCCACCAGCAGCAGGTGGTGGGCGACTTCCTTGCCTGGCGCATGTTCCAGCAGGCACGGGCGGCGCTGAGCGAGCAGGGCGAACTCTGGCTGGTGGGCAATCGCCACCTGGGTTACCACGTCAAGCTCAAGCGACTGTTCAAGCGCGTCGAACAGATCGCGGCCACGCCGAAATTCGTGGTGCTGAGGGCGGTCCAACCTCTCTGACATCCACCCAGGAGCGAGAGCTGCCCGCGTGCCTTCCCTGCCCCTCGATCTCCACTACGTCGCCCTGGTCCTCGAACTGATCGGCATCAGCGCGGCGGTGCATGCCATCGTCACGGTGCGCACCGCCCAGGGCGCCATGGCCTGGGCCATGGCGCTGGTGTTCATGCCCTTCCTCAGCCTGATTCCCTACCTGGTGTTTGGCCGGCGACGCTTCGACAGCTATGTGAAGGCGCGGCGCCAGGCCGACGAGGAGATGGCGCGCCAGGCCGCCGAACTGGACTGGCGGCCCTGGATCGCCGAAGCCATGGCCGCCCAGCAGTGCAGTGCGGCCAATCGCAAGCTCCGGGCCATGACCGCCCTCACCGGCACCCCCTGCGTGGCCAACAATCAGGTGCGGCTGCTGATCAACGGTGAGGAAACCTTCGCCGCCATCCTCGGTGCCATCCGCGGCGCGCAGAAGGTGGTGCTGGTGCAGTTCTTCATCATCCACGACGATGCCCTCGGCCTGGCCTTGCAGAACACCCTGCTCGACCGTGCCCGCGCCGGGGTCAAGGTCTATCTGCTCTACGATGCCATCGGCAGCCATGCCTTGCCGCGGACCTACGTGGAAACGCTGCGCGAAGCCGGCTGCGAGGTAAAGGGCTTCAGCAACCGCCGCGGACTGATCAACCGATTCCAGGTCAACTTCCGCAACCACCGCAAGATCGTGGTGGTGGATGGCGAGGTGGGCTTCACCGGCGGCCTCAACGTCGGCGACGAATACATGGGGCTCAAGCCACCCCTGGCGCCCTGGCGCGACACCCACCTGGAGCTGCGTGGCCCCGCCCTGGCCACCCTGCAGGAGACCTTCGCCCAGGACTGGTACTGGGTGACCCGCCGATTGCCCACCCTGCTGCTGCCGGAACGCTACGAAGAAGGCGGGGTGCTGTGCCAGGTGGTGCCCAGCGGGCCGGCGGATGACCAGGAGACCTGCTCGCTGTTCTTCGTCGAGGCCATCCATTCGGCGCGTCATCGCATCTGGATCACCACCCCCTACTTCATCCCCGACGAAGCCGTGTCGGCGGCCCTGCGCCTGGCCGCCCTGCGCGGAGTGGACGTGCGCATCCTGCTGCCCTCGCGGCCGGATCACAAGGTGGTCTATGCCGCCTCCTACCTCTATGCCTTCGAGGCGGTACATGCGGGAGTGCGGGTGTTTCGCTACGGCCCTGGCTTCCTGCACCAGAAGGTGGTGCTGATCGACGAGGACGTCGCCGCGGTGGGTAGCGCGAACCTGGACAATCGGTCCTTCCGCCTCAACTTCGAGGTCATGGTGATGGTGATGGACGTCCCCTTCGCCTGGGAGGTGCGCAAGATGCTGGAACACGACTTCAGCCGCTCTCGCGAACTCACGCCCGAGGACAACGTGGCTCTGCGCCGCTGGCGGCGGGTAGCCATGCGGGTAGCGCGGGTGTTCTCGCCGGTGCTGTAGACCCCGGAACCCGCTCTGGGACGGTCCGGTCCGATGCCCCATGGCGCCACGCCCGGAGCGCCCCGTGTCCCCGGAGTCGCCCGCCATGCCATCCCCCTCGCCCCTGCGTTGTTTCTGTCTGCTGGCGGGCTTTCTGGTCCTGGATGCCACCGCCGCGCCGCGTAGCGTGCCCTCCCTCGACAGCGAAGACGCCGCGCTGAGCAGCGTGGAGGTTAGCGAGACCTCCGGGCGCTTCCACCCGCAACTGGGGGTGGATGCCCGCAATGGCGATTTCTCCCGCGGCAACTATGACGACGATGCGGCCAGTCTCGACCGCATCCCCCTGCATGTTCAGGCTGGCTTCGCCCTGGATCTGCACCAGGGTGCCGATGGCGCAGCCGATGCCTGGTTGGTGTTCAGCAGCAGCAACGGCTTTCACACCCCATCGGCTGACGAGCGGGTCAGCCCGAGACGCTGGTACGAGAGCAACAACCTGCTCGGCCTGGTGGTGTCGCCGGCGGAAGGTCTGAGGGTCGGCTTCGTCTATACGGTCAAGAGCAGCCCCAACGATGTCGCCGCCACTACCCAGGAGGCCAGCCTGACCCTGGCGTACCAGGCCGAGTCGGGTCTGGGCGCCTGGCGACCAGGGCTGGCGGTGACTACCCGCACCCAGGGCGACGGTGGCCTCTATACCCAGGGCAGCCTTGAACCCGGCTTGGATCTCACCTCTGGCGGTCTGCGCCTGAGTTTCCCCAGTGCCCTGGGGGTGGGCTGGAATGGCTTCTACGGACCGGATTCCGGCGACCGCCTCTATGCCCGCACCGGCCTGGCCCTGGAGCAACCGTTCCGCTGGGGCGAGACGCGCTGGAGCGCCCGCGCCGAGGCCCTGGCGCTCTATCGCGACGGCGCCCTGCGCGACTTGAGCGGTCCGGAAGGGGAAACCGATGGTGTGGTGCCCCAGGTGACGCTCAGCCTGTCCATGGCCTACTAGGCCCCTCAGCCCAGCGGCGCGACCCCCAGGCCTTCCACCAGGCTTTCGAGCGCACGCAGGCCGGCCACCGAGTTGCCGTAGCTGTCCAGCCGCGGGGACCAGACGCAGATGCTCATCTGCCCCGGCACGATGGCGACGATGCCGCCCCCTACCCCACTCTTGCCCGGCAGGCCGACGCGCCAGGCGAAGTCGCCTGCGGCGTCGTAGAGGCCGCAGGTCAGCAGCAGGGCATTGAGCTGCCGAGTCTGCTGGGGTGTCACCACCGGCTGGCCGTCCTGGGGGTTGACCCCACCGTTGGCGAGAAAGGCGAAGGCGCGGGCTACGTCGACGCAGCTCATGGCCAGGGCGCAGCCGTGGAAATAGACGTCGAGGACGTCGTCCACTTCGCTGGTGAGGTTGCCGTAGGCCTTCATCAGATAGGCCAGGGCGGCGTTGCGCGCCTTGTGGTCCATCTCCGAACGGGCTACCCGGTCGTCGAAGTTGATCGCCGGATTGCCGGCCAGGCGCCGCGCCTGTTCGCGCATCATCCAGTGGATCGACATGATGCGGGACACCAGCAGTTCGCAGACCAACACGGCACCGGCATTGATGAAGGGATTGCGCGGCACGCCCTTCTCTTCTTCCAGCTGGGCCATGGAGTTGAAGGCATGGCCGGAGGGTTCGCGGCCGACGCGGGTCCAGATGTCCGGCTCGTCCAGGCGCTGCATGGCGATCACCAGGTTGAGCACCTTGGAGATGGACTGGATGGAAAAGGCCGTGTCAGCCGCTCCGGCACGCCAGACCTGGCCGTTGACATCGCAGACGGCGATGCCGAAGTGATCCGGCTCCACCTCGGCCAGGGCCGGGATGTAGTCGGCCACCTTGCCTTCGCCGAAATGGTGCGGCGCGGCGGCGGCGATGCGGTCGAGCAGAGGCTGCAGCTGATGGCGATCGAAGGGCTCTGGCATAGCGATTCCGAAGCGGACGGGGGCGCCAGTGTAGGGGCCGCGGCGCCCTCAGGCGAGCCCCGCGCGCGGCGGCAGAGGCAGACGGATCTCGAAGCGGGCACCGCCCCGCGTGCCGGCGGCCAGGTCCAGGCGACCGCCCTGGTTTTCCACCGCGCGACGGCTGATGGCCAGGCCCAGGCCGAAGCCGCCGGTGGCGCGATCACGACTGCGATCCAGCCGGTAGAAGGGCTCGAAGACCCGCTCGCGATCGCTTGCCGGAATACCTTCACCGTCGTCCTCGACCGCGATCAGCAGCTCATGGCCCTCACCGCGAACCGTCACCCAGACCTCGCGCTGGCAATAGCGCAAGGCATTGCCCAGCAGATTCTGCAGGGCGCGCGCCGTGAGGCGCGGTGCCAGTTCGGCGCGGGCCGGGGCGGCGGCGAATTCCAGGTGCACCTCGACGCCGCGGCGTTCCTGTTCTTCGGTGAAGTCGGCCAGCACGCTGTCGAGAAAGGCGCTCAGGTCCAGGCTCAGGCGCTCGGGGGGCTGCTGGCTGCTCTGCAGCCGGGCGAAGGACAGCAGTTCGTCGACCAGGGCATCCAGTTCGCGGACGTGGCGGACCAGTTGCTCCAGCTGCCGCTGGGTCTCGGCCGGCAGCGGATCGGCCTGCAGCAGCGCCAGGCCGAATTCCAGACGCGACAAGGGCGTGCGCAATTCGTGGGAGACGGCGTTGAGCAGGTCGCGCTGCTGGACGATCAGCGCCTCCAGCTCCTGAGCCATGTCATCGAAGGCCCGCGCCAGCTCGCCGATGTCCGAGCGTGGCGAGATGGCCGTACGCTCGCCGAGATGGCCCTTGCCCAGCCGTGCCGCGGTACGCCGCAGCCGTTCCAGGTCGCGCCAGTGCGGGCGCAGCCAGACATAGAGACAGATCAGCAAGGCGGCGCCGATCAGGGCGTTCATCGCCCAATAGGTCAGGGCGATGTCGGTGGGCGCCTCGGGAATGCCGATCCACAGCAGGCGTTCGCCCGACAGTGGGACCAGGGCCGCGCTGGGTTCGCCATAGTCACCCAGCCGCACCCGCCGCTTGCCAGCGGCCAGGGCCGTGCGCTCCTCCGGGGTGAGGGCCGGATCATCAGGTGCGACCAGGCGCAGGCTGATGGGCGCCAGCTCCGTGGCCAGTTCGTCTCGCAACGCCGGCCAGCGTTCCACCGGCGTGGTGGCGAAGGCGCGCTGTACCAGGCTGAGTGGGCCGTGCAGCTGCTCCAGGGTATAGCGGCTGTAACGCTCGTCGAACACTTTGAGCAGCGCCTCGGGCACCAGGTAGCTGGCGGCGCCGTAGGTCACCAGCAGGATGAGGTAGAGCCGGACGAGGATCTTGAACATCTAGTGTGGCGCCTCAGAAGTTCGCAAGAATTGGCGAGTGGTTTCGCTCGGTTCGGCGCTCCGGATGGGCCAGGCGCCACTCCTCGCCATAGCAGGGCAATGGCAAGAAGTGGCAACGACGCCCTGAAACAAGAAGTGCCGCCAACATCGTGCAGTTGACGTTCGAGACACCACGCTAATCCCACTCGGCGCGGCTGAGGAGATAGCCCTTGCCCCAGACGGTCTTGATCCGCCGGGCTTCGCCGGGATGTTCCTCGAAGCGGCGGCGCAACTTGGAGATGGCCACGTCCACCGAGCGGTCGACACCGTTGAATTCGATGCCGCGCAGCTGCTGGATCAGCTGGTCACGACTGAGCACCTCGCCGGCATGGTCCATGAGGATCGCCAGCAGGTTGAATTCGGTGGACGACAGCTCCACCAATTGGTCCCGCCACCAGACCTGGCGTTCGCCTGGCAGCAGCCGCAGTTGGCCAATGACCAGGCCGTCGTCCTGGGACGTGTCACCCAGCTGGCAGCGGCGCAGCAGGGTGCGGATGCGCGCCAGCAGCACTCGCGGTTCGCAGGGCTTGCTGACGTAGTCGTCGGCGCCGATCTCCAGCCCCAGCACCTGATCGTGGCTGTCGTCCAGGGCGGTGAGCATCAGGATCGGCAGACCGGGCTGGGCGGCGCGCAGCTGACGGCAGACCTGCAGGCCGTCCAGCCCGGGCAGCATGACGTCGAGCACTACCAGCTGCGGGCGCAGCCGCCGCACCGCGGCCAGGGCCTCGTCGCCGCGACCGATGACGGTCACGGCATAGCCCTGGCGGCCCAGATAGGTGGCGATGAGCTCGGCCAGGGCGGCGTCGTCTTCGACGATAAGCAAGGGGATCACGGCAGGTCTTCACGCGGGGAAAGCCCGAGCATAGCCGAGCAGCGGGCCGGCCGGCGCCTGCCTTAACACTCTTTCACAAGAGCGCTACAGACGTTTACAGGACCGCGAGCGCGCGCCGCCTACCATGGCGCTCTCCTGGAGGAAGTCCCGATGTCCCTGACCCGCCCTGCCCTTGGCAGCCTCGTGCTGCTCTGTCTGCTCCTCACCGCCTGCGACCGTCCGGCCGAGGAAGCCGCCGCCCCGCCCGCGCCCAGGGTGCAGGTGGAGAGGCTGCGGACCATGCCCCTGGCCATCGCCAGCGAACTCACGGGCCGCCTGGTGGCGCCGCGGACCGCGGAGGTGCGGGCGCGGGTCGCCGGTATCGTGCTGCAGCGGGTGTTTCGCGAAGGCAGTGAGGTCAAGGCCGGTGACGTGCTGTTCCGCATCGACCCGGCGCCCTTGCAGGCCGAGGTGGACAGTGCCGCCGCCGCCCTGCGCAAGGCCGAGGCCAGTGCCTTCCAGGCGCGGCGCCTGGCCGAACGCTACGCGGCCTTGGTCGAGAGCGAGGCGATCAGCCGCCAGGAGCAGGACAACGCCCGCGGTGCCAGCCTGCAGGCCGAGGCCGAGGTGGCAGCCGCCCAGGCGGCGCTCAAGCGGGCGCGGCTGAACCTGGGCTACGCCACGGTCACCGCCCCCATCACCGGGCGCATCGGCAAGGCGCTGGTCACCGAGGGCGCCCTGGTCGGCCAGGGCGACGCCACGCCGTTGGCGATCATCCAGCAACTGGACCCCATTCATGCCGATGTCACCCAGTCGACGCGCCAGCTCAAGGCCCTGCGCGATGCGCTGCGGGACGGCCGGCTACAGCAGGTGGCGCCGGATCAGGCGCGGGTGACCCTGTTGCAAGAGGACGGCAGCCCCTATCCCGAAGAAGGCCGCCTGCTGTTCGCCGATCTCGCGGTGGACACCAACAGCGGGCAGATCACCCTGCGCAGCCGGTTTCCCAATCCGCGGCACGACCTCCTGCCTGGCAGCTTCGTGCGGGTGCGCCTGGAGCAGGCGCGCATCGACCAGGGCCTGAGCGTGGCGCAGCGGGCGGTGCAGCGCAGCGTCGACGGCGGGGCCCAGGTCTGGGTGGTGGACGCCCAGAACCGGGTGGCCCTGCGCGAGATACGCCTGGGCCCGGTGGTCGAAGGCCGCTGGGTGGTGGAGTCCGGCCTCGCCGCCGGTGAGCGGGTACTGCTCTCGGGCCTGCAACAGGCCCAGCCGGGACTGGTGGTGGAGCCCGAAGAAGCCCAGGCCGCCGCGGCGGAGGTGCGCTGATGGCCAACTTCTTCATCGACCGCCCGGTGTTCGCCTGGGTGGTGGCGCTGTTCATCCTGCTCGCCGGGCTGCTGGCCATCCCCCAGTTGCCGGTGGCCCAGTACCCCAATGTGGCGCCGCCGCAGATCGAGCTGTACCTGACCTATCCGGGCGCCTCGCCGCAGACCCTGGACGAGAGCGTGGTCAGCCTCGTCGAGCAGGAGCTCAATGGCGTCAATCACCTGCTCTATTTCTCCTCCAGCAGCAGCCAGGGCAGCGCCACCCTGACCGTGACCTTCCAGCCCGGCACCGATCCGGAGCTGGCCAAGGTGGACATCCAGAATCGTCTCAAGGTGGTGGAGCCACGCCTGCCGCGGGCGGTCACCCAGCAGGGCATCCAGATCGAGGAAACCTCGGCCGGCTACCTCATGTTCGTCACCCTCTCCGCGACCGATGAGCGCCTCGACACCACCGCCCTGAGCGACTACCTGGCGCGCAACGTGGTCAACGAACTGCGCCGCCTGGACGGCGTGGGCAAGGCCCAGCTGTTCGGGGCCGAGCACGCCCTGCGCGTCTGGCTCGATCCCAGTCGGCTGGTGGCCTTCGGCCTGACCCCGGCGGACGTGACCCGGGCCATCGCCGAGCAGAACGTCCAGGTGGCGGCCGGCAGCCTTGGCGAATTGCCCGCCCCCGCTGGCCAGGAGCTGACCGCACCGGTGCTGATCAAGGGCCAGCTCAGCGATCCGGCGGAGTTCGCCGGCATCCTCCTGCGCGCCGGGGCCGACGGTTCCAGCGTGACCCTGGGCGACGTGGCCCGGGTCGAGGTGGGCAGCCAGAGCTACAACTTTGGCACGCGGCTGGACGGCAAGCCTTTGGTGGCGGTCGGGGTGCAGCTGGCGCCCACCGCCAACGCCCTGGCCACCGCCCAGGCCGTGCGCGCCAAGCTGGCCGAGCTGTCCCAGTATTTTCCACCCGGGATGAAATACGACATCCCCTACGACACGGCGCCCTTCGTCAAGATCTCCATCACCCAGGTCATCCATACCCTGCTGGAGGCCATGGCGCTGGTCTTCGCGGTGATGTACCTGTTCCTGCAGAATCTGCGCTACACCCTGATCCCGACCCTGGTGGTGCCGGTGGCGCTGCTGGGCACCTGCGCCGTGCTCCTGGCGCTGGGCTATTCGATCAATGTGCTGACCCTGTTCGGCATGGTGCTGGCCATCGGCATCCTGGTGGACGACGCCATCGTAGTGGTGGAGAACGTCGAGCGACTGATGGCCAGCGAGGGCCTCGACCCACGCGCCGCCACCCGCAAGGCCATGGGCGAGATCTCCGGCGCCATCGTCGGCATCACCCTGGTGCTCACCGCGGTCTTCGTGCCCATGGCCTTCATGAGCGGCTCGGTCGGCGTCATCTATCGCCAGTTCTCGGCGTCCATGGCGGTGGCCATCCTCTTCTCCGCCTTTCTCGCCCTGAGCCTGACCCCGGCGCTGTGCGCCACCCTGCTCAGGCCGATCGCCACGGGCACTCATGCGCGCGGCGGCTTCTTTGGCGCCTTCAACCGCGGCTTCGAGCGGCTGACCGGCAGCTTCGAAGGCTGGGTGGCCCGTGCCATCCACCGACTGCTGCCGAACCTCGTGCTGTTCGCCGCCCTGCTGGTGGGGCTGGTGGTGCTCTATGGCCGTCTGCCCGGCGCCTTCCTGCCCACCGAGGATCAGGGCTATCTGATCACCGACATCCAGCTGCCGCCCGGGGCCACCCAGGAGCGCACCCTCAAGGTGATCGAGCGCCTGGAGCGCCATTACGCCGAGGAGCCGGGCGTGGCCAACGACCTCGTCCTGCTCGGCTTCAGCTTTTCCGGCAGCGGCCAGAACGCCGCCCTGGCCTTCACCACCCTCAAGGACTGGTCCGCCCGCGGCGCGGCGGATTCCGCCGCAGCCATCGCCGAGCGCGCCAATGCCGCCCTGGCCGGCGAGAGCGAGGCCCAGGGCTTTGCCGTGCTGCCTCCGCCGGTGGAAGGCCTGGGTACCTCCAGCGGTTTCGAGGTGCGCCTGCAGGACCGGTCCAATCGCGGCCAGGCCGCGCTCAAGGCGGCGCGGGACCAACTGCAGGAGAAGCTCGCCGGCAATCCGATCATCGCCTATGTGCGCGAGACGGCCCTGGCCGACAGTGCCCAGGTGCAACTGGTGGTGGATCGCCGCCAGGCCGCTGCCCTGGGGGTAAGTTTCGCCGCCCTCGGCGAGACGCTGGGTACCGCCCTGGGCTCCAGCTACGTCAACGACTTCCCCAATCGCGGACGGATGCAGCAGGTGATCGTCCAGGCCGAACTGGGCACCCGCAGCCAGGTGGACGACCTGCTGCGGCTGGAAGTGCGCAATGAGCGCGGGCGCATGGTGCCGCTCTCCGCCTTCGTCAGCGCCGACTGGACCCAGGGTGCGGCGCAGCTGTCGCGCTACAACGGCTATCCGGCCATCAGCCTGTCCGGTGAGCCGCTGCCCGGTCATACCACTGGCGAGGCCATGGCCGAACTGGAGCGCCTGGCCGCGGAGCTGCCGCGGGGCTTCGCCCTGGAATGGACGGCACTGTCGCTGCAGGAACGCCTCTCCGCCGGCCAGGCGCCAGTGCTGCTGGGGCTGTCCTTGCTGGTGGTGTTCCTTTGTCTGGCAGCGCTCTACGAGAGCTGGTCGATTCCCACCGCGGTGCTGCTGGTGGTGCCTCTAGGGGTACTCGGCGCGGTGCTGGCGGTGACCTTGAGAGGCATGCCCAACGACGTCTTCTTCAAGGTCGGCCTGATCACGGTGATAGGTCTCACCGCGAAAAACGCCATCCTGCTCATCGAATTCGCCAAGAGCCTGCACGACGGCGGCATGGACCTGTACGAGGCCACCTGCCGTGCCGTCCGGCTACGCCTGCGGCCCATCGTCATGACCTCGCTGGCCTTCATCCTCGGTGTGGTACCGCTGGCCCTGGCCACCGGCGCCAGCTCGGCCAGCCAGCAGGCGGTGGGCACCGGGGTGATCGGCGGCATGCTCAGCGCCACCCTAGCGCTGGTCTTCGTGCCGGTGTTCTTCGTGCTGGTGCTCAGGCTGGTCCGGCGCTGGCGCGCGCCGGACCGCTAGCCTCAGGAGTTGAGGGGACGCTTGTCCCCCAGCAGCGCGACGTCCTCGACCGGTGCGGGTTCTGGCGTTTGGGCACCCACCCGGTCCGAAGTCCGCAGACTCTGCGGCAGTGCCCAGAACAGCAGGCCGGCGGCCAGCAGGCTGGTACAGCCGATGAGATAGAGCGCCGGGGTGGTGCTGCCGGTCACGTCCTTGATGTAGCCCACCATCACCGGGCTGACGATGCCGCCGAACTGTCCCAGGGTGTTGATCAGGGCGATACCGCCCGCGGCACCGGCTCCCGCGCCGGCGAGCAGTTTCGGCGGCAGCGCCCAGAAGGCCGGAATGGAGGCGATGATGCCGGCGCCCATCAGCGCCAGGGAGAGGATCAGCAGGGTGGTGTGGTCAGCGAAGAGACCTGCGCTGAAGAATCCCAATGCCCCGGCGATCACCAGGCCGCAAACGAACTTGCGCCGCTCGCCGCTGGCGTCCGACAACCGCCCTACCACCACCATGCTGATGGCGCCGAAGACATAGGGCACGGCGGTCAATAGCCCGATGATGGTGGGACTCTCGGTGCCCGCGCTGCGGATCAGCTGCGGCGCCCAGAAGTTGAGGCCATAGGAGGCGACCTGGATCAGGAAGTAGATCAGTCCGAGCAGCAGGAAACCCGGCAGCCGGATCGCCGCCAGCAGCGAGCCGTGGGCGTTGCTTTCATGGCGGGCGATGCGGCTGGCCAGAAAGGTCTTTTCCTCGCCGCTGAGCCAGGGCGCATCACTGATGCGGTCGTGCAGCAGGCGCAGCACCAGCACGCCCAGCAGCACGCAGGGCAGGCCGCCGAGCAGGAACAGCCAGTGCCAGCCGCGCATGCCGAGCAGGCCGTCCAGCTGGCCGAGGATCAGTCCCGAGACCGGGGCGCCGATCAGCCCGGCAAAGGCCGAGGCCAGGAACAGCGTCGAGGTGATGCGGCCGCGGTAGCTCTGCGGAAACCAGAGCGTCAGGTAGTAGAGGATGCCCGGGGCGAAGCCGGCTTCCATGGCGCCGATCAGGAAGCGCAGCACATAGAACTGCCATTCGGCGGTGACGAACATCATCAGCGCCGTGGCGATGCCCCAGGAAATCATGATGCGGGCGATCCAGCGCCGTGCGCCGACCTTGTACAGCATCATGTTGCTGGGCACCTCGAACAGCACATAGCCGACCACGAAGAGCCCCGCGCCCAGGCCGTAGGCGGTGTTGCTCAGTGACAGGTCGGCCTGCAGCTGGAACTTGGCAAAGCTGATGTTGATGCGGTCGAAGAAGGCGAACAGGTAGCAGACCATGATCAACGGCATGAGCCGCCAGGCGACCTTGCGGACCAGGGTGTGCTCAGCGGCGGCGGGGGTGGCGGACGGATGCATAGCGATCTCCCGGGAGCGGCCAGGCTGGCACTCCTTTGTTGTTGTAGTCAGGGCGAACGAAGGGTGGGCGGGGGTTAGCCACTCGCCGCAGGCGGCGGATGCAGGTCGCAGTTGCGCCCGGCCTTGGCCACCTGGCCAGGGGTGTCGTGGCCGAGCAGCGCCGGCAAGGTACGCGACAGCGCGATCAGTTGCTCCAGATCGATGCCGGTCTCCACCCCGATTTCCATGCAGAGATTCACCAGGTCCTCGGTGCAGATGTTGCCGGACGCGCCGGGCGCGAAGGGACAGCCGCCGAGCCCGCCGAGGGCGGCGTCGAAACGAAGGGCGCCGGCCTCGTAGGCGGCCAGCACGTTGCTCAGGCCCAGGCCGCGGGTATTGTGGAAATGCAGGGTCAGGGCGGACGCCGGGATCAGTTCCAGCACCTGACGGACGATCCGCGCGACCTGCCGCGGATTGGCCATGCCGGTGGTGTCGGCGAGGGTGATGCCGGTCATGCCCAGCGCCAGGTAGCGCTGCACCAGTTCGAACACCCAGCCTTCGTCGATGCGCCCCTCGAACGGGCAACCAAAGGTGGTCGCCACCGTGCCGTTGAGCGAGACCGCCTGCCCCTTGGCCAGCTGCACCACCTCGGCGAAGCTGGCCAGCGACTGCTCGCAACTCATGCGCATGTTGGCCTGGTTGTGGGTCTGGCTGGCGGAGAGCACCAGATTCAATTCATCGGCACCCGCTGCCAGGGCGCGCTGGGCACCCTTGAGATTGGGCACCAGGGCGACATAGGTCACCCCGGGCCGGCGGGCGATGCCCTGAAACACCGCCTCACCATCGCGCAGCATAGGCACGGCCTTGGGCGAGACGAAGGAGCCGGCTTCGATCCGCGAGAAGCCCAGGCCAGACAGCTGGTCGATCAGGGCGATCTTGTCAGCGGTTTCCACCCAGCTCGGCTCGATCTGCAAGCCATCACGGGGTGCCACTTCCTGGACGATCAGGCGCTCGGCACTCATTTCACCACCCCATCCTTCTTGAGCCGCTGGATGTCCGCCTCGCTCAGCCCCAGTTCGGTCAGCAAGGTATCGGTGTGCTGGCCGAGGGTCGGACCCTGCCAGTTCACCTGGCCCGGCGTTGCCGACAGCTTGGGCACTATGCCCGGCATCTTCAGGGTGGCTCCATCGGGCAAGGTGGTGTCCAGCAGCATGTCCCGCGCCTGGTAGTGGGGATCGGCGACGATGTCGGCGGCGGAATAGATGCGCCCGGCCGGCACCTCGGCGCCTTCCAGCACCGCCAGCACCTCGTCGATCCCCAGGCTGCCGGTCCAGGCGGCGATGGCGTCGTCGATCAGCTCGCTGTGGCGGGCACGCCCATCGTTCTGCGCCAGGTCCGCCCGCTCGGCGAGATCTGGTCGGCCGATGGCCTGCATCAGCCGCACGAAGATCGGATCGCTGTTGCCGGCGACCACCACATAGGCGCCATCACGGGTGGGATAGGTATTGGACGGCGCGATGCCCGGCAGCGCCCCACCGGTGCGCTCGCGCACATGGCCGAGCATGGAGTACTCCGGCACCAGGCTCTCCATCACGTTGAATACGCTCTCGACCAGGGAGACATCGACCACCTGGCCGTCGCCCTGGCCGGTCTTGACCCGCAGCACCGACATCAGCGCGCCGATCACCGCATGCATGGAGGCCAGGGAATCGCCCAGGCTGACCCCGACCCGTGCCGGCGGCGTACCTGGAGTACCGGTGGTGTAGCGGATACCGCCCATGGCCTCGCCGATGGCGCCGAAGCCGGGTCTATCGCGATAGGGGCCGGTCTGGCCGTAGCCGGAGATGCGCACCAGGGTGAGCTTGGGGTTGAGCGCGTGCAGGACGTCCCAGCCGAGACCCAGCTTTTCCAGGGCACCCGGGCGCAGATTCTCGATGAGCACGTCGGCGCCCTCGACCAGCTGCTTGACCAGGGCCACGCCCTCGGCGGAGCGGAGATTCAGCGCCAGGGACTTCTTGTTGCGCGACTGCAGGTACCACCACAGCGAGGTGCCCTCGTGCAGCTTGCGCCACTTGCGCAGGGGATCGCCCTTGTCCAGGGCTTCGATCTTGATCACCTCGGCGCCGAATTCGGCCAGCAGGCGCGCGGCGAAGGGGGCGGCGATGAGCGTGCCGATCTCGATGACACGCAGTCCGGTAAGAGCCGTCATGCGGACTAGCCTCGTTGTTATTGGAATGCACCGATGCTAGGACAATCGGTCAGCCGGGGATAAACGTCTTTCGGCAACAGGCCTTCGCGAAACACGAAGGCCTGGATTCAGACCTGCAGCAGGTGCTCGTAGAGCAACCGGCTGACCGGTGAGAGGGAGTCCACGTCGCGCACTACCAGCGCCAGGCTGCGTTGCGCCCAGTCGTCCTCCAGGGCGGCGGCGACCAGGCCGAGCGGCCGACCGATGAGTTCGAAGGCTTGCAGCGGCAGCACCCCCAGGCCGAAGCCGGTCTGCACCATGCGGCACACGGCATCGAAGCCGGGCACATGGATGCGCAGCCGCAAGGCCTTGCCATGGCTGCGTGCGGCCGCCTTGGTACGCAGGTTGATGAAGCTGTCGGCGTGCAGGCCGACGTGGTCGTCGTCCAGGGTCTCGGCGAAGGCCAGCCGCGAGGCTCCAGCTAGGCGATGATCCGGGCGCATCACCACCACCAGGGTGTCCTGCCGGTAGGGCACGGCCAGCAGGCCACGGGTGTCGGTGTCCGAGGAGCAGATGCCCAGGTCGGCGGCGCCTTCCAGCACGCCCTTCACCACGCCGGCGCTGGGTCGTTCGTCCAGGCTGACCTTGACCTGGGGATGGCCGACCGCGAAGGCCTGCAGATCCTCGGGCAGGAATTCGATGATGGCGGAGATGTTGGCCATCATCCGCACGTAGCCGCGCACCCCCTGCAGGTGCTCGCCGACGTCGATGCTGATGCGCTCGACGTCGGCGAGGATGCGCTTGGCGTAGTAGAGCAGTGTCTCGCCGACCGGGGTCAGGGTCATGCCCTTGGCGTTGCGCTCGAAGAGCTCGATGTCGAGCGAGCGCTCCAGGTCGTGCAGGCGCTTGCTGGCGGCGGACAGGGCGATCATCTCGCGCTCGGCGGCGCGGGTCAGGGTGCCCTCCTCGTGCACCGCCAGCAGCAGTTGCAGCGAAACCAGATCGAGGCGGCGGAGCAGGTTGCGGTAGTGCATCGTCAGCAGGTCCTGGCGGCCAGAGGTCCTTGTACAGGACCCTGCCCCGTCCGGGATAGCCATCCGCCGCCGGTCAGAGCCCCAGGTCGCTCAAGCCCGGATGATCGTCCGGCCGCCGGCCCTGGGGCCAGAGAAACAGCCGCTCGGTTTCGCTGATGGGCAGGTCGTTGATGCTGGCGTGACGCTCGGCCATCAGGCCCTGGTCGTTGAACTGCCAGTTCTCGTTGCCATAGGAGCGATACCACTGGCCGTTTTCGTCCTGCCATTCGTAGGCGAAGCGCACGGCGATGCGCGCCCTGTCATGGGCCCAGAGTTCCTTGATCAGCCGGTAATCGTGCTCGCGCTGCCACTTGCGGGTTAGAAAGGCCTCGATGGCGGCCCGCCCCTGGAGGAATTCGGAACGGTTACGCCAGCGGCTGTCGACGGTATAGGCCAGCGCCACCTTGGCCGGATCGCGGCTGTTCCAGCCGTCTTCGGCGGCGCGGACCTTCTGCCGGGCGGATTCCAGGGTGAAAGGCGGTACGGGGGGACGGGCAGCGCTCATGGGACACTCCTAGGCAGGTGAGGCCCCAGTGTCCGGGTGGCGTGTCATCGTCGCAAGGTCGATCGCCCCACGGATCTGGCCAACTCGTTCAGACTTCCACCAGCCGATAGTGCAGGCCACGCACCACCGCCTCCACCCGATTGCGCGCACCCAATTTACGGGCGGCGGAATTGAGGTGCAGGTTGACCGTGGCAGTGGAGCGATGGAGCGTCGCGGCGATGCGCTTGGCGGTCAGCCCCTTGGCTGAATACTGGAGGCATTCGCGCTCCCGTGGCGTCAGGCGGATCTGGCCGCAGCATCGCTCGGCGGGCGCGAGCAGTTCATCGGCGCGGGCCTGGAAGGCATGGGCCAGCACCAGGAAGGCACTCAGGCAGGCTTCGCCAGTGGCCTCGGCATCGCGGGCATCGGCATCGGCATCGAGGATGCCGGTCAGGGTGGCGAAGGCGCCGCCGGGAAGGTGCAGCGGCACTGTTACCCCGGTGGCGAGGCCACTGTCGCGCACATAGCAGGTGACCGGCAGATGACTGTCACCCAGGTACTCGCGCAGCGCGCTGCGGGTTTCGCTGCGAAACGACCAGACGAAGGGCGCCGCGCGGCGGCTGGCGCACTGCTGCACGGGATCGATCTGGTAGTAGCCGCGCTCGCACCAGAAGGCCTGCATGTCCGCCGGGGTGTTGCGCACCTTGAACACCGACGGCGTGATGAGTACCCCGTCATGACTGAGCGGAACCGGTGCGTAGTCGTAGATCAGCGCCTTGCAGCCCAGACGCTCGGCGACGTCCTGGACGGTATCCAGACAGGCGTCGAGCGTGGGCAACCCGGCGAGTCGGCTACTGACGGCGAACAGATCGGCATGCATCTTGAAGCTCCTCCCTGGATCACGATAGGGAACGCGAAGCAAAGGCTCTGCCAGTCATCGCGGGTTTCCTGCAAACCTAGCACTTTTGTGGATGGGGCCGTCGCCGCCCCTGGACTAGAGTCGAGTCTACCCCCGCCCCTTCGAGGAAGCCCCCATGACTCAGCACGCTCCGTCCGGCGACAGCGCCGACCTCGCTCGCTTCGGCTACACCCAGGAGCTCAAGCGCCAGCTCGGGCTGAAGGACCTGCTGATCTACGGTCTAGTGTTCATGGTGCCCATCGCACCCTTTTCCATCTTTGGCGGAGTATTCGACGCCAGCCACGGCATGGTGCCCCTCACCTACCTGATCGGCTTCGTCGCCATGCTGTTCACCGCCGTCAGCTATCAGCAGATGTCGCGCGCCTTTCCGGTGGCCGGCTCGGTCTATGCCTACGTCGGTCGTGGCCTGCATCCGGCGCTGGGCTTTCTCGCGGGCTGGGCCATTCTGCTCGACTACCTGCTGGTGCCCACCCTGCTCTATGTGATCGGCGCCAACGCCATGGCCAATGTCATCCCGGCGATTCCCCAGCCGCTGTGGATCGTTTTCTTCGTCGCCCTCAACACCCTGGTCAATCTGCGCGGCATCGAGACCACCGCCCGCGCCAACCGCCTGTTCCTCTATGGCCAGCTGGCAGTGCTGCTGGTGTTCGTGGTGCTGGCCTCGCTGGCCATCAGCCGTGGGGTCAACGGCGCCGAATGGACCATGAAGCCGCTGTACAACCCCGAGGAGTTCTCCCTGCCGCTGATCTTCAGCGCCCTGTCGGTGGCGGTGCTGTCCTTCCTTGGCTTCGATGCCATCTCCACCCTGTCGGAGGAGACCCGTGGCGGCAGCCGCGTGGTGGGCCGCGCCACCCTGCTGGCCCTGGCCTTGGTGGCCGTGCTGTTCATGGTGCAGACCTGGCTGGCCGCCCTGCTGCAACCCAACCTGGTCCAGTACCCTGACGCCGATGCCTCCAACAACGCCTTCTACGAGATCGGTCGGCTAATCGCCGGGCCCTGGCTGCAGGTGGTGATCGCCCTGGCGGTAGCCATCGGTTCCGCCATCGCCAATGCCCTGGTGGCCCAGGCCGCCACCTCCCGGCTGCTGTTCGCCATGGCCCGTGACCGCCAACTGCCGCAGTTCCTGCGCCAGATCCATCCGGTGACCCGAGTGCCCCAGCGCGCCATCCTGCTGGTGGCAGCGCTGAGCCTGGGACTGGGCCTGTTCTTTGTCGGTCAGATCAATCTGCTGGCCTCCATGTGCAACTTCGGTGCGCTGACCGCCTTCCTGCTCCTGCATGTGGCAGTGGCCTGGCACCACCGCGGCGCCGGGCGCCCTCTGCTGCATGGGCTGGTCCCGCTGCTCGGCTTCATCGTGCTGGCCTATGTGCTGTTCAACGCCGACGTCTACGCCAAGGTCGGCGGCAGCTGCTGGATGCTGCTGGGACTGGCCGTGCTGGCCTTCCTCACGCTCAGCGGCCGGACCACGGAATTCAAGGCCAACGACGCCGTCCACTAAGCATCACCTGCCCGCGGAGGCTTCAGATGATCAAGACCCTGCACAGTCAGCACTGCCACTGCGGCTGGGATCACAGCCTCACTCCGGCGCTGGAGGTCGCGCCGGGCGAAACGGTGAGCTTCGCCTGCCGCGATGCGGCGGATGGCCACTTTCATGCCCACTCCAGCGCCGCCGATATCGCCACCCTGCCCTTCGAGCGGGTAAACCCAGTCTGCGGCCCCCTGTGGATCGAGGGTGCCGAACCGGGCGACGTCCTCAAGGTGACGCTGGACAGCTTTACCCCCAGCGGCTTTGGCTGGACGGCCAACATCCCCGGCTTCGGTCTGCTCGCCGATCAGTTTCCCGCGCCAGTGCTGCAGCTCTGGCACTACGACAGCTCAGGCCAGGTGCCCGCCGCCTTCGGCGAGCTGGCGCGGGTCCCGCTCAAGCCCTTCGCCGGCACCCTCGGAGTGGCCCCGGCTGCGCCGGGTCTGCACTCGGTAGTACCGCCACGACGGGTGGGCGGCAATCTGGACATCCGCGACCTGGCCGCCGGCACCAGCCTCTACCTGCCGGTGGAAGTGACGGGGGCGCTGTTTTCCATTGGCGACACCCATGCCGCCCAGGGCGATGGCGAAGTCTGCGGCACCGCCATCGAAACGGCCATGGCGGTCACCGCCACCTTCGAACTAATCAAGCAGCAACCGCTGGCCATGCCGCGCTTCAGCACCCCGGGGCCGGTCACCCGACACCTCGACGGCGCCGGTTACGAGGTCTTCACCGGGGTCGGACCCGACCTGCTGGCCGCAGCGCGCATGGCCGTCAGCGGCGCCATCGACTGGCTCGGGCAGACCCGCAACCTGCCGGCGGAACAGGCCTATCTGCTCTGCTCGGTCTGCGGCGATCTGCGCATCAGCGAGATCGTCGACGTGCCCAATTGGGTGGTCAGCTTCTATTTTCCGCGGATCGTGTTCGAATAGCCGGGTCCGAATAGTCTGGTGCCCGCCGCGGCAACGTCCCCCATAGCGAGGCGATGACGATCAGCAGGCCGCCCAGCCAACCCCAGAGGCCCAGGCGCTCATCCAGCCAGAAGCTGGCGAACAGCGCGCCGAACAGAGGTTCGGCGCCCATCAGCAGGGCGACGCGGGTGGCGCTGGCGCGGCCCAGGGCGTAGTTCTGAGCGAGAAAGGCGCCCAGGGTGCAGAACAGCACCAGATAGCCGGTGGCGAACCAGAAGCCCGGCTGCAGGGGCAGCGGCGCCAGCCCCGGCCCCAGGGCGAACAGCAGCAGGCAGGCCAGGCCCACCACGCCGGTCTGCACGGCGGTCAGGGCCAGGGCCGGCACCGGAGCGGTGGCACGACTCAACCGGCGGCGTACCACGCAGACATTGATCGCCCGCAACACGGCTGCCAGCAGGATCAGACCGTCGCCCAGGTTGAAGCTCAGGGTCACCCCGCGGGTCAGCAGGCCGGCGCCCACCACTGCCAGACCCGCAGCGCCCAGGGCGCGGGCCTCGGGTCGCTGGCCGAGCAGCCACCACTCGGCAAAGGGCGTCAGGGCCACGCAGAGGCTGATGAGAAAGGCGGCGTTGCTGGCGCTGGTCAGGGCCACGCCAAAGGTCTCGCTGAGAAAGATCGCCAGCAGCAGCAGGCCGGTCGGCACCCCCGGTCGCCAGGCCCGCCGGCCCGCGCCCCTCAGGGTGGGCGCCAGCAGTAGTGCGGTGAGACAGAAGCGCAGCGCCAGGTAGCCAAGCACCGGATAGAGCATCACGGCGTCCTTGACCACGGCGTAGCTGGTGCCCCAGACCAGGGCGGTGGCGAGCAGCAGGCCTTCGGCGAGGCCGAAGGTGGGGCGTTGCGTCATGACAGCGTCTCCGTACATTCGGCTGCCAGTGTGCACGCTGGCAGTGATCACCATAAGCCAGTCGCCACGCATAGCTCTTGTTCCCCCAGGGAAGCAATGCCAGCATTTCCGACCCCATTGCTTCCTGCGGATATCGGCATGGATCTCCTGCGCGCTCTTCCCCTGTTGCCCTGCATGGTCGCCTTCGCCAAGGTGGTGGAGACCGGCAGCTTCACCGCCGCCGCCCGGCTGCTGGACGCCACGCCTTCGGCGGTCAGTCGCCAGGTCGCGCGGCTGGAGCGGGAGCTGGGGGTACGCCTGCTGCAGCGCACCACTCGCCAGCTGCGGCTAAGCGAGGCCGGGCGCGAGGTGCTTGGCCACTGCCGCCAGCTGCTGACCGCCGCCGGCGCGGCGCTGGACAGTGGCCTGCAGCACCTCGAGGAGCCCCGCGGCCAGGTCCGCCTGGCGATGCCCAAGGCAGTCGGCTACCGGCTGATCGCCCCACTGCTGCCGGACTTCTTCCAACGCTATCCGGACGTGGATCTGCAACTGCGCCTGGACGACCGCCCGCTGGACCCCATCGCCGACGACCAGGATCTGCTGGTGCGCATCACCGAACAGCCCCCCGCCGGCTTTGTCGCCCGACCGCTGCGCGAGATGGACTTCGTGCTCTGCGCCAGCCCCACCTATCTCCGGCGCCACGGCCTGCCGCAGCAGCCCCAGGCGCTGGCTGAACATGAGTGTCTCTACCTGGGCGAAACCCCGGGCGACCAGCGCTGGCAACTGCGCCGTGGCGACCGGGTGGAAAGCGTGACGGTGCGCGGGCGCCTGGCCTGCAACCACAGCGGCGTGCGCCTGGAGGCCACCCTTGCCGACCTCGGCATCGCCTGCCTGCCCGCCTTCGCGGCCGAGGCCGCTCTGACCGAAGGCCGGCTGCTGCGGGTACTGCCCGACTGGCAATACCTCGGCCCCTACCAGGGCACCGCCTGGCTGCTCTATCCGCCGGATCGGCAGCTGCCGGCAGCGGTACGGGTATTGGTGGATTTTCTGCTGGAGCGGCTCAGGCCTGCGGCAGCTTCAAGCTAATACGGCCACCGACTTCAACTGCGCCCAGACCTGGCTGCCCGGCTGCAGCGACATGCGTTCCAGCGAGTAGCGGGTGATCCGCGCCAGTAGCGCCGTACCACCCAGGTCCAGGCGCAACAGCACCTGGGCGGGCGAGCGGGTCGGGGCGATCTCCGCGACGGTCGCGGGCAGCACGTTGAGGATGCTGCTGTGCTGGCGCTCCAGGCTCAGGCTGACATCTCGCGCCAGCACCTTGATGCGCAGCGCCTGGCCAGGCGGCAGCGGCGCATGGGCGAGCAGCACGCGCTGCTCGCCCGGCAGGCCCAGACTGAGCAGGCCGTAATCCGGGTCATGGCCCAGCACCCGCCCTTCCAGTACCACCCCGGCGTCCTCGGCCAGGGCGATGGGCAGGTCAAGCCGCGCCAGCACCGCGCTGGTCGGCCCGCTGGCCAGTACCCGCCCCTGCTCCAGCAGCACCAGGTGATCGGCCAGCCGCGCCACCTCGTCGGGAGCATGGCTGACGTAGAGGATCGGCAGCGCCAGCTCCCGGGTCAGGCGTTCCAGGTAGGGCAGGATCTCGGCCTTGCGCTCGGCGTCCAGCGCCGCCAGGGGTTCGTCCATGAGCAGGAGACGCGGACTGCTCAGCAGCGCCCGGGCGATGCCGACCCGCTGGCGCTCGCCACCGGAAAGGCGTGCCGGCATTCGGGTCAGAAGCCCCGCGATGCCCAGCAGCTCGACGACCTGTTCCAGTGCCAGACGCCGCTCGCCCGGCGCGACCCGCTGCCAGCCGAACAGCAGGTTGCGGCGCACGTCCAGGTGTTCGAACAGATTGGCATCCTGGAAGACATAACCCAGGGCACGCCGGTACGGCGGCAGGAACAGCCCGCGCTCGCTGTCCTGCCAGGTCTCGCCGGCCACCACCAGGCGCCCGCGGGCGCCACGCTCCAGGCCGGCCACGCACCTCAGGCAGGAGGTCTTGCCTGAGCCCGAAGGCCCGAACAGCGCGGTGACGCCGCTGCCAGGCAGCGCGAGGTCCACATCCAGGGCGAAGCCAGGGTGCGAGAGTTCGAATCTCGCCGTCAGACTCATGTCCAGGCCGACCGCCCGCGGCGCCCATAGAGCAACAGGAGGATCACGAAGGAGAAGACCAGCATGCCGCCGGCCAGGAGATGCGCCTGGGGATATTCCATGGCTTCCACATGATTGAAGATCTGGGTGGAGACGACCTGGGTGCGCCCGGGCACGTTGCCGCCGATCATCAGCACCACGCCGAATTCGCCCACGGTATGGGCGAAGCCGAGGATGGCGGCGGTGATGAAGCCCGGCCGCGCCAACGGCAGGACGACATGTAAGAAGGTGTCCAGGGGGCTGGCTCTGAGAGTGGCAGCCGCCTCCAGGGGGCGCGGACCGATAGCCTCGAAGGCGTTCTGCAGCGGCTGCACCACGAAGGGCAGCGAATAGAACAGCGAGCCCACCACCAGCCCAGCGAAGGTGAAGGGCAGCCGGCCCAGGCCCAATGCTTCGGTGAGCTGCCCGACCCAGCCTTCCGGCCCCATGGCCAGCAGCAGATAGAAGCCGATCACCGTGGGGGGCAACACCAGCGGCAAGGCCACCAGGGCTCCGAGGGGGCCCTTGAGCCAGGACCGGGTACGCGCCAGCCACCAGGCGAGGGGCGTGCCCAGCACCAGCAGCAGCAGCGTGGTCACGCTGGCCAGCTCCAGGGTCAGGCGGATCGCCGCCCAGTCCGCCGCGGTCAGGGTCATGGGATCACTGCCGGTAGCCGTAGGCCTTGAGTACCGCAGCTGCCTGGGGCCCCTTGAGATAGGCCAGCAGCGCCTTGGCCGCTGCCTGGTCCTCACCCTTCTCCAGCAGCACCGCGTCCTGGCGAATCGGCTCGTAGAGCGCGGCCGGCACGATCCAGGCCGAGCCCTCCTTCACCTGGCCGTCCTGATAGATCTGCGACAGGGCGACGAAGCCGAGCTCGGCATTGCCGGTGGCGACGAACTGGTAGGCCTGGGTGATGTTCTGGCCTTCGACCCGCTTGGCCGCGACCGCCTCGGTCAGCCCCAGCTTGGCCAGGGTCTGGGTGGCAGCCAGGCCATAGGGCGCGGTCTTGGGATTGGCCACGGCCAGGTGGCTGAAGGTGTTTTGCTTGAGTACCGCGCCCTCCCCGTCCACATAGCCCGCCTTGGGCGACCAGAGCGCGAGGGTGCCGATGGCATAGGTGAAGCGTGACCCCTTGACCGCCGCACCTTCGGCTTCCAGCTTGGCCGGGGTGCTGTCGTCGGCGGACAGGAAGACCGCGAAGGGCGCGCCGTTTTTGATCTGGGTATAGAGCTGGCCAGTGGCGCCGCTGGAGATCAGCAGGTGGTGGCCGGTGTCCTGGGCGAATCTTTCGCCGATGGCCTTGAGCGGCGCGCTGAAATTGGCGGCCACGGCCACCTGGACCTCGTCGGCCAGGACGGGGGTAGCCAGGGCGCCGGCGACCAGGGCCAGCAGCAGGCGGGAGCGAGTAGCGATCATCGGGCTTCTCTCCATCAGAGGTCGGCGGGAGGCTGGCGGCGCTGAAAACAACGTTCAGGCCTTCCGCAGCAACGAGACAAAAGAAAACGCCGCTGGGTTTCCCCAGCGGCGTTTCGGCGGACGCTTACGCCAGCTTCTTGTACTTGACCCGCTTGGGCTGGGCCGCGGCCTCACCCAGGCGCTTCTTGCGATCGGCTTCGTACTCGGTGTAGTTGCCTTCGAAGAACACCACGTTGGAGTCGTCCTCGTAGGAGAGGATGTGGGTGGCGATGCGGTCGAGGAACCAGCGGTCGTGGGAGATCACGATGGCCGCGCCGGGGAAGTCCAGCAGGGCGTCTTCCAGGGCGCGCAGGGTTTCCACGTCCAGATCGTTGGAGGGTTCGTCCAGCAGCAGCACGTTGCCGCCCTGCTTGAGGGTCAGCGCCAGGTGCAGGCGCCCGCGCTCACCGCCGGAGAGGTCCTTGACGAACTTCTGCTGGTCGGCGCCCTTGAAGTTGAAGCGGCCGACGTAGCTGCGCGAAGGCACCTCGTAGTTGCCGATCTTGATCACGTCGGAACCGTCGGAGACCTGCTCCCAGACGGTCTTGGTGTCGGACAGGTTCTCGCGGCTCTGGTCGACGCTGGCCAGTTGCACGGTGTCGCCGATCTCGATGGTGCCCGAGTCCGGCTGCTCCTTGCCCATGATCATGCGGAACAGGGTCGACTTGCCGGCGCCGTTGCCGCCGATCACGCCGACGATGGCGCCCTTGGGCACCACGAAGCTCAGGTCGTCGATCAGCAGGCGATCGCCATAGCCCTTGCTGACGTTCTTGAACTCGATGACCTTGTCGCCCAGCCGCTGGCCGGCAGGGATGTAGATCTCGTTGGTCTCGCTGCGCTTCTGGAATTCCTGGGACTGCATTTCCTCGAAGCGCTGCAGACGGGCCTTGGACTTGGACTGGCGGGCCTTGGCGCCGGAGCGCACCCATTCCAGTTCAGCCTTCATGGCCTTGGCGTGGGCCGCCTCCTGCTTGGCTTCCTGGGTCAGGCGCGCGGCCTTGGATTCCAGCCAGCCGGAGTAATTGCCCTCGAAGGGGATGCCCTGGCCACGGTCCAGCTCCAGGATCCAGCCGGCGACGTTGTCGAGGAAGTAGCGGTCGTGGGTGATGGCCACCACGGTGCCGGGGAAGTCGTGCAGGAAGTGCTCCAGCCAGGCCACCGAGTCGGCGTCCAGGTGGTTGGTGGGTTCGTCCAGCAGCAGCATGTCGGGGGCCGACAGCAGCAGGCGGCACAGCGCCACGCGGCGCTTCTCGCCACCGGAGAGCACGCCGACCTTGGCGTCCCACGCCGGCAGGCGCAGGGCATCGGCGGCGACTTCCAGCTGACGATCCAGGTTATGGCCATCGGCGGCCTGGAGGATGGCCTCCAGCTTGGCCTGCTCGGCGGCCAGGGCGTCGAAGTCGGCGTCCGGCTCGGCGTAGGCGGCATAGACCTCGTCCAGACGGGCCTGGGCCTGCTTGATCTGGCCGACCGCTTCCTCGACTACGTCACGAACCGTCTGCTCGGGATCAAGTTTCGGCTCCTGCGGCAGATAACCCACATTGATACCGGCCATCGGACGCGCTTCACCTTCGATCTCGGTATCGACGCCGGCCATGATGCGCAGCAGCGTCGACTTGCCCGCACCGTTCAGACCGAGCACGCCGATCTTGGCGCCGGGAAAGAACGACAGGGAGATGTTCTTGAGGATTTCACGCTTGGGCGGCACGACCTTGCCGACCCGATGCATGGTGTAGACGTATTGAGCCATGAGGGAACCTTGGGACCGGAATGAAAAACAGGGGACACAGTATGGCGTCAGCGGCGAACGCTGTCGAAACCCCGGGCGACGAAAGCGCACGCGGTAGACACCTGGAAAAAACCGGCGGAGAGACCGTCCGGCCCCTTATCATAGGCCATCCCTGCCCCGCGGAACCGGGCGCAGTCGAATGGCCATCGCCTCTGCAGGAACGCAGTCCGTCGTGAACAGCCCGCCCTCCACGCTGCCGGAAGAGCCGGTAGCCCCCTCCTCGCGACGCCTGACCCGCGGCCTGCTGATCCTGTCGCTGGTGGCCATGCTCGCGCTGATGTTCTGGCAGGCCTTCGCCAGCATGGCCGAGCGTGAAGCCCTGCGCCGCGAACAGCTGGAAGGCCTGACCCGGCAACTGGCCAACACCCTCGAATTCGGCCTGGCGCTCAAGGCCCAGGCGGTGCGCAGCACCCTGCGCTGGTCGCTGGACCCCACCCTGCCGCTGGCACCCAATCTGCTGCTCAGCCTCAAGGATTTCTTTCCCGGTCTGCAGCAGGTGCGCTGGTTGCCGGCCAATGCCGCCTTGCGTACCGCGCGGCTGGACGACTCCGCGGATGCCGCCTTCATCCAGCAGTTGATCGCACGCAGCGGCCAGGCTGACTTCAGCTATGGCTACAACGCCGCGGCTACCACCGCGCCCCTCTATGTCCTGCTGGCCGGTGATCCGGAGTTGCAGCAGGGCTGGTGGGTACTGACCAGCGCCCCGCGGCTCGAACCGCTCTGGCGGTCGACCCGCGTGCCCACGGGCCTCGACTGGCGCCTGGAGGATCGCACCCGTGGCACCCTACTGTTCCACAGAGGCGCGACCGCCGCCACCGCCGGCGAGGTGATCCAGCCGCTGGCCTACAGCGATTGGCAGGTGGTGGGCGCCTATCCCCCCGAGACGCCGTCGGAGTCGCTGCTGGAGGCCTCCTCGGGCCGGCTGCTGCTGTTCAGCCTGTCCGGCCTGGTGACCGCCATCCTGATCTACCTGCTCCTGCGCGAAGAGCAGGGTCTGCGGGCCCTGACCCTGGCCTCGCGACGTAGCCTGCGCCTGGCGAGCACGGCACTGAACGGTATCGAGGAATTCGTCTGCATGACCCAGGCCGACGGTCGCCTGGTCTATGTCAACGCCACCGCCGCCCGCCTGCTGGGCATCGCCGCGGACGACGCCCAGCAATATTTCCTCGCCAGCCTGCTCCCCCAGCTGGTTGCCCTGACGCCGGCCGAGCGGGACGGCGGTGCCCTCATCACCCTCCGGGTGGCGAGCCAGCCGCGTCGCTTCGCGGTCAGCTGCCATGCCCTGGCGGACAGCCAGTCCAGCGTGCGCGTGCTGCGCGACCGCACCCAGACGCAGGACGGCTTCGTCTGGGTGCTGCGCGACGTCACCGAACAGCAGCGCAACCTGGAAACCATCCAGACCACCCGCCAGCGCTACGAGAACATCTTCAACGGGGTGCACACCGGCATCTGCGTGGTGGACCTGAGCGCCGTGCAGCCCTGCATGACCGCCCTGGGCCTGGAGCGGCCCGAACAGCTGGCGGAGCTGTTCGCCCGCCAGCCCGAGGCGCTGGATGCCCTGGGTCGCCAGGTGCGCATCACCGAGATCAACCAGCGCGCCCTGGAAATGCTCGGCATCGACCACCTCGACCAGGCTTGGGACCGGCTGGTGGGCGAGTCCCGTGTCCAGGTCGGCGGCAAGCGCTACCGCCTGCTGGCCGGCCTGCTCTCCGGCCAGCAGGTGCTGGAACTGGAGACCCGCATTAGCACCGCCGAAGGCGATCGCCATTTCTGGCTGAGCATGCACCTGCCGGCCGATCCCCAGCACCTCGACGCCACCCTGCTCAGCCTCAACGACATCACCCAGCGCAAGCTCGGCGAATTGCGCCTGCTCGAGCGCGACGCCTTCTGGTCCAACCTGATCAGCGCCATTCCCGACACCCTCTATACCTATGACGTGACCAGCGGCGAACTCACCTACGAGAGCCATTCGCTGGCACGCAAGCTCGGCTATCCGCCGGAAGCCTTCGTCAGCTTCGGCCCTGCGCGCCTGCACCCGGACGACGTCGAACTGCATGCCCGGGTGGTGAGCATGCGGCCCACGCTCTCCGATCGCCCCTGCAGCAGCCTCTTGCGCTGGCAGCACCGCAACGGTGGCTGGCGCTGGTTCGACGTGCGCGAGCAGCGTCTCGCCAGCCACACGGACGGCACCGCCGCCAGCGTGGTCGGGTTGGCCCTGGACGTCACCGACATGGTGCGCGCCAGCGATCGCCTGCGCGACAGCGAGAATCGCTACCGCCAGCTAGCGGAAAGCATCAGTGACGTCATCTTCACCACCGATGCCCAGCTGGTGCTCAACTACCTCAGCCCCTCGGTCGAGGAGCTGCTCGGCTATCCGCTCGCCGAGTTGCAGCAGCGCACCCTGGCCGAGCTGGTGGTCCACTCGCGTCAGCTGCAGGAGGTCCGCCGGACCCTGCAGCGGCTGCTGCGCAGCCTGGACGACCCCCGCGCCCTGGCCGAACTGCGCCGCGAGCGCTTCGCGCCGCTGGTGCTCGACTGCCTGCACGCCCAGGGTCATACCCTGCAGATCGAGCTGCGCCTCAAGCCGCTGTGGGACGACCACGAGCGCTTCGCCGGCCTGCTCGGCATCTGCCGCGACATCTCCGCCCAGCGTCGTACGGACAAGGACATGCGCATGGCGGCCACGGTGTTCGATCACTCGGCCGGCGCCATCCTAGTCACCGACCCGGCCGGCTACATCGTGCGGGTCAACCGCACCTTCACCCGCATCACCGGCTTCAGCCCCGAAGAGGTGTTCGACCAGCAGCCGATGATGCTCTGCGCCGACAAGCAGGAGGCCAACCAGCTGCAACACGTGATGCAGCAACTGCGCACCGAGGAGAGCTGGGAAGGCGAACTCTGGCAGCGCCGCCAGGACAACGAGCCCTATCCCTCCTGGGTCGGCATCACCGCCATCCGCGACGACGACGGCGACCTGATGAGCTACGTCTGCTTCTTCGTCGACATCAGCGAACGCAAGGCCAGCGAAAGGCGTATCCACCGCCTGGCCTACTACGACGCCCTGACCCTGCTGCCCAACCGCACCCTGTTCCAGGACCGCCTGCACAACGCCTTGCAGCAGAGCCGCCACAACGAGAGCTGGGTGGTGCTGATGTTCCTCGACCTGGATCGCTTCAAGCCGATCAACGACAGCCTCGGCCACGCCGCCGGCGACCGCCTGCTCAAGGAAGTGGCCATGCGCCTGACCGCCTGCGTTGGCACCGAGGACAGCGTGGCGCGCATGGGCGGCGACGAATTCACCCTGCTGCTGTCGGGCCTGGAGACCCGCGAAACGGCCCTCGCCCAGGCGATCCGTGTCGGCGAGCAGATCCTCGCCCAGCTGTCCGAGGCCTTCATTCTCGAAGGCCGCGAATTCTTCGTTTCCGCCAGCATCGGCATCGCCCTGTCGCCCCAGGACGGCAAGGAGCTCAGCCAGCTGATGAAGAACGCCGACACCGCCATGTACCACGCCAAGGAGATGGGCAAGAACAACTTCCAGTTCTACCAGGCCGAGATGAACGCCCGCGCCCTGGAGCGCCTGGAACTGGAGGCCGACCTGCGCCACGCCCTGTTGCAGGGCGAATTCCGCCTGCACTACCAGCCGCAGTATCGCTGCGATACCCGCCGCCTGACCGGGGTCGAGGCCCTGTTGCGCTGGGAGCACCCGGTGCGCGGCAACGTTCCGCCAACGGAATTCATTCCGGTGCTGGAAGAGATCGGCCTGGTGGTCCAGGTAGGTGACTGGGTGATCCGCGAGGCCTGCCGGCAGATGCGCGAGTGGCACGCGGCCAAGGTGCGTATCCCCAAGGTCTCGGTGAACCTGTCCGGCCGCCAGTTCGGCGACGGCCAGCTCGGCCAGCGCATCGCCCAGATCCTCGCCGAGACCGGCCTGGCGCCGGCCTGCCTGGAACTGGAGCTGACCGAAAGCATCCTGATGCGCGACGTCGGCGAGGCCCTGCAGCTGCTCGGCGAACTCAAGGGGCTGGGGCTGTGCATCGCGGTGGACGACTTCGGTACCGGCTACTCGTCGCTCAACTACCTCAAGCAGTTCCCCATCGACATCCTCAAGATCGATCGCAGCTTCGTCGACGGCCTGCCCCATGGCGAGCAGGACGCCCAGATCGCCCGCGCCATCATCGCCATGGCCCACAGCCTCAATCTCTCGGTGATCGCCGAGGGGGTGGAAGAAACCGCGCAGCTGGACTTCCTCTGCACCCATGGTTGCGACGAGGTCCAGGGCTATCTGTTCGATCGCCCGCTGCCGCCGGAGCAGTTGCGCCAGCGCCTGGAGCACCAGGGTCTGTTCCCCGTCCTGACATGAGACCGATAGCGGCGCTGCATGACCGGCGCTCATACCTCTGAGTTCCCGCGATGGGGTAGAATGTTGCCCCTCGCGAGCCCGACCGGGCTCGCTCTTCGCCATGCCTCAGGGGACCCTGCCGCCATGTTCAGCCGTGAAACCACCCTCGCCCGCTTCGACGCCGACCTGTATGCCGCCATGCAGCAGGAAGCCCAGCGTCAGGAAGATCACATCGAGCTGATCGCTTCGGAAAACTACACCAGCCCGGCGGTCATGGAAGCCCAGGGTTCGGTGCTCACCAACAAGTACGCCGAAGGCTATCCCCACAAGCGCTACTACGGCGGTTGCGAATACGTCGACGTGGTCGAGCAACTGGCCATCGATCGCGCCAAGCAGCTGTTCGGCGCCGACTACGCCAACGTCCAGCCGCACTCCGGTTCCCAGGCCAACTCGGCCGTGTACCTGGCGCTGATCGAAGCCGGTGACACCATCCTGGGCATGAGTCTGGCTCACGGCGGCCACCTGACCCACGGCGCCACCGTGTCCTCCTCCGGCAAGCTATACAACGCCGTCCAGTACGGCATCGACGAGCAAGGCCTGATCGACTACGCCGAGGTCGAGCGCCTGGCCCAGGAGCACAAGCCCAAGGTCATCGTCGCCGGCTACTCCGCCTACTCCCAGGTGCTGGACTTCGCCCGCTTCCGCGCCATCGCCGATGCCGTGGGTGCCTATCTGTTCGTCGACATGGCCCACTTCGCCGGCCTGGTCGCCGCCGGTGTCTACCCCAACCCGGTGCCCTTCGCCGACGTGGTCACCAGCACCACCCACAAGACCCTGCGCGGCCCGCGCGGCGGCCTGATCCTGGCCAAGGCCAACGAAGCCATCGAGAAGAAGCTCAACTCGGCGGTCTTCCCCGGCGCCCAGGGTGGTCCGTTGATGCACGTCATCGCCGGCAAGGCGGTGTGCTTCAAGGAAGCCCTGCAGCCCGAGTTCAAGACCTACCAGCAGCAGGTGATCAAGAACGCCCAGGCCATGGCCAGTGTCTTCATCGAGCGCGGCTTCGACGTGGTCTCCGGTGGCACCGACAACCACCTGTTCCTGCTCAGCCTGATCAAGCAGGAAATCACCGGCAAGGACGCGGACGCCGCCCTGGGTCGCGCCTTCATCACCGTGAACAAGAACTCGGTGCCGAACGATCCGCGCTCGCCCTTCGTCACCTCCGGTCTGCGTATCGGCACCCCGGCCGTCACCACCCGTGGCTTCCAGGAAGCCGAGTGCCGTGAACTGGCCGGCTGGATCTGCGACATCCTCGGCAACATGGGCGACGAGTCGGTGATCGACGCAGTGCGCGAGAAGGTCAAGGCCGTCTGCGCCCGCCTGCCGGTGTACGGCAAGTAAGATGCACGCCTCCTCTCTCCCCCGGGGAGAGGGTCGGGGTGAGGGAAAACCCAAAGAACGAGCCCCGACCAATCGGCCGGGGCTCGTTGCACTTCCAGGAAGATCGTCAAGGCAGCCAAGCCTGTTCTTGCCGCAGGCCGGAAGACCCCGGAAACGAAAAACCCCGGCCAGTGCCGGGGTTTTTCGTTGTCAGGCGACAATCAGGCCTTAAAGGACCTGCAGATCGCCCAGCCCATCCAGATAGCGCTCGGCGTCCAGGGCGGCCATGCAGCCGGCACCGGCCGAGGTGATGGCCTGGCGGTAGGTGTGGTCGGCCACGTCACCGGCAGCGAACACACCCGGCACGTTGGTGGCGGTGGCATTGGCCTCGCGACCGCCCTTCACCACCAGGTAGCCATCGTGGCTGTCCAGCTGGCCTTCGAACAGCGCGGTATTGGGCGTATGGCCGATGGCGACGAACAGACCGGCCACCTGCAGCTCCTCGGTGCTGCCGTCGTTGTTCTTCAGGCGCACCCCGGTGACACCCATGTTGTCACCCAGCACCTCGTCGACGCTGGCGTTGAGCTTGAGCACCATCTTGCCTTCGGCGACCCGGGCGCGCAGCTTGTCCTGCAGGATCTTCTCAGCGCGGAAGGTCTCGCGACGGTGGATCAGGGTGACCTTGCTGGCGATGTTGGCCAGGTACAGCGCTTCCTCGACCGCGGTGTTGCCGCCACCGACCACCGCCACCTCGCGATTGCGATAGAAGAAGCCGTCGCAGGTGGCGCAGGCGGACACGCCCTTGCCCATGAAGGCCTCTTCGCTGGCCAGACCCAGGTAGCGGGCGCTGGCGCCGGTGGCGATGATCAGGGCATCGCAGGTGTAGGTGGCACTGTCACCCTTGAGGGTGTAGGGCTTGCCACCGAAGTCCACGGCATTGATATGGTCGAAGACGATCTCGGTCTCGAAGCGCTCGGCGTGCTCGCGCATCCGCTCCATCAGTGCCGGACCGGTCAGGTCATGGGGATCGCCAGGCCAGTTGTCGACCTCGGTGGTGGTGGTCAGCTGGCCGCCCATCTGCATACCGGTGATCAGCAGCGGCTTGAGGTTGGCACGAGCGGCGTAGACCGCGGCCGTGTAACCGGCGGGACCGGAACCAAGGATGATGAGACGCGAATGGCGCGTGGTGCTGGCTTCAGACATGACATTCTCCCTGCCGGGGTCTCCGGCAGACCAAAGAGTAAAGTGGCCCGCGCGCCGCTGGGGCGCACCGGCCGGTGTTCGTGCGGAGCCGTTCCGCAGCGCTCATCGCTCCTGGCGAGGGCGCGACCGGTGTCGACGGGCAGACACCGGGTCCAAGGATGGGCTCAGCCTAACGGGCATGGCCCTTCCATAGAAGCGAGCATTCTAAATCCAGACCATAGGGCGCGCCTATGTCGACCGCTTCGCCAATGGCGCCCTGAGGTAAGCTGTGCCTTCCCGCCACTCGTCAGGAATGTTCATGGCTGTCGCTCCCCTGTCCGGCTCCGCCTACTTCGCCGAAGGCCTGCGCCTGGTGACCCGCCGCGGCATGCGCCGCTTCGTGGTCATCCCGCTCACCATCAATCTGCTGCTCTACGCCGCCATCCTCACCTTCGCCGTACGGGGCTTCGAGGGCTGGCTGGACCAACTGATGCCGAGCCTGCCCGCCTGGGCCGGATTCGTCGAATGGCTGCTCTGGCCGCTGTTCGTGCTCTTGCTGCTGGCGATCATCTTCTTCACCTTCACGATGCTGGCCAATCTGGTGGCGGCGCCCTTCAACGGCTTTCTCGCGGAAAAGGTCGAGGTGCTGGTGCGCGGGCAGGATGATTTCCCATCCTTCAATCTCACCGAGCTGGTCACCATGGTGCCGCGCACCTTGCAGCGTGAAGTGCGCAAGCTGGGCTACTACCTGCCACGCGCCCTGGGGCTGCTGGTGCTGACCTTCATCCCGGGCGTCAACCTGATCGCCGCGCCGCTGTGGATCCTGTTCGGCGTCTGGATGATGGCGGTGCAGTACATCGACTTCCCGGCTGACAACCACAAGCTGGATTTCCGCAGCATGCTCGCCTGGCTGCGCACCCGCCGCCTGCGCTGCCTGGGCTTTGGCGGCGTGACCTACCTGGCGCTGCTGGTGCCCGGCCTGAACGCCCTGTTCATGCCGGCCGCCGTGGCCGGGGCGACGCTGTTCTGGGTGCGTGAAGGGGGCGACAAGGCATTGGTGGTGCGCTCTTGATCGCCCGGATCGTTGGGCTTCGGCGATAAGGCCACCTCAACCCAACCTACGGCTATCCTCCGCGTAGGTTGGGTTGAGCGCAGCGAAGCCCAACAATTCCGGACCACCACGCCGGATACTACAGTTTCCAGCTGTTGGGCTTCGGCGACGGAGCCGCCTCAACCCAACCTACGACACGTCCCGCCCACACCAACAAACCAGCCCCCTCTCCCCCTGGGAGAGGGTTGGGGTAAGGGCCGCCCTTCACGGACTCCAGAAACGACAACGCCCGTGCCGGCAAGGCCGGACACGGGCGTTGTAGGAGCCTGTTGCCAGGCTTAGTGCTGGTGACCACCTTCGCCATGGATGTGACCATGGGCGATTTCTTCGTCGCTGGCGGCACGCACGTTGACCACCTTCACATCGAAGTTCAGGCGCTGACCGGCCAGGGGATGGTTGCCATCGACGGTGACCTGGTCGCCGTCGATGTCACGCACGGTGACGATCTGCATGGCGCCGTCCGGGCCGGAGGCATGGAACTGCATGCCCACTTCCAGCTCGTCCACGCCTTCGAACATTTCCTTGCCCAGGGTGGCGACCAGCTCCGGAGTGTATTCGCCATAGGCGTCTTCCGGCTCGATGGCCACTTTCAGCTCGTCACCGGCCTGCTTGCCGGACAGAGCACGCTCCAGACCCGGAATGATGTTGCCTGCGCCTTGCAGGTACACCAGCGGAGCACCACCAGCGGAGCTGTCGATGACTTCGCCGGCGTCGTTGGTCAGGGTGTAGTCGATGGATACTGCCGTGTTCGCCGCGATCTGCATGGCCAGAACCTTCATGCTGGGAAAAATTTAGGATGACGCATCAGTCTACGCGTCCAACTTAGCAATTGCGAATGCGTTCGGTCAGTCCCCTGGCGCCCGGAGGCATCTGGAGGGCGCCCCTGCAACGGTGCTCGACCGCTCGTCACGCAATCGCCATGGCCGCTTCACGGGGCTGTCATCCCGGCTACCTAGGGTTTGCTGCATACCCACTGCCGGAGCCCTGCCATGCCGATTCCAGTGTCCGTTCCACCCGCGCTGCGCGCCGAACGCCTGTCGACCGCCGCGGACATCCGCGCCGCCCAGCGCCTGCGGGCCTCGGTCTTCGGCAGTACCTACGGCGTGCATTTCGCCGACAATCTCGACCAGGATGCCTTCGATGCCCACTGCCTGCATCTGGGGGTGCGTGACTTGCGCAACGGCGAACTGATCGCCACCACGCGCCTGCTCGACGGCCGTCGGCGCGAGCACCTGGGTAGCCTCTACAGCGAAAGCGAATTCCAGCTGGAGGGTCTGGACACCCTGCAGGGCCCGCTGCTGGAAATCGGCCGCACCTGCGTGGCGCCCGGGCATCGCACCGGCGCAGCCATCGCCCTGTTGTGGGCGGAACTGGCCGAGATCATGGCCTGCGGCGACTACCGCTACCTGATGGGCTGCGCCAGCGTGCCCATGGCCGACGGTGGCCTGCAGGCCGCTGCCCTGCTGCGCCAGGCCGCGCGGGACGAGCGCACCCCGGCGATCCGCGCCACGCCGCGGCGGCCACTGCCCTTCGTCCCCGTGCCGGACAACCTGGTGGTGCAACTGCCGCCCCTGCTCAAGGCCTATCTGCGCCTGGGCGCCCAGGTCTGCGGTGCACCCTGCTGGGATCCGGAGTTCGGCGTGGCCGACGTCTTCATCCTGCTCAAGCGCGAAGACCTCTGCCCGCGCTATGCACGCCACTTCAAGGCCGCGGTATGAGGCGACTGCGTCTCGCCCTGCGCCTCATGCCGGTCCTGGCTGCGCTGCTGCTCGGGGCGCTGTTCGCCCTGACGGTGGCGCTGGCGTCCGCCCTCAGTGGCCGGCCCTGCCTGATGCTGCGCCAGCGACTGACGCGGTGTTTCTTCCAGGCGCTGGCCCAGGCGCTGCGGCTGCGCCTGGAGGTGAGTGGCGAGGTACCGCGCGGCACCCATCTCTGGCTGGCCAATCATGTGTCCTGGCTGGACATCGTCGGTCTCGGCAGCCTAAGACCACTGAGTTTCCTGTCCAAGGCCGAGGTGGCGGACTGGCCCTTCGCCGGCTGGCTGACGCGCCAGGCCGGCACCCTGTTCATCCGCCGTGGGGCCGAACGCGGTGACGCCCTGGGCGAGGCGCTGACCACGCGGCTGACCCAGGGCTTGTCGCTGGCGCTCTTTCCCGAGGGCACCACCACCGATGGCAGCGGACTCCGAACCTTTCATGGCCGGCTGTTGAGTCCGGCCATCGCCACCAGCACGCCGCTGCAACCCGTCGCCCTGAGCTATTGGCGCCAGGGCAAGCGCGACCAGACGGCCGCCTTCATCGGCGAGGACGATCTGGTCAGCCACCTGCTGCGGCTGCTGGACAACGGCGGCACCACCCTGAGGATCGAGCTGCTGCCGCCGATCCTGCCCCAGGGTCGGCCGCGCCAGGTGCTGGCAGGTGAATGCCAGGCGGCCATCGCCGACTGCTTCGGGATTCAGCTGGAAACGCGCGCCGCACGCTCGGCGGCGGCAAAGGCCTGCAGCTGCGGATAGAAGTCGCGAAAATCTGCCAGCAGGCCGTCATAGGTGGCGTCCAGTTCGGCGAAGGCACCGGCCAGCAATTCCGGACGCGACAGCCGCCGCGCCATGCCTTCTACCACCCTTTCCAGCACGGCGAAGTCCGTGTAGCTGCCCAGCCAGTCCTGGCGCGCCATCAGCGGGGCGATGGAGGCCAGTCGCGGCGGCAGTTCCGGCTCGTCCAGCAGGGTCTGGTAGCAATCCGCGACAAAGCTCGGCAGCGGCTGATCGGCGTAGTCGGGCCAGAGGCGCGCCAGACAGTGATCGAAGAAGACGTCCACCAGCAGACCGGCCACTCGCCGCCGCGCTGCGGGCAGCCGGGCCTTGGCCCGGATCACCAGGGGATGGTCATCGGTGTATACGTCGATGCGCCGATGCAGCCGGATGCCGGCGGCGATTCCGGTTGGCCAGGCGTCCGCCGAGCCCTTGACGAAATCGCCATAGAGACTGCCAAGACGGTCTTCGCGGCCAGGGCCGCCCAGGTGCAGGTGAGCGAGATAATTCATCCCACCAGCATACTCCAGCCGCAACCGGGCGGTTTTCCTGGACGACCCGCGGCTGCTAGGCTCGGACCTCCTTTCCTTCTCCGCTGGAGTCGTCATGCCCGCTCGCGCCGTGTTCCTCGACTATGCCTCCCTCGACCTGGGCGATCTGGACCCGGCCCCGCTGCGTGCGGTGTTCGACGAGCTGGAGCTGTACCCCGCCACCGCCCCGAACGAGATCACCGCGCGACTAGCCGGCGCCCAGGTCGCCATCGTCAACAAGGTGGTGCTGGACGCCCAGACCCTGGCCGCCTGCCCGGAATTGAAACTGGTGCTGGTGAGCGCCACCGGTACCAACAACATCGACCTGGAAGCCGCGCGCGCCCAGGGCGTGCGCGTCTGCAACTGCCAGGGCTACGGCACCGCCTCGGTCGCCCAGCACACCCTGGCGCTGCTGCTGGCCCTGGCCACCCGCTTGCCGGACTACCAAGCGGATATCCGCGCTGGGCGCTGGCAGACCGCCAGCCAGTTCTGCCTGCTTGATCACCCCATCGTCGAGCTGGAGGGCAAGACCCTTGGCCTGCTCGGCCTGGGCGAGTTAGGCAGCGCGGTGAAGCGCCTGGGCGAGGCCTTCGGCATGCAGACCCTGGTGGGTCAGTTGCCCGGCCGTCCGGCGCGCCCTGGCAGCCTGCCGCTGGCCGAACTGCTGCCCCAGGTGGACGCCCTGACGATGCACTGCCCGCTGACCGAGCAGACCCGCGGCCTGATTGGTGCGGCGGAACTGGCGGCGATGAAATCCACGGCCTTCCTGGTCAACACCGCACGCGGAGGCATCGTCGACGAACAGGCCCTGGCCGATTGCCTGAGACGCGGCCACCTGGCCGGCGCCGCTACCGACGTGCTCAGCGTGGAGCCCCCGCGCGACGGCAATCCGCTGCTGGCCAGCGACATTCCGCGACTGATCGTCACCCCGCACAACGCCTGGGGCAGTCGCGAGGCGCGCCAGCGGATCATCGGCCAGTTGGCCGACAACGCCCAAGGCCATTTCGCCGGCACACCGCAGCGGGTGGTCTGCTAAAGTTCGCGCTTTTTTCGCCAGGTAGCCCCATGGATCCGCGCAGCGAAGTCCTCCTCCGTCATCCCGAGCGCTTCGGCGGCCCCCTGCTGCTGGCAGGGCTACCGGCTGACGACCTGCTCGGCGTCCTGCCCGCGGCCAGTGGCTGGAGTTGGCACGCCGGCGAGGCCGAGCAACTGGCCCGGCGCTATCCGGGACGCTCTCATCTAGGCATCGAACCGCCCCCGGGCGACTTCGCTGGCGCCGTGCTGTTCCTGCCCAAGTCCCGCGAGGCCACCGACTTCCTGCTCACCGCCCTGGCTCGCTGCCTGCCGGCCGACGGCAGCCTCTATCTGGTCGGCGAAAAGAAGGCCGGTATCGAACGCGCTGCGCGCCAGCTGGGTGCCTTCGGCAAGGCCAGCAAGCTCGACAGTGCTCGTCACTGCCAACTGTGGGTGGTGCAAGGCCCGCATACCGAGGCCGACCCGCGTCCGGACGCCTGGCTGCAACGCCAGCAGCTGGCCCGGGCCGGGGTGGGCCTTGAGATCTTCAGCCTGCCGGGGGTGTTCAGCCATGGGCGGCTGGACGTGGGCACGGCGCTGCTGCTGGAGCAACTGGATGGCCTGCCCGAAGGTGCGGTGCTCGACTTCGGCTGCGGCGCGGGCGTGGTCGGCGCCACCCTGGCCCGCCGCTATCCCGCCAGTACCCTGCATCTGCTGGACGTGGACGCCTTCGCCGTCGCCAGCAGTCGTCAGACCCTGGCGGCCAACGGCCTGACTGGAACGGTGATCGCGGGTGATGGCATCGCCGCGGCGCCCACCGGGCTCGCCGCCATCGTCAGCAATCCGCCCTTCCACAGTGGCGTGAAGACCGACTATCGCACCACCGAGACCCTGCTGGCTGACGCGGTATACCATCTGCGCCCCGGCGGCGAGCTGCGCCTGGTGGCCAACAGCTTTCTGCGCTATCCCCCATTGATCGAGGCTGCCTTCGGCAACTGCCGCACCCTGGCCGAGCGGGACGGCTTCAAGGTCTATAGCGCGCGGCGGCGGTAACGCTGTTGGGCTTCGCTGCGCTCAACCCAACCTATGCGGCATCCGTAGGTTGGGTTGAGACGGCTTCATTGTCGAAGCCCAGCAGGCGCGGCCGAACCGCGGCAATGTTACCCCCGTAGTACCCAACCAGCACCCTCTCCCCTTGGGAGAGGGTTGGGGTGAGGGAAACCGCCACCCCTAGCCAAAACCTCACCCCTTCTTCGCCGCCTCATACAACGGCATCACCTTGGGAATTGCCGCCTGCAGCGCCTTGGTGCGGTTGGCGTCGGACGGGTGGGTGCTGAGGAATTCCGCCGGCTGCTTGCCCTGGCTGGCCTGGGCCATCTTCTGCCAGAGGGTGATGGCGGCGTTGGGGTTGTAGCCGGCGCGGGCCGAGAGCTCCAGGCCAATGAGGTCGGCCTCGTTCTCGTTGCCACGGCTGAACGGCAGGGTCAGGGCCACCTGGGACACCTGGTCGGCCAGTTGCATGCCGCCCTGGCCGACACCCAGCAGGGCGCCGCCGAGGTTCTCGCCCATCTGGATGGCATAGGCCCGCGACATCTGCTCACGGCTGTGCTCGCGCAGGGCGTGGGCGATCTCGTGGCCCATCACCGCCGCCAGTTCGTCGTCGGTCAGCTTGAGCTGATCGATGAGGCCGCTGTAGACGAAGATCTTGCCGCCCGGGCCGCAGTTGGCGTTGAGCTCGTCGCTCTGCACCAGGTTGACCTGCCAGTCCCAGCTCACCGCGTCCGGGCGGAAGGCCGCGGTCTGCGGGATCAGGCGCTTGGCGATGGCCGCGACGCGCTTGCCGTCGGCGCTGTCATTGGCCAGCTTGCCGGCGGACTTGGCTTCGCTGACCGTCTTGGCATAGGACTGGGCGTACATCTGGTTGACCTGCTGCTCGGACAGCATGCTGAACATGTACTGCTTGCGCTGCACCCCGACCGCGCCACCCGAGGTGGTGTTGACGGTCTGGCAGGCGACCAGTAGCAGGCTCAAGGACAGGCCCGCGAGGGGAAGAACACGGCGCATGGGAATCTCCAGGTATCGAGGCGGATACAGCATAGAGAGGGGCGTCACGCGCGGCAACGTTCGTGCGCAGGCGACCGGAGGCCTCAATGGATCGTCAGCGCCGCCGATAGCCACGGCATTGAATGCCCTCCGGAGTCCCCGATGAGTTCCAGATCCATCCGCACCTCTATCACCCTGCTGGCCGGCGCCTGCATCCTGGTGGTGGTGATCGCCCTGATCGCCTATACCCTGCTCGCCGGTCAGCGGACCCGCACGCTGGTCGATACCCATACCGAGGCCCTGGCCGCCAATGCCGCGGAGGCCCAGCTGACCGCGGAAGCCGAAGCCGTGGGCAACCAGCTGCAGCGCCAGCTGGACGTCCCCCTGCAACTCGCCAACCAGCTGGCGCAGCTCAACGTGGCCATGGGCAGCGGTGGCGACCAACAGGTCGACCTGGATCGCCAGAGTCTGGTCCGGCTGCTGGGCCAGACCCTCAAGCGCCAGCCCGGCCTGCTCAGCCTCTATACCGTCTGGGAGCCTAATGCCATCGATGGCCAGGACGAGCGCCATCGCGGCGACGCCGCGGCCGGTTACGATGAGCAGGGCCGCTTCACCCCCTGGTGGCACAAGACCCTCGATGGCGACGTGACGGTGGAGCCGATCGGCCCGACCGTGGAAAGCCAGACCCGGCTGCCTTCGGGCGTGCGCGAAGGCGAGTACTACCTCTGCCCGCGGGAGTCCCGTACCACCTGCGTGCTCGACCCCATGCCCGATACCGTCAACGAACAACAGGTGCTGATCGCCTCCTTCAACGTACCCATCCTGGTCGGTGGCGCCTTCAAGGGCGTGGTCGGCGCCGACGTGCCACTGGACTTCATCCAGCGCCAGCTGGTCAAGGCCAATGGCCGTCTCTATGGCGGCGTGGGGCGCATGGCCCTGGTGGCCGGCAAGGGCACCCTGGTCGCCTACACTGCCGACGCCGCCCAGCTGGGCAAGCCGGCCGAACCGGTGCTGGGCGCAACCCTGGCCGGTCTCAAGGACCTTGGCGAGGGCGTCACGCGCCGTTTTGATGCCAAAAGCGAGCGCTACCAGGTCTATCTGCCGCTGCGCTTCACCGGCGACGACCGTCAGGTCTGGACACTGATCATCGAGCTGCCCCGCGAAGCGGTGCTGGCCGATCTCTACAGCCTCAAGGAAACCCTGGGCACGCAGAGACACCAGGACGTGATCGGCATGCTGCTGGTGGGCCTGGCGGTCGCCGGCGCCGGCCTGTTGGTGCTCTGGTTGATCAGCCTGCGCATTGCCCGTCCGCTGCGGCAGATGGTCGCCATGCTCGACGCCATCGGCCAGGGCGATGGCGACCTGACGCAGCGCCTCGCCACTGATCGCCGTGACGAGGTCGGGGCCATGGCCGGCGGCTTCAACAGCTTCCTGGCGTCGCTGCAGAACCTCATCGGCCAGCTGGTCCGCTCGGTGGGCGAAGTGGCCACGGCGGCCGACCACACCTCCCATATCGCCCAGCGCACCCGCGACGGCGTGGAGCGGCAGTTGCAGGAGATCGACCAGCTGGCGACCGCCATGCAGGAGATGACCGCTACCGCGCAGGACGTGGCAGGTAATGCCGGCCGCGCAGCGCGCGCCGCCACCGAGGCGGACGGCGCGGTCAACGAAGGTCAGCGGCTGGTGCAGCAGAACGTCGCCAGCAGCACCGCCCTCGCCCAGGAGATCGAACGCGCGGTGGACCAGGTCCGCCGGGTCGCCGAGGACAGCGAGAACATCGGCTCCATCCTCACCACCATCAACGGCATCGCCGAGCAGACCAATCTGCTGGCGCTCAACGCCGCCATCGAGGCGGCGCGGGCCGGCGAACAGGGCCGTGGCTTCGCGGTGGTGGCCGACGAGGTGCGCAACCTGGCACAGAAGACCCAGGTCGCCACTGGCGAGATCCAGGCGATGATCCAGCGTCTGCAGCAGGGCACCCGCGAGGCGGTGACGGTGATGCAGAGCAGCGGCGCCCAGACCAGCACGCAGGTCGCCCAGACCGAGGCCACCCGTCGCGCCCTGGACACCATCCTGGCGGCCGTGAGCGAGATCACCACCATGAACCTGCAGATCGCCAGCGCGGCGGAAGAGCAGAGCGCGGTAGCCGAGGACATCAATCGCAACGTGGTCAACATCGGCCAGAGCGCCCAGGCGGTCCACGGCGAAGCCGACAGCGCCTCGCGCGCCGGCCAGCAGCTGCGCGAGCTGGCCGAGCAGCAACGCCAGCTGGCGGGACGTTTCCGCGTCTAGCAGCGCGACCCTCGTGCCCCCTCTCCCCTTGGGCGAGGGCTGGGGTCAAGGCCGGGTAACCCACCCGGCCCCCTCGACACCTTGGCGTTCGTCGGCAGGGCTACCCGGCCAAAACCCTAAAGGGGGAGCGGTGCACTGCCGATAGCCTGGCGCCACCCAAGCACTGGAGTGCTCTCGATGTCTTTCCGCTCAGTTCGTACGACCATCACGCTGCTCTCGGGGAGCTGCATCCTGGCCGTCGTCATGGCGCTCGTCGGTTATGTGCTCTTTGCCGGCATGCGTACCCAGAGTCTGGTCGACACCCATACCGCCCAGCTTGCCGAACGTGCCGCCCAGGCCCGACTGGACGCCCAGGCCCAGGCGATCGCCGGCAACCTGATGCAGAAGCTGGATCTGCCGCTCATCGTCGCCCGCGGCATCGCCCAGCTCAATGCCCAGGCCGACAGCAGTGCCGAACGACACCTGAAGATCGACCGCGACGGCCTCTCCAACCTGCTTCAGGAAACCCTGCTCGACAATCCCGAACTGCTCGATGTCTATGCGGGCTGGGAGCCCAATGCCTTCGACGGCGCGGATGCCCAGTACGCCGGACGCAGCGAAGCCGGCTATGACGCCACGGGTCGCTTCATGCCCTGGTGGTATCGCACGCCCGAGGGCGGGCTGAAGGTGGAACCGCTGGGACCGACCATGGAGAGCCAGACCATCCTGCCTACCGGGGTCCGCGAGGGTGAGTACTATCTCTGCCCGCGGCAGCGTCTCAAACCCTGCATCGTCGACCCGGCACCCTACGAGATGAATGGGCAGAAGATCCTGATGTCCTCCTTCAATGTGCCCATCCTGGTCAAGGGCGCTTTCAAGGGCGTGGTCGGCGCCGATCTGTCCCTGGCCTTCATCCAGGAACAGCTCAAGCAGGCCAATGCCGGACTCTACGACGGCGCCGGCAGCATGGCACTGGTCGCCAACCGCGGCACCCTGGTGGCCTATACCCGGGATCCCAAGGCACTTGGCGAGCCGGCTACACAGATTCTCGGCGACGCCGCCCAGGGCCTGGCGCAACTCGGCGACGGCGTGACCCGCCGCTTCGACAGCCAGCACGACCTCTACCAGGTGTATCTACCCCTGCGCCTGGGCAGCGATGCCACCACCTGGACACTGATCCTGCAGCTGCCCCGTGCCGCGGTGCTCAGCGACCTGCAGCTCCTGCAACAGGCCCTCGGCGAGCAACGCCGCACCGACATGATCGGCATGCTGCTGGTGGGCCTGCTGGTAGCCGGCGGCGGCCTGCTGCTGCTCTGGCTCATCAGCCTGCGTATCGCCCGACCCCTGCGGCAGATGGTGGCCATGCTCGACGACATCGCCAAGGGCGATGGGGACCTGACCCAGCGGCTGACGGTCAATCGCCGGGACGAACTTGGCGCCATCGCGACTGGCTTCAATGCCTTCCTCGGCTCCCTGCAGCACCTTATCGGTCAGCTGGTGCACTCGGTTGGCGACGTGAACGCGGCTGCCAGCCAGACCACCGACATCGCCCAGCGCACCCGCGACGGCGTCCAGCGTCAGCTGCAGGAAATCGATCAGGTGGCCACCGCCATGCAGGAGATGACGGCTACCGCCCAGGACGTCGCCAGCAATGCCGGCCGTGCCGCTCAAGCCGCCACCCAGGCCGACAAGGCGGTCGGCGAAGGCCAGCGCGTGGTCCAGCAGAACGTTCGTGACTGCACCAGGCTGGCCGAGGAAATCGAGCGTGCCGTGACTCAGGTACGCCTGGTGGCGGACGACAGCGAGAATATCGGCTCCATCCTCACCACCATCAACGGTATCGCCGAACAGACCAACCTGCTGGCGCTCAACGCGGCCATCGAGGCGGCCCGGGCTGGCGAACAGGGCCGCGGCTTCGCCGTGGTGGCCGACGAGGTGCGTACCCTGGCGCAAAAGACCCAAATCGCCACTGGCGAGATTCAGAGCATGATCCAGCGCCTGCAGAGCGGCACCCGCGATGCCGTGGCGCTGATGCAGGACAGTCATGCCCAGACCGACAATCAGGTGGAACAGACCCAGGCCGCCAGCCGGGCTCTGGAGGTCATTCTCGCGGCTGTCGGCGAGATCACCGAGATGAATCTGCAGATCGCCAGCGCGGCCGAGGAACAGAGCGCCGTGGCCGAGGACATCAACCGCAACGTGGTCAACATCGGCCAGGCGGCCAATGGCGTACACGACCAGGCGGATCAGGCTTCACGTGCCGGCGGTCATCTGAGCGAACTGGCCGAGCGACAGCACCAGTTGGCGGCGCGCTTCAAGGTCTGACTACAGCGGCGTCAAACACTCCGGCCCATCCACCTCGGGCCGGTTGACGATGTCCGCCAGCACCCGCTCGCGCAGCGGCATGCCGCCGGTCGCCAGCACTTCCTGCAGGGCCTCGGGAGAACTCTCCGGATCCTGCCAGAGGGCACGGCCCGCCTCGTCGAGCAGAATGGGGCGGCGCAGCGGGCCGGCCGCCTGGGTGACCATGGCCACCGACAGCCAGAGCTGATCGCCGGCCGGATAGGCCTCCCAGAGCGCGGCGAACCAGGCCAGGGGCTCGCCATTAAGCATCCAGTAGGGTCGCTTGCGGTGGTTGCCACGCCATTCATAGAAGCCATTGGCCGGCAGCAGGCAGCGCCGCAGGCGAAAGGCCTCGCGAAACATCGGCTGGGTAGCCAGGCTTTCAGCACGGGCATGGGTGGGGGTGCGGGAAAGATCGGTGAGCCAGGGGGGCGTCAGTCCCCAGCGGCCACTGTCGAGACGCTCGCCCTCCTCCGTGCGCCGCTGCAGCAGCACCTGCTGATGGGGGGAGATGTTCCAGCGCGGCGGATGCCGTTCAGGCAACCCCGGCAGCGCGGCGAATTCGGTGGGCCAGCGGAACAGGGCGTAGCGTCCGGACATGAAAACCTTTCAACAGATGAGGATGCCCTGCTCGGGGGAGGGATCCTCTCCCGGCAGGGGCGTGGCGGCATTGTACGCGGCGATCAGTGCCTGCGCGCGCTGGGCTTCCTCGTCCTCGACCAGCAGACCGAGCAGCCCCACCGCCGGCAGGTCACCGATGCCTCCGAGCAGATGGCGACCGGCGAGGAAACCACTGATGCCCTCGCTGGCGAGCACGGCCAGGAGCAGTTCGCCCTCGTGCAGCGACCCCGGCTCATAGATGCGGCGCATCAGTCATCCTCCCGCCGAACCTCGAGATTCCAGTCCTCGCCGTCGGTGTGCAGCCCGAAGCGGATCGGTCGGCAGCAGACTTCGCAGTCTTCGTAGTAGTCCTGATCACCGCCGCTGAGGTCGAGCACCACCTCGCCCGGTTCGCCGCAATAAGGGCAATCGTATTCCTGGCTTTCCAGCATCTGCCTGTACTCCTTGACCGCCAACCTGCCGCCCATCCGGCCCCTGGCGCTTGCATCTGGCGCCACGCCCACTACTATGGCCGCCGGAATTTCTACAAGAGAACACCATGGGCGAGTTCGAAGCCATTCGACCCTATAACGACGCGGAAGTCCCCGGGGTTCTGGCCCGCCTGATCGACGACGACCACTTCATCGGCATCCTTGCCGGCTACCGGTTCCCGCGCCTGTCCAAGGGACTCGGCTGGGTAGTGCGCCCCCTGCTGCGCACGCGCCTGCGCCAGGAACTGAGTGGTATCCAGAGCGTCGCGGCGCTGCAGGACAAGCTCGAACCCTATGTGGATCGCGCCATCGAGAAGGCCTCGGACGGCGTCACCTACTCGGGCATCGACCAGCTGCGCAGCGGCCGCGCCTATCTGTTCCTGGCCAACCACCGCGACATCGTGATGGACCCGGCCTTCGTCAACTATGCCGTCTACCACGCCGGCCTGCCAACGCCGCGCATCGCCATCGGCGACAACCTCCTGCAGAAGCCCTTCGTCAGCGACCTGATGCGGCTGAACAAGAGCTTCATCGTGCACCGCTCCATCAGCGGCCGGCGCGAAAAGCTGGCGGCGTACCAGAACCTGTCCGCCTACATCAATCATTCGATCCGCCAGGACGGCCAGTCCATCTGGATCGCCCAGGCCGAGGGCCGGGCCAAGGATGGCGACGACCGCACCGATTCGGCCATCCTCAAGATGTTCCACATGAGCTGCAAGGACGAGCCCTTCGCCGAGCTGGTCAAGGCGCTCAACATCGTGCCGGTATCCATCAGCTACGAATTCGATCCCTGCGACCAGGCCAAGGCCCGCGAACTGCACATCCGCGCCACCACCGGCAGCTATACCAAGGCGCCGGGCGAGGATGACGTCAGCATCGCGCTGGGCATCACCGGCTACAAGGGGCGGGTGCACGTTGCCTTCGGCGAGCCGGTCAGTGGCGAGTTCGAGGATGCCAAGGCGCTGGCCCAGGAGATGGATCGGCAGATCCTCGGCAACTACCGGCTGTTCCCTGCCAGCTATCTGGCCTATGCCGCCTGGGATGGCCGCGATGCGGAGCTGGCCGTACCCGCCGTGGACGCCCTGTTTCCGGCCGAGGAGATCGAGGTCGCCCGTGCCGAGTGGGAAAGACGCCTGGCCGAATGCCCGGCGGACCACCGCGCCCAGCTGGTGCGCCAGTACGCCCAGCCGGTGCTGAACAAGTACCGCGTCCTGGCCGGTCTGGAATAGCCCACGCGCGCTCATGAAAAAGCCCGGCACGAGCCGGGCTTTTTTGTGGACGGTCGCGGCTCAATGGCCGCTGAGCACCTGCACCACCGTCGGATCCTTGAACACCCGGGTCAGGGCATCGCTCAGGACATCGCTGACCAGCTTGGTGTTGGCCTCGGCATTGGGCGCCATGCCAAAGCGCTGGTTGAGACTGGCACCATAGCGACCCTTGTAGCCGCGCTGGCTGTTGCGCACCTCGACCTGGAAGGCCGCCGCGACGTCGGACGCGGTGACGTACAGCTCCTTGGGCGACTGGTAGTTCAGCTCGGCCAGGGTCAGGGTCAGCTGGGGCGCACCCGGGCCGGCATTGGGCGACGGGGTGAAGCCCATCTGGCGTACGGCCTTCTCGGCTTCGGCCTGCAGCTTGGGAATCACGTCCTGGGTCTGCACCACCACCACGCTGGTGTCGGGATAGAGACCGCCGCGGGTGCCCAGGGTGAAGGAGGAACGACCATCGACCACCCGGACCGAGACCGGCTGGCCCTGGCCGACCGGGGCGATGGGCGCGGTGATCTGGGGTTGCGGACTCAATTGCTGGGGGCTGCTGGCACAACCGACCAGGGTCAGACCAGTGGCGGCGAGCAGGCCGAGCAACAGGCGATAGCGCATGCAGAGACTCCGGAAGAAAGGGACAGGGGGCAGTATACCCAGCCCCTCACCGGCGTCGATAGACCGGGCCTCTGGACAAAGAAACGCCGGCACGGGGCCGGCGTCGCTCAGACCAGGGGTTATGGCTTGGCCGCCAATGGCGGCCGGGTCTGGCTGCGTTCCAGCCAGCCACCGCCGAGGGCCTTGTACAGGGTGACCTCGCTGTTGAGCTGATTGAGTCTGTCGGTGATCAACTGCTGCTGAGCGCTGTACAGCGAACGCTGGGCGTCGAGTACCGTGAGGTAGTTGTCGATGCCCTGGCGATAGCGCAGGTTGGCCAGGTCGTAGTACTCCTGGCTGGCCTGCACCAGGTCCTGCTGGGCCTGCAGCTGGTCGTCGTAGGTGCCCTTCGCCGCCAGGGCATCGGCCACTTCGCGGAAGGCGGTCTGGATCGCCTTCTCGTAGGTGGCGACGTTGATGTCCTTCTGGATCTTGGCCGCATCCAGGCTGGCCTTGAGGCTGCCGGCGGTAAAGATCGGGATGTTGATGCTCGGCGAGAAGGTCCAGTAGCCGGAGCCGGCGTCGAACAGGCCATTGAGATCCCGGCTGGCCGTGCCGCCCTGGGCGGTCAGGCTGATGCGCGGGAAGAAGGCCGCCCGGGCCGCGCCGATGTTGGCATTGGCGGCGCGCAGTTGCAGCTCGGACTGGAGGATGTCCGGACGCTTCTGCAAGAGATCCGACGGCAGGTTGGCCGGCAGGTCGGCGAGCAGGTCCTTGCCATCCAGGCCCTTGCCTTGTGGCAGGTCCGCCGGGATCGAGGTGCCCAGCAGCAGAGTCAGGGCGTTGCGATCCTGAGCCACCTGGCGGGTGTACTGCGCCAGATTCGCCCGCGCTCCTTCCAGGGCGGTACGCGCCTGACGCAAGTCCAGGCCGCTGGCCACGCCGTTCTCGACGGTCTGCCGGGTCAGGTCGTAGGAGCGCTGGTAGGCGGCGAGGGTCTCGCGGGTCACCTGCAGCATGCGCTGGTCGGTGAGCCAGGCGTAGTAGGCATTGGCCACTTCGGACACCAGCGAGATCTGGGTGCTGCGGCGCCCTTCGCTGGTGGCGAAGTAGTTGAGCAGCGCCTGCTCGCTGAGGCTGCGCAGGCGGCCGAACAGGTCCAGCTCATAGGAGGTGAAGCCCAGGGTCACGCTGTACTGGCTGCTGATGCTGCCACCCCCCCCGCCGCCCGCGCCGTTGGCACTGTTGCCGGCGAGCAGTTCGCGGATGGCGGAGACCTGGCTCAGGTCTTCCGGCTGACGGGAACGGGTACCGGTGCCGCTGACACCGATATCGGGAAACAGCTCGGCACGCTGCACGCGGTACTGCGCCTGGTACAGCCGCACGTTCAGGGCGGCCTGGCGCAGGTCGCGGTTGTTGTCCAGCGACAGCTGGATCAGCCGCTGCAGCGCCGGGTCGCGATAGAAATCGCGCCAGCCGATGTCCGCCGCCTGCTGGTCGCGATTGACCGTGAGGGCATCGTAGGCCTGGCCGTGGGGCCAGGCATTCTCCACTGGTGCATTGGGCCGCTGGTAATCGGGGATCAGGCTGCAGCCGGAGACGGCCAGCATGCCCACCACCACTGCCAAGACAGACTTCTTCATATCAGTGTCCTTCCTTGCCATGGGCTTCCTGGTCCTTGCTGGCCTTGTCCTTGAACAGGCTGCTGACCACCACGTAGAACATGGGAATCCAGAAGATCGCCAGGACCGTGGCGGTGAGCATGCCGCCGATCACGCCGGTACCGACTGCGTGCTGGCTGCCGGAGCTGGCGCCCGAGGAGATCGCCAGGGGCACCACGCCCAGGATGAAGGCCATGGAGGTCATGATGATGGGCCGCAGGCGCATGCGCGAGGCTTCCACCGCCGCATCGACGATGTTCTTGCCGCCCTCGTGCAGCTCCTTGGCGAATTCCACGATCAGGATGGCGTTCTTCGCCGCCAGGCCAATGGTCGTCAACAGACCGACCTGGAAGAAGACGTCGTTGGCCAGGCCACGGAAGTAGGTAGCCAGCAAGGCCCCCACCACCCCCAGCGGCACCACCAGGATGACCGCGATCGGGATCGACCAGCTCTCGTACAGCGCCGCGAGGCAAAGGAACACCACCAGCAGCGACAGCGCATAGAGCGCCGGCGCCTGGGAGCCGGACAGCCGTTCCTCGTAGGACAGACCGGTCCAGGCGATGCCCACGCCCTGCGGCAGGTCCTTGGCCATGCGCTCGATCTCGGCCATGGCGTCACCGGTGCTGTAGCCAGGCGCGGCGGAACCGAGGATCTCCAGCGAGGAGATGCCGTTGTAGCGCTCCAGCTTGGGCGACCCGTAGATCCATTCGCCGCGGGCGAAGGCCGACACCGGCACCATCTCACCTGAGCCGTTGCGCACGTACCACTTGTTGAAGTCCTCGGGGTTCATCCGCGCGCTGGCTTCGCCCTGCAGGTACACCTTCTTCACCCGACCGCGGTCGATGAAGTCGTTGACGTAGCTGGAGGCCCAGCCGATGGACAGGGTCTGGTTCACGTCGCTCTGCGACAGACCCAGGGCCCGCACCTTCTCGTCATCGACGATGAGCTTGAATTGCGGCTCGTCGTTGAGGCCGTTGGGACGGGTCTGCATCAGCTTGGGATTCTGCGCGGCCATGCCGAGCAGCTGGTTACGGGCGGCCATGAGCGCCTCGTGACCGATGCCGCCCTGATCCTGCAGATAGAAGTCGAAGCCGGTGGCGTTACCCAGCTCCAGTACCGCCGGCGGCACGATGGCGTAGACGATGGCGTCCTTGATGCCCGACAGGTAGCCCATGGCCCGACCGGCCACGGCGCTGGCCCCGTCGCGCGCATCCGGGCGCTCTTCCCAGGGCTTGAGCTGGATGAACGCCAGGCCCGAACTCTGGCCGCGACCGGCGAAGTTGAAGCCGTTGACGGTGAACATCGAGCTGACCGCGCTCGAGTCGTTCTTCATCATCATCTCGCGCATGGTGTCGAGCACCTTCTGCGTCCGCTCGGCAGTGGAGCCCGGCGGCGTGGTGACCTGGGCGAAGATCACGCCCTGGTCCTCTTCCGGCAGGAAGGACGACTGGATACGGGTGAACAGGAACACCATGACGCCGACGATCAGCACATAGAGCAGCAGGAAGGGCACCTTGTGGCGGATCACGGCGGCCACGCTGCGCTCGTAACGGTGCTGACCGTTTTCGAACTTGCGGTTGAACCAGCCGAAGAAACCGCGCTTCTCGTGGTGCCCCTGCTTGACCGGCTTGAGCATGGTGGCGCACAGCGCCGGCGTCAGGATCAGGGCCACCAGCACCGACAGCACCATCGAGGAGACGATGGTGATGGAGAACTGGCGATAGATCACCCCAGTGGAGCCACCAAAGAAGGCCATGGGCACGAACACCGCCGACAGCACCATGGCGATACCCACCAGGGCGCCCTGGATCTGGCCCATGGACTTGCGCGTCGCCTCCTTGGGCGAAAGGCCCTCCTCGGCCATCACCCGCTCGACGTTTTCCACCACCACGATGGCGTCGTCCACCAGCAAGCCGATGGCGAGCACCATGCCGAACATGGTCAGGATGTTGATGGTGAAACCGGCGGCCAGCAGCACCGCGAAGGTGCCCAACAGGACCACGGGCACGGCGATGGTGGGAATCAGGGTGGCCCGGAAGTTCTGCAGGAACAGGAACATCACCAGGAACACCAGCAGGATCGCCTCGCCCAGGGTCTTGACCACCTCGTGGATGGAGGCGGTCACCACCGGGGTGGTGTCATAGGGATAGACCACTTCCATGCCCGGAGGCATGAACGGCTTGAGGCGGTCGATGGTGGCATGGACCGCCTTGGCGGTGTCCAGGGCGTTGGCCCCGGTGGCCAGACGCAGGGCCATGCCGGACGCCGGCTTGCCGTCGAACTGGGCATCGATGGAGTAGTTCTCGCCGCCCAGCTCCACCCGCGCCACGTCGCGTAGCCGGACCTGGGCCCCGCTCTGGTCCACCTTGAGGAAGATCTTGCCGAATTCCTCGACGCTGGTCAGACGAGTCTTGCCGATGATGGTGGCGTTGAGCTGCTGTCCCGGCACCGCCGGCAGGCCACCGAGCTGACCGGAGGCGATCTGCACGTTCTGGCTCTGGATGGCGGCGCTGACATCGACCGGGGTGAGCTGGTACTTCACCAGCTTCTGCGGATCGAGCCAGATGCGCATGGCGTACTGGGCGCCAAACACCTGGAAGTCGCCGACACCGGTGGTCCGGGCGATGGGATCACGCATATTGGAGACGATGTAGTTGGACAGGTCTTCCTTGGTCAGGGAGCCATCCATGGACACCAGGCCCACCACCATCATGAAGTTGCGCTGGTACTTGGCGACGCGCATGCCCTGCTGCTGGACTTCCTGCGGCAGGAGCGGCGTCGCCAGCTGCAGCTTGTTCTGCACCTGGACCTGCGCGATATCGGGGTTGGTGCCCTGGTTGAAGGTCACGATGATGGTCATGCTGCCGTCGGAGTTGGACTCCGAGGAGATGTACCTGAGGTTGTCGATCCCGTTCATCTGCTGTTCGATGACCTGGACCACGGTGTCCTGCACCGTCTGCGCCGAGGCGCCCGGATAGGACACCTGGATCGAGACCGCCGGTGCGGCAATGTTCGGGTACTGGTTGATCGGCAGATTGAGGATCGACAGGATGCCGGCGAGCATGATCACCAGGGCGATTACCCAGGCGAAAATGGGCCGGTCGATGAAGAACTTGGACATCGGGCGCTCCCCTTACTGACCCTGACCCGCCGGCTTCTGCTCGGCGGAGGCGATGTTGCTCGCCGGCTTGGCGGTGACGGTGGCACCCGGTTTGATCTTTTGCAGGCCCTCGGTGATGACCTTGTCACCGGCCTTGAGGCCATCGGTGACCAGCCAGTCGGAACCAACGGTACGCTCGGTCTTGAGTACCCGTTGCTCGACCTTGCCCTCGCCGTTGACCACCATGGCGGTGGGCTGGCCCTTGAGGTTGCGGGTCACGCCCTGTTGCGGTACCAGCAGGGCATTCTGGCGCACTCCGGACTGCAGCTGGGCACGCACGAACATGCCGGGCAGCAGCAGCTTGTCGGGGTTGGGGAATTCGGCGCGGATGGTCACCGAGCCGGTGCCCTGATCCACCGACACCTCGGCGAACTTGAGCTTGCCGGGACGGCTATAGGCGCTACCGTCCTCCAGCATCAGCTTGACCTCGGCGGCGTTCTCGCCCTGCACCTTCTGCAGCTGACCGCTGTCCAGCTCGCGACGCAGGCGCAAGAGGTCGGTGGCGGACTGAGTCACGTCGACATAGATGGGGTCCAGCTGGGTGATGCTGGTCAGGGCGGTAGTCTGGTCGGCGGTGACCAGGGCGCCTTCGGTCATCATCGAGCGACCGATGCGCCCGGAGATGGGCGCGGCGACCTTGGTGTAGGCCAGGTTGATCTCGGCGTTGCGCAGGGCGGCCCTGGCCGATTCCACCTGGGCTTCGTTCTGCCGCTGCATGGACAGCGCATCGTCGGCTTCCTGCTTGCTGATCGCCTGCTCCTTGACCAGGGCGCCATAGCGCTGGGCCTTGAGCCGGTTGGAGGCGAGAGTAGCCTGCGCCTGGGCAAGGGAGGCCTTGGCGGAATTGACGTTGGCCTCGTAGGTGCGCGGATCGATCTGATAGAGCTGGGTGCCGGCCTTCACGTCGGCGCCTTCGGTGAAATAGCGCTTGAGCAGGATGCCGCTCACCTGGGGACGGACCTCGGCGATGCGGAAGGCGGCGGTACGCCCGGGAAGTTCATCGGTCAGGGTCACGGTGCGAGGTTCCATCGTCACCACCCCGACTTCCGCGGGCTTCTGCTGCTGTTGCTGCTGGTCCTTGTTGTCCTGCTTGCCGCAGGCACCCAGGGCCAAGGCTACGGCCAGCAGGGCGGGAGCGAAAAAGGCATGCGCCGGCTTGATCTGCATATCAAAAGTCCTTGAAAGCTGGGAAATGAGCATGCGCAGCGCGCCTTGTGGATCCGCACCGGCTCGAGCATAGGAATTATTATCAGACAAATATACTTACGTTCACGACTGTTTGTAAATAACCCAAGTGCAATGCTCGGGTATCTCGCCGGGTGCTCCGACGCTCGTGAAAAAGGCCATGCTGACAAAACCGGGCCCGTGCGACGACCTCGGTAGCAGACCATGAGGCAGGAGCCGAGTTCTGCCGGGAAATTTCCCTGGCGTCCACTCCATCGCCAAAAACGACCAGCCACAAAAATGCCGGACGAATCCGGCATTTTTGGTTACAACCTGAGGGCGTCCCGTTACTGGCGCACGCCTTCGAAGGACAGCATGAATTCCACTTCCTGGGACTTGGGACCAAGGTCCTTCTGGATGTTGAAATCCTTGAGCTTGAGGGTGGTGGTGCCCTCGAAGCCGGCGCGGTAGCCACCCCACGGGTCCTTGCCCTCGCCCATGAAGTGGGCCTTGATGGTGACCGGCTTGGTCACGCCGTTCAGGGTCAGGTTGCCGGTGACGTCGGCGGTGCCGTCGCCGGTGGGGGTGACCTTGGTGGATTCGAAGCTGGCCTGGGGATGGGCGGCGACGTTGAGGAAGTCGGCGCTGCGCAGGTGCTTGTCACGCTCGGCGTGGTTGGTGTCGACGCTGTCGGTGTTGATGGTCACCTTGACCTTGTCGGCGGAGGGATCCTTGGCATCGAAGCTGAAGTTGCCGTCGAAGTCCTTGAAGGTGCCATACAGCCAGCTGTAGCCCAGGTGCTGGATACGGAACTGGATGAAGGCGTGCTGGCCCTGCTTGTCGATCTTGTAATCGGCGGCCATGGCCTGGCCAGCGCCCAGCAGAGCGGTACCCAGGGCCAGGGCGGCAACGGTTTTCTTCAGCATTGGATGAAGCTCCATGTGGTGGTGGGAAAGGCGATCAGTGCGGGATATGGACCCGGCCGAGCATGCGGACCAGGGTGCCGTCGCGGTCGACGAAGTGGTGCTTGAGGGCGGCCACCACGTGCAGGCCGGCCAGGACGATCAGCGTCCAGGCGAACCAGAGATGGATCTTGCCAGCGGTGTCGGCCTGCTCCGGCAGACCGCTCAGGGTCGCCGGGACCTTGAACCAGCCAAAGACATCGATGGCCACGCCATCGGCGGTGGAAATCAGGTAGCCGGCCACCATCACGGTGAGCATCAGCCCATAGAGCAGGAAGTGCCCGGCACCCGCGGCGCGGCGCACCAGGGGGCTGCCTTCCACCGGCGGCGGTGGGCTGACCAGGCGCCAGAGCAGACGCAGCACCAGGGCGATCAGCAAGAGGATGCCGGCGCTCTTATGCAGCTCGGGGGCGGTGTGGTACCAGGTGTCGTAGTAGTCCAGGGTCCGCATCCACAGGCCGGAGGCGAACATGGCGATAATCGCCAGGGCCATGACCCAATGCAGAACCAGACTTACCAGACCGTAGCGAAGGCCGTCGTTGCGCCAGTGCATCGCTTTTCTCTCCTGAAAAAGCTTTGCCTAAGCCTAGCCGCAAACGTATCGATGGAAAGCGGAAAAAGTGTCGAATCAATATCGAAGGATTCGATGGATCGGAGGACGCGCGAGCGCCTCGTCCGGTCCGGCCCAGACGCTGCGCAGCGGCAGCGTCCGGGCTCAGGTCGCGATCAGAACGACCAGTGGAACAGCTTCCAGAAGAAGCCGTGCTCGCCACTGGCCTTGGCCGGCGCGGCGTCACCAGCCTTGGGCGCAGCGACCGGTTGGGCGGCGGTCTTGGCACTGGCCACGACCGGCACCACGGCCTTGCCGGCCTTGAGGTCGCGGACCTGGCCGGCGGCGCGCTGACCGCTGGCCAGGGCGCCCTCCAGGGTGCCCGGATGCAGCGGATCGGTGTGTTCGCCAGCGAAGATCACCCGGCCGGCCGGCTTTTCCCACAGCCGCCAGTAGCGAGTGATCTGGCCCGGACCATAGGCCAGATAGGCGCCGCCCAGCCCCGGATCGCGGCTGTAGCGACGGACTTCGTAGCCGGAGAAGGCCCCGCGCGCCTTGGGATAGAAGGCATGGAAGCGGATCAGCACCTGGTCGACCATCTGCTTGTCGCCAAAGGCCTGCACCAGGCGTGCGCTGTCACCGGCCAGGTTGACCAGCACATTGGCGCCGCCCTTCACGTCCGGCTCCACCCACAGCATTCCCAGGCCCTGGTCGCTGTAGATTTCGCCGCTCATGCGCGACTTGCTGTCCCACACCGGGGTCTTGAACTTGAGCAGGATCTGGTCGCGCCAGCCATAGGTGGTGCCCTTGATCGCCGCCTGCTGGGTAGCATCCAGTGCCGGCGTCATCTGCACCTGGCCGAGGGCGCGCAGCGGCACCGCCATCACCACATAGTCGGCCTTGTAGCCGGTGGCACCGGCCTTGACCACGACGCCGTCCTTGTCCTGGACGATGCTGGAGACCTTGTTGTCAGTCTTGATCGTCTTGATCTGCTTGACGAAGGCCTGGGCCAGCACCTCGCTGCCACCGGGCAGACGGGAGGCGCGCAGGTCCTTGTCGTCGACGCCGCGATAGACGCGGGTCTGCTGGGCCAGATAGAGCAGCGACAGACGCGAGGGCTCGTCGTAGCGGACGCGGATGCGCTGGTTGATCAGCTGGCGCGCCACCGGCGGCAGGTTCTGCTTGTCCAGCCAGGTGGCGGCGTTGATCTGGTCGAGGGCGTGCAGAGTCGGGGTGGCGGTCGGCTGCAGCGGATCGTTGATGGCGGCGGCCAGATCGTCCAGGGACTTGTCGACGCGCTTCAGGGCATCGGCCACGGCCGGCATCTTCTGCGCCAGGTCGTCCTGGGAATAGTACTGGCCTTCGATCAGGTAGCCCGGGGTGCGCACGAAGGACGGCGCGTCCACGGTCTTGAGCTTGAAGGTATCCAGGTAGTGGTTGAGCAGCGGCTGGGCCTTGGTGTCGCCGATCCACTCGCTGGAGGCGAGACCGGAGCGGCCGCCAACCCGCGGGCCGGCTTCCAGCAGGGTCACGTTCCAGCCCGCCTGCTGCAGTTCATAGGCCGAGGCCAGCCCGGCCATGCCGGCGCCGACCACGATCACCGAGGGACCACTGGGCGCGACGGGCGCCGCGGCGGCCTTTTCCGGCGCCTTGTGCGTCTCCTTATGCGCCTTCTCGGCGGCGCCTGCGCTCAGGCTGGTAGCGAATACGCCGGCTGCCAAGCAGACGGTAAAACCTGTCCAACGCGACGACATCTTTTCTAGACTCCTGGGACCGGGGAACAGCGGTGGCGCAGCATACGCCAGCGGCCACGGGGCCACTAGCTGCCGCCACGACCGGCAATCGGCCCGCGCCTTGCTCCCGTCGCGCGCCCTGGCTTAGGCTTGCGCCCCCTTTTTATCGCCGGGCCCGCCGCCAGGAGACCGCCAATGACCAATCACGACTGGATGCGCCGTGACCTGGAGGTGCTCTGGCACCCCTGCACCCAGATGAAGGATCACGAGCAACTGCCGGTGATCCCGATCCGCCGCAGCGAAGGTGTCTGGCTGGAGGACTTCGACGGCAACCGCTACCTGGATGCCGTCAGCTCCTGGTGGGTAAACGTCTTCGGCCACGCCAATCCGCGCATCAACGACCGCATCAAGGCCCAGGTCGATCAGCTGGAGCACGTCATCCTCGCCGGCTTCAGTCATCAGCCGGTGATCGAGCTGTCCGAGCGCCTGGTCGCCCTGACCCCGGCCGGTCTCGACCGGGTGTTCTATGCCGACAACGGCTCCTCGTGCATCGAGGTGGCACTGAAGATGAGCTATCACTACTGGCGCAACGTGGGGCAGCCGGAAAAGCGCCGCTTCGTCACCCTGACCAACAGCTACCACGGCGAGACGGTGGCAGCCATGTCGGTGGGTGACGTGGCGCTGTTCACCGAGACCTACCAGGGCCTGTTGCTCGACACCCTCAAGGTGCCGAGCCCGGACTGCTACCTGCGTCCCGAGGGCATGGGCTGGGAAGAGCATTCACGGCAGATGTTCGCGCACATGGAGCGCACCCTGGCCGAGCACCACGCCAGTGTCGCCGCGGTCATCGTCGAACCGCTGATCCAGGGCGCCACCGGCATGCGCATGTACCACCCGGTCTATCTGCGCCTCTTGCGCGAGGCCTGCGACCGCTATGGCGTGCACCTGATCCATGACGAGATCGCCGTGGGCTTCGGCCGCACCGGTACGATGTTCGCCTGCGAACAGGCTGGCATCCGTCCGGACTTCCTCTGCCTGTCCAAGGCCCTCACCGGCGGCTACCTGCCGCTGGCCGCCTGCCTGACCACCGACGCCGTCTACCAGGCCTTCTACGACGACTACGACACCCTGCGCGCCTTCCTGCACTCGCACAGCTACACCGGCAATCCGCTGGCCTGCGCCGCCGCCCTGGCGACCCTGGACATCTTCGAACAGGACGACGTCATCGAAGCCAACAAGCCGCTGGCGCGGCGCATGGCCGAGGCCACGGCGCACCTGGTCGATCATCCCCACGTTGGCGAAGTGCGCCAGACCGGCATGGCCCTGGCCATCGAGATGACCGCCGACAAGGCCCACCGCACGCCCTACCCCTGGCAGGAAAGACGCGGCCTTGCGGTCTATCAGCACGCCCTCTCCCGTGGCGCCCTGTTACGGCCGCTGGGCAACGTGGTCTACTTCCTGCCGCCCTATGTCATCACCCCCGAGCAGATCGATTTCCTTGCCGAGGTAGCGACCCAGGGCATCGACCTCGCCACCCGTACCTCGGTCAGTGTCGCCCTGAGCGACCTGCACCCCAACCACCGCGATCCCGGCTGATCTGGAGTCCGCCATGCGTCTCACCCGCTGCCACCTCGACCTGCCCCTGGCCCTCGGCCGCCTGGACCTGCCCGAGGCCCAGGCCCATTACCTGGGCCGCGTGCTGCGCCTGGCACCGGGGGATGCCGTGCAACTGTTCGACGGCAGCGGCCAGGAGTACCTCGGCCAGGTCGTCGAGGTGGGCAAGAAGACCCTCAGCGTCGAACTCACCGAAGCGCTGCCCGGCCAGCCGGATTCGCCCCTGCAGATCCACCTCGGCCAGGGCCTGTCCCGCGGCGAGCGCATGGACTGGGCGATCCAGAAGGCCACCGAGCTGGGTGTGGCCGAGATCACCCCACTGGTCAGCGAACGCTGCGAGGTCCGCCTCAAGGACGAACGCGCCGACAAGCGCCTGCAGCACTGGCGCCAGGTGGCCATCAGCGCCTGTGAACAGTGCGGTCGCTCCAGCGTGCCCCTGATCCATCCGCCGCAACTGCTGGCTGACTGGCAGGCCGGGGTGGACGCCGATCTCAAGCTGGTCTTGCACCCGATTGCCGAGCCGCTGGAGAGCCACGCCCGCCCCGCCCGTCTGGCGCTATTGATCGGCCCCGAAGGCGGCCTGAGCGATGCCGAAGTCACGGCCGCCCGCGCTGCCGGTTTCCAGCCGGCGCGCCTGGGCCCGCGGGTGCTACGCACCGAGACCGCCCCGGTGGTGGCCCTGAGCGTCGCCCAGCAACTCTGGGGTGATTTCCAAACCCCCTGACCGGCCTAACGGGCCGCTGCGGCGGCCTGCCCCCTTTCCTACGGATAGTTCTTGGAGCCCTGGATGACCCTGCCCTCTCGCCCCTACGCCGCCTTCCTGTTCGACATGGACGGCACCCTGCTCACCAGCGTGGCCTCCGCCGAACGCGCCTGGAGCATCTGGGCACGCGGCCACGGCCTCGACCCGGCGGACGTCCTGGCAGTCATGCACGGCGTGCGAGCGGTGGAGACGGTGAAGCGCTTCGCGCCCGCCGGCGCCGACATCGAGGCCGAGACCCGCGCCATCACCGAACTGGAGATCGCCGATGTCGCCGACATCCAGGAAATCCCTGGTGCCGCGGCCTTTCTCGCCAGCCTGCCGGCCGGCAGCTGGGCGCTGGTGACCTCCGCCTCGCGCCGTCTGGCCGAGGTCCGGCTCGCCGCAGCGGGCATGGCCCTGCCGCCCGTGATGGTCTGCGCCGAAGACGTCACCCAGGGTAAGCCGGCGCCCGACTGTTTCCTGGCCGGGGCGCGCAAGCTGGGGGTGGAGATCGGTGATTGCCTGGTGTTCGAGGATGCCCACGCCGGCTTCGCCGCCGCCAAGGCGGCCGGCGCCGATGCGGTGGCCATCACCGCCACCCATCGCGAGCCACTGGAGCTGGGCCTGCCGACCCTGGCGGATTATCGCGGAGTCGCTGTCAGCCTGGATGAAAACGGCGGGATGCGCCTGACCCGGCAGGACTAGAACACGCCAGCAGCGGCCAGCCGTTCTTCCACCCCGATCAGATCGGGGATACGCGCCGTGCCGCCTTCGTAGGCCACGGCGCCCAGCTCCAGGGCCGCCAGGGGCACCTTGGCGGCGACCAGGTCTGGGGTGATGCGCAGGGAGCGCGGAATGCTCCGAATCAGCAGGGCGAGGAAACGTACCCGGTCGCGCCCCCCTAGGGCGTTGAGGATGGCTACCCGTGCGTGGCGGTCGCCATCGAATTGCGCGGCACTGCCACTGGACAATGCCTCGAAGCTGATCAGCGGCAGACGCAGATCACGCCAGGCAACCTGACCCAGGCACCACTCCGGCTGCACCGGCAAGGGGCGAATCTCGCGGCATGGCACCAGTTCGGCCACCGCCGCATTGGGCAGCAGCAGGGTGCGATCGGCCAGGGTCAGCAGCAGACCGGTCAGGTGTTCGGCGCCGGGTGTGGTGGTCGACATCGGGAATTCCTTTAGCTTCGCTGCTCGGCCAGGCGAGCCACCAGGGCTTCGGCCAGGCCACGGGGATCGGCGGTAAAGGTCGTAAGACCCGATTCGCGCAGGCTTTCCGGCATGCTCGGGGCGATGCAGGTGCTCGCCGACTGCGTCCAGAGGGTGCCACCGCGACGCCGTACATAGGGCGCAGACGCGGTACCGTCGTTACCCATGCCGCTGAAGACGATGACGCCGCAGCGCGTACCGAAGTGTTGCGCCAGGTTGAGCATCATCTGGCTGATCGACGGCGTATAGGGCTCGGGCCAGGCACGCTCGACGATGTCCAGGGCGCTATTGGCGCGGAAGGTGAGCTCCTGCTGGGTCGGCACCACCACCACCTCGCCGCAGCGCACCGGCTCCCCCGGACGCACATTCTGGATGTGCCACTGACTGTGGCGGCCCACCGCGCGCAGCAGGTTGGCGGCAAAGCCGTCGCCGATGTGCTGGGCATAGAGGAAGCCAACCGGCAGACCGCCGGGCAGGGCATCGAGAAAGGCCTTCACCGCCGCTGGACCACCCAGGGACGCCGCCAGCAACCAGACCTCAGGTGCGGGATCGCCCGCCGGCAGCGGCAAGTTGGCCAGGGGCTCGGGCAGGGCTAGGCGCGGGGGCCGCGGCTGATCCTGCAGCAGGGTCTCCAACGCCGGGCCGACCGCGGCCACCGGATCGCCGATCAGGCGCTTGAGCTTGCCGATCAGGCGCTTTTCCCATTGGGCGAAGGGATCGGTGAAGCGCTCGGGCGCCTGGCCTTCGCCGAACAGGATGGGCACCTCGGCGCCATCCAGCAGCGCGTCCACCAGTGACGACTCTTCCGTCTGGCTGAGGTCGATCAGCCACAGATCGGTCGCGACCGTGGCCCAGGTCGCTTCGTCGAAGCGCTCCGGATCGCTGTTGAGGACGACGTGATAACCATTGTCGGCCAGCACCTGCTGCAGCACATGGCGCTGCAGCGGACTGTCGGCCAGGATGGCGACGCGGGCATTGTGTGTTTCAGTCATGATCCCCGACCAACCGATGGATATGGGCCAGGAGTTCGCTTTCCTGATAGGGCTTGCCCAGGTATTCGTTCACGCCCAGGCTCAGGGCCCGGTCGCGGTGCTTTTCCCCGGTACGGGAGGTGATCATCACGATGGGCAGATCCTTGAGGTTCGCGTCGTGGCGGACCAGGGTCGCCACCTCGAAGCCGTCCATGCGGGGCATCTCGATGTCCAGCAGGAGGATGTCCGGCTGGCGCTCCTGTAGCTGGGTGATGGCGTCCACCCCGTCCTTGGCGGTGAAGACCTCCATGCCATGGCGTTCCAGCAGGCGGCTGGTGACCTTGCGCACGGTGATCGAATCGTCCACCACCATGACCAGGGGCGGCCGGGCGTTCTCCGGCAGGATCGCCGGGGTCGGACTCGGGCGCGGCAGGTCTTCGCCGGACAGGCGCCGACTGCGGATCATGGCCAGCAGGTCGAGAATCACCACCACGCGGCCGTCACCCAGCAGGGTGGCGCCGGACAGGCCGGGTACCCCGGCGAACTGCGGCCCGAGGCTCTTCACCACGATCTCGCGCGAGCCGGCCACCGCATCCACCTGCACGGCCACGGCGTATTCCGCGGCACGCACCAGCACCACCGGTAGCGGCAGGCTCTGGCCGCTCAGCTTGGGCTGCTGGCCATTGCCGAGCAGATGGCCGAGATAGCGCAGGTCATAATGCTGGCCGCCGTATTCGAAGGTCCCCGCCCCCGGGCGGTAATAGCGCTCGAGGTCGGCCGCGGTCACCCGCACGATGCCCTCGATGGTGTTGAGTGGCACGGCGTAGAGGTCGTCGCCGGCGTGCACCATGAGCGCCCGGTTCACCGACACGGTGAATGGCAGGCGAATGGTGAAGCGTGTTCCCGCCCCCGGCACGCTATGGATGTCCATGCTGCCGCCGAGCTGCTTCACCTCCTGGTGCACCACGTCCATGCCCACGCCGCGCCCGGAAATCTGGGTCACGGTCGGCGCCGTGGAGAAACCGGATTCGAGGATGAACTGCAGCACTTCCGTCTCGGAGAGTTCCGCGTCTTCCGTCATCAGGCCGCGTTCGATGGCCTTGCGACGAACCGCATCCAGGTCGATGCCACGACCGTCGTCCGCCAGGGTCAGGATGATGTCGCCGCCTTCGCGACGCAGATCCAGACTGATGACGCCCTCGGCCGGCTTGCCGGCGCGCTGGCGTCCGGCGGCGTCCTCGACGCCATGGTCGATGGCGTTGCGTAGCATGTGCTCCAGCGGCGGAATGATCCGCTCCAGCACCGTGCGGTCCAGCTCGCCTTCGGCGTTGTCGACCCTGAGCTCGACCGGCTTGTCCAGCTCGCCGCTGACCTGGCGGACCACCCGGTGCAGGCGCGGCACCATGCGCTCGAAGGGCACCATGCGCGTCTGCATGAGGCTTTCCTGCAGCTCGGTGTTGACCCGCGCCTGCTGCAGCAGCAGGGTTTCGGCGTCTCTGTTGCGCTGGCCCAGGGTGTTCTTCAGGTCCAGCAGGTCGGAAGCCGACTCGAACAGCGCCCGGGACAGCTGCTGCAGCTGGGAATAGCGGTCCAGCTCCAGGGGATCGAAATCTTCGTAGCCGGCGCGATCCACGTCCTCATGGTGACGGCTGATGATCTGTGCCTGGGTCTCGGTATCCAGCCGGCGCAGCTGATCGCGCACCCGCTCGATGGTGGCTTCCATCTCACCCAGGGTGGTGCCGATGTCATTGACCTGCTGCTCGACGCGACCGCGGAAGATCGAGGTCTCGCCGGCCAGGTTGACCAGCTGTTCCAGCAACGCGGCCGGCACCCGCACCAGCTCCTGGGAGGAACGCCGCTGCGCCGCCTGCTGGCGGACCTGCTGCAGGCGCTGGACGAAAGGCAGCGGGGCAACGGCTGCCGCGGGCGCCGCGTCCGCCACCATGACTGGCGCCACCGCCGCGTTTTCCGCCGGCAGTTCTACCTCGCCCTCGGCATCGGTGCTGGCGGATTCCGCACGGGTGGCGCTGTCTGTCTCCAGCGGGAGGTCGCCAAGCCCCTGGATGTCCTGTTCGGTCTGGACGGCCGCTTCCTGTATCTCTGGCGCGGTTGGTTGAGCCGGCGCGGGCAGCGACAACTGGGCCACCGCGACTTGCAGCTCGTCGACCCCCTGGGTCGCCAGGTCATGGACGCGCTCGCGATCGCCCTCGCCCAGTCCTACCGCCAGCGACCTCAATTCGGCCAGCTGCTGCTCCAGGGCGTGGGCTTGCTCACCCAGCCCATGGAGACCGGCCAGGCGCGCGCCGCCCTTGAGGGTGTGCAGGCAGCGCAGCAATTCGTCTACCGCCGCCTCGGGTGCGGCCGGCCAGCGGGCCAGCGCTTCATCCATGCTGGCCAGCAGGTCCTGGGCTTCCTCGATGAAGATCTCGAGGATTTCCGCGTCGGTATCTTCATCGAAGATCGGCGCGGGCGTCACCAGAGCGGTCGGGGTTTCACCTGCCGCCTGCGGCTCTCCACGGTAGTCACGCAGGGCCTCGACAAGGTCCTCGGCTGCCGCCGGGGACTGCCCCTGAGCCAGGGTTTCGAGTTGCTGGTGCAGTCGGTCGTGGCAGCGGTGCAGCAAACCGCCCAGCTCGGCACCTGGCTTGATTCGCCCTCGCGCCAAGCCCTCATAGAAGGCTTCCAGGGCATGGGCGAGATCGCCGATGGCATCCACCTCAGCCAGGCGAGCCCCACCCTTCAAGGTGTGCAGGTCGCGCAACAGCGATTCCAGTTCCAGGCTGTTGCGCGGCTCGGCTTCCCAGGCACGTAACGAGGTCGCCATGCTGTCGAGCAGGTCGCGACTCTCTTCGATATAGATGGCCAGCAACTCGGCGTCCGGACCTTCGTCCGTGCCTGGCGCGACGGCCTCGGGCATCGACACTGCAGCCTGGGACTCGTCGTCTGGCGTGGCATCCGCGACCGGCTCGCCCAATTCGGCGGTGAGATCAGGCTCGCCCTGGAGGCGCTCCGACTCGGCCTCGGTCGTTTCTGCCAGGTCATCGAGATGCCCCATGCGGATGCGTTGGAGGCGCTCGACTTGATCGGCATGCTCACTGATCGGCTCACCCGCCGCCAGCTCTTCCAGTTGCGCGGCCAGGCATCCATGGGCGTCACGCAGAGGCGCGGCCAGTTCGGCACCGCCAGCGAGACGACCGTCGAGCAGGCCTTCGTAGATGGCGTCCAGTTCCGTAGCCAGGCACGCGACGGGCACGACCCCGGCAAGATGGGCGCCGCCCTTGAGGGTATGCAGATCGCGCTGCAGGGTGCCGAGGTGGAAGCTCTGCTGAGGCTCGACCAGCCAGCGCTCCAACGCCCGATCGGCGCTGTCCAGCAGGTCCTGAGCCTCTTCGAGGAAGATCAGCTGCATTTCCGGATCGACCGCATCGACGGGCACTGACTCGTCTGCCCCGCTTGCGAGCTCCGGCTGGGCTTCGCTGGAGCCGTCCGCTGCAGGTGGCAGCGCCTCCCGAGGCTCGTTCGGTGTCTCGGGATCGGCTTCGGCTTCGGCTTCGGCTTCGACTGGCAGATCGACGTCGAGCGCGAGGTCGGGGGCCACTGGAGTGGCCACTTCCGGATCGAAAAGGGCTTCGGGCTCCGGCTCGGCCAGCAGGGTGCTCGCCGCCATGGGCAGTCCGGCCAGGATGCCCGCCAGCAGCGCTCGCAGGCCCTGGATACGCTCTTCAGCCGGGGTCGCGCGCATGCCGCCGGCCAACTGGTTGAGCATGCTGATCAGGGCTTCCTGCGCCTCTTCGGCCTCACGGAAGAAGGCCTCGTCGGCCGGCAAGGAACCGCTCGCCACCGCTGCATAGACCACCTGCAGCGCCTCGGCGAGTTGCTCCACATCGACCAGCCCGACCCGGGCTGCGCCATCGGCGAAGGTGTTCAGGCGCTCGGCCAGCAGATCCGGGCAGGCCGCCCGCTCGCCCTGGGTGCGCCAAGCGCCCAGGCGTTCGTCGGCCTCCAGCAGCAGCTCCATCGCCGGCATCAGGAAATCGGCCAGGCGCAGCACGTCGCGCTGCTCCGGCAAGGGTGCTTCCGGAACCGGTAACTGGGGATTCAATTGCTCCAGCAGCGTCTCGCATTGCTCGATCAGCGCCGCCGAACCGGCCAGCGGTGCGGCCAGTGACGCTTCGTCGAGATCAGCGAGTCGCTGTTCCAGCAATTCCGCACCCTGGGCGAGCAAGGCGCATTCCGGCTCGGCGAAGGGGACATGGACGAGCTTGTATTCCTTGGCCAGGCTTTCCAGCGCCGAGGCCAACTCGGCCAGCGGCGAACTGCCCGCCATATGGGCACTGCCCTTGAGGGTATGCAGGGCGCGCAGGAGATTGTCGGAAACCGGCTGGGGATGGCCCGCGTCGGCCTGCTCCAGGAAACGCCGCACCGTCTCCAGATGGGCCTGGGCCTCGGTGCGAAAGATGTCCAGCAACTGGGTATCGGCTTCGCCACCCGCGCCGGAGGAAGGGGCCTGATCGACGACCTCCATCGGCGACAGCTCCGCTTCGACCAAGGTCTCGACAGGGGCCGGCATACGTTCGGGCAGGGCTTCGTTGCGTGCCAAGGCGTGGGCGGCGTGGGCCAGCCAGTCGACGTCGTCACGCTGCCGCTGCCGATCTTCGGCGTATTCCTCGACCAGCTCCGGCAGCAGCGCACAGGTCTGCTCGACCACCGCCTGCAAGGCGGGACCGTGATCGACGCTATGATCCAACCGGCGATTGAGCAGATTCTCCAGTGCCCAGGCCAATTCGCCGATGACCAGCGCCTGGACCATGCGGCCGCTGCCCTTGAGCGTATGGAAGTTGCGCCGCAATTCGCTCAGCGCGGTGCGCTGCTCGGGATCGGCCAGCCAGGTCGGCAACCAGCGCTCCAGCTCCGCCTGGACCTCGCCGGCCTCCTCGATAAAGACCTCGCGCAGTTCTTCCTCGACCGGTTCGGCATCGGCCGCAGGGGGCAACAGCGCCTTCGGCACCTGCGCCGCGGGCGGATTGATGGGGTCGACCGGTGCGGCCAGCACCTCGGCGATCGCCTCCGCATCGGTGGTCACGGGCGCCTGGCTGTCCAGCTCGCTAGCCGCCAGCCGCTCTTCGGATTCTTCGTCGGCAGCCTCCAGCGCGGCGGGTAAGGCGTCATCGCTGGCATCTGCCGTCGTCTCGGCGTCAGCCTGGAGATCGAAGGTCGAAAATTCGTCCTCGACGATGGGTTCGGCCTCATACAGGGTACTTTCCCCTGCGTCGTTGGGCTCCTCGACCGGCAAGGCCGTGAGCTCCAGCGACTCCTCAGGCACCGGCTCCTCGTCCATGGACTCAAAGGGCGGCTCGACCGCGCTGGGCGCCAAGGGCACCTCCACCACGTCCCCTTCACTGGCCGCCTTGGGCGGATAGCCGAGGGCGATGAGGCTCTCGTCGGCGATGTCGAGAATCATGTCGTGGGGCGTGGACGGATCTTCCGCCAGGCGCTCCAGGTAGTACTCGACGCTGGTGATGGCGTCGGCCAAGGTATCCAGACTCTGCCAGTCGGGTACGGCCTGCTTGCCCAGCAGCTGCTGGCCGATGTAGTCGTTGGCCGCCTGCACCTGGGCGGCGGCCCGCTCCAGCGGAATCATCGCCAGGCCACCACGGACCTGGGTCAGCAGCAGGGGTACCGGCTCCAGGTGGTCATGGTTCCACTGGGAGGCGATGAATTCGATGATGGCGTCCTTGGACTGCTCCAGGCCATTGCGCGCCTCGCGCACCACCACCCGGTGCAACTGGTCGATATCGGTGGTCGGCAGCCGGCTTTCCTCGGCATCGCCCACCTCGTTGCCGCTGACCATACCGGCCAGGGTCGCCTCGACGTAGAGCAGCGCGCCAGCGATGTCCATCAGGGCGGCGTCACTGGCCTCACGCGCGCCATCGGCCAGTTCGGCGACGGCTTCGTGCTGTTCCAGCACCACCTTGCGCGGCTGACCGAAGCCCAGCACCGCCAGGGTATCGGCGATCTGCTTGAGCGGCGCCAGCTGGCTGCGCAGGCTGGCGGTCTGCTGGCGATCACTGCGCACGAACAGATCCAGGCTGTCCTTGATCTGCACCAGTTCTTCGCAGAGCGCGGTCACCACCGAACGCATGGCCTCGCGATCCGGGCCAACGATGCGCGAACGTTCGACGCCCACCAACTCGGCGTCCGGCAGCGCTTCGTCGAGGCGATAGCGGGCCTTGAGCGCGGCGATGCGCGGACTCTGCACCGGCGCCTTGGCCAGATAGAACAGCAGGTTCTTCAGCAGATCGGCCGGCGCTGGCTGGTTGAGGGTCGCCACGCCATCGCTGATGAGCCGCTTCAGCTCCCGATCGAGTTGTCGCAACAGCCCGCGGATCGAACTGCTGTTGTCCAGCTCGCCGGCCTGCAGCAATTCGGTCAGCCCGGCCGCGACCGGCCAGAGGGCGCCAAAGGGGGAACCGGCGCAGAGCTGATCCAGGTGCTCGAAAACGCGCAGCAAGTAATCCAGGTGCAACTGGACGTCTCGGTCGCGGAACAGGCCGACCTGAGCCCCCTGCAGGGCCTGGCGCAGCTTGCGCAGGCGCGGCAGCCAGTCCGGCGAGGCACGGTCGGCCAGCTCGTCGTCGCTCAGCGACAGCGGCGTGGCCGACAGATCCGGCGAGAACAGGCTGGTTTCCGACAGCAGCTTTTCGCCTCGGGCCGAACGCAGGTCGTTGAGCAACGGCAGGATGGCCAGCGGCAGATCGCGACGGGCCTCCAGGACCCGATCCAGATAGGGCGGGACCTGCAGGATGGCCTGCATCAGCACTTCCAGTGCCTCGTCCGAACTGCCTACCCGCTCTTCGTGGAGCGCCTGCAGGAGCAGCTCCATCTCTTCGGCAAGCAGCGCGGCACCGTAGAACTCCACCATCTGCAAGGTGCCATAGACCTGGTGCACATAGGTCCGGCAAAACCCCAGGCGGCTACGGTCGTGTGGGTTGTCGACGAACGCCTCGAGCGCCTTGCGGGCCTGCTGCAAGGTTTCGGCGATCTCTCCCTTGACCCACTCGAGGGCTACGTAGTCGTGTCGATCGATCATTTCGGCTCCTGTCATACCGGGCGTTCCACCTGGCGGGTAAACGCCAGGACTTCGGGATGATCGACGGGTATCAGTTGCGGATGGCTCCAATTGCTCACCTCACCGACACCCAGGACCAACAAACCACCCGGTGCAAGCCGCTGGACCAGCTGGTTGAGCAGATCTCGACGCAGCCAGCGGCGGAAATAAATCAGCAAGTTCTGACAAAAAATGACATTGAGTCCCTGCAAGGGGGCCTGGCCCAGTTCCAGCACATTGAGCCGGGCGAAGCACAGCCGCTCCGCCAAGCGGGAGCAGATCTCGAAGCTGCCGTCCTCGCGGGCGTGAAAGTAGCGCTCGCGCAGGGCGGCCGGCACCCCGGCCAGCCGCTGCAAACTATAGGTGCCCTGCCGCGCCTGGCGCAGGGCCTCGCTGCTGATATCCGTACCGGTCAGCGCGAACGTCAGGGGCTGCTCCTGCCGGGACAAGACCTCGGCGGTGCTGATGGCCATCGAAAACGCTTCCTCTCCACTGGCGCAACCCAGACTCCACAGGGTCAGGCTCCTGCCCTCCCCGGTCCGGGCGAACTCATTCACATAGGCTTCCAGCAGGGCGAAGGACGGTGGATGACGAAAGAAGCGGGTCGCCTGGATGGTCAGCCGATCCAGCAGTCGGACCCATTCGATCCGGCCACTGACCCCTGCGCAGACGGTACGGTAGTAGCCGTCGTAGTCGGCGATCTCCAGCTCGCGCATGCGTGCAGCCAGCTGGATCTGCAGAAAACCGCGCTGGCGTTCGTCCAGCACCATTCCGGCGCGCGTTTCGAGCAACTGGCGCCAGCGTTCGAAGTCCGCATCCGGCAGCTCGGGAGCACGGCGCAACGCCCAACTCGACTCCCTCACGCCATCTCCCCCTCGCCACACCGCGATATGGCTGTTGTACTCAGCTCAACGGCTGTTCGTTCGGCAGATTGAAGCCCGATACCGAACGCCGCATCTCGCTGGCCAGCTTGGCCAGCTCGCCGATGCTGCGCGCGGTGGCGGTAGTACCGGTCGAGGTCTGCGAGGTGATCTCCTGAATCACGTTCATGGTGCTGGAGATATGGCTGGCGGACGACGACTGCTGGCGAGCGGCGTTGGAGATGTTCTGGATCAGGCCAGCCAGGCTCTGGGAGACCTTTTCGATCTCTTCCAGGGCCACACCGGCGTCCTGGGCCAGGGCGGCGCCGCGGACCACTTCCGAGGTGGTCTGCTCCATGGAGATGACCGCCTCGTTGGTATCGGTCTGGATCGCCTTGACCAGCGCCTCGATCTGCTTGGTGGCGCCGGACGAACGCTCGGCGAGGCGCTGGACCTCGTCGGCGACCACGGCGAAACCACGGCCGGCGTCACCGGCCATGGAAGCCTGGATGGCGGCGTTCAGCGCCAGGATGTTGGTCTGGTCGGCGATGTCGTTGATCAGGCCGACGATGTCGCCGATCTCCTGGGAGGACTCACCCAGGCGCTTGATCCGCTTGGCGGTGTCCTGGATCTGCTCGCGGATGTTGTCCATGCCGATGATGGTGTTGTGCACCACCTGGTTGCCCTTGTTGGCGATGGCCACGGAGCGCTCCGCCACCGCGGTGGATTCCGAGGCGTTGGTGGATACCTGGTCGATGGACACGGCCATTTCGTTGATGGCCGCGGAAGCCCCGGCGATTTCCTGGGCCTGGTGTTCCGAGGCCTCGGCCAGCACGGTGGCGGTGTCCTGGGATTCCTGGGCGGCGGCGGCCACCTGCACGGCGGTCTGGTTGATGGTTTCCACCAGCTCGCGCAGCTGGTCGATGGAGTAGTTGATGGAGTCGGCGATGGCGCCGGTGAAATCCTCGGTCACCGTGGCCTGCACGGTCAGGTCACCATCGGCCAGGTCGGCGATCTCGTCCAGCAGACGCAGAATGGCGGTCTGGTTGCGTTGGTTTTTCTCGTCGGTCTCGGCCAGCCGGCGGCGGGTGTCGCGGACCAGGATGTAGCCGATGCAGAGGATGGCGCCGAGGGCGATGAACACCAGGAGATAGCTGCCCACGGTGTTGATCTTGCGACTTTGGGCCAGCGCGGCGTAACCGGCGCCGAGCTCCGAAGCGGAACCAAGCAGCGCCTGAGAACCACTGTAGATCTGGCCCACGGCGGAGCGGACCTGCAACAGTTCGGGCGAGGTGGCGAGGATCTCGTCGACGTTGCCGGCGACGAATTCGAACAGCTTGTTGGCTTCGTTCAACCGGCCGACCGCTTCAGGATCGGTGATCTTGGCGATGCCCATGGAAGCGTTGCCCTCGCGCATGGCCTTGAGCACCCGTCCATAGAGGCTGGCGTCGCGACCAAAGCTGTCAGCGGCCTGTACCGCGGCCTCGTCACCCGTGAGGATCTTGTTGATGGCACTGAGGATCCGCTCGGCGAGCAGCGCCTGACGCTGGGCCACCACCACCTGACTGGCCGGCGCGCCGCGCTCGATCAGGATATCGACGATCTCCTCGTTCTCGACCTGCAGCTGGGGAATGGTATCGGCCAGGGCGCCGGACAGCTGGTGCAGAGACAGCACGGTCTGTTCGCTGCCGAGCATGCTGTCGACCTGCTTGCGCTGGATGTCCCACTGCGCCTGCAAGGTGTCCAGCCGCGGACCGAGGATCGCGGGCGAGGGCGGCAAACCGGTCTGCGGATCACCACTGCGCAGGATGTTCAGGCGGCGTTCGAACTCGGCACGCGCCTGGCGCAGGTCCTTGAAGGCCCCGGCCTTGCCGGTGGCGGCCTCACTGGCGCTCTTGGCCAGCTGCTGCGAGAGGATGCGCAGCTCGGTGGCCTGGCCCTGGTACTGGTTGTCGTAGTTGGTCTGGGTGCCCAGGTACGCGAAGTTGGCGAACAGCAGCACGATCGCGACGATCAGCACCACGAACATGCCCGCGACCCACGCGTTGAGCTTCCCGGTATTGAGTTTGTTCATCAGCGGCCCCCGCCTGGACCTTGGTTCCTTTAGTTCTATCCTTGTCGGTCGACGCATCGCTTCGCTTGAAGTCGGTGTTCGTCGCCCTACCCCCAACCGTCGGCGACAGCTCCTGCCATCCCGACCCAGACCCGGTACGTCGCGCCGCTGCGCCTAGTGGCTCAGGCCGCGACGTCCTTGAATTCGGGATGCTCGACCAAGGCGCGCGGGCTGCAGACCAGCCACGGCACGTCACGTTGGAAGACGCCTTCCAGAAAGAAGTGCAGACCCGCTGGCACGCTGTCGGCGTGCTCGCGATAGGCCTCGATGTCGAAATGCTGCATGCCCAGGACTTCGTCAACCGCCAATCCGACGAAGAGGTCGCCATGGTCGACGATCAGGATGCGCCGCTGTTTGCGCAGCGCCTGGACCTTCACGCCGAGAAATTGCCCCAGGTCGGCAATCGGCAACAGCCGACCGCGCACATTGGCCACGCCCTTGAGCCATGGCTTGACGCCGGGTAGCGCGGTGAAGCGTGGCTCGGGCAGGATCTCGCTGACCTCGCCCATGGGAATCACGAAGCGCAGTTCCCCAAGGCGAAAGCCGATGCCGCTCCAGCTCCGCTGGTTTTCCTGCTGCGCCGGTAGGCCCGCAGCCCGTTCGCGGCAGCGCAGATCGATCAGCCGCAAGAGTTCGTAGGGCGTGGTGGCGTCGCTCATAGGATTCCCTGCCGATTGGGGCGCTGCCGCGAGAAACGGACGTGAGGCCTCAGCCTTGCAGGACACCCGCCAGGGTGCGCAACAGGGTGTCTTCGTCGATGGGCTTGGTGAGGTAGTCCTTGGCGCCTTGACGCTTGCCCCAGACCTTGTCGGTTTCCTGGTCCTTGGTGGTGACGATGACCACCGGAATGTGGCTGGTCTCGGCATCCTTGGTCAGCTGTCGGGTGGCCTGGAAGCCGTTGAGACCGGGCATGACGATATCCATCAGGACCGCATCCGGCTTCTCCTGGCGCGCCAGGGCGACGCCATCGGCGCCGTTCTCGGCCTTGAGCACCTGATGCCCATGCTTTTCCAGCATGGCGGTGAGCTTGTACATCTCGGTGGGAGAGTCGTCGACGATCAGAATTCGAGCCATGAAAATTTCCTACTAGATTGAATCGCCCGCCTCAGGACACTCAGGACGCTTGTTCGAGCGGAGTGAAGCTGGGGACGTGGGTCTTGATCGCACCGATCAGCTCTTCTTTGCTGAAAGGTTTGGTGAGGTACTGGTCAGAGCCGACGATGCGGCCCTTGGCCTTGTCGAAGAGCCCGTCACGGGAGGACAGCATGATGACGGGGGTCGCGCGGAACGCGCTGTTGTTCTTGATCAGTGCGCAGGTCTGATAGCCATCCAGTCGCGGCATCATGATGTCCACGAAAATAATGTGGGGGTGACTATCGGCGATCTTGGCAAGCGCATCGAATCCATCGATGGCGGTGATGACCTCGCAGCCAACCTTCTTGAGCAGGGTCTCGGCGGTGCGACGAATCGTCTTCGAATCGTCGATCACCATGACCTTGAGCCCTTCCGAATACTGTTCCATGTTCAAGCTACCAGCTCATCGTCGATGAAACGTGAATGATGTCGATCCGGGCACTTTGGCGGCGCCTCTTTGTAGCACACAATACCGTGACGTACCACGCAGATCCCCTGGCGGCGGACCACCGGCCCGCCCGCCACGACGATCGCGCAAGCATTGGCACTGGAGGGGATCGAAGGGCTATTCTGACGCCTTGCCCACGTAAAACCGAGGTCTAGCGTCAATGAGTATCCGCCTGGGGATCGTCATGGATCCCATCGAACGCATCTCCTATAAAAAGGATAGCTCCATGGCCATGCTGTGGGCGGCCAAGGCCCGCGGCTGGACACTGCACTACTTCGAGATGCAGGACCTGTACCAGGTCGATGGCGAAGCCCGCGGCCGCGGTCGACAGCTGGACGTGTTCCAGGATCCGGAACGCTGGTTCGCCTTTGGCGAAGGCGTCGATCTGCCCCTGCGCGACCTGGACGTCATCCTGATGCGCAAGGATCCGCCCTTCGACAACGAATTCGTCTATGCCACCTACCTGCTGGAACAGGCCGAGCGTGGCGGCACCCTGGTGGTCAATCGTCCCGCCAGCCTGCGCGACTGCAACGAGAAGTTCTTCGCCACCCTGTTTCCCGAACTGGCCCCGCCGACCCTGGTCAGCCGCCGCGCCGACATCATCCGCGAATTCGCGCGTACCCATGGTGACGTCATTCTCAAGCCGCTCGACGGCATGGGTGGCAGCTCGGTGTTCCGCCACCGGGAGGGCGATCCCAATCTCTCGGTGATCCTGGAGACCCTCACCGCCCACGGCACCCAGCAGATCATCGCCCAGCGCTACCTGCCGGGCATCAAGGACGGTGACAAGCGCATCCTGATGATCGACGGCGAACCGGTGGACTACTGCCTGGCGCGAATTCCGGCGCAGGGCGAAACCCGCGGCAATCTGGCTGCCGGCGGCCGTGGCGTCGCCCAGCCACTGTCGGCGCGGGATCGCGAGATCGCCACCACGGTAGGGCCGGAGCTGCGCAAGCGCGGCCTGCTCTTCGTCGGCCTGGACGTGATCGGCGAGCACCTCACCGAGATCAATGTCACCAGCCCGACCTGCATCCGCGAGATCGATGCGGCCTACGATACCCGTATCGCCGAGCGCCTCATGGATGTCATCGCGCAGAAACGCGCGAGCTGAGGCGAACGTCCATGCCGCCCGCGGCGGCATGGACAACCGCGGACACAATCCGCAGACTGGCGCCAGCCCTGCCGCGCGTCCTCTGCCCTTGCCGACCCAGTCAATGCCCAGCACCGCCCCGTCCCCCGCTCCCCAGGTCCGTCCCGCCGACCGCCTGGGCTTCACGCTGCTCATCGCGACCCTGCTGCATGTCGTGCTGATCCTCGGCGTCGGCTTCTCGCTGCCCGAACCTACCCAGATCAGCCGCACCCTGGAGGTGACGCTGGCCAGCTTCAAGAGCGACGAGGCGCCCAAGCAAGCCGATTTTCTCGCCCAGGAAAACCAGCAGGGCAGTGGCACCCTGGACAAGGCAGCCGCGCCGAGTACCCCGGTGCAGGCGCCCTTCCATGACAGCGAGATCCGCCAGGCCGCACCGCCTGCCCGCCCGCCCGCGGCGGATCGGGCCCAGGCACCCAAGGCCGCGGTGACCACCCGCGCCTCTCGGCCGACCAAGGCCGAGCCCAGCCGCGAGACGCCCGAGCGGGAACAGCGTGACGCGCCCAGCCCCGAGGCCGACAGCCAGGCCGCCGAACTCGCCAGCCTGGAAGCCCAGCTCGCCGAGGAGCGCCAGCAATACGCCAAGCGCCCGAAAATCTGGCGGATCAACGCCGCCTCGACGCAAAAGGACAAGGGCGCCCGCTACAAGGAAGAATGGCGGCGCAAGATCGAGCGTATCGGCAACCTCAACTACCCCGAGCAGGCCAAGCGCGACCGGCTCTATGGCAGCCTGCGGCTGCTGGTGGCCATCAACAAGGACGGCTCGCTCTACGAGGTCCAGGTGCTGGAGTCCTCGGGACGTCCGGTGCTGGACCAGGCCGCCTTGCGCATCGTCCGGCTGGCGGCGCCCTTTGCCCCCTTCAGTGGCGATCTGACCGACATCGACCGACTGGAGATCATCCGTACCTGGCGCTTCGAGCGCGGCGACCGCCTGTCCAGCCAATAGCCCGACGCGCCGTTGGACTTGAAGCCGGACCGCGCAACCGGGAAACTTGCCGGTCATGAAGCCGACCTCCAGCACCACCCTACAGCACCAACTCCTGATCGCCATGCCGCAGATGGACGATCCCAATTTCGCCGAAACGGTCATCTACCTCGTCGACCACGGCCCCGATGGCGCCATGGGCCTGGTGATCAACCGCCCCAACGGCCTGCATCTGGACGACCTGCTCGAACAGCTGCGCCCTGACGTACCGGCCACCTCGGACGACGCCAGCATCGCCCTCTATTCCGGCGGTCCGGTGCAGAACGACCGCGGATTCGTGCTGCACGATGCCGGCCCCACCTTCCAGAACACCCTGGAGCTCGAGGAACTGAGCCTGACCACGTCGCCAGACGTGCTGTTCGCCATTTCCGACGGCACCGGCCCGGCCCGCCACCTGATCACCCTGGGCTACAGCGGCTGGGGTCCCGGCCAGCTCGAAGAAGAGCTGGCGGCCAATCTCTGGCTCACCACCCCGGCCACCAGCGCCCTGCTGTTCGAGACGCCCAGCGACCAGCGTCTGGGCGCAGCGGCCGCCCTGCTGGGCGTCGACCTGCGCCTGCTCTCGCGCCAGGCGGGTCATGCATGAGCGCGCCCAGCGGTCTCTATCTGGGCTTCGACTACGGCACCCGGCAGATCGGCGTCTCCGTCGGCCAGGCCGTCACCGGCCAGGCCCGCGAACTGCTCACCCTGAAGGCACAGAACGGCGTGCCCGACTGGCAGCAGATCCAGCGCCTGCTGGACGAATGGCGCCCCACTGCGCTGGTGATCGGCCTGCCGCTGAACATGGACGGCACGCCCAGCGAGATGAGCGAGCGCGCCGAACGTTTCGCCCGCCGCCTGCAGGGTCGCTACGGATTGCCCGTGCATACCCATGACGAACGCCTCACCACCTATGCCGCCAAGGGCGAGCGAATGCAGGGCGGTCAGCGCGACGGTTATCGCGAACGCCCGGTGGACGCCCTCGCCGCCGCCCTCCTCCTGGAAGGCTGGCTGACCCAACAACTGGAACGGGCCGCGCGCCCGCAATCGGAGTAGCCATGCACCTGCCCTCTCCCGCCGAGCTTCTGCCACGGCTGGCCGCCGACCTGCGCCTGTCGCTGGATCGTCGTGGCATCACCGATCCCGGCTTCGTCGGCATCCACACCGGCGGCCTGTGGGTCGCCGAGGCTCTGCTGGCCGAACTCGGCCTGGACACCCCGCTGGGCAGCCTGGACGTGTCCTTCTACCGGGACGACTTCACCCAGAAGGGCCTGCATCCCCAGGTGCGCCCCTCGGCCCTGCCCTTCGAGGTCGACGGTCGGCACCTGGTGCTGGTGGACGATGTCCTGATGAGCGGTCGCACCGTGCGCGCGGCGCTCAACGAACTCTTCGACTATGGCCGCCCGGCCAGTGTGACCCTGGTCTGCCTGCTGGACGTCAATGCCCGCGAATTGCCGATCCAGCCCGACGTGGTGGGCGCCACCCTGACGCTCGCCGCCACCCAGCGCGTCAAGCTGACCGGCCCCGTTCCGCTCGCCCTCGAATACCGCGACGTCCCCGCCGCCTGACCTGGATTCGCTGCCATGACCGACGCTACGCGTTCGCTGCAACTCAACGCCCAGGGCGAATTGCGCCATTTCCTTTCGCTCGACGACCTGCCCGCCGAACTCCTCACCGAATTGCTCGATACGGCCGACTCCTTTCTGGAAGTCGGCGCCCGGGCGGTGAAGAAGGTGCCCTTGCTGCGCGGCAAGACGGTGTGCAACGTCTTCTTCGAGAACTCGACCCGCACCCGTACCACCTTCGAGCTCGCGGCCAAGCGGCTGTCGGCGGACGTCATCACCCTCAATGTCTCCACCTCCTCAACCAGCAAGGGTGAGACGCTGTTCGACACCCTGCGCAACCTGGAGGCCATGGCCGCCGACATGTTCGTGGTGCGCCATGCCGATTCCGGCGCGGCCCACTTCATCGCCGAACACGTCTGCCCCGATGTCGCCATCATCAACGGCGGCGACGGCCGCCATGCCCACCCCACCCAGGGCATGCTCGACATGCTGACCATCCGCCGGCACAAGGGCGACTTCGCCAACCTGTCGGTAGCCATCGTCGGCGACATCCTGCACTCGCGGGTGGCCCGCTCCGACATGCTGGCGCTGCGTACCCTGGGCTGCCGCGACATCCGCGTGGTCGCGCCGCGCACCCTGCTGCCGGTCGGCCTGGAAGACCTCTATGGCGTGCGCACCTGCACCGATCTGGCCGAGGGCCTGGAAGGGGTGGACGTGGTGATCATGCTGCGCCTGCAGCGCGAACGCATGCAGGGCGGCCTGCTGCCCAGCGAGGGCGAGTACTACCGGCTGTTCGGCCTGACCCGCCAGCGCCTGGCCCGTGCCAAACCCGACGCCATCGTCATGCACCCGGGGCCGATCAATCGCGGCGTGGAGATCGAATCGGCGGTCGCCGATGGCGAGCAGTCGGTCATCCTGAATCAGGTCACCTACGGCATCGCGGTCCGCATGGCGGTGCTGTCGATGACCATGAGCGGGCAGACGGCCCAGCGTCAGCTACAGGAGAATGCGCAGTGAGCCTGAGCATCCGCAACGCCCGGGTGATCGACCCGGCCTCTGGCCTCGACCAGATCAGCGACGTCCATGTCGACGAGGGTCGCATCCTGGCCATCGGCGAGGCGCCCCAGGGCTTCCAGGCCGCCGAGCAGCTGGACGCCCGCGACCTCATCCTGGCACCCGGCCTGGTCGACCTGGACGTCGCCCTGTGCGAGCCGGGCCTGACCCGCAAGGGCAACGTCGACAGCGAGACCCGCGCCGCCGCGGCCGGTGGCGTCACCAGCCTGTGCTGTCCGCCGACCACCCGCCCGGTGCTGGACACCACCGCGGTGGCCGAACTCATCCTCGACCGAGCGCGTACCGCCGATCATGCCCGGGTTCACCCCATCGGTGCCCTGACCAAGGGCCTGGGTGGCGAACAGCTCTCCGAACTGATGGCGCTGCGCGATGCCGGCTGCGTCGCCTTCACCAACGGCCTGCAGCGCTTCGAAAACCTGCGGGTACAGCGGCGGGCCCTGGAATACGCCGCCACCTTCGATCTCACCGTGGTCTTTACTGCCCTGGACGCCGATCTGGCCGAGGGCGGCCTGGCCCACGAAGGCCCCACCGCCAGCTTCCTGGGTCTCACCGGAATTCCAGAGACGGCGGAAACCATCGCCCTGTCCCGCGACCTGCTGCTGGTGGAACAGAGCGGCGTGCGCGCCCACTTCGGCCAGCTGACCAGCGCACGCGCGGTGGAGATGATCGCCGCAGCCCAGGCGCGCGGCCTGCCGGTGACCGCCGACGTGGCGCTCTATCAACTGCTGCTCACCGATGAAGCCCTGCAGGGCTTTTCCAGCCTCTATCACGTCAAACCGCCGCTGCGGACCGCCCGTGACCGCGACGCCTTGCGTGCCGGGGTGCGTGACGGCGTGATCGGCGCCATTTCCAGCCATCATCAGCCCCATGAGGCGGACGCCAAGCTGGCGCCCTTCGCCGCCACCGAACCAGGCATCAGCAGCGTCGAATTGCTCCTGCCATTGGCCCTGACCCTGGTGGCGGACGGCCTGCTGGATCTGCCGACCCTCCTGGCCCGCCTGACCAGCGGCCCGGCCCAGGCCCTGCGCCTCCAGGCGGGTCGTCTGGCCAAGGGGCTGCCGGCGGACCTGGTGCTGTTCGCCCAGCAGCCGACCGCCCAGGCCGCTACGCCCTGGCTCTCCCGTGGCCGCAATTGCCCCTTCCATGGCCTCATCCTGCCCGGCCGCATCGAACGCACCCTGGTAGGGGGGCGCGCGACCTACCAGCGCGGCGCCTGAATAGAAAAGGGGCTCCGCGGAGCCCCTTTTCTTTGCCTCTCAACCGGTCTTAGCGCACCAGCCGTCGACGATTCTCTTCGGAAATCTGCGAATTGAGCGTCCAGAAGTCGTAGAGCACGCCGAGCAGGAAGAAACCGGCGGTAAAGAAATAGAGGATGGCAGTGATCCACTTGCCCATATAGAGGCGGTGCACGCCGAAGATGCCCAGGAAGGTCAGCAGGATCCAGCCCAGGCTGTAGTTCAGCGAACCGGACTGGAAGCGCAGGTCCGCCTCGCGATCCATGGCGGGGATCAGGAAGAGATCGATCAGCCAGCCGATGCCCAGCAGGCCCAGGGTGCAGAACCAGATCGTGCCGGTGACCGGCTTGCCATAGTAGAAGCGATGGGCGCCGAGAAAACCGAAGATCCACAGCAGATAGCCCATGACCTTGCTGTGGGTGTCCTGATACCGCATGCCTACGACCTCGCGACTTAGGGAAAAGACCCGCCTTACCTACACCCTTACCTTCACCGTGACTTTATGTCGAAAACTGGATGAATGCCCAGGGAGTCTCACTGGTTGGCGCTTTAGGGACCTCACTTTCCTCTAAAAATTACATAATTTCTTGATGAGAGGTGCACAAAATATCCACAGGGTTGGTATAGAATCCCTCGCTTCGATCTTCAGACACCCCTACGACAATGCGTCTATTTCTTCTGACATGGCTCTCCGCCTGTCTTGTGCTGCCCGCGGCAGTACAAGCGAAAGAGAACTCTGCAGCGCGCACTGCCGCTCCGGTCCATAAGGTCGCAGCCCGGCATGTCACCGCCGCTTCAGCTCCTAAGACCGCCGCTCGGCATGTAGCCGCCACTCCGGCTCGCAAGGCCGCGACTCGGCACGTTGCCGCCGTGGACCATACCCAGGCGGCTTCCGCGGCCCGCGCCAAGCGCGCAGCCCGGGCCACCAGTGCTATGCACCGCAAACAGGCCACCGCTCAGGCCGCCACCCGCAACGTCGGCGCCCAAGTCGCGACCCGTGCCATGGACCTGGTCGGTACCCCCTATCGCTACGGCGGGACCAATCCGCAGAACGGCCTGGATTGCAGCGGCCTGGTGAACTACGTCTACCGTGACGTGCACAACGTCAAGCTGCCGCGCACCTCCCGTGAGCTGTCCCAGCTCAAGGGCCCCAAGGTCGCCCGTGGCGACCTCAAGGCTGGTGACCTGGTATTCTTCAAGACCGGTCAGCGCAGCGGCATCGATCACGTCGCCATCTACCTGGGCAACGATCGCTTCGTTCATGCCCCGCGCAGCGGCGAAAGCGTGCGGGTCGATCACCTGAGCAAGCCCTACTGGACCAAAAGGTTCGCGTCGGCCAAGCGTGTGTTGCAGCAGCCCACCCTGGCGGCGGAAACCAGCCCCGTCGCGGACAAGCCGCGTACCAAGCGTACCCGCAAGTCCTGATCCCTCCCCTCGCTCCGCCGGGCTGCTACCGCTCGGCGGAGTGTCGCTCCACTCGGCGCCGCCCGGCGCAAAGCCATTGAACGACGCTCCGCTTCCTGGATACTGTATGCAATCACAGTACAGGAGATCTCGATGGAGCTCGCCGACAAGCTGATCATTCTCGCCGATGCCGCCAAGTACGACGTGTCCTGCGCCAGCAGCGGTGCGCCCAAGCGCAGCTCGAAGGGCAAGGACGGCCTGGGCTCGACCGACGGCATGGGCATCTGTCACAGCTTCACCCCCGACGGGCGCTGCGTGGCGCTGCTCAAGGTGCTGCTGACCAACTTCTGCCAGTACGACTGCCAGTACTGCGTCAATCGCCGCAGCAGCAACGTCCCGCGGGCGCGCTTCACGCCCGAGGAAGTGGTGCAGCTGACCCTCGATTTCTATCGGCGCAACGTCATCAGCGGGCTGTTCCTCAGCTCCGGCATCATCCGCTCCTCCAACTACACCATGGAGCAGATGACCCGGGTGGCCCAGCTGCTGCGCGAACAGCACCAGTTCCGCGGCTACATCCATCTCAAGACCATTCCCGACGCCGATCCCGAGATCATTGCCCAGGCCGGTCTCTATGCCGATCGTTTGTCGGTGAACATCGAACTGCCCACCGAGAGCAGCCTGATCAAGCTGGCGCCGGAAAAGAACGGCAGCAGCATCCGCAAGACCATGGGCAACATCCGCCTGGGCCTGGAGGAAGCCGAGGCCGAAGCCAAGGCGCCGCGCTTCGCACCGGCCGGCCAGAGCACCCAGATGATCGTGGGCGCCGACGCCACCGACGACCGCACCATTCTCGATACCGCCCAGACACTCTATGGCGCCTATCGCTTGAAGCGCGTCTACTACTCGGCCTTCAGTCCGATTCCGGAAAGCCCGGGCACGGTGCCATTGCAACCGCCGCCCCTGCTGCGTGAGCACCGCCTGTACCAGGCCGACTTCCTCATGCGCGGCTACGGCTTCCAGGCGGAAGAGCTGCCCACCGAAGACGGCCAGCTACCGCTGGACGTTGATCCCAAGCTCGCCTGGGCGCTGCACAATCGCGCCATCTTCCCGCTGGATCTGAATCGCGCCGACCAGGCACTGATCGCCCGGGTACCCGGTATCGGTGTGCTCTCGGCCAAGCGCCTGGTGGAACTCAGACGCGAGCGGCGCATTCGCTACGCCGACCTGATCCGCCTGAAATGCAGCGTGGAGAAGGCGCGACCCTTCATCATCACCCAGGACTACCGGCCGCAGCCGCGCCTGGCCGAATCCCTCGACCTGCGTCGGCAGCTGGCCGAACCTCCCGCCCAGCTCGCCCTGCTCTAGATGCACAGGGTCGATTTCGACGGCACCTTCGCCGGCTGGCGCCAGGAGGCACGCCGGCTGCTTCAGGCCGGTATCGCGCCTGCTCTGGTGAGCTGGCATGAGAGCCGTGGCCTGGGCGACCTGTTCGACGAACCGGTTGAGGCGGTGGCGACGCCACCCAGTGGCGCCGTGCGCATCCCGCCGCAACTGGCCGAGGCCCTGACCTATGCCGCCTGCTTTCGCAGTGACGATCGCTGGGCACTGCTCTATCAGGTGCTCTGGCGGGTCGCCCAGGGCGAGCGCGCGGCCATGCTGGCCGGCGATGAAGACGGCAGCGAACTACAGCGTCGGGTCAAGGCGATCCGCCGCGAGATCCACCACGTACATGCCTTCCTCAGATTCCGCCCGCGTGCGGAAAGCGCCGGTCCGCCGGCCTGGGTGGCCTGGCACCAGCCGGCCCACGATGTCCTGGCCCTGGCGGCGCCGCATTTCTGCGACCGCATGGGCAACAGCAGCTGGCTGATCGCGACCCCGGAGGCCGCCGCGCTCTGGGATGGTCAGGCGCTGCAACTGGTGGAGCCCTGTCCCGCCGAGCTGCAGCAACTGGCCCGCCAGACCCCCGAAGACGATGACCGCAACGCCGGTGACGAACTCTGGCGCGCCTATTACCGCAGTACCTTCAATCCAGCACGGGCCAATCCGCGTACCTTGCGCGGAAACATGCCGGCGCGGTTCTGGAAGGATCTGCCGGAAGGGCCGCTGATTCCGGCACTGCTTAGCGAGGCCCGAGCCGGCGCCCAGCGCCTGGCCCAGGCCGAGGCCGTGGGTCGTCAGAGCGGTCGCGAGGTATTGATCGCCGCGGAACGCGCCCAGCCGGAGCGACCGCTGCCCACCACCCTCGACGAATGCCGCCGCTGCGAACTCTGGGAGAAGGCCACCCAGCCGGTGGCCGGCGAAGGCCCACGCACGGCGCGCATCCTGCTGCTGGGAGAACAGCCCGGCGACCAGGAAGACCTGGCGGGTCGCCCCTTCGTCGGGCCGGCCGGGCAGGTGCTGATGGCGGCACTGGCCGAGGCAGGTCTCGACCGCAGCGAGGTATTCCTCACCAATGCGGTCAAGCACTTCAAGTGGATTCCCCAGGGCCGGAGACGCAAGCACGTCACCCCAGGACCGGAAATCGCCCCCTGCCGCTACTGGCTGGAGCAGGAGCTGCGCGACATCCAGCCGACGGTAGTGGTGGCTCTGGGGTCGACGGCCCTGGAAGCCCTGCTCAAGCGCAAGCCACGGGGCCTCGCGCAATTCATGGGTCGGCCCCTGCGGCTGGACGAGCGCTGGATCATCGCCACCTATCATCCGTCCTACATCCTGCGCACCCCGGACGCAGGGCAGCAGGAGCAGGCACGCCAGGCGCTGGTCGCTGCCCTGCGCGAGGCCAGGACCCTGGCAGCCGACGGCGAGAGCTAGCGGAAGCGCCTGGGTGGGTCGTCGCCCATGTCCACCGAGAGATTGCGGGTGGTCTGATTGAGGTGATCGGCATCCGTCTCCGACCCCAGCTTGATCATCAGCCGCAGGTCGTTGGCGGAATCGGCGTGGGCCAGGGCCGCTTCGTAGCTGATCTCGCCGTCGCGATAGAGGCTGTAGAGCGACTGGTCGAAGGTCTGCATGCCCAGTTCGCCGGACTTCTTCATCAGCGTCTTGAGTTCGTGCACCTCGCCCTTGCGGATCAGGTCGGTGGCCAGCGGGGTGTTGAGCAGCACCTCGATCACCGCGCGGCGCCCCTGACCATCGATGGTCGGCACCAGCTGCTGGGCGACGATGCCCTTGAGGTTGAGCGACAGGTCCATCCAGGTCTGGCTGTGTCGATCGGCCGGAAAGAAGTGGATGATGCGATCCAGCGCCTGGTTGGCGTTGTTGGCGTGCAGGGTGGCCAGGCACAGGTGGCCGGTCTCGGCGAAGGCCAGGGCATGCTCCATGGTGTCCCGACTGCGGATCTCGCCGATCATGATCACGTCAGGCGCCTGGCGCAGGGTGTTCTTCAGCGCCACCTCGAAGGACTCGGTGTCGATCCCTACCTCGCGCTGGGTGACGATGCAGCCCTGGTGCTGGTGGATGTACTCGATGGGATCCTCGATGGAGATGATGTGCCCCGCCGAGTTCTTGTTGCGATGGCCGATCATGGCCGCCAGCGAGGTGGACTTGCCGGTGCCGGTGGCGCCAACGAAGATCACCAGGCCGCGCTTGGTCATGGCCAGCTTCTTGATGATCTCCGGCAGGCGCAGCTGCTCGACCGTGGGAATGTTGACCTCGATGCGGCGCAGTACCATGCCCACCAGATTGCGCTGGTAGAAGGCACTGACCCGGAAGCGACCGATGCCCCGGGCGCTGATGGCGAAGTTGCACTCGCGCTTCTGCTGGAATTCCTGCCGCTGCTCGTCGGTCATCACCCCCAGCACCAGGGCCCGGCACTGCTCGGGAGACAGCGAATCCTTGGTGACCGGCGTCATGCGCCCATTGATCTTCATCGAAGGGGGCACGCCGGTGGTGATGAAGAGGTCGGACGCCCCCTTGTCCACCATCAGCTGCAGGAACCTGTCGAAATCCATCAGAAGTTCTCCGGCGTCTTGGCCTTCTCGCGGGCCGCGTCGCGGCTGATCAGCCCCTTGGCCAGGAGCGCCTTGAGGCACATGTCCAGGGTCTGCATGCCCAGGCCGCCACCGGTCTGGATCGAGGAATACATCTGCGCCACCTTGTCCTCGCGGATCAGGTTACGGATGGCCGGGGTGCCGATCATGATCTCGTGAGCGGCTACCCGACCGCCGCCGACCTTCTTGAGCAGGGTCTGGGAGACCACCGCCTGCAGGGATTCGGACAACATGGAACGCACCATGGATTTCTCTTCCGCCGGAAAGACGTCCACCACCCGATCGATGGTCTTGGCCGCCGAGGTGGTGTGCAGGGTGCCGAACACCAGGTGCCCGGTCTCGGCCGCGGTCAGTGCCAGGCGGATGGTTTCCAGGTCGCGCAGCTCGCCCACCAGGATGATGTCCGGGTCCTCGCGCAGCGCCGAGCGCAGGGCTTCGGAAAAGCCCAGGGTGTCGCGATGCACCTCGCGCTGGTTGACCAGGCACTTCTTGGACTCGTGGACGAACTCGATGGGATCCTCGATGGTGAGGATGTGGTGGTACTTGGTGTTGTTGAGGTAGTCGAGCATGGCCGCGAGGGTGGTGGACTTGCCCGAACCGGTCGGTCCGGTCACCAGCACCAGCCCACGCGGCACGTCGGTGATCTTCTTGAACACCTCGCCCATGCCCAGCTCCTCCATGCTCAGCACCTTGGAAGGGATGGTCCGGAACACCGCGCCAGCGCCACGATTCTGATTGAAGGCGTTAACCCGGAAGCGCGCCACGCCCGGCACCTCGAAGGAGAAGTCGGTCTCCAGGAATTCCTCGAAGTCCTTGCGCTGCTTGTCGTTCATGATGTCGTAGATCAGCGCGTGCACCTGCTTGTGCTCGAAGGCCGGCAGGTTGATGCGGCGCACGTCGCCGTCGACGCGGATCATCGGCGGCAGGCCGGCGGACAGGTGCAGGTCGGAGGCGCCTTGCCGCGCGGAAAAGGCCAGCAATTCGGTGATATCCATGGGACTCCCAGATGTCGAGCAAGCAGGTAGAATGCCGCGCAGCACTGGCGGTCTGACCTGGTCACCGCCACTCCTTCATCCGGTACGCCAAGGCCTGCCGGGTGCGCCGACGCAAGCAGGGGCTGAATGTCCACGATAGCCGAGAATAGCGCAACCGTACTCGAACGCATCGCCGCCGCCAGCCGGACGGCAGGCCGCGATCCCGCGACCGTCGGCCTGCTGGCGGTGAGCAAGACCAAGCCCGCCGCGGCGCTGCGGGAGGCCGCTGGCGCCGGCCTGCGCGACTTCGGCGAGAACTATCTGCAGGAGGCGCTGGACAAGCAACTGGAGCTGGCCGACCTGCCACTGGTGTGGCATTTCATCGGTCCCATCCAGTCCAACAAGACCCGCGCCATCGCCAGCCACTTCGACTGGGTGCATTCGGTGGATCGCCTGAAGATCGCCCAGCGCCTCGCCGAACAGCGTCCACCCGAGCGCGGGCCACTGAACATCTGCCTGCAGGTCAACGTCAGCGGCGAAGCCAGCAAGTCCGGCTGCCACCCCGACGAACTCCCAGCGTTGGCCACCGCGGTGAGCCAGTTGCCTAACCTGCGTCTGCGTGGCCTGATGGCCATTCCCGAACCCACCGACGACCCTGCCAGCCAGCGCGCCGCCTTCGCCCGGCTGCGCACCCTGGGCGAGGCGCTGAACCTGGGCCTGGACACCCTGTCCATGGGCATGAGCCAGGATCTGGAAGCCGCCATCGCCGAGGGCGCCACCTGGGTCCGCATCGGTACCGCTCTCTTCGGCGCCCGCGACTATGGCGCCGCCGCCTCTTCAACCTAGGAAGTCTCGATGAACGATACCCGCATCGCCTTCATCGGTGCCGGCAACATGGCCGGTGCCATCATCGGCGGGCTGCTCGCCCAGGGCGTGCCGGCCCGGCAGCTCAGCGCCAGCAATCGCAACCCGGCCAAGCGCGAGGCGCTGGCCCGGGACCACGGCATCCGCGTCGAGGCCAGCAACAGCGCTGTGCTCGACAACGCCGACGTGGTGGTGCTGGGCGTGAAGCCCCAGGTAATGGGCGAGGTCTGCCAGGAACTGGCCCCTCACCTGCGTCCGGAGCAGCTGATCGTCTCGGTCGCGGCCGGCATCACCTGCGCCAGCCTGACGCGCTGGCTGGGCGAGCGGCCGCTGGTGCGCTGCATGCCCAACGTGCCCTCGCAGCTGCGCCTGGGTGCCAGCGGCCTGTTCGCCAACGAGCAGGTCAGCCCGGAGCAACGCGACCGTGCCCAGGAAATCCTCGCCGCGGTCGGCCTGGCCCTCTGGGTCGACGAAGAACAGCAACTGGACGCGGTCACCGCCGTTTCCGGCAGCGGTCCGGCCTATTTCTTCCTGCTGATGGAAGCCATGACCCAGGCCGGCACCAAGCTCGGCCTGCCGGCCGCGGTGGCCGAACAGCTGACCCTGCACACCGCCCGCGGCGCCGCCGCCATGGCCTGCCAGGGCGAGCGCAGCCCCGAACAATTGCGTCGCTCGGTGATGTCGCCCAAGGGCACCACCGAACGCGCCATCGAAACCTTCCAAGCCGGGGCCTTCGAGGACCTGGTGGAAGAAGCCCTCACCGCCGCGGCCGACCGGGCTGCGGAACTGGCCCAGTTGCCGGATCGATAAGGAGTATCCATGTCCGCTTTCGCCCAAGCTCTCGTCTACGTCATCCAGACCCTCGGCAGCCTCTATCTGCTGATCATCCTGCTGCGCTTCATCCTGCAGCTGGTCCGGGCCGACTTCTACAATCCGCTGTCGCAATTCACCGTGCGCGCCACCCAGCCGCTGCTCAAGCCCGTGCGGCGCATCATTCCCGGCTTCGGTGGCGTCGATCTGGCGGCCCTGGTACTGGCGATCCTGGTCCAGCTGGCGCTGATGATGGTCGTGGTGGTGCTGCTCGGCGCCAGCATCGGCGGCCTGTTCCCCGCCCTGCTGATCTGGGCCCTGCTGGGCGTGGCGTCGCTGTTCCTCAAGGTGTTCTTCTTTGCCCTGATCGTCAGCGTCATCCTCTCCTGGGTCGCGCCCCAGACCCACAACCCCGCCGCCGAGCTGGTCAACCAGATCTGCGAGCCACTGCTGGCGCCCTTCCGCCGTCTGCTGCCGAACCTGGGTGGGTTGGATCTGTCGCCGATCTTCGCCTTCATCGTGATCAACCTGCTGGATCGCTTCGTCATCGGCCAGCTGGCCGCGGCCACTGGCATGCCGCAGATCCTCGCTCCCTTCCTCTGACGTCAGAACAGCAGCACCACTCGCGCACCCGCCACGACCGCCTGCCGCGTCGTGGCGGAGACGGCATTGACGTCCCGCTGGACGCTGGGGCACCGTCCAGCCTTTGCTGTTCAGGTCAAGGAAGTCCCCTATGGAACGCCTGTTCCGCCACGTCGATGCCTATGCCACGTGGAAAGCCGAACTCGATACCCAATTGGGCCGCTACCGCGACTGGTTGCAGCGTAATCGTCTGGCCTCCCCTGCCCTGGACGCCGCCCTGGCCAACTGTCAGAACGAACTGCAAACCGATGGCATCACCCTGGCCTTCGCCGGTGAGTTCTCCCGCGGCAAGACCGAGCTGATCAACGCCCTCTTCTTCGCCGACTACGGCCAGCGCATGCTGCCGTCCCAGGCCGGGCGCACCACCATGTGCCCCACCGAGATCTTTTTCGACGCCCAGGCCGACGGCCCCTATCTGCAGCTGCTGCCCATCGACAGCCGTCTGGACGAGCGCAGCCTGGGCGCCTGGCGCCAGGCGCCCGAGGCCTGGCAGCGTTTCGCCCTGGATGACCGCCACCCGGACGCCATGGCCACCCTGCTGGCCAAGGTCACCGAGACGCGCGAGGTGGAAACCGCCACTGCCGTGCAGCTGGGTTTCGATCCAGAACAACTGGAGCAGATCGATGACGCCGGCCTGGTCAGCGTCCCGGCCTGGCGCCATGCCCTCATCAGCATCGATCATCCCTTGCTGCGCCAGGGCCTGCGCATCCTCGATACCCCCGGCCTCAACGCCCTGGGCGCCGAACCCGAGCTGACCCTGTCGCTGCTGCCCCATGCCCAGGCCGTGCTCTTTCTCATCGGTGCCGACACCGGGGTAACCGCATCGGACCTGGCGCTCTGGGAGCAGTGCGTCAAGCCCTCCCTGGGTGATGCGCCCGAGCGCCTGTTCGCGGTGATGAACAAGATCGACAGCCTCTGGGACGACCTCGGCGGCGTCGCCCATGTCGCCCAGTCCCTAGAAAACGTCCGCCAGGCCAGCGCCCGGCAACTGGCGCTGCCGGCCGATCACATCCTGCCGCTGTCGGCCAAGCAGGCACTGCTGGGCAAGGTCCGTGGCGACCTGGAACTGCTGGCGCGCAGCCAGCTGGACAGCCTCGAACAGCTGCTCGCCGAACGCATCGTCGGCGCCCGCGAGCGTCTCCTGCAGCAGCGCATCGTGCAGCAGGCCAGTGGTCTGCTGGGTGCCAGCCGGACGCTCATCGAGCAGCGGCTGGAAGCCATTCGTGCGCAGTATGCGCAACTGGCCGACGAAGAACTGCCCGGCGCCGGACTGGAATTGCAGACCGCCCGTACGCGCCAGGAGTACGACCTGTACCACCGCCGCCTGCTGGACCTGCGCACCACCCAGAACATGCTAGCCGGCCAGCGCAAGCTGCTGACCGACCTGGTCGCCACCGATCGCCTGGACGCCCATCTGGAAACCGCCCGCCGGGAATTCCGCAGCAGCCTGACCACCGTCGGCATCAACCAGTCCATCGCCCGCTTCTTTCGCGTGGTCGAGCATGACCTGCTGGCCCTGGACAACGAGGCGGACCGGGCCAACAAGGTGCTTGGCGCGGTCTACCAGCGGCACAATGCGGAGAACCCCCTGCATCCGCTGGAAGCGCCGCGGTTGCGCATCCGCCCCTATGTCCGCGAGTTGCGCCAGCTGCAACTCAAGACCGAGGAGGTGCAGCGCCAGGTCAAGACCCTGCTCACCGAGCAGAGCGCCCTGGCCCGTCGCTTCTTCGCCACCGTGGCCCAGGAGGTCCAGGCGCTGCAGGAAGGCGCCCATGCCCAGGTGCTGCGCTGGAACGACGGCGCCCTGACCCCGCTGGTCCAGCACACCCGCGAGCAGAAGCAGCTGCTGGAAACCAGCATGCTGGCGCTCAAGCAGCTGACCCAGCAGAACCTCAACAGCCAGGAGCAGGTGCGGCGGCTGCAGGTGCACGAGGACGTTCTGCATCGCCAGCTCAGCGAGGTCAGCGACATGCTCAAGCAGATCAGCCGGCCGGCGCCCTCCCAGCGCCACGACAACGTGGTCGCGCTGCCGCTGGCGCGGGTCGGCTAGCCCTGCCGGACACCCATGGCGCGGCCCTTGACCGCCGCGCCGTGCCTGCCCTTGCCGCTCCTGGCGACGCTCTTTAGACTGGCGAACCCCGCCCCGGACGAGCCGTCAATGCCCAGCGTCATTCCCGAAGATTCCGTCGGCCTGGTCACCCCCGAGCTGCTGCACTTCAGCGAGCCCCTGGCCCTGGCCTGTGGCCGCACCCTGCCGGCCTACGACCTGATGGTCGAGACCTATGGCGAGCTCAACGCCAGCCGCAGCAATGCCGTACTGATCTGCCACGCGCTCTCCGGTCACCATCACGCGGCCGGCTACCACAGCCTCGACGACCGCAAGCCCGGCTGGTGGGACAGCTGCATCGGCCCCGGCAAGCCCATCGACACCCGCAAGTTCTTCGTGGTCGCCCTCAACAACCTGGGCGGTTGCAACGGCTCCACCGGCCCGAGCAGCCCCAATCCCGAGACCGGCCGGGCCTACGGCGCGGACTTCCCGGTGCTCACCGTGGAGGACTGGGTTAACAGCCAGGCGCGGCTGGCCGATCGCCTGGGCATCGGGCAGTGGGCGGCGGTGATCGGCGGTAGCCTGGGCGGCATGCAGGCGCTGCAGTGGACCATCAGCTATCCCGAGCGCATCCGCCACTGCCTGGCCATCGCCTCGGCGTCCAAGCTGTCGGCGGAAAACATCGCCTTCAACGAGGTGGCGCGCCAGGCCATCCTCTCGGACCCGGACTTCCATGCGGGCCACTTCCAGGAAAAGGGCGTGATCCCCAAGCGCGGCCTGATGCTGGCACGCATGGTCGGCCACATCACCTACCTGTCCGACGAGGCCATGGGCGCGAAATTCGGTCGCGAACTCAAGACCGATCAGCTCAACTACGACTTCCACAGCGTCGAATTCCAGGTGGAGAGCTACCTGCGCTACCAGGGCGAGGAATTCTCCGGCCGCTTCGACGCCAACACCTACCTGCTGATGACCAAGGCGCTGGACTACTTCGATCCGGCCCACGCCCACGGCGGCGACCTGGCCAAGACCCTGGCCGGGGTGCAGGCGCGCTTCCTGATCGTCTCCTTCACCACCGACTGGCGCTTCTCGCCGGCGCGCTCCAAGGAAATCGTCAACGCCCTGATGGCCGCGCGCAAGGACGTCAGCTACCTGGAGGTCGACGCACCCCAGGGCCATGACGCCTTCCTCATTCCCATCCCGCGCTACCTGCAGGCCTTCTCCCACTACATGACCCGCATCGAGGTATAGCTGCCGTGCGCGCCGATCTGGACATCATTCAGGAATGGATCCCCGCTGGCAGCCGGGTCCTCGACCTCGGTTGCGGCACCGGCGAGTTGCTCGCCTGGCTGCGTGATCACAAGCAGGTCACTGGCTACGGCCTGGAGATCGACCCGGACAAGATCGCCGAATGCCTGCTCAAGGACGTCAACGTCATCGAGCAGGACCTCGACGGCGGCCTGGCCAACTTCGCCAGCGACAGCTTCGACGTGGTAGTGATGACCCAGTCGCTGCAGGCCATGCAGTACCCTGACCGCATCCTCCAGGAGATGCTCAGGGTCGGGCGCCAGTGCATCATCACCTTTCCCAATTTCGGCCACTGGCGTTGCCGGCTGTACCTGGGGGGCAAGGGGCGGATGCCGGTCTCGGACTTCCTGCCCTACACCTGGTACAACACGCCGAACATCCACTTCTGCACCTTCGAGGACTTCGAGCGCCTCTGCCGCGAACAGCGCGCCCGGGTACTGGATCGCCTCGCCGTGGACCGCCTGCATCGCCATGGCTGGGCCAGTCGCCTGTGGCCCAATCTGCTCGGCGAGATTGGCATCTACCGGGTCAGCGCCCCCCGCCTGCACGAGCATCACGTCGCCATATGACGTAAGGCATGGGTGGCGCGCCCAGCCTGGGCGTGGCTTCGCGTACAATACGCCGCCCTTCCCAACGTGACACGGTGCCCTCATGTCCGACCTTACCGAACTGGTCCTCGCCAGCCACAACGCCGGCAAGCTCAAGGAACTCCAGGCCATGCTCGGCGACCGGGTGCGGGTGCGCTCGGTGGGTGAGTTCAGTCAGGTGGAACCCGAGGAAACCGGCCTGTCCTTTGTCGAGAATGCCATCCTCAAGGCGCGCAACGCGGCGCGTCTGTCCGGCCTGCCGGCCCTGGCCGACGATTCGGGGCTGGCGGTCGACGCCCTCGGCGGCGCCCCCGGTATCTATTCCGCGCGCTACGCCGATGGTCAGGGCGACGCGGCCAACAACGCCAAGTTGCTCGACACCCTGCGTGACGTCCCCGACGCCGAGCGCACCGCCCAGTTCGTCTGCGTACTGGCCCTGGTGCGCCACGCCGATGACCCGCTGCCGATCCTCTGCGAAGGTCTCTGGCCTGGCCGTATCCTGCACGCGGCCCAGGGCGAACACGGCTTCGGCTACGACCCGCTGTTCCAGCCCGACGGCGAAGCGGTCTCCGCGGCCGAACTGGCCCCGGCGGAAAAGAACCAGCGCAGCCATCGCGCCCGCGCCATGGCCCAGCTCAAGCAACGGCTCCAGCTGTGACCGATACCTTCGCCCTGCCGCCACTGGCGCTCTACGTCCATATCCCCTGGTGCGTGCGCAAGTGTCCCTATTGCGACTTCAACTCCCATGCCGCTGGCCCGACGCTACCGGAAACGGAGTACGTCGACGCCCTGCTGGCGGATCTGGACAACGACCTGATCCACATCCATGGCCGGCCGCTGACCTCGATCTTCTTCGGGGGCGGCACACCCAGTCTGTTTTCCGCTGACGCCCTGGGCCGACTGCTAGAGGGCGTGGCCCGGCGGCTGGCCTTCGCGCCGGACATCGAGATCACCCTGGAGGCCAATCCCGGCACCTTCGAGCAGGCCAAGTTCGTCGCCTATCGTGGGCTGGGCATCAATCGGCTATCCATCGGCATCCAGAGTTTCCAGGACGCCAAGCTCAAGGCCCTGGGGCGCATCCATGGGCGCGACGAAGCCATCCGCGCCGCCGATCGGGCCCGCGCCGCCGGCTTCGACAATTTCAATCTGGATCTCATGCACGGCCTGCCGGAGCAGAGCGTCGCCGATGCCCTCGGCGACCTCGATCAGGCCATCGCCCTGGCGCCCACGCACCTGTCCTGGTACCAGCTGACCATGGAGCCCAATACGGTGTTCTGGAGCCAGCCGCCCGAGCTGCCCGAAGACGACACCCTCTGGGACATCCAGGAAGCCGGCCAGGCACGCCTAGCGGCCGCCGGCTACCAGCAGTACGAGACCTCCGCCTATGCCCAGCCCGGGCGCCAGGCGCGGCACAATCTCAACTATTGGGGCTTTGGCGACTTCCTCGGCATCGGCGCCGGTGCCCACGCCAAGCTCAGCGCGCCGGATGGCAGCCTGATGCGTACCTGGAAGACCCGTCTGCCCAAGGACTATCTCGATCCGGCCAGGGCTTTCCAGGCCGGTGCGAAGCGACTGGAGCCGGCCGACCTACCCTTCGATTTCATGATGAACGCCCTGCGCCTGGTGGATGGGGTACCCGCCGCCTGGTATCCGCAGCGGACCGGCCAGTCGCTGGACAGCCTGGCACCCGCGCTGGCGGCGGCGCGGCGGACCGGCCTGCTGGCGGAGGACGCGGAGCGTCTGCGTCCCACCGCCCGCGGCCAACTGTTCCTGAACGACCTCTTGCAATCCTTTCTACCTGACTGACGAGGAGCTCTGCCTTGGACTTCGTGCTCGACCATATCGCCGACCTCTCCCGCTGGAGCCGCAGCCACCTGGACGAGGTGGCCCTGGCGGTCACCGCCACCCTGCTGGTGCTGTTCGGCAGCCAGGTCAATGGCTTCATCCAGGCCCGCCTGGGCAGCCTGCCGACGGCCATCCGTGTCCCGGCCTTCGCCCTGGCGAGCCTGGCCCTCTATGGCGCTGCCATGACCTTCCTGACGCCCTGGGTGGTCAAGGGACTCGCGCAGTTCAACAACTACGCCCTGGCCCCGGTGCTGCTGATCGGCGTCTGCCTGCTGGGCGTGCTGGCCGAGCGCAGAGGCTAATAGAGCACCGGCGCATAGTCCGTGGCGCCAGCCAGCAGCAGCAGACTTTCCAGCGACTGTGGTCGGCCGAGCAGGAAGCCCTGAAAGGTATCCACGCCCAGGCTCTTGAGCAGTTCGAACTGCGCCTGGGTCTCCACGCCCTCGGCGACGATCTGCATGTTGAGCGCCCGGCACAGGCTGACGATACCGGCCAGCAATTGCCGCGAGCGCGCGTCACGATCCACCGACAGCAGGAAGCTACGGTCGATCTTGATGGTGTCGAACGATAGCCGGTGCAGATAGCTCAGCGACGAGTAACCGGTACCGAAGTCATCCATGGCCACGCGGAAGCCCTGGTCGCGCAGCCGGCCTAGGCGCCGTTCCGGCGTGCCGCGCTGCAGGAACACCGACTCGGTCACCTCCAGCTCCAGGGCCCGCGGCCGCACGCCAAACTCGGTGCAGGCGCGCTCCAGCACCAGGCCCAGCTCGTCATCCGCCACCTGACGTGCGGAGATGTTCACCGCCACCGGAATGTTCACCCCCGCCCGCTGCAAGTCACGGGCATAGGCAGCAGCACGCCGGATCGCCAGGCGGCCCAGGGAAGACGCCATGCCATTCTGCTCGGCCAGGGCAACGAAGACGCTGGGCAGCACCACCCCCACGCCGGGACACTCCCAGCGCGCCAGCAGCTCGGCACTGACCAGGCGCCGCTGGGCATCGAACTTGGGTTGCAGGACGAACTTGATTTCTTCCGCCTCGATGGCGGCATGCAGGTGGGCCAGCAGCGTGACCTTGCGCAACGCCTCGGCGGTGAATTCCGGATCGTAGAAGCGTGCCCGGCTCTTGCCGGCGCTCTTGGCCGCGTACATGGCGGCATCGGCATTGCTGAGCAGGGTCTCGGCGTTCTGCCCGTCCTCGGGGCTCAAGCTCAGGCCTATGCTGGCGGATACCCGGATATCGTGCTCGGTGATACGTTGCGGCCGGCCGACCACCTGCAACAGACGCTCGGCGATCTGGCGGGCCTGACTGCGACCGTCCACCGCGACGGCGGCGACGAATTCATCGCCACCCCAACGCGCCAGGAGTTCGCCCTCCCCCAGACTGTCCTGCAAAGAGGCGCCCAGGGTTTTGAGTAGCTCATCACCCGTCTCGTGGCCCAGGGAGTCGTTGACCTCCTTAAACCCATCCACGTCAATGAACAGCACGGCCAGGCTACGGTCCGGCGCCAGGCCGCGCAGGCAGTCTTCGAAACGGCGATAGAAACCGGAACGGTTGGGCAGCTGGGTCAGGCCATCGCTCAGCGCCAGACGCTCCAGCGCCTGCTCGGCACGCTTGCGCTCGGTGATGTCACGCAGGCTAGCGATGACATAGCCCTCGGCTCCGCCTTCGCCGGCGAAACGACTGAGACTGATCTCCATCGGCGTCGCACGCTTGGCCGAGACATGGAAACTGGCCTCGGACAGCGCATAGCCATGGCGCTCGAAGGCCTGGATGGCCGCCTCCGGCAGCTTGATGTAATGCGACAGGTACTGACCGGACACACTCTTGCCAGCGCTGAGCATCAGTCTGCACAGCGCCTCGTTGGCCTCGATGATCTGGCCACTTTCGCTCAGCACGGCCATGGCATCGCGGCACAGCGCGAAAGCCGAGGCCATCAGGTTCAGCGAGCGCTCGGTACGCTGGCGGGCGCTTCGCTCGACCTCTAGCTGGCGCAGGGCGTCCATTTCGGCCAGCGTGCCGTCCGACGGGCGGATCACCGCCCAAGCCCTGGCAGCTCGTGCTTATCGACTGACATCTCGCTTGTCCATGCACATTACGACAGGCTGGGCCCATCAAGGCAAAACGCCATCATGCCAAGAGCCTGTCGACGGCTCAACCACTGCTCATCAGCGACACGCGGTCAGTCGAGGCGTGCGAACTTCAAATCCCAGACACCGTGCCCCAGTCGTTCGCCACGACGTTCGAACTTGGTGATGGGTCTCTCCTCGGGTCGCGGCACGTAGCCCGAGGCGTCGCCAAGGTTACGGAAACCCGGGGCGGCGTTCATGATCTCGAGCATGTGTTCGGCATAGGCCTGCCAATCCGTGGCCATGTGCAGCACCCCGCCAATCTTGAGCTTCTGCCGCACCAGCTCGGCGAAGGCCGGCTGGACGATCCGACGCTTGTGATGGCGACTCTTGTGCCAGGGATCGGGAAAGAACAGCAGCACCCGGTCCAGACTGGCATCGGCCACACCCTGGCGCAGCACTTCCAGCGCATCGCAGCTGTAGACCCGCAGATTGGTCAGGCCCTGGGTCATGGCCCCGTTAAGCAGCGCACCGACGCCCGGACGATGCACCTCGACGCCGATGAAATCCTGCTCAGGTGCGGCGGCGGCCATTTTCAGGGTGGAATGGCCCATGCCGAAGCCGATCTCGAAGGTGCGCGGTGCCTGACGCCCGAACACCTGGTCGAAATCCTGGAGGCCGTCGGCCAGGTCCAGACCGAACCGCGGCCAACCTTGGTCAAGGCCACGTTGCTGGCCTTCGGTCATGCGGCCTGCGCGCATCACGAAGCTCTTGATGGTGCGCAGGGGGCGGTCGGGGGTCTGGTCGTCTTGATGATCGGTCATGGCATTATCGATAGTGAGAAAAAGAGACGCCCGGCAGGGGCCGGGCGCATGGAGGATAGCTCCAGGCCTTAGTTGACCAGGCCATCCAGCGGCGAGGACGCGGTCGCATAGAGCTTGCGCGGCATGCGCCCGGCCAGATAGGCCAGGCGGCCGGCGACGATGGCGTGCTTCATGGCTTCGGCCATCAGCACCGGCTCGCGGGCGTGGGCAATGGCGCTGTTCATCAGCACGGCTTCGCAACCCAGCTCCATGGCGATGGTGGCGTCGGAGGCGGTACCCACCCCGGCATCCACCAGCACCGGCACCTTGGCCTCTTCGAGGATGATGCGCAGGTTGTAGGGATTGCAGATGCCCAGACCCGAGCCGATCAGACCGGCCAGCGGCATGACGGCGATACAGCCGATGGCTTCCAGCTGGCGGGCGACGATGGGGTCGTCGCTGGTGTAGACCATGACGTCGAAGCCGTCGGCCACCAGGGTCTCGGCCGCCTTGAGGGTCTCGATGACATTGGGGAACAGGGTCTTCTGGTCGGCCAGGACTTCCAGCTTGACCAGGTTGTGGCCGTCGAGCAGCTCTCGGGCCAGGCGGCAGGTGCGCACCGCTTCCACCGCGTCGTAGCAGCCGGCGGTGTTGGGCAGGATGGTGTAGCGCTCGGGAGAGATCACGTCGAGCAGGTTGGGCTCGTCGGGATTCTGGCCGATGTTGGTGCGGCGCACCGCCACGGTGACGATCTCGGCACCGGAGGCCTCGATGGCCAGCCGGGTCTCTTCGAGATCACGGTACTTGCCGGTGCCGACCAGCAGGCGCGACTCATAGGTGCGCCCGGCCAGGGTCAAGGGAGTGTCTTTCATCTGGATTCCTCTTTCGCGGCTAGCCGCCGCCGATGGCGTGGACCACTTCCAGCCGGTCGCCATCCACCAGAGCGGTGGTGGCGTGCTGGCTGCGCGGCACGATGTCGAGGTTGCGCTCCACCGCTACCCGCCGTCCGGTCAAGTCGAGACGCACGAGCAGGTCGGCGACGGTGGCACCGTCCGGCAATTCAAGGGATTCGCCGTTCAACAGGATCTGCATGGCAAAGGCATCGTCGCGGGGTGAGCCGGCATTCTACGCCGGTCGGGCGTTCATTGCAGCGGCGCCGGGCTGGGAACGACGGCCTGCGCTCGGTTAGAGGCTACTCAGGCGCCAGGCCAGTATGGCCAGGCAGGCCCAGCCCGCGAGAAAGCACAACCCGCCAAAGGGGGTGATGATCCCCAGCCGCGAGATGCCGGTCAGCGTCAGCAGATACAGACTGCCGGAAAACAGCAGGATGCCGGCGATGAAGAAGCCACCCGCCCAGGTTACCAGCCGGCCCTGGAAGTGCAGCGACAACAGGGCGACGCCGAGTAGCGCCAGGGCATGGATGAGCTGGTAGAGCACGCCGGTCTGGAACACGGCCAGGTAGTCGGCGGACAGTCGCCCCTTGAGACCGTGGGCAGCGAAGGCTCCGAGCCCGACGCCGGTGAAGCCGGCCAGGGCGGCGAACAGCAGGAAGAGACGCAACATGGGTTTTACCGGGCGATGGAAGAGAAGCGCTGGTTATAATGGCCCGCTAACCGCCAAAGACCAAGCCGATGCTGCTCACCCTCCTCCGCCGTCTCCTGCGTATCGCCCTCTGGTTCGCCGTCCTCAGTACCGCCCTGGTGCTGGTCCTGCGCTGGGTGCCCCCACCGGGCAGCATGCTGATGGTCGAGCGCAAGGTCGACTCCTGGATCGACGGCAAGCCCATCGACCTGCAGCGCGACTGGCGCCCCTGGAAGGAGCTGCCGGACGATCTCAAGATGGCGGTGATCGCGGGTGAAGACCAGCACTTCGCCGAGCACTGGGGGTTCGACATGGCGGCGATCCGCCAGGCCTTCAGCCACAACGAGGCCGGCGGCTCCCTGCGCGGCGCCAGCACCATCAGCCAGCAGACCGCCAAGAATCTCTTTCTCTGGAGCGGGCGCAGCTACCTGCGCAAGGCCTTCGAAGCCTGGTTCACCGTGCTGCTGGAGACCTTCTGGTCCAAGCAGCGCATCCTCGAGGTCTATCTCAACAGCGTGGAATGGGACGATGGCGTCTTTGGCGCCGAGGCTGCGGCCCGCCACCATTTCGGCATAGGCGCGCCCTACCTGTCCGACCGCCAGGCCAGCTTGCTGGCCGCCGTGCTGCCCAATCCACGCGAATGGAGCCCGAGTCGTCCGAGCGCCTACGTCGCCGAACGCGCCGCCTGGATCCGCCAGCAGGAGCGCCAGCTGGGCGGCAGCGACTACCTGCGGCGGATGACCGGGCAGTAGCGCCAGGCGCCGCAGGGTGGAAGACGGCGCCGCCTTTTCCAGCGGGATACCTGGCCCCAGCGAGCTGCCTAGGTAACGCTGAAGCTCACGCCTGGAAAACGCTGAGCAGCTTTCCATCTACCTGCGTTTAATCGCGGCCATGGGCCGCTCCTACGGATTCACCAGCACCTGTAGGAGCGGCCCATGGCCGCGATCATGATGTAGCTGGTAACAGAGCTAGACGATCGCGCCCTCTCGAACCGGCGCAAGAAAAGTTGCGCGACTTTCCACCCTACCTGCGGTTTATCGCGGCCATGGGCCGCTCCTACAGCAGCGTGGGGCCGGCAAACTTGGCTGCTTCGACGAACCGCGATAGCCGCGACGGCTTTTCTCTCAGACATAAAAAAACCGCACCCTGAGGTGCGGTTCTTCGAGCAAGGCGCGGATCAGGCAGCGATGTTGCCCTTGAGCTTGTTCATCGCGTTCTTTTCCAGCTGGCGGATACGCTCCGCCGAAACGTTGTACTTGGCCGCCAACTCATGCAGCGTCGCCTTTTCCTCGGCCAGCCAGCGCTGGTAGAGGATGTCGCGGCTGCGATCGTCCAGGCGTTCCAGGGCCTCGTGCAGATTGGCCGTGGAGCTGTCGGTCCAGTCGGCTTCCTCCAACTGACGGGCCGGATCGTAACGGCTGTCTTCCAGATACTGGGCCGGCGACTGATAGGCCGCGTCGTCGTCGGCATCGCTAGCCGGATCGAAGGCCATGTCCTGACCGGTCAGGCGGCTTTCCATCTCGCGCACTTCCCGGGGTTCGACGCCCAGGGTTTCGGCCACGCGATGGACCTCGTCGTTGTTCAGCCAGGCCAGCCGCTTCTTCTGGCTGCGCAGGTTGAAGAACAGCTTGCGCTGCGCCTTGGTGGTGGCCACCTTGACGATGCGCCAGTTGCGCAGGATGAATTCATGGATTTCGGCCTTGATCCAATGCACGGCAAAGGACACCAGGCGTACACCCATTTCGGGATTGAAGCGTTTCACGGCCTTCATCAGGCCGACATTGCCTTCCTGGATCAGGTCGGCCTGAGCCAGCCCATAGCCAGAATAGCTCTTGGCGATATGCACCACGAAACGCAGATGCGCGAGCACCAACTGGCGGGCGGCCTCGACGTCTTCCTTGTAGAAGAGGCGCTCGGCCAGTTCACGCTCCCGCTCCGGAGTGAGCAGCGGAATGCTGTTCACCGAATGCACATAGGCTTCCAGGCTGGCGCCGGGAACCAATGTAGGAACAGGTTGCAACGAAGTGGTCATGCGAATCCTCCGATTCACTAAGCACTGGACAGTCTAACACTGATTTTTTGGACAGCGCCAGACTAGCCGAGGTTCCCTTAACCCCAGCTGAAGACCGCCCTGAAAGGCCTGTCTCATCAGGGGTTTAGACCGTTTCCGGAGATGTCGGAAACGGTCGTTCGTCAGCGTGGAGCGAGCTCGCGCAGATGGCGGGCGACGGCCAACCAGGCGCCTATGTAGCCGAGCAGCACGGCGCCGATCAGCAACTGTAGCCCGTCTTCGACGGCAACGCTGCCCAAGGCGAAATCGCTGCCATAGAGGCCGGCCAGATCCAGCACCGCGGCGTTGAGCCAATTGAGGCCAAACACCAGCAGCGCCCAGGCGGCGATGCCGGCGCCCAGGCCGAACAACGCGCCCATGTAGAGGAAGGGCCGGCGCACGTAGCCGTCGGTGCCACCCACCAGCTTGACCACCTCGATCTCGGTACGGCGATTCTCGATGGCCAGGCGGATGGTATTGCCGATCACCAACAACAGGGCGATCACCAGCACCACGGTCAGGCCGAAGACGAAGCGCTCGCCCAGCTTGAGGATGGCGGTGAGACGCTCGACCCACTGCATGTCCAGCTGTACCTGCTGCACGCCGTTCATTTCGGCCAGCTGACTGCGCAGCATGTCGAGGCGGCTCTTGTCGACTTCCTTGGGCGTCACCGCGATGACGCCAGGCAGCGGGTTCTGCGGCAATTCGCGCAGCGCCTCGCCAAGGCCGGCGTCCTGCTGCAATTCCTTCAAGGCATCGTCCGGACTGATCCAACGGGCCTCGGCCACATCGGGCAGGACCTTGATCTGACTCATCAGCACCTCGGCCTGGTCCTGACCGGTGCGCAGGTCGAGGAACACCGAGATCTGTGCCGCGCGCTGCCAGGAGCCACCCAGGCGCTCGACGTTCTTCAGCAGCAGCGACACGCCCATGGGCAGCGCCAGGGCGATGCCCATCACCAGGCAGGTGAGAAAGGTACCTATGGGCTGCTGCACCATGCGCCTGAGGCTGTCCCTCAGGCCGGTGCGGTGGGCTTCGAGGTAGGCGTGCAGCGGGCTGCGCCAGTCGCTCTTGGGTTTCTTCGGGGCCTGGCGCTGCGGACGCTGGGGCTTGCCGCCCTGCTCCTGGCCACGGGGCAGTTCAGTGGCGCTCATGGCTGGCTCTCCTCTTCGTCGCCGATCAGGCGGCCGCGCTGCAGGGTCAGCATGCGATGGTGCAGGCGGGCGATGAGGGCATGGTCGTGGCTGGCGATCAGTACCGTGGTGCCCAGGCTGTTGATGTCTTCGAAGACACCCATGATTTCCGAGGCCAGGCGCGGATCGAGGTTGCCGGTGGGTTCATCGGCGAGCAGCAGGGCCGGGCGATGCACCACGGCACGGGCGATGCCGACCCGTTGCTGCTGGCCGGTGGACAGCTCGGCCGGATAGTCGTCGAGCTTGTCCTTGAGGCTGACCCGCTCCAGGGCGGCGGCCACACGCTTGGCGATCTCGGGCTTGGACAGCCCAAGGATCTGCAGCGGCAGGGCGACGTTGTCGAACACGGTGCGGTCGTACAGCAGCTGGTGATTCTGGAAGACCACGCCGATCTGCCGCCGCAGGAAGGGAATCTGCGCATTGGTGATGCGCGAGATGTCCTGGCCGGCCAGGGTCAGCTTGCCACCGGTGGGGCGCTCCATGGCCAGGATCAGCCGCATCAGGGTGCTCTTGCCGGCGCCGGAGTGACCGGTGACGAAGAGGATCTCGCCGCGTTCGGCACGGAAGCTCAGCTCCTGCAGGCCGACGTGACCGTTGGGATAGCGCTTGGAGACGCGGTCGAACTGGATCATGAGACGCCACGCTCCGCGAACAGGGCCTGGACGAAGGGACGCGCCTCGAAGGGCCGCAGGTCGTCGATGCCTTCGCCGACGCCGACATAGCGGATCGGCAGGGCGCTCTGCTTGGCCAGGGCGAAGATCACCCCGCCCTTGGCGGTGCCGTCGAGCTTGGTCAGCGCCAGACCGGTCAGGGGGACCGCATTGTGGAACTGCTTGGCCTGGTTGAGGGCGTTCTGGCCGGTACCGGCATCCAGCACCAGCAAGGTCTCGTGGGGCGCTGCCTCATCCAGCTTGCTGATCACCCGGCGTACCTTGCGCAGCTCTTCCATGAGGTTGTCCTTGGTGTGCAGGCGGCCGGCGGTGTCGGCGATCAGCACATCGACGCCCCGGGCCTTGGCGGCTTGCACGGCGTCGAAGATCACCGAGGCGGAGTCGGCGCCGGTGTGCTGGGCGATCACCGGGATGCGGTTGCGCTCGCCCCAGACCTGCAGCTGCTCCACGGCAGCGGCGCGGAAGGTGTCGCCAGCGGCCAGCATGACCTTCTTGCCTTCGTTCTGCAGGCGCTTGGCCAGCTTGCCGATGGTGGTGGTCTTGCCGGCGCCGTTCACGCCGACCACCAGGATGACGTAGGGCTTGTGCGAGGTATCGATCACCAGCGGCTGCTCCACCGGCAGCAGCATCTCGGTAAGCTCCTGCTGCAGGGCCTGGTACAGCGCCTCGCTGTCGGCCAGCTGCTTGCGCGCCACCTTTTGCGTCAGGTTGCGCATGATGACGCCGGTGGCCTCGACGCCGACGTCGGCGGTCAGCAGACGCGTCTCCAGCTCTTCGAGCAGGTCGTCGTCGATAGCCTTCTTGCCAAGGAACAGGCTGGCCATGCCTTCGCCGAGGCTGGCACTGGTCTTGGACAAGCCCTGGCGCAGGCGGGCGAAGAAACCCAGCTTGGCCGGTTCGGCGGCTGCCGCGACCACGTGCGGAGCAGGCTCGGGCTCCGGCTCGGGTTCAGAAGCCACGACCGGTTCGGGAACCGGGGGCAACGGGGCAGCGGGCACGACTGGCGCAGATGCGGGCTCTGCGACGGGCTCCGGAACAACCGGAGGCAGCGGCGTGACGGGTGCAACTGGTGCAATTGGTGCAATTGGTGCCGGGGCGGGCTCGGCGACCGGCTCAGGCTCCACGAACGGCTCTAGTTCGACCGGCGGCACGATGGGATCGGCCACCAGGGGCTCGACCAGCGCCGTCAGGGCGACCGGCGACGGCGCCTCCTCTTCGGCCACCGGTACCGGTGACATCGAGGGAATCGCCTCAGGCGGCTCGGGCACTGGCTCCGGATGCTGCACCGGCTCGCTGGCCAGCGGCTCGGGCAAGCGCTCTTCCGGCGTGGCTACGGGCACTTCGGCAGGCGTTTCTACGGGTTCGGCGGTCTTCTTGCGGAACCAGCCGAACAGGCCTTTCTTCTCCGTGGGGGGAGACTTCTTGTCGTCGGATCCAAACATGCGGGGCTCTGTATCGAACGGACGATCAGGCTGCGGGAGCTCCGCCAGGCGGCGCTCGACCGTCAGGCATGGCCGTCGGGAAAAGGGATGCGTATCCTAGCAGCCTGCCGGGCGGAAGACCTCCCCGTCGGCGAAAAACGCGCGACCGTCCCCAGGACGCAGCCGCTTCGTCCCCTACCGCGCTACAAGGCCTGCTCTCGCAATGCCCGCCTCCCGCTCCCGTCGGACCACCCTGGTCGCCCTGCTCGGCCTGCTTCCTACCCTCGCCTTCGCGGCTGCCAGCCAGCAGCGCACCGAGGAGTTCACCCTCGACAATGGCCTGAAGCTGGTGGTCCGCGAAGATCATCGGGCACCGGTCGCCGTGGTGCAGCTCTGGTATCGCGTGGGTTCGAGCCTGGAGGCGCCCGGCGCGACCGGGCTCTCCCATGCCCTGGAACACCTGATGTTCAAGGGCAGCCGCAAGCTGGACGCGGGCGAAGCCTCGCACCTGCTGCGCGACCTGGGCGCCGAGGAAAACGCCTTCACCACCGACGACTACACCGTCTACTACCAGCTGCTTGCCCGCGACCGCCTGCCGGTCGCTCTGGAGCTGGAAGCCGATCGCATGGCTCATCTGCGCCTGGCGCCCGACGAGGTCACCCGGGAACTGGAAGTGATCAAGGAAGAACGCCGGCTGCGCACCGATGACCGCCCGGAGGCACTGTCCTTCGAGCGCTTCAAGGCGGCGGCCTACCCTGCCAGCGGCTATCGCAACCCCACCATCGGCTGGCCCCAGGACCTGCAGCGCCTGACCGTGGATGACCTCAGACGCTGGTACCACACCTGGTATGCGCCCAATAACGCCACCCTGGTGGTGGTGGGCGATGTCGAACCCGCGGCGATCCGCGCCGAGGTGCAACGCTGGTTCGGCGCCATCCCCCGCAGCAATCTGCCCGCACCCAGGCGTCCACTGGAACTGCCTGCGCCAGGTGAGCGCCGCCTGGCCTTGCAGGCCCGCGAGGTACCGAGCCTGCTGATGGGCTTCAACGTGCCCAGCCTGGCCACCGCCACCCAGCCGCGCGACGCCTATGCCCTGCAACTGCTTGCCGCCCTGCTCAGCGGCGGTTCGGGCGCACGTCTGCCCAGTCGCCTCGAACGGGGGCAAAAAGTGGCCAGCAGCGTGCGCGCCGCCTATGGCGCCTACACCCGCGGCGACAGTCTGTTCCTGCTCAGCGGCATGCCCAATACCCAGCGCGGCAAGACCCTCGAGCAGCTGGAAGCAGCCTTCTGGGACCAGTTGGACACCCTCAAGCGCGAACCACCCAGCGCCGAGGAGGTGGCACGGGTCCGTGCCCTGCTGGTGGCCGGGCTGGTCTATGGCCGCGACTCCATCACCGCCCAGGCCAGCAGCATCGGTCAGCTGGAAAGCGTCGGCCTCGGCTGGCGCCAGGGGGATCTGCTGCTCGATGAGCTGGGCAAGGTCACCCCCGATGACCTCCGCCGGGTGGCCCGCACCTACTTCACCCGCGAGCGCCTGACCCTGGGTCAGCTGCGTCCCGAACCCGCCGCGGAGGCCCGTCGATGAAACGCCTGCTCAGCCTTTCGCTGTGCCTGCTCGCGGGCTGCCAGGCCCCTTCGCCGGTGGGCGACCTGGCGCGCGCCTATCCCGCCGTGGATAGCCTGAAGACCCTCAAGGCGGCGCCGCCCCTGGGCCGCCAGCTGGATATCCAGCGCTGGCGTACCGCCGAGGGCGCCCAGGTGCTGTTCGTGCCGGCGCCGGAATTGCCGATGTTCGATGTGCGCCTGATCTTTGCCGCCGGCAGCAGCCGGGACGGCGCCAGCCCAGGCCTCGCCATGCTGACCAACGGCCTGCTCAACGAAGGCACCCCGGGACGCGATGCCGGCGCCATCGCCGATGGCTTCGAGCGCCTGGGCGCCGACTTCAGCAACGGCGCCTATCGCGACCAGGCCGTAGCCGGCCTGCGCACCCTTGCCGATCCCGCCCACAGCGAGCCGGCCCTGGCACTGCTCGCCGACGTGGTCGGCCGCCCGACCTTTCCTGCCGAGGCCATCCAGCGCATCCGCGACCAGCTGCTGACCCTGATCGCCACCAGTCGCCGTGAACCGGCGAGCCTTGCCGGCGAGGCCCTGCAGCAGCACCTCTATGGCAGCCACCCCTATGCCCACTCACCGCTCGGTACGGCAGCCAGCCTGGCACGCCTCGATGCCGCCAGCCTGCAGGCCTTCCATGGCCGGGCCTATGCCGCCGGCAATGCCGTGATCGCCATCACCGGCGATCTGGATCGCGCCCGGGCCGAACGGATCGCCGCCCAGCTGTCGCGTGCCCTGCCCCGCGGCCCCGCGCTGCCGCCGCTGCCCGCGCCGGTCCCCACCGTACCGGCACAAGTGGCGCTGGAGGTCCCGGCCCAGCAGACCCGCCTGCTGCTCGGCCAGCTCGGCATCACCCGCCGTGATCCCGACTACGCGGCCCTGTTCGTCGGCAACCAGATCCTTGGCGGCGGCGGTTTCGGCAGTCGCCTGATGACCGAATTGCGTGAACGCCGTGGCCTCACCTATGGCGTCAGCTCGGGCTTTACACCGATGCGCCAGCCGGGCCCCTTCACCATCGGCCTGCAGACCCGCGCCGAACTGGGCGATGCCACCCTGGCGCTGGTCCGCGACCTGCTGCGCGACTACCTGGCCCAGGGCCCGACCCAGGCCGAACTGGACCGCGCCAAGCGGCAGATCGAAGGCAGCTTTCCGCTGACCAATGCCAGCAACGGCGCCATCGTCGCCCAGCTGGGCAATATCGGCTTCTATGACTTGCCCAGCAGCTACCTGGACGACTTCCTCCAGCAGGTCCGCAGCCTAACGGTGGCCCAGGTGCATGCCGCCCTGCAGCGTCACCTGGATCCGGCCAACTTCGTGGTGGTCACCGCCGGCCCCCGGGTCGCCCAGCAACCGCTGCCGCCGCCTCGCCCCCTTCCCACCTTGCCGCCCAGCGGCGTTCCGGAGCACTAGCATGGCCCAGAAGCCCGCCAACCAACTGCGCATCATCGGTGGCGACTGGCGCAGCCGGCGCTTCGCCTTTCCCGATGCCCTGGGCCTGAGGCCCACCCCGGATCGGGTGCGCGAGACCCTGTTCAACTGGCTGGCCGTGGTGACGCCCGGCGCCCGAGTCCTGGACCCCTTCGCCGGCAGCGGTGCGCTGCTGCTAGAAGCCCTCTCCCGCGGCGCCGGTCAGGCCCTGGCCTTCGACCTCAACGCCCAGGCAGTCAATGCCCTGCGCGGTCATCTGCAGACCCTGGGCTGCGCGCACGCCGAGGTACGCCAGACCGATGCCCTCCAGGCGCTGGCCAAGCCGGCGGAGACGCCTTTCGACCTGGTGTTTCTCGACCCGCCCTTTGGCAAGGACCTGCTGGAGCCGGCCTGCGCGGCGCTGGAAACCCAGGGCTGGCTCGCCGCAGACGCCTGGATCTACACCGAGAGCGAAACCCAGCCCTCCCGGCTGACCCTGCCCGCGACCTGGCAGCTGCACCGCGAGAAAAAGACCGGCAACGTCCACTACGCCCTCTGGCACCGCCAGGCGTGAGCGGCGCACCCTTTCGGCCGGCACGCTGGCTACCCGGCCCACACCTGCAGACCCTCTGGGGCTCGTTGTGGCGGCGTCTGCCGCCCATCACCCGACCACGCGAACGGCTGTGGCTGGAGGATGGCGACTTCCTGGATCTGGACTGGTACCACGCCGAGGACCCACGGGCGCCGCTGGTGCTGATCGCCCATGGGCTCACCGGCAGCTCCGGCTCCCACTATGTGCTCGGGCTGCAATTCGCCCTCGCCGCCCGTGGCTGGGCCAGCGTCGGCCTCAACTGGCGTGGCTGCTCCGGCGAGCCCAACCGCCTGCCGCGCGGCTATCACTCCGGCGTCAGCGACGACCTGGCGGCGGTGGTCCGCCACCTGCAGATCAGCCGCCCGGACGCACCGCTGTATGCCGTGGGCTTCTCCCTGGGCGGCAATGTCCTGCTCAAATACCTGGGCGAACACGGCGCGCAAAGCGGACTGAGGGCCGCGGCGGCGGTCTCGGTGCCCTTTCGCCTGGACCTCTGCGCCGATCGCATCGGCATCGGCTTCTCGCGTATCTATCAGCGGCACTTCATCCATGAACTGGCGCGCTACGTGCGCGACAAGCAGGCGCTGTTCGATCAGGAGCGCCACCCCGAGCAGCACGAGATCCTCGCGCGCCTGGGGCCGCCCGAAGGGCTCAAGACCTTCTGGGATTTCGACGACAAGTACACCGCGCCGCTGCACGGCTTTCGCGATGCCCAGGACTATTACCGCCAGGCTTCCAGCCGCTACTACCTGAGTGGTATCCGCATCCCCACCCTGCTGATCCAGGCCGAGGACGACCCCTTCATCGGCACCGACGCCTTGCCAGCACGCGCCGAACTGGCGCCCGGCACCCTGTTCGAGCGCCTGCCCCATGGCGGACACGTGGGTTTCATCGGTGGCACCTTCCGCCACCCCGATTACTATCTGGAAAGACGCATTCCCGACTGGCTGGTCAGCCAGCAGACCTCGCCATCCGGCCGATAAACGCCCACGGGTCGGCGATCCCGCCCCCTGTCGCCTTGGCCTCACCCCGCCCCTGAGCTACCATCCAAGCCCCAATAGCTTTGCCCCCAGGACAGCGTCATGAACCGAGTGCTATACCCCGGCACCTTCGACCCCATCACCAAGGGCCATGGCGATCTGGTGGAGCGCGCCTCGCGGCTGTTCGACGAAGTCGTGGTGGCGGTGGCGGCCAGCCCCAAGAAGAACCCCCTGTTTCCGCTGGAGCGGCGGGTAGAGTTGGCCAAGGCGGTAACCGCGCACCTGCCCAATGTCGAGGTGATCGGCTTCAGCTGCCTGCTGGCCAATCTGGTGGAACAGCAGAAGGCGACCATCATCCTGCGCGGCCTGCGCGCGGTGTCGGACTTCGAGTTCGAATTCCAGCTGGCCAACATGAACCGGGTACTGGCGCCTCAGGCGGAAAGCATGTTCCTGACCCCGTCGGAACATTATTCCTACCTGTCTTCCACCCTGGTGCGGGAGATCGCGGCCCTCGGTGGCGACGTGACCAAGTTCGTCCATCCCATCGTGCATCAGGCACTGCTGGAGCGTTTTGCGCCGGCAAGCTGATTAACCCCAAGGACTGTCGGGTGCAGCCGGCACGCGGATGGGGCAAAATGCGCGCCTGACTTTTGGATCGCTGCGCGTTCGCGTGGCGAGGAGCCGACGATGTCCCTCATCATTACCGACGATTGCATCAACTGCGACGTGTGCGAGCCAGAGTGCCCGAACGGCGCCATTTCCCAGGGCACGGAGATCTACGTGATCGATCCGAACCTGTGCACCGAGTGCGTGGGGCACTACGACGAACCCCAATGCCAGCAGGTCTGCCCGGTGGACTGCATCCCTCTCGACGATAACCACGTCGAGACCAAGGAGCAGCTGCACGACAAGTATCTGAAGATCAGCGGCCAACCTTAAGCAGCCAGGCCTGGCACCAGGGCCTATTCGGTACGACCGTACCCGCTCTGGGTGCAGCCGAGGCAGCGCACGAAGGCCGCCTTGCCAGGCTCGACCACCAGGGCCTTGCCGGCCTTGCCGATGTTACCGCCCGCGGCGGTGAATGGCAGGCTGACCACGAAAACCCCCGCCCCGATCACGGTGGCGGCGATCAGCAGCGGCCGCGCGATCAGGAGATCACCGATCATGGAAAAGGCGGCGGGAGCCTGGGCTTCACCGAACGCCTGGTCGGCGGTCTGATACTCGGTGACGTCACCCTGAGTCTGCTGCGCCTGCGCCGGCAGGACCTGCATCGTCAGGGCCAGCGCCAGCACGGCAGCCAGGCTACGGAACGGATTCATACGGCTGATCCCTTGCGCGGTTGTGATGGTGGTCCCTGAACTATAACAGGCCGCCCGCACTTGTCATGCGGGCGGTCCCCAGACGTCATTCGGCGCGGACGACCGGCTGCGGTGCGCGGCGGTAGGCATAGACCATGAGTGCGATACCGCCCAGCACCATGGGCACGCAGAGCACCTGGCCCATGGTCAGCCAGCCCCAGGCCAGATAGCCGAGCTGGGCATCGGGCACCCGCACGAATTCGACGATGAAGCGGAAAATGCCGTAGCAGAGTACGAACAGGCCGGACACGGCCATGGTCGGCCGCGGCTTGCGCGAGTACAGCCAGAGGATCACGAACAGCGCCACGCCTTCCAGGGCGAACTGGTAGAGCTGCGAGGGATGCCGCGGCAACTGGGCCGGGTCGCTGTAGGGCGGGAAGATCATCGCCCAGGGCACATCGGTAGGCTTGCCCCAGAGTTCGGCGTTGATGAAGTTGCCGATGCGACCGGCACCCAGGCCAATGGGCACCAGTGGCGCGATGAAGTCCATCAGTTCGAAGAAGCCCTTGTTGTGGCGCTTGCCGAACCACCAGACCGCCAGGATCACCCCGAGCAGGCCGCCGTGGAAGGACATGCCGCCCTTCCAGACCTCGAAGATCAGCGTCGGATTGGCGATGTACTCCGCCAGGTTGTAGAAGAGCACATAGCCGAGCCGTCCCCCGGCGATGACCCCCAGCGCCACCCAGAACACCAGATCCGACAGGGTTTCGCTGGTCCAGCGCGGATCGAAGCGATTGAGCCGGCGCTTGGCCAGCCACCAGGCACCGCCGATGCCCACCAGGTACATGAGGCCGTACCAGTGGATCTTCAGCGGCCCCAGCGACAGGGCCACCGGGTCTATTTGCGGATACGGCAGCATGGTGCCTCCTTGACAGGGATGAGAGTAGAAAATTGAGGCCGACGCCAGACAGCAAGGCGAGTGGATGCTTGAGCAGCCGCGGCGTTCAGCCCATCCAGGACGCTACCGAAGACGCTGCCCAGGGCCATCCGAGCGAACAGCCGCCAGCACACGGCGCCGAGCTGATGATGGGCGCAGACGAAAGGGAGCGAAGTGGAGACGCTGGTGGCCAGCGAGGCACCCACCGCCAGGTGGGCAGGGATGTGCGGATCGAGTTCCGTGGCGGTAGAACGGTAGGCCAGCACCGGCATGATGATCAGGCCGCCATTGCCTCTGATCAGACCGGCCAGCAACCCGACGCAGACGCCAGGCACCAGGAAGAGCAAGAGATCCATCATCACCTCGGGCGCAGGAGGCGGCATGGTACGCCGCTGCCTGCCCGGCGGAAAGCGGCCTTCCCGCCGGGCACGCTCAGCTCTGGACGCTGGCCGCCGGGTTGATCACCCGGCCCAGTCCGAGGTTACGCAAGGCCAGATGCAAGGCGCTGTGGATGACCTGGGGGTTGTCGATCTGGCGCATCTGCTGCACCAGCTCCCGGGCCTTCTCCAGGGTGACCTGGCGCAGCAGCCATTTCACCTTGGGCAGGTTAGTGGCGTTCATCGACAGGGTGTCGAAGCCCATGCCCATGAGCAGCACCGCTGCCGCCGGATCGCCAGCCATTTCCCCGCAGATGCTCACCGGCACCCCTTCGGCATGGGCGCCGTCGACCACCTGCTGCAGCGCCTGCAGCACCGCAGGGTGGAAGTAGTCGTAGAGATCGGCCACCCGCGGATTGTTACGGTCCACCGCCAGCAGGTACTGAGTCAGGTCATTGGAGCCCACCGAGATGAAATCCACCTGGCGCGCCAGATCGCGGGCCTGGTAGACCGCCGAGGGCACCTCGACCATCACACCCACGGGCGGCATGGGAATGTCGACGCCTTCGTCGCGTACTTCGCACCAGGCGCGGTGCAAGAGGTGCTGGGATTCCTCTACCTCGTGCACACCGGAGATCATCGGCAGCATGATGCGCAGGTTGTTCAGCCCCTCGCTGGCCTTGAGCATGGCGCGGGTCTGTACCAGGAAGATTTCCGGATGATCCAGGGTGACGCGGATACCGCGCCAGCCCAGGAAGGGGTTGTCTTCCTTGATCGGGAAATAGGACAGGGCCTTGTCACCGCCGACATCCAGGGTGCGCATGGTCACCGGCGCCGGATGGAAGGCGGCCAGCTGCTCACGGTAGATCGAGAGCTGCTCCTTCTCGCTGGGAAAACGCTCGTTGACCATGAAGGGGACTTCGGTGCGATACAGCCCGACCCCTTCGGCCCCGCGCTGCTGGGCACGGGCTACGTCGGCCATCAGGCCGGTGTTGACCCACAGCGGCATGCGATGGCCGTCGAGGGTCTCGCAGGGCAGGCTGCGCAAGGCGTCGAGGCCCTGGGTCAGCTGGCGCTCCTCCTCCACCACGTCGCCATACTGCTTGATCAGCGTCGGCGAAGGGTTGGTGAAGATCTCGCCGTGGTAGCCATCGACGATGAGGTCGATGCCGTCCACCTTGGAATACGGCAGGTCCACCGCGCCCATGACGGTGGGCACGCCCATGGCGCGCGCCAGGATGGCCACGTGGGAGTTGCCCGAACCCAGTACCGAGATCAGGCCGACCAGACGCCCCTCGGGCACCTCGCCCAGCATGGCCGGCGAGAGTTCCTCGCTGACCAGGATGGTGTTTTCCGGATAGATCAGGCAGGCCTGGTGCGCCTGTTGCAGATAGGCGAGCAGCCGGCGGCCCAGGTCCCGTACATCGGCGGCCCGTTCGCGCAGATAGGCGTCGTCCATCAGCTCGAAGCGCTGGACGTGCTCCATCACCACCTGGCGCAGGGCGCCCTGGGCCCACTGGCCACTCTTGATGATGGTGGTCACCTCGTTACCGAGGGCGGCGTCGTCGAGCATCATCAGGTAAACGTCGAACAGCGCCTGCTCTTCCTTGCGCAGCTGGGTGGACAGCCGCTTGGAGAGCGCCTTCATGTCCGCCCGTACGCCTTCCAGCGCGGTGCGGAACAGCTGCAGCTCGGCGTCGATGTCGGTCACGGTCTTGTCGGGGACCACTTCCAGGTCGGCTGGCGGCAGGACCACCACCGCCTTGCCGACGCCGACCCCGGGCGAGCCGGGAATGCCGACGAAGCGCGCTTCCTGGATACCCTTGCCCTGCCGATCCAGGCCACGAATGGTCCCGGTGGCCTCGGCATGGGCGATCACCCCGGACAGCTGGGCGCTCATGGTGACCAGGAAGGCTTCCTCGCCCTCGTCGAACTGACGACGTTCCTTCTGCTGCACCACCAGCACGCCCATGACGCGTCGGTGGTGAATGATGGGTGCGCCGAGGAAGGACGCATAACGTTCCTCACCGGTTTCAGCGAAATAGCGGAAGCGCGGGTGGCTGGCGGCGTCTTCGAGGTTGAGCGGCTCTTCACGCGTCCCGACCAGGCCGACCAGGCCTTCGTTGGGCGCCATGCTGACCCGGCCGATGGATTTCTTGTTCAGGCCTTCGGTGGCCATCAGCACGAAACGATTGGTATCCGGATCCAGCAGATAGACGGAGCAGACCTGCGACTGCATGGCCGCACGGACGCGCTGCACGATGATGGACAGTGCCGACCCCAGATCCTTGGCGGCATTGACCTCTTGGACGATCTTGCGCAGAACTGCAAGCATCTAGCGCCTCCGCAGCCGACGCCCGGCGGAGCCGCCGGCGTGCATCACGTGTCGTTCATCCTGCATGACCACAGCTTCTCCTCACCACTTTCGCACCGGCCGTACCGGTAATCAGGCCAGCAAGCGGGGTGCCAACTCCTTGAGCGCCCGCCGATAGACCTCACGCTTGAAGGTCACCACCTGGCCCAGGGGGTACCAGTAGCTTACCCAGCGCCAGCCATCGAATTCAGGCTTGCCCGTCACATCCATCCGCACCCGCTGCTCTTCCGCGGTCAGACGCAACAGAAACCACTTCTGCTTCTGGCCGATGCACAGCGGACGGCTGTGGGTACGCACCATACGCTGCGGCAGTCGATACCTCAGCCAGCCCCGGGTACAGGCCAGGATACGGACATCCTCGGGGCTCAGCCCCACTTCTTCGTTCAGCTCCCGGTACAGCGCCTCCTCGGGCGTTTCCCGGTCATCGATCCCACCCTGGGGAAACTGCCAGGCATCCTGGTTGATCCGGCGGGCCCACAGTACTTGGCCGGCATCGTTAGCGAGAATGATGCCGACATTGGGGCGAAAACCATCAGCGTCGATCACGGCTGCCACCCTTGAAAAATATCGTTGCCCGCATTGTTCCACAAAGCCCGACAGCCCAGCAATGCAAGCTCCGGACCGACCGGGGCGCGGCCGACCGGCGCAGGGTCCGGGGGAACGGCGCGGCCTGCAAAAGCCCGCATTATGGTGGCCGCTAGCTGAACATCGGCTTAAAGGCAGGCAATCGTCGCGCGCTAGCGAAAATGCCGCTGCACGGCCATGTAGACCGCCAGCGCCAGACCGATCCAGCCAACCAGCCAGAAATAGTCGAGATAGCCCAGCACCTGGCTCTGGCGGGTGACCAGGCTGGAGATCTGCGCCAGGGCGCTATCGGTACCGGTGGCCTGCCGATAGCGTTCCTCATAGGCCTGGTAGGTCTGGGCGTAGGGATTGACCGAGGCGCTGAGCACCGAGGCATGGAAGGCATCCCGCCATTGCAGGAAGACGTTGGACAGGACGATGCCCATGGGCATCACCAACTGCTGGGTCATGTTCTTGATCTGGTAGGCCTGGCTGAAATAGGCCGGTTCGACGCGCATGAAGGTGTACATGATGATCACCGCGAAGGTGCCGATCAGGTAGGTGCCATGCATCATCAGACCCGGCACCAGTTGCTGATAGAGGGGCACGTCGGCGTGCTGCCGCACCATCCAGAAGCCGTAGCCGGCCAGCAGCAGATAGCCCGCCACCAGGTACTTGCGAAAGCCGCCCCAGGGAAAGCGCTCGCGCAGCCGCACCGAGGTGATCATCAGCAGGGGCGCCAGACCGCACAGCCAACCGAGCGCCATGACCCCACCGGCGGTATAGACCGGCAGCTGCAGGCCGTTGACCACGTACTGGGGGATGATGAAGTTGTAGGCCCCGAGCAGGAAGTAGTTGAGCATCATGAACAGCATGCCGGCGAGAAACCCGGGGGTGCTGGCGTGCTTGAAGTCCAGAGTCGGCCGCGCGAGGCCTCGCTCGTAATAGACGTACAGCCCGAGGATGGCGACTCCCAACAGCAGCTCCAGCGCCAGCCATAGGCCGTCGCTGAAGAAGTCGAAGGCCAGCCGCTGGGTGGTGGTGGTCAGCAGCAGGCTGCCACCGGCCAGCAGCAACATGGACAGCAGCGAGGGGGCGCCGGAATTCTCCAGCGGATGGGAGCGTCGGGGTAGCGACAGCCAGGCACCTAGCGCGACCAACCCACAGGCCAGCGCCGGCACCAAGAAGATGGCGCGCCACTGATGGCCTTCCAGCAATTCCGCGGTGGTAAAGGAGGCCAGCGCACCCCCCAGGGGCACGCCCGAGGCAAAGGCACGAATGCCGGTCGGCAACTGGGGACCGGAGAAATACATCTGCACCAGTACCCGCGCCCCGGCAAAGAAGGTGGCGGCGCCGGCGCCCATCAGTACCCGACCGACGATGAAGGTCGGCAGGTCGCTCGCGACCAGGCAGCACACCTGGCCGACCAGGTGGATGCCGACGGCGGTGAAGATCAGGTTGCGATAGCCCAGGCGCTGGGCGAACCACTGGTGCGGGGCGCTGGTGACGATGACGGCGGCACTGTAGCAGGCGGTTGCCAGGCTGTAGCTGCGCTGGTCGATGCCCAGGCCGCCGTAGACATAGCGATTGGCCAGGGCGATGGAGAGATTGTCGAGAAAGTACACCAGCACCATGAGGGTGATGCTCAGCAGCAGCAGGCCGCGGTGATGGGGGCGATCGGTGTCGTCGGCGTACATGAAGACCCAGGGCTGGCACGAAGGGGGCCAGTCGTGGACCCTGCGTCTGGCATGGGGTTCAGAGACCGCGTTGTCGCAGTCTCCGCCAGGTGATGCGAATCGCGCCCTGGATCAGCCGGGCAGCAGCGCCCGCACCTCGGCGAGCATTTCGTCCGGCACCTCCAACCAGCCACGGGTGGTATTAAGAGCGCGCGCTGCATAGCGGCGCTGCGACGGCAAGCGGGCGCCCTGGGCCTCAATGCCGGCGAACAGCTGTTCGGCACGCTGCTGATAGTCGGCCACCGCCGCGCCGAGAAACCGCTGGGGATCGAAGGCCAGGATGAGTTCGCCGTGATAGGGCAATCCGCCCGCTCCGGCGTCGAAGGCCGAGGACTCCGGACTAGTGAGATCGCCGATCAGCGGTCCGGCGAGCAACTCGATCATGGCCGACAGCGCCGAGCCCTTGTGGCCACCAAAGGTCAGCATGGCACCCTCCTCCAGCACGGTGCGGGCATCGTTGCTCGGGGCGCCCTCGGCATCCACTCCCCAGCCCTCGGGCAGGGCCTTGCCGGCGCGACGATGCAATTCGATTTCGCCGCGAGCCACCGCACTGGTGGCGAAGTCGAAGACGAAGGGCTGCCCTTCCGGCCGTGGCCAGCCGAAGGCGATGGGATTGGTGCCGAACAGCGGCCGCCGCCCACCCGCCGGCGCGACATAGGCCTGGGTGGGATTGCACGCCAGAGCTACCAGGCCGCGGGCGGTGATGGCTTCCATTTCCACCCAGAGCGCCGAGAAATGCACGCAGTTGTTGATCGCCAGGGCCGCCAGGCCGCAGGTGCGCGCCTTGGCATCGAGCAGTGGCAGACCGGCGTGAAAGGCCAGCGGCGAGAAGCCACCCCCGGCATCGACCCGGACGATGGCCGGTGCCACGTCCTCGACGCGGGGAACGGCATCCGGCACCACCTTGCCGGCCTTCAGCGTCTTGACGATGCCCAGCAGTCGGTAGATGCCATGGGAGGCACAGTCATCGCGCTGGCCGGCCACCATCATGGCGGCGATGGCCGCGCCTTGTGGCTGACTGAAACCCTGGGCCGCGAGCACCTCCTCGGCCAGTTGCTGCAGCTCTTCCGGGGTCATCTGGGCCATGGCGGCGCTCCATCGGGAAAACCCCGACTATGCCGCAACCGGCCGCTACCCGCTCGTTCGACTTGGGAGCGGGCACGCCGATCCCGGCACAGTCAGCCCTGGTGGTAGCGTCCCGACAACTCGTGCACGGCTTCGATAAAGGCGCCGGCATGGGCCGGGTCCACCTCGGGAGTGATGCCGTGACCCAAATTGAAGACGTGACCGCTGCCCTGGCCGTAGCTTTCCAGGATGCGCCCCACCTCGGCACGGATGGCCGCCGGCTTGGCATAGAGCACGCTCGGGTCCATGTTGCCCTGCAGCGCGACCTTGCCGCCGACACGACGGCGCGCCTCGCCGATGTCGCAGGTCCAGTCCAGGCCCAGGGCCTCGGCACCGCTGTCGGCCAGGCTTTCCAGCCAGAGACCGCCATTCTTGGTGAAGAGGATCACCGGTACCCGCCGTCCTTCATGCTCGCGGATCAGCCCGGCCACGATCTTGCGCATATAGGCCAGGGAAAATTCCTGGTAGGCCGCGGCGGACAGGTTGCCGCCCCAGGTATCGAAGATCTGCACCGCCTGAGCACCGGCGCGGATCTGGCCGTTGAGGTAGGCGGTGACCGCCTGGGCCAGCTTGTCCAGCAGCAGGTGCATGGCCTCGGGGGTGTCGTAGAGCATGGCCTTGGCCTTGCGGAAATCCTTGCTGGAGCCGCCTTCGATCATGTAGGTGGCGAGGGTCCAGGGGCTGCCGGAAAAGCCGATCAGGGGTACCCGGCCGTCCAGCGCCGTGCGGATGGTGCGCACGGCGTCCATCACGTAGCCCAGGTCGGATTCCGCATCGGGAATCGGCAAGGCTTCGATGTCCGCCGGGGTATCGATCACCTTGCGAAAGCGCGGGCCCTCGCCGGTCTCGAAGTAGAGCCCCTGGCCCATGGCATCGGGGATGGTGAGGATGTCGGAGAAGAGGATGGCCGCATCCAGGGGATAGCGCTCCAGCGGCTGCAGGGTCACCTCGCAGGCGAATTGCGGGTTCTTGCACAGGCTCATGAAGTCACCGGCGCGGGCCCGGCTGGCGCGGTATTCGGGCAGGTAGCGCCCGGCCTGGCGCATCATCCACACCGGGGTGACGTCCACCGGCTGCTTGAGCAGGGCACGCAGGAAACGGTCGTTCTTCAGGGCAGTCATGGCGACATCCGGCAGCAAAAGTGCCGGCATTGTCGCAAAGCGGCTGGCAAAAGGCACGGCAGGGGGTCGTGCCTTTTGTCTATCGGGGTGATGGGGTGGTAGTTGTCTTCGCGAAATGGCAGCCGCGTGGAAATCGCTGTGCGGTTTTCCACCCTACGTATCGCTGGCGGCCCCTCCTAAAGGATCAGGGTGTCCTGTAAAAGCGCCCCATGGGCGCGATAATCCTTCAGGCATAAAAAAGCCGACCGGCTTGCACCGGTCGGCTCCTGTCCAGCGGACTGGGCTCAGACGCCCAGGTAGTCGAGGATGCCCTCGGCGGCGTTGCGGCCTTCGAAGATGGCGGTCACCACCAGGTCGGAGCCACGCACCATGTCGCCACCGGCAAAGATCTTCGGGTTGCTGGTCTGGTGCTTGAACTCGTGCAGCCCCGGCGCGACGACGCGGCCCTGGCTGTCGAGGTCGATGTTGAACTGCTCGAACCAGGGCGCGGGACTTGGGCGGAAACCAAAGGCGATGACCACTGCATCGGCCGGCAGGATCTCCTCGGAGCCGGGGATCGGCTCGGGGCTGCGGCGGCCACGGGCGTCCGGCTCACCCAGACGGGTCTCCACCACCTTGACGCCTTCCACCTTGTCCTCGCCGATGATGGCGATGGGCTGGCGATTGAAGAGGAACTTCACGCCTTCTTCCTTGGCGTTCTTCACTTCCTTGCGCGAGCCGGGCATGTTGGCGGCGTCGCGGCGATAGGCGCAGGTCACGCTCTTGGCGCCCTGGCGGATGGAGGTGCGGTTGCAGTCCATGGCGGTGTCACCACCCCCCAGGACCACCACACGCCTGCCCTTCATGTCGACGAAGTCGGCCGCATCCTTTTCGAAGCCCAGGTTGCGATTGACGTTGGCCACCAGGAAATCCAGGGCGTCGTGCACGCCAGGCAGATCTTCGCCGGGGAAGCCACCCTTCATGTAGGTGTAGGTGCCCATGCCCAGGAAGACCGCATCGAATTCCTCGAGCAACTGATCCATGGTCACGTCCTTGCCCACTTCGGTGTTCAGGCGGAATTCCACGCCCATGCCGCCGAAGACTTCGCGACGGCGACTGAGCACGGTCTTTTCCAGCTTGAATTCGGGGATGCCGAAGGTCAGCAGGCCACCGATCTCGGGATGCTTGTCGAACACCACCGGGGTCACACCGTTACGCACCAGGATGTCGGCGCAGCCGAGCCCGGCCGGACCGGCGCCGATCACGGCGACACGCTTGCCGGTAGGCTTGACCTTGGACATGTCCGGACGCCAGCCCATGGCGAAGGCGGTGTCGGTGATGTACTTCTCCACCGAGCCGATGGTCACCGCGCCAAAGCCGTCGTTGAGGGTGCAGGCACCCTCGCAGAGACGATCCTGCGGGCAGACGCGACCACAGACTTCGGGCAGGGTGTTGGTCTGGTGCGCCAACTCCGCCGCCGCCAGGATATTGCCTTCGGACACCAGCTTGAGCCAGTTGGGAATGAAGTTGTGCACCGGGCACTTCCATTCGCAATAGGGGTTGCCGCAACCCAGGCAGCGGTGCGCCTGCTCGGCGGCCTGCTGCGGCTTGAAGGGATCGTGGATCTCGACGAATTCCTTCTTGCGCTGGCGCAGCAGCTTCTTCTTCGGATCCTTGCGACCGACCTCGATGAACTGGAAGTCGTTGTTCAGACGTTCAGCCATTTCCAAACCTCTTGAAGCGACGCCCCTTCAGATGGGCGCCACGAGCTATCACGGTGAAACCGGCGCCTGAGGGAGCCGGCATCGAAGTCGTTATTCAGGACGGGCGCGGGTGCTGACCAGCAGCGAAGCCAGGCTCGCGGCCTTGGGCTTCACCAGCCAGAACTTGCGCAGGTAGTCGTCCAGGTTCTCATGGAGATGGCTGCCCCAGGCACTGCCGGTCTCGCGCACGTATTCGGCCAGTACCCCTTCCAGATGGCTGCGATAAGCCTCCATGGCCTCGCTGTTGATGCGCTGGATTTCCACCAGTTCGTGGTTGACCCGGTCATAGAAGCCGTTGTCCAGGTCCAGCACATAGGCGAAGCCGCCAGTCATGCCCGAGCCGAAGTTGTAGCCGGTCTTGCCCAGGACGCAGACGAAACCACCGGTCATGTATTCGCAGCAGTGGTCACCGGTGCCTTCCACCACGGTGTGGGCCCCGGAGTTGCGTACTCCGAAGCGCTCACCGGCGGTGCCAGCGGCGAACAGCTTGCCGCCGGTGGCGCCGTAGAGGCAGGTGTTGCCGATGATGGCCGACTCCTGGCTCTTGAAGCCCGCGCCCTGGGGCGGGGTGATGACCAGCTTGCCGCCGGTCATGCCCTTGCCCACGTAGTCGTTGGCGTCGCCTTCCAGATACAGATGCAGGCCACCGGCGTTCCAGACGCCAAAGCTCTGGCCGGCGGTGCCCTTGAAGCGGAAGGTCACCGGTGCCTTGACCATGCCCTGGTTGCCGTGGCGCCGGGCGATTTCGCCAGAGACGCGGGCCCCGATGGAGCGGTCGCAGTTGCCGATGCTGAGGCTGAATTCACCGCCTTCGAGCTGCTCGATGCCCGGTAGGGACAGACGCACCATTTCCTCGGCCAGCAGACCCTGGTCGAATGGCGGGTTCTTTTCCACCTGGCAGTATTGCGGCTTCTCCGCCGGGATGTGGTCGCTACCCAGCAGCGGGGTGAGGTCCAGGTGCTGTTGCTTGGCGGTCTCGCCCGGCAGGATTTCCAGCAGGTCGGTACGGCCGATCAGCTCGCCCAGGCTGCGTACGCCCAGCTTGGCCAGCCATTCGCGGGTCTCCTCGGCGATGAAGGTGAAGAAATTCATCACCATTTCCACCGTGCCGATGAAGTGCTCCTTGCGCAGTCGGTCGTTCTGGGTGGCGACACCGGTGGCGCAGTTGTTCAGGTGGCAGATGCGCAGGTATTTGCAACCCAGGGCGATCATCGGTGCGGTGCCGAAGCCAAAGCTCTCGGCGCCGAGGATGGCCGCCTTGATCACGTCCAGGCCGGTCTTCAGGCCGCCGTCGGTCTGCACCCGCACCTTGCCGCGCAGATCGTTACCGCGCAGGGTCTGGTGCGCCTCGGCCAGGCCCAATTCCCAGGGCGAGCCGGCGTACTTGATGGAGGTCACCGGCGAAGCACCGGTACCGCCGTCGTAGCCGGAGATGGTGATGAGGTCGGCATAGGCCTTGGCCACACCGGCGGCCACGGTACCTACGCCAGGCTCGGACACCAGTTTGACCGATACCAGCGCCTTGGGGTTGACCTGCTTGAGGTCGAAGATCAGCTGCGACAGGTCTTCGATGGAATAGATATCGTGGTGCGGCGGCGGCGAGATCAGGGTCACGCCAGGTACCGCATAGCGCAGCTTGGCGATCAGGCCGTTGACCTTGCCACCGGGCAGCTGACCGCCCTCGCCCGGCTTGGCGCCCTGGGCCACCTTGATCTGCAGGACCTCTGCATTGACCAGATACTCGGGGGTGACGCCGAAGCGGCCGGTGGCCACCTGCTTGATCTTGGAGCTCTTGATGGTGCCGTAGCGCGCCGGATCCTCGCCGCCCTCACCGGAGTTGGAGCGTCCACCCAGGCGGTTCATGGCCTCGGCCAGGGCCTCGTGGGCCTCCGGCGACAGGGCGCCCAGGGAGATGCCGGCCGCATCGAAGCGGGTGAAGATGTTGGCCAGCGGCTCGATCTCGTCCAGCGCCAGGGGCTGGTCGCTGGTCTTGACCTTGAGCAGGTCGCGGATCATGGCCACCGGACGCTGGTCCACCAGCGCGGTGTATTCGCGGAACTTGGCGTAGTCGCCCTGCTGCACGGCGGCCTGCAGCAGATTGACCACGTCCGGGTTGTAGGCGTGGTACTCGCCGCCATAGACGAACTTGAGCAGGCCACCCGGCTGGATCGGCTTGCGGTTGTTCCAGGCCTCGCCGGCCAGCAGCTTCTGCTCGGCTTCCAGGTCGACGAAGCGCGCGCCCTTGATGCGGCTGGTGACACCGGGGAAGCAAAGGTCGGTGACCTCGTCCGCCAGGCCCACGGCCTCGAACAGCTGGGCGCCGCGATAGGAGGCGACGGTGGAGATGCCCATCTTGGAGATCACCTTGAGCAGGCCCTTGGTGATGCCCTTGCGGTAGTACTTGAACACCTCGTAGAGGTCGCCCAGCACCTCGCCGGTGCGGATCAGGTCACCCAGCACCTCATAGGCCAGGAACGGATAGACCGCGGTGGCGCCAAAGCCCAGCAGCACGGCGAAGTGGTGCGGATCACGGGCGGTGGCGGTCTCCACCAGGATGTTGCTGCTGGTACGCAGGCCCAGGTTGACCAAGTGGTGATGCACGGCGCCGGTGGCCAGCACCGCATGCACCGGCAGCTTGCCCGGCTCGATGTGACGGTCGGTCAGCACCAGCAGCACCTTGCCGGCACGCACGGCCTCCTCGGCCTGCTCGACGATGTTGCGCAGCGCCGCCTCAAGGCCCATGGACTCGGGGTAGTTGAGGTCGATCTTGACATGCTCGAAGCCAGGCTTGGGCATGTTGAGGATGGTCCGCCACTTGGCCGGCGAGACCACCGGGCTGCTCAGGATGGCGCGATCGGCGTGCTCGGCGGTTTCCTCGAAGACGTTGCGTTCGGCACCCAGGCAGGTCTCCAGGGACATGACGATGGACTCGCGCAGCGGGTCGATCGGCGGGTTGGTGACCTGAGCGAACTGCTGGCGGAAGTAGTCATAGGGCGAACGGATACGCCGCGACAGGACCGCCATGGGGGTGTCGTCGCCCATGGAACCCACGGCTTCCTGACCCTGCTCGCCCAGCGGGCGCAGGACCTGGTCACGCTCCTCGAAGGTGACCTGGAACATCTTCATGTACTGGCGCAACTGATCCTGGTCGTAGAAGGCCGAACCGTGATCGTTGTCGTCCAGGGTCGCCTGGATGCGCATGGCGTTCTTGCGCAGCCACTGCTTGTAGGGATGACGCGCCTTGAGGCGATTGTCGATGTCGTCGGTCTGCAGCACCTCACCAGTCTCGGTGTCCACGGCCAGTATCTGGCCCGGGCCGACCCGGCCCTTGGCGATGACGTCGTCGGGCTGATAGTTCCAGACACCCACTTCCGAGGCCAGGGTGATGTAGCCGTTCTTGGTGGTCACCCAGCGCGCCGGACGCAGGCCGTTGCGATCGAGCAGGCAGACCGCATAGCGACCCTCGGTCAGCACCACGCCGGCCGGACCGTCCCAGGGCTCCATGTGCATGGAGTTGAATTCGTAGAAGGCGCGCAGATCGGCGTCCATGGTCTCGACGTTCTGCCAGGCCGGCGGAATGATCATGCGCACGGCCCGGAACAGGTCCATGCCGCCGGTCACCAGCAGCTCCAGCATGTTGTCCATGCTGGAGGAGTCGGACCCGACGCGATTGACCAGCGGACCGAGCTGGTCGAGATCCGGGATCAGTTCATTGACGAACTTGGTCCGCCGCGCCTGGGCCCAGTTGCGGTTGCCGGTGATGGTGTTGATCTCGCCGTTGTGGGCGAGATAGCGGAAGGGCTGCGCCAGCGGCCACTTCGGCAGGGTGTTGGTGGAGAAGCGCTGGTGGAATACACAGATGGCGGTAGCCAGGCGCGGATCGCCGAGGTCCGGATAGAAGGCAGCGAGGTCCGCCGGCATCATCAGGCCCTTGTAGACGATGACCCGGGACGACAGGCTGCAGATGTAGTGTTCGGCGTCCTCGGCATTGCGCACCGAGGAACGGCGGCGGGCGGAGAACAGCTTGACGGCGAACTGCTGGTCGTCGAGACCGGGACCAGCGACGAACACCTGCTCGATGCGCGGCAGTCGCGCCAGAGCGAGTTCACCCAGCACGGAAGTATCGATGGGCACCTTGCGCCAACCGACCAGGGTCAGGCCAGCAGCCTCGATCTCCAGGTTCATGTTGGCGCGAGCCTGTTCGGCACGGGCTTCGTCCTGGTTGAAGAACACCACGCCCGCGGCATATTGCTCGGGCAAGTCGACGCCGAACTGCTCCTGGGCGATGGCGCGCAGGAAGGCATCCGGCTTCTGCATGAGCAGACCGCAACCGTCGCCGGTCTTGCCGTCCGCGTTGATACCGCCCCGGTGGGTCATGCAGGTCAGGGCTTCGATGGCCGTTTCCAGCAGGTCGTGGCTGGGCTCGCCCTGCATATGGGCGATCAGGCCGAAGCCGCAGTTGTCCTTGAAGCTATCGGGATTGAACAGGCCTGCTTTCATAGCGCTCTCACCGGCAATCAGGTTATTGCGAAGGCATCACAAAACTGTCCGCTTATTTGAACTTTTTTCGGACAGTCAAAGGCTGACCAGTGTAGCGAAAAAAACGCCTTCGACAAACACTGATGACACCTGATGAAAATTCCATGACGCAAAATAGAAAGCCCCGGCGTCACTCTCGTGATAGCGCCAGGGCTTTCTTTCGCGGCAGGCAAGAATTAACGGCTGGTGGCGATGTCCTGCTGGATGCTGGCGAAGGTCCGTGGCCAGGGCTTGCTGGCCTGCACCTTGGCCGGCAACTGCTTGGCCGCCGCCTCGGCTGCCGCACGATTGGCGAAGCTGCCGTAGGTCACTACATAGAGCGCCTTGCCCTGGTAGCTTTTCTTGAAGTAGTGAAAGCTGCCACTGTCGGTCTGGCGGGCGATGAAGTCCTGCGCTGCCTTCTCGGTACTGGTGCCCACTACCTGCAGGGCGTACTTGCTGCCCGACTGGCTGCCATACCAACCTGCCGCCGTGCCAGCCGAATGGGCAGGCGCTGCGGCTGGGGCTGGCTTGGTCGGTGCCGGAGTCGGCGCGGTCACCGCTGGGGCGCTGGGCGCGGAGGAGCGGGCCGGTGTACGGCTGGGCAGCTCGTCCTCATCGCTCACGGGCGGGGCCTCGGTGCTCACGGTAGGCGGCACTCCGCCGGCTTCCATGTCGTTGCCCGCCGCGGTTCCGGCCTGGCGACCGCCCGCTGCTTCCGCCAACGGCTCGCGAATGACCGGTTGCGAATCACCCACCAGCGGCAGGGGAAGCGGTTTGGAGGAACCGTCGAACTGGATGGGCGCGCCCTGGGCATCCCGGCTGGTGCCGGCTGTGCTCTGGCCGCCCAGGGGCAGGTTTTGCTCGTTCGCGGTGGTCGGTGCTTCGCTCTTGCCACCCTTGAGCGACAGGGCCGCGGCACCTACCGCCACCACCACAACGCCCAGGATGATCAGATGCTTGCGCGGCAGGGCCGCCAGCAGGTTGCGCGATCCTTTCGCCGGCGCAGCCGCCTTCTTGCGACGGGCGCTCATACCCGCCACCAAGACCTCGCGAGCCTCTTCGTTAAGGCGACCGGGCCAGCCACCGGAGCGCTCGTGAATGGTCGCGAGCTGCTCGTCGGTGAAGATCTCCAGCCCCTGACCGGCACCTTCCAGGCGCTGGGCCAGATACTCTTCGGCTTCGCTTTCGCTGTAGGGCAGCAATTCGATGGCGTGATAGCGCTCTTCGCCCTGAGCGATATCTTCCAGGCGCATCACCACTTCCGCCTCGCCAAACAGGAAGACGTGCAGGCGCTCCTTTTCGGTGCCGCCAGCCAACTCCAGCAGGGCTTCCAGCGCGGGGGTCGCCAGCGCCTCGGCATCGTCCACCAGGATGTAGACCTCCTGCCCCGCCAGGCGCACTTCCGCAGCCTGTTCGAGAATGGCCGCCGGCGTCTGGCTGTCAGCGCCCACGCCTTTGGCTACCTGGGCCAGCACGGTGCGGACGTCGCCGCCGTTCTGCGCGGAAATCACCACGCAATGCACGGCTTCCTTCTTGGTGCTGGCCGCCAGCGCCTGGCGCAGCAAGGTCTTGCCACTGCCCTCGGGACCACTGACCACCAGCAGCAACTGGCTGTAGCGAGCCAGGTGATGCAACTGGCCAAGTACCGGCTTGCGCTGCGCCGGAAAGAATTTGAAACCGGGAACGCGGGCAGCGAACGGGTCATGAGTGAACTGATAGTGACCGAGAAAGGCTTCGTCGGCATGCAGATTGGACATGGGACTCTCTTGTTCTCCTTACTGGGCGGTCAGCGCTTGGTAATCGGTACGCAGCGTCTGCTCGAGAATGTCGCGGGCGAAGTCAGCGGTCACCACGGCTTGGCCCAGGTCACTGAGCAGCACCAGCCGTAGTTGTCCGTCCAGGACCTTCTTGTCCACCGCCATGAGGCGTTCGAAATCGGCCGGCTGCATATCGGCCGGGGGCACCACGGGCAGCTTGGCCTTGACCAGCAGGCGGATCGCCCGGTCACGCTGCGCAGGACTCAACCAGCCCAGCAGCAGGGACATCTGCAGCGCCATCACCATGCCGGCGGAGACCGCCTCGCCATGCAGCCAGACGCCATAGCCCTGGTGGGTCTCGATGGCATGTCCGAAGGTATGGCCGAGGTTGAGGATCGCCCGCAGGCCCGACTCGCGCTCGTCGCTGCCCACCACCTGGGCCTTGGCCGCGCAGGAGCGCTCGATGGCTTCGGTGAGCGCGGTCTGATCCAGTGCCAGCAGCGCCTCGACGTGCTCTTCGAGCCAGCCGAGAAAGGGTTCGTCACAGATCAGGCCATACTTGATGACCTCGGCCAGGCCAGCCGACAGCTCGCGCGCCGGCAGGGTCGCCAGGCTGTCGGTGTCGATGATTACCGCCTTCGGCTGATAGAAGGCGCCGACCATGTTCTTGCCCAGCGGGTGGTTGATGCCGGTCTTGCCGCCCACCGAGGAATCCACCTGGGACAGGAGCGTGGTGGGTACCTGGATGAAATCCACCCCACGCTGATAGCAGGCCGCGGCAAAGCCGCCCATGTCGCCGATCACCCCGCCGCCCAGGGCGATGAGGGTGGTCTTGCGGTCATGGCGATCCTGCAACAGACCATCGAAGATCAGCTGCAGGGTTTCCCAGTTCTTGTGCGCCTCGCCGTCGGGCAGCACGATGGCGCTGACCTGCCGATCGCCAAGGGTGCGCAGCAGGCGCTCCAGATAAAGCGGCGCGATGGTGTCATTGGTGACGATCGCCACCTTGCGTCCGGCGAGATGGGGCAGGAAGCATTCCGGTCGATCCAGAAGGCCCTGGCCGATGTAGATCGGGTAGCTGCGCTCACCGAGCTCGACGTGAAGAGTCCGCATGCCATCACCTTGATTCAAAGGGCGCCTAGCATAGCGCAGAACGCCCGCGGCTTTAATGTGGTGCCAGGGCTTTCAGACGGTCGAGTATCTGCAACACAACCAGCCGCGGTGGCCGCTCGTCGGTCTCGATGATGATGTCGGCGATCTCGCGATACAGCGGATCGCGCATGGCCATGAGATTGCGCAGTACGGCCGCGGGATCGGCAGTCTGCAGCAGCGGCCGATTGCGGTCCCGCGAGGTCCGCTCGATCTGCTGCTCGATGGAGGCATGCAGATAGATGACCCGCCCGCCATGCTTGAGTGCCTGGCGATTGTCTTCGCGCAGCACGGCGCCGCCCCCGGTGGCCATCACCAGACCGTTCTCCGCGCATAGCTCGGCGATCGCGGCGTGTTCACGCTCGCGAAAGCCCTGCTCGCCTTCCACATCGAAGATCCAGGGGATGTCGGCACCGGTGCGCTCTTCGATTACCTTGTCGGAATCCTTGAACGGCAGCCGCAATTCCTTCGCCAGGAGCCGACCGATGGTGCTCTTGCCCGAGCCCATCGGTCCTACGAGAAACAGATTACGCACTTATGTCATCGACCAACCGCTATCGCCTGGTTGTTCATGATACGCGGCGTGAGGAAGATCAGCAGCTCGACTTTGCTGTCCGTGACCGAATCCCGGCGGAACAGCCGGCCGACATAGGGAATGTCCCCCAGCATCGGCACCTTGGTGGTGGACTTGGTCTGGGTATTGGAGAACACCCCACCCAGCACGATGGTCTCGCCATCGCTCACCAGCACCTTGGCATTGACCTCGTTCTTGCTGATCGGCGGCACACCATTCAAGGCGTTCTGGTAGTCAGGCGCATCCTTGTTGACCTTGACCTCCATGATGATGCGATTGTCCGGGGTGATCTGCGGCGTGACCTCCAGCGACAGGGCGGCCTGCTTGAAGCTGGTGCTGGTGGCACCGCTGGAGCTGGCTTCCTGGTAGGGGATCTCGGTACCGCGCAGGATCTTGGCGGTCTCCTTGTCCGAGGTCACCACCTTGGGCTGGGAGATGATCTCGCCATTGCCACTGGATTGCAGCGCGGACAGCTGCAGGTCGAGCATCTTGCCACCGACCATGAAGCCGACGCCGATGCCCGAGGTGCTACCGGAAACGCCCATGTCGACGAAGGGCGTGGGCGCCACACCACTGGCGGAGGTGAAGCTGCCTACGGTACTGGTCCCCGGCAGGAACACCTGACCGGTCGTGGAATCGACGGTGGTGGCGCCGTCCTTACCATAGACCGCGAAGTTGCCCGAACTGGCGTTACCGCCCCAGCGCACGCCCAGCTGCTTGCTGTAGTCGACGTTGGCCTCCACCAGCCGCGCCTCGATCATCACCTGGCGCACCGGGATATCCAGCTGCGAGACGATGCGCCGGAGTTCGTCCAGGCGATTCTGGGTCTGGTAGGCAATGATGCTGTTGGTGCGCTCGTCCACCGAGATGGAGCCGCGCTCGTCGGCGGTCTTGTCAGCACTGGTCACCGACTGGAACAGCTTGGCGATATCAGCGGCCTTGGCGTAGTTGACCTGGATCAGATCACGGCGCAGCGGCGCCAGCTGCTGGATCTGCTTCTGCGACTCCAGCTCCTGACGCTCGCGGGCGGCGATCTCGTCGGCCGGCGCCACCAGCAGCACGTTGCCGATCTGGCGCTTGTCGAGACCCTTGGTCTTGAGGATCAGATCCAGCGCCTGGTCCCAGGGCACGTTCTGCAGGCGCAGGGTGATGTTGCCCTGCACGGTGTCGCTTGCCACCAGGTTGAGATTGGTGAAATCGGCGATCAGCTGCAGCACCGAGCGGACGTCGATGTCCTGGAAATTCAGCGACAGTTTTTCACCGGTATAGGTGAAGCGATCGGCTGCGCGCTTTTCCTTTTCCTCGGTGGTGAGCGGCTTGACGCTCAGGGTCAGACGATTGTTGGTCTGGTAGGCCAGGTAGTCGTAGGTCCCGGTCGGCTCGATGACGATGGACGCCCCGCCGCTGTCAGCGGAGGCGTTGACGAACTGCACGGGAGTGGCGAAGTCCTTGACGTCCAGGCGCACGCGCAGCTCTTCGGGCAGCTGGGTACCGGCGAAGGTCAGGCGGATCTTGCCGCCCTGCTCCTGGATGTCCGGGTTGATGCCAGTCTCGCTCAGGTCGATGACCACGTTGCCCTCGCCCTGGGGACCCCGCTGGAAATCGATATGGCGAATCGCCTTGCCGCGCAGTTGCGGCCGCGGCGCGGTCATGGCCGCCACGGTGGAAGTGGCCTGGGTCGGCGGCAGCGGCGTGCGGGCGACCGCGCCAGGCAGGGGGGCGGACGAAGGTGCGGTCACGGTGGCCGGCGCGGCGGCGCGCGGCAGGTTGGGCGTCAGGTTGGCCTGGGCGCTGGCAGTCTGGCGACCGGCGGTGCCGCCGATGGTGACGAACAGGTTGCGGCCGTCGGCCCGGGTGTCGTAGCTGGCCAGGTTGGTGAGGTTGATGATCAGCCGGGTCCGGTTGCCCGCCTCGACCACCGTCACGCTGCGAGCATTGCCATTGCCCAGCTCGCGGCTCTTGGTACCCAGCTTGTTGGCGACGCCGGGCAGATCCAGGGCGATCCGCGCCGGCTGCTCGATGGTGTAGCCCTTGGGTACCGGGACCGGCTGATCGAAGGTCAGCTTGAGCTCGATGCGATCCCCGGGCAGGGAGGCGACGTTCAAGGCCTGCAGATCGGCTGCCAGGGCCTGGCCGGCCAGGCTGCCCAGCAACAAGGCCAATCCCAGTCCCAGCCGTCTTGCGCTATTCGTCTTCACTGTACTTGCCCCGCCCATTAAGTCTTTTCCTTCAAGGTGATGGTGCGCGGCCGCTCCAGCCAGCCACCCTCGCCATCCGGGACGATTTCGATCACGTCGATCTCACCGTCAGTGATCTTGGTGATGCGCCCGTCATTACGCCCCAGGTAGTCACCCACCTTGACGCGATGCACGCCCCCGGCGCCGTTGACCAGCGCATAGCGGCCACTGGCGTTGGCCAAGATGCCCACCATGCTGAAGGTCTCGATGTTGAAGCCTTCGAGAAACTGCTTCGGCCGATTCACGTCAGGCTTGATGTTGCCGGTCCCGCGCTGGCGCACCGTGGGGTCGATGCGTACCGGCGCCTGGAAGGGGCTGCGCATCGCCGAGGCGGCATAGGTGAAAGGTTCGTAGGCGCGAAATTGCGGCAGTGGCTCGATGGACCCACGCGGCTTGGCGCGGGTTTCGTCCATGAACGCCTGCAGGTCGCTGGTATCGCTGGAACCACAGCCAACCAGCACGCTGGTCAACAGGCAGAGCAACAGGGGCGTCTTCATTTGCTGAGCCCCTTATCATTGTAGCGGTAGGTCTTGGCCAGGACGTTCATGCGCAACTTGCCGCCGGTACCTGACACCGAGCCGCCCCCGTTAGCGTTCTTGTCATCCACCGGTTTGAGATCGAAGTCGTGCAGAGTCACGATGCGCGGCAGGCTGGAAACGCTGCTGACGAAGGTCGCCAGGTCATGATAGTTGCCCACCACGGTGATCTGGATCGGCAACTCGACATAGAACTGCTGCGTGACTTCCGGCAGCAGCTTGATCTGCTCGAACTCGAGGCCGCTACCGAGACCGGTACGGGTGATGTCCTCGAGCAGCGCCGGCACCTCGGTATCGCCGGGCAATTGCCGCAGCAGGGCCCCGAAGGACTCCTCCATCTCGACCATCTGCTGCTTGTAGGCATCCAGGTTGGCGGCCTGAAAGGCCTTGCTGGCGTACTGCTGCTTGAGGGTTTCTTCCTGGGTGCGCTGATTGTCCAGCTGCGCCTGCATGTCGCTGAGATGGAACTGATAGCCAAGCAGCATCACCACCAGCACGATCAGTAGGCAGGCGATGACCTTGACCGGCTTGGGCCAGGAACCGAGATTCTCCAGGCTGAGCTCGTTGATGTCGACCTTGCGCAGGCTGGCCAGGGAATCGGCGAGACTCATGGTTTGCCTCCCTTGGCGAGCGGGGCTGTCGCCGGAGCACCGGGCTGGGTCTGCTTGACGGTGAGCTGGAAGGTATTGGCCTGATCCACCGCACCGGCGGTGGTCGCCTTCACCTCGATCAGCGTTGGCGACGTGAACCAGTCGGAGGCGTCAAGATTACGCATCAGGTTGGAGACCCGGTTGTTGGATTCCGCCTCGCCACTGATCGACAGGGTATCGCCCTGCATCTTCAGCTCGCGGAAATACACGCCGTCCGGCAGCGTCCGCACCAGCTGGTCGAAGACATGACCGATGACCGGCCGATTGCCTTGCAGGTCCTGGATGATCTTCATCCGCGCCAGCAGCTGCTGACGGCGGGTCTTGAGTTCGCTGATTTCCTTGATGCGCACGTCGAGCTGGGCGATGTTCTGCTGGATGAAGGCATTGCGGGCCTCCTGGCGGGCGATTTCGCCGGACAGGTATTGATCCCCGAGAAATACGGCGCCGCACGAGAGCACGAAGATGGCGCCCAAGATCACCAGGAACTGCTTGCGCCTTTCTTCGCGCAGCTGTTCCCGCCAGGGCAAGAGGTTGATGCGGGCCATCTAGTCGAAACTCCTCATGGCCAGGCCGCAGGCGATCATCAGCGCCGGGGCATCGCCGGCCAGGGCCGCCGCATTGACCTTGTTGCTGACGGTCATGTCAGCGAAGGGATTGGCCAGGACGGTAGGGGTGCCGATTTTCTGCTGGATCAAGCGGTCGAGTCCGGAAATTGACGCGGTCCCACCCGCAAGCAAGATGTAGTCCACATCATTGTATTGCCCAGCCGCGAAGAAAAACTGCAGCGAACGGGCCACCTGCTGTACCACGGCCTCGCGGAAAGGCGTCAGCACCTCGCTCTGATAGTCGTCCGGCAGCCCGCCCTGTTTCTTGGCCAGACCGGCCTCTTCCACCGACAGACCATAGCGTCGCTGGATCTCCTCGGTAAGCTGGCGCCCGCCAAACAGCTGTTCGCGGGTGTAGATGGTCTTGCCGTTGTGCAACACGCTCAGCGTGGTCATGGTGGCGCCGATGTCGACCACCGCCACGGTCAGGTCGTCGACATGCCCGCCCAGCTGATTGGCCAGTAGCTGGTAGGCCCGCTCCAGCGCATAGGCCTCGACGTCGACCACCTTGGCCGAGATGCCGGCCAGCGCCAGGGCCGCCTCGCGGACCTCGACGTTTTCCTTTCGGCAGGCAGCCAGCAGCACCTCGACGCGCTCGGCATTGCGCGGCGACGGCCCCTGCACCTCGAAGTCGATGGCGACCTCGTCCAGCGGATAGGGAATGTACTGGTCGGCTTCCAGCTTGATCTGGTTTTCCAGCTCGTCATCAGACAGGCCGGCATCCATCTCGATGGTCTTGGCGATCACTGCCGAGCCAGAAACAGCCACGGCGGCGCTACGCGCGGAAGTGCGGGCCTTGACCAGCACCCGGCCGATGGCCAGGCCCACGCCTTCGAGTTCGGCGATGTTCTTTTCGACCACGGCGTTGGCCGGGAGGGGTTCGACCGCATAGGCTTCCACCCGATAGCGACCGCCTGCACGGCTCAACTCGATGAGTTTCACGGATGTCGAACTGACGTCGATACCCAGCAGCGTATTCGCCTTCTTTCTGAATAGCCCTAGCACATCAGTTCCCTATGAGCGACGGTGGTATTCCGTAGACGGGCATTAGATAACAGACTTGACACCCGAGCAAATAGCGGCCAACCGCCAAACGCGCCTATAATGGCGACGCCGTGTAGGCTGACCGTCACCTGTCGCCCTTTCCTTCTTTCCATTCGAAAAGTCTCTTGATGCGTGTTCTGAAGTTTTTCTGGTGGTCGTTGGTCGCCCTGGTCTGCAGCCTGTTGCTGGGTCTCAGCGGTGCCTTCCTCTACCTCAGCCCCAGCCTTCCGTCCATCGATGCCCTGCGTAACGTGCAACTGCAGATCCCTTTGCGGGTGTACAGCGCGGACGGCAAGCTCATCGCCGAATTCGGGGAAATGCGCCGCTCGCCACTGCGTTTCAACGAGATACCGCCCAACTTCATCCATGCCCTGCTCTCCGCCGAGGATGACAACTTCGCCAATCACTATGGCGTGGATGTGAAGAGCCTGGCGCGTGCGGTGAGCCAGCTGGTCAGGACCGGACACATCCAGACCGGCGGTAGCACCATTACCATGCAGGTCGCGAAGAACTACTTCCTGACCAGCGAGCGCAGCTTCTCGCGCAAATTCACCGAGATCCTCCTGGCACTGCAAATCGAGCGCCAACTGACCAAGGACGAGATCCTCGAGCTCTATGTCAACAAGATCTACCTGGGCAACCGCGCCTACGGTATCGAGGCCGCCGCCCAGGTCTACTACGGCAAATCCATCAAGGACCTGACCGTCGCCCAGATGGCGATGATCGCCGGCCTGCCCAAGGCGCCGTCGCGTTACAACCCGGTCGCTAATCCTGAGCGTAGCCTGGAAAGACGCAATTGGATTCTCGAACGCATGTTCAAGCTCGGTTATATCGATCAGGCGGCCTACCAGGCCGGGATCGCCGAGCCGCTCGAGGCCTATCACCACGTCGCCGTACCCGAACTCAACGCCCCCTACATCGCCGAGATGGCGCGGGCGGAAATGGTCGGTCGCTATGGCGGCGATGCCTATACCGATGGCTATCAGGTCTACACCACCATCGACAGCCGGTTGCAGACGGACGCCTTCGAGGCGGTGCGTGACGGCCTGACCGACTACGATCAGCGCCATGGCTACCGTGGCCCCGAGGCCCAGTGGCCCAACCGCAGCCAGCCCGAATGGAGTGCCCTGCTGCAGAAGCAGCGCATCGTCGGCGGCCAGGATCCGGCCGTCGTCACCCAGGTGGAAAAGAGTGGCATCCTCGTGCTGACCCGCGACGGCAAGGAAGAGGCCGTCGCCTGGGAGTCGATGAAGTGGGCCCGTCCCTACCTCAGCGCCAATAGCTTGGGGCCGCGGCCGAACGGTCCGGCCGACGTGGTCAAGGTCGGCGACCTGGTGCGGGTGGAGCGCCAGGACGATGGCAGCCTGAAGTTCTCGCAGGTGCCCAAGGCGCAGAGCGCACTGGTATCGCTGGACCCCCAAGATGGCGCCATCCGCGCCCTGATCGGCGGTTTCTCCTTCGAGCAGAGCAATTACAACCGTGCGACCCAGGCCCGCCGTCAGCCCGGCTCGAGTTTCAAGCCGTTCATCTACAGCGCGGCGCTGGAAAAAGGCTTCACCGCGGCCAGCCTGGTCAACGACGCCCCCATCGTCTTCATGGACGAGAACCCCGACGAAGCCTGGCGCCCGAAGAACGACAACAACACCTTCCTCGGCCCCATCCGCCTGCGTGAAGCGCTCTACCGGTCGCGCAACCTGGTGTCCATTCGCGTGTTGCAGGCCATCGGCATCGACTATGCACTGGACTATGTCAGCCGCTTCGGCTTCGAGCGGGACCAGTTGCCGCGCAACCTGTCCCTGGCCCTTGGGACACCCGGTCTGACACCGCTGGAGGTGGCCACTGGCTGGTCGGTGTTCGCCAACGAGGGCTACAAGGTGACGCCCTACGTGGTGGACCACGTGACCGACCGCGATGGCAAGGTGGTCTATCGCGCCGCACCGCCGCGTGTACCCCAGCAGGAGCAGGCCAAGGCCGCCCCGGGCGTCGAGGTGACACCTGCCGCCGATACCGCGTCCGCCGACCCGGCCAATCCGGCGCCCGTGTTCGCGCCCCAGGTCATCGACCCGCGCAACGCCTTCATCATGAACAGCATGCTGCAGGACGTGATCAAGCGCGGTACCGGACGCAAGGCCCTGGAACTGGGTCGCAATGACCTGGCCGGCAAGACCGGTACCACCAACGAATCCAAGGACACCTGGTTCTCTGGCTACAACGGCGACTACGTGACCACGGTATGGTCCGGCTTCGACCAGCCCGAGACCCTGGGCCGCCAGGAATTCGGCGGCACCGTGGCCCTGCCGATCTGGATGAAATACATGGGTGCCGCGCTCAAGGACAAGCCGCCGCATCAGCTCAAGGAGCCGGACGGCATCGTCTCCATCCGCGTCGACCCCACTACTGGTCGCGCCGCGCCACCCGGTACGCCCAACGCCTATTTCGAGCTGTTCAAGAGCGAGGACACCCCGCCGAGCCTGGACGAGCTGCCGCCGGGCGTGGCGCCGGGTACGCCGCTGCCCTCCAGCGAAAACGTGCCCATGGATATCTTCTGATCTCCAGCCAATAAAAAACCCCGCCTTGGCGGGGTTTTTTATTGCGCCAAGACTTACTTGGCGAAGACGTCGTCCACCGACTTCAGCGGGTAGTTCGCCGGATAGGGCAGCGTGGCCACGCCGGTCTCGATGGCGGCCTTGGCCACGGCATCGGATACCAGGGTGATCAGGCGCGCATCCATGGGCTTGGGAATGATGTACTCGCGACCAAAGCTCAGGCTGTCGACGTTGTAGGCCTCGCAGACTTCCTTGGGCACCGGCAGCTTGGCCAGGTCGCGCAGGGCCAGGGCGGCGGCGATCTTCATCTCTTCGTTGATGACGCGGGCGCGGACGTCCAGGGCACCACGGAAGATGAAGGGGAAGCCCAGGACGTTGTTGACCTGGTTCGGGTAGTCGGAACGACCGGTCGCCATGATCACGTCATCGCGCGTGGCGTGGGCCAGCTCGGGGGTGATTTCCGGATCCGGGTTGGAGCAGGCGAAGACGATGGGGTTGGCCGCCATGCGCTTGAGGCCTTCGGCCGAAAGCAGATTCGGACCGGACAGACCCACGAAGACGTCGGCCCCTTCGAGGGCGTCGTCCAGGGTGCGCTTGCTGGTTTCGGTGGCGAAGGCCGACTTGTACTGGTTCAGGTCGTTGCGGCCACTGTGGACCACGCCCTGACGGTCGATCATGTAGATGTTCTCGACCTTGGCGCCCATGCTCACCAGCAGGCGCATGCAGGAGATGGCGGCAGCACCGGCGCCCAGGCAGACGATCTTGGCATCTTCCAGGCGCTTGCCGGCGATTTCCAGGGCGTTGAGCATGCCCGCGGCGGTCACGATGGCGGTACCGTGCTGGTCATCGTGGAAGACCGGGATGTCGCACTGCTCGATCAGGGCGCGCTCGATCTCGAAGCACTCGGGCGCCTTGATGTCTTCCAGGTTGATGCCACCAAAGGTGATGGAGATGCGCTTGACGGTGTCGATGAAGGCCTGGGGGCTCTCCGCATCCACCTCGATGTCGAAGACGTCCACACCGGCGAAGCGCTTGAACAGCACGCCCTTGCCTTCCATCACCGGCTTGGAGGCCAGCGGGCCGAGGTTGCCCAGGCCGAGGATGGCGGTACCGTCGGAGATCACGGCAACCAGGTTGCCCTTGCCGGTGTAACGGTAGGCCAATTCGGGATCGCGACCGATCTCGCGGACCGGCTCGGCGACGCCGGGGCTGTAGGCCAGGGACAGGTCGCGGGCGGTGGCGGTGGGCTTGGTCAGTTCGACGCTGAGTTTGCCGGGGCGCGGCTGGGCGTGGTATTCGAGGGCGGCGGTTTTGAGATCAGACATTATTGGTATATCCGCGTGGTGTGGGTCTTGGGTCGGGCGAGAATACGCAAAGACTCAAGGTGCCACAAGCAATCGGCCATATGCCTGAAATCAATCGCAATACGACTTTCGGCTAAAACGATTCAACCCGCAAACCCAGCATGTGCGGGTCGTTCAGGGTCATCTGCCAACGCGCCCGGCCAGGTTCCCTGCGGCGATTGCGGTCGGAAATCCAGCCCCTCACCTCGAGGTCACGACCTATCCATTGCTGCAGCGGCACCTCGTCGAAGGCGTCTACGAAGCGATCGGGGACATTGACCACCAGGTCTCCTTCCAACTGCAGCCAGAGTCCGCCGCGGTTGCGCTCGACCTCCCGCAGGCGCCCCTGCACTACGGCGAAGCCCCCTTCTTCGACGCGGGTGGCGGCGATGGTCGGATCCTGTTTCCAGATGCCCAATCGCGCCCGGCGCGCCTGGCGTTCCGCGGCGGCCTGACAGGCGGCCAGCCGGGTATTGGGGGCGATGGCCACCGCGTAACCGAGCCCCTCGGCAATCAGCCGGGCTTCCAGGTTGCTGTCCTGGCGATCATAGAGGTGCGCCAGGGTACGGCCATAGTGGTCGGTTTCTTCGCTGCCCGGCACCAGGCGCAGGCGCTCGTCGCTGGCCGCGACCAGTTCCTGCAGGCGACGGCGCGCGGTTTCGGCATAGGGCTGGGGAGTACCGCCGGACTTGCCCAGCTCCGGAGCATTGACGCCGATCAGGCGCACCGCGCGGCCATCGGCCAGGCGCAGGGTATCGCCGTCCACCACCTGGCGCACCGTGACCTCCTGCCCACCAGGCAGCAGCGGGCACTCCGCCCCTAGAACCAGTGGTGCGCCAACGAGAGCACCAATAAAAAAGGCGCCCCAGAGGGACGCCTTTTTCAGTGTCGAGCCATACGGAGATGGTCGACGGCAGCGCATTACTTGCTGCTGCCAAACACGCCGAAGCGCTGCTTGAAGCGATCGATACGACCGCCAGCGTCCAGGACCTTCTGCTTGCCGGTATAGAACGGGTGGCATTCGGAGCAGACGTCCAGGTGAATGTTCTTGCTCAGGGTCGAGCGGGTCTTGATGACGTTACCGCAGCTGCAGGTGGCTTCGATAGCATCGTACTGCGGATGAATATCAGCTTTCATGGAACTATCCTCGGGGTCTAGCTGTGCCGCCACCCGGCGCCATTGCCGGATACCGCACAGATTTGCGGCTGCGAATCATACCAGAGCGGATAGGACGTGCAAGCAACCCCCACACCGCCTGTCTGCTACCATCGGGCTTTACGCCTGCGAGCCTTGCCGTGCCCCTGATCCTGCGCCTGGCGCTGCCTTCCCCACTGCGCCGCCTGTTCGACTACCTGCCGCCCAAGGGGGCGGCCGAGGAACAGTTGCGGCCGGGCGTACGACTGCGGGTGCCGTTCGGCCGGCGCGAAGTGGTCGGGGTACTGATCGAGGTCGCCCAGGAAACCGAGGTACCGCCGGACAAACTGCGCAAGGCCCTGCAACTGCTCGACGAGCGCCCGCCGCTGCCGAGCGCGCTGTTCGAACTCTGCCAGTGGTCCGCCCAGTACTATCAGCATAGCCTCGGCGACACTCTGAGCTGGGCACTTCCTGCCCTTTTGCGTCAGGGGGAGCCGGCAGAGCGCCGGCTACAGCGCTTTTGGATCGCCCAGCCCGACGCCCGCCCGGAAGACCCGCGCCTGGCCCGGGCACCGCGCCAGCGCGAGGCGCTCAAGACCTTGCGCCAGCACCCCCATGGCGTGCTGCACGAGTTGCTCGGCCAGCTCGGCCTGGTCAAGGACAGTCTCGATCTCCTGCAGGCCAAGGGCCTGGTCCAGGTGGAGACCCGCTATCACCAGCCGACCCGGCACCAGGGCTCCTGGCTCGCCCAGGCCGAATTGCCGCTCAACAGCGAGCAGCGGCTGGCCTACGAAGCGATCCGCAGCGGCAGCGGCTTCCATTGCTATCTATTGGAGGGGGTGACCGGCAGCGGCAAGACCGAGGTCTATCTGCAGCTGATCCGGGCCACCCTGGAAGCGGGACGCCAGGCGCTGCTGCTGATCCCCGAGATCAACCTGGGCCCCCAGACCCTGGGCCGCTTCGAGCAACGCTTCAATGCCCGCATCGCCCTGCTGCACTCGGCGCTGACCGATCGCGAGCGCATGGACATCTGGCTGGCCGCCCGCGACGGCGAACTGGATATCGTGGTGGGCACCCGCTCGGCGCTGTTCACCCCGCTCAAGCACCCCGGGCTGATCATCGTCGACGAAGAACACGATGCCTCCTATAAACAGCAGGAAGGCCTGAGATACCACGCCCGTGACCTAGCGGTCGTCCGCGCACGCTTCGAGAATCTGCCGGTGGTGCTGGGCTCGGCCACCCCTTCGCTGGAGAGCCTGCACAACGCCGACCAAGGACGCTACGCCCATCTGCGCCTGTCGCTGCGCGCCGGCGGCGCCCAGCCGCCACGCTTCGAGCGCCTTGACGTGCGCAGTCGCCCGCTAGATAGCGGTTTGTCCCAGCCATTGCTCAAGGCCATGGGCGCGACCCTGGAGCGCGGGCAGCAGGTGCTGGTGTTCCTCAATCGGCGTGGTTTCGCCCCTACCCTGCTCTGCCACGACTGCGGTTGGCTGGCCCAGTGCCCGCGCTGCGATGCGCGCATGACCTACCACCGCGGCTCCGGTGAGCTGCGCTGCCATCACTGTGATCACCGCCAGGCGCCGCCGCGTCATTGCCCTTCCTGCGGCAAGCTCGACCTGCGTCCGGTGGGTGCCGGCACCGAGCGCGCCGAGGAACGCCTGCAGCTGCTCTTTCCGGACATCCCGGTGCTGCGCATCGACCGCGACACCACCGCGCGCAAGGACGCCCTGGGCAAGCTCTTGCGCACCATTCATAGCGGGGTGCCCTGCATCCTGGTCGGCACCCAGATGCTCGCCAAGGGCCACCACTTCCCCAAGGTGACCCTGGTGGCCGTGCTCGATGCCGACAGCGGGCTGTTTTCCGCCGACTTCCGCGCCAGTGAGCGCATGGCGCAGCAGATCGTCCAGGTGGCCGGACGTGCGGGCCGCGCCGAGGAGCCCGGGCAGGTACTGATCCAGACCCACCTGGCCGATCACCCGCTGATGGTGCAACTGGCCGAGGAAGGCTATCCAGCCTTCGCCCGCCAGGCCTTGCAGGAGCGCCGCGCCGCGGGTCTGCCGCCCTTCGCCTATCTGGCACTGCTGCGCGCCGATGCCCATCGCCAGGATCAGGTGGAAAATTTCCTGGAGGCGGCCTATCACGTCGCGGAAGGCCTGGCGGTCAATCTCGCCCTGCCCCAGGTAGAGCTGCTCGGCCCGGTACCGGCGCCGATGGAACGCCGTGCCGGTCGCCATAGGGCCCAGTTGCTGCTGCAGAGCAGCAGTCGCGCGCCCCTGCACCGGTTGCTGGGCATCTGGGTGGCCCAACTGGAAAGCCTGCCGGAAGCGCGCCAGGTGCGCTGGTCCCTGGACGTCGATCCCATCGATCTGTTCTAGTGGCACTGGCTTACCATTGGCAAGGCCGGGCTTGCCACGGATAATGCCGGGTTTTCATCGCAGTGCGCGCTCGGCGCACGCCGAAGGCCAATGACCATGAAAGACAGCATCCGCCAGCTCATCCAGCACGCCCTCGACCGCCTGATCGCCGACGGCACCCTGCCGGCCGACGTGGCGCCGGCCATCCAGGTCGAGAACACCAAGGACAAGAGCCACGGCGACTTCGCCAGCAACGTCGCCCTGCTGCTGGCCAAGCCGGCCCGCGCCAAGCCACGCGAACTGGCCGAGAAGCTGCTGGCCGCCCTCCCCGCCGACCCGGCGGTAAGCAAGGTGGAGATCGCCGGCCCCGGCTTCCTCAACTTCTTTCAGAACCACGCGCAACTGGCCACGCGGCTGGATGCGGCCTTTGCCGATCCGCAGCTGGGCGTGCACAAGGGCGGCCCACGCCAGCGTGTGGTGGTGGACCTGTCCTCGCCGAACCTGGCCAAGGAGATGCACGTCGGTCACCTGCGCTCCACCATCATCGGCGATGCGGTGGCGCGGGTGCTGGAGTTCCTCGGCGACGAGGTGATCCGCCAGAACCACGTGGGTGACTGGGGTACCCAGTTCGGCATGCTGCTGGCCTACATGGAAGAACAACCCCAGGCCGCCGAGGGCGAACTGGCGGATCTTGAGGTGTTCTACCGCGCGGCCAAGGGCCGCTTCGACGCCTCGCCGGAGTTCGCCGTCCGTGCTCGCGAACTGGTGGTGGCGCTGCAGGCGGGCGATGCCCACTGCCTGCGCCTCTGGGAGCGATTCAACGCCGTCTCCCTGTCCCACTGCCAGGAGGTCTATGACCGCCTCAACGTCAAGTTGACTCCGGCCGACGTCAAGGGCGAGAGCGCCTACAACGACGACCTGGCCCAGGTGGTCGCCGATCTGGACGCCGCCGGCCTGCTCACCGAGAGCGATGGCGCCCGTTGCGTCTTCCTCGATGAACTCAAGAACGCCGAGGGCAACCCCCTGCCGGTGATCGTGCAGAAGGCCGGTGGCGGCTATCTCTATTCCACCACCGACCTCGCCGCCATGCGCTACCGCAGCCGCCAGCTGCACGCCGACCGCGCGCTCTACTTCGTCGACCAGCGCCAGGCCCTGCACTTCCAGATGGCCTTCGAGGTGGCGCGCCGCGCCGGCTTCGTCGATCCGGCCATGCAACTCGAACACATGGGTTTCGGCACCATGAACGGCGCCGATGGCCGCCCCTTCAAGACCCGCGACGGCGGCACCGTCAAGCTGGTGGACCTGCTCGACGAAGCCGAGGAGCGCGCCTATCAGCTGGTCAAGGAGCGCAATGCCGGTCGCGCCGAGCGTGGCGAGGCACCCTTCAGCGAAGACGAATTGCGCCATATCGGCCGCGTGGTAGGCATCGCCTCGGTCAAGTACGCCGACCTGTCCAAGCACCGTACCAGCGACTACAGCTTCAGCTTCGAGCAGATGCTCAGCTTCGAGGGCAACACCGCGCCCTATCTGCTGTACGCCTACACCCGGGTCGCCAGCGTGCTGCGCAAGGCCGAGCAGAGCGAACCCGCCGGTAGCATCCGCCTGGACGCCCCGCAGGAGCAGGATCTGGGGGGTCGCCTGGCGCAATTCGGCGAGATCCTTGCCAGCGTCGCCGACAAGGGCACCCCCCACCTGCTGTGCAGCTACCTCTACGACCTGGCCGGGCTGTTCTCCAGCTTCTACGAGAACTGCCCGATCCTGACCGCCGAGGATCCCGAGTTGCGCCAGAGCCGCCTGCGGCTGGCCGCCCTCACCGGGCGCACCCTCAAGCAGGGTCTGGAACTGCTCGGCCTGCACACCCTGGAACGCATGTAAGAGACGGATCACCGCCTGATGGCCAAGAAAGCCCCACCCAAGCGCGGCGCCAGTCGCAACACCTCGGCTCCCAAGAAACAGCCCCTGCCCGGCTGGGTCTGGCTCGCGTCGGGTCTGGCCATCGGCGCCTTCGTCGTATTCCTGATGAAGCTCGAACCGGGCAACAAGTCGGTGCAGCGCGCCAAGCCGGAGGAAGGTCGCCCGGCCGCCACGGCGGGCAATGGCAAGTCGGCCGCTGCCGGCAAGACCGAAGGCACGCCGCCTACGCCCATCAAGCCCAAGTACGATTTCTATACCCTGCTGCCCGAATCCGAGGTGATCGTGCCGCCGGACGCCGTGCCACGCACGCCGGCCGCCAAGCCGACCACCCCGGCCAAGCCGGATGCCGCGGCGACGCCGGCGCAGCCCGGCCAGCCGACCACCGCGACCCCGACCACGCCAGGTACCGCTCCGGGCCAGCCCGCTGCGACGCCACCCAAGGAAGCGACCACCAAGGCCCAGCCGCCAGTGACCCTGTTCTTCCTCCAGGCCGGCTCCTTCCGCACCCAGGCCGATGCCGACCGGGTCCGCGCCCAGATCATCATGCTCGGCCAGGACGTGCGCGTGGAATCGGGCAAGGTCAAGGACGACACCTGGTATCGGGTGCTGGTCGGTCCCTATAGCGATCGTGACCAGCTGACCCAGGCACAGAAGCAGCTCGCCGGCAGCGGCTTCAAGAATCTGTTGCTGCAGCAACGCCGCGGTCACTAGGAGTCTGCCCACGGCCTGCTACGTGCCGGCCAAACGGCGTTGAAAACCCTCTGGATCGCCAGCCCCACCTAGGCGGTCCAGCCGGAATGCTCATTTACCACGCGTAAACCGCGCTTCCTCGAGCGTTTTCGTCTTGTTTGGTTCTAGCTCGCGAGGCCGTGAACAGACGCTCACCTGCCGAATCCCCTCGCCGCGACGCTTGAAGGGCGCCGCGGCCATCCCCATATCTCCGCGTAACCGGGGCCGACGGCCCAAGCAACGCGGAGAGATTCCCTTGACCACCATCGTTTCTGTACGCCGCAACGGCAAGGTCGTGATCGGCGGCGACGGCCAGGTTTCCCTGGGCAACACCGTCATGAAAGGCAATGCCAAGAAAGTCCGGCGGCTGTACCGGGGCGAGGTGCTGGCCGGTTTCGCCGGCGGTACCGCCGACGCCTTCACCCTCTTCGAGCGCTTCGAGGCGCAACTCGAAAAGCATCAGGGCCATCTGGTCCGTGCCGCCGTCGAGCTGGCCAAGGACTGGCGCACCGACCGTGCCCTGCGCCGCCTGGAAGCCATGCTGGCGGTCGCCAACAAGGACGCTTCCCTGATCATCACCGGCAACGGCGACGTGGTGGAACCCGAGGAGGGCCTGATCGCCATGGGTTCCGGGGGTGCCTATGCCCAGGCCGCCGCCCGCGCCCTGCTCCTGCACACCGACCTCAGTGCCCGCGAGATCGCCGAGACCTCCCTGAATATCGCCGGTGACATCTGCGTGTTCACCAACCGCAACCTGACCATCGAGGAGCTGGACGCGCCTCAGGCGTGATCCGGTTTAGAGACTGCCCATGTCCATGACCCCCCGCGAAATCGTCCACGAACTCAACCGCCATATCATCGGCCAGGACGACGCCAAGCGCGCCGTGGCCATCGCCCTGCGCAACCGCTGGCGGCGCATGCAGCTGCCCGCCGAGCTGCGCCCCGAGGTCACGCCCAAGAACATCCTGATGATAGGCCCGACCGGCGTGGGCAAGACCGAGATCGCCCGGCGCCTGGCCAAGCTGGCCAATGCGCCCTTCCTCAAGGTGGAAGCGACCAAGTTCACCGAGGTCGGCTATGTCGGCCGCGACGTCGAGTCCATCATCCGTGATCTCGCCGACGCCGCCGTGAAGATGCTGCGCGAACAGGAGATGGTGCTTAACCGCCATCGCGCCGAAGACGCTGCCGAAGAGCGCATCCTCGATGCCCTGCTGCCGCCGGCGCGTCCTTCGGTGGGCTTCAGCAACGAACCACAGCCGACCGCCACCGATAGCAACACTCGTCAGCTGTTCCGCAAGCGTCTGCGCGAAGGCCAGCTGGACGACAAGGAAATCGACATCGAGGTGGCTGACACGCCGGCTGGCGTCGAGATCATGACCCCGCCCGGCATGGAGGAGATGACCAGCCAGCTGCAGAATCTCTTCGCCGGCATGCACAAGGGCAAGACCAAGCAGCGCAAGCTCAAGGTCAAGGAAGCGCTCAAGCTGGTGCGCGACGAAGAAGCCGCCCGCCTGGTCAACGAGGAAGAACTCAAGGGCCGCGCCCTGGAAGCCGTCGAGCAGCACGGCATCGTCTTCATCGACGAGATCGACAAGGTTGCCAAGCGTGGCAGCACCAGCGGTGCCGATGTTTCCCGTGAGGGGGTGCAGCGTGACCTGCTGCCGCTGATCGAGGGCTGCACCGTCAACACCAAGCTGGGCATGGTCAAGACCGACCACATCCTGTTCATCGCCTCGGGCGCCTTCCACCTGTCCAAGCCCAGCGACCTGGTACCGGAGCTGCAGGGTCGCCTGCCGATTCGCGTGGAACTCAAGGCGCTGACCCCGCAGGACTTCGAGCGGATCCTCACCGAGCCGCACGCCTCCCTCACCGAGCAGTATCGCGAATTGCTCAAGACCGAGGGGCTGCACGTGGAATTCGCCGCCGATGGCATCACCCGCATTGCCGAGATCGCCTGGCAGGTCAACGAGAAGACCGAGAACATCGGGGCTCGTCGCCTGCACACCCTGCTGGAGCGCCTGCTGGAAGAGGTGTCCTTCAGCGCCGCCGACCTGGCTGGCCAGCAGAATGGCGAGCCCATCGTCATCGACGCGGCCTATGTGAACGGCCATCTGGGCGAACTGGCCCAGGACGAAGACCTGTCGCGCTATATACTGTGACGGTAGGCCTGATGCCTGGTTGATCGCGGCCATGGCCGCAATAGACCGTAGGTTGGGTTGAGACAGCTCTATAGTCGAAGCCCAACATTGCCTGCGCCCTGCGCCCATGTTGGGCTTCGCTGTGCTCAGCCCAACCTACGGCGACCGGTAGAAGCGGCCACATCGACGGACCGCCAAGGCCGCGTTGGCCTCAAGCAAAGACTGAATCGCCGTCCAGAGAACCTCAGCATGCGTATCCCCACCGCCATACAGCTCCACAAGGCCTCCAAGACCCTCAGCGTCAGCTACGGCGCGGAAACCTTCGAGCTGCCCGCCGAATTCCTGCGGGTGCATTCGCCCTCGGCCGAGGTGCAGGGACATGGTAATCCGGTGCTGCAGTTCGGCAAGCAGCAGGTCGGGATCACCGCCGTGGAAGCAGCGGGGCGCTACGCCATCAAGCTGACCTTCGACGATGGCCACGACAGCGGCCTGTTCAGCTGGGACTATCTCTACGAACTGGGCAGTCGCCGTGACGAACTCTGGGCCGACTACCTGGAGCAGCTGGCCCGCGCCGGCAAGACGCGGGACCCGCATGTCAGTGCGGTCAAGCTGATGCTCTAGCCCGGACTAGGCTGCCAGGGCCTTGTCCAACTTGCGCTCGATCTCCTTCTCGATCTGGCCGCTGAGCATCGAGAACATCATCCCCAGGGTCGCCAGCACCCGCACCTTATCTTCCGCCACCTCGATCCGCCCATCCACGCCACTGCGCGTGAATCTCAGGGTATCGCCCTCCCAGGCGCAGGCCACCCCATAGTCGCGCGTGAGTTTTTCGGCCAGTTGATCGGCCTTCTGGCGAACGCCTTCCAAGCCAAGCGAATGGCTGCGTTCGATGGTGATCTGGGACATCGGGGAACTCCGGATAAAGGGCCATGACTATAGCGAGGGCCCGCCACGTCGCCAATCGTGAGAACCGAGCGGTCGGCCCCGGTTTTAGCCAGGCAAGTCGGGTGATCGGCCTGCTAGAATGCCCTCTTGTCCCTGTCCCAGGTGTAGCCCCATGAGCGATCCGCGCAAAGGCCCCGAGGCCGAATCCCAGACCCACTTCGGCTACCAGAGCGTTCCGGAGAGCCAGAAGGCTTACAAGGTCGCGGAAGTCTTCCACTCGGTCGCCGCCAAGTACGATGTGATGAACGACGTGATGTCGGCGGGCATCCACCGGCTGTGGAAGAGATTCACCATCGAGCTCTCCGGCGTGCGGCGCGGCAATCGGGTGCTGGACATCGCCGGGGGTACCGGCGACCTGACCAAGCAGTTCGCCCGCCTGGTCGGCCCCACCGGCGAGGTGGTCCTCGCCGACATCAACGACTCCATGCTCCGGGTCGGTCGCGATCGCCTGCTCGACCAGGGCGTCGCCAGCAATGTGCGTTTCGTCCAGGCGGATGCCGAGAAGCTGCCCTTCCCCGACAACCATTTCGATTGCATCACCATCGCCTTCGGCCTGCGCAACGTCACCCACAAGGATCAGGCCCTGGCGTCCATGCTGCGCGTGCTCAAGCCCGGTGGCCGGCTGCTGGTGCTGGAATTCTCCAAACCCACCAACCCGCTGGTGTCCAAGGCCTATGACGCCTACTCCTTCGGCTTTCTGCCGCTGATGGGCAAGCTGGTGGCCGGCGATGCCGAGAGCTACCGCTACCTGGCCGAATCCATCCGCATGCATCCCGACCAGCAGACCCTCAAGGCCATGATGGAAGAGACCGGTTTCGCCCGGGTCTCCTACCACAACATGACCGGCGGCGTGGTTGCCCTGCATCGCGGCATCAAGCCCTGATGGCCCTCGTCACCCAGGCGTTGCTGGCCGCGCTGGAACGCGGTCTGAATCCACTGCTGGCGCTCGATCCGGTGGCGCTGCCACGCCTGGCGGCCCTGACCGGCCGGGTGATCGCCGTGCAGACCCGGCAACCCGCGCTGCGCCTCTACATCCTGCCAGCGGGTGACGGCCTGCACTTCGCCGCCCATCACGAGGGGGATATCGACTGCACCCTCAAGGCCCCGGTTACGCGTCTGGCCGAGCTGGCTCTGGCCCGCGACAAGCAGCGGGTCCTGCACCAGCCGGACGTGCGCCTGGAAGGCGACAGCACCCTGCTGATCGAACTGGCCGACATCCTGCAGAAGCTGGAGCTGGACTGGCAGCACGAGGTCAGTCGCTGGCTTGGCCCCCTGCCGGCAGCACTGCTGGGCGATCTCGCCCGTCGCGGTCAGGTCCTTGGCGAACAGAGCCGGGACAGCTTGCAAATGACGCTGTCCAACTGGCTGAACGAGGAGAGCCGCCAACTGGTCGGGCGCCTCGAAGGCGAGGCCCGCTTCGCCGAGATCGATGCCCTGCGCCTGGACGTGGACCGTCTCGACGCCCGTCTTGCCCGCCTGGGCGCCGCCCGCAACGCCAGGGATAACCCCGACGAATGAAGCTGTTCGCTGCCCTCAACCGCCTGTTGCGGATCCTCTTCGTCATCATCCGCTATCGGCTGGACGACATCGTCTACGCCCTGCCGCTGCCCTGGTACCTGCGTGCTACCCGCTACGTGCTGCCCTGGCGCTGGCTGCCGCGGCCGAGCAAGACGCTACCGCGCGGTGCCCGGCTGCGCCTGGCGCTGGAAGGCCTGGGACCGGTCTTCATCAAGTTCGGCCAGATCCTCTCCACCCGTCGCGACCTCATGCCCGAGGATATCGCCGACGAACTGATGTTCCTGCAGGACAAGGTACCGCCCTTCCCGCCCGAAAAGGCCGTGGCGCTCATCGAAGCCCAGCTCGGGATGCCCATCAAGCAAGCCTTCGCCCGCTTCGATCACCAGCCGCTGGCCTCGGCATCGGTGGCCCAGGTCCATGCCGCCCAGCTGCGCACCGGCGAAGAAGTGGTGGTCAAGGTAGTACGGCCGGGTCTCAAAGGCATCATCAGCCAGGACATCGCCTGGTTGTTCCTGCTGGCCCGCACCGCTGAAAAGCTCTCCGCGGAGGCGCGTCGCCTGCACCCGATGGAGGTGGTCAGCGACTACGAGAAGACCATCTACGACGAGCTGGACCTCTTGCGCGAAGCAGCCAACTCCAGCCAGCTGAGACGCAACTTCGAGGGTTCCGAGCGCCTCTATGTGCCCCAGGTGTACTGGGACTGGTGCCGCGAGCGGGTACTGGTCATGGAGCGCATCTACGGCATCCCGGTGACCGATCTGGCGGCCCTGCGCGACCAGGGCACCGACTTCAAGCTGCTGGCCGAGCGCGGCGTGGAGATCTTCTTCACCCAGGTGTTTCGTGACAGCTTCTTTCACGCCGACATGCACCCGGGCAACATCTTCGTCAGCACCGCCAAGCCCTGGGATCCGCTCTACATCGCCGTGGACTGCGGCATCATCGGCAGCCTGACCCCCGAAGACCAGGACTACCTGGCGCGCAACCTCTGGGCCTTCTTCCAGCGCGACTACCGCAAGGTCGCCCAGTTGCACATCGACTCTGGCTGGGTGCCTGCCAACACCCAGGTCAACGAGCTGGAAGGGGCCATCCGCACCGTCTGCGAGCCCATCTTCGAGAAGCCGCTCAAGGACATCTCCTTCGGCCAGCTGCTGCTGCGGCTGTTCCAGGTGGCGCGACGCTTCAACATGGAGATCCAGCCGCAACTGGTGCTCTTGCAGAAGACCCTGCTGAATATCGAAGGCCTGGGTCGCCAGCTCTATCCGGACCTGGATCTCTGGTCCACCGCCAAGCCCTATCTGGAAAAGTGGATGCGCAAGCGGCTCAGCCCGCCGCAGGTCGCCCGCAACATTCAGCAGCAACTGGAACAGATTCCTCATCTGGCGCAGATGGCTCGCGATACCCTGGAACGCATCACCCAGCCGCATCGCAAGGATCCGCCCAATCCCTGGGGAGGCCGCCGCGACGACTGGATCGTCCGAGTGATCGGCGCGGTCATGCTGGTCGGCGCAGCCCAGCTGGGGCTCGAACCCCAGCCCCATGCCTGGCCGGCCTGGGCCATGTTGGTCGGCGGCCTGGTTCTGGTGATCAGGCGCTGAACTCCTTAAGCTGTAACCGTCCTGTCACTTTTATCGGGCGAAATACACGCCCTCAGCCACTGGTGCCCTGCCGCTGTATTCACGTTGCGTCTTGTGCGAGGCTGGTACCCTAAATTCGAAGTACTGAACAGACCGATGAGCGACTGGTTAGACGAGATCCACTGGAACAGCGACGGCCTGGTACCGGCCATTGCCCAGGACCCCGCCACGGGGCGTATCCTGATGATGGCCTGGATGAACCGCGAATCCCTGGCCCTGACCGCCGCCGAAGGCCGCGCGGTCTACTGGTCGCGCTCGCGCAACCGCCTATGGCGCAAGGGCGAGGAATCCGGCCACGTGCAGCGGGTCCTGGAACTGCGCCTGGATTGCGACGCCGACGTGGTAGTGCTGCAGGTGGAGCAACTGGGCGGCATCGCCTGCCACACCGGCCGGGAAAGCTGCTTCTATCGGGTACTGCGCGATGACCAGTGGGAGACTGTCGACCCAGTCCGCAAGGATCCCAGTGCCATCTATGCCGGAGGCCACGGCCATGACTGACACCCTCGCGCGCCTGGCGCAGGTGCTGGAAGAACGCAAGCAGGCCGCCCCGGACTCCTCCTATGTGGCCAGTCTCTACCATAAGGGCCTGAACAAGATCCTGGAAAAGGTGGGCGAAGAAAGCGTCGAGACCATTCTCGCCGCCAAGGACGCCGCCATCAGCCAGCAGTACGACGACGTCATCTACGAGACCGCCGACCTCTGGTTCCACAGCCTGATCATGCTTTCGGCCCTCGGCCAGCATCCCCAGGCCGTGCTGGACGAACTGGACCGCCGCTTCGGCCTCTCCGGGCATGCCGAAAAGGCCGCCCGCACTCAATCCTGACCCCAAGCTTCGCAACGAGGAAAAACCATGGGTATCTTCGACTGGAAACACTGGATCGTCATCCTGCTCGTCGTGGTGATCGTCTTTGGCACCAAACGCCTGAAGCACCTCGGCTCCGATGTGGGCGAGGCCATCAAGGGCTTCCGCAAGGCCATGCATACCGACGAGGACGACAAGGCCGAGCAGCCGTCGACCACCGGCACGGCCAATCCGAACGCCCCCCTGAGCCGTCCCCAGACCTTCGACGCCGAGCACCGCAAGGTCGAAGAGCCGGTGGTGCGCAAGGACTAAGGCCCTCTCATGTTCGGAATCAGCTTTCCCGAAATGATGCTGGTAGGGTTCGTCGCCCTGCTGGTATTGGGTCCGGAGCGCCTGCCAGGCGCGGCGCGCACCGCAGGCTTGTGGATCGGTCGGCTGCGGCGCAGCTTCAACAGCATCCGCCAGGAAGTGGAGCGCGAGATCGGCGCTGACGAAATTCGCCAGCAGCTGCGCAACGAGCATATCCTGTCCATGGAACAGCGCGACAACCGGCCCAAACCTGCCGCTTCCGTCCCGGAAGCCCAGATGCCGCCTACCGCCGCTGCCCCGCCCATGCCTCAGGACGTGGTTGCCGAACGCCCGCAGGATCCGCCCCAGACGCCGCCAAGAGCACCATGAGCGACAAGCCTTCCGAACATGATGACCAGGAAATGCCCCTGGTCTCGCACCTGACCGAACTGCGTACGCGCATCCTGAGATGCGTACTGGCGACCTTTCTGATCTTTCTCGGGCTGTTCTACTTCGCCCAGAAGATCTACGCCTTCGCTTCCGAGCCGATCCGCCGCGTGCTGCCCGAAGGCGCGACCATGATCTCCACGGACGTCACCTCGCCCTTTCTTGCGCCCTTCAAGCTGACCCTGGTGGTGTCGCTGTTCATCGCCATGCCGGTGATCCTGCATCAGGTCTGGGGGTTCGTGGCACCCGGCTTGTATCGCCATGAAAAGAAAGTCGCCATCCCGCTGCTGATCTCCAGCATCGTGCTGTTCTACGCCGGCATGGCCTTCGCCTACTTCCTGGTGTTCCCGATCATCTTCCACTTCTTCAGCAGCATCACGCCGGAAGGCGCCATGATGATGCCGGACCTGAACGCCTATCTGGATTTCATCCTGACGCTGTTCTTCGCCTTTGGCGTCGCCTTCGAGATTCCCGTGGCCACCGTGCTGCTGATCTGGATGGGCGTGGTCGACGTGACCTACCTGAAGAAGGTCCGCCCCTACGTCATCATCGGCTGCTTCGTGGTCGGCATGATCCTGACGCCACCGGATGTCTTCTCCCAGACCATGCTGGCCGTGCCCATGTGGCTGCTGTTCGAGATCGGCCTGCTGTTCGGCCGCTTCGTGCAGAAGCGCGAGCGCCCGGTCAACGATGACGACGCCAGTCCCGAAGCCCAGCCGCCCGCCGAACGCCCGTGAATCTGATCCTGCTCGAAGCGGCCGACTTCACGGCCGCTGACCGGGTCGTGCTGCGCGATCCGCGCCGTCTCGCCCATCTGCGCGAGGTCCACCAGGCGGCCGCGGGCGACCGGATGCGCGTCGGCCTGCTGAATGGCCTGATGGGGTCCGGTCAGATCGAGTCCCTCGATGCCGGCCAGGCCTGTCTCAACGTCACCCTCGACCAATCACCACCGGCCAAGCTGCCGCTCACCCTGCTGCTCGCCCTGCCCCGCCCCAAGATGCTGCGGCGGGTGTTGCAGACCGTGTCCGCCATGGGCGTCGCGCGCCTGGTGCTGCTCAACAGCTATCGGGTGGAAAAGAGCTTCTGGCAGACCCCGTTCCTGGAACCCCAGGCCATCGAGGAGCAATTGCGCCTCGGGCTGGAGCAGGCGCGGGACACGGTGCTGCCGGAGGTACTGATCGAAAAGAGATTCAAGCCCTTCGTCGAGGATCGCCTGCCCGCACTGGCAGCCGGCACCCGCGGCCTGGTCGGCCATCCGGGCAGCTATCCCGCCTGCCCTCGTGCCCTCGACGAGCCCGTGACGCTGGCGATCGGTCCCGAGGGTGGCTGGATACCTTACGAGGTGGAGAAGTTGCAGGAGGCCGGCCTGGCGCCCGTACAGCTCGGTGAGCGCATCCTGCGCGTCGAGAACGCCGTACCCGCCCTGCTCGCCCGCCTGTTCTAGCTCGATCACGGACAAGAAAAAGCCCCGGCGTCTCGCGACACCGGGGCTTTTTCATGCGCGGAACGCCTCCTCAGGAGGCGGGTCGCGGGGTCAGGCTGGCAGGACTGGCCGCGGCATCCGCCGCCGAATCGCTGTGGGAGCGCGGCCGCAGGGTGGCGTAGGCGTCCCGCCAGTTGCGGTGCTCTTCGGCTTTCCAGACCTGCAGGTGCAGTTGCGCCATGCCGTCCGGATCGCTGAGCAGACGCCACTGGTCGTCGCCCTTGGTCTTCTCGGGACCAGCGGCCAGGACCCGCGCCACCCGTTCTTCGCGCAGCCGACGGGCCGGCTCCACCGCCTTGCCGTGGCGACCGCGGGCCATGCCGATGGCCAGGGCATTGAGCACCGGATCGACAGTGGCGCGCAGGAAGCCCTTGGTCAGGGCGTTGCGGTTGTTCAGGTGCAGGTACTCGTCGGTAGCCACCAGCTCGCGCGGCGGTGCGTATTCTTCCGGGATCAGGAACAGATGATGCCGGCGACTGCCCAGACCCAGGTTGGTACGGCTGGAAATCACCGACACCGGAGCCGACAGGATCAGCGACACCACGATGGGCGACAGCCACCAGAGGAAGCGCGGGTCAAGCCAGGCCACGCCGGCGGTCCAGATCAGGCCGAGCAGCATCTGCGAACCATGACGGCGGAAGGCTTCGCTCCAGGGCGTGTCGTTGTCGTCACGCTGGGGCGAATTCCACTGCACCGACCAGCCAAGGAAGGCAGCGGTCACGAACACCGTGTGGAACAGCATCCGCACCGGTGCCAGCAGCACCGAGAAGAGCATTTCCAGCATCATGGAGAGGAACAGCCGCAGACCTCCGCCGAATTCCTTGGCGCCCTTGGCGATGATCAGCACCACGCTGAGCAGCTTGGGCAGGAACAGCAGGATCAGGGTGGTGGAGAACAGCGCGATAGCCTGCTCCGGATGCCACTGGGGCCAGACCGGGAACAGCTGCCGTGGCTGGAAGAAGTACTGGGGCTCCAGCAGCTTGTGGATCGCCAGCAGCGCCGTGGACAGCACCAGGAAGAGGAACCACAGCGGCGCCGACAGGTAGGACATCACCCCGGTCAGGAACACCGCACGGTGCACCGGGTGCATGCCCTTGACCAGGAACAGCCGGAAGTTCATCAGGTTGCCATGGCACCACCGGCGGTCGCGCTTGAGCTCGTCCAGCAGGTTGGGCGGCAGTTCTTCGTAGCTGCCTGGCAGGTCGTAGGCGATCCACACGCCCCAGCCGGAACGCCGCATCAGCGCCGCCTCGACGAAGTCGTGGGACAAGATGGCGCCGGCGAACGAGCCCGTGCCTGGCAAAGGCGCCAGGGCACAGTGATCGATGAACGGCTTGACCCGGATAATGGCGTTGTGGCCCCAGTAGTGGGATTCACCCAGCTGCCAGAAGTGCAGGCCGGCGGTGAACAGCGGACCATACACCCGGGTGGCGAACTGCTGCAGGCGCGCGTACAGGGTATCCATGCCGGACGCCTTGGGCGCGGTCTGAATGATGCCGGCACGGGGATTGGCTTCCATCAGCCGGACCAGACTGGACAGGCATTCGCCGCTCATCACGCTGTCGGCGTCGAGCACTACCATGTACTTGTATTGGCTGCCCCAGCGACGGCAGAAGTCGTCGATGTTGCCGCTCTTGCGCTTCACCCGACGCCGACGGCGGCGATAGAAGATATGACCGAAGCCACCGACTTCACGGCACAGCTCCAGCCACGCCTTCTCTTCGGCCACGCATTTGTCCGGATCGTTGCTGTCGCTGAGGATGAAGAAGTCGAAGTGCTCCAGCTCGCCACTGGCACGGACCGACTCGTAGGTCGCTCGCAGACCGGCGAAGACCCGCGGCACGTCCTCGTTGGCGATGGGCATCACCAGGGCGGTACGCGACTGCGGATCGATCGGCTCGGTCCCGGTGGAGCTGGCGGAGATGCTGTACTTGTCACGACCGCTGAGCAGCTGCCAGAAGCCCATCAGGGCGGTCCAGAAACCAGCGGAGACCCAGCAGAACAGCAGGGCGAAGAGCAGCAGGATGCTGGTCTGCACCACATAGGGCAGGACCTGGCGGACGGATTCGCCCCAGCCCTGTTGATAGACCTCGCCAAGATCGACCAGCGCCCAGCCCTGATAGGGCAGCACCGCCTTCATGTACCAGGTCGCGATGCCGGTCTGCGCCAGCATCAGGATCAACAGGATGAAGCGGCGGAAGGAACCTACCTTGCGCCAATGCGCGTGGGCATCGGCCTCGGGATCGGGCTGCCAGCGGCTGTGGTCCTTGCGGCCGAGCAGACGCTTCCAGCTCCGGGTCACGGGGTTGGTGCGCCAGGGATCGGGCACCATCATGGACCGGGTCATGGGCGGGGTGGCCTTGATGAAAACCCGGCCCTGAGCATCGCTGCCCAGCAGTTCGCCGTCTTCCAGGGTGTCGTCCCAACCGGCGGCGAGGCGCGCTTCGGTGGAGGCGATCACCGCATCGGCGCCCTGGGCGCCCTCGCCGCGGGCACCGGCCAGTTGCCGGTGCAGCGACTCGATGTCGGCCGTCTGGTCCAGCGCCTGCCGCTGCCCGGAGGGCAACGGCAGGTGTTCGAGGTAGTCGCCAGCAGCGGCGACCGAGGTATCGCGGGTGGTGTTATTCATTGGCAGGTAGCTGGTAAGTCCAGGTTTCGCTGAGCGGTTTGTCACCCTGGGCGAGGTTGGCGCGCATTTCCACCGGCTTGGTCTGATCCTTGACCTTGAGTCTCAAGGTCAGGCGATAGCCTTTGGTAACCGGGTTGTAGCGCACAGAGTTCTCGACCAGTTCACCGTTGGCATCCAGGCTGACCTGGGAGCCGACCTGCGAATCCTCGGGCAGATCATCGAGGTTCGGACCTTCGAAGTCGATGACGTAGGCCAGACTGCCATCGGTCTGACGAACCAGGTTGGACTGGCGCACGTCGCCGGTGGACAGGCGAGTCTGGGAGACCCAGGCCAGGTCCTTGGTGTGCAGGTTGGGTTCGTCGGTGGTGAAGTGCAGGCGATAGCTGACGTCGATCGGCTGCCCCTTCTCAGGCAGCGTATCCGGCGTCCAGAAAGCCACGATGTTGTCGTTGGTCTCGTCCGGCGTGGGGATTTCCACCAGTTCGACGTGACCCTTGCCCCAGTCGCCCTTGGGCTCGACCCAGCCGCTTGGGCGCTTGTCGTAACGCTCGTCCAGATCCTGGTATTTGTAGAACTCGTGGCCGCGTTGCAGCAAGCCGAAACCGCGCGGATTCTCGATGGTGTAGGTGCTGACCGACAGGCGACGCGGGTTGTTCAGCGGGCGCCACAGCCACTCGCCATTGCCGGCATGGATGGCCAGGCCATTGGAGTCGTGCAGAGCGGGCCGGTAGTTGACCTGGGCGCTCGGCTGGTTGGGGCCGAACAGGTACATGCTGGTCAGCGGAGCGATGCCGAGCTTGTTGACGTTGTCGCGCAGGAACACCTTGGCTTCTACGTCGACGGTGCTGTCCTTGCCAGGAGTCAGCACGAAGCGATAGGCACCGGTGGCCCGGGGCGAATCGAGCAGGGCATAGATCACCAGGTTGCGGCGATCCGACTGGGGTTGTTCGACCCAGAATTCGGTGAAGCGGGGAAATTCCTCGCCGGACGGCAACGCCGTGTCGATGGCCAGACCGCGGGCAGACAGGCCATAGACCTGATTCTTGCCGATCACGCGGAAATAGCTGGCACCGAGCATGGTCATCAGCTCGTCATGCTTGTCCGCCTTGTTCAGCGGATAGAGCACCTTGAAACCGGCGAAGCCGAGATCCTTGAGTTGGGCCTGGTCGATCTGCAGGTTGCCAAAGTTGAACATCGAGGGATCGTATTTGATCTCTTCGACGTTGTTGGCGGTGACCTCGTTGATCTTCACCGGCACGCTATAGTGCATGCCCTCGTGATAGAAGTTGAGGCGGAAGGGCGTCTTGGCGTCCTTCCAGTAGGCCTTGTCCTGATTGAAGGTGATCTGCTGATAATCGGCATACTTCATGCCGCTGAAGGATGCGGGCAGGTTGCTCTTGGGCGCGACGAACTTCTGGCCGGAGAGCTCTTTGGCCTTGGCAGCCACGTCGTCCAGGCTGAAGGCCAGGGCCTGGGCACTGAACAGGCCCAGTGCGATGGAGAGCCCGACAAGGGCGAAGCCCTGTTTGCCCGGTTTAACTTTGGAATGAGATAACACGCAGCCTCCTAAATCAGCGTACGAATACGTTTGGCAACAGGTGGTCGCGAAACGGATAAGCAGTGGTCCGACTCCCTCAGGGGCCAATGATTCCCCAGTTGGACGACCGTTCAAACTCGAACTGCGCAATCATAGACACTTGGCAGGGCGCTGTAAGGGGCGCCCTCACTAAATCGACAATAAAAATGTCACTGGTCCATCGTTGACCAGGGAAACCTGCATGTCGGCACCGAACCGACCGGTCTGCACCGCGGGATGCAGATCACGAGCGATAGCCACCAGGTGATTAAACAGCTGCTCGCCCTGGGCGGGTGGGGCGGCAGTGGAAAAGCTCGGCCGCCGCCCGCTGCGGGTGTCGGCGGCCAGGGTGAACTGGGAGACCAGCAGCAGACCGCCCGCCACATCCTGCAGGGACAGATTCATGCGCTGCTCACTGTCGGCGAACACCCGATACTCCAGCAACCGCTTGAGCATCCGGCCACAGGCCGCCTCGTCATCCGCGGGCTCGATACCGACGAATACCAGCAGGCCCGGGCCTATGGCGCCTATCGTCTCCCCCTCCACTTCCACGCTGGCGCGAGTGACCCGTTGCAGCAGCGCCTTCACTCGGCCTCCTGGGGCAGATCGAGCAACTGGCGGGCGATCTGATCGGTCGCCCGTACCAGGGCGTCACAGATGCCAGGCTCGCTCGCCGCATGGCCGGCATCACGGATGATCTGCAATTCGCTGCCGGGCCAGGCATGGTGCAGGGCCCAGGCATTGTCCAGGGGACAGACCATGTCGTAGCGGCCATGAACGATCACCGCCGGGAGATGGGCGATACGCGGCATGTCGCGCAGCAACTGGTCGGGCTCGAGGAAGGCGTCGTTGACGAAGTAGTGGCATTCGATGCGGGCGATGGCCAGGGCATGCTCGCTGAATTTTTCCAGCACGTCGGGATTGGGCCTCAGGGTTACGGTGCGCCCCTCCCAGCAGGACCAGGCGCGCGCCGCGGACATCTGCGCCAGTTCGTCCGGCCCGGTCAGGCGTCGATAGTAGGCCTGGATGAGGTTGCCACGCTCCTCCTCGGCGATGGGGTGCAGATAGTCCTGCCAGAAGTCGGGGAACAGCCGGCTCGCGCCTTCCTGGTAGAACCACTGCAGATCCACCGGCCGCGCGAGAAAGATGCCGCGCAGGATCAGCGCCCGCACGCGCTCGGGATGCCGCTGCGCATAGGCCAGGGCCAGGGTCGACCCCCAGGAGCCGCCGAACAGCACCCATTGCTCGATGCCCAGGTGCTCACGCAGTCGCTCGATATCCTCGACCAGGTGCCAGGTGGTGTTGTTTTCCAGGCTGGCATAGTGCGTGGAGCGACCGCAGCCGCGCTGGTCGAAGGTGACGATGCGATAGAGGTTGGGATCGAAGAAGCGCCGACTCAGGCGATCGCAGCCGGAACCAGGCCCGCCATGAAGGAACAGCACCGGCAGGCCGTCGGGCGAGCCGCTCTCATCGGCGTAGAGTACATGGGGCGCTTCGACGGCCAGCTCGTGGCGGGCATAGGGCTTGATTTCCGGGTACAGATTCAGCATGTCGCGCTCCGCAGGGCAGGGTCGGCTTCTTCATCATAGACCTGCACCTTACCTGGTTTCCACGCTGCTCGGGCTTGCCTCGCATCCGCACCTGGCCGCACCATCATCGGCCTGTCGCCCAAGGAGCCCCCGCATGTCCGAGTCCACGCTGCAGTTGTTGCTGATCGATCCGCAGAACGACTTCTGCGACCTGCCGGGCGCCGCCCTGCCGGTGCCTGGCGCCGTGGCCGGACTGCAACGCGTCGCCGCTTTGATCGGGCGTCTTGGACCCCGGCTCACCGGGGTGCATGTGACCCTGGATTCCCACCAGCCGCTGCACATCGCTCATCCCCATGGGTGGCAGGATGCCAACGGGCAACCACCGGCACCCTTTACCCAGATCGACGCGGACGAGGTGGCCAGCGGTCGCTGGCAGACCCGGGATCCGGCCGAGCGCGCCCGCGGGCTGGCCTATGTGCGGGCGCTGGAAGCCGGGGGCCGTTATCGACTGGTGATCTGGCCGGAACACTGCCTAGTAGGCGGCTGGGGCCATGGGGTGCAGGAGGATGTCCACCAGGCGCTCAATGCCTGGGGCCGAGCGCAGGGTCGCCAGGTGGACTTCATCGCCAAGGGTGGCAATCCGCACACCGAGCACTATTCGGCACTGCGCGCCGAGGTGGTGGATCCGAGCGACCCGGATACCGCCGTAGACGCCAGGCTGATCGCCCGGCTACAGGCGGCTGGCACGCTGCTGGTGGCGGGCGAAGCCCTGTCGCACTGCGTGGCCAGCACCCTGCGTGACCTGCTGGAATTCTGGCCGACGAACCGGCGCCAGGACCTCGTGCTGCTGACCGACTGTAGCCATTCGGTGCCCGGTTTCGAGGCGCAGGGCGAGGCCTTCCTGGCTGAGATGCGCGCTGCCGGTGTTCGGCTGGCAGCGTCGACGGACGAGCTGTAGCTCGCCCGTCGCCTGGCCTATTTGATCTCGTAGAGACCGGTATAGGTCGCCGAGGCCAGCTGGTTGAGGTGGAGCATGAAGCGCCCGACGGCATTGGTCGCCTCGGCCGGCACCGGTAGCTGCTCGACCTTGAGCGCATGCAGCTGGAAGATGTAGCGGTGCGGCTTGTCGCCCTTGGGCGGCGCAGCGCCACCAAAGCCGCGGGTGCCATAGTCGTTGATCAGTTGCAGCGCACCCGCGGGCAGGCCCGAACCATCGGCGCGACCGGCGTCTTCCGCCAGCCCCTGGGTGCCGACCGGGATGTTGACCACGACCCAGTGCCAGAAACCGCTACCGGTGGGGGCATCGGGATCATAGACGGTCAGCGCGAGGCTCTTGGTATCGGCGGGTAGATCGGACCACTGCAAGGCGGGCGAAATGTTCTCGCCGTGGGCGCCGAAGTCGGCCACGTCGAACTCGTGGCGCTTGGGCATGAAACCATTGTCGGCAAAGGCGTCGGTCCAGAGTTTCACGAGCGGGCTCCTCCTGGCTAGGGCATGTGGGCGTCGGTCTCGCGCCAGACCAGACGATTGAGGTTGTAGCCCTTCTCGCGGGCGATGCGCAGCAGCTTCTCGCTCTGCGCCGCGGAGATATCGGGCTTGCGGGCCAGTAACCAGAGGTACTTGCGATCCGGACTGCCGACCAGGGCGGTCTTGTAATCGTCATCGACGTAGAGGATCCAGTAGGGCCCCTTGGCCACATTGGGCAGGACGCCACTGAACCAGGTGTCGAAGCGCACTTCCAGGCGGTCGGTCACACCCGGCTTGATCGGGGTGGCGGTACCGGTAGCCTCCTGGACCTTACCGTTCAGGGTGCGGCAGCGATTGAACACCGCCACCGAGCCATCGGACATGACGTGGTAATTGGCTTCGGACTGGGCGCACTTGCGCTGGAAGAACATCGGCAGCCGCGCCAGTTCGTACCAGTGTCCCTGATAACGCTGCAGATCGACATTGCCGGCGGTGAGCGGCGGGACTTCACGCGGACCGCTGGCGCAGGCCGCGAGCAGTCCAGCGGCACCCGCCAACAGCAACAATTTGGTAGAGGTTTTCATCGCAGACCCTGCCCGGCGAACATCGCCACCTTATCGTTGAGATACTGCACACTGATGAAGGAGCCGCGATCACCCCAGGTACAGGTGGTGACGCCCAGGGCGCCCGCGCATTCCGTGGGCGCACCCAGGATCTGCTCCACCTCGGCCTTGGTCTGTCCGGCCTTGAGCCGGGAATAGTTTTCCTGGGTCACCTTGCCGCACCCGGCCAGTATCAGGCTGCCCACCAGCAACAGCGCCATGCGCCACTTCATACCTGCCTCCTCCATCCTGACGGCAAGGCTATAGAGCCCGCCCGGCCGTCAGGGTTCGCTTTCTCAGCTGGCGAGATAGGAGGAACGGGTCAACCCCAGGCGCATGGCGTCGAGGAACTGGGTACGCTCGCGCGCGGTGAGGCGGGCACTGGCGACCTTGTCGCGGTAGTAGGTCATCAGCTCTTCCGGCGAGAGGTGCACGTACCTGAGCATGTCCTCGATGGTGTCGTGAGTCTCGATACCACCGTGGCGCACGCTGCCATCGGCATCCTGGTAGACGTTCACCGAGTCGGTGTCGCCGAACAGGTTGTGCATGTCGCCGAGGATCTCCTGGTAGGCACCTACCAGGAACACCGCCAGCAGGTAGTCCTCGCCCTCGCGCACCTCGTGCACCGGCAGGCTGGTCTCGATGCTCTGCTCGTCGACGTACTGCTTGATCTTGCCGTCGGAGTCACAGGTGAGGTCCTGCAGCACGGCGCGGCGCACCGGCTCCTCGTCGAGCCGGGTCAGGGGCACGATGGGCAGGATCTGGTCGATGGCCCAGGTGTCCGGCAAGCTCTGGAACACGGAGAAGTTGCAGATGTACTTGTCGGCCAGCTTGTCGTTGAGCTCGTCGAGCACCTGGCGATGGGAACGCTGACGCGCCTTGAGCTGGTTGTACAGGCGACGGCAGATGGCGAAGTAGCACTGTTCGGCCAGGGCCTTGTCGCCCAGGCTGAGGCTGCCTGCGGCGTACTGGGCAGCGGCTTCGCTGACGTACTGGGTAGCACGCCAGTAGGTCTCGGTCACCATTTCCGGATCGGTATCGCCCAGCAGCTCGGCCAGCCACTGCACCACCTCGGCCTTGCCTTCGAAGCGCTCGCTGGCCGGCACGCTGTCGTTGTGGCGCTCGACGTCGGTGACCTGCATCACCAGCATGGCGTGGTGGGCGGTCATGGCACGGCCGCTTTCCGAGAAGATGTTCGGATGCGGCAATTCCTGCTGGTCGCAGAATTCCTTGAGCATGCCGACCACGGTACCGGCGTAGTCATCCATGTCGTAGTTGATGGAGCTGGCGTTGCGCGAATGGGTGCCGTCGTAGTCCACGCCCAGGCCGCCGCCGACGTCGATGTGATCCAGCGGCAGGCCCAGGGCACGCAGCTCGGCGTAATAGCGGATGGCCTCGCGGAAGCCCTGGCGATAGTCGGCCAGGTTGGCGATCTGCGATCCCATGTGGAAGTGCAGCAGGCGCACACCCTGCTCCAGGCCGGCGGCGCGGAAGCGCTCGATCACCGACAGCAGCTGGGCGGCGGAGAGGCCGAACTTGGACTTCTCGCCACCGGTATCGGCCCATTTGCTCGATGCCAGGGACGACAGTCGCACCCGCAGGCCAACCTGGGGCGTGACCTTGAGCTCGGCCGCCTCCTCGATCACCAACGGGACCTCGGATTCCTTCTCGATGACGATGAAGACGCTATGACCGAGCTTCTGCCCCATCAGCGCCAGACGGATGAATTCGCGGTCCTTGTAGCCGTTGCAGACGATGGTGCCGCCCTTGGGCGCCAGCGCCAGCACCGCCATTAGCTCCGGCTTGGAGCCGGCTTCCAGGCCGATGGAGACGTCGCGAGTGGCGATGATGTTTTCCACCACCGCCTCCTGCTGGTTGACCTTGATCGGATAGAGGGCGGTGTAGCGGCCCTGGTAGTCGAGGCGCTCGATGTTGCGATCGAAGGCGCCCGTCAGGTGACGCACCTGGCCCTGGAGAATGTCGGGGAAACGCACCAGCAGCGGCAGCGACAGTCCCGCTTCGCGTAGCTGGCCGACCAATACGTGCAGGTCGATCGGTTGGCCGTCCGGGCCGTGGGGCCGGACCTCGACGTTGCCGGCATCGCTGATGGCGAAGTAGCCGGCACCCCAGTGGCGAATACCATAGACGCTGCGGCTGTCCGCCACGGTCCACTGGCTGCCGTCATCTTTGCGCGTGCGTCGTGGGGACATTCGCGGGAATCTCCTGTAGGGAATCTTGCTTTGGATGGACCGCCGCCAGGGGCGGTAAGTTGTACGCGGAGGCGGGAAGGCCTGGCCTAGCCGCCGGAGCGCTTGGTCTTGAAGCCGCGCTTTTCGAGTTCGCCGAGCAGCAGGTCGACATGGTCACCCTGGATCTCGATGACGCCATCCTTGAGCGCCCCACCCGTCCCACAGCGGCGCTTGAGCGCACTGGCCAGGTCCTTGAGCTCTTCCTCGCCCAGGGGTACGCCACTGACCGTGGTGACCGTCTTGCCGCCACGCCCCTTGGTTTCACGCCGGACCCGGGCGATGCCGTCACCGGCCGGTACCGGCGCCTGGGGTTCTTCCGGACGGATGCGGCCGACGTCGGTGGAATACACCAGGCGGCTGAGGTCCGACAGGGACGAGGCTTTCTTGCTCAAGGGGTGGTCCTCCCAGTTCGGGTTCAGGCGCCAGGCGCCTGGAGGAAACCTTGGATGCAGCGCCAGCCAGTACGGGCCGCGCTATTCCGGGGCCGCGCAATGTAGCAGTATCGCCCCCGGATGCTAAGGCGCGAATGCGAGAAATTAAGGCAGGGATGCGACATCCGTTTGGCTGAGGACCAGCCGCAGGGCTTCGAGGGAATCAGGACAGTACGGCAGGCGCCGTGCCTCGTCGAGAATCATCGCAGGCAGGAGAAAGCGCGCTTCCAGCACCTCTTCCGGCTGCAAGCGCAGCGGACCCTTCCAGCAGGCGCTGAACACTCCGCCCCAGAGTCGATTGCCGGGCTCTTCAAAGTAGAAGGTGCCGTGCTCGCGCAGCGCTATACCGCTGACGCCCAGCTCCTCGGCCAGCTCCCGCGCCGCCGACTCCGCATAGCTCTCGCCCGGCGCCACCATGCCGCCAGCGGCGACGTCCCAGTAGCCCGGATAGAGCGCCTTGCTCAGGGTCCGCTGGTGCACGCACAGCTCACCAGCGGCGTTGAACAGCAGGATGAAGGTGCAGCGCCCGATCAGGCCGCGGGCGCGCAACTCGGCGCGCGGCAACTGGCCCTGGATCCGATCGTCGCGATCGACCCAGAGCACCATCTCTTGGTCGGAGGCGGCACGATGCGCCGCCTCGCGCGCCCCTATCGTCATCAGCCCTGTTCCAGCAGCTGGCGCAGGTCGATGATGGCGGCGTTGGCGCGGGAGATGTAGTTGGCGATCACCAGCGAGTGATTGGCCAGGATGCCGAAGCCGCTGCCGTTGAGGATCATCGGACTCCAGACCGGTTGCTGCGCCGCTTCCAGCTCACGAATGATCTCGCGCACGTTCACCGTGGCGTTCTTCTTGGCCAGGGTATCGGCGAAGTCCACTTCGATGGCGCGCAGGATATGCGTCAGCGCCCAGGCCTGACCGCGGGCCTCGTAGAAGACGTTGTCGATCTGCAGCCAAGGCGTCTCGACGCGCTGTTCGTGCACCTCCGGCACCTGGCCGGCGGGGATGTCCTGGTTCGGCCGCACTTCGGCGTCGAGGCGCACGCGACCGACGCTGGCGGAAAGCCGCTGGGACAGCGAGCCCAGACGGGTCTCGACGTCACCCAGCCAGTTGCGCAGGTTGTCCGAGCGCGAATAGAAGTAGGCAGCCTGCTGGCCCTGGGTGTTCTGGCCACCCAGGCGCGCCAGGTAGCGGTCCAGGGAGACGATGCCGGCGCGGTATTCCGATTCCGACGAGGGCATGGCCCAGCTGTGGTTGTCGAAATTGAAGCGCGGCTCGGCCTGGGCCAGGTCGACGTCTTCGGTGGACTGCGACTGAGAGCGGGCGAAGTCCTTGCGCAGGGCGCGGGCCAGGTCGCGGGTCTGCACCAGTACGCCGTATTCCCAGGACGGCATGTCGTCCAGCCACAGGCCGGGCGGGAAGATGTCGTTGGAGAGATAACCGCCCGGCTTGTCCAGCAGGGTTCCAGCGACCTGCTTGAGCGTCTCGACCGTGGTGTAGCCGAGCACCAGTTTGCGACCGCTGGCCGCAGCTGCCTCTTGGGCATGCTGCTGAACCGGGAAGAAGTCCGGCTCGCGACTCCAGTACCAGCCTATCGCCAGGGTGACCAGCAGGTAGAGCGCTACCAGCACTGCCACCAGCCGGAGCCATCCCGATCTCAAGTTCCACTCCCGCATGGGCAATTCCTTGCAATGATTTCAAAGGTGTTGGCGCTTGGACCCCTGCCGCCGGCGCCGGTTGCGCGGCCCTCGCTGGCAAGGCGGACACGATGCGCGTGCGCAGCCGCTTCCGAGACTAGGGTAACAGGCGACAGACGCTACTCCAGAAGCGACAGACAGTGTCCGTGCAAGCGGCATAGCCGCCGCTAACCAGGGTATCGCCTCTACCCTGCCAGGTTTCAATTGGTAGCATAGGGCCACCACCTCAAGAATGACGGAACAATTCGTGAGCGAACCAGATGATCCGAACCGGGACCGCCTCAAGCTGCACTTCGCCCAGCGGGTCATCCATCAGTCGCGCCAGGTGCTGGAGATCTGGCAGCGGTTGCAACGGGACGAATGGACGAATGGCAGCCTTGCCGAGCTGAGCGACGCCAATGCCCGCCTCCTGCAATACGCGAAGCGCTTCGAACAGCAGGGGCATGCCGATCTCGCCGAAACCATTGGCGGGACCCTGGCCCAGGTCGCCGCCAATCGCGGGCGTCTCAACAGCCAGGCCATCACCGAACTCAGCCAGGCCATGCAGAGCCTGTCGCGCACCGGCCTGCGCCAGGGCGATCAGCTCGAAACCACCAACCTGCCACCGCTGCGCAAGCCGATCTACATCGCGCTGCTCGACACCGAACGCGCCGAGCGCCTGGCGCCGCAGATGGAATACTTCGGCGTCACCATCCAGATCATCCACAACGCCGACGACTTCCGGTCGATGATGGACAGCCGCCACCCGGCGGTCATCGTCATGGACGTGGACTTCGGTGGCCCGGGCGTCGGCATCCGGTTGGCCCTGGAGGCCCAGAACGGTCTCGAGCGCAAGCTGCCGGTGCTGTTCTACAGCCACCAGGAGGCCGACACCCCCTTTCGCCTGGCGGCGGTGCGCGCCGGCGGCCAGGAGTTCTACACCGGCACCCTGGACTCGGCGCGCCTGCTGGAAAAGATCGAGACCCTCACCCGCACCGTCTACTACGATCCGATCCGCGCCCTGGTGGTGGACGACTCCCGCGCCCAGGCCATGGCCACGGAGATGGCGCTCAATAGCGCCGGCATCGTCACCCGCACCCTCATGCAGCCCGGCGCGGTGATGGCGCACCTGGCCGAATTCGTACCCGACCTGATCATCCTCGACATGTACATGCCCGAGTGCACCGGCACCGAACTGGCCAAGGTCATCCGCCAGCACGAGCGCTACGTCAGCGTGCCCATCATCTACCTGTCGGCCGAGGACGACCTCGACAAGCAGCTGGATGCCATGAGCGAAGGAGGCGACGACTTCCTCACCAAGCCGATCAAGCCGCGCCACCTGATCGCCACGGTGCGCACCCGCGCCGCCAGGGCGCGCAGCCTGCAAGCGCGCATCGTCCAGGACAGCCTTACCGGCCTGTACAACCACACCCACACCCTGCAGCTGCTGGAGGACGCCTGCTTCCGCGCCCGGCGCAGCCAGCGGCCAATCACCTTCGCCATGCTAGACATCGACCATTTCAAGCAGGTCAACGACCACTATGGTCACCCCATGGGCGATCGGGTGATCAAGAGTCTGGCGCTGTTTCTCAAGCAGCGGCTGCGCAAGTCCGACCACATCGGCCGTTATGGCGGCGAGGAATTCGCCATCGTCCTGCCCGACACCGACCTGGCCACCGCCACCCGCCTGATCGACGAGATCCGCCAGCGCTTCGCCGAGATCCACTACCCGGCGCCGCCCAAGGAACTCAGCTGCACCTTCAGCGCTGGCGTGGCGCAGTTGCAGCCCGATCAGGAGATGTCGCTGCTGGCCAAGCAGGCGGACGAAGCCCTCTACGCCGCCAAGCATGCCGGACGCAACTGCGTGCGCCAGTACGGCCAGGGCTAGTCTGGCGGGCCGGATGCCTCTGCTATGATCGGCCGCTGCCGATCATCGAGATGACCATGCGTGCCCTGCTGTTCCTGCTCACCCTGCTGCTGACCCTGCCCGCCACCGCCGGCCTGTTCGACGCGCCACGACCGGCGGCGGACCTGGGCCTCGGCGGCCAGCGCCCCAACCAGCAGTTCCTGCCGGTGGATCAGGCCTTTCGCCTGGAGCAGCGGCGTGACGCCGACGGCCGCAGCGTGGTGCGCTTCACCATCGCCGAGGGCTACTACCTCTATCGCCAGCGCTTCGCCTTCGACGCCGACCCCGGCCTGCTGACCACGCCGGTGGTCCTACCGCCCGGCGAGCCCAAGCACGACGAATGGTTCGGCGACGTCCAGGTCTATCACGCGGGCGTCGACATCCCCCTGTCCCTGGCGCCCGACCGCGGCGGTCGGATAAGGGTCACCTACCAGGGCTGCGCCGATCGCGGTCTTTGCTATCCACCGGAAACCCGCACCCTCGAGGTTACCGGCCCCGTGGCCTCGCCCGCCGCGAGCCCAGCGGGTGAGACCCCCGTTCTCGACCAGGGGTGGTGGAAAAGAATCCTGCTGGCCTTCCTGGCTGGCCTCGGTCTGACCTTCACCCCCTGCGTACTGCCGATGCTGCCCATCGTCTCGGCCGTGGTCCTGGCCGGCAAGGCGCGCCCGGGTCGTGGCCTGTTGCTGGCGCTGGCCTATGTGATACCCATGGCGCTGAGTTTCGCCGCCCTGGGCGCGCTCATGGGGGTCTTCGGCGCCAGCCTCAACCTGCAGGCGCAACTGCAGTCGGCCTGGGTGCTGGTCCCCTTCGCCCTGTTGTTCCTGCTGTTCGCCCTGGCCATGTTCGGCCTTTTCGAGCTGCGCCTGCCGGCGGTCCTGCGCGATCGCCTGGAGCACCTGGCCAGTGGTACCCGGGGCGGCTCCCTCGGCGGCGCGGCTACCCTCGGCGTGCTGTCCAGCCTGATCGTCTCGCCCTGCGTCTCGGCGCCCCTGGCGGGACTGCTGCTCTATATCAGCAGCACCGCCGACTGGCTTGGCGGCGGACTGGCCCTCTTCGCCCTGGGCCTGGGCATGGGCACCCCGCTGATTCTGATCGCTGCCGGCGGCGGGGCCCTGTTGCCGCGTAGCGGGGGCTGGCTGGTGGGCATGCGCAATGCCTTCGGAGTGCTCCTGCTGGCCGTGGCGCTATGGCTGCTCGAACGGCTGCTGCCCGGGCCGCTGGCACTGGCGGCCTGGGGCCTGCTGGCCGCCGGGGGCGGGCTGTTTCTTGGTGCGCTGGAATTCGTACCCAAGCCCCCTCGCCAACGCCTGCTGCAACTGGCCGGCCTGGCACTGGTGGTATACGGCGTGGCGGCGGGTATCGGGGCCCTGCGTGGTGCCAGCGATCCGCTGCGCCCCCTGGGCGAGTCCGCCCGGCCGGCGGTGGTCGCACGCGAGGATGGCCTGCGTAGCCTGAGCGATCCGGCGGCCCTGGCTGCCAGCGTCGGCCAAGGCCGCCCAGTGCTGGTGGACGTCTACGCCGACTGGTGCATCAGCTGCAAGGTCATCGAGCGCGAGGTATTCGGCAACCCCGAGGTCCAGGCGCAACTCAGGGACTTCGAGCTGATCCGCTTCGATATGACGCAAAGCACCCGGGAACAGCGGCAGTGGCTGCAACAGCGAGGCCTGTTCGGCCCACCCGCGATCCTGTTCTATGCTGCCAACGGCCAGGAACAGGCAAAGGGTCGCATCGTCGGCGAAATCGACGCTACGGGCTTTCTTGCACGACTGGGCGAGGTGAAAAGGTTTATCGCCAGCGATTAAAAAGAATTTCGCCCAACGTGCTGGCATTTCCGGCAAACGTCTAGCGACTGGACAGTCACCTCAGGTTGCGGCATAGTCCGCGGCCAATCTGGTTGCGAAATCGCGAGGCAAGTGGCTATGGCGCATCTGCTGGTACTGCACGGGCCCAACCTGAATCTGCTGGGAACCCGCGAGCCGGGCGTCTACGGGGCTACCACCCTGGCGCAGATCAACGCCGATCTCGAAGCCCGCGCCAGCGCGGCAGGGCATCGCCTGGACCACCTGCAAAGCAACGCCGAGCACCTGCTGATCGAGCGCATCCACGCCGCGCGCGACGAAGGGGTGGATTTCATCCTGATCAATCCGGCTGCCTTCACCCATACCAGCGTCGCCCTACGTGACGCCTTGCTCGCGGTGAGCATCCCATTCATCGAAGTGCACCTGTCGAACGTGCACAAGCGCGAAGCCTTCCGCCACCACTCCTATTTTTCCGATGTGGCGGTCGGTGTCATCTGCGGACTCGGCGCCAGTGGCTATCGCCTGGCGCTGGAAGCCGCCTGCGAACAGCTCGCCGCCCGCGGCTGAGCGCGACCCAATATCCAGAACATCACCTGAACCCGAGGGGAGAGCCAACGCCAATGGACATCCGTAAAGTCAAGAAACTGATCGAGTTGCTGGAAGAGTCCGGTATCGACGAGCTGGAAATCCGCGAAGGCGAAGAGTCCGTCCGCATCAGCCGCAACACCGGCCGCAACCAGGGCATGCAGACCGTCTACGCCGCCGCCCCCGCGCCGGTCGCCGCGCCGGCTCCGGCTGCCGCTCCGGCCGCTGCCGCCCCTGCGACCGAAGCTGCCGCTCCGCAACTGACTGGTAACGTGGCTCGCTCGCCCATGGTCGGCACCTTCTACCGCGCGTCCTCGCCCACCACTCCGGCCTTCGTCGAAGTCGGCCAGCAGGTGAAGAAAGGCGACATCCTGTGCATCGTCGAAGCCATGAAGATGATGAACCACATCGAAGCCGAAGCCAGCGGCACCATCGGCCAGGTGCTGGTCGAGAACGGCCAGCCCGTCGAATTCGACCAGCCGCTGTTCACCATTGTCTAAGCCCGTGGAGCCCACGATGCTGGAAAAAGTCCTGATCGCCAACCGCGGAGAAATCGCCCTGCGCGTGGTGCGTGCCTGCAAGGAGCTGGGCATCAAGACGGTGGCGGTTCACTCCACCGCCGACCGCGAACTGATGCATCTGTCCCTCGCCGACGAATCGGTGTGCATCGGCCCGGCCCCCTCGCCCCTGTCCTACCTGAACATCCCGGCCATCATCAGTGCCGCGGAAGTCACCGGTGCCACTGCCATCCACCCCGGCTACGGCTTTCTCGCCGAGAACGCCGACTTCGCCGAGCAGGTGGAGCAGTCCGGTTTCGCCTTCGTCGGCCCCACCGCCGACGTGATTCGCCTGATGGGCGACAAGGTATCCGCCAAGAACGCCATGAAGCAGGCCGGCGTGCCCACCGTACCGGGCTCCGACGGCGCCCTGCCGGATGACGAGGCCGAGTGCCTGCGCATCGGCCGCGAAGTCGGCTATCCGGTGATCATCAAGGCCGCCGGTGGCGGTGGTGGTCGCGGCATGCGCGTGGTCGAGGACGAGGCCGAGCTGATCAAGTCGATCAAGCTGACCCAGACCGAAGCCGGCGCCGCCTTTGGCAACTCCATGGTCTACATGGAGAAGTTCCTCGGCAATCCGCGTCACGTGGAAGTCCAGGTCCTCTCCGACGGCCAGGGCAATGCCGTGCACCTCTACGATCGCGACTGCTCGCTGCAGCGTCGTCACCAGAAGGTGATCGAGGAGGCGCCTGCGCCCCAGATCGACGAAAAGGCTCGCGAGGAAGTCCTGGCGCGCTGCGTCAAGGCATGCATCGACATCGGCTACCGTGGCGCGGGTACCTTCGAGTTCCTCTACGAAGACGGTCGCTTCTACTTCATCGAGATGAACACCCGCGTACAGGTGGAGCATCCGGTGACCGAGATGATCACTGGCGTCGACATCGTCAAGGAGATGCTCAGCATCGCCGCTGGCAACCCGCTGTCGATCAAGCAGGAAGACATCAAGATCACCGGCCACGCCATCGAGTGCCGGATCAACGCCGAAGACCCCAAGACCTTCATGCCCTCCCCGGGCCTGGTCAAGCATTTCCATGCGCCGGGCGGCAACGGCGTACGGGTGGATTCGCACCTGTACAGCGGCTACAAGGTTCCGCCGAACTACGATTCGCTGATCGCCAAGCTGATCACCTGGGGCAAGACGCGCGAAGAGGCCATGGCCCGGATGCGCAACGCCCTGGACGAGCTGATCGTCGACGGCATCAAGACCAACGCCGATCTGCACCGGATGCTGACCCGCGACCAGGCCTTCGGCCAGGGCGCGGTGAACATCCACTATCTGGAGAAGAAGCTCGGCATGCGCCACTGAGTGCATGACGACCTTTGATTCAGCGAACGGGCTGCCCTCGGGCAGCCCGTTTTCATTTACCCTCCCCGCTTTGACCCGATTCAGGTAGCCCACCATGTCCTGGCTGCAAGTCCGCCTCGCCCTCACCCCCGCCCAGGCGGAAACCTACGAAGACCTCATGCTCGAACTGGGTGCCGTCTCGGTGACCTTCATGGACGCCGAGGACCAGCCGATCTTCGAGCCGGACCTCGGCACCACCCCGCTGTGGTCCCAGACCCATCTGCTGGCGCTGTTCGAAGGCGATACCGACGCCAAGGCGCTGGAACAGCGCGTGCAGCTCCTGGCCAACGGCCTCGTCTACGAGGTGGAGCGCCTGGAAGACCAGGAATGGGAGCGCAGCTGGATGGACAACTTCCAGCCCATGCGCTTCGGCCAGCGGCTGTGGATCGTGCCCAGCTGGCACGAGGCGCCGGAGCCGGCGGCGGTCAACCTGCTGCTCGACCCGGGCCTGGCCTTCGGCACCGGCACCCACCCCACCACCTCGCTGTGCCTGCAATGGCTGGACGGCGAGCCGGTCGAGGGGCGCCAGGTGCTGGATTTCGGCTGCGGCTCGGGCATCCTCGCCATTGCCGCCCTGCTGCTGGGCGCCGAGCGCGCGGTGGGCACCGACATCGATGTCCAGGCCCTGGAAGCCTCGCGGGAGAATGCCAACCGCAATGGCATCGACCCGGCGCGTTTTCCTCTTTATCTCCCCGCCGACCTGCCAGGCGAGCAGGCCGACGTGGTGGTGGCCAACATCCTCGCCGGTCCACTGGTCGGCCTGGCCGAGCAGATCACCCGCCTGACCCGCATCGGTGGCCGCCTGGCCCTCTCCGGCATCCTCGCCGAGCAAGCCGAGGACGTGCGTGCCGCCTACGCCGGCTGCTTCGACCTGGAACCTACCGCCACCCTGGATGGCTGGGTCCGCATCAGCGGCACTCGTCGCCGCTGACCGCCTGCGCCTCTACCGGTCCGCTCAACCGGCGGCCCGGTAGAGGCCCTTCTTTCGCCAGGGCCTTCGGGTACACTAGCGCGCTTAAATTCCCTGGCTGTCGCCTCGCCATGACCGAATCCCTCGTCGCCCAGTGCCCGCATTGCCATACCCGCTTCCGCGTCACCCAGGAACACCTGGCCGCCGCGGACGGCGACGTACGCTGTGGCGTCTGCCTGGAAGTGTTCAATGCCAGCAACCAGGCCGCGCCGCTGACGGCGCCGGAAGCCGCCCCGGTGGCACCCGTCCCGATGGCCGAGCCCACGCCGACGTCGAGCGAAGCCGCCTGGCCGCACGACGAACTGGACCTGAGCCACCTGGAGCTGGATGCCGAGGTCGCTCGCCTGAGCGCCCTGGAAGAGCAGCGCCGCACGCCCGTCGCGCCGGCAGCACCACCGGCCGTGATAGCCCCGCGGGAAGAGCCCGCACCGGCACAAGGGCTGGCCGCCCGTCGCTCCCAGGAAGACGAGGACGCCTTCGAACTGCCGTCGCTCGGCGCGCTGTCCACCGCACGCGACCCGGAGCCGGAACCCTTGAGGCTGCAGGCCGAATCTGATCTCTCGCTCGACGCGGAACCCGAGTCGGTGCCCGCATCGACCTTCGAGCCAGAACCAGAACCAGAGCTGGCCCCGGAGCCCGAACCCGTTGAGCCCGTCATCAGCCCACGGCCTGCCGCGGCTCTGGCGGCGCCGCTGAAACCCGCACCGGCACCGCCGCCCGCTCCCCTAACCGCGCCCGCTCGCGAACGCCAGGAGCCGGCACTCGGCGCGGTCGAGGCTGACGAGGACGAGCGGGCCGAGCCCGGCCTGGGCCGCCTGGACGATTGGCAGGAGCCCACACCCGAGCCGCTCAGCGCCGACCGCGATACCGAAGACGAGACGCTGCCGGCCAAGTCGGCGACCGCTCTTCGCAGTGAGCCGGAGTGGCAGGACGACCCTCTGGTCGACCTGCACGACGAGCCGCTGCAGCTGGACAGTCGCCAGGAGCGCCCCCACTGGGGCCGGCGCCTGCTGTGGGCGCTGCTCTGCCTGCTGGCACTGCTCGGGCTGGCTGGTCAGTATGTCTACTACCACTTCGACGAGCTGGCGCGGCAGGACAGCTATCGACCGCTGTTCGTCCAGGCCTGCGCCAGCCTGGGCTGCAAGGTGCCGTCCAAGGTCGATGTCCAGCAGATCCGCAGCAGCAACCTGGTGGTACGCAGCCATCCGCAGTTTTCCGGCGCCCTGCGCGTCGATGCCATCCTTTACAACCGCGCGCCCTTCTCCCAGCCGTTCCCGCTGCTCGAATTGCGCTTCGCCGACCTCAACGGCCAGCTGCTCGCGAGCCGTCGTTTCAAGCCGGGCGAGTACCTGAACGGCGAGCTCAAGGGCCAGGACGAGATGCCGCCGCAGACGCCGATCCACATCGCCCTGGACATTCTCGACCCTGGTCCGCGGGCGGTGAACTATAGTCTGAGCTTCTTCTCGCCAGAGTAGGCCCGGGGTGAATTGCTCATAAACTAGCCAACTCGCGCTTTATCCGGAGGCGTCGAGCGGGTATCATTCCCAACCCTTTTCAAGCACAGCAGCCCCTGTCCGCGGCCGGTTTCCGGCGCAGGCGGAACAGGCGCCTATTCGCCAGGGAAAAAGATATGTCGATGGTACGCATCGGCCCTTATACCTTGCCCAACTCGCTGATTCTCGCGCCCATGGCCGGGGTCACCGACCTGCCCTTCCGCCGCCTGTGCCTCGCGCTCGGCGCCGGCATGGCCGTGTCGGAAATGGTGACCAGTGACGTGCGTCTCTATGACAGCCGCAAGTCGCGGCTGCGCCTGATCCATGCCAGCGAGCAGGAGCCACGCTCGGTGCAGATCGCCGGCGGCGACCCAGCGATGCTGGCCGAGGCGGCGCAGCGCAATGTCGAACTGGGCGCCCAGATCATCGACATCAACATGGGCTGCCCGGCGAAGAAGGTCTGCAACAAGGCCGCCGGCTCCGCGCTGATGAAGGACGAGGCCCTGGTGGCCGAGATCCTCGCCGCCGTGGTGGCCGCGGTGCATGTACCCGTGACCCTGAAGATCCGTACCGGCTGGGATCCCGAGAATCGCAACGGCCTGCGCATCGCGCAGCTGGCCGAGGCGGCCGGCATCCAGGCACTGGCCGTACATGGCCGCACCCGGGACGATAGGTTCCTCGGCGCCGTCGAGTACGACACCATCGCGGCCATCAAGCAGGCGGTAGGCATCCCGGTGTTCGCCAACGGCGACATCGACAGCCCGGAAAAGGCTCGGGCGGTGCTCGAGCATACCCGCTGCGACGGCCTGCTGATCGGCCGCGCGGCCCAGGGCCGGCCCTGGATCTTTCGCGAGATCGCCCATTACCTGGCGACCGGTGAACACCTGGCAGCGCCCAGCGATGCCGAGGTGGCAGCCATCCTGCTGGAGCATCTGGACGCCCTGCACGCCTTCTATGGCCCGGAAATGGGCGTGCGCATCGCCCGCAAGCACGTCGGCTGGTACCTGGCCGACCGTCCGGGCGCAGCGGAATCGCGCGCCCAGTTCAACCGACTACAAGACACTCAAGCCCAGCACGCCAGCATTCGCGCGTTTTTCGCGCAGCCCCCGATCGGGAAGCAGGTGGCATGAATTCGATGACCGAGACTTTGACTGGAACAGCGCCCGTGAGTGACAACGGCGACCTCAAGCAGCACCTGACCGCCCCCCTGCAAGAGGGCCAGACGCTGCGCGACAGCGTGGAAAAGGCGCTGCGCAGCTACTTCGCCCATCTCGATGGGCAGCCGGTGACCGACGTCTACAACATGGTGCTCTGCGAAGTGGAAGCACCCTTGCTCGAAAGCGTGATGAATTACGTCAAGGGCAACCAGACCAAGGCGTCGGAGATGCTCGGGCTCAATCGCGGCACCCTGCGCAAGAAGCTCAAGCAGTACGACCTGCTCTGATCCGCCTCCTCGCCGGCGGCCCAGAGGGCTTGACCGGCGGTCTTTCTCCTCCTGATGGACATGACCATGACCGACCAGACCTCTCGCCTCCCCGTCCGCCGTGCGCTGATCAGCGTGTCCGACAAGACGGGCGTCGTCGACTTCGCCCGTGAACTCGCGGCCATCGGTGTGGAAATCCTGTCCACCGGCGGTACCTACAAGCTCTTGCGCGACGAGGGCATCCCGGCGCTGGAAGTCGCCGACTACACCGGCTTCCCGGAAATGATGGACGGCCGCGTCAAGACCCTGCACCCGAAGATCCACGGCGGCATCCTCGGTCGTCGCGGCGTCGACCACGAGGTCATGAGCGAACACGGTATTCGCCCGATCGACCTGGTCGCGGTCAACCTCTATCCCTTCGCCGCCACCGTGGCCAAACCCGGCTGCAGCCTGGCCGATGCCATCGAGAACATCGATATCGGCGGTCCGACCATGGTCCGCAGCGCGGCCAAGAACCACAAGGACGTCGCCATCGTAGTCAACGCCAGCGACTACGCGGCGATCCTCGACGACCTCAAGGCCGGCGGCCTGACCTACGCCCAGCGCTTCGACCTCGCGCTTAAGGCCTTCGAACACACCGCCGCCTACGACGGCATGATCGCCAACTACCTGGGTAGCATCGACCAGCAGGCCGAGACCCTGTCCACCGAAGGCCGTGCCGCCTTCCCGCGCACCTTCAGCGCCCAGTTCATCAAGGCGCAGGACATGAGATACGGCGAGAACCCGCACCAGCAGGCGGCCTTCTATGTCGAGCACGCCAGCGAAGCCTGCGTGGCGACCGCCACCCAGCTGCAGGGCAAGGAGCTCTCCTTCAACAATGTCGCCGACACCGATGCTGCCCTGGAAACCGTGAAGAGCTACGACCAGCCGGCCTGCGTCATCGTCAAGCACGCCAACCCCTGCGGCGTGGCCGTGGCCGGTGACCTGCGCCAGGCCTATGAACTGGCCTATGCCACCGACAGCGAGTCGGCCTTTGGCGGCATCATCGCCTTCAACCGCGAGCTGGACGCCGACACCGCCCGTGCCATCGTCGAGCGCCAGTTCGTCGAGGTGATCATCGCGCCGCGCGTCAGCGCCGAAGCCCGCGACGTAGTAGCGGCCAAGGCCAACGTCCGCCTGCTGGAGTGCGGCGAGTGGCCCGCCGAGCGCAAGCCCGGCCTGGACCTCAAGCGCGTCAATGGTGGTCTGCTGGTGCAGAGCCGCGACATCGCCATGATCACCGCCGACGACCTCAAGGTGGTGACCCAGCGCGCGCCCAGCCAACAGGAACTGCAGGACCTGATCTTCGCCTGGAAGGTGGCCAAGTTCGTCAAATCCAATGCCATCGTCTACGCCAAGGGCCAGCAGACCGTCGGTATCGGCGCCGGCCAGATGAGCCGCGTCAACTCGGCGCGTATCGCCGCCATCAAGGCCGAGCACGCCGGCCTGGCGGTGGCGGGTGCGGTCATGGCTTCGGACGCCTTCTTCCCCTTCCGTGACGGCATCGACAACGCCGCGGCCAATGGCATCACTGCGGTGATCCAGCCGGGCGGCTCCATGCGCGACGCCGAAGTCATCGCCGCCGCGGACGAAGCGGGCATCGCCATGGTCTTCACCGGCATGCGCCACTTCCGCCACTAAGGTCCGCCACGGCCGGGCCCTGCGCCCTGGCCGTCGATCCCACTGTCAAGGGTGGACGGCTGCGTGCGGTCCGCCCAGAGGAAAGCTTCATGAACGTACTCATCATCGGTAGCGGTGGCCGCGAACACGCCCTGGCCTGGAAAGTCGCCCAGGACACGCGAGTGACCAAGGTCTACGTCGCCCCCGGCAATGCCGGCACCGCCACCGAGGCCAAGTGCGAGAACGTCGCCCTCGACGTCCTGGCCCTTGAGCAACTGGCCGACTTCGCCGCCGCCCATGTCGAGCTGACCATCGTCGGCCCCGAGGCGCCGCTGGTGGCCGGGGTGGTCGACCTGTTCCGCAGCCGCGGCCTGCCCTGCTTCGGCCCCACCGCCGGCGCTGCCCAGCTGGAAGGCTCCAAGGCCTTCACCAAGGACTTCCTGGCCCGGCACCGGATCCCCACCGCCGCCTATGCCAACTTCACCGAGGTGGAGCCGGCCCTGGCCTATCTGCGCGAGCAGGGTGCGCCCATCGTGATCAAGGCCGACGGCCTGGCTGCCGGCAAGGGCGTGATCGTCGCCATGACCCTGGCCGAAGCCGAGGAAGCCGTGCGGGACATGCTTTCCGGCAATGCCTTCGGCGATGCCGGTGCGCGGGTGGTGATCGAGGAGTTCCTCGACGGCGAGGAAGCCAGCTTCATCGTCATGGTCGACGGCAAGAACGTGCTGCCCATGGCCACCAGCCAGGACCACAAGCGCGTCGGCGACGGCGACAGCGGTCCCAACACCGGCGGCATGGGCGCCTACTCCCCCGCGCCGGTCGTCACCCCCGAGGTCCACGCCCGGGTCATGCGCGAGATCATCGAGCCCACCGTGGCCGGCATGGCCAGTGAAGGCAACGTCTATACCGGCTTCCTCTATGCCGGCCTGATGATCGATCAGAGCGGTGCACCCAAGGTCATCGAATTCAACTGCCGTTTCGGTGATCCCGAGACCCAGCCGGTGATGCTGCGCCTGCAGTCCAGCCTGGTGCTGCTGGTGGAGGCCGCCCTGGCCGAGGCCCTCGACAAGATCGAGGCTTGCTGGGATCCACGACCGAGCCTGGGCATCGTCCTCGCCGCGGGCGGGTATCCGGGTGACTACGCCAAGGGTGATGTCATCGCCGGTCTCGACGCTGCCGCGACCCTGCCGGGCAAGGTGTTCCAGGCCGGTACCGCGCTGCGCGATGGTCAGGTGGTGACAGCCGGCGGTCGGGTACTCTGCGCCACGGCGCTGGGCGAAACGGTCTCCGCCGCCCAGCAGAATGCCTATGCCCTGGCCCAGGAAGTCTCCTGGAATGGCTGCTTCTACCGTAGCGACATCGGCTACCGCGCCATCGCCCGCGAGCGACAGTGAAGCTCACCCTGGGATCAGCCTGTTACACTGTTACGTCAACAGACGTGACGGGCTGATCTATACTCGACGTCCGCATCCGCGAAGGGAACTCTCGTGCACCGGCTCTGGATCGCCATAGGCTTTGTGATCGGCTGGCTGCTGTTGCTGCTGGTGGCCAACTCCGTGCAGGCCGAGAATTCGCCGGACGCCGGCTGGGCTCAATACGAAGACGTCACGGGTGAATACACCCTCGACGAGGTCCGCGACCGGCTCTCCGCCTTCAAGCCGTTGACCGCGGCCAAGACCCATCGCCCGGCTGGCCCAGGCGCACTCTGGTTGCACACCCGCATCCAGCCCGACACCCAGCAACGCCTGCTGCGCATCGTCTCGCCCAATGTGGGCTACCTGGATTTCTTCGCTTACCGCGACGACCAGCTGCTCAGCGAGATTCGCGATGGTTTGTCGCGCCCCCTGCTCAATCCATTGCAAGTCAGCCGCGACTTTGTCTTTCCGATCCCGGCGAGCGATCAGCCGCTGGACCTGTTCCTGAGATTCGAATCGCCCCAGCCGATGCGCATCTCCCTGAACCTCAGCAGCAGTGCCGAAGCCGAGGTGACGCACCGCCTGGTGCTGTTCGGCGTGCTGCTCGGCTGCCTGGCCATGCTGGCGCTGTACAACGGTGTGCAACTGCTCTACCACCGCAGTCGTGCCACCAGTGCCTTGACCCTGCTGCTGGTGATGCTGGTCTGCGTGGCGCTGAACCTGTTCGGGCTGAGCAAATTCCTGCTCGGCGCCTTCAAGAGCCAGGCGCCGCTGCTGACCGATCTGTCGGTCCTGGGCTGCAGCGCCGCCGGCCTGAACCTGATCGGTGCCTTCTTTGGTTGGCGCCGCCTGCCGCTCTGGAGCCGCCGCCTGATTGGTACCCTGCTGGTGCTGGTGGGCCTTGGCGCCGCGGTCCGCTTCGTGGCCGGCGATGTCTACATTGGCGACTGGCTGATGGCGATCAATGGGCTGGCTCTGCTCGTTTGCCTGGGCATCGCCCTGGAACGCTGGCACCAGGGCGCCCACTATGCGCGCCTGCTAGTAGTGAGCTGCGCCCTGTTGGCGGTCGCCGGCATGCTCGCGCTACCGGTCCTGGCCGGCTATGCCAACGCGCCCATCTGGCTGGGCCGCGCCTTGATCAGCAGCTGCATGTTCAGTGGCATCCTGCTCACCCTGGCCCTGGAAGAACGCCGCCGCTACCTGCGCGAGGAGCATTTCACCCGGACTCGCGATCGCGCTGCCAACCACGCGGAGCTCAAGGGCAAGGCCGAATTCCTCTCGCGCATCAGCCATGAAATTCGCACGCCCATGAACGGAGTGCTGGGCATGACCGAGCTGTTGCAGGGCACGGCGCTGTCGGCCAAGCAACGCGACTATGTGCAGACCATCCACAGCGCCGGTGCCGAACTGCTCAACCTGATCAACGAGATCATCGACATCACTCGCCTGGAAAGCGGCCAGATCGAGCTGGAAGAGGTCACTTTCGACCTCAATGCCCTGCTCGACGACTGCCTGGACATCTTCCGGCCGCGCGCCGAAGAGCACCGGGTCGAACTGCTCAGCTTCATCCAGCCCCAGGTGCCGCGACGTTTCATCGGCGATCCCACGCGCCTGCGGCAGATCCTGCTCAACCTCCTGGAAAACGCCTTCCAGCGCACCGAAGAGGGGGAGATCCTCCTGGTGATCTCCCTGGAGGAGGCCACCGGCCAGCCGCCGCGGCTGCGCATCTCGGTACAGGACAGCGGCACCCCGCTGGATGCCGCCCTGAGCCGGCAGCTGCTCTCCACCCATCTCGACAGCCGCGACTTCCTCACCAGCGACACCGAGAGCCTGGATTTCGGTTTGATCATCGCCCGCCAGCTGGTGCTGCTGATGCAGGGCGACTTCGGCATCCAGAACAACGCCGAGGGCGGCTCCAGCTTCTGGATCAGCCTGCCCGTCCCGGCTCAGGCCCTGGTGCTCTCGCGCGGCGACAGCGACTACCCGCTGCAGGACGTGCGGGTACTGGTGGTCGACGACAACGAACTCTGCCGCAAGGTGCTGCAGCAGCAGTGCAGCGCCTGGGGCATGCAGGCGGTCACCGCCGCCTCCGGGCGCGAGGCCCTGGCCCTGCTGCGTACCCAGTCGCACCTGCGGGAATACTTCGACGTGGTGCTGCTCGACCAGCAGATGCCGGGCATGACCGGTATGCAGCTGGCGGCACGTATCAACGAAGACGAGAACCTCAACCATGATTTGCTGCTGATCATGCTGACCGGCCTGAGCAATGCGCCGAGCAAGGTCATCGCCCGCAACGCCGGCATCAAGCGGGTGCTGGCCAAGCCCGTGGCCGGCTATACCCTCAGGGCTACCCTGGCCGACGAACTGTCGCGCCGCGGCCAGCGGGTGAGCGAGCCCGAGCCTCAGGAGCAGCCGAGCGGCATACCAGGCGACTTCCGGGTCCTGGTGGCCGAGGACAACAGCATTTCGGTCAAGGTGATCCGCGGCATGCTCAAGAAGCTCGGGGTGGAACCCGACACCGTGGGCAACGGCCTGGAGGCCTTCGAAAAGCTCCAGCAGAACACCTACGACCTGATCCTGATGGATTGCGAGATGCCGCTGCTGGACGGCTTCGGCGCCACGCGCCGGCTACGTGCCTGGGAACAGCAGAATCACCGCTCCCGTACCCCGGTGGTGGCCCTGACCGCCCATATCCTCGCCGAGCACAAGGATCGCGCCCAGGAGGCCGGCATGGACGGGCACATGGGCAAGCCCATCGAACTCTCCCAGCTGCGCGAGCTGCTGCTCTACTGGGCCGAGCGCCGCCGCCTGGACGTGACTCGCACGGGCCTCAAGGCGAATCCTTGAACCTGTCCTTGACGTAGGTGATCTCGGTCTTGCCGTGCGGGGCCGGATTGCCGTCCTCGTCCAGGTTGACGAAGACGATCTTGTCGATGGTGAGGATGCTCTTGCGGGTGATCTTGTTGCGCACCTCGCATCTCAGGGTGATGGAGGTACGGCCGAACTCGGTGGCGGTGATGCCCAGCTCGATGATGTCGCCCTGGCGCGAGGCGCTGATGAAGTTGATCTCCGAGATGTACTTGGTCACCACCTTGGGATTTTCCAGCTGCACGATGGCGTAGATCGCCGCCTCTTCGTCGATCCACTTCAGCAGGCTGCCGCCGAACAGGGTGCCATTGGCGTTGAGGTCCTCGGGTTTCACCCATTTGCGGGTATGGAAGTTCATCGGGGCTCCTTGAAGGTCTAGGGGGGTTGGGACATCAGATCAGGGGGCGGGCGGGAGATTCCGGTGGACATGAGGCAGAGCGCCACCCTTTGGGTTTATCGCGATCCTCGTTATACTGCCCGCGCATCGCGGCCACCAGGCCGCTCCGCCTTCCGTTCGAGGGGCGCTGCAGCACGCTGCGTTATCCCATCCTAGCCGACCCGCCCCTGGCGCGGGACCCTCGGCGGGCATGACGCCAGACGTTGTCAGGCTCGAACGGAGCGTTGTCAGAACGCATCAACGGCGCCCATTCGCACCTAACGAATGGAGACTCTTCAATGAGCGCTGTCCTCACGCCTGCCGCTTTTAACGATTTCAAGGTCGCCGACATCTCCCTGGCCGACTGGGGTCGTCGCGAAGTCATCATCGCCGAATCCGAGATGCCTGCCCTGATGGGCCTGCGCCGCAAGTACGCCGGTGAACAACCCCTGGCTGGTGCCAAGATCCTCGGCTGCATCCACATGACCATCCAGACCGCCGTGCTCATCGAGACCCTGGTGGCCCTGGGTGCCGAAGTGCGCTGGTCCAGCTGCAACATCTTCTCCACCCAGGATCAGGCCGCTGCCGCCATCGCCGCGGCCGGCATCCCGGTATTCGCCTGGAAGGGCGAGACCGAAGCCGAATACGAGTGGTGCATCGAGCAGACCATCCTCAAGGACGGCCAGCCCTGGGACGCCAACATGGTGCTGGACGACGGCGGTGACCTGACCCAGATCCTGCACGACAAGTACCCGCAGGTGCTGGAGCGCGTGCACGGCATCACCGAAGAGACCACCACCGGCGTGCACCGCCTGCTGGACATGCTCAAGGACGGTACCCTCAAGGTCCCGGCGATCAACGTCAACGACTCGGTCACCAAGAGCAAGAACGACAACAAGTACGGCTGCCGCCACAGCCTCAACGACGCCATCAAGCGCGCCACCGACCACCTGCTGTCCGGCAAGCAGGCACTGGTGATCGGTTACGGTGACGTGGGCAAGGGCTCGGCGGCCTCGCTCCGTCAGGAAGGCATGATCGTCAAGGTCTCGGAAGTCGACCCGATCTGCGCCATGCAGGCCTGCATGGACGGCTACGAGCTGGTCTCGCCCTATGTCGACGGTCTGAACGACGGCACCGAAGCCTCCGTGGATCGCGCTCTGCTGGGCAAGATCGACCTGATCGTCACCACCACCGGCAACGTCAACGTCTGTGACGCCAACATGCTCAAGGCCCTGAAGAAGCGCGCCCTGGTGTGCAACATCGGTCACTTCGACAACGAGATCGACACCGCCTTCATGCGCCAGCACTGGGGCTGGGAAGAGGTGAAGCCGCAGGTGCACAAGATCCACCGCACCGGCCTGACCGTCGATCCCGCCAACGACGACTACCTGATCCTGCTGGCCGAAGGCCGTCTGGTGAACCTGGGTAACGCTACCGGCCACCCCAGCCGCATCATGGACGGCTCCTTCGCCAACCAGGTGCTGGCACAGATTCACCTGTACCAGGAGAAGTTCGCCGACCTGCCGGTCGCCGAGAAGACCGCCAACGTCACCGTCATGGTCCTGCCCAAGAAGCTGGACGAAGAGGTTGCGCTGGAAATGGTGAAGGGCTTCGGTGGCGTCGTCACCCGTCTGACCGAGTCCCAGGCCAAGTACATCGGCGTGACCCAGGAAGGCCCCTTCAAGCCCGACAGCTACCGCTACTGATGGCCAGCCCCGCCCGCAAGGGTGGGGCCGCTCACGAGAGAGACGCCGTGAAACCCAGTCTGAGTTTCGAATTCTTTCCCTGCAAGACCGAAGTGGGCCACGAGAAGCTGATCGCCACGGCGCGACAGCTGGCAGGCTACGGGCCGGAGTTCTTCTCCTGCACCTATGGCGCCGGCGGGTCCACCCGTGACGGCACCTATCGCACCGTGCGCCAGCTCAACGACGAGGTCGGGGTGCCGACCGCGCCGCACCTGTCCTGCGTCGGCGACAGCAAGGCCAAGCTGCGCGAACTGCTGCAGCAATACCGTGAAGCCGGCATCAACCGTATCGTCGCCCTGCGCGGCGACCTGCCCTCCGGCATGGGCCTGTCCGGGGGTGGCGAGCTGCGCTATGCCAGTGACCTGGTCGCCTTCATCCGAGAGGAAACCGGTGATCACTTCCATATCGAAGTCGCCGCCTATCCGGAAACCCATCCGCAGGCACGCAGCTTTACGGACGACGTGCGCAATTTCGTGTACAAAATGGAGGCCGGAGCTGACCGTGCGGTCACCCAGTACTTCTTCAACGCCGACTGCTACTTCCATTTTGTGGAACGTGTCCGCAAACTGGGAGTCGAATCCCCGGTGATCCCTGGCATCATGCCGATCACCAACTACAGCAAGTTGGCACGCTTCTCCGATGCCTGTGGCGCTGAACTGCCTCGCTGGCTGCGGAAGCAACTGGAAGCCTACGGTGACGACACCCAGAGCATCCAGGCCTTTGGCGAAGAAGTCATGACCGCCCTCTGCGAGCGACTGCTCGAAGGCGGGGCACCCGGTGTGCACTTCTATACCCTGAACCAAGCGGAGCCTTGCATCGCCATCTGGCGAAATCTCGGCTTTTGAAGTCGGCCACGCGAACTGGCGGCGACTTCACCCAATCGTGATTACCGCTACCGGTCATCGCCCGACTCTTCATCCAGCGCAGGATGACGAGGGTGGGCGAGACGTCTGAAACCTTTCGGACGTCAACCGGAAGCGCAACCGCGCCCCCACGTCGGCGGGACGCCGACAGAGACAGGAACCCCGCATGTCCTTCATTTCCCTCGGTCTCTCCGAGGCCCTTGCCCGCGCCGTGGAAGACGCTGGCTATACGAATCCCACGCCTGTTCAGCAACGTGCCATCCCGGCCGTCCTGCAGGGTCGCGATCTGATGGTGGCTGCCCAGACCGGTACCGGCAAGACCGGCGGCTTCGCGCTGCCGGTGCTCGAGCGCCTGTTCCCCAATGGTCATCCCGATGGCCGTGGCTATGTCGCCAAGCAGCCGCGGGTGCTGGTTCTGACCCCCACTCGCGAACTGGCGGCTCAGGTCCACGAAAGCTTCAGGGTCTATGCCCGCGACCTGCCCATGCGCAGTGCCTGCGTCTTCGGTGGCGTCGGCCTCAAGCCGCAGGTCACCGCCCTGGCCAAGGGTGTGGACGTTCTCGTGGCCTGCCCGGGTCGCCTGCTGGACCTCGCCGGTCAGCAGAGCGTCGACCTGTCCGCCGTCGAAGTCCTGGTACTGGACGAAGCTGACCGCATGCTCGACATGGGCTTCATCCATGACGTGAAGAAGGTCCTGGCCCGTCTGCCAGCGAGGCGCCAGAACCTGCTGTTCTCGGCCACCTTCTCCAAGGACATCACCGACCTCGCCGGCAAGCTGCTGCAGGATCCCGAGCGGATCGAGGTCACCCCGCCGAACACCACCGTCGAGCGTATCGAGCAGCGACTGTTCCGCATTCCGGCCAATCAGAAGCGTGCCCTGCTCGCCCACCTGATCACCCTCGGCGCCTGGGAACAGGTCCTGGTGTTCACCCGTACCAAGCACGGCGCCAATCGCCTGGCCGAGTACCTGAACAAGCATGGCCTGCCGGCAGCGCCGATCCATGGCAACAAGAGCCAGAACGCCCGCACCAAGGCCCTGGCCGACTTCAAGAGCAACGACATTCGCGTGCTGGTCGCCACCGACATCGCTGCCCGCGGCCTGGACATCGATCAGTTGCCCCACGTGGTCAACTTCGAGCTGCCCAATGTCGAGGAAGACTATGTACACCGCATCGGCCGTACTGGCCGGGCCGGACGCAATGGCGAGGCCATCTCGCTGGTGGCGCCGGACGAGGAGAAGCTGCTCAAGGCCATCGAGCGCCTGACCAAGCAGAGCATCCCGGACGGTGACATGCAGGGCTTCGATCCCCAGTCCGTCCCGCCGGAGCAGCCGGAAGTGCGCGCCCCGCGCGAGCCTCGCGGCAAGCCGCAGCAAAATCGCCAGAAGAAGGCCGACAAGCCGGCGCGCAGCGAAGGCAGAGGCCAGGGTCAGGGTCAGGGTCAAGCCCAGAATCCGGGCAAGGCCGCCGGTGGCGAGCAGTCCGGCGCTCAGCCCCAGGGCGAGCGCAAGGGGCGTTCCCGCAATCGTCGCGACCGCCGCGATCGCGATGACGCCAGCCAGGAAAAGGCCGCCGTGCAACCCGGCCAGGCCGTTGCCCAGCAGCCGCGCAATCGTGATCCGGAAGAATTTCTGGATGACGCCTACGACAACTTCGGCAACAGCGTCGACTACGTGAGCCCCTACCAGGGCAAGGGCCGCAAGGGTCCGCGCAGTGGCAACGGCGGCAGCGCGCCGCGCGCCGCCACGAGCGGCGGCCAGGGCCAGCCCCGTCAGGGTCAAGGCCAGGGCGCTGCCCGCGGTCCACGCAGCCAGCAACAGCAGCAGCCCGGCAAGCGGCGTAGTCAGAACGGCCAGCCCCGTGCCGCCCGGCCCTATGAAGCCGCGCCCAGCGAGCCGCGCGCCTATGCCACGGAAGAGCGGGCGTCGAACAAGCCGCAACCGAAGATCGTGCACAAGCCGTCGCGGGCCGATCGCCTGCCGACCCTGGAGCAGCTGGAAGAGATGCCAAGCCGGCCGCGCAGCGAGAAGCCCGCGCTGCTGACCCGCAACCGCGACGCCTGATGGCCGACGGGCCGCTCAGGCGGTCCGTTCACCAGGCAAAAAGAAACCCCGCCATGGCGGGGTTTCTTTTTTATGCGGCCATTTAGGCGTGGGCGGCGCGCAGGGCGTCGATGTAGGGCTCGGCCTGGCGATGACTACGGATCAGCTCGATGAAGTCTTCACCCTGGTCGTTACGGGCATCCAGGTCGTAGCCGGCTTCAACGAAGAAGCCGACGAAGCGCTCGAAGTCGTCCGGGCGCAGGCCGCGATAAGCCTTGACCAGCTTGTGCAGAGACGCGGGAGTATCGTCCGCCGGCTCGACCGCGAGAAACAGCTTGATCTGCTCGTCGCTGATCTCTTCACCGATGACCTGCTTTTTATCCTTGCGCATCCTTTGGCTACCTGTGCTGGGGGATTCTTTGGAGAAAAGGAGGGCCGATTCTAACCCTGCCCTTCGCCCGCCCGCCAGTGACAAAACCAAGGCAATACCGCGACACCGATCAAAGGTTCAATCGAATTGCGCACGCATCCAGGTGCGATAGCGCTCGGCTTCCGCCGCGCCTTCCAGTGGCGCCCAGGCAGGGCGCTCGCCTTCACCCAGGGGCAGGAAGGGCCCGGCCTTGCATTCGAAAAACAGGCAGTCGCCGCCCAAGGCGACCAGCGCATGGTAGTGCCCGGGGGCGAGATCGACGCCCGGGCAACCGGCGGCCTGGGACAGTTCACGGCGCAGCAGTACCTGCCCGTCCTCATTGAAGGTCAGCAGTCCCAACCGACCCTGCAGCACCAGCAGACTCTCGGCCTTGCGCGGATCCAGGTGCCGATGGGGCGGGATGTAGCTGTCCTCGCACATGCCGACGACCAGCCGGTGGCAGGGCTCGTCCATGCTATGCAGGCTGTGATGGGCGCGCCTGCGCGGACTGTTCGCCGCCTGCCGGAGCAGGTCGGCGAACAGGTCCTGATCGAACAGCCGGGCGGTCACAGCCCCTTCACGGCATAGATGCCGGGGGCGTTGCGCCAGTAGCCCTTGTAATCCATGCCGTAGCCGAAGATGTAGCGATCGATGCAGGGCAGGCCGACATAGGTCGCTTCCAGGCCCTTGACCTTGCGGTCGTGGGTCTTGTCGATCAGCACGGCGGTATGGACCTCGCGAGCACCGGCGTGGCGGCAGAAGTCGATGATGGCCTTGAGGGTATGGCCCTCGTCGAAGATGTCGTCGACGATCAGCACATCGCGATCGATGAAGGAGACCTCGGGCTTGGCCTTCCAGAACAGCTCGCCGCCGGTGGTCTCGTTGCGATAGCGGGTGGCGTGCAGGTAGGACATCTCCAGCGGGAAATTCAGCCGGGTGGCCAGCTTGCCGGTCAGGATCAGGCCGCCATTCATCACGCAGAAGACCACCGGATTGCGCTCGGCGAGATCGGTGGTGATCGCCGCGGCGATCCGATCGATGGCTGCCTCGACCTGGGCTTCGTCATAGAGGCAATCGGCTTCCTGCATGACCTGACGGATATGGGCGAGATCGGCGGGCATGGGGCTTCTCCGGGGGACGGGGCGCCTGCTTTACCAACGGCGCGGATAAAAGGCGGCAAAGGTACAGACACCGCGGACCGATCTCAAGCGCCGCCAGGCGGCTACTATTGTCGCAGGGTACTGCCCACCTCGGGCCGGATGCTTTAATGTACCGCGGTTTTTCGATCGCCTGCCCTATCCTGCGGCAGGCCTTTGGGCTGCCGATCGTACCGAAGCCATCCCTTTTCACGGCGATCCGCTGCCCTACCGTCTCTGGAGAATCCCATGTCCGTCCACGAAATCCGCCACCCGCTCATCCGTCACAAGCTCGGCCTGATGCGGCGTGCCGACATCAGCACCAAGAACTTCCGCGAGTTGGCCCAGGAAGTCGGCGCCCTGCTCACCTATGAAGCGACCAAGGATCTGCCGGTGGAAACGGTGGACATCGAAGGCTGGTGCGGCACCGTGCAGGTGGAAAAGATCTCTGGCAAGAAGGTCACCGTGGTGCCCATCCTGCGCGCCGGCATCGGCATGCTCGACGGCGTGCTCAGCCTGATTCCCAGCGCCCGCGTCAGCGTGGTGGGCCTTGCCCGCAACGAATCCACCCTGCAGGCCCATACCTACCTGGAAAAGCTGGTGGGTGAACTGGACCAGCGGATGGCTATGATCATCGACCCCATGCTGGCCACTGGCGGCTCCATGATCGCCACCATCGACCTGCTGAAGAAGGCGGGGGCCAAGGAAATTCGCGCCCTGGTCCTGGTGGCCGCGCCCGAAGGCATCACCGCGGTCGAGGAAGCTCACCCGGACGTACGCCTCTACACCGCCTCCATCGATGAGCGCCTCAACGAGCATGGCTACATCCTTCCGGGCCTGGGCGATGCCGGTGACAAGATCTTCGGCACCAAGCAGAAGGACGCCTGAGCGTGACTGCGCGGGAACCGCTCTGGCGGGAGATCGTGGTTGGCGCCCAGATGCTCTTCGTGGCCTTTGGCGCCCTGGTGCTGATGCCGCTGATCACCGGCATGGACCCCAACGTCGCCCTCTTCACCGCAGGCTTCGGCACCCTGCTGTTCCATCTGGTCACCGGTCGCCAGGTGCCGGTGTTCCTGGCGTCGAGCTTCGCCTTCATCGCTCCGATCATCGCTGCCAAGGCTGAATTCGGCTTGCCGGCGGTGCTGGGTGGGGTAGTGGCGGCGGGCTTCGTCTACACCTTCCTGGGCCTGGCGGTGAAGGTGCGTGGCGTGGGCTTCATCGATCGCCTGCTGCCGCCGGTGGTGATCGCCCCGGTGATCATCTCCATCGGCCTGGGCCTGTCGCCGGTGGCAGCCAACATGGCCATGGGCAAGGCCGGTGACGGCAGTGCCCAGCTGGTGCCCTATGCCACGGCGATGATGATCTCCATGCCGGCGCTGGTCACCACGCTGCTGGTGGCCATCTATGGCAAGGGCATGTTCCGCCTGGTGCCCATCCTCGCCGGCGTCTTCGTCGGCTATGCGCTGGCCTTCGTCTTCGGCATCGTCCATACCGAGGGGATAGGCGCCGCGCCCTGGCTGGCGATCCCGGCCTTCGTCGCGCCGGAATTCCACTGGGGTGCCATCCTGTTCATGGTCCCGGTCGCCCTGGCGCCGGCCATCGAGCACGTCGGCGGGGTGATCGCGGTGGGCGGGGTAACCGGTCAGAACTACCTCAAGCAGCCCGGCCTGCACCGCACCCTGCTGGGTGACGGCCTGGCCACCTCCTCCGCCGGCCTGTTCGGCGGTCCGCCCAACACCACCTATGCCGAGGTGACCGGCGCGGTGATGCTGACCAAGAACCATAATCCGCGGGTCATGCTGTGGGCGGCGGGCTTCGCCATGGTGCTGGCGTTCGTCGGCAAGTTCGGCGCGGCGCTGCAGACCATTCCGGTGCCGGTCATGGGCGGCATTCTCTGCCTGCTGTTCGGCTCCATCGCGGTGGTGGGCCTGAACATCCTGATCCGCCACCAGGTGGATCTGTCCGAGGCGCGCAACCTGGTGATCGTGTCCGTGACCCTGGTGTTCGGCATTGGCGGCATCGTCTTCGGCAACGGCGAGATCGGCCTCAAGGGCATCTCCCTGTGCGGCCTGATCGCCATCGGCCTCAACCTGGTCCTGCCAGGGCACAACGCCTGGAAGAAGGACGCCGAACCGCCAGAGCGCCCGCTGCTCTGACGGCCCTGCGGCGGATGCCGGTCTAGGCCGGCATCCGCGGTTGCTCCAGGCGCTGCGGCGGCAGCTCCGCCACCTCCTCGCACAGTTCCACCAGCGCCTGCGCCCAGGCCGGGTCGTCGTTGACGCAGGGAATCAGCACCAGCTCCCGACCGCCGGCTTCGATGAACTGTTCGCGGCCGCGATCGCCTATCTCCTCCAGCGTTTCGATGCAGTCGGCGACGAAGGCCGGGCACATCACCAATAGCCGCTTGACCCCCGCCTTGGCCAGCTCGTCCAGCCGCGCCTCGGTATAGGGCTCGATCCACTTGTCCTTGCCCAGCCGCGACTGGAAGGACACCGACCACTTGCCGTCGGGAATGCCCAGGCGCTTGGCCACCAGCTCGGCGGTGCGCTGGCACTGGCTGCGGTAGCAGACAGCCAGGGCCTTGGTGCTGACCTTGCTGCTGTCGGGTGCGCGCAGGTCATGGGTGCGATCCTTGACCAGCTTGCGGATGTGCCGCTCGGGCAGGCCATGGAAGGACAGCAGCAGGTGGTCGTAGGGCTCCTCGAGATAGGGCTCGACACTGGCCGCCAACGCTGCCTGGTATTCCGGGCGATCGTAGAAAGGCGGCAGGATCTTCAGTGTCAATGGCAGCTGGTGGGCTTCGATCACCCGCCGTGCCTCGACGATGGCGGTAGTGGTGGTGCTGTCGGCGAATTGCGGATAGAGCGGCGCATAGGTCACCTCGCGGATGCCCTGGCTGGCCAGTCGCTTGAGCACCGACTCCACCGAAGGCTCGCCGTATCTCATGCACAGCTCGACCGGGCCATGGCGCCAGAGGGGTCGTACGGCTTCCTGCAGGCGGCGGCTGAGCACGATCAATGGCGAGCCGTCGTCCCACCAGATCGACTCATAGGCCTCGGCCGAGGCCGCTGGCCGCTTGATCAGCACCAGCGACACCAGCAGCCGGCGCAGTGGCCAGGGCAGATCGACCACGTAGGGATCCATCAGGAACTGGTTCAGATAGCGCTTCACGTCGGGAACGTGGGGCGAGTCGGGCGAACCCAGGTTGGCGAGCAGCAGAGCGTTGGCAGTCATCGTGAATCCTTGGCAGCGAGCAGGTCGGCCAGGGCCGTGTCCAGCTCGGGATAGCGAAAGACGTATCCGTCCGCGAGCAGACGCTCGGGACGGGCGCGCTGGCCACCCAACAGCAGGATGGACAGCTCTCCCATCAGGCGCAGGGCGAAGGCGGGAATCAGCAATCGCGCCGGGCGCCGCAAGGCCCGTCCCAGCGCCTCGGTGAAGTCCCGGTTGCGCACTGGCTCGGGGGCACAGAGATTATAAGGACCTTGGGCATCGCTTCGGTTGAGAAGAAAATCGATGGCCCCGATTTGATCCTGTAAATGAATCCAGGGCATCCATTGGCGTCCGCTGCCCAGGCGCGCGCCGAGCCCGAAGCGGAACGGCGGCAACAGCCGCAGCAGGAAGCCGTCGTCGGCCGCCAGTACCAGCCCGGTGCGCAGATTGACCACGCGGATACCCAGCTTCTCAGCCTCGTTGGCCACCTGCTCCCAGGCCAGGCACAGTTCACCGGCGAAATCGGGGCCGGCCACGCTGTCAGCTTCACTTACCGGCTTCTCGCCACTGTCACCATAGAAGCCGATGGCCGAGCCCGACAGCAGTACCCTGGGCTTCTGGCTGCGCCCGCGCAGCCATTCGATAAGGCGCTCGGTGGTGTCGATCCGGCTCCGCCAGAGTTCGGCCTTGCGGCTACGGGTCCAGGGCTTGTCGGCGATGGGCGCTCCGGCCAGGTTGACCACCGCATCCAGGTGTTCGCCGTCCAGCACCTCCAGTTGAGCGATGCCGCGTACCTCTGGCCCGCATTCGCGCGCCACGCGGGTGGGGTCGCGGCTAAGGACGGTCAGCTGGTGGCCGGCGGCGGCCCATTGGCGGCACAGCGCGCGGCCGATCAGTCCGGTACCACCTGTCAGCAGGATATGCATGTCGTCACTTCCTTCTCGTATTGCCCTGCCGCCCGTATGCATCTGAACGAAGGGAAGAGGATTGTTTGGTATGGTCGTGGGTCGAAAGATCCAGAACGGTTGCCAGTCGTAGCCGTAGAGCCCTTGCACGCGCAAACGTTCGACAAGGGCGCATCGTCAGACAAGCGAGGTCCATCATGACTGCCCCTATCGCCATCGTTGGCGCAGGAATAGCCGGACTTGCCGCTGCTCAAACGCTGATTCGCGCCGGGCAGCAGGTCCAGATCTTCGACAAGAGCCGCGGCAGCGGCGGCCGCATGGCCAGCAAGAGAAGCGAGGCCGGCGCCCTCGACCTGGGTGCCCAGTATTTCACCGCACGCGACCGCCGCTTCATCGACGCCCTCAACGAGTGGCGGCGGGCCGGCTGCGCGGCCGAATGGAATCCGGTGCTCTACCAGTACCGCGAAGGGCGTCTGAGTCCGTCCCAGGACGAACAACCCCGCTGGGTCGGGGTACCGCGCATGAGCGCCATCACCCGTCACCTGCTGGCCGATCTGCCAGTCAGCTTCGACTGCCGCATCACCGAGGTCTTTCGCGGTGCCCAGCACTGGCACCTGCTGGATGCCAGCGGCGAGACCCACGGTCCCTTCGCCCAGGTCGTCATCGCCATGCCGGCGCCCCAGGCTACTGCCCTGCTGTCCAGCGTGCCCAAGCTGGCAGCGACCGTGGCGGGGGTGAGCATGGAGCCGACCTGGTCGGTGGCCCTGGCCTTCGCCACGCCGTTGCAGACGCCGGTGGAAGGCTGCTTCGTGCAGGGTAGCGAACTGGACTGGCTGGCACGCAATCGCTGCAAGCCCGAGCGCGACACCACCCTGGACACCTGGGTGCTGCACGCCACCAGCGCCTGGAGCAAGGCGCGCCTCGATGCCTCCAAGGAGGAGGTGATCGAACGCCTGCATGGCGCCTTTGCCGAGCTGATCGGCTGCCCGCTGCCGGCCCCCAGCTTTACCCTGGCGCATCGCTGGCTCTATGCCCGACCGGCGCAGCCGCACCAGTGGGGCGCCTTGGCCGATCCCGACATGGGCGTCTTCGTCTGTGGCGACTGGTGCTCCAGCGGTCGGGTGGAAGGAGCCTGGTTGAGTGGTCATGAGGCAGCGCAGCAACTCCTGGGCAGTTTGGACTAAGCGACGAAGCGCACGCCGTTTGTAACCTGCGGCGAATCTTTTGGTGTAGGCCCCTGTCGAAAGTTGCACGAAACTTGTACAAATAGAAAAACCTTGTACAAGAAAATACACGACAGGGGATCTCCATGCCTTACACCTCTCCCTCCAGCCTGCCCCGTCCGCGCCTGGGTATCAGTGCCTGCCTGCTGGGTGACGAAGTCCGCTACAACGGTGGACACAAGGAATCCCGGCTCTGTAGCCAGACCTTCGCCGAGCACTTCGATTTCGTCCGGGTCTGCCCGGAGATGGCCATCGGCCTCGGCACCCCGCGCGAACCCATCCGTCTGGTCGGCGACTCCCAGGCGCCACGCGCCGTGGGCACGCTCGATCCGAGCCTGGACGTGACCGCCGCCCTTACTGCCTATGGCGAAAAGATGGCGGGCGAACTCGCTGACCTGTCCGGCTTCATCTTCATGCAAAAGTCACCCTCTTGCGGCATGGAGCGGGTCAAGGTCTATCACGCCAACGGCCAGGGCAGCGAAACCGACGGCCGTGGCCTGTTCGCCGCCGCCATCATGCGTCTACGACCGGACCTGCCGGTCGAAGAGGCGGGTCGCCTGAACGATCCGGTCCTGCGGGAAAACTTCGTCACCCGTGTCTTCGCCCATGCTCACTGGCTGCAGCTGGTGCAACAGGGTCTGACGGCACGGGCCCTGCTGTCCTATCATTCGCGCTACAAGTACCAGCTCATGGCCCATGATGCTCATCGCGCTCGAGCCCTTGGGCAACTGGTGGGCAGTATCGGCCAGCGTAATCTGGACGAGCTGGGCCAGGAGTATTTCAGCGGCCTGATGGCTGCACTGAAGAAGTGCGCCACCCGCGGCACCCACTGCAATGTGCTCTACCATCTCTTCGGTTACCTGCGCCGCGCACTGAGCGACAGCGAGAAGCAGGAGATGCAGCAGCTGATCGAGCAATACCATGAGGGCATCGTCCCCCTGGTGGTGCCCCTGACCTTGCTCAAGCACCACTTCCGCCAGCATCCGGATCGTTATGTGAACGAGCAGGCCTATCTACAACCGCATCCTGAACGTCTGAGTCTGCGAAATGCCATCTAGCGCCACCCCCTTGCCTTCACCGCCACGCGATGAAGAGCAGGACTATCAATCGGCCCTGCACGAGGGCTGGCTGCCCATCCGGGAAATTGCCCGACGGACCGGGGTCAACGCCGTGACCCTGAGAGCCTGGGAGCGGCGTTACGGCCTGCTGGTCCCCAAGCGCACACCCAAGGGGCATCGGCTGTACAGCGAGGCCCACGTGGTCCGGGTGCAGCAGATCCTGGCCTGGATCGCCCGAGGCGTGGCGGTCAGCCAGGTCAAGGGCCTGCTCGATGAGCAGCGGCCGGCGGTGGTGCCCAGCGACACGCCCTGGCAGGGCATCCACCAGGAGATGATGGACGCCACTGGCCGACTCGCCTCACGCGCCCTGGACGAAGCCTACAATCGCGCGGCTTCCCTCTATCCACCTCGGGTACTGCTGGACCAGTTGCTATCGCCCCTGCTGCGCGAGCTAGAGCGACTCAGCCAAGCCACCGACGATGGCCGTCTGCAGCAGGTGTTCTTCCAATCCTGGCTGCGCAGCAAGCTGGGCGCGCGGATCTATCACAGCCAGCACAACCTGCGAGGGGCGCCACTGGTGTTGCTCAATCTCGACGATACGCCGATGAACGTCTCGCTCTGGCTCTGTGCCTGGCTGATCAGCGCAGCGGACTGCCCCGTCGAACTCATCGAGTGGTCGCTTCCCGTCGGCAACCTGGATCGCTTGGTCGAACGGCTCGATCCCAGGGCGCTGGTGCTTTGCCGCGACAGTCGCCCCGACAGCGAGCTGCGTCGTCAGCTGCAGGCCTTTGCCAATCGCCACGCCCGTCCCTGCCTGACCCTGGGCGCGCTGGGTGAATCCCTTACCGCCGATGCCGCACCGGCACGCGGTCCGGGTGAGGCCTTCGATCGCCTGCAGAGTGCCGGCTTGTTGCGTCAGGAACGCTATGCATGAGCCAGCTCGTCTGGTTTCGTACCGACCTGCGTACCCATGATCATCCCGCCCTGCATGCTGCCGCTGAACAGGGACAGGTCGTCGCCGTCTTTCTGCTGAGTCCTGCCCAGTGGCGGCAACATGACGAGGCCGCGGTCAAGGTCGATTTCTGGTTGCGCAACCTCGCCAAGCTGCGCGAGACGCTCAAGACACTGGGCATCCCTCTGCTGATCCGGCGTGCGGAGCGCTGGGAGCAAGCGCCCCAGGTGCTGCTCGACCTGGCCAGGGAACAGGGTCTCGAACACCTGCATTTCAACGACGAATACGGGGTGAACGAAGCCGCCCGGGATGACGCCGTGGCTGAGGCGTTCGAGCAGGCAGGCCTCGCTGCCCATCGCTATCTGGACCAGACCCTGTTCGCCCCCGGTACGGTATTGACCAAGAGCGGTGGCTATTTCAAGGTCTTCGGGCAATTCAGGAAGACGTGCCTTGCGCGCCTGGAAACGGGCTTGCCAATGCCCCTGCCGGCGCCGGACCGGCAGCAGGCCGTCACCATTCAGGCGGATGAGCTGCCCACCGGGGTCGACGGCTTCGCCGAGACATCGCCCGAGGTACGACAGCTGTGGCCGGCAGGTGAAGAGGCGGCGCTCCAGCGGCTGGAGGCCTTCATCCGGGACGATCTGGAAGACTATCACCAGGCCAGGGACATCCCGTTCGAACCGGGTACCAGTCAGCTGTCGGCCTATCTGAATGCAGGAGTGCTGACACCACGGCAGTGCCTCCAAGCCGCGGTCAACGCCAACGACGGCCTGCTCAGTGGCGGTCGCCAGGGTGCGGCTACCTGGATCACCGAATTGTTGTGGCGCGAATTCTATCGCCATGTCCTGGTGGGCTATCCCTGGGTTTCGCGCAACCAACCCTTCAATCGGGACCTTGCCGCCCTGCCCTGGCGTGATGACCCCGAAGGCCTCGCCGCCTGGCAACAGGGGCGCACCGGCATTCCCCTCATCGATGCGGCCATGCGTCAGCTGCTGCAGACGGGCTGGATGCACAATCGCATGCGCATGCTGACCGCCATGTTCCTCTGCAAGAATCTGCTGATCGACTGGCGCAAGGGCGAGCGCTGGTTCATGCGTCATCTCATCGATGGCGACCTAGCCTCCAACAATGGCGGCTGGCAGTGGAGCGCCTCGACGGGTACCGATTCAGTACCCTACTTCCGGGTGTTCAATCCCCATACCCAGGCCATGAAGATCGATGCACGCGGTGATTATGTGCGCACCTGGGTGCCGGAGCTGGCCGGGCTCAGGGGCAAGGCCGTGCACACCCCGGGGGAGCGCTATCTGCCACCGCTGGTGGATCTGGGCGAAAGCCGCCAACGGGCGCTAGCCACATACCGCGGCATGGCGCGCAAGGCGGAAACGAAAAAGCCGGACTAGGTCCGGCTTTTTTCATACCAGCTCGGAATCAGAGCGTGTGGCTGTAGAACAGCGCATAGGACTCGATGCCATCGTTGGGCTGCTTGATGCCGGCGTTGGAATAGTGAGTTGCACGGATACCGACGCGCTGGGTATCGCCGATCTTCAGACCTAGGCCGATGCGGTCTTCGAAGTTGAAGGCCGACCCTAGGTCTTGCTCACCGACCTTGGTGCTGGAGAATACGGCGACGCCGATACCGGCCTCGACGAAGGGCTTCACATGACCCTGGCCGAACTCGTAGACGAATACCGGGGCGAAGGACAGCGAATGCTGATCTGAAGAACGGCCATTGTCGCCTTCCCAGTAGGTGTAACCGGCGTCCCAATAACCGGTCAGGCGGCCAGTGGAGCTTTCCCACCAGCTCTTGTCCCAGTTCCAGCCGGCCCCGATGCGATAGGTCATGCCGTTCTGGCTGGTTGCCCCGACCGCACCAGTGAGCTCCACGGCCTGCACCGACGCCACTCCACCCAGCGAAAGCGCGGTGGCTACTGCGAAGGAAAGCAATTTGTTCATGAGAGTGCCCTTGTGAATGTTTCTAGTTTTTTCTAACCGCCAGCATTGACCCCGAAGTCGTGAAGGGGTTCACAGGCTTCGACTTTTTACCTACAGGGCTGAATGCTAGTCGCTGAATAGGGCTTTGGCGAGTGAAAAGGATGTGGAAACGTCAGACGAACGCCTGTACTACGGCCCCTTCCGGCCACAGCGGCGGTAGCACCGCCCTCAGCTCGGCGGGGCTGCCCGAGGTCCAGAGGCGCGTCGGCTCGGCCGGCCCGCTTGCCAGACGCCCCTCCAGCAGAAGGAGACTTTGCAGACGGCGCGCCACGGCGGCACCGGTGTCCACCAGGATGACCTCTGGCGGCACCAGCTCGGCCAGCAGGGGCCGCAGGAAGGGATAGTGGGTGCAGCCCAGGATCAGGGTGTCGCACTCCGCCGCCAGCAGCGGTTCGAGAAAACCCTGCAGCAACCTTCGGGTCTCGGGGCCCAGCAGATCGCCACGCTCGACTTGCTCCACCAGCCCCGGACAGGGCTGGGTCAGGACCTGAATGCCCAGGGCGAATCTGTCCAGCAAGGCGGCGAACTTGGCGCTCTGCAACGTTCCCGTGGTCGCCAGGACGCCGACCCGACCATTGCGGGTGGCCGCCGCGGCGGGCTTTACCGCCGGCTCCATGCCGACGATGGGCCACCGGGGATAGCGCTCGCGCAGATCGGCGACCGCCGCCACGGTAGCGGTATTGCAGGCCACCACCAGCGCCTTGGCCCCTTGTTCATACAGTCGCGCCGCGATCAGCTGGCAGCGCTCACGGATAAAGGCCGGAGTCTTTTCGCCATAGGGGATATGGCCGCAATCGGCGACGTAATGCAGGGTTTCCGCCGGCAATAGCCGCCTGATCTCCGCCAGCACCGACAGGCCGCCGACGCCCGAGTCGAAGACCCCGACCGGTGCCTCGTCAGCCATGACGGGCGCCGCACACCGGGCAACCCGGATCGCGCTTGACCCGCAATTCACGGAAGCGACTGCCCGCCGCGTCCACCAGCAGCAGGCGACCGATCAGGGGTTCGCCGAAGCCGGCCAGCAGCTTGAGCGCTTCGAGCGCCTGCAGACTGCCGACCAGCCCTACCACGGGCCCGAGCACCCCGGCCTCGCTGCAACTGAGTTCGGCTTCGCTGCCCTCGCCATAGAGACAGTGGTAGCAGGGACTGTCAGCGCGGCGTGGATCGAAGACACTGAGTTGGCCTTCCAGGCGAATGGCCGCGCCGCTGACCAGCGGACGCCCCGTGGCCACGCAGGCGGCATTCACCGCCGCTCGGGTGGTGAAGTTGTCCGAGCAGTCCAGCACCAGATCCACCGCCGCGATCCGAGCCGCCAGGCTGTCGGCGTCCAGCGCCTCGCGCAGCGGCACAAGACGCACCTCGGGATTGAGCGCCGTCAGCCGCTGCAGCGCGGAATCCACCTTGGTCTGGCCGATCAGGGTTTCATCGTGCAGTACCTGGCGTTGCAGATTGCTCAGGTCGACCCGATCGAAGTCGGCCAGATGCAATTCACCAACGCCGGCTGCCGCCAGATAGAGCGCCGCCGGCGATCCCAGGCCGCCAAGGCCGACGATGAGCACCTTGGCTTCTTTCAGCCGCAATTGTCCGGCGATATCGACCTGGGCCAGCAGGATCTGCCGGCTGTAACGCAGCAGTTCGCCATCGCTCAGCATAGCCAGCGGCCTCCGCTGATACGCTCGTGGCCGCCCAGATCATGGCGGCTCTCGACCTCGGTGAAGCCCTGGCGGGCCAGCAATTCCCGCACCGCGCCGGCCTGCTCGAAACCGTGTTCCAGCCACAGCCAGCCACCGGGAAACAGGTAGTCGGGCGCTGCCGAAATCAGCTCGCGGATATCGTCCAGGCCATCGACTCCAGCGACCAGGGCGCTGCGCGGCTCGAAGCGCACGTCGCCCTCCTCCAGATGGCGATCGCTGCCGGCGATATAGGGGGGGTTGCTGACGATCAGCTCGAAGCGCTGCCCGGCGAGGGCGGCGAACCAGTGACTCTGCTGAAAGGTGACATTGCCCAGGCGCAGGCGCTCGGCATTGCGCTGGGCCAGCGCCACCGCCGCCGGGATGCGATCCACGCCGCTGACCTGCCAGCGCGGCCGCTCATGAGCCAGGGCCAGGGCGATGGCACCGGTACCGGTGCCCAGATCCAGCACCCGCACCTCGTCGGACAGCGGCAGTGCCAGGGCAGTCTCCACCAGCACCTCGGTGTCGGGCCGGGGAATCAGGGTGTCGGCGCTCACTTCCAGATCCAGCGACCAGAAGCCCTGCTGGCCAAGGATGTAGGCTACCGGCTCACCCTGCTGGCGCCGCTCGAGGTCGGTCCGAAAGCGCGCCAGGGCCTCGCGCGGCACCAGCTTTTCCGGCCAGGTGCGCAGGTAGCTGCGCGGCTTGTCCAGGGCGGCGGCCAGCAGCAGCTCCACGTCGAGGCGGGCGCTGGGGGAGTCCGGTAGCTGGCTTTCGCGCAACAGGGCGCCGATGGTAGCCATGGGTCAGTCCCCCAGTGCGGCCAGCTGGTCGGCCTGGTATTCCTGCAACAGCGGATCTATGACCTGCTGGACATCGCCATTGACCACCTCGCCCAGGGAATAGAGGGTCAGGTTGATGCGGTGATCGGTCACCCGGCCCTGGGGGAAGTTGTAGGTGCGAATGCGCTCGGATCTGTCACCCGATCCCACCAGCAGCCGGCGGGTGTCGGACATTTCCTTGTGCGCCGCCGCATCCTGCTGGTCGTTGAGCTTGGCCGACAGCCAGGCCATGGCCTTGGCGCGGTTCTTGTGCTGCGAGCGCTCTTCCTGGCATTCCACCACGATGCCGGTGGGCAGGTGGGTGATGCGCACTGCCGAGTCGGTCTTGTTGACGTGCTGACCGCCCGCGCCGGAGGAGCGATAGGTGTCGACCCGCAGGTCGGCCGGATTGATCTCGATGGCCTGCTGCTCGTCGGGCTCGGGCAGCACCGCTACGGTGCAGGCCGAGGTGTGGATGCGGCCTTGGGACTCGGTCTCCGGTACCCGCTGCACCCGGTGCGCACCGGATTCGAACTTGAGCTTGGCGTAGACGCTGTCGCCTTCGACCCGGGCGATGACTTCCTTGAAGCCGCCGTGCTCGCCCTCGTTCTCCGAGAGCACTTCGAGGCGCCAGCCCTGGCGTTCGGCATAGCGCGAATACATGCGGAACAGATCACCGGCAAAGATCGCCGCCTCGTCGCCACCGGTACCGGCACGGATTTCCAGGAAGACGTTGCGGCCGTCGTTGGGATCCCGCGGCAGCATCATGCGCTGCAGCTCGTCTTCCAGTTCCTGCAACCGCGCCTTGGCGCTGGTCACCTCTTCCTCGGCCATCTCACGCAGATCCGGATCGCTGTCCTTGAGCAGCGCCTGGGCACCCTCCAGGTCGGCCTGCACCTTGCGGTATTCGATGAACGCCTGGCTGACCGGCTCGAGTTCGGCGTATTCCTTGGAATAGGCACGGAACTGGGTCTGGTCGCTGATGACTTCGGCGTCGCCCAACAGCGCGGTCAGCTCCTCGAAGCGGTCCTGCAGACCGTCGAGCTTGTGCAACAGAGAGGTCTTCATGTCTTGTCCAAACCCTCGTCGAGGGCGAAGAGTTCCTGAGCCAGGGTCAGCGCGTCGACGCGCCCCTCGGCGGATAGTTTCTTGAGCTGCACGCTCGGTGCGTGCATCAGCTTGTTGGTGAGACTGCGTGCCAGGGCTGCCAGGGCTTCCTGGGGATCGGCGCCATTGGCCAGCTGGCGCTGGGCGCGGGCCAGCTCATCGTCGCGAATCTGCTCGCCCTGCTGGCGATAGGCGCGGACCACATCCACCGCGGCGCGCTCGCGCAGCCGCTGCATGAAGTCCTCGACCCCGGCCAGCACCAGCTTCTCGGCCGCCTGGGCGGCGCCCTGGCGACTCTTGAGATTTTCCGCCACCACCTCGTGGAGGTCGTCCACCGTATAGAGGTAGACGTCTTCCAGCTCGCTCACCTCCGGCTCGATGTCGCGCGGCACGGCGATATCGACCATGAAGATGGGCTTGTGGCGACGCTGCTTGAGCGCCCGCTCCACCGCGCCCTTGCCGAGGATCGGCAACTGGCTGGCAGTGGAGCTGATGACGATGTCACTGTTGACCAGTTCGTCAGGAATGTCGGCCAGCAGCACGGTATGGGCGCCGAATTCTTCCGCCAGATGGCTGGCGCGCTCCAGGGTCCGGTTGGCAACGACGATACGCCGCACGCCCTGTTCATGGAGGTGACGGGCGACCAGAGTGATGGTCTCGCCGGCGCCGATCAGCAGGGCCTGGCTGCGGCTGAGGTCGCTGAAGATCTGCTTGGCCAGGCTGACCGCGGCAAAGGCCACCGACACCGGGTTCTCACCGATCGCGGTGTCGGTGCGTACCGCCTTGGCGGTGTTGAAGGTGGCCTGGAACAGGCGCCCCAGCAGCGGACCGACGGTACCGGCCTCGCGGGCCACGGCATAGGCCGACTTGAGCTGACCAAGGATCTGCGGTTCGCCCAGTACCATGGAGTCCAGCCCCGCGGCCACGCGCATCATGTGCCGTACCGCGGCCTCGTCCTGGTGCAGATAGATGCTGGCGCGCAAATCTTCCAGGGGGACCCGGTGGTACTGGGCGAGCCAGGCCAGCACGGCCTCCGCCAGACTGGGCTCCAGCTCCAGATAGAGTTCGCTGCGATTGCAGGTGGAGAGAATCGCCGCTTCGCGACTGTGGGTGGCCTGCTCCAGCTGGCGCAGGGCTTCGACCGTCTGCTCCGGAGTGAAAGCCACACGTTCGCGCACCTCAACCGAGGCGGTCTTGTGATTGATGCCGAGCGCGAGAAAGGCCATGGACGCAAGCAGTCGAACGGATAGGAAAGCCGGACATTGTCCTATGGGCGCGCAGTGGCGACAACCAGCAGCGACGAGACGTCGGACAATGGGTGTCATAGCCTGGGCAAATGAATCTTGCCGGACAAAAGGCGTCAACAGCCTCGACCACCGCACTTCTCGGCCGGCCGCTGCGCATGCGCGACGCGGCCACGGCGACTCTTGTGGCATGATGGACCGACTGTAAAAAGGCCGCCCCGACCCTATGACCAGATACCTTGCGCTGCTGACGACCGCCCTGCTGCTCGCCGGCTGCCAGAACCTCGGCCGTCAGCCGACGCCCGCCGCCGCCATCCCGCCGCCCACCGCCAAGACGAGCACGCCGCAACCGGCCGGCTCCTTTCGCGAAGACACCCTCTATGACCTCCTGGTCGGCGAGCTTGCGGGGCAGCGCAACCGGTTCGACATCGCCCTGACCAACTATGTCGAGCAGGCCAAGTCGACCCAGGATCCGGGCGTCGCCGAGCGTGCCTTCCGCATCGCCGAGTACCTGGGTGCCGATACCCCGGCACTGGAAACCGCGCAGATCTGGGCCCGCAATGCTCCGGACAACCTGGACGCCCAGCGTGCCGCCGCCATCATGTTGGCCCGCGCCGGTCGCTATGACGAGTCCATGGCCTACATGGAGCGCGTGCTCCAGGGCCAGGGTGACACCCACTTCGATTTCCTTGCCCTGTCCGCGGCGGAAACCGACGAGACCACCCGCGCCGGCCTGCTCAAGAGCTTCGATCGGCTGCTGGCCAAATATCCGCATAACGGCCAACTGCTGTTCGGCAAGGCCCTGCTGCTGCAGCAGGACGGCCGCGCCGACGAGGCGCTGAAATTGCTGGAGCGCAATCCGGCGGCCAAGCGGGAAGTGGCCCCTTTGCTCCTGCGCGCGCGCCTGCTGCAGAGCCAGGACCGCAGCGCCGAGGCCCTGCCGCTGCTCGAAGCCGGCATCCGCCAGCATCCGGAAGATCGCCGCCTGCGCCTGGCCCATGCCCGGCTGCTGGTGGAATTGGATCGCCTGGACCAGGCCAAGCGCGAATTCGCCGAACTGGTCGCCCAGTTTCCGGACGATGACGACCTGAGATTCTCTCTGGCGCTGGTCTGCCTGGAAGCCCAGGCCTGGCGCGAAGCCCAGATCTACCTCAAGGAACTGATCGACCGCGGCAGCCATGTGGACGCCGCGCACCTCAATCTGGGGCGCAGCTACGAGGAACTCGACCAGCCCGAGAAGGCGCTGGCCGAATACACCCAGGTCGGTCCAGGCACCGATTACCTGGCTGCCCAGCAGCGCCAGACGGAAATCCTGCTCGGTAGCGGCCGCATCGCCGAGGCCCGCCAGCGCCTGGCCGAAGCCCGCAAGCGTCAGAGCGAGTACGCCGTACCGCTCTATCTGCTGGAAGTCGAAGGCCTGGCCAGTGCCGACCAGACCGCCCTCGCCGACCAGACCGTGCAGCAGGCCCTGCAGCAGTATCCCAACGACCTCAACCTGCTCTATGTCCGTTCCATGCTGGCGGAAAAGCGGGGTGATCTCGGGCAGCTGGAAAGCGACCTGCGCTACATCATCGCCCACGACCCCGACAACGCCATGGCCCTCAATGCCCTCGGCTACACCCTGGCCGATCGCACGCCCCGGTTGGCCGAAGCGCGCCAGCTGATCGACAAGGCGCATCAGTTGAGCCCGGACGACCCGGCTATCCTCGACAGCATGGGCTGGATCCGCTATCGCCAGGGCCAGCTGGCCGATGCCGAACGCTATCTGCGCCAGGCCTACGAACGCTTCCCCGACGCGGAAGTGGCCGCCCACCTGGGCGAGGTGCTCTGGGCCCAGGGCAAGCACAGCGAAGCGCGCAAGGTCTGGCGCGTGGGCCTCGACGCCGACGCCGATGACGCCATCCTGCGCAACACCCTCAAACGCCTGACTGGAAGCGAAACCCTCCGATGATCCGCGCGCGCACCCTCTTCACCCTGCTCCTGCTCGCCCTGCTGGCCGGCTGCGCCAGCACCTCCCACCAGGAGGCCGTGGAAGGCCAGGGCAACGCCGCCCAATGGCAGGCTCATAAAAAACGTATTTCCGCCCTCGATGGCTGGCAGATCGATGGCAAGGTCGGCATCCGCGCCCCGCGCGACTCCGGCAGCGGTACTCTGTTCTGGCTGCAGCGCCAGGACTACTACGACATCCGCCTGGCCGGCCCCCTGGGTCGCGGCGCCACCCGCCTCACCGGTCGTCCGGGCGCCGTCACGCTCGACGTCTCGGGTCAGGGCAGCTATCAGGCCGACTCCCCCGAGGCCCTGCTGGAACAGCAGCTCGGCTGGCGCCTGCCGGTCTCGCACCTGCTCTGGTGGGTGCGTGGCCTGCCGGCCCCGGACAGCCGCAGCCAGCTCACCCTGGACGCCGACAGCCACCTGGCGCGCCTGGTGCAGGACGGCTGGACCGTCGAATACACCCGCTACACCGAGCAGAACGGCTACACCCTGCCCGAGCGCCTCAAGCTCACCGGCAAGGATCTGGAAGTCATCCTGGTGGTGAAGAACTGGCAGCCGCGCGAGCTGGGCAAATGACCGTGGCGCCCGCCTTCACCCTGCCGGCGCCTGCCAAGCTCAATCTGTTCCTGCATATCCTCGGCCGCCGTCCGGACGGTTATCACGAATTGCAGACGCTGTTTCAGTTTCTCGACTGGGGCGACGACCTGGGCTTTGCCGGACGCGATGACGGCGAATTGCAGTTGCATGACGGCCTGCCGGGTGTCGCCCCGGAACAGAATCTCATCCTGCGCGCGGCTCGCCTGCTGCAGGAAGAAAGCGGTACCCGCCAGGGCGCCGACCTCTGGCTGACCAAGCGCCTGCCCATGGGCGGCGGCATCGGTGGCGGCAGCTCGGATGCCGCCACTACCCTGCTCGGCCTGAATCACCTCTGGGGCCTGGACGCCAGTCTCGATGACTTGGCCGCTCTGGGGCTGCGCCTGGGCGCCGACGTGCCGGTATTCGTCCGTGGCCAGGCCGCCTTCGCCGAGGGCGTGGGTGAAAAGCTCACCCCCGTCGCGCCGCCGGAACCCTGGTATCTCGTAGCGGTACCGCAAGTCTCTGTAAGTACAGCAGAAATTTTTTCAGATCCGCTGTTGACACGGGACACTCCCGCCATTAAAGTTTGCGCCGTTCTCAAGTGGTCAGGTCGAAACGACTGCCAGAGTACGGTCGAAAGGCGTTACCCAGAAATTCGTAACGCTTTGATCTTGCTAAACAAATTTGTTTCAGCTAGATTAACCGGCACTGGAGGTTGCATATTTGGAAGCTTTCCAAATAAGACCGAAGCTGATACAGTAGCTAGCCAGCTACCAGCATCACTTCCAGGCTTCGTAGCCAAAGGCAGCAACACATCAATGTTGCACCGGGCGCTGGCAAGCCTGACCAGAGAATGAGTACAGCTAGTACTCTGCAAGATACAGGGGCGTCGCCAAGCGGTAAGGCAGCAGGTTTTGATCCTGCCATGCGTTGGTTCGAATCCAGCCGCCCCTGCCATTTTCCTTCCAAGACCCACCTCAAGCCGCAGGAACTGCAGCGTGTCCAAGATGATGGTCTTCACGGGGAACGCCAACCCCGATCTGGCACGGCGCATCGTGCGCCAGCTGCACATCCCTCTCGGTGACGTCTCCGTCGGAAAATTCTCCGATGGCGAGATCAGCGTCGAAATCAACGAGAACGTACGAGGCAAGGATGTCTTCATCATCCAGCCCACCTGCGAGCCGACCAACGACAACCTGATGGAACTGGTGGTGATGGCCGATGCCTTCCGCCGCTCCTCGGCGACTCGTATCACCGCAGTCATCCCCTATTTCGGCTATGCGCGCCAGGATCGCCGTCCGCGTTCCGCGCGGGTCGCCATCAGCGCCAAGGTCGTGGCCGACATGCTGACCGTGGTGGGCATCAATCGAGTGCTCACCGTCGACCTGCACGCCGACCAGATCCAGGGCTTCTTCGATATTCCCGTGGACAACATCTACGGCTCCCCAGCCCTGGTGGATGATATCGAAGACCAGCGTTTCGAAAACCTGATGATCGTCTCCCCGGACATCGGCGGCGTGGTGCGTGCGCGTGCCGTGGCCAAGAGCCTGGGTGTGGACCTGGCGATCATCGACAAGCGTCGCCCCAAGGCCAACCAGTCGGAAGTGATGCACATCATCGGTGACATCCAGGACCGCACCTGCGTGCTGGTCGACGACATGGTCGATACCGCCGGTACCCTGTGCCACGCGGCCAAGGCCCTGAAGGAACACGGTGCCGCCAAGGTCCTGGCCTACTGCACCCATCCGGTGCTGTCGGGTCGCGCCATCGAGAACATCGACAACTCCGTGCTGGACGAACTGGTGGTGACCAACACCATCCCGTTGTCCGCCGCGGCTCAGGCCTGCAGCCGTATCCGCCAGCTGGACATCGCGCCGGTGGTGGCCGAGGCGGTACGCCGGATCAGTAACGAAGAATCCATCAGCGCGATGTTCCGTTAAGGAACAGCCGCTCTGGAAGCGCCCCGGAAGGCCGTGATGGCCTACCGGGGCTTTTTAGTCGGTAGGGCCGTAGAACTGGTCGCAAGTCTCGGTCTGCCGATTCCTTATCCTGGAGATTCACAATGGTTGATTTCACTCTGAATGCCGAAGTGCGTTCCGACCTGGGGAAAGGTGCGAGCCGCCGCCTGCGTCGTAACGCCGGTAACGTTCCTGCCGTGATCTACGGTGGCGACAAGGCCCCGACTTCCATCACCCTGGTCGGCAAAGACCTGGCCAAGATGCTGGAAAGCGAAGCTGCCTTCGCCAGCGTCATCACCCTGAAGGTTGGTGGCAGCAACGAAAGCGTACTGGTCAAGGCTCTGCAGCGTCACCCCTCCAAGGGCTACGTCATGCACGCCGACTTCCTGCGCGTCATCGCTGACCAGAAGCTGACCGCTCACGTCCCGCTGCACTTCATGAACCAGGAATCCTCCGTGGGCGTGAAGCAACAGGGTGGCGAGATCCTGCACACCATCAACGAAGTCGAAGTTTCCTGCCTGCCGAAAGACCTGCCGGAATTCATCGAAGTCGACATGGCCAAGGTCGAGCTGGACCAGATCATTCACCTGAGCGATCTGAATGTCCCGGCTGGCGTAGAGCTGGTGTCCCTGGCCCACGGCAGCGATCTGCCGGTTGCCAGCATCCACCTGCCGCGCATCCGTGAAGAAGCTGCTGACGGTGCCGAAGAAGGCGCTGCCGAGTAAGTTCTCGCACGCCTGAAAGAGAAGGGCTCCTGACATGACTGCCGTCCAACTGATCGTCGGCCTGGGTAATCCAGGCCCTGAATACGACCAGACCCGGCACAATGCAGGGGCCCTTTTCGTTGAGCGACTGGCAGCCGCCCAAGGCGCGAGCCTGGCTGTCGAGCGCAAGTATCACGGCCTCGTGGGGCGCTTTCGCCACGCGGGCAACGACGTTCGTCTGCTCATCCCGACTACCTACATGAACCGCAGCGGCCAGGCCGTGGCGGCACTCGCCGGCTTTTTCCGCATTCCGCTGGCGGCCATCCTGGTGGCCCATGACGAACTCGACCTGCCACCCGGCACCGCGCGCCTCAAGACCGGCGGCGGCCATGGCGGCCACAACGGGCTGCGCGACATCATCGCCCAGCTTGGCAATCAGAACGGTTTCCAGCGCCTGCGCCTGGGCATCGGCCATCCGGGCCACGCCAGCCTGGTCTCCAATTTCGTGCTGGGCCGCGCGCCGCGGAGCGAGCAGGAGCTGCTCGACAACAGCATCGACGCTGCCCTGGATGTCGTTCCGGAGCTGCTGGCCGGTGACCTGACCCGCGCCATGCAACGCCTGCACAGCCGCAAGGCCTGACCTACCCTACCCTCTTCCTTTTCTTCCGCGAGGACACACACCATGGGATTCAATTGCGGCATCGTCGGCCTGCCCAACGTCGGCAAGTCCACCCTGTTCAATGCCCTGACCCAATCTGGTATCGCGGCGGAAAACTTCCCTTTCTGCACCATCGAGCCCAACAGCGGCATCGTGCCCATGCCCGATGCGCGGCTGAACGCCCTGGCGGAAATCGTCAAGCCCGAGCGGGTGATCCCCACCACCATGGAATTCGTCGACATCGCCGGTCTGGTGGCAGGCGCCTCCAAGGGTGAAGGCCTGGGCAACAAGTTTCTCGCCAACATCCGCGAGACCGATGCCATCGCCCACGTGGTGCGCTGCTTCGAAGACGAGAACGTCATCCACGTGTCGAACTCGGTCGACCCCAAGCGGGACATCGAGGTGATCGACCTGGAGCTGATCTTCGCCGACCTCGACAGCTGCGAGAAGCAGCTGCAGCGTGTCACCCGCAACGCCAAGGGCGGCGACAAGGAAGCCCTGGCGCAAAAGGTCCTGCTGGAAAAGCTGATCCCCCACTTCGAGGCCGGCAAGCCCGCCCGTAGCCTGCTGAAGGGCCTGGACGACGAGCAGAAGCGCCTGGTGCGCAGCTTCCACCTGCTGACCAGCAAGCCGGTGATGTACATCGCCAACGTCGCTGAAGACGGCTTCGAGAATAACCCGCACCTGGACGTGGTCCGCGCCATCGCCGAGGAAGAAGGCGCCGTGGTGGTACCGGTGTGCAACAAGATCGAGGCAGAGATCGCCGAACTGGACGACGACGAGGAAAAGCAGATGTTCCTCGAGTCCATGGGCATGGAAGAGCCGGGCCTGAATCGGGTGATCCGCGCCGGCTACGAGCTGCTCAACCTGCAGACCTACTTCACCGCCGGGGTGAAGGAAGTGCGCGCCTGGACCGTCCGCGTCGGCGCCACAGCGCCCCAGTCGGCCGCCGCCATTCACACCGACTTCGAGAAGGGCTTCATCCGCGCCGAAGTGGTGGCCTATGACGACTTCATCGCCTTCAAGGGCGAGAACGGCGCCAAGGAAGCCGGCAAGTGGCGCCTGGAAGGCAAGGAGTACATCGTCAAGGACGGTGACGTCATGCACTTCCGCTTCAACGTCTGAGTCACGGCTACCGCCAAGGCCCCCTCCTCACCGCAAGGTGGCGAGGGGGTTTTCTTTTGGGCGATCGCTTTGATGGCAGGGGTGCGACGCCACGGTCATGGGCTTACGGATTTGGCACAATGACGGCCACTCGATCGCCCGCGAAAGCCCGCCCGCTGCCTGGATGCCGCCATGAACTTCGAAGACCTGCGCCTGTTCGTCACTACCCTGAACGAGGGCAGCTTCACCGCCGCCGCCGACAAGCTGGGGCTGTCCAAGCAGTTCGTCAGCCGGCGGACCCTGTTGCTGGAGGAGAGTCTTGGCGTGCGGTTGATCAATCGCACCACACGGCGCCTGCAGGCGACCGAGCTGGGGATGCTGCTGTACGAGCGAGCGGTAAAGATCCTCGAAGACGTCAACGATACCGAGGAATTGCTCTCCAGCCGGCGGACGGTGCCCCAGGGGGTGCTACGCGTCAGTGCGCCCATGACCTTCGGCACCCTGCACCTAAGTCCCCTGCTGCCGGATTTTCTCTCGGCCTATCCGCAGATCCGCCTGGAGCTGGATCTCAATGACCGGGCGGTGGATCTGCTCGCCGAGGGCTACGACATGTCGATCCGCATCGGCACCCTGGCCGATTCCAGCCTGATCGCCAAGCGGCTGACCGAGATGCAGCTGGTGACCTGTGCCAGCCCGGACTATCTGCGCCAGGCGCCGCCGCTGATGGAGCCGGAGGATCTGGCCGGACACAGCTGCCTACTCTATGGTCATGGCCGGCAGGTGGAATGGCGTTTCCAGCGTGGGGGCAAGCCGCTGGCGCTGTCCATGCAGGGTCAGCTCAGGGCCAACAACGGAGAGGTGGTAAGGGATGCGGCCATCGCCGGTCAGGGGATTGCGGTGCTGCCGACCTTCATCATCGGCGCGGCGCTGGCCTCAGGGGCACTGGTGCAGGTGCTGGAGGACTTCGCCCTGCCCAGCGCAGCCGTCTATGCGGTCTATCCCCAGCACCGCCAGTCGGCGCGCATCGTCCAGCTGTTCTCGGACTATCTGCGCGACCGGCTGACGGTCCAGCCGACTCACGCCACGGTGCCGCGGGTCGGCTGACGCTGGGGCCACTGCTGAAGGGTCCGTTCGGCGCCGTCGGCCGCCAGGCGTTGGTCATCCAGGCGCTGCTGCTGACGCTGGATCAAGGGTTGCAGGCTGCGATCAGCGCCGTTTTCGGCCAGGGTGCGATCCTGCTGCTGGTGCTTTTCGATCAGCGAACCCAGGGGGCGCAGGGCGCTTTCCTCGGCCTGGGCGGATTGGGCGACGGCGGTGGTGAGCAGGGTGGCGGCGAAAAGAGCGGTGAGGGCTTTCATGGCGAATACCTGGGTCGGGTGGGTGTGGACCTATTGTCTCCAGCCCACCCCGCGCCTAGAAATCGTCCCTCGGGATAGCGCTCATCGACCGCGCTGATGATGGCGTTCAGGCCCGCGCCTGGCGCTGGCGTAGCAGGAACAGGCCCCAGACCGCCAGCGCCGTGGCCGCCAGCAGGCAGCCGGCCAGGCTCACGCCGGTCCAGCCGAAGTGCTCGTACAACCGTGCCGACAGCAGCGAGCCCAGCGAGCCGCCAAGGAAGTAGCCGGTCATGTAGCCGGCGTTGAGGCGGCTGCGGGCTTCCGGGCGGAGGCGGTAGACCACGTTCTGGTTGCTGACGTGGCTGAGCTGCACGGCGAGATCCAGTACCAGGATGCCGAGCAGCAGCGCCGCCAAGGACGTCTGGGCGAAGGCCAGGGGCAGCCAGGCCAATACCATGGCCGCCAGGCCGATACTGGTGGCAAGACCACCCTTGCCCTGGTCGGCCATGCGCCCGGCCAGGTTGGCGGCCAGGGCGCCCACCGCGCCGGCGAGACCGAACAGGCCGATGGTACCGTCGCTGAAGCCATAGGGCTCGGCGGCCAGCAGAAAGGCCAGGGGCGTCCAGAACACCGCGAAGACGGCGAAACCCAGGCAGCCCAGCAGGGTACGCAGGCGGTGCAGGGGTTCGTCGCGCAAGAGCACGAACACCGAGCCCAGCAGGCGCGGATAGCTCAGGCCCGCCGACTGCTGATAGCGCGGCAGTGCCAGGCGCAGGGCCAGGGCGGTCGCCAGCATCAGGCCAGCCGCTACGGCGTAGACGGTGCGCCAGTCGCCCAGGGAGGAAAGCGCCCCGGCCACGGTGCGCGCCAACAGGATGCCGAGGATGAGGCCACTCATCACCGTGCCCACCGCCCTGCCCCGCTGCTCCGGCGCGGCGAGGGTGGCGGCGAAGGGTACCAGCACCTGGGCCACCACCGAGAAGAGCCCGGTCATGGCGGTGCCCACTAGTAGCCAGGTCAGGCTGGTGGCGGTGGCGCTCAGGGCCAGGCCGGCGGCGGCGATCACGCTCATGGTGACGATCAGCCGGCGGCGCTCCAGCAGATCGCCCAGGGGTACCAGCAGCAGGAGACCGGCGGCATAGCTGAGCTGGGCGGTGGTGACGATGCTGCCGGCCTGGGTGTAGCTGAGGTCGAAGCGCTGGGCGATGGTGTGCAGCAGCGGCTGATTGTAGTAGTTGCTGGCCACGGCGATGCCGGTGGCGACCGCCATGAGCAGGGTCAGCCAGCGGCTGAGGGGTGGCGTGGGAGTCGACATCCGCAGGGTCCGGGGAGGGAAAGGCCGATCAGTATCGGACAACAACAGCTATCGGTTAAATGAATCGTTAAGATAATCCCGATCTCATTTCAAGATAGAATTCATGAATCTCAAGCAGTTGGAGTTCGCCGTCGCCCTGGCCGAGGAGCGCCACTTCACCCGGGCCGCCGAACGCTGCCACGTGGTGCAGTCGGCGCTCAGCCACCAGATCGCCCGGCTGGAGGCCGAGTTGGGCGCCACCCTGTTCGAACGCCTGCCGCGCCAGGTACTCGTCACCCCGGCGGGCGAGGCCCTGCTGGTCCATGCCCGTCAGGCGCTAGCGGCGGTGGAAAGGGCGCAGCAGGACGTGGCCGCCGCGGTCGGCACCATTCGCGGCACCCTGACGGTCGGCCTGATCTCCTCGGTGCCCCGTCTGGATATCGTCGAGTTGCTGGCCACCTTCCATGCCCGTCATCCTCAGGTGGACATCCGGCTGCGCCAGGACAAGAGCGAGACGCTGCTGGCGGCGGTGCGCGAGCGGCAATTGGATTTCGCCCTGATGGCCTGTCCCGCCAGGTGACCCTGGAGGCGGTGGCCAGCCGTCTGCTGCTCAGCGAGGAGCTGGTGGCGGTGCTGCCGGCAGGGCACGTCCTGGCCAGACGCGAGCGACTCTCTCTGCATGAGCTGATGGATCTGCCGTTGGTGGACCTGCCCGCCGGCAGCGGGGCGCGGCGGCAGACCGATGAGGCCTTCGCCGCCCTGGGCCTGCCCCATCGCGTGCGCTTCGAGACGAGCAATATGCAGCTGCTGGAACGCTTTGTCCGTCGTGGGCTGGCGATCGGGCTGGTGCCCCACAGTATCGCCATCACCTTCGCGGGTCTGGCCCAGGTACCGGTCAGCGATGCCCCGCAGCGTAACGTCCATGCGATCTGGTCGCCGCTGCCGACACCGGCGGCGCGGGAATTCTTGCGGGTATTGGAAGAAGCCTTGGTGGACTAGCCTTCGCTCACCGGTATACGGCGGACGAAAGTACCCACCCGCCAGGCCAGTTGTTCGCCCTGGCACTGCACCAGCAGATTGCGCACTGGATAGGACTGATCGGCGACGCTGGCCTCGGCCTGGGCTTCGCTGGCGCCATCGAGGTGGTTGCGGGCAAGGACCTGGTAGCTGCCGGTGGGACAGCGCGCGGCCGCCTCGCCGGCGCAGCCGGACCAGCTGCCGAACACCCCGTTGCACTGCACCAGGTAGGCCGTGTGGCCGTCCTTGAGATAGGCGTTGTGGGAACTGGCGCAACCGGCCAGCAGGGCAAGGAAGCCGGCGCAGGCCAGCAGGCGAAGGGCATTGCGGAAGGTGGCGAGGTTCATGGGAGGGGCTCCGGAAGACATGCAGCCATCCTAGAAAGCCAACCCCTTCGCCAATAAATCGTACCGGCGGATAGCGCTTATCGATGCCGCTGATAGCCCGAATCGCTAGGACGTCTCGCCCATGAATCTGACGATCTCGCCGCGCAGCCAGCGCTCTCCTGGGTCCAGGTCTTGAGCGGCGCGCCAGACCAGCGACAGCTTGGCCGGGACGATGGGAAACGGCGGTTCCTCGATGCGCAGACTGCCACTGGCGGCCAGCGCCCGGGCGGCATAGTCGGGCACTGTGGCGAGCAGGTCGCTGCCCGCCAGCAAGGCGCCGAGACCGTTGAAATGGGGCACGCCCAGTGCCACCTTGCGGCTGCGGCCGAGGCGCGCCAGGTCATCGTCGATGTTGCCGCAGAGATCGCCGGACATGGACACCAGCACATGGGGCCGCGCGCAATAGTCATCCAGGGTCAGGGGCGCGGGATCGCGGTCGGCGCGCACCACCAGGGCGCGGATGTGCCTCAGGGTGCGGCACTTGGCGTTGGCCGGCAGCTGGGTGGTGTAGCTGATGCCCAGGGACACTTCGCCACTGGCAAGCAGGCCGGGCAGCAGCAGGAAGTTGGCGTTGCGGACCACCAGCACGCAATGCGGCGCCACCTCGCGCAGGTGGGCCAGCAGCGGCGGCAGCAGGCCGCATTCGACGTCGTCGGACATGCCCAGGCGAAAGACCGCGCGACTGGCGCCGGGATCGAAGTCGTCGACCTCGCTCAGGGCATTGGATAGGCCGTCGAGGGCCGGTTGCAGGCGTGCGAGGATGGCCAGGGCGCGCGGCGTAGGCTCCATGGCGCGGCCACTGCGCACCAGCAGCGGATCGTCGAAGAATTGCCGCAGGCGCACCAGGGCGGCGCTGATGGCCGGCTGGCCGAGAAAGAGCTTTTCCGCGGTGCGGGTAAGGTTGCGCTCGTGCATCAGGCTTTCGAACACCACCAGCAGGTGCAGGTCGATGCGGCGCAGGTCATTGCGATTCACGGCATCCCTCCGCGAAGGTCAGGCGCCGGGAGGGGCGCCTGACTGTCGTTACCTTAGAGTCTGTTCAAAGTCTCGCGAGCTAGAGCCAAACAAGGCGAAGAGGCCTGAGGAAGCGGAGTTTACAAATAGTAAATGAGCATTCCGAAGGCCTCTTCAACGCCGTTTGGCCGACGCGCAGCAGACTTTGGATAGGCTCTTACTTGGCGGCCAGCTTGGCGTAGCTCGTCATCAGGTTGCGGTAGTTGGGGATGTGGTTGGACAGCAGCGCGCCCAGGCCCTCGATGTCGTTGCGCCAGTCGCGGTGCAGTTCGCAGGCGACGCTGAACCAGTTCATCAGTTGCACGCCGGCGGCGCTCATGCGCGCCCAGGCAGCCTGCTGCACGGTCTTGTCGAAGGTGCCGGAGGCATCGGTCACCACGAAGACGTCGAAGCCTTCGGCAATGGCCGCCAGTGCCGGGAAGGTCACGCAGACATCGGTCACCACGCCGGCGATGATCAGCTGCTTGCGGCCGGTGGCCTTGATGGCGGCGACGAAGTCATCGTTGTCCCAGGCATTGATCTGGCCGGGACGGGCGATGTACGGGGCCTCGGGAAACAGCTCGACCAGCTCGGGCACCAGCGGGCCGTTGGGGCCCTGCTCGAAGCTGGTGGTGAGGATGGTGGGCAGGCCGAAGAACTTGGCGCTGTTGGCCAGGGCCAGGACGTTGTTCTTGAAGTCGCTGGGGGTGAAATCCTGAACCAGCGAGATCAGACCGGCCTGGTGGTCGATCAGCAGGACGACGGCATCGTTCTTGTCGAGACGGTTGTAGGGCTTGCTCATGGTGGAGTCCTCGGGGGAGTGGTGGTGCTTGGGGGTGAAGGGCGGCGTCAGGCGCCGCCCAGGAGATGACGGATGGCGATGGGTACGTCAGGGGTCTGGTACTGCCGCGCCGCCGCTTCCAGGCGCTGTTCGCCCTGGGTGACGCGGTGGTGGTGGCGCAGGTGCTCCAGCCAGGATTCATCGCAGAAGAATTCCTGCCAGCGGCGTGGTTCGGCGCTGTCTTGCAGCAGGGCCCAGGAGAAGGCACCGTTGCGCCGGCGCATGGCGCCGACCGCCTGCATCGCCTGGCGGAAGGCCGGACCATGCTCGGGGGCGATGTCGTACTCCAGGGTGACCATCACCGGACCGCGTTCGCGATCCAGGGAGTCGTCGAGGATCGGCGCCGGCCAGTGCAGCGAAGGGGCGATATCGGCCGCCGGGGTGACCGGCAGACGCAGGCGCCAGGTCAGCCCGATCCCGGCCAGCAGCACCACGGCCGCCGCGCTCAGCGCCAGACTCAGGGAGAAGTGACTGGCCAGGGAGCCCCAGAGCAAGCCGCCCAGGGCGCTGGTGCCAAAGAACACCAGGATGTAGACGGCCAGGGCACGGGCGCGCACCCAGCCGGGCACGGCGGTCTGGGCCGCCACCTGCAGGCTGGAGAGCACGGCGATCCAGGCCAGGCCGCTGACCAGCATGACCGGCAGCAGCCAGGCGAAGTCACGAATCCAGGCCAGGCCGAGCAGCACGCCGGCATAGAGCGCACTGGCACCGGCCACCAGCAGGTCGCTGGACAGCCGTTCGCGCAGCCGCGGCAGGAGCATGGCGCCGCCGATGGCACCCAGGCCGACGCACCCGAGCAGGATGCCGAAATCCAGGGCGGTGCCCTGCAGAGCCTGGCGCACCAGCAGTGGCAACAGGGCCATGCCGGCGCTGGCGCCGAGGAAAAACGCGGCGGTCCGGGCCAGCACCACCTGCAGCTGGAGCGAGCTGCGGGCATAGCGGAAACCGACCCGGACGGCGCCCAGGAGGCGCTCCGCGGGCAGCACGGCGGCTGCAGGTTGGCGCCGCCAGGTCAGGAGCGCGACGATCACGGCAAGGAAGGAAACGGCGTTAAGGGCGAAGGTCAGCCAGGGACCGGCCAGGCTGACCAGCACCCCGGCCAGGGCCGGTCCCAGAGCACGGGCCACGTTCATGCCCAGGCTGGACAGGGCGATGGCCGCCGGCAGCTCGCGCTTGTCCACCAGCTCGGGCGTCAGCGCCGACCAGGCCGGCAGCATCAGCGCCGTGCCCACGCCCATGGCCAGGGTCAGCCCCAGGAGCAGCGGTACGGTCATCCAGCCGGCCAGGGTCAGCCCGGCCAGAGCCAGGGCCACCGTGGCCATCCACAGCTGCACGCCGAGCAGGTAGCGGCGGCGGTCGACGATGTCGGCCAGGGCACCGGCCGGCAGTGCCAGCAGGAACATCGGCAACGCCCCCGCCACCTGGACCAGGGCCACCGCCAGGGGACTGGCCGACAGCGAGGTCATCAGCCAGCCAGCACCCACCTCGTGCATCCAGGTACCGATGTTGGAGGCGATGCTGGCCAGCCACAGCCAGCGGAAGGTGCGCTGGCGCAGTGGCTGCCAGGGCGAGGCGGTGTTAGGAGTCAGGGCGGCGGCGGTCATGGCGGACGCTCCTCAGAAGCTGAAGCAGGAGCAGCCGAAGGCGCCCCAGAAGCCACTGAAGTCGCTCACCGGCACCTTGCTATGGCGCGCCCGCTCATGGCCGTGGCCATGCACGGAACAGGCGCCGGCGCACTGGTGCACGGCGGCCTGCAAGGGCGCGCCGGGCTTCCAGTGGCCGGGCACCTTGACCACGGGCGACCAGTCCGGCGTGACCGGCAAGGGCGCCGGGCCGAGGCGATCGAACTCCTCGGCACCATGGACGATGCGGCCGCCGACCACGGTCAGCACCGACTCCAGGTGCTTGATGGCCTCTTCCTCGACGGTGAAGAAATCCGCCGAGAGCACTGCCACGTCGGCCAGCTGGCCCACCCGCAGCTGGCCCTTCTTGCCCTGTTCCGAGGAGAACCAGGCGCTGCCCTGGGTGAACAGCTGCAGGGCGGTGGCCCGCGGCAGGCCCTCCTGATAGAGCGCCAGGCCGCCGACGGTACGGCCGCTGACCATCCAGTACAGTGAGGTCCAGGGGTTGTAGCTGGAGACGCGGGTGGCATCGGTCCCCGCCCCTACCGGTACGCCTTCGGCGAGCATCCGCTGGATCGGCGGGGTCTGCTCGGCGGCCTTGACACCATAGCGGTCGACGAAGTATTCGCCTTGGAAGGCCATGCGGTCCTGGATGGCGATGCCGCCGCCCAGGGCCTTGACCCGCTCGATGTTGCGCGGACTGATGGTCTCGGCGTGGTCGAAGAACCAGGGCAGCCCGTTGAAGGGCACGTCGCGATTGACCCGCTCGAAGACGTCGAGCATGCGCGAGATGGATTCGTCGTAGGTGGCGTGCAGGCGGAACGGCCAGCGCTGCTCCACTAGGTGACGCACCACCGGTTCCAGATCGGCCTCCATGGTGGGCGGCAGGTCCGGGCGCGGTTCGAGGAAGTCCTCGAAATCGGCCGCCGAGAAGGCCAGCATCTCGCCGGCGCCGTTGTGGCGGAGGAAGTCGGTGCCCTGGTGCAGGGTGACGCTGCTGGTCCAGTTCCTGAAGTCGGCCAGCTCTTCCTTGGGCCTCTGGGTGAAGAGGTTGTAGGCGATGCGTACGGTGAGCTGGTCGGCATCGGCCAGCTCCTGGATGACCTGGTAGTCGTCCGGGTAGTTCTGGAAGCCGCCGCCGGCGTCGATGGCGCTGGTCAGGCCCAGGCGATTGAGTTCGCGCATGAACTGGCGGGTGGAGTTGACCTGGTATTCCAGCGGCAGCTTGGGCCCCTTGGCCAGGGTGGCGTAGAGGATCATGGCGTTGGGCCGGGCGATGAGCATGCCGGTGGGCTCGCCCCGGGCGTCGCGCTGGATCTCGCCGCCTGGCGGATTGGGCGTGTCCTTGGTGTAGCCCACGACACGCAGGGCGGCGCGATTGAGCAGGGCCCGGTCATAGAGGTGCAGGATGAACACCGGGGTGTCCGGCGCGGCCTGGTTGAGCTCTTCCAGGGTCGGCAGACGGCGCTCGGCGAACTGGAATTCGTTCCAGCCGCCCACCACCCGCACCCACTGGGGCGCCGGGGTACGCTCGGCCTGGTCCTTGAGCATGCGCAGGGCATCGGCCAGCGAGGGCACGCCTTCCCAGCGCAGCTCCAGGTTGTAGTTGAGGCCACCGCGGATCAGGTGCAGGTGGGAGTCGTTGAGGCCCGGGATGGCGCGGCGACCGCGCAGGTCGACCACCTGGGTGCCCGGGCCGCGATGCGCCATGACATCGCTGTCGCTACCCACGGCAAGAAAGACGCCGTCCTTGATGGCGACCGCGGTCGCCTCGGGGCGCTCGGGATCGACGGTGTGGAGCTTGCCGTTGTGCAGGATCAGATCGGCGTGTTGCATGTGGCCTCCGGGACCAGGATCAGAAGTCCGGGCGCAGGGCGCCCGGGAAGGCTCAGCCGGCGACGAAGGCCAGCAGGTCGCGGTTCAGCTGCTCGGCGTGAGTCACCGCGAAGCCATGGGGCGCGCCGGCGTATACCTTGAGCTCGGCGCCGCGGATCAGCTCGGCGGCCAGCTTGCCGGTGGTCGCGAAGGGCACCACCTGGTCGGCGTCGCCGTGGATCACCAGGGTCGGCACGTCGATCTTGGCCATGTCCGGACGGAAGTCGGTTTCCGAGAAGGCGGTGACGCAGTCGACCGTGCCCTTGAGCGAAGCCAGCAGGGCGATGTTGAGGGTCTGGGTGAAAACGCCTTCGGAGACCTGCTGGCCCTGGTTGGTGCCATAGAACACCGGGGCGAAGTCAGCCAGGAACTGGGCGCGGTCCTTCAGCAGACCCCCGCGGATACCGTCGAAAACGCCTTGGTCGACGCCCTGGGGGAAGTCCGGCTTCTGCCCGAACAGCGGGGTGACGGCGCCGAGCAGCGCCAGCTTGGCGACCCGCGCCGAACCGTGGCGCGCCAGGTAGCGGGTGACATCGCCACCGCCCATGGAGAAGCCCACCAGGGTGACGTCGCGCAGATCCAGGTGCTCGATCAGCTCCTTGATGTCGTCGGCGAAGGTGTCGTAGTCATAGCCATTCCACGGCTGGCCGGAGCGCCCGAAACCGCGCCGGTCGAAGGCGATGGCGCGATAGCCATGGCTGGCCAGATGGTGCATCTGGTAGTCCCACATGTCGGCGTCCAGCGGCCAGCCGTGGCTGAACAGCACGGGCTTGCCACTGCCCCAGTCCTTGAAATAGATCTCGACGCCGTCGCGGGTGGTGAAGGTGCTCATGGCTGCTCGCCTCTGTGGGTGGAAGGAGTGAAAAAGGCGCCCGAGCGGGCGTTGAGCCAGGGCGCGCACAGGCGGCTCACCCTCGGCATGATCAGGAACACCACCAGCGGCACGATGCACAGGGTGATCAGCAGGTTGCTCGGCACAGTGCCGGCCAGCACGGGATAGCGCGCGAACAGCGGCTGCCACAGCGGCGGGATCAGCATCGTCAGGGGCGCGATGACCAGGTAGGTCAGCACCGCCTGCTTCCAGGCCGGTGGCTGGCGCACCCCGGGGCGCGGCGGGTTGAACCAGAACTCGGCGTCGGCATGCACCTCGGGCGCATCGGCTCCGTGCAACAGCGGCGCCACCTCGGCGATCAAGGCCTGGCGCTCTGGTGAGGCCAGCCAGGCCTGCAGCCGCTCGACGTCGGCGAAGCGCACCAGAGTGGTGAAGGCAGCGCCCTCCTCGGCCGGCGGGATGACATCCACACCGAGATGGCCACAGGCGTCACGGGCAGCGGTGACCGCGCGCTGCAGCCAGCTCTGGTAGGCGTCCTGTTGGTCGGCCAGAGGCTGGTGGCGGATCACCAGGGTGACGATGCGACTGTGCGCCTGGTGCAGGTCCTGTCCAACCGCGGCACTCACGACAACGCCCTCGCGAAACCCGCGTGAGCCGCATGACGCCCGCTCAGCCGCGCCTCCAGCGAATAGCGACCCGGCCCGGTGAGCGCCAGGGTGCCGAACAGCACCAACAGCAGCCAGCCGAACTGGCCCTGCTCCAGAGACCACTCGAGGTGCACCACCAGCAGGGCGATCAGCAGCAACCCGAGGATAGGCAGGCCAGGCGCGTCGCCCAGCCCAGGGCGATCAGCAACGGACAGAGCACCTCGGCGAAGACGGCGAAGCCCAGCGTCGGCCAGGCCCCCAGGTGCAGCGGGTCCTCGATCAGGCCGAGCTGCTCGTGAAAGTGCAGCGCCTTGGGCAGGCCGTGCACCGTCAGCAGCATTCCAGCGCCCCCAAGGCGCAGGAACAAGAGTCCCAGATCCAGCCGTACATTACCCATGGCCCATCCTCCTGATGCCAGCGTCGGCAGCGGGAGATACCTATGCCCGAGCCGTCGATGGGGTGGACTTTCGCCCGAACGACGGTGAGCGGCCTTGGACGTCTGTGCTGGTTTTTGTACGTCTGTGCTGTGGCGTATTGCTGAATGGATTCAGGTCACAGAAGGTGACGGCACACCCTACATAGTCAACCCTTTGGAGACTATTAAACGCACGGAAGCTACTTAATCGACTGCTAAGTGGACAGTAATCTAGCTCTATCGCATCCATGACGGATGCCGGATCTGGAAAGGACAGTCATCATGAACACCACCCAAGCCTTTACCGCCACTACCGGCCGCCTGCTGCTCGCCAGCCTTTTCCTGTTCAGCGGCGTGGGCAAGCTGCTTGCCCCGGCGGCGACCAAGGGCTACATCGCCGCCATGGGTCTGCCCTTCGTCGAGCTGGCCTACCTCGGCGCCCTGACGGTGGAGCTGGGCCTCGCCAGCCTCCTGCTGATCGGCTATCGCACTCGCCCCGTGGCGATCGCCATGGCTGGCTTCACCCTGGTGACCGCCGCGGTGTTCCACAGCCAGTTCGCCGATCAGAACCAGCTGATCCATTTCCTCAAGAACATCGCCATCACCGGCGGCCTGTTGCAGGTAGCGGCCTTTGGTGCCGGAGCCCTGAGCCTGGATGGACGGCGACCAAAGCGTCTGGCCCGTCTGGCCTGATCGCCACTGGCTGCGAAGCGCCTGTCTGATCGTTGCCGTCAGGCGGGCGCTGTCACGTCCAGCATCTGCGCACAGGCTTCGCGCACCAAGTCGAGGAACAGCCGCAGCCGCGCCGGATAGACCCGGGCGTAGGGATAGATGAGATAGATCGGCAGGGGCGCCGCCTGCCATTCGGGTAGCAGGTGTACCAGGCGACCGGCGGCAACGTCCTCGCGCACCATCCAGTGCGACAGCGCCGCGCAGCCCAGACCACGCACCGCAGCATGACGGGCGACAAAGAGACTCTCGGTGGCCAGCCGCGGGCGCAAGGGGATGAGCCGGCTTTCGCCGGAGGCGCGGAGCTGCAGGCGCAGTTCGGTCTGGTAGAACTGGGTCATGGCGATCCAGGGCAGCGCCGTCAGCGCTTCGGGTGCCGCAAGAGCTCCTGCCAGTTCCGGCGCTGCCACCAGGATGCGCTGGACGTCACCCAGGCGCACCGCCACCGTGTCCGGGTCCTCCACCACGCCCACCCGGATGGCGCAGTCGACGCCATCGGCGACGAAATTCGGCGCCCGGTCGCTGAGTACCCAGTCCACTTGCATGCCCGGATAGCGCCGTAGATAGGTCTCCAGCGGATCGAGCAACTGCTCCTGGCCGAAGGCATGGGGCATCACAACCCGCAGCCGCCCCTCGGGCTCGGCATGGGCGCCGTGCAAGGCGGCGGCGAAGGCCTGCCAGTCACCGAGCAGTTGCTGGGCCTGGCGGTAGCAGCGCTGACCATCCTCGGTCAGGCGCAGGGCGTGGGTCGAGCGCTGCACCAGGCGCACCTGCAGCGCGGACTCCAGCGCTTGCAGGCGCCGGCTGACGGTGGGCTGGGTGGTGCCGAGCTGACGTGCAGCCGCCGACAGGCTGCCGGCCTCGACGATGCGCACGAAGGTTTCCAGCAGGTCGAGACGATCATGGGTAAAGGTAGCGTTCATACGGCCTACGTATACCCCCTGTACCCCGCGTTCGGCTACAAGCAGCGACCACTCTGGCGAAGAATGCGCTCATCGTCTTTCTACCCGGAGAATCGCCATGACCGACATTCCACTCTCGCATAGCCAGACCTCGCCTCACAGTGGCAGTCTGTCGCCTGCCCTGCTCGGCCTGCTGGCCACCGGCGCCGGCCTCAGCGTGGCCAACCTCTATTACAGCCAGCCCCTGCTGGGCACCCTGGCCAGTGCCCTGCCCGCGCCCGCTGCCGACGTGGGGCTGATCCCCACCCTGACCCAGCTCGGCTATGCCCTGGGGCTGCTGCTACTCGCGCCCTTGGGTGATCGCTTCGACCGCCGCCGCATCATCCTGGCCAAGCTGGCCGTGCTGTTGCTGGCGCTGCTCGGTGCCAGCCTGGCGCCCGGGCTGCATGGGCTGCTGCTGGCCAGCCTGGTCACCGGCCTGGCCGCCACCGTGGCCCAGGACCTAGTGCCCGCCGCCGCGACCCTGGCGCCGCCGGCCGAGCGAGGCCGTATCGTCGGCACGGTGATGACCGGCCTGCTGCTGGGCATCCTGCTGTCGCGGGTGGTGAGCGGCCTGGTGGGCGAGTGGCTAGGCTGGCGCGCGGTCTATCTGCTCGCCGCCCTGAGCATCGCCGCCATCGGCGTGGCGGTGTGGCGCGGCCTGCCCGCCTTCGCCGCCACCACCCGACTCAGCTATACGGCCCTGCTCGGCTCCCTGGGCGCCCTCTGGCGCCGGCATGCCGCGCTGCGCCGGGCGACCCTGGCGCAAGGGCTGCTGTCAGTAGGCTTCAGCGCCTTCTGGTCGACCCTCGCCCTCTATCTGCACGCCGGGCCCTTCCAGCTGGGCAGCGCCGCCGCCGGCGCCTTCGGCCTGGCCGGTGCCGCCGGTGCCCTGGCCGCCCCCTGGGCCGGCCGCCTGGCGGATCGCCATGGCTCGGAATGGGTGACGCACCTGGGCATCGGCCTGGCGGCCACGGCCTTTGCCAGCCTGCTCCTGCTGCCCTGGCTGCCGGGCGTGGCCGGTCTGGTGCTCCTGGCGCTGGCGACGGTGGTCTTCGACCTCGGCGTCCAGGCCACCCTGATCGCCCACCAGGCGCAGGTCTACGGCCTGGAACCCGAGGCGCGCAGTCGCCTCAACGCGGTGCTCTTTACCGGCATGTTCATTGGCATGGCCAGCGGCGCGGCGCTGGGCAGTCTGCTGCTGGCCCGCATGGGCTGGAATGGCGTCGCCGGCCTGGCGCTGGCGACTGCCCTGCTGGCCCTGGCGGTACGGCTCTGGCCTGCCCGTCCGCGTCAGGTGTAACGATCACGGTAAACAGGGAGGCGCCCTTTGGCGAAAGGTATCGTCAACCAGAACAGGACGACCATTCTCCTCCCAGCTCGTTAATCAAACTGGGGCGCCACAGTAGGATGACTTCCATGGCGTCGGAACAGACCGCGCCCCACTCAGACAAGGAGCCTCATCATGCTGGCCATTCGTAAAGCTTCCGATCGCGGCGCCGCCAACCACGGCTGGCTCAAGTCCTTCCACACCTTTTCCTTCGCCAGCTATCGCAATCCGGCGGAACAGGGCTTCTCCGACCTGCTGGTGATCAACGACGACACCGTGACCGGGGGCCAGGGCTTCGGCGAGCACCCGCACCGCGACATGGAGATCTTCTCCTATGTGCTCGAAGGCGCCCTGGAGCACCAGGACAGCCTGGGCACCGGTTCGGTGATCCGCCCGGGCGACGTCCAGCTGATGAGCGCCGGCAGTGGCGTCAGCCACAGCGAGTTCAACCACTCCGAGCGCGAGAGTGTGCATTTCCTGCAGATCTGGATCGTGCCCAACGTGCGCCGCGCCGAACCGCGCTACCAGCAGCAGCACTTCAGCGCCGAGGCCAAGCGTGGTCGTCTGGCCCTGATCATCTCGCCGGACGGCGCCGAGGGCTCGCTGGAAGTGCGTCAGGACGCCCGGGTCTACGCTGGCCTGTTCGACGGCAGCGAAAGCGCCACGCTGCAACTGGCCCCCGAGCGCCATGCCTATGTGCACGTCGCCCGCGGCAGCCTGGAGCTGAATGGCGTCCTGCTGCAGGCCGGTGACGGCGCAAGGCTGCGCGGCGAGCACGAGCTGCAGCTGGCCCACGGGACCGATGCCGAGGTGCTGGTGTTTGATCTGCGGCCCAACGAACTGCCGCAAATGCTCTGACTACGATTTGCTCGCGAAATCGTAGGCTTAGTTTGCGCTAGGAGGCCGCTCCCACGGCCTCCCCTTGTCGAGAACGCGCCATGAGCACCCAAGCCCTGACTTCCCTGGTGGCCGGTAACGCCACCCTCTGGCTGACGCTGAACGTCTTTGGCGAACAGCTGGGCCTGCCGGTACCGGCCTATCCGTCTTTGCTGGTGATGGGCGCCGCGGCCGATGAAGCCGAGTTGCTCCTGGCGCTGCTGGCCAGCGTGGCGGTCACCGGCGTGGCCGATCTGCTCTGGTACTGGGCCGGTCGGCGCCATGGCGCCTGGCTGCTGCGCCACCTGCCTGGCCACCATGTCCCTACCGCCACCCGCCTGCCCGGCCTGCTGCTGGTCGCCAAGTTCGTCCCCGGCGCCGCGGCCCTCGCCACCCTGAGCGCGGGCGCCAGTGCCATGCCCTTGCGGCGTTTCCTGGCCTATGACCTGGGCGGCGCCACCCTGTGGATCGGCTCCGGCCTGGTCCTGGGGCGACTGTTCGAACAACACATCCTGGCCTTGCTCGCCGCACTCAAGGCCTATGGCCCGGCGCCCCTGCTGCTCGCCGGACTGCTCGGCCTCGCCCTGCTGGGCTGGCACCTGCTGGCTCGCCGGCACAGTCGACCAGGCCCGTCGCGACAGTATTGCGCCTAGAGCGTTGCCGCCTTAACGCTAATTAACGATAGGCAACTCGCACGTCAGACAACTGCAGGGAATCATTCTCATCCAGGCGGTCGCGCGACGCGGCTGGTTTGATAGGGAAAGCGCCATGTCCATGACCGTCGATAGCACCCTGGCTCTATCCAGTACCCGACTGATCGGTTTGGCCGCCTGGCAGGAACGGCTGGCCAAGGAGGTCCTGCTGCAGCATCTGGAGCGCGGTATCAGCGTCAGCCAGGTCGCCTCCGTCTGCGGCCTGTCGCGCAGTCACTTCACCCGCCAGTTCAAGCTCAGTGCCGGGCTCGCTCCACTGGAATGGTTGCGGCAGCAGCGCCTCCACCGCGCCCAGCAATTGCTCGCCAAGCGCGAATTACCCCTGGCGGCGATCGCCCTGGAATGCGGCTTCTTCGACCAGGCGCATCTGAGCCGGGTATTCACCCGTGCCGTCGGGATCCCGCCGCTGGCCTGGCAGCAGCAGGCCCTGGAGCGGCGGTTGCTGGCGGAACTGGCGCAGGTGCAGGCGCAGCATGGCCAGCAGGCGGTAGCCTAGGGTCGCCCCACTGCCTGCTACCAGGATCAGCGACTTGTCCACCAGTTGCCCCAGGAGGGGGATGAACAAGGCCTCCTCCAGCCCGCGCTGCGCCGCCAGCCGCAGGGCCTCTTGACGACTGAAATGCTCTCCGGCCTCGGCCAGGGTCGCCAGCACGCCGAACTCCGATTCGCTCAGGCTGTGCAGACTCCAGTCGAGCATGGCGCCGAGGCTGCGCTGGCGCTGCGCCGCAGTACGCCGCCCGGCTACGCTCAGGTAATAGCCGCCGTCGAGTTGTGCCAGTACTCCGTGCAGGCCCAGGGCCGCCACCTGCTCGGCCAGGATCTCCAGCGCCAGGGGCACACCTTCGCTGCGACGACAGATCTCGCCTACCAGTTGCACGTCGGTCGGTCGCAGTTGCAGCCCTGGCAGCCGCGCCCGGGCGCGCCGGACGAACAACCGAAAAGCCGGCTCGCGCATGGCATCGCGCAGATGCCGCGAAGGTGAATTCGCGACCGGCAACGGCGCCAGACGCAACACGGCCTCCCCCTCCACGCGCAGGGCCTCGCGACTGGTGACCAGCACCCTGAGCTGTGGACAGCCTTGCAGCAGGTTCTCCACCAGCCAGGCCGCGGGTTCGACCAGCCGCTCGGCGTTGTCCAGCACCAGCAGCAGGCGCCGCGTGGCCAGGGCTTCCTGCAGCGCCGGCAGACCACTGCCACTGGCGAGTCCCAGGTCACTGGCGAGCCGCTCAACCAGCGCCATCATGTGGCCCAGTGCCGCGAGATCGAGACTCTGTACCCCATCGGGGAAGCCCTCCGCCAATGTAGGCAGCAGATGCTGGACCAGCAGCGACTTGCCGACACCGCCGGTGCCCACCACCGACACCAGGCGGCGTTGAGCGAGCAAGCGGCGTAGTTCGACCAGGCTGGTCTCGCGCCCCTCCAGGGGCGTCAGGGGCAGCGGCGTCTCGGCCAGCGGCGTGAGGTCTTCTTCGCTCAGGCGCTCTACCGCCAGGGCGAAACCGTAGCCACGATGCCGGGCGCTGAGGATGGGATCCTGGGTGCTATAGGGGCGCAGCACCCGGCGCAGGGCCGAGATGTGCACCCGCAGATTGATGTCCTCGACGACCGCGCCAGGCCAGACCCGGGCCATCAGGGTCTGCTTGCCGACCAGCTCGCCGGGTTGTTGCAGCAGCACCCGCAGGATATCCAGGGCCCGTCCGCCGAGGGGCAGCACACGCTCGCCATCCAGCAGCAGGCGCCGTCGCGTATCCAGGACCAGGCCGCAGAAGCGGAAGGCACTGGCGTCTTCCAGGGACTTGAGCTCTTGCATGACCGTGTCGCGCCACCTTGCCTCGGGGACTGCGGGGCACCAGGCTCCGCAGCCCCTCGACGGTATGCGCCTCTGCTTGCCGATAGGTACGACCATTCTGGCCGCTGCCCAGGCCAGTTGTATGACGATCTACGGCCATAAGCTGCCATCGACGGGCGTGATACCGCCATCGGTGGCCGATTTCAGCTGAACTGGTAGCGGTACTGAGCCGGGGTCAGCCCCAGATGGCCCTGGAAAGCGGCGCGCATGCACCTGTCGCTGGCGAAGCCACTGCGAAAGGCCACCGTTTTCAAAGGCAGGTCACTGGTCTCCAGCAATCCACGGGCGTGATCGATGCGCGCCCGCAGGACGAACTCCAGCGGCGTCATGCCGGTGTCGCGCTTGAACACCCGGGCGAAGTTGCGGGTGCCCATGGTCGCCAGCTCGGCGAGCCGGCTGATCGAATAGGCCTGTTCGATGTTCGCCACGATGTGGTGCTGCACCCGGGTGATGGCGGTGGCCGCCTCGGGCTCGTCGAACAGCGGACTGAACTGGGCCTGCTTGCCTTGCCGCTGGGTCACCACCACCAGCACCTTGGCCACCTCCCGGGCGATGGCCTTGCCGTGATCCTCGGCCACCAGCGCCAGCGCCAGGTCGATGCCGGCGGTGACCCCGGCCGAGCTCAGCAGCGGACCATCGCTCAGGTAGATGTCGTCGGCGGTCACCTGGGCCCGAGGAAAGCGCCGCGCCAGCCGCTCGCGATAATTCCAGTGCGTGGTCACCCGCCGGCCATCGAGCAGGCCGGCGCTGCCGAGCAGAAAGGTGCCGGTGCAGACAGCCCCGTAGCGCCCGCAGCGCTCGGGCACCTGGCGCAACCAGGTGGCGATGTCCGGGTGTGGTTCCAGGTAGGCTCCCGGGCCACCGGGCACCAGCAGCAGGTCATAGGCGGCGGGCGGCTGCTGGGTAGTGAGATCCGTGCGTATCGTCATGCCATTGGAACAGCGCAGGGTCCGCCGGCGCCCGGCAGCGATGGTCACAATGCGATAGTGGTCAGCCGCTGGCAGATAGCGATTGGCGATGGAAAACACCTCCACCGGCCCGGAAAAATCCAGCATGAGCACCTCGGGGACCAGCAAGAAAGCCACTGTCCTCGTCATGGCGATACATCCTTATCCGTGTTGCAGATTGTCCTTGGACGCTGGGGCGTCCGGGTGAATACGGAGTCAGGATAAGGATTCGACTCCAAGGGGCAAGCAGTGGCAAACAGCCATCCCTCGCCCTTCCGAGAACCGCCAGGCACCTCGGGCGGCAGTAAGGCGTCTAACCTGAGGTTCTTGCCAAGGCGGGCGCTGAATGGCGGCCTGGTCTACCGCTACCCCCGCCGCAACCTGATCAGGGTGATCTCGCTCGGCGCACCGAAGCGCAGCGGTGGCCCCCAGTAGCCGGTGCCGCGGCTGATGTAGACGGTCAGCCGGCCCAGGCGATGGATGCCGGCCACCCAGGGTTGCTGCAGGCGCACGAAGTGCATCCAGGGCCAGAACTGGCCACCGTGGGTGTGGCCGGAGAGCTGCAGGTCGGTGCCGGCCGCCTCGGCCTTGGGCGCCGAGCGCGGCTGGTGGGCCAGCAGCAGACGGAACAGCCCTTCCGGGGCACCGGCGAAGGCGGCCGCTGCGTCGCTGCGGTGGCTAGGCACATAAAGCGGTGCCGAATAGTCGGTGATGCCGGCCAGCACGAAGGGCGTACCCTGGTGCTGCAGTACCCGGTGCTCGTCGATCAGCAGGGTCAGCCCCTGCTCGCGCCAGGCCCGAACCCAGGCCTCGGCACCGGAGTAGTATTCGTGGTTGCCGGTGATGGCGTAGGTACCAAGGCGTGCCTTGAGCTGCTGCAGCGGCAGGAATTCCTGCCGCAACTCGGCCACGCTGCCGTCCACCAGATCGCCGGTGATGGCCACCAGGTCGGCATCCAGGCCGTTGACCCGCTCGACGATGCGCTGCAGGTAGCCGGCCTTGATGGTCGGGCCGATGTGCAGGTCGCTGAGCTGGACGATGCGCAGCCCCTCCAGGGCGGCGGGCAGTGCCGGCAGGGTCAGCTCCACCTCCTTGACCTTGGCGGTACGCCGGGCGTTGTAGACGCTGCGCAGCGCCACCAGCAGCACGAGGCCCAGCACCACCCAGGCGCTGCCGGCGCGCCAGGCGGCATCCAGCGGCTGGCCGATCAGGCTGGCAAAAGCCACCATCACACCGCGCAGCAGGCTGAACACCGCCAGGCTGGAAAACACGCCCATGGCGATCAGCGCCGCCCAGGCCAGGAGCCGGGAGGCCATGTCCCGGGAGCGAAACCCCAGGGGCACCAAGACGAAGGACAGGATCAGCAAGGCCCACAACGGCAGCTGACCGGCAAGACCGAGGCCGAGATCACCGATCAGGCTGATGCCGATGAACAGGTGCAGGACGAAAAGGACCAGGTACATCATGGCGCGGGAGCGGAACATGGAGGGCTCAGCAGCAAAGAGAAGGTCTCACCTTAGCACCCCATCGACCACGCCCCGGAACTCCGGGTTGTATCCGGACACAACGATTCAGCCAGCATTCAGCGCCGCTCCGCTTCACTCGCCTGGGCCGCCTGATCCGCCCGGTGGCCGAGGTAGAAGCCGAGCCCGGCCCAGAGCGCCGCGCAGCCAGCACCCACCAGAGCCGGCAGCCAGGCACCGTGGCCGAGCAGATCCAGCAGACTCTTGGCCCAGCCACTGGCGGCGTCACCGGCGCGATAGACCACGGTATCGATGAAGTTCTTGGCCTTGTACTGGGTCTCGGCGTCCAGCGGCGCGAAGAGCATCTCCCGGCCCGGACGGATGAAGGCGTATTCGCCGATTCGCCGCACGATCATCAGCCCGGCCAGCATGGCAAAGGTGGGCAGCAGGGCAAGCCCCACGAAACCCACACACATCAGCAGCGGCACCCCGGCCAGCAGCACCCGCACCCCGAGGCGCTGGGCCAGGCGGCCGGTGATCAGCACCTGGCTGGCCAGGGCGCCGGCCTGGACCACGAAATCCAGCAGGCCGAACACCTGCACCTGTCGGGCGCGGTCGGGAAACAGCTCGGCCACCAGCCGTGCCTGCTCGAAGTAGAGAAAGGTGCTGACCGTGGCCAGCAGGATGACGAAGGCGCTCACCGCCAGCAGATAGGGTGACGCCAGGACCCGGGTCAGGCCACTGAAGGGATTGCCAGCCACCGGTCGCCGCGGACTCTCGGTCGGCGACGCACCCGGCCGTCCAGCGCCACGGGTCTCGCGCCAGCCCATCAGATAGGCCTTGAGCGTCAGGGCCAGGAGCAGCAGCGCGGCGGCCAGCAGTGCCAGCCCCGCCTGACCGACCCAGGGCACCAGGGCCGCGGCCAGCACGGGTCCGAGCAGCCCGCCGACGCTGGCCCCGGCGGCGATGAAGGCAAACAGTCGTCGTGCCTGGGCGCTGTCGAAGACATCGGCCATCAGACTCCAGGCCACGGAGACCACGAAGAGGTTGTAGACCGAGATCCAGACATAGAAGGTGCGCGCCAGCCAGAGGCTGTCGCCCAGGCTGGCGAAGCAGGCGGCGAACGCCAGCAGGTTGAGGGCGAAGAAGCCGTAGACCCAGTCGACGAAGCGGATCCGTGCCACCCGCGAGTTCAGCCAGGCGAACAGCGGCACGGCGAGCAGCATCACCAGGAAGGTGGCGGTGAACAGCCACTGCAGATTCTCCACCCCACCGGCGATGCCCATGGCCTCGCGGATCGGCCGCAGCATGAAGTAGCCGGCGAACAGGCAGAGGAACAATGCGAAGCCCGCCAGGGCCGCGGACGACTCGCCGGCGCGGGCGTCGAGGACGCGACCGAGCCAGTCCTTCATCTAGGCGAACAGCCTGGCGATGGCCTCACGCTGGCGTGCATCCGGCAGGCGACCGCGGCCGGCCTGCAGGTTGTCGATCATGTAGCGCGGATTGCTGGTGGCCGGGATCACGGCCGTCACGGCGGGGTCGGCGAGGATGAACTTGAGCAGCAGCTGCGCCCAGCTGCTGGCACCCAGCTCAGTGGCCAGCGGCGGCAGCGGCTTGCCTCGGGTGCCGGAGAGCAGATTGCCGCGCTGGAAGGGTCGATTGATCAGCACGGCGATACCCTGGTCCCGGCAATAGGGCAGCAGGTGCTTTTCCGCTTCACGCTCCCCCACCGAATAATTGAACTGCACGAAGTCGACCTTCTCCTTTTTCAGCGTGGCCAGCAGATCGTCCAGCGCCGCTTCGCGATAGTGAGTGACGCCGACATAACGCACCTTGCCGGCCTGCTGCTGTTCGCGCAGCAGCGCCAACTGGGTGGCGGTGTCCTGCAGGTTGTGGACCTGGACCAGATCCAGGCGATCGGTCTGCAGTGCCTTGAAGCTGGCAGCCAACTGGGCAGCACCACGTTGGCGACCGGTGGCCGACACCTTGGTGGCGAGAAAGACCTGTTCCCTGGCCTGGGCGCGCTTCACCAGCTCGCCGGCCACCCGCTCGGAATTGCCATAGCTGGGCGCGGTGTCGATCAGGCTGCCACCACCGTCGAGCAGCGCCTTGAGCACCTCTTGCAAGGGCGCCAGGGCGGCGTCGCTCAGATCGACATCGAGATTGCCCGAGGTACCCAGGCCCACCACCGGCAGGGCCTCGCCGGTGCGAGGGATCTTGCGGGTCAGCAACGGCTCGGCGGCCAAGGCGCTCTGCCACAGCCAGGGCGCAGCGGTCACGGCGGCAACCAGGGCGGTGGTGGTCTGCAGGAAATGGCGACGGGTCGGCATGGCAGGCCTCGCGACGGTCGGTTCAGAAGGATGACCCTTGAGTTAAGCGGGTCTTCCGGCCTATCGCCTGATGGGCTCATTGCGGCATGTTGCGAATGAAGGCCCGCCCGTAGGTTGGCGCTGAGCGCAGCGAAGCCCAACAGCGCCCAAGGTTAAACCTCTGCGTTGGGCTTCGACGATGGAGCCGTCTCAGCGCCAACCTACGTACTAGCTCCCGTAGCGTGGACAGCGGCGCAGCCTTGTCCACTGGTGGCGTCAGTACCTACCCGTGGAAAACGCTGCTCGGTTTCCACGCTACGGGTTGGCGGCATCCTGGCCCGCAAGAATTCCATGATCCGCTGGAGGTAGGCTGCCGTCGCCGCCCAGGTAGCGATCGTAGAAATCCTGCACCGTGACGTTCTTGTGCTTGGCCTCGAACATGATGTCGAAGCGGTCGAGGAACTGGCAGGCGTAGCGGTTGCACCAGTCGTTCCACATCATGTCGCTGTGGGCATAGAGCACCCGCTTGCTGATCTGCTGCAGCAGGAACTTGATGTCGATCCGCTCGGTGGGCGAGACGCCCATTTCCATCAGGGCCTCCGGCGGCTGGGAGTAGTGCATGGCCGGACGCACCCCGCGCCAGCTGTCGAGGATACGCTCCACGCGCGGCTCCCAGGGGTCGATGTAGGCTTCCTCATGGATCCAGCAGTGGTGGATGTCCAGCACTACCGGGGCGAGATCGGCCAGCTGCAGGCAGTCGTCGACACCGTAGGTCTTTTCATCGTTCTCGAAGGTGATGCAGTTGCGTGCCTCGGTGGAGAGACGCGGCCAGATCGCGCGGATGCCAGGCACGCCCAGGCGGCCGGCGATGTGCACGTTGCATTTGAAGTCCTGAAAGCGCTGACCGTAGCCCATCAGACGGATCATGTCGGCGTGGTATTCGAACTCCTTCAGGCTGTTTTCCACGACCTCGGGGCGGTCCGAGCCGAGTACGCAGAATTGCCCTGGGTGCAGCGACAGCCGTACATCACGACGACGCGCCAGCTCGCCCAGGCGGCCAAAGCGGTCGGCCAGCAAGCCTTGCAGCTCTTGGGAGCGGTAGAAGTAGGCGAACTCAGGGTGGCTGTAGAAGGGCAGCAGATCGCTGCTCAGGCGCAGCATGCGCAGGTTTTCCGGCCGGTCGGCGACATGCTCGACGAATCTCAGTTGGGCATCCAGGTTGTGGGTGACCACGTCCAGCAACTTGGCCTCGGCCACGGCACGCTCGACGCTACCCAGCCAGCGCAGGGTGGTGGTGCGGGTGTTGAAGGTCCGCTCGATCTGCTCCAGTTCCTTGAGCGACAGACTGCGCTCGGGATGACGGTACATGCAGGCGAAGCCGATTCGATACATGGGACGCTCGGGACAGTGACTATCAGGATTAGTCCGCGCGCCGCCGTCTGGGTGCGGGTGGGGTGATGGGTGGCGGGGATGACCTCATCAGATAACCGTAGCGTGGAAAACGGCGCAGCCTTTTCCACGTTGAAAGGCGGGGTTTGGGCACACCCTTTCCCCGGCTCACATCCAAGAGGAGAGGACGGGTATGCCAACGGAATTGAGCTGTTGGCACTCGAAGCATCGCGGCCATGGGCCGCTCCTGCCAAGCGTGATTTTCTGTAGGAGCGGCCCATGGCCGAGATCAGGCTGGAAAACCCTACCCCGGCCCCAACCAAACCGTCAGGGCATGCAGTACCAAGCCCACCAGGCCGCCCACCAGGGTGCCGTTGATGCGGATGAACTGCAGGTCCTTGCCCACACTCTGCTCCAGTTGCTGGACCAGCTCGCCGGTGTCCCAGGCCGCTACCCGGTCGGCGATGTAGTCGCCGATGCGGCGCCGATTGCGGTCGATGAAGGGCGGCGCCACCGCCATCAGTTGCTCGTTGATCCAGCGGCGCATGGCCTCGTCGCGACTCAGGGTTTCACCCAGCTCGGCCAGCAGTCGGCCCAGGCGGCGGCGGATGCGCGAGTCCGGGGCGGCAAGATCCGCCTGCAGCCAGTTCACCAGTTCATCCCACAGTTCTTGCAGATAGCCAGCCAGCGCCGGATGCGCAAGCAACCGATCACGCAGCTGCTCGCCGCGCCAGCGAAAGGCCGGGTCCTCCTTGAGGCGCTCGATGAAGCCGACCAGATAGCCATCGAAATGCCGGCGCAACTCATGCTCGCGGTCATGGCTGATCTCGCCGATCAGGCGCGATACCGCCTGCACCACCTTGATCGCCGACCAGCGCCCGACCCGCTCGTCCAGCCCCAGGTATTTGAGGGTGCGCAGCTCACCACCGATGGTGCGGGCGATCAGCGCCTGGGTCTCCTCGTCCTGCAAGAGTCGGTCGATTTCCTGCAGCACCTCGTCGAGCACCGCCTGGTGACGGTTGTCGGCGGTCAGCATATCGAGCAGCTCGCCGGACAGCGCCGCCACATCCAGGCGCTGCAGCCGCTCCACCGCCATCCGCCGGATGAAGGCCTGCACCCGTACTTCGCGCAGGGCTTCTAGAGAATAGCGGGCGACACCGGTGGCCTGACTGGCGACGGCAGCAGCGTTGTCCGGCTGGCGCAACCAACCCGCCAGGCGCGTGGCGGCGTCCAGCTCTTCCAGCTTGGCCAGCACCTGGGGCGTGGCGAGGAAATGCAGGCAGATGAAGTCCGACAGCTTGCGCCCGACCCCGGCCTTGTTACGCGGAATGATGGCGGTATGGGGAATCGGCAGGCCCAGCGGATGGCGGAACAGCGCCGTCACCGCGAACCAGTCGGCGATGGCCCCGACCATGGCGGCCTCGGCGAAGGCGGCGGCGTAGCCCCAGGCCGGATGGCTGGCCTCCAGGGCAGTGGCCACGCAATAGAGCGCTGCTGCCAGGAACAGCAGTAGCAGCGCGATGAGCTTCATGCGCCGGACCGGAGTGAGGCCGTCGCCGGAGAGTTTGGTCATGGAGGCAGGGATATCCTCGCGAAGAAAGGTCCTTGCATCCTACCCCAGACTAGCGCCTGACCCAGCGCTCCTCCTGCGCCGATCCGCTGACCTGACTTGCGCTATTGGGATCCGCCCCCGTACACCTACGGCCTCACCTTGTGCGCATCAAGCTTTGTTCTGAGGCTCACCACACCACCAGGCCATGAAGCATCCAAGGAGCCTCCCCTGGCATTCCTTTCCTTGCCGGCATAGCGCTACGACAGCGCCGTTGGTTCTCGTGTACCTGGTGAAGTGCAATATGCCAACAGGGTAAGCGGCGTCAGCCATCAAGAGAGTCAGAATCTCTCCACGCATATTGCGTCGTGGAAGTCATAGCGGTGCCAAGCAATTGATCGACAACCAAAAAATTCTCTCCCTGAAAGCTTGACAGTCACCGGCGGCTTGCCAATAATGCGCGCCTCGGATGGCTACGTAGCTCAGCTGGTTAGAGCATAGCATTCATAATGCTGGGGTCCGGGGTTCAAGTCCCTGCGTAGCCACCACCTATTTCCAAGGGTCAGCGTAAGCTGGCCCTTTTTTATTGCCCGGATTTTTCCGCTGCCCTGAAAAAGCCTGACCGCGAGCAGATCAAGGCACGCGGTTACAGGGCTGATGCCGCCCCTTCATCCCCTCTCCCTCTGGGAGAGGGCTAGGGTGAGGGCATCACCACTCCCTGCCCTCCATTCCAAGACTCAGCTCAAGACGGCTTTTTCGCCCCCATGAAAAAGCCCGACCTAAGCCGGGCTCAATCAAATCGCAAAAAGCTTACAGAGCGACCTTCTGCTTGCTCTCCGCCTCTTCGTCGGCGACATCCTGGGTATCGATGGACTGCACCAGCGCCTTGGAGCTGAAGGCTCGCAGGTCGCGCAGGAAGTTGTCGCGCCAGGAGGCCAGGTCCGCCTTGCGGATCACCCGCATCATGTCCTCGTAGCGCGACTTGCGCTCTTCCAGCGACATGCGCAGCGCCCGGTCCAACGCCTCGGCCATGCCGACGTGATCATAGGGGTTCACGATCAGCGCCGAATTGAGTTCCCGCGCCGCACCGGCAAAGCGCGACAGCACCAGCACACCGGGATTCTCCGGATCCTGGGCGGCTACGTACTCCTTGGCGACCAGGTTCATGCCGTCACGCAGCGGGGTCACCAGACCCACGTCGGACGAGCGGAACAGCCCCATCACCGTGCGCCGGTCATAGCTCTTGTTCAGGTAGCGGATAGGCGTCCAGTCCAGCTCGGAGAAGTGGCCATTGATATGGCCGGCATGGCTCTCCAGCTGACGGCGAATGTTCTGGTAGGACACCACGTCCGCACGGGACGAAGGCGCGATCTGCACGAACTGCACGGCCCGGTGATGCTCGGGGAAGTGCTCCAGCAGTTTTTCGAAGGCCTGAAAGCGCTCCACCAGGCCCTTGGAATAGTCGAGGCGGTCGACGCTGACGATGGTCTTGTAGGGCACGCCTTCGATGCTGCGCGAGATGAACTGCCGGCGCGTGCGATAGGACTCCGCCTGCTTTTGGATCACGTCCGGCATCACCCCGATGGGATAGACGCCGACGCGGAAGTTGTGGCCATAGGCGGTCAGGCTGCCATCCTTTTCCAGCACGCCGCGTACCTCACGGGTGATGTAGTCCTGGAAGGCCAGTTGATCGGTGTCGGTCTGGAAGCCGATCAGGTCATAGAAGCACAGGGTCTTGAGCAATTCGTTGTGCGGCGGGATGGCGGTGAGGATCTCCGGCGCCGGGAAGGGAATGTGCAGGAAGAAGCCGATGCGGTTGCGAATGCCCAGCATGCGGCAGGCTTCGGCGAAGGGAATCAGGTGATAGTCGTGCACCCAGATGATGTCATCGGGCTTGAGCAGCGGCTTGAGGCGCTCGGCCATCGCCATGTTCACCCTTCGATAGCCGTCGTACTCTTCGCGGTTGTAGCGAGCCAAGTCGATCCGGTAGTGGAAGATCGGCCAGAGGGTGGCGTTGGAAAAGCCGCGGTAGTAGTGGTCGTAGTCGCGCTTGGTCAGGCCGAAGGTCACATAGTCGATGTTGTCCTTGGTCTGGGTCTTGGCCGGCCCGTTTTCCTTGACCGTCTCGCCGTTCCAGCCGAACCAGATGCCACCCGACTTGCGCAGGGCATCCAGTACGCCCACCGCCAGACCACCCGCGGTCGCCTTGCCCTCCTCGATCGGGGCTACCCGATTCGATACCACCACTAAACGGCTCATCCTAATCTCCTTGCTTATAATTTGGCGCGAGGTCGCGGCTCAGCTGTTGCAGCCATAGGGCTACCGCTTCCACCGAAGGCAGGCGGGTCTTGGCGACCGTCTCCCCTTCCCCCACCTTGATGGTCAGACCGCCTCGCGCATTGACGACGTCGAACCCCTCTTCATCGGTGCGATCGTCACCGAGAAACACCGGCAGGCAGCCGGCAAAGGGTTCCAGTTCGAGAAAACGGGCAATAGCCTCGCCCTTGCTCGCCGCGGCGGGCTTGAGTTCGAAGACGCATTTGCCGGGTTGCAACTTAAATTCGGGATGATCGGCCGCGATGCCTTCGGCGAGCTCGCGCACCAGCGCTTCCTTTTCCGGCGCCTGACGATAATGCAGGGCAAAGGCCACGCTCTTGCGTTCGAGCAGCAGGTCCGGATGTTCGGCCAGGGCCGCTTCCAGACGGGCACCGACCTGCGCCAGCACCTCAGCGTCCAGGGTCACCCGATGGGTCTCGCCCTGGGGATCGCGCCACTCGGCGCCATGCACCCCCGCCGCGGCCAGCCGCAGCGGCGCCGTGAAGCCGTCGATCTCGGACAGCGGGCGCCCGGAAACCACCGCGACGCCATGGTGGCGCGCCAGCTGTTCGAGCGCGGCGAGGGTTTCGGCGGGAATGAAAACCTGTTCCGGACGTGGCTGCAATTCTGCCAGGGTGCCATCCAGATCGAAGAAGAAGGCCAGCGGCTGGCCCGATGAGGTAAGGCTGTCGAGGTCAATCATGGAAGGTACGACTGCCGGGTCACCGTATGGTTCGTTCACACCTTCTGGCAGCACCGAGGAATTCCCCTTGCCGGCGCGTAGTCCGATTCAGGGAGATGCTCTAGCAGCCCAGCCTTTGGAGACCACCATGAACAAGCCCGACATCACCAAGACCCCCGAAGAGATCGACGACATCCAGGACCGCATGGGCGACATGCGCGAACTCGACTTCAGCGATCGCAAGGACGAGCGCGGTGGTCGCATCGGCGACGAAATGGATGAACGCGATTACGCAGGGCAATTCCCTGAGGAACGCGTGCGCCAGGCCGGGATGACCGGTGGTGAGACCCTGGATCACCAGCCCACCATGGATGACGCCAGCCCGGAAACCCTGCTGGACGAAACCGGCGCCCGCTCGCCAAGCGACTATGGCGATGCCTGGCCCAATGACAAGGAGCTGAGCGTGGTCGAGGACAGCGACATCGGCGGCGGCTCAGGCCAGGACGAAGCCGAACTCGGTCGCAGCCATCCCCTGGATGGCGAGGCCTGGGACGGCGAAGCCGACGAGCCCAACGAAGCCGAAACCCAGAGAGACGCCCGCTACGCCGATCTGGACGCCAACGACGAAGACCTTGCCGGTGACACCAGCCTGGATCTGGACGAAAAGCGCGCCGATCACTGAAACCGCTGAAGGCCTAGTCGAGCAGCGTACAGGCCATCACCAGCGCATCTTCCCGGCCGCCGACCGCGGGATAGTAGTCCCGCCGGCGGCCGATCTCGTTGAAGCCATAGCGTTCGTACAGCCTGTAGGCCGACTGGTTGCTGGCGCGCACCTCCAGAAAGCACTCGTTAGCCTTGGCCTTGCGCGCTTCCTGCAGCAGATGCTCCAGCAGGCACAGACCGAGACCGCGGCCCTGGCTTTCCGGCTTGATGGTGATATTGAGCAGATGGGCTTCGTCGAGGATGACGTTGATCACCCCATGCCCGACCTGCTGGTCGCCCGCCAGCATCACCCAGCAGTCGTAGGACTTGAGCGCATCCAGGAAGATGCCACGGGTCCAGGGATGGCTGAAGGCCTGATATTCGATCTTCAAGACCGTGTTCAGATCGGCTTCGGTCATCCGCCGAAAGCTCACCGCATCGTTCATTACTGTCCCATCCAGCGACGCCGCAGTGGGCGCATGGCTTGCCAGAGCGCGGCCTTGGCGGCCGGCTCCTCCATCAAAATGTCCAGCCCCGGTACCAGCCAGGCCGGTCCCAGGGCCGTGTCCTGCTCCACGCCGGTCAGCTGCGTATCCTCGACACCGCTACAGCGCCGCGCCGCGCCGCCGATCAGCCAGAGACCCAGGCCTTCACCCAACCGCTCCTGATGCCCCGAGACGAAGCTCTGCACGAATTCGCAGGCCGCCGCCGGCCCCTGGTCGAGTTGACCGCTGTTGAGCAGCGGCCAGCGAATGGGCTCCTCGCTGACGATCCGCGGTGTGTCCGGCAGACCGGCAGCGCGCAGCAGATCCTTGAGCAGCAGAGCGGCCGGATCGCGTGAACCCAGGGTATCGCCAGTCGGCAATTCGAGCAGCAACAGGCAGCGCCCGGCCTGCAACAGCTGCAGGGCGAAGCGAGGCGCCGGCTCGCGCGGTGGTGGAGGCGCGCGCTCTGGCTCCGCCTCGACCACCGTGGCCGCAGCCGGCTTTACTGCGCTGGGTCGCGGGATCTCGATGCGCGGACGATTCGCCGCCGGTGCCTCGACTACTGCAGCGGCTGGCGCAGCCTTGGCCACCGGCTCCGGGCGTACCACCCGGGCGGCGACGGGCGCCTCCTCCGGTTCCTCGACCCACAGGGCTTCCGGCCGCGAAGGCGCCGCGAAGGGCAACACCGTACGCGGCACCCAGACATCCAGCTGCAACGCCTGCAGATAGGCGCGACGACGCGCCTCGGCGGCAAGCGAGGGGCTGGCGGAAGTGGTGGGGTCGGACATGGGCGGATCCTTCGGACACGCGAGGGAATTATGCGGGGCGGCATTGTCGCCCGGATCGCCCTGGATCGAAAGGCCACCGGTCCCACCGCGGTCACACCGAAGGCTCTGGCGTCTGGAGTACAATGGCGCTTTTGTCTGGTGCGGTCCCCGCCATGATCGACCCCAAACGCGTCCTGCGTACCCTCGCCGAACACTGGTACCTCATCGACCCGCTGTGCACCCACTTCGACAGCGGTACCCTGGGCCTGGCCGAACTGCGCGCCCGCCTCGCCGAGCAGTTGCCCGAACGCACGCCTGCCGACCTTACGGCGCTGCTGGACACCTGGATCCGCCTCGATATCCTAGTGCCGGTGGCCAAGAGCCCCAACCGCTTCGAACTCAATGGCCAGATCCACGACTTCCTCGGCTACCTCAGGCGCGAGCACCGCCTGGGCCTGTGCCTGGAGATCGAGGCCTACCTGCGCCACCTGGAACGCCTCGCCGGTCACATCCGCGAAGCCTTCGACAACCGCGACGGCTCGGACCTGGCGCGCCAGCTGCGTCTGCTGGACATGCGCGTGCGCGACGTCCTCAAGAAGCTGGCCAACGATGGCCATGCCCTGGAAGGCGTGGCCGAGCGCGCCAAGACCAGCGACCGCCAGATTCCGCTACGCCAGCGCTATGCCGAGGTGCTGGCCACCTGGGACGAATACGTCGAGCCGATGATCCAGCTGGTAGCCGCCGACGGCGCCTTCGAACGCGGCGTGCATCGCGTCGAGCAGGTCCTCCTGCACCTACTGGGTGAACAGCAGCGCCTTGGCCACCTGATCGACGACGACCTGCTACTGCGCACCCAGGCGCGCATCCTGGAGATGCACAATGCCGCCCAGCTGGCCCTGAGACGCGCGCGCGAACTGCTCTTACCGCTGCGCGAAGAGGCACGCCGGCACAACGCCGTGACCCGCGGCGCCGCCCTGGCCCTGGCCACCATTCGCCGCAAGGGTCTCGACGCCGTGCCCCAGGCCGCCTTGCCGCTGTTCAGCCGGCCACAGAGCGTCTTCCTCGGCACCACCGCTCAGGTGGAAAGCTATGTCTACGCCCTGGCCCGCTTCGAGCCCAAGCCGGCGCGCTTCCCCAGCCAGACCAGTCGCCCGCGTGACAGCGAACGCCCGGCCGCGCCCCGTACCGCCCGCGAGATGCTCGATCTCTGCCAGGACGCCCTGCCGCTGCCCGACCTCATGGCCTGGCTGCTGGAACAGGAGCCGGCCGGCGACACCGACGAGCTGCTCTACTGGTTCTCGCGCCTGTCTCGGGATACGCGCTTCCAGCGCCAGCGGCTGGATCGTCGCCACTACGACACCCTCGAACACCGCGTCAGCCTGTGCTCCTACGCCCTGACCGCCCGATCTCTCGCGAGCGATGCCCATGCAACTTGATCTCAACGAAATGACCCAGCTCGCGCCCATCTTCCGCGAGCTGTTCAAGGGCTATCACCTGTCCCGCAGCGAGCCCGAGAGCTACGCCCAACTCAGCCAGCAGCAGGACCAGTACCGCGCCCTGTTCCGTGCCCTCGGCTTCGAACTGGTCTGCGATCCACGCGGCTTCTACTATTTCGTCCCCGAGCAGATGGGTGCCCAGGTCAACAAGACCGCCCAGCGCCTGGCACTGTTCACCTTCATCCTGGTCGAGCACCTGGCCGACCAGGGTCGCGACCCCTTGGCCGTGCTCGACGGCGGCACCCTGGGTCGGCACGAACTGCCGGCGCTGCTGGACAAGTACCGCGACCTCTTCCTGCAGGCCGAGGTCACCACCCAGGAAGAGCTGGAGGAAAAGATCCTGCGCCGCCTGACCCAGCTGGGCTTCGCCCTGGACAGCAACGGGACCTATCGCTTCCTGCCGCCCATGCACCGTTTCCTGGATGTCTGCCTGACCGTGCAACAGGACCGCGACCTGGCCGCCGGCCTGCATGCCAGCGATCTGCCGCTGCCGGCCCCAACCCTTGCGGGCGACGAGGACAGCACCGAGCAAGAGAGCGCCGACGAAGATGACGAAGAGGCCGCCCTGGCCCGCGCCATCGCCGCAGAACGGGAGTTCGACCTATGATCCGCTACGGCATCAGCCGCTTCGCCCTGCTCAACACCGCCGGCTACAGCCTCGGCCTCTTCCCGCTGGAACAGCCGCTGTCGGTCTATGGCGCCAACAACCTGGGCAAGAGCGCCTCGATCAACGCCCTGCAATTCCCCATCCTGGCGCGGCTCTCCGACATGAGCTTCGGCAAGTACAGCAACGAGCAGTCGCGCAAGTTCTACTTCGCCACCGACACCAGCTACATCCTCATCGAATTGCGCCTGGCCCATGGTCCCCACGTCATCGGCGTGGCCGGTCGCGGTCCGGGCGGAGGCTTCGGCCACCAGTTCTTCGCCTATGCCGGCGAGCTTGACCTGGCCCACTATCAACGTGACGGTGCCTGCCTGCGCCAGCGCGAGCTCTTCGCCAGCCTGGAGCGTGCCGGCCTCAAGGCCTACGAGGTCAAACCCGAGGAGTTGCGCCGCCTGCTGGTCGGCGGCCACACCAGCATTCCGCTGGATTTGACCCTGATCCCGTTGCGCTCCACCAGCGAACAGAGTCTCAAGACCTTCCGCGCCCTTTTCATCAACCTGCTGCACATGCGCGAGATCACTGCGGCCAAGCTCAAGCAGCTGTTTCTCGACGCCTTCGAGCACAGCCTGAGATCCGGCAGCGTCGACTACATCGCCGCCTGCGAGGAAGCCTTCCGCGACGTGCGCCGCATGGAGCAGGACTATCAGTCCCTGGTGGCCGCCGGCCCGCTCGTGGAAGCCCTGGCCAATGGCGTCGAACAGCGTGATCACCTGAGGGGCAAGCTGCACCGTCTTTCGCCGCTGCTCGACAGTCTGCTCGGCACCTGGCAGCACTACGCGATCGACCGTCGCGACGAGCTGCTGGCCCAGACCGAGCACTACCGCCAGGAACAGGACGGCCTGCAGCAGAGCCAGCGCGACGGCACCAGTGAGCTGATGCGCCGCGAGCGCGAGATCAGCAGCCTGCAACGCTGGCTCACCGACCTGGCCCAGCTCAAGCACCGCTTCGCCCTGGTGGACTCCACCGTGCCTCTGGAGGCTCAGTTGCTGTCGGCCAAGGACGCCCACGACGAACTGGCCGGTGCCCTCTCCCAGGCGCGTCAGTTCAGTAGCGAAGACCTCGACCAGCGCGTCCGCGAACTGGAACAGCGCCTCAAGGGCATACGCCAGCAACTCGACCACGCCGACAACAACAGCTACGCCCACCTGCGCGAGGAATTCAGCCAGGCCGACGTCGATCGCCTGATGCGGCTGTTCAATGGCCAGCTGTTCAGTCTGCCGCTGGGGGCCAAGGGCGTCGAATTGGCCGAAGACGGCAGCTGGGTAAAGACCTTCGAAGGCATCCTGGCGCGTTTCCAGGGCGATCGCCTCGAACTGCCGGGCCTGTCCGTCGACCTTTCGGGGATCGAGCCGCCCACCCTGCAGGCCCTGGCCGATCGTGCCGCCCTGCGCGACCAGAAGGATCGCCTGGAGCGCGAACTCAAGCAACTCAAGGCCCAGCAGGGCGTCAGCATCGACCGCCAGGCCAGCAAGGCCCAGGCCGAAGCCCTCTACCAGCAGGTCCTGGATGCCCAGAAGGCCCTCGAAGACTTCCGCCGCTGCCAGACCCTCGGCGCCGAGGAAAACGAAAAACTCGAACAGCTGGCTCAACTGGAAGCCGCCCAGGACGAACTGAGACGCGCTGGTGACGCCTTCACCGAACGCGTCCAGCAACTCTCTGCCAAGCTTCAACTGATCGGTCGCCAACTGGCCGATCTGGAAGCCAAGGACCGCACCCTCGCCGACGCCCTGCGCCGCCGGCAGCTGCTACCCACCGACCTGCCCCAGGGCACGCCCTTCATGGAAGCGGTGGACGATTCCCTGGAGAACCTGTTGCCGTTGCTCAACGACTATCAGGACACCTGGCAGGCCCTGCAGCGCGCCGACACCCAGATCGAGGCGCTCTATGCCCAGGTGCGGCTCAAGGGCGTAGCCAAGTTCGACAACGAGGAAGACCCCGAGCGTCGCCTGCAGCTGCTGGTCAATGCCTATGCCCATCGCCAGGACGAAGCCCTGACCCTGGCCAAGGCCCGTCGCGCCGCCGTCACCGACATCGCCCGGACGCTGAGAAACATCCGCAGCGACTACGACAACCTGGAACACCAGCTGCAGCTGTTCAACCGCGAGATCAACCGCAAGCAGGTCTCCAACCTGGAAAGCTTCCGCATCGTCCTGGCGCCCAACAAAGAGGCACTCAAGCACATCGACCAGATCATCCACAGCGCCGGTCAGTACGAGGAAGGCGAAACCCTCTCGGTGTTTGATCTCACCCAGGACAGCAGCCAGGACCAGAAGAACGAGGACGCCAAGGAATACCTGGCCCGCCTGGTAGCCGCCAACGGCAACCAGCTCGGCCTCAAGGACCTCTTCGAACTGGCCTTCGAGATCACCAAGCAGGGTGGTCAGCCAATCCTGCATACCGACATCGACGGCGCCGCGTCCAATGGCACCACCATGACCATCAAGGCGCTGACCAACATGTATCTGTTGCTACACCTGATGGACCGGGAGCAGGCCGCCAAGATCCGCTTGCCCTACTACCTGGACGAAGCCGCCGACATCGACGAACGCAACCAGCAGGCGCTGATCGAGACCAGCCAACAGTTGGGCTTCGTGCCCATCCTGGCCAGCGTCAAACCCCAGGTCAGCGCCCAGGTAGCCATTGACCTCGAAGGCGGCAGCGGCCCTGGCGGCATCTACATCGATGAAGCCGACTGGAAGTACATCGCCAAACGCGACCTGGCCCTGCCCGAACCTGCTTGAGCCCTTCCAAAACGCAAAAAGCCCGGCGTCTGCCGGGCTTTTTCTTGCTCTCGTAACGCTGTCGTAGGTTGGGCTGAGCCTAGCGAAGCCCAACATCGAGGTTTCACCTCGCCACTCTGCCTAGGCTTGCCTTCCAAAGCTCAGTGCGCCAGCGTTCGCCTGTTGGGCTTCGCTGCGCTCAGCGCCAACCTACGCCAGTCCTGCGCGCTTCAAACCCGACAGCCCGGCGTAGCCGGGCTGTCGGCGCTCTTGCAGGCCCCAAGCAGCACCTTGGCTGTCAGGTAGCCCTCAAGCGCCCAGTCGCACCGCTCCTGGCCCCCTCTCCCCCAGGAGAGGGTGAGGGCAACCTCAGCCGCATGGCTTACCGGCTTACCGGCTTTCCGGCTTTCCGGCTTCCGCCTGCAGGCCCCACCGCCCAAGCCTCTTGGCATCCCGCCAAAACTTTTCCCACCCCAAAGACAACACCCCCGCCAGAATGAACTGAGCGGGGGTGCTGGGTGTTAGGCGCTTGACGATGACCTACTCTCACATGGGGAAACCCCACACTACCATCGGCGATGCATCGTTTCACTTCTGAGTTCGGGAAGGGATCAGGTGGTTCCAATGCTCTATGTTCGTCAAGCAATTCGGTTGGCTGGCCAGGCGCTAAGACTGCCTGGCCGGCCCAATTGGGTCTGTGATCGAAGTAGACAATTCGTCTTTGGGGTCTTGCGAACCCACGCGCTCGTTTTCGGCGTCGTCTTCCTCACGCTCTGACCTGCGGTCAGATTGTTTGGGTGTTATATGGTCAAGCCTCACGGGCAATTAGTATCGGTTAGCTCAACGCCTCACAGCGCTTACACACCCGACCTATCAACGTCGTAGTCTTCGACGGCCCTTTAGGAAGCTCAAGGCTCCAGTGAGATCTCATCTTGAGGCAAGTTTCCCGCTTAGATGCTTTCAGCGGTTATCTCTTCCGAACATAGCTACCCGGCGATGCCACTGGCGTGACAACCGGAACACCAGAGGTTCGTCCACTCCGGTCCTCTCGTACTAGGAGCAGCCCCTCTCAAATCTCAAACGTCCACGGCAGATAGGGACCGAACTGTCTCACGACGTTCTAAACCCAGCTCGCGTACCACTTTAAATGGCGAACAGCCATACCCTTGGGACCGGCTTCAGCCCCAGGATGTGATGAGCCGACATCGAGGTGCCAAACACCGCCGTCGATATGAACTCTTGGGCGGTATCAGCCTGTTATCCCCGGAGTACCTTTTATCCGTTGAGCGATGGCCCTTCCATACAGAACCACCGGATCACTAAGACCTACTTTCGTACCTGCTCGACGTGTCTGTCTCGCAGTCAAGCGCGCTTTTGCCTTTATACTCTACGACCGATTTCCGACCGGTCTGAGCGCACCTTCGTACTCCTCCGTTACTCTTTAGGAGGAGACCGCCCCAGTCAAACTGCCCACCATACACTGTCCTCGATCCGGATAACGGACCAGAGTTAGAACCTCAAGATTGCCAGGGTGGTATTTCAAGGATGGCTCCACGCAAACTGGCGTCCACGCTTCAAAGCCTCCCACCTATCCTACACAAGCAAGCTCAAAGTCCAGTGCAAAGCTACAGTAAAGGTTCACGGGGTCTTTCCGTCTAGCCGCGGATACACTGCATCTTCACAGCGATTTCAATTTCACTGAGTCTCGGGTGGAGACAGCGCCGCCATCGTTACGCCATTCGTGCAGGTCGGAACTTACCCGACAAGGAATTTCGCTACCTTAGGACCGTTATAGTTACGGCCGCCGTTTACCGGGGCTTCGATCAAGAGCTTCGCTTGCGCTAACCCCATCAATTAACCTTCCGGCACCGGGCAGGCGTCACACCCTATACGTCCACTTTCGTGTTTGCAGAGTGCTGTGTTTTTAATAAACAGTCGCAGCGGCCTGGTATCTTCGACCGGCATGAGCTTACGGGGTAAACCCTTCACCCTCACCGGCGCACCTTCTCCCGAAGTTACGGTGCCATTTTGCCTAGTTCCTTCACCCGAGTTCTCTCAAGCGCCTTGGTATTCTCTACCCGACCACCTGTGTCGGTTTGGGGTACGGTTCCTAGTTACCTGAAGCTTAGAGGCTTTTCCTGGAAGCATGGCATCAACCACTTCTCCTTCTAAAAGAAGGATCGTCATCAGTTCTCGGCCTTAACTGTCCGGATTTACCTAAACAGTCAGCCTACCACCTTAAACTTGGACAACCATCGCCAAGCTGGCCTAGCCTTCTCCGTCCCCCCATCGCAGTAACTAGAAGTACGGGAATATTAACCCGTTTCCCATCGACTACGCCTTTCAGCCTCGCCTTAGGGACCGACTCACCCTGCGTCGATTAACGTTGCGCAGGAACCCTTGGTCTTTCGGCGTGCGAGTTTTTCACTCGCATTGTCGTTACTCATGTCAGCATTCGCACTTCTGATACCTCCAGCAAGCTTCTCAACTCACCTTCACAGGCTTACAGAACGCTCCTCTACCGCATCACCAAAGGTGATACCCGTAGCTTCGGTGCCTGGTTTGAGCCCCGTTACATCTTCCGCGCAGGCCGACTCGACTAGTGAGCTATTACGCTTTCTTTAAAGGGTGGCTGCTTCTAAGCCAACCTCCTAGCTGTCTAAGCCTTCCCACATCGTTTACCACTTAACCAGGACTTTGGGACCTTAGCTGACGGTCTGGGTTGTTTCCCTTTTCACGACGGACGTTAGCACCCGCCGTGTGTCTCCCATGCTCGGCACTTCTGGGTATTCGGAGTTTGCATCGGTTTGGTAAGTCGGGATGACCCCCTAGCCGAAACAGTGCTCTACCCCCCAGAGTGATACATGAGGCGCTACCTAAATAGCTTTCGAGGAGAACCAGCTATCTCCGAGCTTGATTAGCCTTTCACTCCGATCCACAAGTCATCCCCTGCCTTTTCAACGGAAGTGGGTTCGGTCCTCCAGTCAGTGTTACCTAACCTTCAACCTGCTCATGGATAGATCGCCCGGTTTCGGGTCTATTCCCAGCGACTAGACGCCCTATTAAGACTCGCTTTCGCTACGCCTCCCCTATTCGGTTAAGCTCGCCACTGAAAATAAGTCGCTGACCCATTATACAAAAGGTACGCAGTCACCCAACAAAGTGGGCTCCCACTGCTTGTACGCATACGGTTTCAGGTTCTATTTCACTCCCCTCTCCGGGGTTCTTTTCGCCTTTCCCTCACGGTACTGGTTCACTATCGGTCAGTCAGGAGTATTTAGCCTTGGAGGATGGTCCCCCCATATTCAGACAGGGTTTCTCGTGCCCCGTCCTACTCGATTTCATTGATAAGAGCGTTTCGCGTACAGGGCTATCACCCACTATGGCCGCACTTTCCAGAGCGTTCCGCTACTCTCAAATCAACTTAAGGGCTGGTCCCCGTTCGCTCGCCACTACTAAGGGAATCTCGGTTGATTTCTTTTCCTCAGGGTACTTAGATGTTTCAGTTCCCCTGGTTCGCCTCTTAACCCTATGGATTCAGGTTAAGATACCTAGCTTATGCTAGGTGGGTTTCCCCATTCAGAGATCTCCGGGTCACAGGTCATTTGCCACCTCACCGAAGCTTATCGCAGGCTATCACGTCTTTCATCGCCTCTGACTGCCAAGGCATCCACCGTATGCGCTTCTTCACTTGACCATATAACCCCAAGCAATCTCGCTGACGTCCAAGGACGTTACCGATCTGCAAAGCGTTAGATGAGTGAAGACGACATTTCGCCGAAAACTTGCGCTTGAGTTCGCAAGATTTTACCTTGACGACACTAACTGCCAGTGAAAACAGTTAATGCAGTCTACTTCTATCACTTTCCCAATTTTTTAAAGAACAGTTCTGATCAAAGACCAGACATCAGAGTTTGGGCTACACCGGAGGGTGCATCAAACGCTCATGTCTGAGCTTTTCAAGCAATTGCGTTAGCGGTTAGGTGGAGATGGTGGAGCCAAGGAGGATCGAACTCCTGACCTCCTGCGTGCAAGGCAGGCGCTCTCCCAGCTGAGCTATGGCCCCATCGATTGGTGGGTCTGGGCAGATTCGAACTGCCGACCTCACCCTTATCAGGGGTGCGCTCTAACCAACTGAGCTACAGACCCAATCGTCTTACCTTGAGTCTAACTAACTCAATTGCTCTTCTATCAGTGAATCAAGCAATTCGTGTGGGTGCTTGCCAGCAAGCTGACATCTTTCGATTAAGGAGGTGATCCAGCCGCAGGTTCCCCTACGGCTACCTTGTTACGACTTCACCCCAGTCATGAATCACTCCGTGGTAACCGTCCTCCCGAAGGTTAGACTAGCTACTTCTGGAGCAACCCACTCCCATGGTGTGACGGGCGGTGTGTACAAGGCCCGGGAACGTATTCACCGTGACGTTCTGATTCACGATTACTAGCGATTCCGACTTCACGCAGTCGAGTTGCAGACTGCGATCCGGACTACGATCGGTTTTATGGGATTAGCTCCACCTCGCGGCTTGGCAACCCTTTGTACCGACCATTGTAGCACGTGTGTAGCCCTGGCCGTAAGGGCCATGATGACTTGACGTCATCCCCACCTTCCTCCGGTTTGTCACCGGCAGTCTCCTTAGAGTGCCCACCATAACGTGCTGGTAACTAAGGACAAGGGTTGCGCTCGTTACGGGACTTAACCCAACATCTCACGACACGAGCTGACGACAGCCATGCAGCACCTGTGTCTGAGCTCCCGAAGGCACCAATCCATCTCTGGAAAGTTCTCAGCATGTCAAGGCCAGGTAAGGTTCTTCGCGTTGCTTCGAATTAAACCACATGCTCCACCGCTTGTGCGGGCCCCCGTCAATTCATTTGAGTTTTAACCTTGCGGCCGTACTCCCCAGGCGGTCAACTTAATGCGTTAGCTGCGCCACTAAGATCTCAAGGATCCCAACGGCTAGTTGACATCGTTTACGGCGTGGACTACCAGGGTATCTAATCCTGTTTGCTCCCCACGCTTTCGCACCTCAGTGTCAGTGTTAGTCCAGGTAGTCGCCTTCGCCACTGGTGTTCCTTCCAATATCTACGCATTTCACCGCTACACTGGAAATTCCACTACCCTCTACCACACTCTAGCCAGACAGTTTTGGATGCAGTTCCCAGGTTGAGCCCGGGGATTTCACATCCAACTTATCAAGCCACCTACGCGCGCTTTACGCCCAGTAATTCCGATTAACGCTTGCACCCTTCGTATTACCGCGGCTGCTGGCACGAAGTTAGCCGGTGCTTATTCTGTTGGTAACGTCAAAACTCACAGGTATTCGCTATGAGCCCTTCCTCCCAACTTAAAGTGCTTTACGACCCGAGGGCCTTCTTCACACACGCGGCATGGCTGGATCAGGCTTTCGCCCATTGTCCAATATTCCCCACTGCTGCCTCCCGTAGGAGTCTGGACCGTGTCTCAGTTCCAGTGTGACTGATCATCCTCTCAGACCAGTTACGGATCGTCGCCTTGGTAGGCCGTTACCCTACCAACTAGCTAATCCGACCTAGGCTCATCTAATAGCGTGAGGTCCGAAGATCCCCCACTTTCTCCCGTAGGACGTATGCGGTATTAGCGTTCCTTTCGAAACGTTGTCCCCCACTACTAGGCAGATTCCTAGGCATTACTCACCCGTCCGCCGCTGAATCAGAGAGCAAGCTCTCTTCATCCGCTCGACTTGCATGTGTTAGGCCTGCCGCCAGCGTTCAATCTGAGCCATGATCAAACTCTTCAGTTAAGTAGACTGATCGGGTTTTGAGAAAACCCTAAACTTGGCTCAGCAATCGCAAAAAACTCATGAATTCACGAGTTACTTGTGTTGCTGATAATCTTGCGACATCAGACTTATCTCACAAGCACCCACACGAATTGCTTGATTCAACTTGTTAAAGAGCAGTGGCTGCGACCGTGTCGCTAACCGAGGCGCGCATTCTACGCTAGCCTCACATCCTGTCAAGCGTTGATTTGAACTTTTTCGTTTCAACTCAACCACTTGCGCTTGCCTGACCGGTCTAACCAATCTCGGCAGCGGGAGGCGAATCCTACAGCATCCTGAGACGCTGTCAACCCCTCCCTTTCACTCTGTTACCGCCCGAAGGCGAGAACCAAATGGCGAAGAATCCGTGGACCCCTCGCCCGACTCAGACCTAAGTGCTTGATTTTCAAGCCGCTTCAGCATCTGCGCCGGAAGTGGGGCGCATTATAGGCGAGTTTCAGAGGGCGTCAACAGGTTATTTCAATTTTATTGCTGACGGACGCTGATGCGGGCAAAAGTCTTCTTGCCGGCCTGACATATATAGGTACGGCCGATCTCGAACTGGAAGCCACGATCGACCACTTCGCCATCCACCTTGACGCTGCCGGCTGCCAGCAGGTCCCGGGCGGCCGCCGCGTTCTTCACCAGGCCGGCCTTGTTGAGGACGGCGGCGACCGGCAATGGCGCATCGGTTTCCAACTCGACCTCAGGCAGGTCCTCCGGCAGCTCGCCTTCCTTCATGCGATTGCCCGCAGAGCGATGGGCAGTCTGCGCCGCTTCTTCACCATGGAAGCGGGCGACGATCTCTTCGGCCAGCTTGATCTTGATGTCGCGGGGATTGGCGCCCTGCTCCACGTCGCTGCGGAATTGGGCAATCTCTTCCAGACTGCGGAAGCTGAGCAGCTCGAAGTAACGCCACATCAGGGTGTCGGGAATGGACACCAGCTTGTTGTACATGACGCCGGGGGCTTCCTGGATGCCGACGTAGTTGCCCAGGGACTTGGACATCTTCTTGACGCCATCCAGGCCTTCTAGCAATGGCATGGTCAGGATGCACTGGGCTTCCTGGCCGTAGGCACGCTGCAGCTCACGCCCCATGAGCAGATTGAATTTCTGGTCGGTACCGCCCAGTTCGACATCGGCGCGCAGGGCGACCGAGTCATAGCCCTGGACCAGGGGATAGAGAAACTCGTGGATGGCGATGGGCTGGTTGCCTGCGTAGCGCTTGCTGAAGTCATCGCGCTCGAGCATGCGTGCCACGGTGTACTGAGAAGAGAGGCGAATGAAGTCCGCCGGCGACAGCTGATCCATCCAGGTGGCGTTGAAGGCCACTTCGGTACGGGCCGGATCGAGGATCTTGAATACCTGGGCCTTATAGGTCTCGGCATTCTCCAGCACCTGCTCGCGGGTCAGGGGCGGACGGGTAGCGCTCTTGCCACTGGGGTCGCCGATCATGCCGGTGAAGTCGCCAATCAGGAAGATGACCTGATGGCCCAGCTCCTGGAACTGACGCAGCTTGTTGATGAGCACAGTGTGGCCGAGGTGCAAATCCGGAGCGGTCGGATCGAAGCCTGCCTTGATGCGCAACGGGGTGCCGCGCTCCAGTTTTGTTACAAGCTCTGACTCGACGAGCAGCTCATCTGCTCCACGCTTGATGACCGCCAGCTGCTCCTGGACCGTTTTCATAGGGGCTTTGCCTCTGAATTTCGAAAGCGTGAACCTTATCAAGATGCCCCTGGTAGCCGCCAGCCGGCACGTCGGATCAACCGCCCCAAAGGGTTGTGACAGCTAGCTTTTGATTATATTTTAGGCAGTTATTCACTTCTTTTAACGTCACATCATCACTGTAGCTAAATGACGAAGCCAATCTCCAAAAGTCCGTTCTACCCCAAAAGCCACCTCGTGGCCGCCAGCGGGGTGGCCGCACTCTTGAGTCTGGCCTTGCTCGTGTTTCCCTCTCAGCAGGTCGAGGCGAAACGTACTTTCATCAATTTGGATGTGGAACACGACGCCAGGCGCGCCGTGCAGGATCAGGATGATCTAAAGGAGCAAGTGCTCTCCGATACTCAAGGTGCGGACACCCAGGCCACCTCCCCCTTTGCCCAGATCTCTCCGGATCAACCGGCCGAGCAGAATGCCGAGGAAGCTCCTGCCGAAGAAGAGGTCGTCGCCACCGAAAGCGTCGAGCCGCAATGGACGACCGAGACGGTGCGCAAGGGCGATACGCTCTCGACACTGTTCGAGCGGGCCGGCCTTGCCGCCGCCGTCGTGCACGAGGTCATTGCCAGCAGCAAGGAAGCCAAGAAGCTGACCCGCCTGCGGGTAGGTCAGAAAATCGAATTCCAGCGTGAATCCTCTGGCGAACTGCTGGCGGTACGCACCAAACTCACCGCGCTGCAGACCCTGTCGCTGGTCAAGTCGGACCAAGGCTACGAGGTCGAGCACAAGACCATTACGCCGGACATCCGCAAGGCCTATGCCCAGGGTCGGATCAGCAGTTCGCTGTTCGCCTCGGCGCAGAAGGCCGGGCTGTCGCACGACATGACCATGGCGCTGGCCAACATCTTCGGCTACGACATCGACTTCGCGCTGGACATCCAGGAAGGCGACGAATTCGAGGTGGTGTACGAGGACAAGGTGGTCAACGGCAAGCACGTCGGCTACGGCAACATCCTGGCCGCTCGCTTCGTGAACAAGGGCAAGGCCTTTACCGCGGTGCGCTATACCGCGAAGAACGGCACCACCAACTACTACACGGCGGAAGGCGGCAGCATGCGCAAGGCTTTCATCCGTACCCCGGTGGAGTTCTCGCGGATCAGCTCGCGCTTCACCATGGGCCGTTTCCATCCGGTGCTGAACAAGATGCGGGCGCACAAGGGCGTCGACTATGCCGCGCCGACCGGGACGCCGATCCATGCCACCGGTGATGGCAAGATCGTTAAATCCGGTCGCGAGAACGGCTACGGCAACGTGGTGATGATCCAACATGGCAAGACCTACACCACCGTCTACGGCCACATGAGCCGGATAGCCAAGGGCATGCGGGCCGGTACGGCCGTGAAGCAGGGCCAGGTGATCGGCTTCGTGGGCATGACCGGGCTGGCAACCGGGCCGCACCTGCACTACGAATTCCGCATCAACGGCAACCACGTCGATCCGCTTGGGGTGAAACTGCCCATGGCCGATCCCATCGCCAAGAACGAAATCTCGCGCTTCCTGGCCCAGAGCCAGCCGCTCATGGCCCGTATGGACCAGGAGCGGGCTTCGCTCCTCGCGATGAACAAGCGCTAGGATGCCGCGCTACCTGGGGGTGATGTCCGGCACCAGTCTGGATGGACTGGATATCGCCCTGATCGAGCAGGAGGAACGGACCCGCTTCGTCGCCGCCCTGGGCATGCCCATGCCCGACGCCTTGCGTGGCGAGCTGCTGGCCCTGTGCGCGCCTGGGGACAACGAGATCGAGCGCATCGCCCAGGCCGAGCAGGCCTGGGTGAGGCTGGCCGCCCAAGGTATCGCCGAATTGCTCGAGCAACAGGGGCTGACACCGGACGACATCCGCGCCGTGGGTAGCCATGGCCAGACCATTCGCCACCTGCCGGCGCAGGGTTATACCCTGCAGCTCGGCGACGCCGCCCTCCTGGCCGAGCTGAGCGGCATCGACGTGGTGGCCGATTTCCGCCGTCGTGATCTCGCCGCGGGTGGCCAGGGCGCTCCCCTGGTGCCAGCCTTCCATGCCGACCTGTTCGGCCTGGATCGCCCACGCGCAGTGCTCAATATCGGCGGCTTCAGCAATGTGACCCTGCTGGCGCCGGGGCTGCCAGTGCGCGGCTTCGATTGCGGACCGGGCAATGTACTGCTGGATGCCTGGATCCATCACAGCCAGGGGCTGCACTTCGACGCGAACGGTGCCTGGGCAGCGCAGGGGCAGGTCGTCCCAACGCTCCTGCAGCGGCTGCTGAGCGACCCCTTCTTTGTAAAGAGCGGACCGAAGAGTACCGGCCGCGAGCATTTCAATCTGCGCTGGTTGCAGCAGCATCTTGGACAGCACGCCGCCCTGGATCCCGCTGACGTCCAGGCCACCCTGGCCGAGCTGAGCGCCAGAAGCATCGCCGAGAGCATCCGCACGGCCCAGACGGTGGACGAGGTGCTGGTCTGTGGCGGCGGTGCGCACAATGTCGACCTGATGAAGCGCCTGGCCCGGCACCTGGCACCCGCGAAGGTACAGAGTACCGCGGCCTATGAGGTATCGCCGGACTGGATGGAAGCCATGGCTTTCGCCTGGTTGGCCCAGCGCTTCTGCGAACGGCTACCCGGCAATTGCCCCGAGGTCACCGGAGCCAGCGGGCTCCGGGTCCTGGGCGCACTCTACCCGCGCTAGGCCGGGCACGGTTCAGGTCAGATGGAGAAGGACTGACCGCAGCCGCAGGTGGTGGCGGCGTTGGGGTTCTTGATGACGAAGCGCGAGCCTTCCAGGCCTTCCTGGTAATCCACCTCGGCGCCGGCCAGGTACTGGAAGCTCATGGGGTCCACCACCAGATGCACGCCATCGCGCTCGATGACGGTGTCGTCATCCGCGGAATCTTCATCGAAGGTGAAGCCGTACTGGAAGCCCGAGCAGCCGCCACCCGTGACGAAGACGCGTAGCTTCAGGCGGGGATTGCCCTCTTCCTCGATCAGGTTCTTCACCTTGCTGGCCGCGCCCAGGGTGAACTGCAGGGGGGTCGGGGTGAAGGTTTCAATGGTCATTGCCGTAGTCTCCCGGCTTGCGCCGAACACAATTCAGTCTCGAAATTATCCGCTTGCCCGAGCAAAACGGTCAACTATTGCGCGACCGTGGGCTGTCAGCCGAGACGACCGGAGTGAATGACTTGCCGGCAGCGCCACTCTAATATCGCGCCGCCTGATAAGGAGAACGCCCCGATGCTCTATCTTTGGTTCAAAGCCTTTCACCTGATTGCCCTGGTCTGCTGGTTCGCCGGCCTGTTCTATCTGCCGCGGCTGTTCGTCTACCACGCCCAGAGCAGCGACGCCGTGAGTCATGAGCGCTTCTGCCTGATGGAGCGCAAGCTGTACCGCGGCATCATGCTGCCGGCGATGATCCTCACGCTGGTGTTCGGCATCGGCCTGCTGGTGATCAATCCGAGCTGGCTGACCCAGGGCTGGATGCACACCAAGCTGGCACTGGTGGTGGTGCTGATCGGCTATCACCATGTCTGTGGCGCCATGCGCAAGAAATTCGAGCGCGGCGAGAACAAGCGCAGCCATGTGTTCTATCGCTGGTTCAACGAGGTACCGGTGCTGGTGCTCATCGCCATCGTCATCCTGGTGGTGGTCAAACCCTACTAGGTCCGTGGCGGACCCCGCCGGCGACCGGCACTATCCTGGAGAAAGCAGTATGCAGCGTTATGCCCTGGTAACCGGTGCCTCGTGCGGGATCGGCCTGGCCCTGGCCGAGGCCTTGGCGCGGCGGGGTCAGCCCCTGATCCTGCTCGCCCGGCGCAAGGACAAGCTGGAGAGCATCGCCGCCGAACTGGCCCAGCGCTTCGACGTGGAGGTGCTCTACCGCGTCTGCGATCTGTCCGAGCCCCTGCACCTGACCGGGCTGCTGCACGAGCTGGAGCAGAGCGAGCGCGCCATCGGCCTGCTGGTCAACTGCGCCGGGATCGGCAGCGGTGGGGACTTCCTCGAAGCAGACTGGCCGCGGGTGCAGGAACAGCTGGAGCTGAACATCCTGGCACTGACCCGCCTCTGTCACGCCCTGGGCCAGCACATGGCGATCCAGGGCGGTGGTCAGATCCTCAACGTGGCCTCCACCGCGGCTTTCCAGCCCATTCCCTACATGAGCAGCTATGCGGCGACCAAGGCCTATGTGCTGCATTTCTCCGAGGGTCTGCGCGAAGAGCTCAAGGGGCGTGGGGTGTCGGTGTCGGTGCTCTGCCCAGGTCCGACGAAGACCGCCTTCTTCAAGAACGCCGGCCTGCATACCGGGCGCATGGAGCAGGGCAAGCTGTTGATGTCCGCCGAGGAAGTGGCCCTGGCCGCCGTCCGCGGGCTGGAGCGGCGTCAGGCGGTGATCGTGCCGGGCTGGCGCAATCGCCTGGGCAGCCTGTTGCCGCGCATCTTCCCTCGTGCCCTGGTCCGCGTGATCGCGGCGCGGGTCGGCAAACTCTTTCAGCCGGCGTAAGGGTGAACTCACGGGCGGCACCTGACCCCAGGGCATAGCCGCTGTTACACTTCGGGTCTATTCAGCCAGCAGGAGATCGACGTGGATTGTCTGTTCTGCAAGATCGTCGCCGGGGACATTCCGGCCAAGGTGCTCTACGAGGACGATCAGGTCATGGCCTTCCATGACATCGCCCCACAGGCACCCGTGCATTTTCTGGTCATACCCAAGAAGCACATCGCAACCCTGCACGACCTCAGCGAGGCCGACGACAAGCAGCTCGCCGGGCACATCCTCTTCACCGCGCAGCGCCTGGCGCAGGAGCAGGGGTGCGAGGAAGGCTTCCGCGTGGCGATGAATTGCAACGCCCTGGGTGGCCAGACGGTCTATCACATCCATATGCATGTGCTGGGCAAGCGGCAGATGACCTGGCCGCCGGGATGAGTATCGCCCTGCCCTTCCCTCGCCCGCCAAGGAGATCACCATGCGCTCCAAGCGCCTCTACTCCCCGCTCGATCGGCTGCTGATCCAGGCCGATACCGCCCTGCGTACCCTGACACCCTTCAGCGGCGCTCCCACGCGCAGCTCGCCGGCCATTCCGCTCAAGGATGCCGAGCTCAGCGACGAGGAGCGGCGCCACGCAGCCGGCCTCATGCGCATCAACCACACGGGCGAGGTCTGTGCCCAGGCGCTGTACCAGGGCCAGGCGCTGACCGCCAAGCTGCCGGAAGTCCGGGAGGAAATGGAGCGTTCGGCGGACGAAGAGATCGACCACCTGGCCTGGTGCGAACAGCGCATCCGCGCCCTGGGTGAGCGACCCAGCCTGCTCAATCCGCTGTTCTATGGCCTGTCCTTCGGGATCGGCGCCGGTGCCGGATTGATCAGCGATCGCCTGAGCCTGGGCTTCGTCGCCGCCACCGAGGACCAGGTCTGCCGCCATCTGGATGAGCACCTGGAAAAGCTGCCGGCAGCCGACGCCAAGTCGCGGGCGGTGCTGGAGCAGATGCGCATCGATGAGGAACAGCATGCCGAGCACGCCCTGGCGGCCGGTGGCTGGCGCTTTCCCACGCCGGTCAAATACGGCATGAGCCTGATGTCCAAGGTCATGACCAAGACCACCTACCGCATCTGACCTGCGGATCGCGCCCATGAAAAAGCCCTGCCTTGGCAGGGCTTTTTGCTGTCTGCAACGCTAGATATCGAAGAAGACGGTTTCCTGCGGCCCCTGCAGGTGGATGTCGAAGCGATAGGCCAGGCGGCCATCGATCTCGCAACGGCGCGCCAGCAGGGTAGCCCGGCGCTCCGGCTCCGGCAGGTTGTAGACCGGGCAGCGGGCATTGGCCTCGGCTTCGTCGTCGAAGTAGAGCCGGGTCTGCAGGTGGATGTTGATGCCGCGCGCGAACAGGGTGACGTTGATGTGCGGGGCCATGGGCTGGCCGCGCTGGTCGGCGACTTGGCCAGGTTTGATGGTGTGGAGCGTCCAGTCGCCGGCGTCGAAGGTGGTGGCGGTGCGGCCGAAGCCGTTGAAGGCCTTCTCGACGTCGTAGACCGGGTCGTACTGACCTTCATGATCGGCCTGCCAGAACTCCAGGAAGGAGTCACGCACCAGGTTGCCGTTGCCGTCGAACACCTGGCCGGTGAGCAGGATGTGCTCGCCAGGGGCGCCGGGCTTGGCCAATTCGTTCCAGATCTCGACGTCGCGAGTAGGGATACCGGCGGCCGCCAGGGCCAGGCCGATATGCACATAGGGGCCGGCGGTCTGGGAGGGGGTTTCCGGCAGCAGAGCTTGATAGTTGGGCGTCATCTCGCGCGTCCTCAGTGATGTTCGAAGAACGTCTGCCGCGCGCCGCGGGTGACGATGTCGAAACGGTAGGCCAGGCAATCCATGGGGTTGGCCATGCTCATGTCCAGGCGGGCGATGAGGGTCTGCACGGCGTCAGGATCGGCGATGGACTTGACGATGGGGCACAGCGGGATCAGCGGATCGCCCTCGAAGTACAGCTGGGTGATCAGCCGGGTGGCGATGGCCGGACCCATGACCGAGACGTGGATGTGCGCCGGGCGCCAGTCGTTGCTGCCGTTGCGCCAGGGATAGGGACCGGGGCGGACGGTGCGGAAGACGTAGTTGCCCTGGCTGTCGGTACGGGTGCGGCCAACGCCACCGAAGTTGGGGTCCAGGGGCGCCAGGTAGACGTCGTTCTTGTGCCGATAGCGGCCACCGGCATTGGCCTGCCAGATCTCCACCAGGGAATTGGGCACAGGCTTGCCGAACTGGTCACGCAGGGTACCGAACAGCACGATACGCTCGCCCTGGGGCAATTGGCCGGTGCCGAAGTTGAGCAGCAGGTCGTTGTCATGCGGCCCCAGAGGCAGCCGCGAGAAGTCCGGGCCGGTGCGCTCGGACGCCGTCTGATGTTGCAGGCTCACCAACGCCTGGCGCGGCGAGCGCGGAATCGAGGATTTGTAGGCAGGCGTATAGGCCTGGGGATGCCAGGTGCGATCACGGGCGACGTAGCGTACGTCGTGGGGCTTGTTATGCATTGGAATGCTCCACGGAAGGATCGGGGCCAGGATCTGGCTGAGCCCAGTGTGGACCACTGGGCTATCTGGCTGAATTGAAAGCTGCGCCTCCCCACATAACCTATGGGTTATGGGTCAGCTCACCCGCAACCTCACGCAAGACATCACAGAATCTCTGGGTAGCCAGGGACATGGACTGGCTGCCGTTGCGGCAGATGCCCACCGAGCCACCGGCTTCCCGAACCCCGAGTTGCACCTCGACCAGTTCGCCGGTGGCCAGGTCGCGACGCACCGCATCCAGCGGGGCGACCCACAGGGCATCGCTCTGGCGGACATACTGGCGGCTCAGCGTCGGCGACAGCGTTTCCAGTCGCTGGGGGCTGAGCGGGATGCCGCACTGCACGAAGAGACTCTCGGCGTGGCGGCGGATGGTGGTGCCGGGCAGCGGCAACACCAGGGGATAGCGCGCCAGAGTCGCGAGGTCCGCCGGCAGGGCCTGGCTCAGCGGATGCCCCGGACGGACCACCAGGGTCAGGGCCTCGGTATAGAGGTGCTCGAAATCCAGGCCGTGGATGTCGGGGCTGTCGGTCATGCGGCCGACCACCAGATCCAGATCGCCGACCCGCAGCTGGCCCAACAGGTAGGCGCTGGGTCCGGTGGCGACATTGACGATGAGTTGCCGATGGCGAGCGTGCAAGCGTGCCAGGACCTCGGGCAGGACCTGGCTTTCCACCGTCGACAGGACCCCGACCCGCACCAGGCCGCCGGCCTCGCCGCCGCGCACCAGCTGCATCCCCTCGCGCAGCGCCTGGACGCAGGGACCGGCATGGCGCAGGAACAGCAGGCCCGCCTCGGTCGGCACCACCTCGCCCTTGCCGCGCTCGAACAGGCGCACCTCGAGGATCTCCTCGAGTTCGCGCATGGTCTTGGAAATGGCCGGCTGGGACACGGCGATGGCATCGGCCGCCTTGGCGAAGCTGCGCTGCTGGGCGATCTCCAGAAAGCACAGCAGATGCCGGAACTTGATACGGTTGTCGAGATTCATGGTGCGCTCATGGCAAGACTCGGGCCAGAGACTACCACCCGGCGGTCGGCCAAAAGCCTTGCAGTCAGCAAGGGCATCCTTTGCTACAGTGCCGCCTCGCCTTCTGGATAGCTCCCATGTCGATTCGTGCCCAGCAGAAGCTGCAAACGCGCCAGGCGCTGCTGGAGTCGGCGCGCCTGCTGATGAACAGCGGCCGTGGCTTCGGCAGCCTCAGCCTGCGCGAGGTGAGTCGCCAGGCCGGTATCGTTCCGGCGGGGTTCTATCGCCATTTCGCCGACATGGAAGCCTTTGGCCTGGCACTGGTGGCCGAAGTGGGCGACACCTTTCGCGCGGCCCTGCGCCAGGTGCGGCATCACGAACTGCAGCAGCGCGGCATGATCGAGGCCTCGGTGGAGATCTTTCTCCGTGCGGTGGGCGACAACCGCGACCAGTTCCTCTTTCTCGCCCGCGAACAATACGGCGGCTCCCTGGCGGTGCGCCAGGCGATCGCCGACCTGCGTCAACGCATCACCCAGGACCTGGCCCGCGACCTGCTCGCCCTGGGCCGTCTACCGCACCTGACGCCGTCGCAGATCGACGTCCTGGCCGATCTGGTGGTGAAGACGGTATTCGCCACCCTGCCGGAGCTGATCGATCCGCCACCCGCTGCCACGCCGCGTCATCTGTGGCCGGCGGCAAAGATGGTGCAGCAGCTCAAGCTGATCCTGATCGGCAGCAAGCACTGGCGGCGCCCCGAGCGCACTGACGCCCCAAAGGAGGGCATCGGTCTGCTGGCCAGCGCCATGGCGCACCAAATCGGCGCAAACTGAGTACAGTGGCCACGTCGAGTGCCCCAGAACCAGGCGAATCAACGGGTTTGGCAGGCCACTTGCTGTAGAGCTGGGCAAAACTGCCAAGAGCCCTGCCATGCTGGTCGTTCACCACCGTTGCGCCCCCCGGGACACCTGGGACGCCGAACTGCACCTCACCTACGACGCTCGCAGCAAGAGTCGCCTGAGAGCCATGACCAGCGCCGGCGAAGACGTCGGCCTGTTTCTTGAGCGCGGGCAACCGCCGCTGGCCGATGGCGACTGTCTGGAAGCCCGCGACGGCCGCATCGTACGAATCGTCGCACGCCCGGAAAAGCTGCTGCACGTGACCTGCGCCAGCGCCTTCGAGCTGACTCGCGCCGCCTATCATCTGGGCAATCGTCATGTGGCCTTGCAGATCGGCGATGGCTGGCTGCGGCTGCTGGACGATTATGTGCTCAAGGCCATGCTGGAACAGCTGGGTGCCCAGGTCAGCGAGATCGAGGCCGGCTTCCAGCCCGAGCATGGCGCCTACGGTGGCGGTCATCATCACTCGCGCCATGGCGAAGAGGGCTTCAACTACGCACCCAAGCTGCACCATTTCGGCGTGCGTACGTGAATCCGCCCTTCGCCCTGTTGCGCCTGGCCAGCCCTCAGCTACCCATCGGCGGCTACAGCTACTCCCAAGGCCTGGAGCTGGCCATCGACAGCGGCCTGATCCGCACCGCGGCGGAGGCCGAGGTCTGGCTGCGCGACAGCCTCGAACTCAACCTGGCGCGCTTCGAAGCACCCCTGCTGCTGGCCCACTGCGAAGCCGCGGCTGCGGCGGACTGGACGAGGCTGAGCGAACTAGCCGACCGGCACCGCGCCAGTCGCGAGACCGCGGAATTCCAGCTGGAAAGCCGCCAGACCGGCTATTCCCTGGGGCAGCTGCTGCTCGGCCTGCCGGAGCTGGATGATGCCAGTCGGCGCCTGCTGAGCGAGTTGCCACCGACCTTTGCCTTGGGCTGGGCGCTGGCCGCCCGCGCCTGGGCGATCACGCCCCAGGCCGCCCTGGAAGCCTGGCTGTGGACCTGGCTGGAAAACCAGCTGGCGGTGCTGATGAAGACCCTGCCGCTCGGCCAGCAAGCCGCCCAACGCCTCACCTCCCTGCTGCTGCCGACCCTGGCCACCGCGACCGAGCAGGCTACCGCCCTGCCCGAAGCGGCCTGGGGCGGCGCCCCTTTCGGCCTTGCCCTCAGCAGCATGGCCCACGAGCGGCAGTACAGCCGCCTGTTCCGTTCCTAGGAGATCCTCTGATGACTACCCAACCCCTGCGCGTCGGTATCGGCGGACCGGTCGGCTCCGGCAAGACCGCCCTCACCCTGGCCCTCTGCCGCGCCCTGCGCGAGCGCTACAACCTGGCGGTGGTGACCAACGACATCTACACCCGCGAGGATGCCGACTTCCTGGTGCGCAACGAGGCCCTGGCGCCCGAGCGCATCCTCGGCGTGGAAACCGGCGGCTGTCCGCACACCGCCATCCGCGAAGACGCCTCCATCAACCTGGAAGCGGTCGACCAGCTCAACCGGCGCTTTCCCGGGCTGGATCTGATCCTGGTGGAATCCGGAGGCGACAACCTCTCCGCCACCTTCAGCCCGGAGCTGTCGGACCTCACGCTCTATGTCATCGACGTCTCGGCCGGCGACAAGCTGCCGCGCAAGGGCGGCCCCGGCATCTGCAAGTCGGATCTGCTGGTGATCAACAAGATCGACCTGGCCGAACAGGTCGGTGCCTCCCTGGAAGTGATGGATCGCGATACCCGCAAGATGCGCGGCGACAAGCCCTTCGTCTTCAGCAACCAGAAGACCGGCCTGGGCCTTGAGGACATCATTGCCTTCATCGAGAAACAGGGTCTGCTGACCGCTGCCTGAACCCAGGATTTCACCCCCAAGGAGCTCCCATGAGACACGCCAAGATCCTCGCCACCGCTGCCCTGCTACTCGCACCGGCCCTGGCCTTCGCTCACCCCGGGCACGCCGAGAACGGCCTGGCCGCCGGGGTGCTGCATCCCCTGACCGGTCTCGACCACCTGCTGGCCATGCTCGCCGTGGGTCTCTGGGCCGCCCAGCAACAGGGCAAGGCGCGCCTGGCGCTGCCCTGCACCTTCGTCGGCACCATGCTGATCGGCGGCCTGCTGGGCTTCACTGGCCTGGAGATTCCCTTCATGGAGACCGGCATCGCCGCCTCGGTGCTGGCGCTGGGACTGCTGGTGGCGCTGGCCGCCCGGCCGCCGGTCGCCGCTGCCGTTGGCCTGACCGCCGCCTTCGCCCTCTTCCACGGCGTGGCCCACGGCCTGGAATTGCCGGAGATGGGCAATCCCTGGGCCTACGCTCTGGGCTTCGTCACCGCGACCGCCGCCCTGCATGGCCTGGGCTATGCCGTGGTGCGCTACCTGCCCCAGGCGGCCACGCCGCTGGTGCGACTCGCCGGCATCGCCACCGCCGTGGCCGGTGGTTGGCTGCTCGCCGCCTGATCCGTCAGGCGATCCCCAACTGCTGGCGCAACCGCGCCAGCACGCCTTCTTCCGCCACCGCCGGCACCTGCGCGGTATAACCGCCAAAGCCGGCGAAGCGCTTGGCGAAGTCCACCTCGAGCACGAATCTGTTATCGAACTGCGGCGAGGCCAGGGGCGCCAGCACCTCGGCAGAGTAGGTATCGCGTGGATCGCTGCCCAGACGCACGGGCAGGTCGCCGCTCTGCTGGCGATAGGCGACCCAGGGCGAATAGGTGAAGGCCTCCAGCCGCCCGCGCGCCAGATCCAGCTCCAGCAGCCGCAGCAGGCCGTTGCCGCCGGCGTATTCGGTCTGATAGTTGACCAGCAGGAGATCCACCGGATGGCCGAAGTCGTTGACCAGCCGCAGGTGGGCGCTGCCGTGGTTGTGGCCATTGAGGGTGAGGAAGATCTGGTCGTTACGACGGATCAAGCGGTTCCACAGCCGCACCCCGGTGTCGTTGCGCCGAGTGGAGAGCACCGCCTGACCGTTCACCAGGTCGATGATGTTGTGCGACGCGAGGATGGTCGGCAGGTGCGGATAACGATCCAGCACCCCCTGGGCCCAGTCCAGGCTCTGCTCCGAGGGGCACCAGTCCAGCGTCAGCAACAGAAAGCCCTGGCCGAGCGCCGAGAAGCGATGGGCCTCGTTGAGGCCGGTGACATCGCGCTCGAGAAAAGTGGCCTGGCGTGCCGCCCGCTCGCGACCGAAATACTGGGTGAAGAGCTCGCGACCGTCGCGCAGGCGATCCTCGGTGTAGAGTTCGACGACATCGTGATCACCGGTCATGACGCTGTAGGGCACCCCGGCCTGCTCCAGCCGTGCCATGGCGTGACTGGCCAGGGCCCATTCGCCACGCTGCTCGGCGTTTTCCACCAGATCGCCCAGGTGCACCACGAACGGCAGGTTCAGCGCCGCGGCGTTGTGCGCCAGCCAATGGGTCTGGGCATGAAAGGCCAGTGCCGGCGAATAGCCTAGGTGGCCATAACGCTCTATGCGCCGGCCGTCGGGCTGCATCTCGTGGTTGTTCTCGCTGTAGTACTGAGTATCGGGCAGCACGCCCAGAACAAAACTGGTACGCGACGGCAATGGCCTGAGCGGCGTGAAGCTGTGGCGCTCGAACCAGTGGGCGCGGTGCTCTGGCAGGCCATAGCGCTGGGTCGGCTTGCACGCGGCCAATAGCGGCAGACCGGCCAGCGCCAGGCACAGCCGGCGACGATGGAAATCGGGCGAATCGGTCATCACAGCGGCCTCAGGGCAGGTAGTAGGCCTGCCAGCGATTGTCGTTGAAGCGGCCTTCCAGCACCGGTCGGCGGCTGGCCAGCGGAGTACTCGCCAGGGCCGCCTGGCTGTCGGCGTCGAGCAGCACATAGGCGGGGCGCGCAACCTGGGCCAACTGCCCGGGTTGGCCGATGTCGATGAAGGTCGGCAGGGGCGCGTCGTAGTCGAGGTTCATCAGGTAACGGAAGGCCTTGGTGTCCTGGCCCAGGCCAAAGAACACCAGCTGGCCCGGCTCCCCCTGACGCAGACTCTCCAGACGCGTGACGAAGGCGCGGGTGTCGTAGCGCAGCGCCTGCATCGGATCCAGCGCCAGAACGATCAGCAGCCATTGTGCCAGCGCCGCCGCGGCGAGCGGCATGCCCAGGCGGAAGGCACCCCGTTCACGCCAGGCGGCGACCAGGGCGAACAGCGCCAGAATGCCGAAGGCGCCGAGCAGCAGCCGCATGTCCAGCGGCGGCCACCAACCCGCGGCCTGGAGCCGGGGTTGCTGCAGCTTGACCAGCACTCCGAGCAGCACTGGGAAAACCACCAGCAGCGGCAGGAACAGGCGCCGTACCCAGGCCAGGGCACCCTGTCCCTGCAGCAGCACCCAGGCGCCGAGGGCGGCGCAGGCCGGAATGGCCGGCAGGATGTAATAGGGTTTCTTGAAGGTGGGTATCGACAGGGCCACCACGATCAGCACGGCGAAGCCGGCCAGCTGGATCAGCAGGCGGCTGTCCGCCTGCGCATGGCGCAGCCGCCAGTGACGCCTCAGCGTCGGCAGGGCGAACAGCGCCAGGGGAAAGGCCGGCGCATAGCGATAGAGGCCCAGCTGCAGGAAGTACCACCAGGGATAGCCGGCGCCGTCGGTGTCATCCATCCGCCCGGAGACCTGCATGCGGATCACGTCTTCGACGAACACCGTGCCACCGGTACGCCAGGCCAGCCCCAACAGTACCGCGCTGCACAGCGCCAGCACCAGGGCCCCGACCAGACCATAGCCAAGGCTGCGCCGCCAGTCACCCTGCAACAGCCAGTAGAGACAGACTACCCCGCAGGGCTCGATCAACCCCAACGGACCGCGTACTGCGAAGCCTGCCGCCATGCAGCAGAAAACCAAGACGCGCCGCCGCGGCAGGCCGCGCTGATCAGCGCTCCACAGCAGATAGAAACACCCCAGCGCGGCCAGGGTGACGAACTGGTCCAGGCAGATGGAGCGGGCCTTGGCCAGAAAGCCATTGGTGAGCAGCAGCACCAGTACCGCCAGCAGGCCCCAGGCGCGGGACCGCTCGGCCAGCAGGCGATAGAGCAGGCCGACAATGGCCGCCGAGGTCAGCGCGGTGGGAATCACCGTGGCCAGGCGATTGACCTCGCCGAACAGCTGGGCGAAGACGTCGATCAGCAGCGTCGAGGTCGCGGGATAATCCGGATAGGGCTGTCCGTAGCTGGTCGGGAAGGCACTGGCCCCGTGACGAAACATCTCCTGGGCGAACAGCGCGAAGCGGCCGTCGAAGCCGATGAAGGGCTGCTCCCACAGCCCCAGGGTGAACAGCAGCACCGCCAGCAGGCACAGCGCCAGGCTTTCGAGGCGCAGACGCGCCGGGCTCGGGATGGACGACACGCGGCAGGACTCCGGCAGGCAGGGAAGGACGGGCTCGCGACCCGGCGCCACTATCGCCGAACAACCTTAGGGATCGCTGAAACCAGGCTGACGGCAGGCTGACAGGAACCCCAGAACAGAGCGGTTCGGTTAGGAGGCGGTCGCGACTATGCCGATGAATTGAAGATTTTTCATGACAGCTGCATCCAAAGCGCCGGCTGCCGGGTATAGCACCTACAGTCCAACCGACTGTGCCCCCTCTCAATCCGGAGCAAGCGCATGAACAACACCTCCAGCCGTTGCAGCATCCTGGTCCTGACCGCCCTGCTGAGCACCCCGCTGCTGGCCCAGGGCGAGTTGCCCGAGGCCGTCCGCGTGCCCGCCGGCAACAGCCTGATGCTGGAAACCGTGGGCAAGGGCACCATCGTCTACGAATGCCGCGACAAGAAGGACATGCCCGGCCAGACCGAGTGGTTCTTTGTCGGCCCCAAGGCCGACCTGCATGATCGCCAGGGCAAGCAGGTGGGGCGCTACTACGGTCCGCCGGCCACCTGGGAAGCCGCCGACGGCTCCAAGGTGGTCGGCAAGCAACTGGCCATCGCTCCCGCCGGCGCCGGCAACCTGCCCTATCAGCTGGTGGAGGCCGCGCCCGCCGAGGGCAAGGGCGCCTTCCAGGGCACCACCTACATCCAGCGCACCGCGCTTAAGGGTGGCGTCGCGCCGGCCAAGGCCTGCACCTCGGCCAACAAGGGCGAACAGCAGACCGTGAACTACCAGGCCGACTATCTGTTCTGGAAGAAGGGCTGAGGTCCAGGGGACAGCCAGGAGCGGATCGGCTAGGCTCGGCTGATCCGGTCGCCACCCTGGCGTCCCCAGCCTGGCGCGCACCCTCGTGACCGAACGTTCCCCCGATCCAGCCGTCCTGCTCGCCGCCTGTGCCCGGGGAGAGCGTGCCGCCCTGCAGCGGCTCTACCAGAACGAGGCGCCGCTGTTGCTGGGTATCGTCCTGCGCCTGGTGCGCGATCGCGGGCTGGCCGAAGACATCCTCCACGACGCCTTTCTGCGCATCTGGCGCGGCGCCGCCAGTTTCGCCCCGGAGCGCGGTTCGGCCCGCGGCTGGATGTGCAGCGTGGCCCGCAATCTGGCGCTCAACGCCTTGCGTGATCGGCAGCGCCTGGTGCCCCTGGGGGATGACTGGGAACCCCTGGCCGAGTCTGCCGATCCGGCGCGAGAAGCCGACGGCAGCCGCCTGGAGGGCTGCCTGCAGAACCTGGAAGCGCCGCGGCGGGAGGCCATCCTGGCCGCCTACCTGGACGGCTGCTCCCATGGCGAGATCGCCCAGCGCCTGCAGGCACCCCTAGGCACGGTGAAGAGCTGGATCACGCGTGGTCTCAAGGCGCTCAGGGAGTGCATGACATGAACAGCGACACCACCCTGCCCCCGGACGAAGAACGCGAACGCCTGGCCGGCGAATACGTGCTCGGTACCCTGGACGCCGAAGAGCGTCGTCGCGTGGAGCTTGCGCTGGCGACGGACGCCCTGCTGGCCGCCGCCGTGGCGCGCTGGGAGGCGCGCCTGCAGCCGCTGGCCGAGCGGGTGCCACCCGTCGAGCCCGGCGCGAATCTGTGGCCGCGCATCGAGCGCAGTCTGCGTGAGGCCGACACCCGGGTCGTCATCCGGCGCGAGTCGCTGTGGCAACGGCTGGCGCTCTGGCAGGGTCTGAGTGCGGCAGGGCTGGCCGCCAGCCTGGTGCTCGCGGTGCTGCTACTGCTGCGCCCGGTACCCACGCCAAGCTACCTGGTGGTGCTGGCGGCGCCCAGCGATCGCACGCCCGGCTGGGTGATCCAGACTGCCAGCGCCCATGACCTGCAGCTGATTCCGCTGGGGCGCGATGCCGTGCCGAGCGGCAAGACCCTGCAATTTTGGACCAAGGCCGATGCCTGGCAGAGCCCGGTATCTCTAGGTCTGGTCCAGCCTGGGCGTACTCTGCAGGTACCGCTGGACCGGCTGCCGCCGCTGGAAGCCAACCAGTTGTTCGAACTCACCCTGGAAGACCAGGGCGGCTCGCCCACCGGTCGACCCACCGGGCCGATCCAGTTCATCGGCCGGGCAGTGAAGGTGCTCTAGCGAGCGCCCTTAACTCTTGCGGTGGATGTTGAAGTTGTTGAACGCCTGGCAGGTCGCCATCAGCTGGATACGGTTGATGTTCACGTGCTTGGGCTGGTTCAGCGCCCAGTGGATGGATTCGGCGATGTCATCGGGCGTCAGCGGTTCGGTGCCCGCATAGACGGCATCGGCCTTGGCTTTGTCACCCCCAAAACGCACCACCGAGAATTCGCTTTCCGACAGGCCCGGCTCAATGTTGGTCACCCGTACCCCAGTGCCCAGCAGGTCCGATCTTAAGCTCAGGCTGAACTGCTTGAGGAAGGCCTTGGTGGCGCCATAGACGTGGCTGCCCGGATAGGGATAGTCGCCCGCGACCGAGCCCAGGTTGACGATGCCGGCGCCGGCGCCATGGGCGATCAGCCGCGGCAGCAACAGGCGGGTGCAATAGAGCATGCCCTTGATGTTGGTATCGACCATGGTGTCCCAGTCATCCAGGTCGCAGCTCTGCGCCGGAGTGTTGCCCAACGCCAGACCGGCATTGTTGACCAGGGCGCGCAGCTGGTTGAATTCCTCGGGCAGGCCGGCGACCGCGGCTTCCACGGCGGCGCGATCCTGGACGTCCAGCACCAGCGGCAGCACCTTGGCTTGACCGGACAATTCCTCGGCCAGGGCGTGCAGGCGATCCTCGCGGCGGCCGGTGATGACGATCGACCAGCCGTCCTTGGCGAAGCGGCGAGCGGTGGCGGCGCCGAAACCGGAAGTGGCACCGGTAATGAAGATCGAAGACATGAAAGATTCCTTCTGCGAGGGGATTTTGGCCGAGGCTCACGATAGCTCAGGGACATTGGTCAGGCGAATACCCAGATCGGCTGGAATCCGACCGATCAGCCATAACGCCTTGGTAGCCAACAGTTTTTTTGCACTGGTGATTTTTTGAGCAGTGCCTGCCAGGCCAGACACCCTGGGCCTCGCGACCGGCTATGCCGAGCTTATCCACAGGACGATCCACGGATTTCATGCACAGAACTCGGCCTCGTGGCTAGGTGGATATGTCCACCGGCGCGAGCCAGTCGGGTGGTCCTGGCGGTGCCAGGCCCGTGCAGGCCGCCTCCACACAGGCAGCCAGGCCGGCAAAGCGCAGCTCGCGACCGGTGAGGCCCGGACCGTAGTGGGCGAACTTGCCGGAGTTGGTCAGCAGGGTGCGAGCATGAGGCGGCACCAGGGGTTCGCCGAGCATGCACCAGCAGGTATCGCCCACCAGTTGGGCACCAAAGACCTCCAGCTGGGCCAGGGCACCACTGCGCTCGGCGGCGGCGCGCACCTCGCGACCCAGGGTGATGACCAGGGCCACCTGGGGATGCCGGTGCCGGCCGCGGCAGAGATTGGCCAGCTGCTGGCATTCCTCGGCGGAAAAATGGGGGTTGCCCAAGGCCACCAACTGCACCTCGCGCGTGGAGACACTATCCAGCTCGGCCCAGGCCTGGCGCAAGTCGGCCAGGCCTATGTCTTCGATTTCCAGTTCAGGCGCGGCCACCGCAGCCAGGGTCGGCGCCTCGGGCGTCACCCCAACCAGGTGGAACAGCGGTGCTGCCGAGGTAGTGGCGAAGGCGGCGCCAAAGGCCTTGAGATCGTCGCGACTGGGCCGGGCGTCTTCCAGACCTAGCACCGCGGGGATCCCGGTGGGTGAGCGCAGGCCGATCCAGTAACCGAGCAGCGGATAGAAGGCGTCGTCATGGCCCGCAGGTACGCTGACCCGGAACACCTTGCCCGCGCGGCGGCCGCTGTCCAGGTGGCAGCCGGCCAGCGGCGCCCGCCCGGTCAGGGCGGTGCAGATATCGAGGAAGTCGGCGTACTTCTGGGTGCGCGCGCCCAGCACGCTGTTGGCGAAGACCACGGCGTTGGATTCGGCCCAGACCACCTGCTCGCCCAGCGCGGGAGCACTGTCCAGCAGATAGGGCGCGCAGGTAAAGGTGGGACGGCAGCCCAGGGCTACATAGGCCTCGGCCAGGGCACTGGCCGGCTCGCCCAGCGCCGGGTCGACGCCCTGCTCACGCCAACGACGCTGGTCCACGGACACCGCATTGAGACTGGTGGGCACCCGCACCCGACCGCCCCACTCCACCAGCCGCTGGGCAAAGGCCAGACTGGCCGGGCCGGTGTAGATACAGCCGTCGATGTGCGCCTGGGTGATGTCGAGCAGTTCGCGGGCGCCCTGCAGCTGTGCCATGCGTACCAGGATCTTCATGGCCGCCTGGACGGCCTTGCCCTGGGCGCCATCCAGCATCGCCTGGTCGGTCACGCTCAGCTGGAGCTCGGCGATGTCAGGCGGTTCCATTTCGGGAAAGTAGCTATCCGGCGTTCCGACCCAGTCATCGGCTACCGCGATCTCGTCCTGCTCGGCCAGGGCCGCAAAGGCCTTGGCGCCCAGGCTGACCACCGGCAGGGAACAGCCGAACAATTCCTCCGCGACGATGGCGCCGAGGCTGAGGATCTCGTCCGGCTCGGCCAGCAGCAAGGCCGCCGGCCCGCGTCCCGCCAGCAACAGCTCTAGGAGCACGGCGCTGCCGGTACAGGAGCCACGTCCGCTGGGGATGGCCAGGATGCGCCCGGCCAGCTCCAGACCGTGCAGGGGATGGTGGCGATCGATCACCCGGCCGCTGGCCGGATCGACGCCACCCCAGAAACTCAGGCCCAGGGACGCCCAGGCCAGACGTCCCCGGGCATGGCCCGCGACCAGAGCGCGACCGCGGACCGCGTCCACCGCTAGTGGCCGCCTAGATAGGCTTCCCGCACCTGGGGATTGGCCAGCAACTCCTGGCCGCTACCGGTCATGCGGATTTCGCCCGTGACCATCACATAGGCGCGGTCGGACAGGCGCAGGGCATGGTTGGCGTTCTGCTCCACCAGGAAGATGGTCATGCCGCTCTTCGCCAGCTCGCGCAGGATCTGGAAGATCTGCTTCACCACGATGGGCGCCAGGCCCAGGCTGGGCTCGTCGAGCAAGAGCAGCTTGGGTCGCGCCATCAGCGCCCGGGCGATGGCCAGCATCTGCTGCTCGCCTCCGGACATGGTCATGGCGCGCTGGTTACGGCGCTCCTTGAGGCGCGGGAAGAGCTCGAACATGCGCTGCATGTCCTCGTCCACCCAGCGGGTGCCGATGGGAATGGTGCCCATCAGCAGATTCTCCTCTACCGTCATGTCGGGGAACACGTGGCGCCCCTCCGGCGATTGGGCGATACCGTTGGAGGCCACGTAGTGGGCGTTCTTGCGGGTGATGTCCTCGCCGCGATAGAGGATCTGCCCGTTGCGCGCCTGGGGTTGGCTGAAGATGGACATCAGCAGGGTGGACTTGCCGGCACCGTTGGAGCCGATCAGGCTCACCGTCTCGCCTTCGTTGATGGACAGAGAGACGCTCTTCAGGGCCTGGATCGGCCCGTAGAAGACGTCGACGTTGCGAAATTCCAGGATCGGCGTGGTCATGCCACCTCCTCTTCTTCGGCGCCGAGGTAGGCGGCGATGACCTTGGGATCGTTGCGGATATCGGCCGGCAGGCCGCGGGCGATGACCTGGCCATGGTCCAGTACCACGATGTGGTCGGAGATGTTCATCACCATGCCCATGTCATGCTCGATCAGCACCACGGTGATGCGGTGCTGGTCGCGCAACAGGCGGATCATCCCGGCCAGGGCCTCGGTCTCGGCCGGGTTGAGGCCGGCGGCCGGCTCGTCCAGGCAGACGATCTCCGGGCGGGTGCACATGGCCCGGGCGATTTCCAGGCGACGCTGCTGGCCGTAGGAGAGTTCGCCGGCCAGGCGGTTGGCGTGGTCCACCAGGTCCACCACCTCCAGCCAGTAGAAGGCCGTGTCCAGCGCCTTTTCTTCGGCGCGGCGATAGCCGGGGGTATTGAGGATGCCGGTGATGAGATTGCGGTTGCACTGCATGTGCTGCGCCACCAGCAGGTTCTCCACCACCGACATTTCCTTGAACAGGCGGATGTTCTGGAAGGTGCGGGCGAGACCGGCGCGATTCACCAGGTGGGTGCCGCCGAACATCTTGTACCAGAGCCGGCTGCCGAACTGCACCGGATTGACGAAGTCGGCCGCCTGGAAGCGTTCGCCCATGATCTTGCCGACGCGGGTCGAGCGACCATCGGCGGTGTCCAGGCGGATTTCGCCATCGGTGGCCTTGTAGAAGCCGGTCAGGCAGTTGAACACCGTGGTCTTGCCGGCCCCGTTGGGGCCGATCAGCGCGGTAATGGACTGGCGTTTGATCTCGAAGGACACGTCCGAAAGCGCCTTGATGCCCCCGAATCTCATGCCCAGACCGTTGACGGTCAGAATGTTATCGCTCACGGCGCCACTCCCTTGCGAATCGCGAAGCCACTGCGGGCGATACGGATCAGGCCGCGCGGCCGCCACATCATCATCACCACCATGAGCACGCCGAATACCAGCATGCGGATGTCGCCGAATTCGCGCAGCAGCTCGAACAGCAGGGTCATGACGAAAGCCGAGACCACCACGCCGACGGTGGAGCCCAAGCCGCCCAGCACCACGATGGCCAGTACCAGCACCGACTCGAAGAAGTTGAACGAAGCCGGGTTGATGAAGCCCTGGTAGGTGGCGAAGAACACGCCAGCGAGGCCCGCGGTGGACGCACCGATCATGAACGCCGAGAGCTTGACCAGCACATGGTTCAGACCCATGGCGCGGCAGGCGATCTCGTCCTCGCGCAGGGCTTCCCAGGCGCGACCGACCGGCATACGGGTCAGGCGGTGCTTGATGTAGAGCACCAGCAGCACCACCAGGAACAGCACGGTATAGATGAAGATCATCGTCGCGTTGGGGTTGTAGCTGATGCCCAGCAGCTCATGGATGGGCACCCCGCCCTCCTTCGCCCGGCGCCCGAACTCGATGCCGAAGAAGGTCGGCGAGGGCGCGGCGATGCCGTTGGGGCCCTTGGTCACTTCCAGCCAGTTGTTGAGCACCAGCCGGATGATCTCGCCGAAGCCAAGGGTGACGATGGCCAGGTAGTCCCCGTGCATGCGCAAGACCGGGAATCCCAGTATCGCCCCTGCCACCGCGGCCAGCACCGCTGCAAGCGGCAGCATGGTCCAGAAGCCCAGACCCAGGTACTGGTAACCCAGCGCCAGGCCATAGGCGCCGATGGCATAGAAGCCGACGTAACCCAGGTCGAGCAGCCCCGCCAGCCCCACCACGATGTTCAGGCCCAGGCCCAGCAGCACGTAGATGAGGCAGAGGATGATCACCGTCAGCCAGTACTTGGTAGCCAGGAAGGGAAAGGCGATGGCCAACAGGATGATGATGGGCAGGATGAACCTGAGGTTGGACTTGTGCCCCGGCGGCAGCACATGGACGCCGCCGTCGTTGCGTTTGAAGGACTCGATCCAGTCGCGGCCCTTGGCGGTCTGGCTGAACAGGCTGAGCAGGAAGCGACCGGCCATGACCACCGCGACCATGATGCCGACACGCCCGGGCTGGACGTTGTAGCCATAGCCGTCGAGCACGATGCCGACGATGGGGCCGAACAGGATCAGCGAGACCAGGCCGACCATGAGGGTGTCGCGCAGTACGACCTTGAGATCGAAGGAGGAAGACGTCTGACTCATGGATTCACACCTTCGTGACCTGGGGTTTGCCGAGCAGCCCCTGGGGCCTAAAGATCAGGATCGCCACCAGCAGCGAGAAGCTGAAGACGTCCTTGTAGTCCGAGTTCACCAGGCTGGCGAACTGGGCTTCGGAGATGCCGAGGATGATGCCGCCGAGCATGGCGCCGGGCAGTGAGCCGATGCCGCCGAGCACCGCCGCGGTAAAGGCCTTGATACCGATGATGAAGCCGGCATAGAAGTCGAAGGTGCCGTAGTTGAGGGTGATGAGTACCCCGGCCAGTGCCGCCATGGCCGCGCCGATGATGAAGACGTAGGAGATCACCCGGTCGGTGTTGATGCCGAGGATCTGCGCCATCTTGCGATCCTGCTGGGTGGCCCGGCACATGCGGCCCAGGGTGGTCTTCTGGATCACGTAGGTGAGCAGGCCCATGCCGATGATGGAGGCCACGATGATGAAGATCTTGGTGTAGGTGATGATCACGAAGCCTTCGCCGATGTGCAGGCGCAGGGCGCCGTCGAGCAGCGTCGGTACGCCCTGCTGGCGCGCGCCCTGGGCGAGCTGCACGTAGTTCTGCAGGATCAGCGACATGCCGATGGCCGAGATCAGCGGTGCCAGCCGTGTGGAGTTGCGCAGCGGCTTGTAGGCGATGCGCTCGATGGCCCAGCCGTACACGGAGGTGACCACCACGGTGAAGATCAGGGTGCCAAGGATCAGCACGGGGAAGGAATGCAGGCCGAACACGCTCAGCAGGGCGATGCCGATGGCGGCGAGATAGGCCGACACCATGTATACGTCGCCGTGGGCGAAGTTGATCATGCCGATGATGCCATAGACCATGGTGTAGCCGATGGCGATGAGTCCGTAGACCGAGCCCAGGGTCAGGCCGTTGACCAGTTGTTGCAGGAAGATACCGTCCACGTTTGCAGTCTCGCGCTGGATGGATGACGAGGGCCGCCAGCCACCGCCTCGTCCTGGGGCGGAGACGAGAGGGCGGCCGGCGGGTTCACGCGAGGATCAGGGCAGTTGGTTGTACTTGCCCTTGTCGTCCCATTCGTACATCACGTAGTCGGAGACCTTGAGGTCACCCTTGCTGTCCCAGCTCTTCTCACCCAGCACGGTGTTGACGCTGTGGGCCTTCAGCCACTCGGCGGCCTTGGTGCCATCGGTGCCCTTGATACCGTTGAAGGCAGCGGCCACGGCCTGCAGCGAGGCATAGGAGTAGAGGGTGTAGCCCTCGGGCTCGTAACCGGACTTGCGCAGCGTTTCCACTACGGTCTTGCCAGCCGGATTCTTCAGCGGATCGGCACCGAAGGTCATCAGCACGCCCTTGGTGTACTGGGGACCACCGGCGGTGGTGACCAGATCCAGGGAAACGATGCCGTCGCCGGAAACGAACTTGGCGGTCACACCCTGCTCACGCATCTGGCGGACCAGAGGACCGGCCTCGGGGTGCAGACCGCCGAAGTAGACCACGTCGGCACCCGAGGCGCGGATCTTGGTGACCAGGGAGTTGAAGTCCTTCTCGCCGCGAGTCAGACCCTCGTAGAGCACCTCTTTCACGCCGCGCTTGTTGAGCTGCGCCTTGGTCGCGTCGGCCAGGCCCTGACCGTAGGTGTCCTTGTCGTGGATGATGGCGACCTTCTTGGCCTTGAGGGTATCGACGATGTAGTCGCCGGCCACGATGCCCTGCTGGTCGTCACGCCCGCACATGCGGAACACGCCCGTCAGGCCGCGCTCGGTGATCTTGGGGTTGGTGGACGCGGGGGTGATGGAAATGATGCCGGCTTCGTCGTAGATTTCCGAGGCAGGCATGGTGTTGGAGGAGCAGAAGTGGCCGATCACGGCCTTGACCTTCTCGGAGTCTACCAGGCGGTTGGCCACGGCCACGGCCTGCTTGGGCTCGCAGGCATCGTCGCCCTGCACCAGCTTGATCTTCTCGCCATTGATGCCACCGGCGGCATTGATGTCCTCCGCCGCCTGGGTAGCGCCCTTCCAGAACTGCTCGCCGTAGGCGGCACTGGCCCCGGTATAGGGACCCGCGACACCGATCACGATGTCGGCATGCGCCAGGGAGGAGAGAGTGAACGCAGAACCGATAGCGAGAGCCAGAATGCCTTTTCTGTAAATCTTCGACATGGGAGGTTTGCTCCAGAGGGTGGTTGGCTCTCTCGCCAGAGCAAAGCCTATGCCATCACTCAGCTGTGTCCCTGGCGCAAAGGCCATTTGCCGGTACGACAGCGAGCGAAATGTCCTGGCCTGCCACGGCGAAGGCCGCAACCAGTGGACCCGTCGCCGTTTTAGACTTTCGTCTTAGTCAGGATATTAGTCGGGATAAAGACCTGCAGCGGTAGCAGTAGAACGGGTAAAAGGCAGAGGTTTGTTACCAGATAGCAACCCGGTTGCACCTGTTTCGCACCAAAACGTAACATCGCCCCCATCCTGCGCCACCAAAGTAACCATGGTCTGTTTCGGACGTAACGAGGCGAATCAATCGGTTCCGGCTATTGGCCAGATCAACGAAACAGCAAAAGAAAAACGGCCGACTTGCACAGGTTGGGATGCGCAAATCGGCCGCTTGAGGGGCCCGACCAGAGCGGTTGCCGGGCGGGCTGCAAGGTCTTTAGAGCACCACGCGCAGGCACTGCCCCGCGTGATAGAGGGTAAAGCCAGCCTCGTACATCAGGCTGCGCCACTGTCCTACCGGGTTGGAATCCAGCGAAGCCAGCGGCATGGGCAGGTCCTGCCGATCGCCACTGCACAGATAGCGGGCAAAGGCCTGCCCCACCACCGTGCCCGTGGTGACTCCGCGACCGTTGTAGCCGGTCACCGCGAGCAACCCCGGTGCCGGCTCGAACAGCCGCATCAGGTGATCGGGGGTGAAACCGATCTGGCCCGTCCAGGTGCACTCCCATTCCACCCGCTCGAGCGAGGGGAAATAGTGCCGCTGGATGCGGTCGGCCCAGGCGCGGATGAAACCGGCCGGGCGTCCTGCCATGTTGCCGAGGCTACCCAGGAGCAGGCGGCCATCGGCATCGCGACGGATGCTGCTGAGCACCGTCCGGGTATCCCAGGATCCACGCCCCTGAGGCAGGATGAAGTCCGCTTCCGCCCCGAGAGGCTGGGACGCCACCTGATAGTAGTAGCCAGGAAAGAACTGCTTGCGCAGACGGGTCCATTCGCCTTCGGTGTAGGCGTTGGAAGCGATCACAACCTGGTCGGCGGTGACCCGCCCCTGGGAGGTTTCCACCTGCCAGCGATCACCCACGCGCTGCAGGCGCTGCACCGCGCCCTGCTCGAACAGCTCGCCGCCCTCCTGGCGCAGCGCCCTGGCCAGTCCCAAAGCGTAGCCCATGGGCACCAGGGTACCGGCGCGGTGATCGAGCAGGGCCCCGCTGATATCGCGCGTGCCGCAGGCGCTGTAGCAGGCCTCGCCTTCCATTAACTCGACCCGCGCACCGCGCCGTTGCCATTGCTCGGCACGTTGCCCCAGATCGGCCAGGCCCTTGGCGCTGTGCGCCATGTGCAGGGTGCCGGCGCGGCGTGGCTGGCAGTCGATGCCATAGCGCTCGATGAGACCGAACACCTGACTCGGCGCATCGCCCATCACCCCCAGCAAGCGCTCCCCAACCTCCTGTCCCAGGGTCGCCACCGCCTCGTCCGGCGGGATCCACATGCCGGCATTGACCAGCCCGACATTGCGCCCGGAGCCGCCATGGCCGACGCCATGGGCCTCCAGTACCACCACCCGCCGCCCGGCCTGGGCCAGGTGCAGCCCGGTGGACAGGCCGGTGTAGCCACCGCCGATGACGCAGACCTCGGTGTCACGCTCGCCTTGCAGCGGCGCTCCGGGCATCGCCGGATACAGCCGCTCCCACAGGCACTCCTCACGCAACTGCATTCTCGGCGCTCCTGGCGGATCCACTCAGTCGAACACGATGCCCTGGGCCAGCGGCAGTTCGCGGGAGTAGTTGACGGTGTTGGTCTGGCGGCGCATGTAGGCCTTCCAGGCGTCGGAGCCCGATTCGCGACCGCCACCGGTTTCCTTCTCGCCACCGAAGGCGCCACCGATCTCGGCACCGCTAGGCCCGATATTGACGTTGGCGATGCCGCAGTCGCTGCCAGTCGCCGACATGAAGGCCTCGGCCTCACGCACGTCGGTGGTGAAGATGCAGGACGACAGGCCCTGGGGCACGGCGTTGTTCAGCGCTACCGCCTCGTCGAAATCGTCGTAGGTCAGCACATAGAGAATGGGGGCGAAGGTCTCGTGGCGTACCGCCTCGCTCTGCTCGGGCATCTCGACGATGGCCGGGGCCACGTAGTAGGCCTCGGGATACTGCTCAGCCAGCTGACGCTCACCGCCGTAGACCACCCCGCCCTCACCACGCGCCTGTTCCAGCGCACCCTGCATGGCCTGGAAGCTGGCCGCATCGATCAGCGGACCGATTAGGTTGCCTTCCAGCGGATGGCCGATGCGGACTTTGGCATAGGCGGTCTTCAACCGGGCGACGATCTCGTCCTTGACCGAACGATGGGCGATCAGGCGGCGCAGGGTGGTGCAGCGCTGGCCGGCAGTGCCCACGGCGCTGAACAGGATGGCACGTACGGCCATGTCCAGATCGGCACTCGGCGCGAGGATCATGGCATTGTTGCCGCCCAGTTCGAGGATGCTGCGGCCGAAGCGCGCCGCAACCCGCGGTCCTACCTCGCGACCCATGCGGGTGCTACCCGTGGCGCTCACCAGCGCCACCCGCGGATCGTCCACCAGGGCCTCACCGGCGGCGCGGTCGCCGACGATGACCTGGCTGAGATCGGCGGGGGCATCGCCGAAGCGCGCCAGGGCCTTCTCGAACAGCGCCTGGCAGGCCAGCGCGGTCAACGGGGTCTTTTCCGAAGGCTTCCAGATCACCGGATTGCCGCAGACCAGGGCCAGGGCGGCGTTCCAGGACCAGACCGCCACTGGGAAGTTGAAGGCACTGATGATGCCGACCACACCCAGCGGCTGCCAGCTTTCGCGCATGTGGTGACCCGGACGCTCGGAGGCGATGGTCAGACCATAGAGCTGGCGCGACAGGCCAACGGCGAAGTCGCAGATGTCGATCATCTCCTGGACTTCGCCCAGGCCTTCCTGGGTGATCTTGCCGGCTTCCCAGGACACCAGTTCGCCGAGATCGGCCTTGTGCGCGCGCAGCTCTTCGCCGAGCAGCCGCACCAGTTCGCCACGACGCGGCGCCGGCACCGCGCGCCAGGCCTGGAAGGCACGGTCGGCGCGGGAGATCTTCTGCTCCACCTCGGCGGCGCTTTCCAGGGCGACGCTGCCCAGTTGGCTACCGTCGATGGGGGAATGCACCCGATGCTCGCCTTGGGTGTAGTGCTGGGCAGAAACGCCGAGGCGTTCCAACAGGGCCTTGCTCATGCTGAGGTCTCCGCAGAAAGGAAATCGTCCCTGAGTATGGTCAGGCCAGCGGCGCCGGACAACCGACCTTTGCTCGGCATATCATTCCCTTTTTTCATGCCGCGAGTCCGCTCATGCAACGTCGCCACCTGCCGTCCATCACCGCCATGCAGTGCTTCGAGGCGGTGGCCCGTCATCTGAGCTTTACCCGCGCGGCCGACGAACTGGCGCTGACCCAGAGTGCCGTCAGCAAACAGGTCGCTCAGCTGGAGGATCTCCTGCAGCACAGCCTGTTTCGCCGGGTCCGGCGCCGCCTCCAACTCACCCCGGCCGGTGCCCTCTACCTGGCCGAGGTGGACAAGATCCTCAACCAGTTGGAGATGTCGGCGCGCTACCTGAGATCCTATGGCGGCGAGACCGAGGTGCTGCGCGTGGCCACCCCACCGACCTTTGGCGAGCGCTGGCTGGTCCCGCGGCTGAAGGGCTGGCGCCTGCGCTTTCCCAACATCCACCTGGATGTCTCCAGCGCCCTGGAACCGGTGGATTTCCGCGACCCCCGCCACGACGTGGCGCTGTTCTATGGTCACGGCAGCTGGCCGGGTGCCGAATGCGAACTGCTGCTGCACGAGCACATGGTCGCGGTCTGCGCACCGGATCTGCTGCCCGCCGAAGGCATCGCCGGACCCGAGCAACTGGTGGACTTCGTCCTGCTGCAGAACACCACCCGCCCTGAATCCTGGCACGACTGGTACGCCAGCCTGGGTCGGGAGGAAGTGCACAGCCATCACGGTCCGCGCTTCGACACCTTCACCCTCTGTGCCCGCGCCGCCCAGGAAGGTTGCGGGGTGGCCCTGCTGCCGGAATTCCTCGTCGCCGAAGAACTGGCTTCCGGCCGCCTGGTGCTCGCCTGGCCCCACCGCCTCGCCAGCCCCCACGCCTACTGGCTGGCCTATCCTGAACAGATGGCCGAGGTGCCCAAGGTGCGCAGCTTCATCGAATGGATTCGTGAGAAGGCGTAGTGCCCGTAGGTTGCGGCTGAGCACAGCGAAGCCCAACAGTCCCTGGCTCCACGCCGCTTTCAAGCAGTGGAGGCTGGCCTGCGTTGTCATGTTGGGCTTCACTGCGCTCAACCCAATCTACCACCTGTGTTCACCAACCATAAAAAAACCCGGCCGAGGCCGGGTTTTTTACTCAGGGTCGTCTTAGACGCCGGAGGCTTCCGCCGCCGCCACGTCCTTGATCGACAGCTTGATGCGACCGCGGTTGTCCACGTCCAGCACCAGCACCTTCACTTCCTGACCTTCCTTCAGCACGTCGGTGACCTTCTCGATACGCTGATCGCTCAGCTGCGAGATGTGCACCAGACCGTCCTTGCCCGGCAGGATGCTGACGAAGGCGCCGAAGTCGACGATGCGCTCCACCTTGCCGACGTAGATCTTGCCGATCTCGGCCTCGGCGGTGATGCCCAGGACACGCTGCTTGGCAGCTTCAGCGGCTTCGCGGGTCTCGCCGTAGATCTTGATGGTGCCGTCGTCTTCGATGTCGATCGACGCCTTGGTCTCTTCGCAGATACCACGGATGGTGGCGCCACCCTTGCCGATCACGTCGCGGATCTTGTCCTGGTCGATCTTCATCGCCAGCATGGTCGGGGCGTTTTCGGACAGCTCGGCACGCGACTCGGAGATCACCTGGTTCATCTGACCCAGGATGTTCAGACGCGCTTCCAGCGCCTGCTCCAGAGCGATTTCCATGATCTCTTCGGTGATACCGTTGATCTTGATGTCCATCTGCAGGGCGGTGACGCCCTTGGCGGTACCGGCCACCTTGAAGTCCATGTCGCCCAGGTGATCTTCGTCACCCAGGATGTCGGTCAGAACGGCGAACTTCTCGCCTTCCTTGACCAGACCCATGGCGATACCGGCAACCGGCGCCTTGACCGGCACACCGGCGTCCATCAGCGCCAGGGAGGCACCGCACACCGACGCCATGGAGCTGGAGCCGTTGGACTCGGTGATCTCGGAGACCACGCGGATGCTGTAGGGGAAGGCTTCCTGGGTCGGCAGCATGGCCTGGATGCCACGACGGGCCAGACGGCCGTGACCGATCTCGCGGCGGCCCGGGCTACCCATGCGACCGCACTCGCCGACCGAGAAGGGCGGGAAGTTGTAGTGCAGCATGAAGCTGTCGCGGCGCTCGCCTTCCAGGGTGTCCAGCAGCTGCGAGTCACGGGCGGTGCCCAGGGTCGCGGTGACCAGCGCCTGGGTTTCGCCACGGGTAAACAGGGCCGAACCATGGGTCTTCTTCAGCGGACCGACTTCGATCTGCAGCGGGCGTACGGTGCGGGTGTCGCGACCGTCGATACGCGGCTTGCCGTCGACGATGTTTTGGCGCACGGTGCGGTATTCCAGCAGACCGAAGGTCTCCTTGACCTCGGCTTCGCTGTACTGACCGTTCTCACCGGCCAGCTTGGCGATGGCCTGATCGCGCAGGGCACCCAGGGCCGCATAGCGATCCTGCTTGATGGTGATGGTGTAGGCACGGGACACGGCCTCGCCGACCTCGGCCTTGACGGCTTCGATCAGGGCGGTGTTCTCGGCAGGCGCCTGCCAGTTCCAGGTCGGCTTGCCGGCTTCGGCAGCGAACTGGCTGATGGCCTCGATGGCCACCTGGAATTCTTCGTGGGCGAACAGCACGCCGCCCAGCATCTGGTCTTCGGTCAGCTCGTCGGCTTCGGATTCGACCATCAGCACGGCGTCACGGGTACCGGCCACGACCATGTCCAGGCTGGAGCTCTGCAGCTGCTCGTAGCTGGGGTTCAGCAGGTAGCCCAGCTCGGTGTGGTAGCCCACGCGGGCAGCGGCGATGGGGCCGGCGAAGGGAATGCCGGAAATGGCCAGGGCGGCGGAGGTGCCGATCATGGCGGCGATGTCCGGATCGGACTTCTTGTTGGTGCTGACCACGGTGCAGACCACCTGGACTTCGTTCAGGAAGCCTTCGGGGAACAGCGGACGGATCGGGCGATCGATCAGGCGCGAGGTCAGGGTTTCCTTCTCGGAAGGACGGCCTTCACGCTTGAAGTAACCACCGGGGATGCGGCCAGCGGCGTAGGTCTTTTCCTGGTAGTGCACGGACAGCGGGAAGAAGTCCTTGCCAACGGCGGGCTGCTTGGCACCGACCACGGTGACCAGTACGCTGACGTCATCGGTGGAGACCAGCACCGCACCGGTCGCCTGGCGCGCGATGCGGCCGGTTTCCAGGGTGAAGGTCTGCTCACCGAACTTGAATTGCTTGATTACTGGATTCACAGTCTTTCCTTCTCTTTATTGCCTTGGGGGAAATCGAGGCGACCAGAGGGATTCGGACCCTCGCTGATCTCCGGGTGACGCAAGCCGATTCTGTCGGCCTCTCAAGCAAAAAAGCCGGAGGCCGGCGCGAGCCGACCTCCAGCTTCAGACTGCTTGCAGCAGGTCTGCATCGTATTAACGACGCAGGCCCAGGCGAGCGATCAGTGCGCTGTAACGAGAGGTATCCTTGGACTTCAGGTAGTCCAGCAGCTTACGACGCTGGTTGACCATGCGGATCAGACCACGACGGCTGTGGTGGTCTTTGCCGTTGGCCTTGAAGTGACCTTGCAGCTTGTCGATGTTGGCGGACAGCAGGGCAACCTGCACTTCCGGCGAACCGGTATCGCCTTCGCTTTGCTTGAACTCGTTTACGATCTGGGCTTTGTCTTCAACGCTCAGTGCCATGATAGGGCTCCTCTGAGGAACAGGCCGGGATGGATCCCGTGCTTAAGGAAAGAGGTGTAACCGTGCCTGCTGACAGCCACCCTCGGTATCGGTCTAGGACCGAATCAGTCTACGGGGAGCAACCTGCCCCTCGTCATCTATCTCGCCGATGCCGATGAAACGACCTTGGTCGTCCTGCACCCGCATCAAACCGAATTTCGGTGCATTGGCTGCCCGAACGGGCTGACCGTGCAACCAATAATAGGCGCTGTGCTGAGTCAACTGCACCAGCGGCCAATGTTCGAGGCCGCTGTCGACCGGCAGCAGGAAGCGATCCAGCGCTTCGGCACCGCCTTCGGCATGGGCCGCCTCCAGCTCGTCCAGGCTGATGGCCTGCACGAGGCCAAAGGGACCAGCCTGGGTACGTCGCAACTCAGCCACATGGGCCCCGCAACCGAGACGGGCGCCGAGGTCTTCGACCAGGGTGCGCACATAGGTCCCCTTGCTGCAGGCCACTTCCAGCGTCGCGCGATCTTCCTGCAACGCCAGGAGTTCCAGACGGGCAATAGTAACAGAACGCGCCTCGCGCTCCACTACTTCCCCGGCACGCGCCAACTTGTAGAGCGGCTGACCGTCGCGCTTGAGCGCCGAGTACATCGGCGGAATCTGCTCTATCTGGCCGCGAAACGCCGGCAGCGCCGCCTGGATGGCTGCTTCATCGACATCGACCGTCCGTCGCTCCAACACCTCACCCTCGGCGTCGCCGGTGGTGGTGGTGACGCCCAGCTGCGCCACGGTGCTGTAACCCTTGTCGGCGTCCAGCAGGTACTGGGAAAACTTGGTCGCTTCGCCGAAGCACAGCGGCAGCACACCGGTAGCCAGGGGATCCAGACTGCCGGTATGGCCCGCCTTCTCGGCGTTGAGCAGCCAGCGGACCTTTTGCAGGGCGGCATTGGAGGAAAAGCCGCGCGGCTTGTCCAGCACCAGCACGCCATGCACCTGCCGGCGAATACGCTTGACCTGGGCCACCCTACTCCTCCCCGTCCTGCCGACGATCTTCGGCGACCGCCCGCTCGATCAGCGCCGACAGCTGGGCGCCGCGACGGATGCTCTCGTCATACTGGAAACCCAGTTGCGGAACGGTCCGCAACTTCATCGCCCGACCCAACTGCTGCCGCAGGAAGCCGGAGGCATCCTTGAGGATGGCGATATTCTGCTTGATCGCCTCGGGGTCATCGTCCTTGCCCAGCACGGTGATGTGCACCTTGGCATGGGACAGATCCCGGGCCACGTCCACGCCGGTGATGGTCACCATACCCAGCCGTGGATCTTTGATTTCGCGATGGATCAACAGCGCCAGTTCGCGCTGTATCTGATCACCGATACGCTGGGTACGGCTGAATTCTTTGGCCATGTCGAAACTCTCGTACAAAAGGCCGCAGACGTCAGGCCTGCCAGCCATGAACCTTGGAAACGCGAACGGCAAGTCCGGACCTGGCAGGGTTCTGCCAGGTCCGCGACCTGCCGTCCTGGTGCAGTCTCGCCGTTACAGCGAACGGGCGACCTGAACCTTCTCGAACACTTCGATCTTGTCGCCGACGCGGACGTCGTTGTAGCTCTTCACGCCGATACCGCATTCCATGCCGGCACGCACTTCGGCCACGTCATCCTTGAAGCGACGCAGGGATTCCAGCTCGCCTTCGAAGATGACCACGTCTTCGCGCAGGACGCGGATCGGACGGTTGCGGTGCACCATGCCCTCGGTGACCATGCAGCCGGCGACGGCGCCGAACTTGGGCGAACGGAAGACGTCACGTACTTCAGCGATACCCAGGATGTTCTCCCGGACGTCACTGCCCAGCATGCCGGTCAGCGCCTTCTTCACATCTTCGATGATGTCGTAGATGACGTTGTAGTAGCGCATGTCGAGGCCTTCCTGCTCGACGATCTTCCGCGCCCCGGCATCGGCCCGGACGTTGAAGCCGAACAGCACGGCATTGGACGCCAGCGCCAGGTTGGCATCGCTCTCGGTGATACCACCGACGCCACCGCCGACTACACGTACCTGGACTTCGTCGTTGCCCAGACCGGACAGCGAACCCTGCAGCGCCTCGAGGGAGCCGCGCACATCGGACTTGAGCACGATGTTGAGGGTCTTCTTCTCGTCCTGGCCCATGTTCTCGAAGATGTTCTCGAGCTTGCCGGCATGGGCGCGAGCCAGCTTGACCTCGCGGAACTTGCCCTGACGGAACAGCGCCACTTCCCGGGCCTTCTTCTCGTCGGTCAGCACGGTGAGTTCATCACCGGCATCCGGGGTACCGTCCAGACCAAGGATCTCGACCGGAATGGACGGGCCGGCTTCCTTGATCGGCTTGCCGTTCTCGTCGAGCATGGCACGGATGCGACCGAAGTTGACGCCGACCAGGGCCATGTCGCCCTGCCGCAGGGTACCGTTCTGTACCAGCACGGTAGCGACCGGACCACGGCCCTTGTCCAGGCGCGACTCGATGACCACACCGCGACCGGGTGCTTCCGGCGTAGCGGTCAGCTCCAGGACTTCGGCCTGCAGCAGGATGGCTTCGAGCAGCTCGTCCACACCGGTACCGGCCTTGGCCGAGACGTGCACGAACTGGGTATCGCCGCCCCACTCTTCCGGGATGACCTGACGACCGGCCAGATCGTGCTTGACGCGATCCGGATCGGCATCGGGCTTGTCGATCTTGTTGACCGCCACGACGATGGGGACACCTGCCGCCTTGGCGTGCTGGATGGCTTCCTCGGTCTGCGGCATGACGCCGTCATCGGCCGCGACGACCAGGATGACGATGTCGGTGGCCTTGGCACCACGGGCACGCATCGCGGTGAACGCGGCGTGACCAGGGGTATCCAGGAAGGTCACCATGCCACGCTCAGTTTCCACGTGGTAGGCACCGATGTGCTGGGTGATGCCACCGGCTTCGCCCGACGCGACCTTGGCGCGACGGATGTAGTCCAGCAGCGAGGTCTTACCGTGGTCGACGTGACCCATGACGGTCACTACCGGCGCACGGTGCAGGGCCTTGCCACCCTCGAACTTGAGGGATTCGGCCAACTGGTCTTCCAGGGCGTTCTCGTTGACCAGCTTGACCTTGTGGCCCAGCTCTTCGGCCACCAGCTGCGCCGTCTCGCGGTCGAGCACCTGGTTGATGGTGGCGGGAGACCCCATCTTGAACATGAACTTGATGACTTCGGCGGCCTTCACCGACATCTGCTGAGCTAGCTCAGAGACGGTGATGGTCTCACCTAGATTGACTTCGCGCACTACAGGTCCTGTCGGGCTCTGGAACCCGTGTTGGTTTCGCTTCTTGAGTCGCGACTTGCCACCGCGACCGCCACGCCGGCCAAAGCCCTCTTCCTCGTCGTCGCCACTGCGCACGGTACGAGGAGCTGCGACCTTGTCCTTGATCGACGGGCGATGCTGGGCATTCTTGCGCTCACGACGCTCGTCTTCTTCGCGCTTGCTGCTCGGGGCAGGATGCACGGGACGACGCGGTTCTTCGCGCTTGCGCTCGCCAGCCGGATCGGCCTTCTTGGCCTCGGTGGCAGCTTCGGCAGCGGGCTGCTGCTCGGCCACCACGGCAGGTGCTTCCGGCGCAGCCGGGGCTGCGGCTTCGGTAGCGACGGCCTGCGCCTGCTCCACCTGGGCAGCGGCTTCGGCCTGCTGACGTGCAGCTTCTTCAGCAGCACGCTGGGCTTCTTCCTCGGCGCGCGCCTGGGCGGCAGCCTCTTCAGCGGCACGCTGGGCTTCCTGCTCGCGGCGCTGCTCGGCTTCAAGCTCGGCAGGGCTGCGCTTGACGAAGGTTTTCTTCTTGCGGACTTCGACACTGACGGTCTTGCTGCCGGCCACTTTCAGTGTGGTCTGGGTCTTGCGCTGCAGGGTGATCTTGCTTGGCTCGTCGAGCTGCGCAGTCCCCTTCAGGTGCGTCAGCAGCGCCTGCTTCTCCGCATCGCTCACCAATTGCTCGGCGCTGCTATGCGTCAGACCTGCCTCGCGCATCTGCTGTAGCAGACGTTCCACCGGCGTATTGACCGTTTGGGCCAGTTCTTTCACCGTGACTTGCGTCATGCACTTCTCTCCTCAGACTGCGCCGCTTACTCGAACCAATGGGCACGGGCAGCCATGATCAGCTTGCCGGCACGCTCTTCGGTCATGCCGTTGATGTCGAGCAGGTCGTCGATCGACTGCTCGGCGAGCTCTTCGCGATTGACCACGCCACGCTGGGCCAGCGCGCTGGCGAGCTGGGGATCCATGCCGTCGAGGGTCAGCAGATCTTCGCTGGGGCTCTTCTGTTCTTCCGTTGCGATGGCCCGGGTAAGCAGGCGATCCTTGGCCCGGGTACGCAGCTCGTTGACGATGTCTTCGTCGAAGCCATCGATGTTGAGCATCTCTTCCATGGGCACGTAGGCCACTTCCTCGAGGGAAGTGAAGCCTTCTTCCACCAGCACCTGCGCCAGTTCCTCGTCGACATCCAGCTCGTCGATGAAGCGCTGGATGATGTCGCCGGTCTCGGCCTGTTGCTTGGCGTTGATGTCCGCTTCGGTCATCACGTTGAGCGTCCAACCGGTCAGCTGACTGGCCAGGCGCACGTTCTGGCCGCCACGGCCGATCGCCTGGGCCAGGTTATCCTCGGCGACGGCGATGTCCATGGTACGGCTGTCTTCGTCGACGATGATCGAGGCGACTTCGGCCGGAGCCATGGCGTTGATGACGAACTGCGCCGGATTGTCATCCCAGAGGACGATGTCGACACGCTCGCCACCCAGTTCACCGGATACCGCCTGGACACGCGAACCACGCATGCCGATACAGGCGCCCTGCGGATCGATGCGCTTGTCCTTGGAGCGAACGGCGATCTTGGCCCGCGAGCCCGGATCCCGAGCGGCTGCCATGACATCGATCAGCTGCTCGGAGATTTCCGGTACTTCGATGCGGAACAGCTCGATCAGCATCTGCGGATCGGTACGCGACAGCATCAGTTGCGGACCGCGGTTTTCCGTACGGATCTCCTTGAGCAGGGCGCGCAGACGCACGCCCATGCGGAAGGTCTCACGGGGAATGATGTGCTCACGCGGAAGCAGCGCCTCGGCATTGTTGCCCAGGTCGACGATCACGCTGTCACGGGTGACCTTCTTGACGGTTCCCGAGATGATCTCGCCGACCTTCTCGCGATAGGCGTCCACCACCTGAGCCCGCTCGGCCTCGCGCACCTTCTGCACGATCACCTGCTTGGCGGTCTGGGCAGCGATCCGACCGAATTCGATGGACTCGATCTTCTCTTCGATCACTTCACCGGCCTTGACCCCAGGATGCTCTTCCTGGGCGTCTTCCACCGTCAGATGCGAATCGGGCAGCTGATAGTCTTCGTCTTCCACCACGGTCCAGCGGCGGAAGGTCTCGTAGCTGCCGTTGTGTCTGTTGATCGACACCCGCAGATCCACATCTTCTTCGTAGCGTTTCTTGGTAGCCGTGGCGAGAGCCAACTCCAGTGCCTCGAAGATGACGCCGGGTGGAACACCCTTCTCGTTCGAAACAGATTCCACTACCAGCAGAACTTCTTTGCTCATCTTACGCCTCGTATTCGCAATCCTTGGGATCCGCGGTCTCGCGCTCAAATCACTCGAAACGGGGAACGACGTTGGCCTTGTCGATCATCTCGATGGGTAGCAGATACTCATGCTCGTCCACCTGCACCACGACATCCTGGTCTTCCACACCGCGCAGCAAACCCTGGAAATTACGTCGCCCGTCGAAGGGCGACCGAAGTTTGACCTTTATCTGCTCACCGGCATGGGCAGCGAATTGCTCCAGCGTGAACAGGGGCCTATCCATACCGGGGGAAGACACCTCGAGGGTGTATTCATTGGTGATGGGATCTTCCACATCGAGTACGCCACTGACTTGGCGGCTGACCTTCTCGCAGTCTTCTACGAGAATGCCATTGGGATGATCGATGTAGACACGCAGTAGCGAATGCCGCCCTTGGGAGATGTACTCGACACCCCAGCAGACATAGCCAAGCGCCTCGATGACGGGGGCCAGCAAGGCCTGCAACTGTTCTAGCTTGCTCGACACCTGGTTGCCTCGCGTTTTTTGAGAATAAAAAATGGGCATTACGCCCATCCCTAAGAGGTCTGCGCAAGAAAGCGCGACCCGAACTGTCCAGCCAACAAAAAGCCCCTATAAAGGGGCTTTAAAAAACTGGTTGCGGGGGCTGGATTTGAACCAACGACCTTCGGGTTATGAGCCCGACGAGCTACCAGACTGCTCCACCCCGCGTCAAAGCTGGAGCGAGATTATATTCAACTCTACCATAAGAGTCAACCTACTCTCTCGCCGCGTCCTGTTGGACGTCTTTGCTATTTGGTGCCGAAGATGGGACTCGAACCCATACAGCCTGTGGCCACTACCCCCTCAAGATAGCGTGTCTACCAATTCCACCACTTCGGCATGAAACCTTTGAAACCTACTTGGACTCCTGGGGCACGTCCCCGGAAGTACCGCCTTGAGCAGCACGCGGCTGGCTTAGGGGAACATCGTTACCATCCTGCTTCGGCTGAGGAGCCTGCTGGACTGGCTGAGTGGGAAGACCCACTTCACGCAGACCCAGCGCACGGTCTTTGGCGTAATACCCCAGACCCAGACTAGTCGCGAAAAAAACCGCAGCTAGTATAGCAGTAAAACGACTCAGAAAGGTAGCAGAACCTTGACTACCAAAAACGGTACCCGAGGCACCCGCACCAAAGGATGCACCTGCTTCAGCACCCTTGCCCTGCTGCATCAACACCAGCACGATCAGGCCAAGCGCCATCAGCAAGTGGATCACTACAACTGCAGTTTCCAACATTATCCACGTCCTGCAGCGCGGCAAATCGCACTGAACTCTTCAGCATTCAGGGAGGCACCACCCACCAGCCCCCCATCGATATCCGGCATGCCGAACAACTCGGCAGCATTGGCGGCTTTGACACTACCGCCATACAGCAGCTGAAGCCCTTCAGCGACTTCAGCATCGGCCTCACGCACCAGGGCGCGAATCGCCGCATGAACCTCTTGCGCCTGCTCCGGCGTCGCCGTGAGCCCGGTACCTATCGCCCAAACAGGCTCATAGGCCACCACGGCACGGGTGAAAGCCGCGACTCCAACTGCGTCGATGACCGCCTTCAGCTGGCCACCGACCACGTCCAGAGTACGCTCGGCCTCCCGCTCTTCACGGGTTTCACCGACGCAGAGCACGGGAATCATCCCGCCCTCCTGGATGGCCGCGAATTTCTTCGCCACCACCTCGTCATCCTCGTTCAGCAGGGCACGCCGCTCGGAATGCCCCACCAATACGTAACGGCAACCGAATTCCACCAACTGCGTCGAGGATACCTCGCCAGTAAGGGCCTTCTCGCCAGCGACGGGAGCACAGGTCTGAGCCCCCACCATCAGCGACGTCGCCGCCAAACCTTCAGCCACCCCCGGCAGATGCACCAATGTCGGAATCACCACGACATCGACACCAGACACGCCGTCCAACCCTTTCAAGCCTGCGACCAATGCGGACACGCTCTGCAGCGAGCCATGCATTTTCCAGTTACCGGCAACCAGGGAACGACGCATGCGTTTTACCTCAGGGAGCGAAGTGGGCGCAGATGTTACTCAATCGAAAACAGGCATGCAAGCAAATCAAGCACATACCTCAGTTATCAATTGAGCGAGCGCTTCGGCATGGGCACGAACCTCACGTTCGTTTTCGCCTTCGACCATGACTCTGACCAACGGCTCGGTACCGGATTTACGCAGCAGCACCCGTCCCTTGCCGGCCATTTTCTCGGTCACCTCTGCGCTGGCCTGCTTGACCCGCGGATTCTCCAGAGGATCCTGGCCGCCACCGAATCTTACGTTGATCAACACCTGCGGACACTTGCGCAGCGCCATGCGTGCCTGGGCCAGGGTCTGACCGGCATTGCGCAAGGCGATCAGCACCTGCAGCGCGGCGATGGTAGCGTCACCAGTGGTGGTGTACTGGCAGCAGACCACGTGCCCGGAGTTCTCACCGCCCAACACCCAATTGCGCTCCAGCAGCTCGGCCATCACATAGCGATCGCCGACCTTGGCCCGCACGAAGGGGATATCCAGATCGGCCAGCCCCAGCTCGAGACCGAGATTGCTCATCAGGGTACCCACCACCCCACCCTCGAGGCGACCACGGCGCTTGAGATCGCGCGCGATCAGATAGAGCAGCTCGTCGCCATCCACTGCCGCCCCGGTGTGATCCACCATCAGGACCCGATCACCGTCGCCGTCGAAGGCGATGCCGATGTCGGCGTGCTGGTCGAGCACCGCTTGCTGCAGGCCCTCCAGGTGAGTGGAGCCGCAGTCCTTGTTGATGTTGAGCCCATCTGGCTGCACGCCCAGCACGCTGACGTCCGCACCGAGCTCACGGAAGACGCTGGGCGCGATCTTGTAGGTCGCACCGTTGGCGCAATCCAGCACGATCTTCATCCCAGCGAAGCTGGTACCGGTCGGTACGCTGCTCTTGCAGAACTCGATGTAGCGACCGGCCGCATCGTTGATGCGCGAGACCTTGCCAATCCGCGCCGAGTCGACCACGGTCATCGGAGTATCGAGCAGCTCCTCGATCATGGTCTCGAGCTCATCGGGCAGCTTGGTGCCGGCGCCGGAAAAGAACTTGATGCCGTTGTCGTAGTAAGGATTGTGCGAAGCACTGATGACAATGCCGGCGCTGGCCTGAAAGGTTCGCGTCAGATAGGCGATACCCGGTGTCGGCATGGGACCGAGCAGCATGACGTCCGCACCGGCGGCGGACAGACCGGCCTCCAGCGCCGACTCGAACATGTAGCCCGAGTTGCGCGTGTCCTTGCCGACCAGCACCCGACAGCCGCCGCGGCTGCGAAAGGCGATGCCCGCCGCCCAGCCCAGCTTGAGCATGAAATCCGGCGTAATGGGATAGGTCCCGACCTTGCCGCGAATGCCATCGGTTCCGAAATACTTTCTTGCCATCAGTTCTGTTCCTGCCTGAAGCCTTCGACCGCAGTGATCATCTTCACCACGTCCACTGTTTCCGCCACATCATGAACCCTCAGGATCTGGGCCCCCTTGGTCAGCGCCAGGGCCGCCAGCGCCAGCCCACCCGCCAGGCGGCCCTCCACGGGCCGTCCAGTGACCGCGCCGATCATGCTCTTGCGCGAGACACCCACCAGCAAGGGTAGCCCAAAGGCGAGCAATTCGGTTTGCCGCTTAAACAGTTCGAGGTTGTGTTCCAGGGTCTTGGCAAAGCCGTACCCCGGATCCAGCACCAGACGCTCGCGAGCGATGCCAGCCATCTCGCAACGTGCGATCTGCTCGCCGAGAAAGGCACCGACCTCCCCCGTGACGTCGGTATAGACGGGCGCCTGCTGCATGGTGCTTGGCTCGCCACGCATGTGCATCAGGCAAACCGCCAGGCCGGTAGCGGCAGCCGCCTCAAGGGCGCCAGGACGCTTCAGCGAGCGCACATCGTTGATCAGGCCAGCACCGGCCAGAGCGCCTTCGCGCATGACCGCTGGCGCGGAGGTATCCAGGGAAATAACGACATCCAGCTCCCGAGCGATCGCCTGAACCACCGGAATTACCCGATCAAGCTCTTGAGCCTCGGATACCGCTGGGGCCCCTGGCCGGGTGGACTCACCCCCTACATCGATGATGGCCGCACCGGCCGCCACCATTGCTTCCGCATGACGCAGGGCACTTTCCACTGCCGTGTAACGGCCGCCATCAGAAAAGGAGTCAGGGGTGACGTTGAGGATGCCCATGACTTTGGGCGTGTCAAAAACAAGAACCCGATTGCCGCAAGGCAATCGGGTCGAAGGAAACGGATTGAACATGGGTGTTTCAGTGTTCTCCAGCCGGACCACCGATGGGCGTCTCAGGACGGTCGCTGCCACTCTGCGGCGATGCGGGCGCATCCCCGGTCGGACCACCGCGATCGTGCCAGTCGCGCGGTTCACGCGGGACCTTGCCAGCCATGATGTCGTCGATCTGATCGGAATCGATGGTCTCGTACTTCATCAAAGCATCAGCCATGAGTTCGAGCTTGTCACGATTCTCGTCGAGCAGACGCTTGGCGGTGTTGTAGCAGTCGTCGATGATGCGGCGGATCTCGACGTCGATCTGCTTGGCAGTCTCGCCCGACATGTTGCCACCACCACCGCCACCGGAACGACCCAGGTAGCCTTCGTTCTCTTCCTCACCGTACAGCAGCGGACCGAGCTTCTCGGACAGGCCCCACTTGGTCACCATGTTACGCGCCAGGGAAGTCGCTCTCATGATGTCGTTGGAGGCACCCGTGGTGACACCTTCGAACCCCAGGGTCATTTCCTCGGCGATACGGCCACCAAACAGCGAGCAGATCTGGCTTTCCAGCGCCCGCTTGGACAGGCTGTAACGATCTTCCTCAGGGAGGAACATGGTCACGCCCAGGGCACGGCCGCGAGGAATGATGGAGACCTTGTAGACCGGGTCGTGCTCGGGCACCAAGCGACCGACGATGGCATGACCGGCTTCGTGGTAAGCGGTATTACGCTTCTCCTTCTCGGACATGACCATGGTCTTGCGCTCGGCGCCCATCATGATCTTGTCCTTGGCCAGCTCGAACTCACGCATGTCGACGATGCGCTTGTTGGCACGGGCGGCGAACAGGGAAGCTTCGTTGACCAGGTTGGCCAGGTCGGCACCGGAGAAACCCGGAGTACCCCGAGCAATCACGCTAGCATCGACGCGATCACCGACCGGCACCTTGCGCATGTGCACCTTGAGGATCTGCTCGCGACCGCGGATGTCGGGCAGCCCGACCACGACCTGGCGGTCGAAACGACCGGGGCGCAGCAAGGCAGGGTCGAGGACATCGGGACGGTTGGTAGCAGCAATGACGATGATGCCATCGTTCATTTCAAAGCCATCCATTTCCACCAGCAGCTGGTTCAGGGTCTGCTCGCGTTCGTCATGACCACCGCCCATGCCGTTGCCACGATGGCGACCGACCGCATCGATCTCGTCGATGAAGATGATGCAGGGAGCGTGCTTCTTGGCCTGGTCGAACATGTCGCGTACGCGACTGGCTCCGACACCGACGAACATCTCGACGAAGTCCGAACCGGAAATAGTGAAGAAGGGTACCTTGGCCTCACCGGCAACAGCCTTGGCCAGCAAGGTCTTGCCGGTACCGGGCGAACCGACCATCAGCACGCCACGGGGAATACGTCCACCCAGGCGCTGGAACTTGCCCGGGTCGCGCAGGAATTCAACCAGCTCGGTGACCTCTTCCTTGGCTTCGTCGCAACCGGCGACGTCGGCGAAGGTGGTCTTGACCTGGTCTTCCGACAACAGGCGCGCCTTGCTCTTGCCAAAGCTCATGGGACCACCGCGACCGCCGGCACCTCCCTGCATCTGGCGCATGAAGAACATGAAGACGGCGATGATCACCAGGATCGGGAAGCTGGCCACCAGCAACTGAGTCCAGATGCTCTGCTGCTCGGGCTGTTTGCCGGTGATGGTGACGCTGTTGTTGACCAGGTCGCCGATCAGGCCATTGTCCTGAATCGCTGGACGGATGGTCTTGAAGGGGTCGCCATCGCGATGCTTGCCGGTGATGACATAGCCATCCACGGTCACGCTCTCGATCTGCCCGTCCTTCACCTGCTGGATGAAGTCGGAGTAGTTGAGCGTCTGGGGTTCGTTGGGGCTGGAGAAGTTGTTCATCACGGTGACGAGCACCGCGGCGATGATCAGCCACAGGATCAGATTCTTTGCCATGTCGTTCAATTGACTACCCTCTGCGCCGGTTTCGTGGGTAAACCGTTCGAAGCGAAACCGGCAGTGACCGGTAAGTTACTACACAAAGCCTGGCCCACGGCAGACATCGTCTGTAACGCTATATGAGTCTTCTGCCTTTGACTCTAGGGCAAGGCAGATGTTGCGGCCATCAATTCTCTCAATCGCCCTTGAAACCGCGACCCAATAGATACTGCTGGAGCGACACGTCCCGCGAAGCGAAAAGAGCGCACCTGACCTCCACAGCGAAGCTTCCACGCCCCTCTTTGAGGAAATTCGTGCAGCCTTCTCGCTGGAAGACCCTGATCAGACAGCCTACCCGGACACCAACCCGGCGCACGAGGCTCATGGCCAGCGCACCAGGATAGACAGCCCTGGACTGGCCTACCACATCAAGGCCATTCATATGGGGGCTCTGCTGAAAATAACAAGGCCTCGCGGATAGCCATCAATCGCCCCTGTAAATCAGACGGATCCGGCACTGCCAGCGACGGCGGCAATGTCACATCCGGCAGTCTCTCGCAAGCGATGGCACAAATTTTCCGGCGATTGACCAGCCGCCCTTCCGAGCCTGCTTGACGCAGGCGTTGCCCGTGTGTTCCCTGAGCCCATGCACGCTGGACTGAGCGCAGGCCACGGTAAGTTTTCTTGTATCGCTGGGCGGCACCGGACAGCTGGGATAAACTGCTCGGCTTTTATCTGGGGTGAATTATGGCGCTCAACAACGAGCATAAAAAGCGGTTCAAGGCGATCGGTCATCAACTCAAGCCGGTGGTCACCATCAGCGAGAACGGCCTGAGCGAAGGCGTATTGGGTGAACTCGAACGCGCCCTGAACGACCATGAACTGATCAAGATCAAGCTGGCCGTCACCGAACGCGAAGACCGCCGGGCCCTGATCGACGAACTGTGCGCGTCGAGCAAGGCCGAGCTGGTGCAGGTGATTGGCAAGATGGCCCTGATCTATCGCAAGGCCCGCGAACAGAATCGCAACCTGTCCAACGTGGTGCGCTATACCGCTTGAGCCCCGGGCGCACGCCCGGGAACAGGTTGCAGCACCAGGATCAGACCGCAAAGCAACAGGACCAGGTAGCCGGCCAGGGCGGTCGGTCCGGTCCAGAAGCGCGCCAGTTCGTTCTGCAGCACCACGGCTAGCGCACTGGCCAGCAGCAGCTGACCGCGCAGATCGCGCCACAGCGCGCTGAAGCCGGCCCACCACACCAGCACCACGACCTGGGTAAAGACCCCCCCGGCTGCAGCGCTGAGCATCATGCGCAGCAATTCTTCGCGCCCGGACTGGATCAGCAGCGGCGCCCAGCCCGCCTGGGCGAGCGCCACAGGGATGCACAGGTGCAGGGCGACCAGCGGGCCGACCCAGAACACCTGGGCCAGCTGCCAGGCTGCCGCGAGCAGCCTGGCGAGCCAGCCTCCGGTGCGGTGATCAGACGTGACGGACGGCGACAATTTCGTATTCGACATCGCCGCCCGGGGTCTTCACCAGCACCACGTCCCCTTCTTCCTTGCCGATCAGCGCGCGGGCGATGGGCGAACCCACCGACAGCTTGCTCTGCTTGATATCAGCCTCATCGTCGCCGACGATCTGGTAGGTCACCGTCTCGTCGGTCTCGGTGTTGGCAATCTCTACGGTGGTACCGAAGATGACCTTGCCGGTGTGCGGCAGGGCAGCTACGTCGATCACCTGGGCGTTCTGCAACCGGCCTTCGATATCGCGGATCCGCGCCTCTACCATGCCCTGCTGTTCGCGGGCAGCATGGTATTCGGCGTTCTCCTTGAGATCACCCAGCTCACGCGCTTCGGCGATGGCCTGGGTGATCTGCGGACGCAGCTCGGTCTTGAGGTGTTTGAGTTCGTCTTCCAGGGCGCGAGCACCCTGGACGGTCATGGGGTACTTGGTCATGCCTTAACTCCTGCATGCAGATCTTGCAGCCGGCGCACGGTCTTTTCGGCGCCGAATTTCAAAGCTTCGCAAATGGCCTGGCCGCCGGCAATGGTAGTGGTGCAGCAGAGCTTGTGCTGCAGCGCGTTGCGGCGGATTGAATAGGAATCAGCGATGGACTGCCGGCCTTCGGTGGTGTTGATGATCAGGGTGACTTCGTCGTTCTTGATCATGTCGACCACGTGAGGGCGACCCTCGGTCACCTTGTTCACGCGACGTACCGGCAGACCAGCCGCCTCGATCACCCGCGCGGTACCTGCAGTGGCGACGACTTCGAAGCCGAGGCCGACCAGATCACGAGCAACCTGCACGGCTTCGGGCTTGTCGTCGTCCCGTACGCTGATGAAGGCGCAACCGGAGTTCGGCAGGATCTCGTTGGCGCCCAGCTGGGCCTTGGCGAAGGCTTCGCCGAAGCTGTCGCCCACGCCCATCACCTCGCCAGTGGATTTCATTTCTGGGCCGAGGATGGGGTCCACGCCGGGGAACTTGTTGAAGGGGAACACCGCTTCCTTGACGCTGAAGAACGGCGGGATGATTTCCTGGGTGAAGCCGACCTCGGCCAGGGTCTTGCCGGCCATGACGCGGGCGGCCACCTTGGCCAGGGACTCGCCGATGCACTTGGAGACGAAGGGCACGGTACGGGAGGCGCGCGGGTTGACCTCGATGACGTAGATGTCCTCGCCCTGCACGGCCATCTGCACGTTCATCAGACCGACCACGCCGAGTTCCAGAGCCATCTTCTTGACCTGCTCGCGGATCTCGTCCTGGATGTGCTTGGGCAGCGAATACGGCGGTAGCGAGCAGGCGGAGTCACCGGAGTGCACGCCGGCCTGTTCGATGTGCTGCATGATGGCGCCGATCACCACGGTCTGGCCGTCGCACACCGCATCCACATCCACCTCGATGGCGCAGTTGAGGAAGTGGTCGAGCAGCACCGGACTGTCGTTGGACACCTTCACCGCTTCGCGCATGTAGCGCTTGAGTTCTTCTTCCTGGTAGACGATTTCCATCGCCCGGCCGCCCAGTACGTAGGAGGGACGAACCACCATCGGATAACCGATGTTCTTGGAGAGGGCCAGGGCCTCGTCTTCGCTGCGCGCGGTGGCGTTGGCCGGCTGGCGCAGATTCAGGCGCTGCACCATCTGCTGGAAGCGCTCGCGATCTTCGGCGCGGTCGATGGCATCGGGGCTGGTGCCGATGATGGGCACGCCAGCCTCTTCCAGGGCCCGGCAGAGCTTGAGCGGGGTCTGGCCGCCGTATTGGACGATGACGCCCCTGGGCTGCTCGACACGGACGATCTCCAGCACGTCCTCCAGGGTCACCGGCTCGAAGAACAGGCGGTCGGAGGTGTCGTAATCGGTGGAGACGGTTTCCGGGTTGCAGTTGACCATGATGGTTTCATAGCCGTCTTCACGCATGGCCAGGGCCGCGTGCACACAGCAGTAGTCGAACTCGATGCCCTGGCCGATGCGGTTGGGACCGCCGCCCAGGATCATGATCTTGTCGCGACCGCTGGGCTTGGCCTCGCACTCTTCCTCGTAGGTGGAGTAGAGGTAGGCGGTGTCGGTGGCGAATTCGGCAGCACAGGTGTCCACCCGCTTGTATACCGGCAGCACCTTGAGCTTGTGGCGATGGGCACGCAGGTTCTTCTCGGTGACGCCGAGCAGCTTGGCCAGGCGCGCGTCGGAGAAGCCCTTGCGCTTGAGCTTGCGCATCAGGTCGTAGTCGAGATCGGCCAGACCCAGGGTCTTGATGCGCTCCTCGTCCTTGATCAGGTCTTCGATCTGTACCAGGAACCAGGGATCGATACGAGTCAGTTCGAAGACCTTGTCCAGGCTGTAGCCCTGACGGAAGGCATCGCCGATGTACCAGATGCGGTCGGCGCCCGGCACGGTCAGCTCACGCTTGAGGGTGCTGTCTGCCTCGGGATCGGCCGGATCCAGCTTGGGATCAAAGCCGACCACGCCCACTTCCAGGCCGCGCAGGGCTTTCTGCAGGGACTCCTGGAAGGTACGACCGATGGACATGACCTCGCCCACGGATTTCATCTGAGTGGTCAAGCGGGCGTCGGCCTTGGGGAATTTCTCGAAGGCGAAGCGCGGGATCTTGGTGACCACGTAGTCGATGGCCGGCTCGAAGGACGCCGGGGTACGCCCGCCGGTGATGTCGTTCTGCAGCTCGTCCAGGGTGTAGCCGACCGCCAGCTTGGCGGCGATCTTGGCGATGGGGAAGCCGGTGGCCTTGGAGGCCAGCGCCGAGGAGCGGGACACCCGCGGGTTCATCTCGATCACCACCATGCGCCCGGTGTTCGGGCAGATGCCGAACTGGACGTTGGAGCCGCCGGTCTCGACGCCGATCTCGCGCAGCACCGCCAGGGAGGCGTTGCGCATGATCTGGTATTCCTTGTCGGTCAGGGTCTGAGCCGGAGCCACGGTGATGGAGTCACCGGTGTGCACGCCCATGGGATCGAAGTTCTCGATGGAGCAGACGATGATGCAGTTGTCCTTCTTGTCGCGGACCACCTCCATCTCGTATTCCTTCCAGCCGATCAGGGATTCGTCGATCAGCAGCTCGTTGGTCGGCGACAGGTCCAGACCACGGTTGCAGATCTCCTCGAACTCTTCGCGGTTGTAGGCGATGCCACCACCGGTGCCGCCCATGGTGAAGGACGGACGGATGATGCAGGGGAAGCCGACCTTCTCCAGCACGCCGTAGGCTTCTTCCATGCTGTGGGCGATACCCGAGACCGGGCAGGCCAGGCCGATGTCCTTCATGGCCTTGTCGAAGCGCGAGCGATCCTCGGCCTTGTCGATGGTGTCGGCGTTGGCACCGATCATCTCGACGCCGAATTTCTCCAGCACGCCGTGACGCTCCAGGTCCAGGGCGCAGTTCAGCGCGGTCTGGCCACCCATGGTCGGCAGCAGAGCGTCGGGACGCTCCTTCTCGATGATCTTGGCCACCGTCGCCCACTTGATCGGCTCGATGTAGGTGGCATCGGCCATGGAGGGGTCGGTCATGATGGTGGCCGGGTTGGAGTTCACCAGGATGACGCGGAAGCCTTCCTCGCGCAGGGCCTTGCAGGCCTGGGCGCCGGAATAGTCGAACTCGCAGGCCTGGCCGATGACGATGGGGCCGGCTCCGAGGATCAGGATGCTCTTGATGTCTGTACGCTTAGGCATGGGCTTCTCGAATGCAGGTAATCAGGTCAGGGTCGCGGTGGCCAACTTCACACCGAAACCAACGAACAGGGCGCCGACGCCGCCGGTGGCGCCTGCGCTGAGGCGACGCCGCTGACGGAACCAGGCCGCCAGGCGAACGCCGCAGAAAATCAGGAACGACAGGTAGCAGAAGCTGATCGCTTCCAGTACCGCGCCCAGCACCAGGAAGGACAGCGCCGGATGGGCGTAACCGGGGTCCACGAACTGGATGAAGAAGGAGACGAAGAACAGGATCGCCTTCGGATTCGACAGGCTCAGCAGCAGCGCCTTGCGGAACGGCTGATGGACGTCTTCGCGCAGGGTCGCCTCGGCCTGGCCCTGGGCCGGGCTGCGCCAGGACTTGAGTCCGCCGCGCAACATGCCCCAGCCGAGGTAGAACAGGTAGGCCGCACCCAGATACTTGAGGACCTGGAAGAACAGCGGCTCGGCCTTGAGCAGCGAGGCGACGCCCAGAGCCGAGAGCAGCATCAGCACGGCGTCACCAAGGAACACGGCGGAAGCCGCCTGGTAACCGCTGCGGATGCCGCGCTGGGCGCTGGTGGCGAGCACGAAGAAGGAGTTGGGACCGGGCAACAGGATGACGAACAGGGTCCCGACCACATAGGTCCAGAAGTCGATGACACCCAGATTCGCCAGCATGGGCTCTACCCTCCTCTAACCTTAGCGGCGCGCGGCCATGGCCTGGATGAACTTGTCGAACAGCGGTGCCACGTCGTGCGGGCCAGGGCTCGCCTCGGGGTGACCCTGGAAGCTGAAAGCGACCTTGTCGGTACGCTCGATGCCCTGCAGGGTGCCGTCGAACAGCGACTTGTGGGTGGCACGCACATTGGCCGGCAGGCTGGCCTCGTCCACGGCAAAACCGTGGTTCTGGCTGGTGATCATCACCACGCCGCTGTCGAGATCCTGCACCGGATGGTTGGCGCCGTGGTGACCGTTGGGCATCTTCACCGTCTTGGCGCCGGAGGCCAGAGCCAGCAGCTGATGGCCCAGGCAGATGCCGAATACCGGAATCTCGGTCTCCAGAACATCCTGGATCGCCTTGATGGCGTAGTCGCAGGGCTCGGGATCGCCCGGGCCGTTGGCCAGGAAGATGCCGTCGGGCTGCAGCGCCAGGGCTTCGCTGGCCGGGGTCTGGGCCGGCAGCACGGTGATGCGGCAGCCGCGGGCCACCAGCATGCGCAGGATGTTCAGCTTGACGCCATAGTCGAAGGCCACCACGTGGTAGGGCAGCTGCTCGGTGGGGATCTCGGCGTGACTGTCGGTTTCCAGCGACCAGACGCTGGAGCGCCACTCGTAGCGTTCCTTGACGCTGACTTCCTTGGCCAGGTCCATGCCCTTGAGGCCAGGGAAGGCACGAGCCAATTCCAGGGCACGCTCTTCGGTGGCGTCTTCGCCGGTCAGGATGCAGCCATCCTGAGCGCCCTTCTCGCGGAGAATGCGGGTCAGTCGACGGGTGTCGATCCCGGCAATGGCGATGGTGCCGTTTTCCTTGAGATAGTCGGGCAGCGACTGCTTGTTACGCCAGTTGCTGGCCAGCAGCGGCAGGTCGCGGATGATCAGCCCGGCAGCCCAGACCTGAGCGGCCTCGCCATCCTGCGGCGTGGTGCCGGTATTGCCGATGTGCGGATAGGTCAGGGTGACGATCTGCTTCGCATAGGAAGGATCGGTCAGGATTTCCTGGTAGCCGGTCATGGCGGTGTTGAACACCACTTCGCCGACCGTGTGGCCGTCGGCACCGATGGATTCACCGCGAAAGATGCTGCCATCGGCAAGTGCGAGTATGGCTGGCTTAGTCAAGAAGACCTCCGAAAATCAAGCCTTGGCGGGCAAACGCAGGGTGCAAAAAAACGGGATGACATCTCGAAGAGTCATCCCGTTTTAATGTTGTGATTTCATTCTGCGCTAGCTTTTAGTGGATACACTAAAGCTGCATTGTACACGAATTGATCACGGCTTGCACCCCTGCGAGCTGATCAGCGCAACTCCAGTACGTCCTGCATGTCATATAGCGCTGGCTGTTTGTCCTTCAGCCACAGGGCTGCACGCACCGCGCCCTTGGCGAAGGTCATGCGACTGGACGCCTTGTGGGTGATCTCGACCCGCTCGCCTTCGCTGGCGAACAATACCGTGTGATCGCCCACCACGTCCCCGGCACGCACGGTGGCGAAGCCGATGGTCTGGCGATCCCGCGCACCGGTCTGGCCTTCCCGGCCATAGACGGCGACCTCCTCCAGATCACGCCCCAGCGCCTGAGCCACGACCTCGCCCATGCGCAGGGCGGTACCTGAGGGCGCATCGACCTTGTGCCGGTGATGCGCCTCGATGATCTCGATATCGACCTCGTCACCCAGTACCCGGGCAGCGGTATCCAGCAGCTTGAGGCAGAGATTGACGCCAACGCTGAAGTTGGCGGCGAAGACGATGGGGATTTCCTTGCTCGCTTCCAGCAGGGTCAGCTTCTGCTCGGCGGTAAAGCCGGTGGTGCCGATCACCATGGCCTTTCTGGCCTTGCGGCAGAGCGCCAGATTCTGCAGGGTCACATTGGGATGGGTGAAGTCGATGACGACATCGAAGTCATCTAGCACCCGCGCCAGGTCACCCGACAGCATCACTCCGTTACGGCCGATGCCGGCGAGTTCGCCGGCATCGGCACCCACCAGGCTGCTCTCGGGACGATCCACCGCAGCAGTCAGGCCGGCAGCGCCCTGGGTCTGCTGGACCGCTTCGATCAGGGTCTTGCCCATGCGCCCCGCGGCGCCCATTACAGCTATACGTCGCATCATCAGCTCCAGGCTGCTGGCCGGGCGCCGCCTCGCGACGGCGCCCCTGCCGGTTTAGAGGTCGTCGAAGAAGCGCTTCATGCCGTCGAACCAGCCACTGGCCCGGGGCGAATGGGAGCTGTCGCTCTGCAGGGTGTTGCGAAACTCCTCGAGCAGCTCGCGCTGACGCCGGCTCAGGTTGACTGGGGTCTCCACCACCACCTTGCACATCAGATCGCCAGCGCCACCTCCACGCACGGGCGTCACGCCCTTGCCGCGCAGGCGGAACATCTTGCCGGTCTGAGTGCCTTCGGGGATCTTCAGCTTGACGCGGCCATCCAGGGTCGGCACTTCCAGTTCACCACCCAGGGCGGCGTCGGTGAAGTTGATCGGCACCTCGCAATAGAGATGCTTGCCGTCACGCTGGAAGATCGAGTGCTCGCGCACATTGACCACCACGTAGAGGTCGCCACTGGGACCACCCAGGGTCCCGGCTTCGCCTTCGCCGGTCAGACGGATGCGGTCGCCCGTGTCGACGCCCGCCGGCACCTTGACCGACAGGGTCTTCTGCTCTTCCACGCGACCCTGGCCATGACAGGCCGTGCAGGGCTCGGGAATGATCTTGCCGCTGCCGTGGCAGCGCGGGCAGGTTTGCTGCACCGAGAAGAAACCTTGCTGCATCCGCACCTGGCCAATGCCGCCACAGGTGGGGCAGGTGGACGCCGAGGTACCTGGCTTGGCGCCATTGCCGTCGCACACCTTGCACTCGACCAGGGTGGGCACGCGAATGGTGACCGTGGTCCCGCGCACTGCCTCTTCGAGGTCCAGATCCAGGGTATAGCGCAGATCGGCACCGCGCTGCGGACCGCCGCGGCCACCGGCACCACCGCGCCCGCCGAAGAAGTCGCTGAAGACGTCGCCGAAGATGTCGGAGAAGTTCGCGCCCCCTGCGGCGCCGCCGAAACCGCCGCCGCCCATGCTCGGATCGACGCCAGCATGGCCGTACTGGTCGTAGGCCGAGCGCTTGCCCGCATCGGACAGCACTTCGTAGGCCTCCGCGGCCTCCTTGAATTGCTCTTCGGCAGCTGCGTCCCCCGGATTGCGATCCGGGTGGTATTTCATCGCCAGGCGTCGGTAGGCTTTCTTGAGCTCGGCTTCGCTGGCGCCGCGCTCGACCCCGAGCACCTCATAGTAATCACGTTTGGCCATAGACTTTCTGCACCTTAAATTTTCTCACCCTCCAGACACGCCAACGCGGGAGCAGGCTCCCGCGTGGCGGATCCGACGGGCCGAAGCCCGTCAGGTGCGGTAAGCACGGGGCTTACTTGTTGTCCTTCACTTCCTCGAACTCGGCGTCGACCACGTCGTCACCGGGCTTCTTGGCATCACCGTCCGCCTTGGCCGAGGCGCCTTCGGCACCTGCCGCAGCGCCCTGCTCGGAGTAGAGCTTCTGGGCCAGCGGCGCGGAGGCCTGGGACAGAGCATTCATCTTGGCTTCGATGGCGTCCTTGTCGTCACCGCGCACGGCGACTTCCAGTTCGCCAATGGCCTTCTCGATGGTGCTCTTCTCTTCGGCCGTGGCCTTGTCGCCCGCCTCGGTCAGCATCTTGCGAGTGCCGTGCACTAGGGCATCACCCTGGTTGCGAGCCGCGGCCAGCTCTTCGAACTTGCGATCCTCGTCGGCATTCGCCTCGGCGTCACGCACCATCTGCTGAATCTCGTCCTCGGACAGACCGGAGGATGCCTTGATGACGATGGACTGCTGCTTGCCGGTGGCCTTGTCCTTGGCGGACACGTTGAGGATACCGTTGGCGTCGATGTCGAAGGTCACCTCGATCTGCGGCACGCCACGCGGCGCCGGCGGGATCTCGGCCAGGTCGAACTTGCCCAGCGACTTGTTCTGCGCGGCCTGCTTGCGCTCGCCCTGCAGCACGTGGATGGTCACGGCGCCCTGGTTGTCGTCGGCAGTGGAGAACACCTGCGACTTCTTGGTCGGGATGGTGGTGTTCTTCTCGATCAGCGCGGTCATCACGCCACCCATGGTCTCGATGCCCAGGGTCAACGGGGTAACGTCCAGCAGCAGCACGTCCTTGACGTCACCGGCCAGCACGGCGCCCTGGATGGCGGCACCGATGGCGACGGCTTCGTCCGGGTTGACGTCCTTGCGCGCTTCCTTGCCGAAGAAATCGGCAACGCGCTTCTGCACCAGCGGCATGCGGGTCTGACCGCCCACCAGGATGACCTCGTGGATGTCGGAGACGTCCAGGCCGGAATCCTTCAGGGCAGTACGGCACGGCTCGATGGTGCGCTCGACCAGCTCTTCCACCAGGGACTCCAGCTTGGCGCGGGAGACCTTGACGTTCAGGTGCTTGGGACCGCTGGCATCGGCAGTGATGTACGGCAGGTTGACGTCGGTCTGGGTAGCCGAAGACAGTTCGATCTTGGCCTTCTCGGCAGCTTCCTTCAGGCGCTGCATGGCCAGCGGATCGCCCTTGAGGTTCATGCCGCTTTCTTTCTTGAATTCTTCGACGAGGTAGTCGATCAGGCGGATATCGAAGTCTTCACCACCCAGGAAGGTGTCGCCATTGGTGGCCAGCACCTCGAACTGATGCTCACCGTCGACCTCGGCGATCTCGATGACCGAGATATCGAAGGTACCGCCGCCCAGGTCATAGACGATCACGGTGTGGTCGCCCTTGGCCTTGTCCAGGCCATAGGCCAGGGCTGCCGCGGTGGGCTCGTTGATGATGCGCTTGACGTCCAGACCGGCGATCCGGCCAGCATCCTTGGTGGCCTGGCGCTGGCTGTCGTTGAAGTAGGCCGGCACGGTGATGACCGCTTCGGTGACGGTCTCGCCCAGGTAGTCCTCGGCGGTCTTCTTCATCTTTTTCAGGACTTCGGCAGAGATCTGCGGCGGCGCCATCTTCTGGCCCTTGGCTTCGACCCAGGCATCACCGTTGTCTGCCTTGACGATCTTGTAAGGGACCATCTGGATGTCTTTCTGCACGACGTTTTCTTCGTAACGCCGGCCGATCAGTCGCTTGACCGCATAGAGGGTGTTCTGCGGATTGGTCACCGCCTGGCGCTTGGCCGGCTGGCCAACCAGGGTCTCGCCATCGTTGGTGTAGGCGATGATGGACGGCGTGGTACGGGTGCCTTCGGCGTTTTCCAGTACCTTGACGTTGCCGTTTTCGAGGATCGCGACGCAGGAGTTGGTGGTCCCCAGGTCGATACCGATAATCTTGCCCATGTAGTCTTCTCCAGAAATCTCAGATTCCGCGCGGCCCGCTCAGGGGGCCTTTGATGTTCGCTTGCCTACCAGATGGGGCCGAGCGAAAGAATTTCAAGCCTTTTCGTCGATGCTCGGCTGCTGTGCGGCAGGGGCCTTGCTCACGACCACCATCGCCGGCCGCAGCAGGCGACCATTGAGCAGATAGCCCTTTTGAAACACCTTGAGCACGCTGCCCGGCTCGGCGGTGGCGCTCTCTTCCATGGCCATGGCTTGGTGGTGTTCCGGATTGAAAGGCGCGCCGTGGGGATCGACGGCCTCGACCTGATAGCGCTTGAGCGTGTCCTGTAGCATCTTCAGGGTCAGCTCCATGCCTTCGCGCATGGGCCTCAAGGCTTCGTCCGCGGCATTGGACAGCTCCAGGCCACGCTCCAGGCTGTCGAGTACCGGCAACAGATCGCCAGCAAATTTTTCCAGCGCGAACTTGTGCGCCTTCTCCACATCCTGCTCAGCGCGACGACGCACGTTCTGCAGGTCGGCGACGCTGCGCAGCGATTGATCCTGGGCAGCGGCGAGTTGCTCTTCGAGCGTGGCAACGCGGGCAGCGAGATCCTCGTGCTGGACGTCGCCCTGAGCGGCTGCTTCGTGCTCGGGAGTCTGGGAGTTCTGTTCGTCGGCCATGGAGTCCTCCTGTGATAATGCCGGTGGGCGCGCCCTCTAATGGACGACGCCTTGATCGATGGCGCCTATATGGGGCCGCCGGCCGGCGCTTCAAGAGCTGTATGGATTGCCAGTGCCCGAGAGGCACTGTATAAACAACCAGAAAACCGCCTCCGGAGATCGTCGCATGCTGGTGCATTTGTCCGTCCGCAACTACGCCATCGTCGAACACCTCGACCTCGACCTCGAGCGCGGCATGACCGTGATCACCGGCGAAACCGGCGCCGGCAAGTCCATCATGCTCGACGCCCTCGGCCTCACCCTTGGCGACCGCGCCGACAGCGATGCGGTCAGGCCTGGTGCCGACAAGGCCGATGTCCTGGCCAGCTTCGACACCACCGACATCCCCGAGGCGCGCCAGTGGCTCGCCGAGCGAGACCTGGAGCAGGACGGCCCCTGCCTGCTGCGCCGCGTCATCACCCGTGAAGGACGCTCGCGCGGCTATATCAATGGCTCGCCCTGCCCACTGGCCGACCTCAAGACCCTGGGCGGCCTGCTGATCGACATCCACAACCAGCACGAACACCAGTCGCTGCTCGGTCTCGACACCCATCGCCGGCTGCTGGACGAATACGCGGGCGCGGGCGAACTGGTTCGCCAGGTCCAGCTCGCCGCCCAGCGCTGGCGCCAGGTGCGCCAGACCCTGGAGCGTCTTACCCGCAACGGTGACGAACAGCGCGCTCGCCACCAGTTGCTCAGTTATCAGCTGGAAGAACTCGACAATCTCGCCCTGGCCGAGGGAGAGCTGCAGGCACTGGAACAGGAGCAGAGCGACCTGGCGAGCGCCGAGCACATCCTGCTGGCCTGCCGCCAGGCCATGGACCTCTGTACCGAGAACGAGCAGGGCAACGCCCAGTCAGCGCTCAATGCCAGCGTGGCACGCCTGACTGCCTTCGACCGCCCGCCTGCGCAGATCCAGGAAGCCAGCAACCTGCTCGCCTCCGCCCAGATCCAGATCGAGGAGGCGATGAATGAATTGAATCGCTTCGTCGATCATTTCGAAGCCGATCCGGAGCGCCAACAGGCCGTGCAGGAGCGTCTCGACAGCGTCTACAGTCTTGCCCGCAAGCATCGGGTGCAGCCCGAAGCCCTGCTGGAGCTGCACGACCAACTGCGCAATGAGCTGCAATCCCTGGACGCCGACGATGTCGCGCTGGAGCGCTTGCAAGAAGAATTGGCCGCCTTCGAGCGCCACTACCAGGAGAAGGCTGGCGAACTGAGTCGCCTGCGCGAGCAGCGCGCGCCAGAGCTCGCAGCAGCGGTCGAGACGGAAATGCAGCGCCTGGGCATGCCGGGCGGCCGCTTCAGTATCACGCTCACGCCGGGCAGTACCGGTGAACCCCAGCCACTGGGCAACGAGGGCGTCGAATTTCGCGTCAGCGCCAACCCGGGCCAACCCCTGCGCCCACTGGCCAAGGTCGCCTCGGGTGGTGAGCTGTCACGTATCAGCCTGGCCATCCAGGTCATTACCGCCCAGACCTCGCGCACCCCGACCCTGGTATTCGACGAGGTGGACGTCGGTATCGGCGGCCCGACGGCCGAGGTGGTCGGCCAACTGCTGCGGCAACTGGGTGAGCGTGGCCAGGTGCTGACGGTTACCCACCTACCCCAGGTCGCAGCCCAGGGTCACCAGCATCTGTTCGTGCACAAGGAGCGCGGCACCGACGAGACGCGCACTGCGGTCGCCAAGCTGGACCGGGCGCGGCGCGTGGAAGAGGTGGCGCGCATGCTCGGCGGCGTCGACCTCACCCGCGAATCCCTCGCCCACGCCCGCAAGCTGGTGGTCAGCCGCTAGCCGTCCACAGCACCAGACATGAAAAAGGCGACTCCGGGTCGCCTTTTTCATGTCTGGATCTTCACTTGCGCTGACGGATGTACAGCACCAGGTTGTGATCGACCAGCTCAAAACCGTGCTCTTCAACAATCTCGCGCTGACGCTTTTCGATCGACGCATCGGTGAACTCGATGACTTCGCCGGTATCCACATCCACCATGTGATCATGATGACCGGTATCAGCCAGCTCGAACACGGCATGGCCGCCATCGAAATTATGACGCACTACCAGACCAGCCGCCTCGAACTGGGTGAGGACCCGGTAGACCGTTGCCAGCCCTACGTCCTCGCCTGCTTCCATCAGCGCCTTGTAAACGTCTTCAGCGCTCATGTGGCGCTGCTCGGTGGTGTCCAGCATCTGCAATATCTTGACGCGCGGCAGGGTCACTTTCAGACCCGCTTTGCGGAGTTCGTTGTTCTCTACCATGCTCTTTCTCGGTGCCGAGTGCTTTCGCAGCCCTCGGGAATACGGGTATGATCGGTGCTTCGTTGCCCAGCAAGATAGTGGAAGTCTCCCACCGATGCAAAACCTCAAGCAAACGCTGACCGGGCTCTCTCTGATGGGCCTAGCCATGCTCGCCGGCTGCTCTCTGCCGGGGGTTTACAAGATCGACATCCAACAGGGCAACGTCGTCACCCAGGACATGATAGACCAGTTGCGCCCCGGAATGACCCGACAACAAGTCCGGTTTATCATGGGTTCGCCACTGATCCAGGACACCTTCCATCCCAATCGCTGGGACTATCTGTACAGCCTGCAGGCCGCCGGTGGCCAGCGTAAGCAGGAGCGTGTCAGCCTGGTGTTCAATGGCGACAATCAGTTGAGCGGCCTGGCTGGTGACTTCATGCCGGGCACCAGTCGCGAACAACGGATCATGGGCACTGACAGCGGCACCACAGTGGACTCCACTGCGCCGGTGCAACCTACTGAACCTGCGGCAGCGCCGGAAACGCCCGCGATCCCCGGCTCGACCGAAGACAGCATCCAGAAAGAGATCGACAGTGCTCGTCCGGCCGATGTCCCGACGCCCGAGCGCATCCGTACCGAAGGGCAGTGATTCTCGACTAGAGGCCGGCCTTCGACCTGGCCTTTTCTGCGCGCCGCTTGCGACTCTCCTTGGGGTCGGCAAGCAGCGGGCGATAGATCTCCACCCGATCTCCTTTTTCCAGCCTTCGCTCAGACGGGTTGATGACACGCTTGCCAAAGACGCCGACTTGGCACTGCGCGCGCTGGTCGGGCTGCAATTTCTCAAGCAGCCCCGAAGACAGCACCGCCTGCTCGACCGTGGCACCCTCATCCAGCTGCACACTCACTAGCCACTGCCGTTCCGGTAGCGCCAGCGCCACTTCGATGGGCAGGCGCTCAGCCATAGAGGGCTCGCGCACGCTGGCAGAAGGCATCCACCATGGTATTGGCCGCCTGATTGAACAGCGGCCCCAAGGTCGCGCGCACGATGGCGCTGTCGTATTCGAAGGAAAGATCCAGCGAGATCTTGCAGGCCTTGTCGCCCAGTGCCTTGAATGACCAAACGCCATGCAGCTGCTTAAAGGGCCCCTTCTCCAGATCCATGGTGATGGACTCGTCCGGCACCAGGGTATTGCGGGTCGTGAACTGCTGGCTGAGGCCACCCTTGGCCACAGTGAGACCGGCGCGCATCAGGCCTTCGTCCTGCTCAAGGATCTGGGCGGACGAGCACCACGGCAGGAACTCCGGATAACGGTCCACGTCATTAACGAGCGCATAGAGCGCTGAAGCTGGATAGGGCAGCAACGCTGAACGTTGGATGTGCGTGCTCATCGGAACCTCGTAGAATAGCGAATTCGGTGTCGGACCTTGAATTTGAGGGCGGCGCACGCAATTTACTCCCGCACCAGCCTGCCGCGGCCCAGAACCGCGGTATTGTCCGTGTTTGCTCATACCCGCTCAAGCGCGTGGCGACATTTCCCCCGACTCGCTGTACCCTGGAATCATGGCCAAGCAAAAGAAAGTCTCCCCCGGCAGCATCGCGCAAAACAAAAAAGCGCTACACGAATACTTCGTCGACACCCGTTTCGAAGCGGGTGTTTCTCTCGCAGGTTGGGAGGTCAAGAGCCTGAGAGCCGGCAAGGCGCAGCTGACTGATAGCTATGTCCTGCTCAAGGACGGCGAAGCCTGGCTGCTCGGCAGCCACATTACCCCGCTGCAGACGGCCAGCACCCATGTCATCGCCGATCCGACCCGGACCCGCAAACTGCTGCTGAACAAGCGTGAGCTGGGCAAGCTGTTCGGCGCCGTGCAACAGAAGGGTTACGCCTGCGTCGCCCTGTCGCTCTACTGGAAAAAGCACTTGGTCAAATGCGAAATCGCCTTGGCCAAGGGCAAGAAGGAATTCGACAAGCGCGCCACCGAACGCGAGCGCGATTCCGATCGCGAGATCCAGCGCGCCATCCGCAAGGACGCCAAGTGATAGAGCGGTCGAAAAACGTTTCGTCGACAATGACTTGCGTAGGACGGCTGGAATTCCTATAGTGAACGACCAGCAAGTTTTGGGGGCGATTAGGATTCGACGCCGGTAACGAAACTTGAGGGGCATGCCGAGCTGGTAGCAGAACTCGTAAATTCGCTGCTGCAAACTTATAGTTGCCAACGACGACAACTACGCTCTAGCTGCTTAACGCGGCTAGCAGTCGCTAGGGGATGCCTGTAAACCCGAAACGACTGTCAGATAGAACAGGATCGCCGCCAAGTTCGCTGTAGACGTAACGGCTAAAACTTATACAGCTCGCCCAAAGCACCCTGCCCGTCGGGCCGCAATGGGTTAACTCAGTAGACAGGGCTAAGCATGTAGAACCGATAGCGGAGAGCTGGCGGACGGGGGTTCAAATCCCCCCGCCTCCACCAAAAAGAAAGGGCAGCCACTGGCTGCCCTTTTTCTTTGCCCGATCGACGAGTCCCTTAGAAGGGAATGTCGTCATCGAAGCTGTCGTAGTCCTGCTGAGCCGGCTGCTGTTGCGGCTTGGGCTGCTGCTGGGGACGGCTGTTGCCGTTGCCGCCATTACCACCATTGTCGTACTGCGGTGCCGACTGCTGCGGACGGGGAGCACGCTGCTGCTGGGGCGCAGGTGCGCTCTGGTTGTATTCGTCGTTACCACCGGCATTGCCACCGCGGCCACCCAGCAACTGCATGTTGCCATTGATGTCGACCACGATTTCAGTGGTATAGCGATCCTGACCGTCCTGCCCCTGCCACTTGCGAGTGCGCAGGGAGCCCTCGACATAGACCTGGGAGCCCTTGCGGATGTACTCGCCGGCGATCTCGGCAAGGCGACCGAAGAACACCACGCGGTGCCACTCGGTGCGATCCTGCTGTTGGCCGGTCTGCTTGTCCTTCCAGCTCTCACTGGTGGCGAGGGTGACATTGGTCACCGCGTTGCCATTGGGCATGTAACGGGTTTCGGGATCGGCGCCGGCGTTGCCGACGAGGATGACTTTGTTGACGCCACGGGCCATATGAATCTCCTGGTGAGGCTGTCGATCAAGCGGCGACTGGCGTTTGGCTTACCAGTCGCTCCAATTGCGCTCGATCGACGATTTTAGTATCGATCTTGATGTAGACGGCTTGTTCTTCCGCCACCACTACCGCGTCGGTCACTCCAGCCAGGGCCAACAGGCGTCCGACCAATCCTTGGTCGTTGACTAGCTCAGGCGCAACCGGCAAACGCAGACTGGTGACATAGGGCGGTTCCCGCATCGTACCAGCTATCACCGCCCATCCCAGGCAAAGCGCTGCACAACCCAGGAAGACGGTGGACAGACCACCATGCTGGAACAGCCAGCCACCGAGGATACCGCCCAACGCGGAACCAAGGAACTGACTGGTGGAATAGATCCCCATGGCGGTGCCCTTGCCACCGGCTGGCGCCACCTTGCTCACCAGCGACGGCAGCGAGGCCTCCAGCAGATTGAAGGCGGTGAAGAACACCACGATGCCGATGACCAGGGCCACCAGGCTACCGCTGAAGAAAAAGAAGTACAGCTCGCACAGCACCAGCACGCTGATGGCACCCACCAGCACGCGCTTCATGCGCCGCTTCTTTTCACCATAGATGATGAAAGGGACCATGGCGAAGAAGCCGACCACCAGCGCCGTGAGGTAGACCCACCAGTGCTCTTCCTTGGGTAGACCGGCATGGTCGGCCAGTGCCAGGGGCAGGACGACGAAACTGGCCATCAGTACGGCGTGCAGTGACAGGATCCCGAAGTCCAACCGCAGCAGATCCCGATTGCGCAGAGTGGCGCCCAGCGCCTGCCGGGCCAGGTTCGACTCCCGATGGGAGAAGGGCGAGGCATGGCGTGGCACCAGAAACAGCACAAGCAGCAGACCAATCAGCGCCAGCCCACAGGTGGCCCAGAACAGGCCAGCAAGCCCATAGGCTCGCGTCAGCAGCGGCCCGGTGACCATCGCCACGGCAAAGGACACACCAATGCTCATGCCGATGGTGGCCATGGCCTTGGTCCGGTGCTGTTCGCGGGTCAGGTCCGACAGCAGCGCCATGATGGCCGCGGAAATGGCGCCGCCACCCTGCACGATACGACCGGCGATAACACCCCAGATGGAATGGGCATTGGCGGCAATGGCGGCACCAACTGCGAACACCAGCAGTCCACCTATGATGATGGGTCGCCGACCGATTCGATCAGACAGGGTGCCCAGGGGAATTTGCAGTACTGCCTGGGTCAAACCATAGGCACCTATGGCAAGACCAATAAGTGCGGGAGTCGCATCCGCCAACTCCTGACCATAGGTCGCCAGGACCGGAAGCACCATGAACATACCGAGCATACGAAAGGCGAAGACCAGGGCCAGCCCCAGGGCGGCACGGCGTTCGACGCCGTTCATGGCTTCACTGCGCTTGTCGAGCATTGATAATCCTCTCGTCGGCGACAGGCTTTTACGTCGCCAAACAGCTTTAAAACAGTCGTGACAATGACCATTTAGGGAGGAAGCGGTGAAGATAGCCGAGCGCTCGTCCGAACGTTCCAGACCGCCAGGATCACGAACGCCCGATCACCGCTATCGGGCCAGCAATTTTACCAGCCTTGACCCCTCTCTCACAGGCGCGGCAGATAGCCGCAGCCCATGACGAGGCTCCAGTCCTATTGAAGCGCCGCCAAAACGAGGCAGAAGTTTACGTGGATAAAATCCTCATCCGTGGGGCCCGCACCCATAACCTGAAGAACATCGACCTTACCCTTCCCCGGGACAAGCTCATCGTCATCACTGGGTTGTCCGGCTCCGGCAAATCCTCACTGGCCTTCGACACTCTCTATGCCGAAGGCCAGCGCCGCTATGTGGAATCCCTGTCGGCTTACGCCCGGCAATTCCTGTCGATGATGGAAAAGCCCGATGTGGATACCATCGAAGGCCTGTCTCCGGCGATTTCCATCGAGCAGAAGTCCACCTCGCACAACCCACGCTCCACCGTGGGCACCATCACCGAAATCTATGACTACCTGCGCCTGCTCTATGCTCGAGTCGGAACACCGCGCTGTCCGGAGCATGACGTGCCCCTGGAAGCCCAGACCGTCAGCCAGATGGTTGATCAGGTACTGGCCATGCCAGAGGGCCAGCGACTGATGCTGCTCGCCCCCATCGTGCGCGAGCGTAAGGGCGAGCACCTGTCCGTCTTCGAGGAGCTGCGCGCCCAGGGCTTCGTGCGCGTGCGCGTCAACGGCCGTCTGTACGAGACGGACGAGCTGCCCAAGCTCGACAAGCAGAAAAAGCACACCATCGAGGTGGTGGTGGATCGTTTCAAGGTGCGTGAAGACCTGCAGCAGCGCCTGGCGGAATCCTTCGAGACCGCCTTGAAGCTGGCTGACGACATCGCCATCATCGCGCCCATGGAGGGGGAGACCGGCGAAGAGATCGTCTTCTCCGCACGCTTCGCCTGCCCGATCTGCGGCTTCTCCATCGGCGAGCTAGAGCCCAAGCTGTTTTCCTTCAACAACCCCGCCGGTGCCTGCCCTACCTGCGACGGCCTGGGCGTGAAGCAATTCTTCGATGCCCGCCGCGTGGTCAACGAGGAGATGAGCCTCAGCGAGGGCGCCATTCGTGGCTGGGACAGACGCAACGTCTACTACTTCCAGATGCTCGGCTCGCTGGCGAGCCACTATGGCTTCAGCCTGGACGAACCTTTCAAGAGCCTGGACGACAGGCATCGCAAGGCGGTACTCAGCGGCTCCGGGCGCGAGAGCGTCAACTTCCGCTACCTCAATGATCGCGGCGACATCGTCAAGCGTGCCCATCCGTTCGAAGGCATCCTGCCGAACCTGGAACGGCGTTACCGCGAGACCGAATCCCAGAGCGTGCGTGAAGAGCTGGCCAAGTATCTGAGCACCCAGCACTGCCCCGAATGCAACGGGACTCGTCTGCGGCGCGAAGCCCGGCATGTCTGGGTTGGCGACAAGACCCTGCCAGCGGTCACCCGCCTGCCGGTAGGCGATGCCACCCAATACTTTCAGGACCTCAGCCTCAAGGGTCAGCGGCAACAGATCGCCGACAAGATCCTCAAGGAGATCCGCGAGCGCCTGCAGTTCCTGGTCAACGTTGGCCTGGACTACCTGACGCTGGATCGCAGTGCGGACACCCTGTCCGGTGGCGAGGCCCAGCGTATCCGCCTGGCCAGTCAGATCGGGGCAGGCCTGGTGGGCGTCATGTACATCCTCGACGAGCCCTCCATCGGGCTGCACCAGCGCGACAACGAGCGCTTGCTGGGCACCCTGACCCACCTGCGTGATCTGGGCAATACCGTCATCGTTGTCGAGCACGACGAGGATGCCATTCGCCTGGCGGACTATGTCATCGATATCGGCCCCGGCGCTGGCATACACGGCGGCCAGATCATCGCGGAAGGCACGCCTGACCAAGTCATGAAGCATCCTGACTCGGTGACGGGTCAGTACCTATCAGGTCGCAAGAAGATCGTCGTGCCTGCCAAGCGCACGGCACGTGACAAGAAAAAGCTGCTGAAGCTCAAAGGCGCTCGAGGCAACAACCTGCAGAACGTGAATCTGGAGATTCCGGTAGGCCTGCTGACCTGTGTGACCGGGGTATCCGGCTCAGGGAAATCGACCCTGATCAATAACACCCTGTTCCCGCTGACCGCCACGGCGCTCAATGGCGCAACGACCTTGGAAGTTGCAACCCACGACAGCTTCGATGGCATGCAGCACCTGGACAAGGTAGTGGACATCGACCAAAGCCCCATCGGCCGGACACCGCGCTCCAACCCGGCGACCTACACCGGCCTCTTCACTCCCATCCGCGAGCTGTTCTCCGGCGTCCCGGAATCCCGTTCCCGTGGCTACACTCCAGGGCGCTTCTCCTTCAACGTCAAGGGCGGTCGCTGCGAGGCCTGCCAGGGTGACGGAGTCATCAAGGTGGAGATGCACTTCCTGCCTGACGTCTACGTCGCCTGTGATGTCTGCAAGGGCAAGAGATACAACCGCGAGACCTTGGAAGTGAAGTACAAGGGCAAGACCATCACCGAGGTGCTGGACATGACCATCGAAGAGGCCCATGCCTTCTTCGAATCCATCCCGGCCTTGGCGCGCAAGCTGCAAACGCTTATGGATGTGGGCCTGTCCTATATACGCCTGGGCCAGAGCGCTACGACCTTGTCAGGCGGTGAGGCCCAACGTGTGAAGCTGGCGCGGGAGCTGTCCAAGCGGGATACCGGCAAAACGCTCTATATCCTGGATGAACCCACTACCGGCCTGCACTTCGCCGATATCCAGCAACTGCTGGACGTGCTGCATCGACTGCGGGATCACGGTAATACCGTAGTGGTGATCGAGCACAATCTGGACGTCATCAAGACCGCCGACTGGTTGGTGGACCTAGGACCGGAAGGTGGCTCCAAGGGCGGCCAGATCATCGCGACGGGTACCCCGGAAGACGTCGCGGCCAACAAGAAGTCCTATACCGGCCATTTCCTCAAGCCCTTGTTGGAGCGTGACCGAGAGTAGCCCGGGTACCGACCCGAACGCAAAAAGCCCGGCAGATGCCGGGCTTTTTATTGCTCTGTTATTTGATCTCGTGACGCCGCCGTGGGTTGGGCTGAGCACAGCAAGGCCAACATCCAGCTATATGATCGCGGCCATGGCGATCCGCCGATGCGGCCGCTCCTACGATATGACTTCTTGTAGGAGCGGCCCATGGCCACGGTGGCCATAACAGCCCGGCACAGCCGGGCTGTTTTTTGCTTTTGCTCTTGCAGACCTCGAACCGCACCTGATCCAGCAAGCGCCGCTTAAGCCTCAGCCGCACGACTTCTAGTCCCCTCTCCCCCCTGGGAGAGAGTTAGGGTGAGGGCAGCCTCAACCGCATGGCTTCCCGGTTTCCCGGCTTCCGCCTGCAGGCCCTCCGCCCGAGCCCCTTGGCGTCTCGCCAAACTTTTCCCGCCCCAAAGACAACACCCCCGTCAGAATGAACTGAGCGGGGGTGCTGGGTGTTAGGCGCTTGACGATGACCTACTCTCACATGGGGAAACCCCACACTACCATCGGCGATGCATCGTTTCACTTCTGAGTTCGGGAAGGGATCAGGTGGTTCCAATGCTCTATGTTCGTCAAGCAATTCGGTTGGCTGGCCAGGCGATAAGGCTGCCTGACTGGCCCAATTGGGTCTGTGATCGAAGTAGACAATTCGTCTTGGGTCTTGCGAACCCACGCGCCCGTTTTCGGCGTCGTCTTCCTCACGCTCTGACCTGCGGTCAGATTGTTTGGGTGTTATATGGTCAAGCCTCACGGGCAATTAGTATCGGTTAGCTCAACGCCTCACAGCGCTTACACACCCGACCTATCAACGTCGTAGTCTTCGACGGCCCTTTAGGAAGCTCAAGGCTCCAGTGAGATCTCATCTTGAGGCAAGTTTCCCGCTTAGATGCTTTCAGCGGTTATCTCTTCCGAACATAGCTACCCGGCGATGCCACTGGCGTGACAACCGGAACACCAGAGGTTCGTCCACTCCGGTCCTCTCGTACTAGGAGCAGCCCCTCTCAAATCTCAAACGTCCACGGCAGATAGGGACCGAACTGTCTCACGACGTTCTAAACCCAGCTCGCGTACCACTTTAAATGGCGAACAGCCATACCCTTGGGACCGGCTTCAGCCCCAGGATGTGATGAGCCGACATCGAGGTGCCAAACACCGCCGTCGATATGAACTCTTGGGCGGTATCAGCCTGTTATCCCCGGAGTACCTTTTATCCGTTGAGCGATGGCCCTTCCATACAGAACCACCGGATCACTAAGACCTACTTTCGTACCTGCTCGACGTGTCTGTCTCGCAGTCAAGCGCGCTTTTGCCTTTATACTCTACGACCGATTTCCGACCGGTCTGAGCGCACCTTCGTACTCCTCCGTTACTCTTTAGGAGGAGACCGCCCCAGTCAAACTGCCCACCATACACTGTCCTCGATCCGGATAACGGACCAGAGTTAGAACCTCAAGGTTGCCAGGGTGGTATTTCAAGGATGGCTCCACGCAGACTGGCGTCCACGCTTCAAAGCCTCCCACCTATCCTACACAAGCAAGCTCAAAGTCCAGTGCAAAGCTACAGTAAAGGTTCACGGGGTCTTTCCGTCTAGCCGCGGATACACTGCATCTTCACAGCGATTTCAATTTCACTGAGTCTCGGGTGGAGACAGCGCCGCCATCGTTACGCCATTCGTGCAGGTCGGAACTTACCCGACAAGGAATTTCGCTACCTTAGGACCGTTATAGTTACGGCCGCCGTTTACCGGGGCTTCGATCAAGAGCTTCGCTTGCGCTAACCCCATCAATTAACCTTCCGGCACCGGGCAGGCGTCACACCCTATACGTCCACTTTCGTGTTTGCAGAGTGCTGTGTTTTTAATAAACAGTCGCAGCGGCCTGGTATCTTCGACCGGCATGAGCTTACGGGGTAAACCCTTCACCCTCACCGGCGCACCTTCTCCCGAAGTTACGGTGCCATTTTGCCTAGTTCCTTCACCCGAGTTCTCTCAAGCGCCTTGGTATTCTCTACCCGACCACCTGTGTCGGTTTGGGGTACGGTTCCTAGTTACCTGAAGCTTAGAGGCTTTTCCTGGAAGCATGGCATCAACCACTTCTCCTTCTAAAAGAAGGATCGTCATCAGTTCTCGGCCTTAACTGTCCGGATTTACCTAAACAGTCAGCCTACCACCTTAAACTTGGACAACCATCGCCAAGCTGGCCTAGCCTTCTCCGTCCCCCCATCGCAGTAACTAGAAGTACGGGAATATTAACCCGTTTCCCATCGACTACGCCTTTCAGCCTCGCCTTAGGGACCGACTCACCCTGCGTCGATTAACGTTGCGCAGGAACCCTTGGTCTTTCGGCGTGCGAGTTTTTCACTCGCATTGTCGTTACTCATGTCAGCATTCGCACTTCTGATACCTCCAGCAAGCTTCTCAACTCACCTTCACAGGCTTACAGAACGCTCCTCTACCGCATCACCAAAGGTGATACCCGTAGCTTCGGTGCCTGGTTTGAGCCCCGTTACATCTTCCGCGCAGGCCGACTCGACTAGTGAGCTATTACGCTTTCTTTAAAGGGTGGCTGCTTCTAAGCCAACCTCCTAGCTGTCTAAGCCTTCCCACATCGTTTACCACTTAACCAGGACTTTGGGACCTTAGCTGACGGTCTGGGTTGTTTCCCTTTTCACGACGGACGTTAGCACCCGCCGTGTGTCTCCCATGCTCGGCACTTCTGGGTATTCGGAGTTTGCATCGGTTTGGTAAGTCGGGATGACCCCCTAGCCGAAACAGTGCTCTACCCCCCAGAGTGATACATGAGGCGCTACCTAAATAGCTTTCGAGGAGAACCAGCTATCTCCGAGCTTGATTAGCCTTTCACTCCGATCCACAAGTCATCCCCTGCCTTTTCAACGGAAGTGGGTTCGGTCCTCCAGTCAGTGTTACCTAACCTTCAACCTGCTCATGGATAGATCGCCCGGTTTCGGGTCTATTCCCAGCGACTAGACGCCCTATTAAGACTCGCTTTCGCTACGCCTCCCCTATTCGGTTAAGCTCGCCACTGAAAATAAGTCGCTGACCCATTATACAAAAGGTACGCAGTCACCCAACAAAGTGGGCTCCCACTGCTTGTACGCATACGGTTTCAGGTTCTATTTCACTCCCCTCTCCGGGGTTCTTTTCGCCTTTCCCTCACGGTACTGGTTCACTATCGGTCAGTCAGGAGTATTTAGCCTTGGAGGATGGTCCCCCCATATTCAGACAGGGTTTCTCGTGCCCCGTCCTACTCGATTTCATTGATAAGAGCGTTTCGCGTACAGGGCTATCACCCACTATGGCCGCACTTTCCAGAGCGTTCCGCTACTCTCAAATCAACTTAAGGGCTGGTCCCCGTTCGCTCGCCACTACTAAGGGAATCTCGGTTGATTTCTTTTCCTCAGGGTACTTAGATGTTTCAGTTCCCCTGGTTCGCCTCTTAACCCTATGGATTCAGGTTAAGATACCTAGCTTATGCTAGGTGGGTTTCCCCATTCAGAGATCTCCGGGTCACAGGTCATTTGCCACCTCACCGAAGCTTATCGCAGGCTATCACGTCTTTCATCGCCTCTGACTGCCAAGGCATCCACCGTATGCGCTTCTTCACTTGACCATATAACCCCAAGCAATCTCGCTGGCGTCCAAGGACGCTACCGATCTGCAAAGCGTTAGATGAGTGAAGACGACATTTCGCCGAAAACTTGCGCTTGAGTTCGCAAGATTTTACCTTGACGACACTAACTGCCAGTGAAAACAGTTAATGCAGTCTACTTCTATCACTTTCCCAATTTTTTAAAGAACAGTTCTGATCAAAGACCAGACATCAACGTTTCACTTCCCATTACGTCGGGTAGTAAACGCTCATGTCTGAGCTTTTTAAGCAATCGCGTTAGCGGTAGGTGGAGATGGTGGAGCCAAGGAGGATCGAACTCCTGACCTCCTGCGTGCAAGGCAGGCGCTCTCCCAGCTGAGCTATGGCCCCATCGATTGGTGGGTCTGGGCAGATTCGAACTGCCGACCTCACCCTTATCAGGGGTGCGCTCTAACCAACTGAGCTACAGACCCAATCGTCTTACCTTGAGTCTAACTAACTCAATTGCTCTTCTATCAGTGAATCAAGCAATTCGTGTGGGTGCTTGCCAGCAAGCTGACATCTTTCGATTAAGGAGGTGATCCAGCCGCAGGTTCCCCTACGGCTACCTTGTTACGACTTCACCCCAGTCATGAATCACTCCGTGGTAACCGTCCTCCCGAAGGTTAGACTAGCTACTTCTGGAGCAACCCACTCCCATGGTGTGACGGGCGGTGTGTACAAGGCCCGGGAACGTATTCACCGTGACGTTCTGATTCACGATTACTAGCGATTCCGACTTCACGCAGTCGAGTTGCAGACTGCGATCCGGACTACGATCGGTTTTATGGGATTAGCTCCACCTCGCGGCTTGGCAACCCTTTGTACCGACCATTGTAGCACGTGTGTAGCCCTGGCCGTAAGGGCCATGATGACTTGACGTCATCCCCACCTTCCTCCGGTTTGTCACCGGCAGTCTCCTTAGAGTGCCCACCATAACGTGCTGGTAACTAAGGACAAGGGTTGCGCTCGTTACGGGACTTAACCCAACATCTCACGACACGAGCTGACGACAGCCATGCAGCACCTGTGTCTGAGCTCCCGAAGGCACCAATCCATCTCTGGAAAGTTCTCAGCATGTCAAGGCCAGGTAAGGTTCTTCGCGTTGCTTCGAATTAAACCACATGCTCCACCGCTTGTGCGGGCCCCCGTCAATTCATTTGAGTTTTAACCTTGCGGCCGTACTCCCCAGGCGGTCAACTTAATGCGTTAGCTGCGCCACTAAGATCTCAAGGATCCCAACGGCTAGTTGACATCGTTTACGGCGTGGACTACCAGGGTATCTAATCCTGTTTGCTCCCCACGCTTTCGCACCTCAGTGTCAGTGTTAGTCCAGGTAGTCGCCTTCGCCACTGGTGTTCCTTCCAATATCTACGCATTTCACCGCTACACTGGAAATTCCACTACCCTCTACCACACTCTAGCCAGACAGTTTTGGATGCAGTTCCCAGGTTGAGCCCGGGGATTTCACATCCAACTTATCAAGCCACCTACGCGCGCTTTACGCCCAGTAATTCCGATTAACGCTTGCACCCTTCGTATTACCGCGGCTGCTGGCACGAAGTTAGCCGGTGCTTATTCTGTTGGTAACGTCAAAACTCACAGGTATTCGCTATGAGCCCTTCCTCCCAACTTAAAGTGCTTTACGACCCGAGGGCCTTCTTCACACACGCGGCATGGCTGGATCAGGCTTTCGCCCATTGTCCAATATTCCCCACTGCTGCCTCCCGTAGGAGTCTGGACCGTGTCTCAGTTCCAGTGTGACTGATCATCCTCTCAGACCAGTTACGGATCGTCGCCTTGGTAGGCCGTTACCCTACCAACTAGCTAATCCGACCTAGGCTCATCTAATAGCGTGAGGTCCGAAGATCCCCCACTTTCTCCCGTAGGACGTATGCGGTATTAGCGTTCCTTTCGAAACGTTGTCCCCCACTACTAGGCAGATTCCTAGGCATTACTCACCCGTCCGCCGCTGAATCAGAGAGCAAGCTCTCTTCATCCGCTCGACTTGCATGTGTTAGGCCTGCCGCCAGCGTTCAATCTGAGCCATGATCAAACTCTTCAGTTAAGTAGACTGATCGGGTTTTGAGAAAACCCTAAACTTGGCTCAGCAATCGCAAAAAACTCATGAATTCACGAGTTACTTGTGTTGCTGATAATCTTGCGACATCAGACTTATCTCACAAGCACCCACACGAATTGCTTGATTCAACTTGTTAAAGAGCAGTGGCTGCGACCGTGTCGCTAACCGAGGCGCGCATTCTACGCTAGCCTCACATCCTGTCAAGCGTTGATTTGAACTTTTTCGTTTCAACTCAACCACTTGCGCTTGCCTGACCGGTCTAACCAATCTCGGCAGCGGGAGGCGAATCCTACAGCATCCTGAGACGCTGTCAACCCCTCCCTTTCACTCTGTTACCGCCCGAAGGCGTTAACCTAGCGGCGAAGACTCCGTAGACCCCTCGCCCGGCTCAGACCTAAGTGCTTGATTTTCAAGCCGCTTCAGCATCTGCGCCGGAAGTGGGGCGCATTATAGGGGAGTTTCAGGACAGGTCAACAGGTTATTTTCAGAAAGGCCAAAAAAAAGAAAGGGGCTGCTTGCGCAGCCCCTTTCTTATAGACCTCCAGATGCCGTCAGGCGCGGCCGATACGGCGATTGCGCCAGAGGGTGGTGAAGGGCCCGGAGACCGCGTAGGCCAGGAAGCCCAGCAATAGAACGCGCGGCGGGTCGGTGAAGACCACGGCAAAGACCAGGACCGCGATCAGGATGACCACGAAGGGCACACGCCCTTTCAGGCCCAGGGTCTTGAAGCTCCAGTACTTGAAGTTGCTGACCATGAGCATGCCGGCAGCAGCGACCATCAGGGCTACCAGCAGGGACAGCTTGGACCCCTGGATGCCGAAATCACTGAAGCACCAGACGGTACCGGCCACCAGGGCGGCTGCCGAGGGACTGGCCAGGCCGATGAAATAGCGCTTATCCACCGAGCCGATCTGGGTATTGAAGCGGGCAAGGCGCAACGCGGCACCCGCTACATAGATAAAGGCGACGGCCCAGCCAACATTACCCAGGCCGCTCAGGGCCCACTGGAAGGCCAGAATGGCCGGAGCCACGCCGAAGGCGACCATGTCGGAAAGCGAATCGTACTGCTCACCGAAGGCGCTCTGGGTGTTGGTCATGCGGGCGACCCGGCCATCAAGGCCATCGAGCACCATGGCGATGAAGATGGCGGCGGCCGCAGCCGAGAAGCCAGCGGAGGCGATCTCGTACTGCCCCTGAATAAAGGCGGTCTGAGCCGCGACACCCTTGATGATCGAATAGAGACCGGCAAAGAGGGCCGCAGTGGTGAAGAGATTGGGCAGCAGGTACACGCCACGGCGTCTGATCTTGCGACCCTGGGCGTCCTGCGTCTCCTCGATGTGCTCATCTACGGGGATGAGGCCATCGGTGGTGGTATTGGACGGGGTTTCTTCGGGACGCTCGCTCATGGATTTTCCTTGGGCATTACCTGACGGGTTGGACTGACCTCTTGAGGATAGGGTTCAGCCTAACCTCTCATGCTAAGGCATTGCCGGGGTCGTGGGCAGTGCAATAAAAAACGCGGCCGAGGCCGCGTCTTTACCGTTCGTTACAGGGCTGGCGCCCTGCTCGATCAGTTCTTGGTCTTGTCGACAATCTTGTTCGACGCGATCCAAGGCATCATGGCACGCAGCTTCTCGCCGACCTGTTCGATCGGGTGAGCCGCGTTGTTGCGACGGTAGGCGGTCATGGAAGCGTAGTTGGACGCACCCTCGGCCACGAACATCTTGGCGTATTCGCCGTTCTGGATGCGCTTGAGCGCATTCTTCATGGCGGCGCGCGACTCGGCGTTGATCACCTCGGGGCCGGTCACGTACTCGCCGTACTCGGCGTTGTTGGAGATCGAGTAGTTCATGTTGGCGATGCCGCCTTCGTACATGAGGTCAACGATCAGCTTCAGTTCGTGCAGGCACTCGAAGTAGGCCATTTCCGGGGCATAACCCGCTTCGACCAGGGTTTCGAAACCGGCCTTGACCAGCTCGACCGCACCACCGCACAGCACGGCCTGCTCGCCGAACAGGTCGGTTTCGGTCTCGTCCTTGAAGGTGGTTTCAATGATGCCGGTACGGCCGCCGCCGACGCCGCAGGCGTAGGACAGGGCGACGTTCTTGGCATTACCGGAGGCGTCCTGGTGGACGGCGACCAGATCAGGAATGCCACCGCCTTTGACGAACTCGGAGCGCACGGTGTGACCCGGGGCCTTGGGGGCGATCATGATGACGTCTAGGTCAGCGCGGGGCACGACCTGGTTGTAGTGAATGGCGAAACCATGAGCGAAAGCCAGGGTGGCACCCTGCTTCAGGTTCGGCTCAATCTCGTCCTTGTACAGCTTGGACTGGAATTCGTCGGGGGTCAGGATCATGACCACGTCGGCGGAAGCCACAGCGTCCTTTACCGGCTTGACGGTCAGGCCATGGGCTTCGGCCTTGGCGACAGTGGCCGAGCCGCTGCGCAGACCAACGACGACATCGACGCCGGAGTCTTTCAGGTTGCAGGCGTGGGCGTGGCCCTGGGAGCCGTAGCCGATGATGGCGACCTTCTTGCCCTGGATGATGGAAAGGTCACAGTCTTTATCGTAGTAAACGCGCATTGCAGGTTCTCCTGGAAAAGGGGGTATCAGATGCTCAGGGCTTTGTCGCCACGGGAAATTCCGGTCACGCCGCTACGTACCACCTCGAGGATGGACGCGGCGCCGATCGCCTGGATGAAGCTGTCGATCTTCTCGCTGGTGCCCGCCAGCTGAATGGTATACACGCTGCTGCCGACATCGACGATCTGGCCGCGAAAGATATCGGTGGTGCGCTTGACCTCGGCACGCTGGGCACCGGTGGCCTTGACCTTGATCAGCAGGAGTTCACGCTCGATGTGAGCGCTCTCGGACAGGTTGACCAGCTTCACCACCTCGATGAGCTTGTTGAGGTTCTTGGTGATCTGCTCGACCGTCTCTTCCTGGCCGATGGTGGTCAGGGTCAGGCGCGACAGGGTCGGATCCTCGGTCGCGGCAACCGTGAGACTTTCGATGTTGTAGTTGCGCTGGGAGAACAGGCCGACCACACGGGACAGGGCGCCGGGCTCGTTTTCCAGCAGCAGGGAGATGATGTGTCTCATGTTCAGGTCCGCTCCGTCTTGCTCAGCCACATGTCGCGCATCGCGCCATCCTTGATCTGCATCGGGTAGACGTGTTCGGTGTTGTCCACGGCGATGTCGAGGAAGACCAGGCGATCCTTCATGGCGAAGGCTTCGGCCATCATCGGCTTGAGGTCTTCCAGACGCTGGATGCGCATGCCGACGTGGCCATAGGCCTCGGCCAGCTTGACGAAGTCCGGCAGGGATTCCATGTAGGAGTGGGAGTAGCGGCTGCTGTACTGCATGTCCTGCCACTGGCGGACCATGCCCAGGGCGCCATTGTTGAGGCAGATGATCTTCACCGGCAGGTCATACTGCATGCAGGTGGAGAGCTCCTGGATGTTCATCTGCACGCTGCCTTCGCCGGTGACGCAGGCGACGTCGGCGTCCGGGAAGTTGAGCTTGACGCCCATCGCCGCCGGGAAGCCGAAGCCCATGGTGCCCAGGCCGCCGGAGTTGATCCAGCGATTGGGCTTGTCGTACAGGTAGTACTGGGCGGCGAACATCTGGTGCTGGCCGACATCGGAGGTGATGTAGGCATCGCCCGCGGTCACGTCGTACAGGGTCTCAATGACAGTCTGCGGCTTGATGATGCTGCCGTCGCCCTTGTCATAGGGGAACATGCCACGGTTACCGCGCCACTCTTCGATCTGCTTCCACCAGGTAGCCTGACTCTCGGCGTGCGGCTTCTCGCTCAGCTCGCGCACCACGGCGACCATCTCGGCGAGGACGCTGTCCACCGGACCGACAATGGGTACATCGGCCTTGATGGTCTTGGAGATGGACGCCGGATCGATGTCGACGTGGATGATCTTGGCATTCGGGCAAAAGCGTTTGGCGCCGTTGATGACGCGGTCATCGAAGCGCGCACCGACGGCGAGGATGACGTCGCTGTGGTGCATGGCCAGGTTGGCCGGGTAACTGCCGTGCATGCCGAGCATGCCGAGGAACTGGCGATCGCTGCCCGGGTAGGCGCCCAATCCCATCAGGGTATTGGTGACCGGCAGGTTGAGCAGGCGTGCCAGCTCGGTGAGGGCGCCCGAGGCACCGCCCAGGATGACGCCGCCACCGGCATAGAGGATCGGCCGCTTGGCTGCCACCAGCATCTCGACCGCCTTGCGGATCTGTCCGGAGTGGCCGCGTTGCGCCGGATTGTAGGAGCGTAGCTTGATCTTCTTGGGATAGACGTATTCGAATTTCTTGGTCGGATCGCCCATGTCCTTGGGAATGTCGACCACTACCGGACCGGGGCGGCCGGACTCGGCGAGATAGAAGGCCTTCTTGAGGACTTCGGGGATCTCGGAAGGGTGCTTGATGATGAAGCTGTGCTTCACGATCGGCCGGGAGATACCGACCATGTCGGTTTCCTGGAAGGCATCGGTGCCCACCATGTTGCTCGGTACCTGACCGGACAGGACCACCATGGGGATGGAGTCCATGTAGGCGGTGGCGATACCGGTGACGGCGTTGGTCGCCCCGGGACCCGAGGTCACCAGGACCACGCCAGCCTTGCCGGTGGCACGAGCATAGCCATCGGCCATGTGGGTGGCGGCCTGTTCGTGGCGAACCAGGATGTGGTTGAGCGCCGGTTCCTTGAACAGGGCGTCGTAGATGTGCAGCAGGGCACCGCCCGGGTACCCGTAGATGTGTTTCACGCCCTCGTCGCGCAAGAAGCGGACGACCATCTCAGCGCCAGTTAATAGCTCCACGTATCACCTCATTCCACGCATGGCGAGCGCCCATCGGTGGACGCTCAAGGTTCGGTTGACTGCAAGGCAGAGCATGGGCGACGGTGGTCACCGACGATTCAGCTGCCTAGAAAGCCTTGTTGGAAGATTCCGATGAATGCTGGAGCTTCCACCCGACGCGAGGTAACGCGGTGCAGGGTATTTGACTGTGGCGGCGCGGGTAGGCACCTCATGGTCTGCCGAGCAGTCAGCTTTGGGCCGACTCGCTACAGCGAACTTTGGATTGTTCGCATTCGACCGGTGCAAGTCAAGCCGAAAGGTGCAACCAGGCGCAATCGGCTGTCGGCGATCAAGGCTGATGAAAAGGACGACGCCACCTCTTATAGTGAAGTCCTGTCCTCTCCCCTTCCAGGATTCCCATGCGCTCGATCTTCTGGCTATCCGCTCTGGCTTTCGCCTGCAGCCTGTCCGCCCAGGCCGCTCAGGTCTACAAGTGGACCGACGACAAGGGCGTCACCCACTTCAGTGCCCAGCCACCCGAAGGCCAGAAGGCCAACGAGGTGGACGTGAAGACGGCGCCGCAGATCAATGGCAGTGGCAGCGCACCCACCTACAAGATGCCCAATGGCGCCCAGCAGCCGTCGGTGTCCAATGATGCCCAGCAACAGGAGCTGGATCGCCGGGTGAAGGCGCAAGTGCGCGAGGAGCAGAACAAGCTCAAGGAGCAGTGCGATCAGGCGCGCCAGAATCTGGCACAGCTGCGCAACAACCCGCGCATCCTGGTTCAGTCCGGTCGCGGCGAGACGCGGCGGCTGAGCGAGGAAGAGCGTCAGCAGCGACTGGCCGACACCCAGTTGTCCATCGAGCAGAATTGCGGCAAATAACTCAGACGCTTTCGATGAGCCGATCGAATTCGGCCAGGGAAGCGAGCAGGGGCAACACCGGATCGAGGTTGCCCTGGTAGACCATCTCGGCCATCGGCCGGATGCTCGACCGCGCTGGCAGTACCGCGTCGCTTTCGATGATCAGCTTCATCCGCGGCAGGAAGATCCACTGCAGCCACTGGGCGAAGCTCAGGGTATCGACGCAGAAAGGCTCCTGACTGGCCAGGGCCTCGGCGCTGGGCGCCTGCGCCGACCACCAGCCAAGCAGGCGCAATTCGCGCTCGATGTGCAGCAGTTGATCGGCCAGGGCAGGCAGGCGCTCGTCCATCAGGTACCCACCTGGGCCTTCTGCCGGGCCAGGGCGGCGCCGGACGCATCGCCCTGGGCCTCTCGGGCCTGGGCGATCAGCTGCCAGAGACTGGCCTGCAGAGCCGGCCGGCCATTGGCGTAGCTCAGGGCGCGGCGCGCCAGCTGCTCACCCTGGGCGGGGTCGTTCTGGGCCAGACGCACCTGGGCCAGGCGATAGAGCACCTGAGGCTCACGAGGCGCGATGCGCTGGGCACGCTCAAGACTCGAGGACGCGCCGTTGAGATCGCCACCGCTCTGCTGCTGCTGCGCGGTGGTCAGCAAGGCCAGCACCGGGCCATCGAGCTGCTCGTCGGCCGCCAGGCCACCACCACTGGTGTTGCTTGCGGAGGGTATGCCGGTGGGCGCCGTACGGGTGGCCGGGGAGCCAGCCTGACTGGCAGGGGGATAGACCGGCTGAGCGTAGCCGGACTGCACCGGCGCCTGGGCGGCCGGCGCATTGGGGCTGGACGAGGTGATCAGCGGCGCGGAGGCGGCGGGCGCGGCATAGGTCTCCAATGGCGCGGAACTGCCGCCCGGCACCATGACCGTCACCCCGGAATCGGCCGGAGCGCTAGGCGCCGCAGCCACCGGTGCCTGGCGCTGCGCCGGCAAGGGGCGATTGTTGCCCTGGCGATAGAGCTCGCCGTTGGACACCGGGCCGCCGGAATCGACTACCGGGATGGCACCACGCTGCGGCGCGGCGCAACCGGCGAGAAGAACACCGGCGATCACTACCGGCCAGACTGCTTTCGTCACCTTGGAACCTCTCAATTCAACCAACCCTTGACCCAGTCCATGACCGGATTGCCGCCGTTGCCGTTCCCGCTGGCAGCAGGCGCAGCCGGCGCGCCACAGGCAACACCGGGCGGCGGCTCACTGCCGCGAATATAAGGCATCTGTACGGCATTGGGACACGAGGGGTCAGTGCCGCGGCCGGTGGTGGCATCCACCCAGGCCTGGACGATGTTGTCCGGCACCGGCATGTCCAGGGAGACCGGATCGGCACGGCGCATGAAGTTGCTCCAGACCTGCAGGGCGCCAGTGGCACCGGTCAGCGGCGTCTTGCCGTTGTCGTCACGTCCCAGCCAGACCACTGCCAGCAGATCCTGGCTGAAGCCGGAGAACCAGCTGTCGCGGGAATCGTTGGTGGTGCCGGTCTTGCCCGCCAGATTCACGCTGGTGGGAATCTGGTTGTAGACCGAACGCCCGGTGCCCTCGCGCATCACCCGCTGCATGGCGTACTGCACCAGGTAGATGGCGCCGGTATCGAAGCGCTGCTCGATCTGGAAGGGATAGCGCTTGAGCGGCTCGCCATTGGCATCGAGCACGCTGCGGATACTGCGCAGCGGGGTATTGAAGCCACCATTGGCCAGCGTCTGGTACATGGTAGCCACTTCCATGGGCGTCAGGGCGCCGGCACCGAGCAGGGTCGCCGGATAAGGCGGCAAGGCGCGGCTCACACCCAGGCGCTCGACGGTCTTGAGCACCTTGGGCAGCCCCAGGTCCAGGCCCAGGCGGGCCGTGGACAGGTTGTAGGAGTGCGCCAGCCCCTGGTAGAGGAAGATGGTGCCGTGCGCCTTGTGCTCATAGTTCTGCGGCCGCCAGACCTGGCCGTCGGCACCCTTTACCGAGAAGGGCTCGTCTTGGATCAGGGTGGTCAGGGTGTACTTGCTGGGCCGCTCCAGGGCAGTGAGGTAGACCGCCGGCTTGATCAGCGAGCCAACCTGACGGACCGCATCGAGTGCCCGGTTGTAGCCGGCGAAGCGCGGATCGCGACCGCCGAGCAGGGCCTGGACCTCACCGGTTTCCGGATTGGTCACCACCATGGCCGACTCGACGTTTTCCGCGCCCTTGCGGCCGTCGATGCGTTTCATGGACTCGGCCATGGCCGCCTCGGCCTTGGTCTGCAGGATGGGGTCGAAGCTGGTGAAGATGCGCAGGCCTTCCTCGGTGAGGTCTTCGTCGCGGTAGTCCTGCTTGAGCTGGCGCTTGACCAGGTCGACGAAGGCCGGGAAGGAGCTGTTGGTCAGGCTGCCGGCTTTGGTGATGCCCAGTGGCCGAGCCTTGGCCGCCTCGGCTTCGGTGGCGCTGACCACGCCCTGCTCGGCCATGAGGTCGAGTACCAGGTTGCGGCGGGTCGTGGCACGCTCGGGGTAGCGGCGCGGATTGTAGTAGGACGGGCCCTTCACCAGGCCGACCAGCAGGGCGACCTGATGCAGCTTCAGCTCGCTGAAGGGCTGCCCGAAGAAGTACTGCGCGGCCAGACCGAAGCCATGGATGGCGCGCGAACCGTCCTGGCCGAGGAACACCTCGTTGAGATAGGCCTCCAGGATTTCCTGCTTGCTGTAGTGCAGCTCCAGGAGCAGGGCCATCAGCGCTTCGGTGCCCTTGCGGGTGATGCTGCGCTCGTTGGTGAGATAGAAATTCTTGACCAGCTGCTGGGTCAGGGTGCTGCCGCCCTGGCGTACCTGACCGCTGGTGGCGTTGACCCAGACGGCGCGCGCGATGGACTTGGGCGAGACACCATGGTGATGCCAGAACTCCCGGTCTTCCACGGCTACCAAGCCATCGACCAGATGCGGTGGGGCCTGGTCGAGCTTGATGAGAATGCGGTCTTCGTTGTGCGCCGGATAGATGCCACCGATCATCAGCGGCTCCAGACGAGCCACGGCGAGGTTGCTGCCGTCCAGGGCACTGACACCCGAAACGGTGCCACCGGCGAAGCGAACCCGGATCGCTCGGGGTGGCTCCATTCCTTCATAGAACTGGAACCCACGGGTATTCAGATCGACCGTGGAGGCGCCCACAGAGACGCTGCCAGGGCCGTCCACGGTCTTTTCGCGGCGATAGCCGAGGGCATCGAGTTCGGTGAGGAAGTCGTCGCGGCTGAGCTTGACGCCATTGAACAACTCCAGCGGCCGGGCATAGACCTTGGCCGGAATGGTCCAACGTTTGCCAGAGAATTTTTCCTGGACCACGGCATCCAGATAGATGCACACGCCAGCCAGGGCTACCAGCGCGACCAGACCGAGCTTGACTGCCCAACCGGACAGACGGCGCCAATCAAAGGTCTTGCGCTTGCGGGAACGAGAGGATCGGGGTCGCTTCATGGCGGCGCATTATACGCACTTGCCCGGTAGCCGACACAGGCCAGCCAGCGCTTCGTCAGCTGCGGTTCAAGGGAGCCTCCGGCGGGATCGCGGCTTGCGTGGGCAGCCCTGGCAGCGATAATGCCGGCAACCATTCCCTACAAGGACCGCCCGTGAGCCAGCTCCTGATTTCCGCCCTGCAGAACCCGGCGCTCTATCCCCACCCCACTTCGGCGTTCCGCGTCATCGAAACCCATATTTCCTGGGTCGTGCTGACGGGCGAGGTCGCCTACAAGATCAAGAAGCCGGTGAACTTCGGTTTTCTGGACTTCACCGACCTGGATGCCCGAGGTCACTTCTGCCGGGAAGAGCTGCGGCTCAACCAGCGCCTGACACGGGATCTCTACCAGGACGTGGTGGCCATCACCGGTACTGAAAGCGCCCCCCGGCTGGGTGGCGACGGTCCGGTCATCGAATACGCCCTGCGCATGCGCGAATTCCCCCAGAGCCAGCTGCTCAGCGAAGTGCAGAAGCGCGGAGAGCTTAGCCCCGCGCACATCGACGCGCTGGCCGAGCAGATCGCCCGCTTCCATCAGGTGGCGCCCCAGGTCGCGATCGAGCATCCGCTGTGCACCCCGAATGCCGCCATGGCGCCGGTGCGGCAAAACTTCGAGCAGATCCGCGCCATGTTGAGCGAAGCGGCTGACCTCAGGCAGCTGGACCAGCTCGAAGCCTGGGCCGAAGCCAGCTACGCCCGCCTGCTGCCACTGTTCGAGGCACGCTGCCGTGACGGCTACATCCGCGAATGCCACGGCGACATCCACCTGGCCAATGCCACCCTGCTCGATGGCGAGGTGGTGCTGTTCGACTGCATCGAGTTCAACGAACCCTTCCGCCTGACCGACACCATGGGCGATGCCGGCTTCCTGGCCATGGACCTGGAGGACCGCGGCCTCGCGGCGCTGAGCAACAGATTCGTCAACGCCTACTTCGAGGCGACCGGCGACTACGCCGGCTTGGCCTTGCTGGACTTCTACAAGGCCTATCGCGCCATGGTGCGCGCCAAGATCGCCCTGTTCCGCCTGGGCCAGGCCGAGGAGCCGGCTCTGCGCGCCGAGATCCTTGCCAGCTATCGCAGCTACACGGCGCTGGCCGAAGGCTATACCCAGGTGCCCCAGCCCTTCGCGGCGGTGATGCACGGGGTCTCGGGCATCGGCAAGAGCACCGTGGCCCTGGCCCTGGTCGAGGCGCTTGGCGCCATACGCCTGAGATCCGACGTCGAACGCAAGCGACTCTATGCCGACAGCGACGAGGCCACCCGCTACAGCGCGGCGGCGGGCGAAGCCACCTATGGCCGCCTGCACGAGATCGGCGCCCAGGTGCTGGCGGCCGGCTATCCGCTGGTACTCGACGCGACCTACCTCAAGCAGGTGCAACGGACGGCGGCCCAGACGCTGGCGGAAGCCCAGGGTGTCCCGCTGTTGTTCATCGATTGCCAGGCGGACGACGCGCTCATCGCACAATGGTTGCAGGAGCGCCAGGCCGAAGGAACGGACCCTTCCGAAGCCACCCTCGCGGTTGTAGCGGCGCAGCGTCAGGCGCAGGATCCGCTGGAGCCTGCCGAGCAGGATCGCGCGCTGATCGTGGCGCTGGGTCAGGCCGGACAGCTGGAGGCCCTGCCGGCTCGCCTGCTGCGCCGCCTGGGTCGCGCCGAGGCCTGATCGCGACCTCTGGGAAGGCAGAACAAGCGTTCCGTCACAGCTCGCAGAGTTGTGGATTTACGGTCGCCGACGAGCGGCTTATCGTGCGACCCACGTCACAACCTCTGCGTAACAAGAAGGAATTGGCACCATGTACCTTATCGGCGATCAGCCCCCCTATGTCGATCAGTTGCGCCAGGCGCTGCAAGCCATTCCTGCGCAGCTGCTCAGTGGTATGGCGCCGAGTCGGCAGCCGCTGCAGCTAAGTCCGACGACGCTGCTGCAGGACTGGATGCGTAACGATGAGGTCTATCTGATCCAGCGCGGGCCATTGCGCGTGGTCCTGGATCAGCGGGCGCTGTTCCAGCTCGACGAAGGCGACTTGATCGGCCTGGGGCGCCCCCTGGATCTGCCCACGCTCAATTACGAGAGCGAGGCCGACGTCCTGGTGCAACCCTATGACCGGGAGGCCTTCCTTACCGCGGCCACCGCTACTCCCGCTCAACGCGATGCCCTGCTGCGCTACATGCTCGGCCAGCAATCCCTGCTGGCGCAGGCGCTGATCCGCCTGAAGCCGCCAGTCACCCAGCCCGCGACCGGTTTTCGCCGCTATGCCGCTGGCGAGGTCATCATTCGCCAGGGCGACTCCGCCGAGCATGTCTTCGTCATCACCGAGGGGCATGCCGAGGCCTGGGTAGATGGCTGCAAGGTTGGCGAGGTCTGCCAGGACGAAATCGTCGGGGCGCTGGCGGTCTTCACCCATACGCCGCGTACCGCCAGCGTCATCGCCAAGACCTCCTGCGCGGTGCTGGTGATTCCCCAGGACCAGTTCGTCTCGCTGATGGAAACCACCCCGCGCATTGCCCACAGCCTGATCGAGAACATGGCGCGCCATATCAACACCCTGAACAAGGAAGTCACCCGCCTGCGCAGCGCTGCGGAACAGCCTTCCGCCAGTAATTAAGAAATATTCTCGAATACGCTTGACGATGGAATGAGAATTGTTATTATTCAACTCAGCCGGTCGCGAGATCGGTCGATAACTGAAGGTCCAGCAGTTGGTCTTTCGGGTTATCTCCTCATCAGGCTAATCACGGTTTTGGACCCGGCTCTGCCGGGTCTTTTTTTGTCTGCGATTTGGTGACTAGCGCCGATCCAGCACGGGCGGCATGCTGGCTGCCGGCCGTTCCTCGCCAAGCGAGTAGGCTGCCTGTAACTGCGCGGCGGCCCGCTCTGCGCTGGCGGTATCCTGGGCATGGATCAGGCCCAGCGGTCGCTCCTCCCCTACCCGTTCGCCCGGCAGCGCCAACTCGGCCAGGCCCACGGCAGGGTCTATGTCGTCGTCGGGGCGTTGCCGGCCACCACCCAGCTCGACCACCAGCAGGCCGAGGGCGCGGGTATCGACCTGCTGTACCCACCCAGGTCGCGCTGGATGGACGGCCCGCACCACTGCCGCCCGGGGCAGATGCTGCCAGGGTCGGTCGGTCAGGTCCGGCGGGCCCCCGAGCGCCCGATTCATGGCCGAGAAACGTTCCAGGGCAGCGCCACTGCGCCAGGCATCCAGCACCAGATGCTCGGCCGTCGCGGCATCCTCCGCCAGTCCGGCCAGCTGCAGCGCCTCCTCGGCCAGGGCCTGGATCACCCGCCAGAGGCGTTCGCTGCGGACGTCGCCGGCCAGCAGGGCGATGGCCTCCTCCACCTCCAGAGCATTGCCGGCACTGCGGGCCAGGGGCTGACTCATGTCGGTGATGAGCGAACGGGTACGTACCCCCGCGGCCTCGGCCACCTCGACCAGGCTGTCGGCCAGGCGTTGCGCCGCCGCCGTCTCGGCCATGAAGGCACCGCCGCCAGTCTTGACGTCCATGACCAGCACATCCAGGCCAGCGGCCAGTTTCTTGGCCAGGATGGAGGCGGTGATCAGATCCACCGACTCCACCGTGGCGGTGACATCGCGGATGGCATACAACCGGCGATCGGCTGGCGCCAGGTCGGCATCGGGACCGACGATGGCGCAGCCCACCTCGGCCACCACCTGGCGAAACCGCGGCAGGCCAGGGCGAATGCGGTAGCCGGGAATACTTTCCAGCTTGTCCAGGGTGCCACCGGTATGCCCCAGACCACATCCGGAAATCATCGGCACATGGCAGCCGCAGGCGGCGAGCAGGGGCGCCAGCACCAGGCTGGTGAGATCGCCCACGCCCCCGGTGGAGTGCTTGTCCACCACCGGACCAGGCAGGTCCCAGTGCAGCACCTGACCGCTGTCGCGCATGGCCAGGGTCAGGGCGGTACGTTCGGCGGCGGTCATGCCGCGCAGCAGGGTAGCCATGGCGAAGGCGGCAATCTGGCCTTCGCTGAGGCTGTCGTCGGCGATGCCGCGGACCAGGCGCTGGAGGTCCGTAGCGGACAGCTCCAGGCCATCGCGCTTCTGGCGGATCACTTCCTGGGCGAGCCACATGGGCCGTACTCCTTAGAAGTCGTCGAAGGCGCCGGGCAGCAGCTCAGCCAGGGTCCAGGTACGGGTCCGGCCGGGCTCGCTGCCACTGCAGACGATGGTCGCGTCGGGCGCCATCAGCTCCAGCAGCACTTGGCGGCAAGCGCCGCAGGGACTGATCAGGGGAACGCCTGGCGCATGGATTGCCATGGCGGTGAAGCTGCGTGGCGGCAGGCCTTGGCTGATGGCGGCGAACAGAGCGCTGCGTTCGGCGCAGTTGGTCAGGCCATAGGAGATGTTTTCCACGTTGCAGCCATGGATGACTGTGCCCTCCGCCGTCAGCAGGGCGGCCCCGACGGGAAATTCGGAATGCGGGCAGTAGGCACGCTGGGAAGCGGTGACGGCCTCGGTCAGCAGGTGGTCGAGGGTTTCAGCAGGAACAGCGGACATGGGAAGTACCTCAGGAAAGCGAAAAGAGCGAGCGTGAGTGTAGCCCGGTCGGACGACCGGGCCGCCGCGACTCAAAGGCTGACAAAGAAGCCGGCCAGGGCCGCACTCATCAGGTTGGCCAGGGTGCCGCCAAGCATGGCGCGCAGGCCCAGCTGGGCCAGTTCGTGACGCCGCTGGGGGGCGATGCCGCCCAGGCCGCCGAGTTGAATGGCAATGGACGACAGATTGGCGAAGCCGCAGAGGGCAAAGGTGACGATGACCTGGGTGTGCGCCGACAGGGGTTGTGCCCCGGCCGCCGCGGCCTTGACGGGATCCAGGTAGGTCGACAGATCGGCATAGGCGACGAATTCGTTGAGCACCAGCTTCTGGCCGATGAAGCCGCCGGCTTGTACCGCCTCGCTCCAGGGCACGCCGATCAGGAAGGCGACCGGCGCCAGCAGATAGCCCAGCACCAGCTGCATGCTCAACTGCGGCAGGCCGAACCAGGCACCGCACCAGCCGAGAATGCCGTTGAGCAAGGCGATCAGGGCGATGAAGGCCAACAGCATGGCGCCGACCGCCAGGGCGATGCGCAAGCCGACCTGGGCGCCCTCGGCTGCCGCGTCGATGACGTTGGCCGGGCGCTCCTCGCCCTCCCCTAGGGTCTTCATGGCCTGGTCGCGTGGCTGTTCGGTCTCCGGCTCCATCAGTTTGGCCATCAGCAGCCCGCCCGGTGCGGCCATGAAGCTGGCGGCGATCAGGTATTTCAGCTCCACGCCCATGCCGGCGTAGCCCAGCAGCACCGAGCCGGCCACGGCGGCGAAACCGCCGACCATGATGGCGAACAATTCCGAGCGGGTGAGTTCGGCGATGAAGGGCCGTACTACCAGGGGCATCTCCGACTGGCCGAGAAACAGGGTGGCGGTCACCGTGGTGGATTCCACCCGGCTGGTGCCGAGCAGCGCCTGCAGCGCGCCGCCTACCAGGCGGATGATCCAGCCCATGATGCCCAGGTAGTAGAGCACCGCGATCAGGCTGCCGAAGAAGACGATCAGGGGCAGGACTCGCACGGCGAAAACGAAGCCGCCGTTACCGAAGTACTCGAACATCCTGGGGCCAGCCAGGCCGCCGAAGAGAAATTCGATGCCCTTGTCGGCATAGAGCTGCAGCGACGAGACGGCGCCGGAGACGCTGCCGAGCACCTGCTGGCCCCAGGGGATGTAGAGCACGAACAGGCCGAGACCGGCCTGCAACAGAAAGGCCGCGAGCACGGTGCGCAGCCGAATGGCGCGCCGCTGGCGAGAAAAGGCGATGGCGATCGCCACCAGCAACAGCATGCCCAACACAGAGATCATCAGCAAACTCCTAACAGGATCGCCTGAGAGCGGCGATCGATGGGCGACAAGCGCAAGCAAGGCGCCTGCCAGATCCTGTCCGACCAATCAGCTTTTGGCAGACTCATCAGTCAACCAGGCGCAGCGGTCGGTCCAGCTGCATACCTGCAGGAGAGAGGCGTGCCCCATAGGCCAGCACCTGGACGCCCTGACGGCGGGCCTCGCCCAGGGCCAGGGCATAGGCCGCATCGATTTCCGCCGCCGGGCGTACCGCCTCGATGCCTTCGAGCAGCACGCAATAGAGCAGTACCGCTCGCTCACCGGCCGCGGCCAGCGCCGCCAGTTCGCGCAGATGGCGGGCACCGCGCATGGTCACCGCATCGGGAAAGGCGGCGACCGGAGTATCGGCGAAGCCCAGGGTGACACTCTTCACCTCCAGGTACAGCGGACCTGCGGGATACTCCAGGCGGAAATCGGCGCGACTGTTTTCCAGGCCGTAGGCCACCTCCCGGCGCAGTGCGGTGAAGCCCGCCAGTTCGGCGATGCCGCCGGCCAGCAGGGCTTCCTCCACCAGGCGATTGGCCCGGGCGGTATTGATGCAGGCCAGGCGGCCGTGGTCCGTCTCGACCAGCTCCCAGGTGCCGGGCAGTTTGCGTTTTGGCCCACTGGCCCGGCTGAACCAGACCCGGGCGCCGGGTGGCTGGCAATGAAGCATGGAACCGGTATTAGGGCAGTGCAGGGTCAGCACCTCGCCACCGGCGGTCTCGATGTCGGCAAGAAAGCGCTTGTAGCGGCGCAGCAGGCGACCTTCTTCCAGCGGCGGCTCGAACCTCACCGCGCGCTCCAGCGCTGCAGGCCCTGGGCGATGCGGGCGACGGCCTCCTCCAGGCGCGGCAGCGACTGGGTATAGGCGAAGCGCACATGGGTGTCGGCACGGTGGCGACCGAAGTCCAGGCCGGGTGTGATGGCCACGTGCTCGGTCTCCAGCAGGAACTGGCAGAAGGCATAGGCATCGCCACCGAAGGCGGAGATGTCGGCATAGAGATAGAAGGCGCCCTGGGGTTCGACGGCGATCTCGAAGCCCAGCCCGCGTAGCGCCGGCAACAGGTAGTCGCGGCGACGGGCGAACTCCGCGCGGCGCTCTTCGAAGATGGCCATGGCCGCGGGGGTGAAACAGGCCAGGGCAGCCTGCTGGGCCACGGTGGAGGCACTGATGTAGAGATTCTGCGCCAGCTTTTCCAGCTCCGGCACGGCCGCGCGCGGCGCCACCAGCCAGCCGAGCCGCCAGCCGGTCATGCCGAAGTACTTGGAGAAGCTGTTGAGCACGAAGGCCGAATCGTCCACCTCCAGCACGCTGGGTGCGTCCAGACCATAGGTCAGGCCGTGGTAGATCTCGTCCACCACCAGATGGCCGCCGCGCGCCTTGAGCGCTGCCGACAGCCCGGCGAGTTCGTCGCGATCGAGCAGGGTGCCGGTCGGATTGGCCGGCGAGGCCACCAGGGCACCTACGCTGTCCGGCTGCCAGTGCTGCGCCACCAATTCGGGGGTGAGCTGATAGCGCGTGTCGGACCCGACCGGGATCAACTGGGCTGCGCCCTCCACCAGACGCAGGAAGTGACGATTGCAGGGGTAGCCAGGGTCCGCCAGCAGCCAATGGCGACCGGGATCGACCAGCAGGGCGCTGGCCAGCAGCAGGGCGCCGGACCCACCGGGGGTGATCAACACCCGCTCCGGATCGAGGTCGACGCCATAGCGCTCGCCATAGAAGGCGGCAATGGCGCGACGCAATTCCGGCAGGCCGCGAGCCGCGGTGTAGCGGGTCTGGCCCGCCGCCAAGGCTGCCTGGCCAGCGGCGACCACGGGGGCGGCGGTGGTGAAATCGGGCTCGCCGATCTCCAGGTGGATGACGTCGTGCCCGGCGGCCTGGAGCTGGTTGGCGCGCTCCAGCAAGGCCATCACATGGAAGGGCTCGATAGCCCGGCTGCGCGCGCTGTAGGAATTGGACATGGACGGGGTCCGAACTTGTGGCGAAGGCGGGATTCTAACCAAGGCTTCGCAGGCCGGCATCCGCCGCGTCCGGCGGAGCGCCAGCAAGGAGCGGGAGGCCGGTAGTAGCGCCCCCTGGAAGCTTCTGGTAAGTTCGCCCGCTTGCATCCGCAGGGCGGCTGGCCAGTCGAGAACATATTCAGCCTGGCGTCGGCAATGCGCGGGACGCCATCGGCAGCCACAGACCCCGGGCGTTCCATCATGGAGAGGCCTGGAGACGCATCCAGCCTGTGGACAGGATCAGCGAAAGTGAGAGGGTCAATCATGCCCAGCGAAGCAAATCAGCAGAACAATCATCTGGCCCGTGGCTACGAACCCTACCAGCCTGCCAAGGGTGAGGAATACATGAGTGAGCGCATGCGCGCCCACTTCACCGCCATTCTGAACAGGTGGAAACAGGAGCTACGCGAAGAAGTCGATCGCACCGTGCACCACATGAAGGAAGAAGCGGCCAACTTCGCCGACCCCGCCGATCGGGCGACCCAGGAAGAGGAATTCAGCCTGGAACTGCGTGCCCGCGACCGCGAGCGCAAGCTGATCAAGAAGATCGACGAGACGCTGCAGCTGATCGAAGACAACGAATACGGCTGGTGCGACTCCTGCGGCGTGGAAATCGGTATCCGTCGCCTGGAAGCCCGTCCGACTGCCAGTCTGTGCATCGACTGCAAGACGCTGGCCGAGATCCGCGAGAAGCAGACCGGGACCTGAGTCCGACGGTCTCACCGACGAGGGCGCTACGGCGCCCTTTGTTCTTTCCGGCATTCACAGGATGAGCTATGTCCAGGCGCCCCTATGTCGGTCGTTTCGCCCCTACGCCCAGCGGCTATCTGCACTTCGGTTCCCTGGTCGCCGCCCTCGCCTCCTACCTCGACGCCCGTGCCGCGGGTGGCCGCTGGCTGGTGCGCATGGAGGACCTGGACCCACCCCGTGAGGTCCCTGGCGCCCAGGCGGCCATCCTCACCACCCTGGAAGCCTATGGCTTCGACTGGGACGGTCCGGTGCTGCGCCAGAGCGAGCGCCTGGACGCCTATCGCACCACCATCGCGCAATGGCTGGCCAGCGGCCTGGCCTATGCCTGCGACTGCTCACGCAAACAGCTCGAAGGCACTGCCGGCCTCTATCCCGGCCACTGCCGCAATCGCGGCCTGCCAGAGACGGGCGCCGCCATCCGCATCCGCGTACCCGAGCTGGAATACCGTTTCGCCGACCGGGTGCAGGGCGACTTCCGCCAGCACCTGGGCCGCGAGGTGGGCGACTTCGTCATCCAGCGGCGCGATGGCCTGATCGCCTATCAGCTGGCCGTGGTGATGGACGATGCCCTGCAGGGCATGACCGACGTGGTGCGCGGCGCCGACCTGCTGGACTCCACGCCACGTCAGCTCTATCTGCAGGAACTCCTCGGCCACCCGGCGCCGCGCTATCTGCACGTCCCCCTACTGATCCAGCCCGATGGGCACAAGCTGGGCAAGCGCTATCGCTCGCCGCCGCTGCCACCCGAACAGGCCGGAGCGCTGCTGGTGCGAGCCCTGCGTACCCTGGGCCAGCCGACTCACGCGGCGCTGGCCGAGGAAGCACCCGCCAGCGTACTCGCCTGGGGCGTCGCCCACTGGGATGCCAGCCTGATCCCGCGGGTGTCCCAGCTGGCCGAGGCGCAGTTGCCCGCCTAGTAATTGGGCCAGAGTCCGGGGGTCGCCAACTCCAGCAGATGCCCATCCGGATCGCGAAAATACAGACTGACCGCACCACGCGGCCACTGGGTGCGCTCCTCGATGGGCACCCCGGCCGCTTCCAGCTGTACGACCCAAGGCTCCAGCTCTTCCGCTGCGATCGCCAGGGCCAGATGCTGGCAGCCCTGTGCGCCATGGGGCGGAATGCAGCCGCCTGGCAGCCTGACCGGTTGCTCGGTGGTGCCCCGCTGGAACAGCAGCAAGACACTGGCACCCACGGCGTAGGCGGCCAGGCGTTCATCGGCGAACATCGGGGCCAGTCCCAGCACCTCCTCGTAGAAGCGCCGCGCCTTGGGCAGATCGGCGGCGTAGAGCGCGGTTTCCAGCACGGCAGCGAGTCGGGGTCTGGTCATCGTCTTTCTCCTGCGAGCAAAGAAGCCTTTACGGTAGAGCCGTCACGCTCCGGGGTACACCGCTTTTGCTTTACCATGGCGCCATCGCCGTTCGGGAACCGCGCATGTACATCTACCGGCTGGTCCTGCTCCTCGTGGTAGGCATCTATCTGTTCTCCCCCGCCATCATGGATTGGTGGATCGCTCCCAGCGGTGCCTGGTATCGCCCCTACCTGCTGTGGCTCATCCTCATCGTGGTGACCTTCATCCTGCAGAGCCAGCGCGATGCCGACGAGCTTTAGTCTGTCCCAACTGGTCCTGATCAGCGCCGGCTACCTGCTGATCTTCTTTGGCGTCGCCTGGATAACCGAGAAGGGCTGGGTGCCGCGCCGACTGGTGCGCCACCCGCTGATCTACACCCTGTCGCTGGGAGTCTATGCCAGCGCCTGGGCGTTCTATGGCACCGTGGGCCTGGCCTACGACTACGGCTACGGCTTTCTTGCCTACTACCTGGGTCTGTGCGGCGCCTTTCTGCTGGCGCCGGTGCTGCTCTATCCCATCCTGCGGCTGACCCGCGCCTACCAGCTGGCGTCCCTGGCCGACCTCTTCGCCTTCCGCTTCCGCAGCACCTGGGCAGGCGCCCTGACCAGCCTAGGCATGCTGATCGCCGTGCTACCCCTCCTGGCGCTGCAGATCCAGGCGGTGGCCACCAGCACGGGCATCCTGGTGCAGGCCCGCGCTCAGGACGCCCCGGCGCTGGGCTTCTGCCTGCTGATCACCCTCTTCGCCATGCTCTTCGGCGCGCGCCAGATCAACTCCAAGGAGCGCCACGAAGGCCTGGTGGTGGCCATCGCCTTCGAGTCCCTGGTCAAGCTCCTGGCGCTGGGCATCGTCGGCGGCGTCACCCTCTATACCGTGTTCGGCGGGCCCAACGGCCTGGAGACCTGGCTGCAGCAGAACCAGAGCGCCCTCTCCACCCTGCACACCCCGCTGCAGGAAGGTCCCTGGCGGATCCTGCTGCTGGTGTTCTTCGCCGCGGCCATCGTCACCCCGCACATGTACCACATGGCCTTCACCGAGAACCTCAGTCCCCAGGCGCTGGTCAGCGCCAGCTGGGGCCTGCCGCTGTTCCTGCTGCTGATCAGCCTGGCGGTGCCGCCAATTCTCTGGGGCGGCCTGGCGCTGGGTTCGCCGACGCCGCCGGAGTACTTCACCCTCGGCGTGGGCCTGGCGCTGGACAATCCGCTGCTGGCGCTGGTGGCCTTCGTCGGTGGCCTGTCGGCGGCCAGTGGCCTGATCATCGTGGTGACCATGGCGCTGTCGGGCATGCTGCTCAACCACATCGTCCTGCCGCTCTACCAGCCGCCCACCGACGGCAACATCTATCGCTGGCTGCGCATGACCCGCCGGATGCTGATCGCCGCCATCATCCTTGGCAGCTACGGCTTCTATCGCCTGCTGCAGGGCCATGGCGATCTCTCCAGCCTGGGCATCGTCTCCTTTGTCGCCACCGTACAGTTCCTGCCCGGCGCGCTCTCGGTGCTCTACTGGCAGACGGCCAATCGCAAGGGCTTCATCGCCGGCTTGCTGTGCGGCCTGGGCCTGTGGTTCCTGAGCATGCTCATGCCGCTGGTAGCCGACATCAATCCGCTGCACATCGGCGTTTTCAGCTATCGCATCAGCGCCAGCAACTGGCACCTCGCCGCGGTGGCCTCGCTGACCGTCAACGTGCTGGTGTTCGCCCTGGTCTCGCTCTTCACCGAGGCCAGCGAAGAAGAGAAGAGCGCCGCGGAAGCCTGCGCGGTCGACAACGTCCGCCGCCCGCAACGCCGAGAACTGGCAGCCAGCTCGCCCCAGGACTTCGCTGCCCAGCTGGCCAAGCCGCTTGGTGCCAAGACCGCGCAGAAGGAGGTCGAGCGGGCCCTGGCCGATCTGCTGCTGCCCTACGACGAGCGCCGTCCTTATGCCCTGCGCCGTCTGCGCGATCGCATCGAGGCCAACCTGTCCGGCCTGATGGGCCCGCGGGTCGCCCAGGACATCGTCGAGACCTTTCTGCCCTTCAAGGCGGAAAGCGAGGCCTATGCCACCGAGGACATCCACTTCATCGAGAACCGCCTGGAAGACTACCAGTCGCGCCTGACCGGTCTTGCCGCCGAGCTGGACGCCCTGCGCCGCTATCACCGGCAGACCCTGCAGGAATTGCCCATGGGCGTCTGCTCCCTGGCCCGGGACCGCGAGATCCTCATGTGGAACCGTGCCATGGAAGACCTCACCGGCATCGACGGCGCCCGGGTGGTGGGCTCGCGCCTGAGCGCCCTGCCCAACCCCTGGCAGGACCTGTTCGAACGCTTTCTCGCCGAGCCGGCGCAGCAGCACCTCTACAAGCAGCGCCTGTCCCAGGAGCACGAACAGCGCTGGCTCAACCTGCACAAGGCGACCATCGACGAACCCCTGGCGGTGGGCAGCAACGGCACCGTGCTGGTGGTGGAAGACATCAGCGAGACCCAACTGCTGGAAGACCGCCTGATCCATTCCGAGCGGCTCGCCTCCATCGGCCGCCTGGCAGCGGGCGTGGCCCACGAGATCGGCAATCCCGTCACCGGCATCGCCTGCCTGGCGCAGAATCTGCGCGAGGAGCGTGAGGCGGACGAGGAGATCGACGAGATCAGCAGCCAGATCATCGAGCAGACCCGCCGCATCACCCGCATCGTCCAGTCGCTGATGAGCTTCGCCCATGCCGGCGGGCGCCAGCAGGCGCACGAACCGGTCTGCGTGGCCGAGGCGGCCCAGGAGGCCATCGCACTGCTCTCGCTCAACCGGCAGAGCGTGGACGTCGACTTCTTCAACCTCTGCGATCCCGAGCACTTCGTGCAGGGCGATCCACAGCGCCTGGTGCAGGTCATGATCAACCTGCTATCCAACGCCCGCGACGCCTCTCCCGCCGGTGCGCCGATCCGGGTGCGCAGCGAAGCCCATGGCCAGACCGTGTCCCTGAGCGTCGAAGACGAAGGCAGCGGCATCCCCAAAGCCATCATCAGTCGCCTGTTCGAACCCTTCTTCACCACCAAGGATCCGGGCAAGGGGACAGGGCTTGGCTTGGCGCTGGTCTATTCCATCGTAGAAGAGCATTATGGTCAGATAATGATCGATAGTCCTACCGACCCCGTGACCGGCCAGGGCACCCGCATTCGGGTACTGCTGCCGCGCTATCTCGGGTTGCCGGAGGCGCCGTGACGGACCCATCCGCCTGCTGGATGGATCTGCTAAAGCATTCGGAAGTCCAGACGACCGCGACAAGACACGCTGCCTGGCGTGGGTTGTCTTGCCTTCCCGTAAGAGAGCGCACTTGATGGCCCATATCCTGATTGTCGAAGACGAGAAGATCATCCGCTCGGCGCTGCGGCGCCTGCTCGAGCGCAACCAGTTCCGCGTCAGCGAGGCCGGTTCCGTGCAGGAAGCCCAGGACCTCTACGACGTACCCAGCTTCGATCTCGTCATCAGCGATCTGCGTCTCCCTGGCGCGCCCGGCACCGAGATGATCGATCTCGCCAAGGGCAAGCCGGTACTGATCATGACCAGCTACGCCAGCCTGAGATCGGCGGTCGACTCCATGAAGCAGGGTGCGGTGGACTACATCGCCAAGCCCTTCGATCACGACGAGATGCTGCAGGCGGTAGCACGCATCCTGGTAGAGCGTGAGCAGCGCCCAGCGGTTACCGCCGAGGAAAGCGTCACGCCGCCGCCGGCCACCGGCGAGATCGGCATCATCGGTAACTGCGCACCGATGCAGGATCTCTTCGGCAAGATCCGCAAGGTCGCCCCCACCGATTCCACCGTGCTCATCCAGGGCGAATCGGGTACCGGCAAGGAGCTGGTGGCGCGCGCCCTGCACAACCTGTCGCGGCGCGCCAAGGCGCCGCTGATCTCGGTCAACTGCGCGGCCATTCCCGAAACCCTGATCGAATCCGAACTCTTCGGCCACGAAAAAGGCGCCTTCACCGGTGCCAGCGCCAGCCGCACCGGCCTGGTGGAAGCGGCCGACGGCGGCACCCTGTTTCTCGACGAGATCGGCGAACTGCCACTGGAAGCCCAGGCACGCCTGCTGCGCGTGTTGCAGGAGGGCGAGATCCGCCGCGTCGGCTCGGTGCAGTCGCAAAAGGTCGATGTGCGCCTGATCGCTGCGACCCACCGGGACCTCAAGGGCCTGGCCAAGATCGGCCAGTTCCGCGAAGACCTCTTCTATCGCCTCAATGTCATCTCCCTGCGACTGCCGGCCCTGCGCGAACGCAGCGGCGATGTCATGGAGATCGCTCGGGTATTCCTCGCCCGCCAATCGGCGCGCATGAGTCGTCCGGGGCTCAAGTTCGGTGCCGAGGCCGAAGCCGCCATCCGCCATTACACCTGGCCGGGGAACGTGCGCGAACTGGAGAACGCCATCGAGCGCTCGGTGATCCTCAGCGAAGGGCAGGAAATCAACGCCGATCAGCTGGGCATCGATGTCGAGCTCGGCGAGCTGGACCTGGCCGACAGCTATCTGGATCCGCTACCCACCTCTGGCCTGGGCAATGGCAATGGCGCCCATGAGCCCACCGAGGATCTGTCGCTGGAGGACTACTTCCAGCATTTCGTGCTCGAACACCAGGACCACATGACCGAGACCGAGCTGGCCCGCAAGCTCGGTGTCAGTCGCAAGTGCCTGTGGGAACGACGTCAGCGCCTGGGCATCCCCCGGCGCAAGGCCAGCGCCAGCAGCGACGCCAGCTGAGGCTGGCCAGGGGCGCGTGATTCTTCGCGGCGCCCCGCGGTAACACCCCCTCCTCTCCCCTGCACATCCTTTGCAATGTGTTACCGCCGTAACAGGAAGCGGGTTCAGCGGTAACGAAAATACGCCTGTAGCCATTAGGCAAAAGGGCTACATTTTTTCCAAGCCACTGAAATTAAAGGCTTTTTTAAAACTGGCACGGCATCTGCTTTATGTTCTGGCACAACAACAATAAAAACGTATCTCACTCCATAACAAAAACAAGACGTAGCGACTCCAGCACAACAAGAACAAGCAGGCGGAGGCGTAGCTAACTGATCATTTTGGAGAAGAGTCGTCTTGCGGGATGCTCCGCGCGATGTCAGGACAGAGAACAACAAAACTGCCCCAAGGCAGCACCCGTACCAGGCACTGCAGGAATGATCCTGACGACCTCAGCTTCCAAAGTAATCCGTTTGCTCTTGGCTCTAGACTTCAGAGCCTTTCCGGCGGCCGGTATCCGCACGGGACAGACCACACAAGAAAAACAAAAGGTCTGGATAAACAATAAAAACAAAGCACGTACCACTTTGGGGGGGAGCTTCGGCTCCCCCAGTGCCTTTGACAGCCTCCCCTCCCTCGTTCAAGATCCCCTCCTTATCTATTGCGCAATGGCATCAATTCGTGCCCAGATTGCGTATAGCCGTCTCTCCAAACAGAAACTCGCATGCTGAAGAAGCTGATCCAGACCCTGCGCTCGCCCCTGCGACGTACTCCGTCCGCGCCTGCCTTGCCCATCGAATTGTCCCGCAGTCAGCATGCTCTGGAACGAGAGCGAATCAGTCGTCACGCCCTGAGCGTCGTTGATCGACTGGAAAAAGCGGGTTATCAGGCCTACCTGGTCGGCGGCTGCGTCCGCGACCTGCTGCTTGGTTTCGAGCCCAAGGATTTCGATGTCGCCACCAGCGCCACGCCCGAGCAGGTGCGCGCTGAATTCCGTAACGCCCGGGTGATCGGCCGCCGCTTCAAGCTGGTTCACGTGCATTTCGGTCGAGAAATCATCGAGGTCGCGACCTTCCGCGCCAATCATCCCACCGGTGACGCCGAGGACGAGGCCCAGGGCTCACGCCATGAAAGCGGCCGGATCCTGCGCGACAACATCTACGGCAACCAGGAACAGGATGCCGAGCGACGCGATTTCACCATCAATGCGCTCTACTACGATGCCAGTGGCGAGCGCATCCTCGACTACGCCAACGGCGCCCAGGACATCCGCCTGCGCCAGATCCGCCTGATCGGCGATCCCGAGCAGCGCTACCTGGAAGATCCGGTACGGATGCTCAGGGCCGTACGCTTCGCCGCCAAGCTGGATTTCCAGATCGAGACGGCTACCGCCGAACCCATCAGCCGCCTGGCGCCGTTGCTGCGCGACATTCCGGCGCCGCGGCTGTACGACGAGATCATCAAGCTGCTGCTTGGCGGCAAGGCGGAGCGCACCTTCGAGTTGCTCTGTCAGTACGGCCTGTTCGCTCCACTGTTCCCTGCCAGCGGCGAAGCCCTGGAGCGCGATCCGGAGTACGCCGGTACGCTGATCCGGCAGGCGCTGGCCAACACCGACACCCGCATCCGCGAAGGCAAACCGGTCACTCCGGCCTTCCTGTTCGCGGCCCTGCTCTGGCCGGCGCTGCCCGAGCGCGTCCGTCATCATCAGGAGCGTGGTCTGCCGCCGATTCCAGCGATGCAGGAAGCCGCTCACGACCTGACCCTGCAGCAGTGCCAGCGCACCGCCGTGCCCAAGCGCTTCACCATGCCCATGCGCGAGATCTGGGACATGCAGGAACGCCTGCCCCGCCGTCAGGGCAAACGCGCCGATCAGCTGCTGGAGAATCCACGCTTCCGCGCCGGTTATGACTTCTTGCTGCTGCGCGAGAGCGCAGGTGAGGAAACCGGCGGACTCGGTGAATGGTGGACGCGCTATCAGGAAGTCGGCGACAGCCAGCGGCGCGAGATGATCAAGAACCTCAGCCGGGAAGACGGTGCGCCCGCCAAGCGCCGTCGTCGTGGCGGCAGCAATCGCAAGCGGCGCACCTCGGACGCCCCCACGGCCGGCGACGAATGATGGAACGGGCCTATCTCGGCCTGGGCAGCAACCTGGCCGAGCCCCGGCGGCAGCTGGACGCGGCCCTGGAAGCCCTGGCCCAGCTGCCCGCTAGCCAGCTCGTCGCGGTCTCCGCCTTCTATGCCAGCGACCCCCTGGGACCGCCCGACCAGCCGCGCTATGTCAATGCCGTCGCGGCCCTGGATACTTGCCTCGCGCCCCTGGCGCTGCTCGACGCCACCCAGGCCATCGAGCAGCAGCAAGGCCGCGTGCGCAAGGATGAACGCTGGGGTCCGCGGACCCTGGACATCGACATCCTGCTGTTTGGCGAACGGCTGATCGACGAGCCACGTCTGCAGGTCCCCCATTACCATCTGCAGGCCCGCGCCTTCGTGCTCTATCCGCTGGCAGACCTTGCGCCCGAGCTGCAACTGCCCGACGGCCGCCGCCTGCCAGACCTGCTGTCCGCCTGCCCTTTCGAAGGTCTGGAGCGACTGGTAGCGTCGTTACCTACCCGGTAACACACCAGTAACACCGAGCATTGACTTGTGCCGGATGCGCCGGGACTATAGCAGCCGTTTTCGCGCGGCCGACCCGCGCCCGCGGCGCCAGACAACAACCATAGCGCCGTCCCACGAGGACCCTTGCATGCCTGATATCAGCCTCACGACCCTTCAGGGGCTCAAGCAGCGTGGCGAAAAGATCGCCATGCTGACCGCCTACGATGCCACCTTCGCCCAGGCCGCCAGCCAAGCCGGCGTCGAGATGCTGCTCATCGGCGATTCTCTCGGCATGGTGCTGCAGGGTCACGACAGCACCCTGCCGGTGACCCTCGACGACATGGTCTACCACACCGCCTGCGTCAAGCGTGGCCATGCCGGTGCCTTCATCGTCGCTGACCTGTCGTTCATGACCTATGCCACCCTGGAACAGACCCTGACCAGCGCCGGCCGCCTGATGCAGGCAGGCGCGCAGATGGTCAAGCTCGAGGGTGACGCCTGGCTGGCCGAGCCGATTCGCCGTCTGGCCGCCAATGGCGTACCGGTCTGCGCCCACCTGGGCCTGACGCCCCAGTCGGTGAATGTCTTCGGTGGCTTCAAGGTGCAGGGGCGTGACCCGCTACGGGCTCAGCAGCTGCGCGATGCCGCTCGCGAGCTGGAAGAAGCCGGCGCGGCCATGCTGCTGCTGGAGTGCGTACCTTCGGCGCTGGCCGAGGAAATCACCCGGGCCGCCCGGGTACCGGTGATCGGCATCGGCGCCGGCCCCGCCACCGATGGCCAGGTGCTGGTGCTGCACGACATGCTCGGCCTGGCCCTGCGTGGCCGCACGCCGAAGTTCGTGCGCAATTTCATGGCCGGTCAGGATAGCATCCAGGCTGCCCTGGCGGCCTATGTCGCCGCCGTCAAGGACGGCAGCTTTCCCGCTCCCGAACATGGATTTTCCGCATGAAGACGGTCCATAGCGTCCGCGAATTGCGCGCCGCCGTTGCCGCCGCGCGCCGTCAGGGTCTACGCATCGGCCTGGTGCCGACCATGGGCAACCTGCACGCTGGCCACATCGCCCTGGTGGATACCGCCCGCCAGCACGCCGACTTCGTGGTGGCGAGCATCTTCGTCAATCCACTGCAGTTCGGAGCCGGCGAGGATCTGGACACCTATCCGCGCACCCTCGCGGAAGACAGCCGTCAGCTGAACGAGGCCCATTGCGACCTGCTGTTCGCGCCGGCGGTTGGCGAGATGTATCCCAATGGCATGGACGGCCTGACCCGGGTGAAGGTGCCGGGTGTGTCCGAAGGCCTCTGCGGCGCCCGCCGTCCTGGCCATTTCGAAGGCGTGGCGACCGTGGTCACCAAGCTCTTCCAGATGGCGCAACCGGACGTGGCGGTCTTTGGCGAAAAGGACTATCAGCAGCTGGCGGTGATCCGCAAGCTGGTCCAGGACCTGGACATGCCCATCGAGATCGTTGCCCAACCCACGGTACGGGCCACCGATGGCCTGGCCCTGTCATCGCGCAACGGCTATCTCGATGACGGTCAGCGCGCCAGTGCGCCCTGCCTGTACAGCCTGCTCAGGCGCCTGGCCGATCAGCTTGCCGCTGGCGCCGTGATAGAGCCGGTCCTGGCCGCGGGTGTCGCCGAACTGCAAGCTCAGGGGCTTAAAGTCGATTACCTGGAGTTGCGCGAGCAGTCGAGTCTGCAACCGGTCGGACCAGATGCCCGCGAGCTGGTCCTATTGGTGGCGGCCTACCTTGGTCAGACCCGCCTGATCGACAACCTGAGCTTTCGCCGCAGGCCCCGAGTGTGATGCAACCGAAGGTTAGCTCACCCAAACCTGCTCAGACCCTGGAAGCCCGGAACATACCGGGCTTTTTCATGCTCGAAGCGCGGCGCCACGTCAGGCGTCGAGCGGCAGCCGACTTTCCCTTGCAAGCCACCGGCTTGTGGGGCACAACAGCAAACAAGAGCCACCAAGGAAAAGCCTACCCATGGAGTACTATCAACATCCCCTCGACGTGACCCAGCTCGCCTCCTGGAAAGCGCTGCAAGAGCACCGCAAGGCCATGCAGAACTTTCGCATGCGCGACGCCTTTGCCGCCGACCCGCAGCGGTTCACGCAGTTCTCCCTGAACACCAGTGGTCTGTTCCTCGACTATTCCAAGAATCTCATCACCGAGCAGACCCGTGAGCTGCTGGTGAACCTGGCCCGCGAAGCGGGCTTGGAAGGCGCCATCCGCACCCTGTTCGACGGTGCCTACGTCAACTCGTCCGAACATCGCCCCGCGCTGCACACCGCACTGCGCCGTCCGGTAGGCGACAGCGTCGAGATCGACGGTCAGGACATCATGCCCGAGGTGCATCGGGTCCTGAACCAGATGACCGCGCTGGTTACCCGCATCCACAACGGCCTCTGGCGCGGCTACACCGAGAAGCCGATCACCGACGTGGTCAATATCGGCATCGGTGGTTCCTTCCTCGGCCCGCAGCTGGTGTCCGAGGCGCTGGTGCCCTTCACCCAGCGCGGCGTACGTTGCCACTACCTGGCCAACATCGATGGCAGCGAATTCCGCGAGGTGACCTCCAAGCTCGCCGCCGACACCACCCTGTTCATCGTCTCCTCCAAGTCCTTCGGTACCCTGGAGACGCTGAAGAACGCCCAGGCCGCGCGCGCCTGGTGCCTGGCCCAGGGCTGCCCGGAGCCGGAGCTGCACAAGCACTTCATCGCCGTCTCCAGCAACGTCAAGATGGCGGTGGAATTCGGCATCGCCGAAGAGAACATCTTTCCCATGTGGGACTGGGTCGGCGGGCGCTACTCGCTGTGGTCGGCCATCGGCCTGCCCATCGCCCTGGCCATCGGCATGTCCAACTTCAAGGACCTGCTGGCCGGCGCCTATGCCATGGACCAGCATTTCACCAGCGCGCCCTTCGAAGAGAACATGCCGGTGCTGCTGGGCCTGCTCGGGGTCTGGTATGGCAACTTCTGGGGCGCGACCAGCCACGCGATCCTGCCCTACGACCACCACCTGCGTAACTTCGTGAAGCACCTGCAGCAGCTGGACATGGAGTCCAACGGCAAGAGCGTGCGTCAGGACGGCTCGCCGGTGAGCATGGAAACCGGTCCGGTGATCTGGGGCGGCGTCGGCTGCAACGGTCAGCACGCCTACCACCAGCTGCTCCACCAGGGCACCCAACTGATCCCCGGTGACTTCATCGTGCCGGTGGTGAGCCACAACCCGGTGGCCGATCACCAGCAATGGCTCTATGCCAACTGCCTGTCGCAGAGCCAGGCGCTGATGCTGGGCAAGACCCGCGAGGAAGCCGAGAAGGAACTGCGCGAGAAGGGCATGGGTGAAGCCGAGATCGCCAAGCTGGCGCCGCACAAGGTGATTCCGGGCAACCGTCCGAGCAACACCCTGGTGCTGGAGCGCATCTCGCCGCGGCGCCTGGGCGCGCTGGTGGCGCTGTACGAGCACAAGGTGTTCGTGCAGAGCGTCATCTGGGGCATCAACTGCTTCGACCAGTGGGGCGTCGAACTGGGCAAGGAGCTGGGCAAGGATGTCTACCAGCACATCATCGGCCGTAGCGAAGGCAAGGCTGACGATGGTTCGACCCAGGGCCTCATTGATTACTTCCGCGGTCGTCACCGCGGCTGATCGCCTCTGCTCTCTCGAAAAGCGCCGCTCTGCGGCGCTTTTTTCGTTTTATCCTCCCGCTGAACCCCATCGGGCCATCCGGGCCTAAACTAGGAGCACAACAACACCAAGAAGGAGCCGGCCATGAGCCAACGCTATCCCGTGCCCGAGAGCCTGAGTGCGCGCACCCATCTCGATGAAGCCCGTTATCGCGAGCTCTACCAGCGTTCGGTGGACCAGCCGGAACGCTTCTGGAGCGAGCAGGCCAGCGCCCTGCTCGACTGGTCGCGCACCTGGGACGAAGTCCATAGCGGCGATATGCGCGAGGGGCGTACCCGCTGGTTCAGCGGCGGTCAGCTCAACGTCGCCTACAATTGCATTGATCGCCACCTCGCCGCCCGCGGTGACCAGACCGCCATCGTCTGGGAAGGTGACGATCCCGCCGACAGCCAGACCATCACCTATCGTCAGCTGCACGAACACGTCTGCCGCCTGGCCAATGTGCTCAAGGCGCGCGGGGTGAAGAAGGGCGACCGGGTCTGCCTGTACCTGCCGATGATCCCCGAGGCGGCCTACTCCATGCTGGCCTGCGCCCGCATCGGTGCGGTCCATTCGGTGGTATTCGGCGGCTTCTCGCCCGAGGCATTGCGTGATCGCATCCTCGACTCCGACTGCCGGGTGGTGATCACCGCCGACGAGGGCGTACGCGGTGGTAAGCGCGTCCCGCTCAAGGCCAATGTCGACAAGGCCCTGGCCAAGTGCCCGGACGTCCACACCGTGGTGCTGGTCGAGCGTACCGGCGCCGCGGTGGGCCGGCAGGAAGGTCGCGACCTGCCCTATGCCCAGGCCGTGGCCGACGTCTCCGCCGACTGCCCGGCGGAGCCCATGGACGCCGAGGATCCACTGTTCATCCTTTACACCTCCGGTTCCACCGGCAAGCCCAAGGGCGTGCTGCACACCACCGGGGGCTATCTGCTGGGCGTGACCTTAAGCTTCAAGTATTTGTTCGACTATCATGAAGGTCAGGTCTTCTGGTGCACGGCCGACGTCGGCTGGGTGACCGGCCACAGCTACATCGTCTACGGGCCCCTGGCCAACGGCGCCACTACCCTGATGTTCGAAGGCGTGCCGAGCTATCCCGACGCCAGTCGCCTCTGGCAGGTGGTAGACAAGCACCAGGTCAATATCTTCTATACCGCTCCCACTGCCTTGCGCGCCCTGATGCGGGAAGGCGACGAGCCGGTACAGCGCACCTCGCGGCAGAGCCTGCAACTGCTGGGCAGCGTCGGCGAACCCATCAATCCGGAGGCCTGGGAGTGGTATCACCGGGTGGTGGGCGAAGGGCGCTGCCCCATCGTCGACACCTGGTGGCAGACCGAGACCGGCAGCATCCTCATCGCGCCGCCTCCCGGTGCCCTGGCGCTGAAGCCAGGTTCGGCCACCCTGCCCTTCTTTGGCGTCCAGCCGGTTCTGCTGGACGAACAGGGCAAGGAAATCGACGGTCCCGGCAGCGGCGTGCTGGCGATCAAGGCCAGCTGGCCAAGTCAGATCCGCACCGTCTATGGCGATCACCAGCGGTTGATCGACACCTATTTCAGTGCCTATCCGGGCTACTACTTCACCGGCGACGGCGCACGGCGGGACGAAGACGGCTACTACTGGATCACCGGGCGGGTGGACGACGTGCTCAACGTCTCCGGCCACCGCATCGGTACGGCGGAAGTAGAAAGCGTCCTCACCGAGCATGCGGACGTGGCCGAGGCGGCCGTGGTGGGCTGCCCGCACGAGGTCAAGGGGCAGGCGGTCTACGCCTTCGTTACCACCAAGGGCGGGGTAACGCCGAGCGATGAACTCAAGGCTCGGCTGCGTCAGCAGGTAGCCGACGAGATCGGCAGCTTCGCCAAGCCGGAGTTCCTGCAATGGGCGCCGGTGCTGCCCAAGACCCGCTCCGGCAAGATCATGAGGCGCATCCTGCGCAAGATCGCCTGCGACGAGCTGGACAGCCTGGGCGATACCTCGACCCTGGCCGACCCGTCCGTAGTCGACAGCCTTATCGACGCTCGTCTCAACCGCGCCCCGCAGGGCTAGGCCGCAGCCCAAAGAAAAGCCCCGCCTAGGCGGGGCTTTTCTTTGGGCTGCGGCCTTAGTGGGCTGCTTGCATCCGGTGCTTCAGGTCACGCATGCGATCATGGGTCGCACGGGCCTTTTCGAGCTGGCTGCGCAGGCTGGCCTGGGCATCCGGCGTGGCATGTTCATTCACGGCACGCTCCAGCGCGTGCAACAGGCGGTCTTCCTGTTCTTCCAGTTCACTGACGTAGGTGACCTCTTCCTTTTCCTTGCTGGCAAAGGAAGTTTTGACGTCGGTGTAGTACTTGCGGAAGCTGCCGGCAAAGGTGCCTTGCTCGGCGGGCTTTTCACCAGCGGCCGATACCTGGCTGCTCAGGGCGCTGATGATCTCGCCCTTGCTCTGGGCGATCTCGGTGAACAGGGCCTTGAGTTCGGGGTTCTTCACTTCGGTGAGGGCGTGCTCGTAGAAATTCTTGCCGTCACGGGCGATCTCGATCAGATCGTTGAGGGTTTCGGTCGTGTTGGTCATGTCAGTTCTCCGGGGTGAAGGATAAAGGGTGATGGCAGCATGCGACGCTGCCATCGTGCCGGGGTTACCAGGCGTTCTTACTGAGCGGCTTTCAGCGCGTCAGCCGAGACGGCCTTGACGCCCTTGATGGCCTTGGCTTCTTTGATCGCCAGGTCGCGCTGGGCTTCGGTAGCCACGGTGCCGGACAGGGAGACGACGCCCTTGTTGGTCTCCACCTTGATCGAGGTGCCCTTGATGTGTTCGTCAGCCAGGAAAGACGCCTTCACCTTGCTGGTGATCCAGGTATCGGATGCGGCTTCTTCGGTCTTGTCCATGGTGTTATTGGCGGCCAGGGTCATGTTCTGGCTGGTGGCAGCGAAGGCACCGCCGGCCAGCGGCAGGCTCAGTACGGAAGCGGTGACGGCAGCGAGGGCGAAAGTACCGAAAGTCTTTTTCATGAGATGACTCCTGTTTTCCTTGGTTGTACTGCGCTCAGGTCCTGGCAGCAGCGACCTAGATGTAGAGCGCAACGGTCGCGATGAATTCCAAACCCATAAAAAGTTATTAAAAATCAATAACTTATATATATTTCACCTTGCTAGCCAGCAGGCAAAATGCAAGAAAGGTGAAAATTCGTCTGGTAAATTGCACGAGGTCAGACGACTCTGGGTGGGACGTCTAGTCCGGGTAGTTGCCCGCGTGATGCGTCGACCGATGCCGCACGATAGAAAGAGGGATTGCCGGGTGGCCAAACCAGAACTGCTGCACCTTTATCCGGTCAATGCTGAACTGAACCCGACACCTACGATCGGGCCTTGAGGATCCGGGATGCGGCCTCTTTCTCCTGCGCGCATTGCCCTGATTTATCTGTTGCTGAGTGCCCTCTGGGTGATCGGTAGCGATGGGCTGCTGCATGTCCTGGTCGGCGATCAGGACAGTGCCTATCCTTGGCATACCTTGAAAAGCCTGGGCTTTATCAGCCTGTTGTCGCTGGTCCTGTATGGACTGATGCAGCGACAGGTCAGGCATCGCGAAGGGTTCATCGAAGAACTGCAGACCCAGCGCGGTACCCAGGATTTCATCCAGCGACTCACCAATACCGGCGACTGGCAGTTGCTGCCCAATGGCCGCTTGCTCTGCTCCGAACGGACCCTGGTGATGCTGCACCAGCCCAAGGACAGCGATCCGCTGGATTTCGCCACGGTCGTGGCCTGCGCGCGCGCCGAGGATCGCGACCATGTCCGCAGCATGCTCGAACGCCTGCAGCACATGCAGGGGCCGCTGAACTTTTCCGCGCACTTCGATGACGGCGAAGGCAGTTGGCGCTGGCTCAACTGGCAGAGCGACTTCGACGAAGCTGGCGTTACCCGCGGAGCCCTGGTCGACATCACCAGCCACAAGCTGGCCGAGCAGGCCCTGCAGGACAGCCAGAGACGCTATCGCGAACTGGTCCAGCATCTGCCGCTGGTGATATTCGCCAGCGATCACCGCGGCCGTTGGCAATTCCTCAATCCCGCGTGGGAAAGCCTGACCGGTCAACCTCCGGCCCAGCAACTCAACCACCCCCTGGACCAGGCCTTTCATCCCCAGGATGGCGCCCGGCTGCGCCAGCTGGTCGCCGATTTCGCGGCGGGTCAGCGCCTGCATTGGAACGGCGTGGTGCGGCTGCGGCAGTCGGTGGAAAGCCACCGCTGGATGCAGATGGAATTGCGCGCCGGCCTCGATGGCGAAATCCAGGGCACCCTGACCGACATTCATCACGACTACCAGGCGCAGCAGTTACAGCAGGCCCGCAGCGACGTGCTCGACGACCTGCTCACCGGCCTGCCGTTGGCGGAGATCCAGCAGGGCATCGCCTTGCGACTGGAACGCATCTATCCCGAGATGCGCGTCGCCCTGCTGCTGGACGATCAGGGCGAGCACCTGCGCGTCGCCGCGGCGCCCAGCCTGCCGCCCGCCTTTCAGGCGGCGCTGGAAGGTATCCCCCGCGGTCGCCACGACCAGGGCTGCTGTTCCGCCGTCACCGGCAATGCCCCCGTGTTCACCATCGACATCGAACTGGATCCGGCCTGGCAGTTCCTGCTGCCGGCAGCCCTGGCGGCGGGCATTCGCGGCGCCTGGGCACTGCCCCTGCAGGACGAGCAACAGCGCGCCGTGGGCGCGCTGGGGATCTACTATGGCGAGGCGCGGCTACCCGAGCCGGAAACCCAGACCCTGATCACCGAGTTCACCCGCCTGGCGGTGCTGGCCATTCGGCAACAGCGCGCCGTCCAGGCCCAGCAAGCCAGCGAAGCCCGCTACCGCAGCATCTTCGAACAGGCCTATACCGGCATCATGCTGAATGACCTGGACGGCCACTGGCTGAGCATCAATCATCACTTCTGCCAGATGCTCGGCTATTCGCAAGCGGAATTGCTGCAACGCGACATCGCCTCGGTGACTCATCCGGAAGAGCGTGCCCTCGGCGCCGCGCTGCGGAAACAGCTGATCGAGACCGGCCAGGATCGCTACACCCTGGAAAAGCGCTATCTTCATCGCAGCGGCCAGCCGGTGTGGGCCAACGTCACCACCCGGCTGATCCGCGATGATCAGGGCCTGCCGCAGTATTTCATCAGTACCGCTCAGGACATCACCCTGCGCAAACAGCAGGAGGAGAGCCTGCGCCAGGCTGCGGCGATGTTCGAGAACAGTCGCGATGGCCTGCTGCTGCTCGACGAGCGTCGCTGGATCCTGGCGGTGAATCCGGCCTTCGCCCGGCTGCTGGGCGCCCAGGAGGGCACCCTGCTCGGCCAGCGTCTCGGGCTGCCCAGCGGGGGCCGGCAGGATCAGCGCTTCTATCGCGAGCTTTGGCGCACCGTACGCCGCGAGGGTCGCTGGGAAGGCGAGCTACTCTGGCCTCGCCTGGATGGCAGCACCTTTCCGGCCTGGACCACCATCGACACCCTCTACCCCCGGGAAAGACGCCAATACACGGTCACGGTCAGCGATACCACCCGGCTGCGGGAGAGCGAGGCGCGCCTGAGCCACCTCGCCCACCACGATCCGCTGACCGACCTCCCCAACCGCCTGCTGGCGCGTACCCACCTCGAACACGCGCTGGCCCTTGCGGAACCCCAGGAATACCTGGTCGCCGTGCTGATTCTCGACTTCGATCACTTCCGCACGGTCAACGAAAGTCATGGCCATGCCCTGGGCGACGAACTGCTGGTGGAATTCGCCGCCCGCTTGCGCGCCCTGCTCAGCGAGGACATCACCCTGGCCCGCATCGGCGGTGATGAATACCTGGTCATTATCGAGCGTCTGGACCGCCCCGAGTTCGCCGCCCAGATTGCCCAGGCGATGCTCAACAAGCTGGAACAACCCTTCCACCTGGGCGACCACGACATCTACCTCAGCGCCAGCATTGGCATCAGTCTCTTCCCCGACGATGGCAGCACCGCCGACGACCTCATCCGCAATGCCGACACCGCCATGCACCAGGCCAAGGATCAGGGTCGCGATACCTTCCGCTTCTATACCCAGGCTCTCACCGAGCAGTCACGGCGTCGGTTGAATCTCGAATCGCGACTGCGCACGGCGCTCAAGCGCGGTGATTTCGTCCTGCATTACCAACCGCTGATGAGCGTGAGTTCGGCCCAGACCATCGGCGTGGAAGCCCTGGTGCGCTGGCTGGACCCGGAACTGGGGCTCATCCCGCCTACCGAGTTCATTCCCCTGGCCGAAGAGACCGGGCTCATCGTGCCGCTGGGCGACTGGATCATCGAGAGTGCCTGCCAGCAGATGCGCAGCTGGCTGGAGCAGGGGCTGGAACTGGAGACCCTGGCGATCAACATCTCGCCCCGGCAATTCGCCAAGCGTGACCTGGCCAGCACCATCTCCCGCGCCCTGGCGCGCAGTCGCCTGCCCGCCGAGAACCTGGAACTGGAGATCACCGAAGGCACCCTGATGGACAACGTCGAGGAAGCGCTGATGTCCCTGGCGACCCTCAAGACGCTCGGGGTGCGTATCGCCGTGGACGACTTTGGCACCGGCTACTCCTCGCTGGCCTACCTGCGCCGCTTTCCGCTCGACAAGCTCAAGATCGATCAGAGCTTCATGCACGAACTGCGCAGCGACAGCGGTACCCACAGCAGCCAGGCCATCGCCGCGGCCATCGTTGCCCTGGGCCAGGGCCTGGGCCTGGACGTCCTGGCCGAAGGGGTGGAGACCACCGAACAATGGGACATCCTGCGCAAGCTGGGCTGCCAGCAGTGCCAGGGTTTCCTGTTCAGTCCGCCGTTGCCTCCCGAGGAGTTCGCCGCCTGGTATGCCGAGCGGCAACGCGCACGCGCCTAGCCAGCGGACTGACGAGTGTCACTGTTCTGCAATCAAAACCACTCTAGACTCGGGTTTCCACTTTTCGTCTGTCCCCGAGGGTATCAGCATGAAGATCGTGGTTCGTCCCCTGCGCAAGTCCACCACCAGTGCCTGGCAGGTCTGCATCGACAAGCAGGCCATTACCTTTCTTAGCGAAGCGGATGCCCGCAGTTACGTGGCGACTCTGGAGGCACGTATCGCCGCGCCCCACCCGCTGCCCCTGCGCGAGACCGCACTCGGAGTCGCAGCTTCGCTCTAGCCACGACGACGTTCGTCTCTGCGTCACGCACCTTGCCCTGCTCAGGCGTTACCCGCCTGGGTAGAGCGCGGTGCACCTTCTTTCCAACGAGAATTCGGATAGCAGGCTATCGATAATGTAACTTTTGCGGCATCCGCCCCATCCTACCCCTAGCTCCCGCGTTCGCGGGGTCTCGTTGTCTGATGGATCTGGAACGCCCATGCTCGAACTCGCTGCTGCCTTCATCTGCTTCACCTCGTTGCTCACCTACCTCAACTTCCGCTTCATTGGCCTGCCACCCACCATCGGCGTCATGGTCATCGCGCTGATCTTCTCGGTCGGCCTGCAGAGCCTGTCCTGGCTGGGTTTTCCCGGTCTCGAGCACCGCATCGGCGAATTGCTCGGGCAGATCGACTTCAACGACCTGCTGATGAACTGGATGCTCGGCTTCCTGCTGTTCGCCGGCGCCCTGCACGTCAATCTCAAGGACCTGCGTGACTACAGGTGGGCCATCGGTGGCCTGGCCACCCTGGGCGTGGTGATCTCCACGGTACTGATCGGTTACCTGACCTACTGGATCTTCGGCTGGCTGGGCTGGCACATCGACCTGCTCTACTGCCTGATCTTCGGTGCCCTGATCTCCCCCACCGACCCCATCGCCGTGCTCGGCATCCTGCGCTCGGCCGGCGCGCCCAAGTCGCTGGAAACCACCATCGTCGGCGAAGCGCTGTTCAACGATGGCGTCGCCGTGGTGGTCTATTCGGTGCTGCTGGGGGTGATCCAGCTGGGCGAGACGCCCACGGCCAACACCGCGCTCTGGCTGTTTCTCGAAGAAGCCGGCGGCGGCATCCTCTTTGGCCTGGTGATCGGTTTTATCTGCTACTGGCTGATGCTGAGCATCGAGCAGCACCAGATCGAGGTGATGCTGTCCCTGGCGCTGGTGATCGGCGGCTCGACCCTGGCCAGTCACCTGCACGTCTCCGGCCCCATCGCCATGGTGGTGGCCGGCCTGATCATCGGCAACCTGGGTCGCACCAAGGCCATGAACGATTTTACTCGGCGCTACCTGGACGGTTTCTGGGAATTGATCGACGAGATCCTCAACGCCCTGCTGTTTGCCCTGATCGGCATGGAGCTGCTGGTGCTGCCCTTCAGCTGGACCCACCTGGGCGCGGCGTTGCTGGTGACCCTGGCGATTCTCTTCGCCCGCTGGATCAGCGTGGCACCGGTGGTACTGCTGAGTCCGCACTGGCGCAACATGACCCGCGGCACAGCGCGCATCCTTACCTGGGGCGCCCTGCGCGGCGGTGTCTCCGTGGCCCTCGCCCTGAGCCTGCCAGCCGGTCCGGAACGGGATCTGATCCTGGCGCTGACCTATATCGTGGTACTGGTCTCCATCCTCGGCCAGGGCCTGACCATCGGCCGGGTGGTCAAGAGCGTGACCGGTGCCGCACCGGTCGCGCGCGACGAGCATCACTGAGCCCGGGAAACGAAAAACCCCGCCGTGGCGGGGTTTTTTGAGCAACAGCCAAGCGATCAGCGCGGCAGGTTGCGTCCGGAGAAGATTTCGCGCATCTCGTGCTTGAGACGCTGGGTGATCTGCTGGCGCTGTTCGGTCGAGAGGCTGCGGGAGGCGTCGCCGAACAGGTAGTTGTCCAGTTCGAATTCCTTGAGCAGCATCTTGGTGTGGAACAGGTTGTCCTGGTACACGTTCACGTCGACCATCTGATAGGCCGCGCGGGTATCCTCGGACAGGTAGTTCTGGATCGAATTGATCTCGTGGTCGATGAAGTGCTTGCGCCCTTCGATGTCGCGGGTGAAACCACGCACCCGGTAATCCACGGTGACGATGTCCGAGTCGAACTGGTGGATCAGGTAGTTCAGGGCCTTGAGCGGGGAGATCACGCCACAGGTGGAGACGTCGATGTCGACGCGGAAGGTGGCGATGCCGTCATCCGGATGAATCTCCGGATAGGTGTGCACCGTGATGTGACTCTTGTCCAGGTGGCCAAGGATGGTCTCGCGCAGCGGGCCGGGCGACTCCTCGATCTGGCTCTCGGTCGGCTCGACCGGTTGCTCGGAAATCAGGATGGTCACGCTGGCACCCTGGGGATCGTAGTCCTGGCGGGCGATGTTGAGGATGTTGGCCCCGATGATATCGACCACGTCGGTCAGTATCTGGGTCAGACGCTCGGCGTCGTATTCCTCGTCGATGTACTGGACATAGGCCTGTTGATCTTCCGACGTCTCGGCATAGCAGATGTCGTAGATGTTGAAGCTCAAGGTCTTGGTCAGGTTGTTGAAACCATGAAGCCTGAGTTTGCTTTTCACGGTGGTAAAGCTCCCGTCGTGCGGTCTCTGACCGCGGTCCTGAATGCCCGTCAGTTGCGGATTGCGCAAGCTGCGTAGGGCGGCGAACACCTCTTCGCGATGGCGATTGGCTGTACTTATCGGGGCATGCCCCTTAAGAGCGGCGCATTATGCAGATCGGCAGCGGCTGGGGCCAGAGTCTGCCGGGCTCAGGTGATGAATTGATGTCGGCGAGAAGGGGATGACGCGGGTAGCGACGCCTGAACGGGCGTCGCGGGCGAGGGATTCAGGCGAGTTCGACGAGTTCGTAGCTGTGGCTGATCTCGACGCCGGCGCGGCCAAGCATGATGGACGCCGAGCAGTATTTTTCCGCCGACAGCTCGATGGCGCGCTTGACCTGGGCTTCCTTGAGACCGCGCCCCTTGACCACGAACTTCAAGTGGATGCGGGTGAACACCTTGGGCTCGGTATCGGCGCGCTCGGCCTCGAGGAACGCCTCGCAGCTCTCCACCGGCTGCCGCGCCTTGCGCAGGATGCTGACCACGTCGTAGCTGGCGCAGCCGCCCAGACCGATCAGCACGGTCTCCATCGGCCGTACGCCCAGGTTGCGACCGCCGCTTTCCGGCGGGCCATCCATGACCACTACATGGCCACTGCCAGACTCGCCGAGGAACATGGCCTCGCCCGTCCACTGAATGCGCGCTTTCATCGCTTTCGTCCTACTTATATATGCAAATGGTGATCAGCTTAACATGCTGAATGGCGTAAACTGGGTACCAGTGTAGGGTTATTCAGCTCGCATTTAAGCTGCGCGTGTTCTTATCCGGTCTTTGAATTGGAACCGGCGCAGCCTATGCATGCACCGGTTCGGACATCGGTGCCCCCGACTCAGGTTAGCTTTCAACCTCAGGAATCAGCATGGCCGCTATCATCCCTCCCGCGAAGTTACAGCACATCGACAAGCTGCTAGCGCATTGCTCGCGTCGTCGCTATACGGCAAAAACCACCATCATCTACGCTGGCGACAACAGCGAGAGCCTGTTCTTCATCCTCAAGGGATCGGTCACCATCCTCATCGAGGACGATGAAGGCCGCGAAATGATCATTGCCTATCTCAACGCCGGGGACTTCTTTGGCGAGATGGGTCTGTTTTCCAAGGAAGGTAGCGAACCCGAGCGCAGTGCCTGGGTACGCGCCCGTACCGAGTGCGAAGTCGCCGAGATCAGCTATGGCCAGTTCCGCGAACTGAGCCAGCATGATCCGGACATGCTCTTCTCCCTGGGCCGCCAGATGGCCGAGCGGCTGCGCCAGACCACCCGCAAGGTCGGCGACCTGGCCTTCCTCGACGTCACCGGTCGCGTAGCCCGCACCCTGCTCGACCTGTGCAAGCAGCCCGACGCCATGACCCACCCGGATGGCATGCAGATCAAGATCACCCGCCAGGAAATCGGCCGTATCGTCGGCTGCTCCCGCGAGATGGTCGGTCGCGTGCTGAAGTCCCTCGAAGAACAGGGTCTGGTCCACGTCAAGGGCAAGACCATGGTGGTGTTCGGCACCCGCTGAACCCTCGCGGCGCGCCTCCGCCAGCCGGCGGGGGCAGACGCCCCCGCCAGTCCCGGCATCAGACCTGGACCTGCTTTTCCACCTTCTCTACCCGCACCGTGGCTTTCTCGCCAACGGTCTTCTCGCCGTTACCCTTGGCCTTGGGCTCCCCCACGACGAAGTGGAATTCTTCGCCGTGCTTGACCGCGCCATAGAGCACCGCCTTCTCGATCAGCTCGGTACCGCGCAGATGCCGCAGCATCAGCGGATCGCAGCGCAGATCGCGGTAGAGCGCCAGGCACAGCAGCGCCATGACCACCACGAAGGGTAGCGAGACTACGATGGTCAGGTTCTGCAAGCCATTGAGGGCCGCCCCCGGATTGCCCGGGTCACCGATGGCCAGCATGATCGCCGCCACCGCGCCGGTGAGGGCGCCCCAGAAGATCACCGTGCGCCGCGAGGGCTCGGTGGTACCGCGCTCGGACAGGGTGCCCATCACCAGGGAAGCGGCGTCGGCGCCAGAGACGAAGAAGATCGCCACCAGCACCATGACCAGCACCGAGGTCACCGAGACCCAGGGATAGCTGGCCAGCAGGTCATAGAGCGCGAAGTTGCTGTTCACCGCGCCGTCGACCAGGGTGAAGGCGCCCAGGCGCATGGCGTCGATGGCCGCGCCGCCGAAGATGACGAACCAGACCACGCTGACCAGGCTCGGCACCAGCAGCACGCCGGTAACGAACTGGCGGATGGTGCGACCGCGACTGATGCGGGCGATGAACATGCCGACGAAGGGCGTCCAGGAAATCCACCAGGCCCAGTAGAACACCGTCCAGCTGGACAGCCAGTTGCCCATGGCCTCACCGCCGCTGGCACTGGTGCGAGCCATCATCTCCGGCAGCAGGTCGATGTAGTCGCCGATAGCGGTAGGCAGCAGGTTGAGCATCAAGAGCGTCGGGCCGACGATGAAGACGAACAGCGCCAGGGCCACCGCCAGCACCATGTTGGTGTTGGACAGCCACTGGATGCCCTTCTCCACGCCCGACACGGCGGAGATGACGAAGGCGACCGTCAGCACGGTGATGATGCTGATGTAGAGCAGCTTGCCCGGTTGCTCGATCCAGCCGTTGTGTTCGAGGCCACCGGCGATCTGCAGGGCGCCCAGGCCCAGGGAGGCGGCCGAACCGAACAGGGTGGCGAAGATCGCCATCATGTCGATGACGCGACCGAGGGGGCCATTGGCGTACTCGCCGATCAGCGGCCGGAAGGCGACCGAGATGAGCTGGCAGCGCCCCCGGCGATAGGTGCCATAGGCGATGGCCAGACCGACGACGGCGTAGATCGCCCAGGGATGCAGCGTCCAGTGGAACAGCGTGGTGGCCATGGCCACCTGCAGGGCGGCGCTGCTCTGCCCTGCCGCGCCGCCGGGCGGCGGATTGAGGTAGTGCGAAAGCGGCTCGGCGACGCCAAAGAACATCAGACCGATACCCATCCCGGCGCTGAACATCATCGCCACCCACGACAGGGTGCGAAACTCCGGTTGTTCGTCGTCGCGTCCCAGGGGAATGCGTCCGTAGCGACTGGCAGCCAGCCAGATGACGAAGACCACGAAGCCAGTGGAAGTGAGAACGAACAGCCAGCCAAAGTGGGTGATCACCCAGCCTTGGGCAGTCGAGGCGCTGCTGGCCAGACTGACCTGGTTGACGAATCCCCAGATCACGAAGGCGAGAGCGGCGATGCTGGTGATGCCGAAGACCACCCAATCGGTGGTCCCGGCAAGTCGACGATCACGCCGCGCCTCTTCGGTCCGAGAGGGATCGGTGACGCTGATATCAAGTGTTTCGCTTTTTTCTTCCGTTGCCATGGTTCTTGCTTGCCCTGGTTATGGATAGCCTGATGCGGCGGAGCCCGGCGCACCTCGCGATGGCCGACCGACTCCTCGACCCGCCACGGTTCAGCGGGTCGAAGGTCATTAACCGGGTTTAGGCGTCAGGAAACAAAGCCCCTCGTCGGCAGCGGGTACACGGAGGTCGTTCCCGCCGTTTGAGGTAGGCGCGAGTCGACTTGGGTCACCTTGCGGCATAAAAAAAGGCCTCGGTGGTCGCCACCGAGGCCTCGTTCAGGCGCCTGAACAGTCAGGCGTCCATGAGCGGGAAGCGCCGGTCAGGGAAGAACAGCCGCTGCAGCTCCTGCCCTGGCTCGTCGGCGCGCATGAAGGCTTCGCCCACCAGGAAGGAACGCACCTCGTTGACCTCCATCAGCTCCACATCGGCGCGATTGAGAATGCCGCTTTCGGTGATCACCAGGCGATCCTGAGGAATGCGCGGCAGCAGCTCCAGCGTGGTCTCGAGACTGACCTCGAAGGTATGCAGGTTGCGGTTGTTGATGCCCACCAGCGGGGTGTCCAGCACCTTGAGCGCGCGCTCCAGCTCGGCGCCGTCGTGGACCTCGACCAGCACGTCCAGGCCGACAGCCTTGGCGGTGGCGGCCAATTCGCCCATCAGGCCATCGTCCAGCGCGGCGACGATCAGGAGGATGCAGTCGGCACCGATGGCACGAGCCTCCACTACCTGAAAGGGATCGACGAGAAAGTCCTTGCGGATCACCGGCAGTTCGCAGGCGCCGCGGGCCTCCTGCAGGTAGGCGTTACCGCCCTGGAAGAAATCGACGTCGGTGAGCACGCTCAGGCAGGTAGCCCCACCCAGGGCGTAGCTGCGGGCGATCTCGGCTGGCACGAAGTGTTCACGGATCACGCCCTTGCTTGGCGACGCCTTCTTCACCTCGGCGATGACCGCCGCTTCCTTGCGCGCCACCTGGGTCTGCAGGGCGCGGGCGAAACCGCGTGGTGCATCGGCGGCACGGGCCAGGGCCTCGAGTTCGGCCAGGCTGGTACGGGCCTTGAGCTGGGCGATTTCCTCGGCCTTGCGGGCCAGGATCTTCTGCAACACGGTTGGCACACTCACAGGCGACCCTCCTCTCGATAGACGGATGTGAAATGGGCGAGCTCATCCAGCTTTTCCCGGGCCAGGCCGCTGTAGAGCGCGTCGTGAGCCAAGAGTACCCCTTCATGAAGACTATGGGCGAGATCGGCGGCGTAGAGCGCTGCGCCGGCGTTGAGCACGATCATGTCGGCGGCCTTTTGCCCGGCTTCGGTCTTGCGTCGACCGAGGGCATCGCGGATCAGCGCCAGGGAGGCCGCGGGGCTGTCCACGGTCAGGCCGACCAGGGTCTGGCTCTTGATGCCCAGGTCCTCCGGCAGCACCTGGTACTCGCTGATGCTGCCGTCCTTGAGCTCGGCCACCTGGGTCGCGGCGGCCAGGCTGAATTCGTCCAGGCCATCGCGGGAATGCACCACCAGCACATGCTGACTGCCCAGGCGCTGCAGCACCTCGGCCAGGGGCCGGCACAGTGCGGCGCTGAACACCCCGACCACCTGGTGACGGACACCGGCCGGATTGGTCAGCGGGCCAAGCATGTTGAACAGGGTGCGCAGCCCCAGCGAACGGCGCGGGCCGGCGGCATGGCGCATGGCACTGTGGTGCGACTGGGCGAACATGAAGCCGACGCCCACCTGCTCGACGCAGCGGGCGATCTGCGCAGGCGTCAGCTCCAGGTAGATGCCGGCCGCCTCCAGCAGGTCGGCGCTGCCGCTCTTGCCGGAGACCGCACGATTACCGTGCTTGGCCACCTTGCCGCCTGCCGCCGCCACCACGAACACCGAGGCCGAGGAGACGTTGAAGATATTGGCGCCGTCGCCGCCGGTGCCTACCACGTCGACCACATGGTCGAGGCTCGGCAGCGCCACCGGGGTGACCAGTTCGCGCATCACGCTGACCGCGCCGCAGATCTCGTCGATGGTCTCGCTCTTGATGCGCATGCCCATGAGGAAGGCACCGATCTGCGCCTCGTCGGCGCCACCGGTCATGATCTGGCGCATCACCGCCTGCATCTCCGCCACGTTGAGGTCGAGTTGCCCGCTGATGCGATCCAGGGCTTGCTTGATGTCCATCTAACGACGCCCTCCCTGCTGCTGGAGAAAGTTGGCCAGCAGATCGTGGCCATGCTCGGTGAGGATGGACTCGGGATGGAACTGCACCCCTTCGATCATGAATTCGCGGTGCCGCAGCCCCATGATCTCGTCCATGCTGCCGTCCGGATGCTGGGTCCAGGCGGTGATCTCCAGGCACTCGGGCAGGGTCTCGCGCTTGACCACCAGCGAGTGATAGCGGGTCACGGTGAAGGGATTGGGTAGGCCGGCGAAGACGCCTTCGCCATTGTGATAGACCGGACTGGTCTTGCCGTGCATCGGCTCGCGCGCGCGCACGACTTCACCGCCAAAGGCCTGACCCAGGCTCTGATGGCCCAGGCAGACGCCCAGTACCGGCAGCTTGCCGGCGAAGCGCTCCAGGGTAGCCAGGGAGATACCCGCCTCGTTGGGTGTGCAGGGACCGGGGGAGACGACGATGCGCTCCGGGGCCAGTTCCTCGATCGCCTCGACCGGCACCTCGTCGTTGCGTACCACCTTGACCTCGGCACCCAGCTCGCCCAGGTACTGCACCAGGTTGTAGGTGAAGGAATCGTAGTTATCCAGCATCAGCAACATGGCAGGCTCCTCAGACGGACTGTTCGGCAAGGGTGACGGCGCGGAACATGGCGCGACGCTTGTTGAGGGTCTCTTCCCACTCTGCCGCCGGCTGGGAGTCGGCGACGATGCCACCGCCCGCCTGCACGTGCAGCTCGCCGTCCTTGATCACCGCGGTGCGGATGGCGATGGCGGTGTCCATGTTGCCGTTCCAGGCCAGATAGCCCACGGCGCCGCCATAGATGCCACGCTTGACCGGCTCCAGTTCGTCGATGATCTCCATGGCGCGGATCTTTGGTGCCCCGGACAGGGTTCCGGCCGGCAGGATGGCGCGTAGGGCGTCCATGGCGCTCAGCTCGGGCTTGAGCCGGCCGGTGACGTTGCTGACGATGTGCATCACGTTGGAATAGCGCTCGATGACCATCTTCTCGGTGAGGCTCACGCTACCGGTGGCGGATACCCGGCCCACGTCATTGCGACCCAGGTCGATCAGCATCAGGTGCTCGGCCAGCTCCTTGGCATCGGCCAGCAGATCGCGCTCCAGTGCCAGGTCGGCCTCCTCGGTGGCCCCGCGCGGGCGGGTACCGGCGATGGGGCGCACGGTGATCTCGCCGTCCTCCACCCGCACCAGCACCTCGGGCGAACTGCCGACCACGTGGAAATCACCAAAGTTGAAGAAATACATGTAGGGCGTGGGATTGAAGCAGCGCAGCGCCCGATAGAGGTCGATGGGCGCCGCCTGGAAGTCGATGGTCATGCGCTGCGAGGGCACGACCTGCATGCAGTCGCCGGCCAGGATGTAAGCCTTGATCCGTTCAACGGCGTTCTCGTAGTCAGCCCGGCTGTAGCTGGAGCGAAACTCAGGCTCGCTGCCGGCACCTACTGCGGCGAAGTCCAGCCCCAGCCGCGGGGTGATCGGCTGGCGGATACGCTCACGCAGCGCGGCCAGCCGGGCCTGGCCCTGCTCATAGGCCTCCGGCTGGCTGGGATCCACCAGCACGATGCAGTGCAGCTTGCCGGCGAGGTTGTCAAAGACCACCACCTCGTCCGACACCATCAGCAGGATGTCCGGGGTGCCTAGCGGATCGGGATTGGGGCTGGCCCCCAGGCGCTTTTCGACATAACGCACGCAGTCATAACCGAAGTAACCCACCAGACCGCCATCGAACTTGGGCAGATTGGGCACGACCGGCACGCGATAGCGGGCCTTGAAGGCCTCGACGAAGGCCAGCGGATCCTCGACGGTGCAGGCTTCGAGCTGTTGCTCGCCCTCGTGCACGGTGACCTCGTAGCCACGAGCGCGCAGCAACGTGCGGCAGGGCAGGCCGATGATGGAATAGCGCCCCCACTTCTCGCCACCCTGCACCGATTCCAACAGATAGGAGTTGGGTGCATCGGCCAGCTTGAGATAGAGAGACAGCGGGGTGTCGAAGTCGGCCAGGGTTTCGAAGGCCAGGGGAATGCGGTTATAGCCTTGAGCGGCCAGGCGCAGGAAGTCGTCGCGGGTCATGATCAGCCTCGTGGCGAGGAAAACGAAAGGTCAAGTGCACAGCGCGCCGGTCTGATACCGGCCAGGACAAAGTCAGGCGCGCCAGCGCCAACGGGCCAGAGCCTTGATGACCTTCATCCATGCTCGCGAGGAGCCTGTGCGGGTGACCACCACGATGCGATCTCTTGCTCTTGGGGCGGGGATTGAAGGGCCACGTTAGCCTAGCCGGCCCGGCATGGCAACCGGCCGGCCATGTCGGCGTGCTAGATGAACAGCTCGCGCAGATCGTCGACGACCAGATCCGGCGCCTCGTTGGCGATGGGCTCGCCGTGGTTGTAGCCATAGCTCAGGACCACGCAGCGTACCCCGGCGGCGCGGGCGGCACGGATATCGTTGCGCGAGTCGCCGATGAACAGGGCGCGATCGGCGGCCACCCCCACCTGCGCCATCACCCACAGCAGGCCGGCCGGATCGGGTTTCTGCTGTGGCAGGGTATCGCCACCGACGATCCAGTCGAAATCGCCCAGACCCATGTCCGCCAGCAGCGGCGCGACGAAGCGCTCCGGCTTGTTGGTGATCACCGCCAGGCGCACGCCCAGGGTGCGCAGCAACGCCAGACTGTCCAGCACGCCCGGATAGACGCGGGTCAGGGCATGGCTGCCGCCATAGAGCTCCATGAACAGTGCCAGGGCGCTATCGGCAGCGGCATCGTCCACGGCGCCGTGCTCCATGCCATCGGCCAGGGCGCGGCGCACCAGCACCCGGGCGCCATTGCCGATCCACAGGCGCACCTTGTCCAGCCCCGCCGGCGCACGGCCCAGGCGTTCGAGCATGGCGTCCACCGCCGTGGCCAGATCGGGCGCGGAATCCAGCAGCGTGCCGTCGAGGTCGAACATCACCAGCGCGGGCGGATGCCCGCCGCCGAGCTGCACCAGGGCGCTCATACCGACTGGGCCTTGGCCAGCTCGGCGCGCATCGCCTGGATCACCGCGGCGTAGTCCGCCTGGCCGAAGATGGCAGAGCCGGCAACGAAGGTGTCGGCACCCGCGCGGGCGATCTCGCCGATGTTCTTGACGTTGACGCCGCCATCGATTTCCAGGCGGATCGGCCGGCCCGAGGCGTCGATCAGGGCACGCGCCTCGCGCAGCTTGTCCAGGGTGCCAGGAATGAATTTCTGGCCGCCAAAGCCGGGGTTGACGCTCATCAGCAGCACCATGTCGACCTTGTCCATCACGTACTTGAGCACGTCCAGCGAAGTGGCCGGATTGAATACCAGGCCGGCCCGGCAGCCGCCATCCCTGATCAGCTGCAGCGAGCGGTCGATGTGCTCGGAGGCCTCGGGATGGAAGGTGATGTCGGTGGCGCCGGCCTCGATGAAGTCGCCGATGATGCGATCCACCGGCTTGACCATCAGGTGCACGTCGATGGGCGCGGTCACCCCGTAGTTGCGCAACGCCTTGCAGACCATGGGGCCGATGGTGAGGTTGGGCACATAGTGATTGTCCATCACGTCGAAATGGACCATGTCGGCACCGGCGGCGAGGACCTTGTCGACTTCCTCGCCCAGACGGGCGAAATCGGCGGACAGGATCGAGGGAGCGATGGCGAAGGGTTGCATGGGATAGCCTCGGCGAAGGTTAAGTGGCGGCATTGTAACGGAGATCCGCCTGCCGCTAAGGCGTTCCCGCTGCCCCGACGAGGCGAACGGCGGTAGGCTCGTCAGAGTCAACCGTCTCCTTTGAGGATTCCGCCCGATGTCGTTGCCTGCCCCTCTGCCGCTCTGCGTCCTCCTGCTGCTCGGCTTGACCACACCGGTCCTGGCCGAAGAGGCGCCCACGCCGGCGCCCCAGCCACCGACCGAAAGTCTGGCGCCAGCGTTGACGCGCAGCCAGGAGCAGCAACAGGCACTCATGCGGCAGCTGCCCGCCGAGCAGCAGAAGACCCTGCAGGCCGGCGAAGAGTCCTTTCTCGCCCTGCTGTTACCCAGCGCCCGCGCCAAGACCGCCGGGACATTGGTGCTGGTGCCGGGCGATGGCGAATCGGCCGACTGGCCCAATGTGATAACCCCGGTGCGTCAGGAGCTGCCCACCTACGGGTGGCAGACCATCAGCCTCAGCCTGCCCGATCCCTATGACCCCGTGGTGGCGATCGAACGGGACACGGCTCCCGTAGATACCGACGCCCAGGCCAACAGCGAACAGAAGGCACCGCCGGTCACCGGCGGCAGCGGCACGGCGCCGGCCGCGGCGACGCAGGCCGAGGCGGGCAGCGGCGAGCCCGCTCAGGCAGCCGTCACGCCCGCCGACCCCGAAGCCGCGGCCAACGCCCAGGCCACCCGGGTGCTGGCACGCATCGCCGCCGGCATCGACCTGGCGCTGCAACAGGGCGCCAATCCCATCGTGCTGGTCGGTCACGGGACCGGCGCCTACTGGGCGGCGCGCTACCTGGCGGAAAAGGAGCCAGCCGAGGTCAAGCAACTGGTACTCATCGATGCCCGCGCGCCGCAGGGCATGCCGCCGCGACTGGACGCCACCATGGGCAAGACCGACCTGCAGATCGCCGATCTGGTGCACGCCCCCGGCCAGCCGGCGCAGCAGCGCAAGGAGCGCGCGGCGCAAAAGGCCAACAAGGGCTATCGGCAGATCGAATTGCCGGTCATCCCGGGCGACCGGGCGGCGGAGCAGGAGCAGACCGTTCGCCGCCTGCGCGCCTGGCTGGAGCGCCTGCCGTCGGCCCCTAGCGAAAGCCCCGCCGCTTCTTGATCACCTGGTAGGCAGCATGCAACTCGGCGGTACGCTGGGCAGCGGCATAGACCGCCGACTGGCCCGCTCCGGCACCGGCCTTCTTGTCGGGATGGTGACGCGAGAGCAATCGGCGATAGGCCTGCTTGACCGTGGCCGCGTCGGCATCATCAGTGACGCCGAGCAATTGCAGGGCCTTGCGGTATTTCTCTTCGTTGCTGGGCTGCCGCGGCGCCGCCTGCACAGGCGGCTGCAGGGCCAGCACCTGGGCTTCGGCCAGCCCCATCGCCTGCCCCCAGCCCAGGATTTCATCGCGATCACCGGGGCGTACGCTGCCGCTGATCCAGACCATGCGCCAGCAGGCCCGCAGAATCAGCTCACTGCGCTCGCTGAGACGGCGCAGGTCTGCCGCTGACGGCAGGGCGCCACCCTTGCCCTGCTCGAAGGCGGCGATGGCTTTCTTGCGGTCGTCAGCCCCCAGCCCCAACCGTTCGATCTCGCCTTCGGCCTGGCGGATATGGGCGGTAAGTACCCGGCCACCACGCTTGGCCAGGCGCCCGAGCATCTGGAATTGCGCCTGGTGCTCGAAGCGGCCAGGGCGTCCCTGCCAGCGCGCCTTCCAGCCCGCCAGGGAGGTCAGCCCCAGCTGGCGCTCGCCGGCATGGGCAAGCAGCGCCACCAGCAGGGCGCCGGGAATACTGGCCACCGCCCACCCGGCCAGGAAACCCAGCAGCGTCAGCGGCCAGAACCAGAGCTTCAAGAAGCCATCCCGAACAGTTGCTCCGCCTCGGCCAGGCGTTCCAGGGTGCCTACGTCCACCCAGCGCCCCGCCAACCGCTGGCCCGAGACCTGCCCAGCGACAATGGCCGGTCGCAGCACATCGACCAGTTTGAAGGCTCCGGGCGTGCAGCGGGAGAAGAGCTGCGGGTGCAGCACGGCGATGCCGCTATAGGTGAGCTTTTCCGAGGCCTCCAGGGTGATCCGCCCATCCACCAGGCCAAAATCGCCGCTGGGGTGATGAACGGGATTGTCGACCAACATCAGGTGCGCCAGGCAGCCGGCGGGCAGTGCCAGCGCCGCGAAGTCGACATCGGTGCGGATGTCGCCATTGATCAGCATGAAGGGCTCACTACCCAGCAGTGGCAGCGCCCGAAAGATACCGCCCCCGGTCTCCAGCGGCTCACCTTCGGCGGAAAAGCGAATGGAGACACCCAAGCGACTGCCGTCGCCCAGGACGGCTTCCAACTGGTCGCCCAGCCAGGCGTGGTTGATCACCAAGTCGGTGATACCGGCGGCGGCCAGCGCCTTGATATGGTGCTCGATGAGCGGGCGACCGTTCACTTCGATCAGCGGCTTGGGGCGCGTCAGCGTCAGCGGACGCATCCGTTCGCCCTTGCCCGCCGCCAGGATCATGGCCTTCATGGATGGGCTCGCTCGGCGTGCAACTCGTCCAGCAGGGCGCCCAGGTCGGCGAGCTCGGGCCGGCGAGCCACCACGGTGCGGATATAGGCCAGAAAGCGGGGCGTGTCGGCGACGTAGCGTGGCTTGCCATCGCGGTGCCAGATGCGGGCGAAGATACCCATCACCTTGAGATGGCGCTGTACCCCCATCAGGTCCGAGGCCCGCTGGAAGTCGGCGAAGTCAGTCTGCACCGGTATCCCGGCAGCCCGTGCCTGCTCCCAATAACCCAGCAGCCAGCGCTGGACCAACGGCTCCGGCCAGCTCAGGAAGGCATCCTTGAATAGACTGGTGATGTCATAGGTGACCGGCCCCATGACGGCGTCCTGGAAGTCCAGTACGCCTGGATTGGGCGTGCTGAACATCAGATTGCGCGGCATGAAGTCTCGATGGACCAGCACCTGGGGCTGCGCCAGGGCACTGTCGATCAGCAGCCGGCAGACGGCCTGCCAGCGTTCGAGTTGAGAGGCACTCAAGGTCAGGTCCAGTTCACGGCCGACATACCACTCCGGAAACAGTCCCAGCTCGCGGGCAAGCAGAGCCTCATCGTAGAGCGGCAGGCTGCCGTTCGTCGGCTGCTTGCGCTGGAAAGCCAGGAGCGCGTCGATGGCCGCCTGGAAATACTCGTCGGCATTCGTCGCGTTGATCACCTCCAGGTAGGTAAGCTGGCCGAGGTCGCTCAGCAGCAAGAACCCCCGTTCCAGATCCTGGGCCAGGATGCGCGGTACATGGACCCCGGCGGCGTCCAGCAGGCCCGCCACCTGGACGAACGGACGGCAGTCCTCCTGCGGCGGCGGCGCATCCATCACGATCAGGCTGCGCCCGTCGCCCGCCCAGCGGAAATAACGGCGAAAGCTGGCATCGCTGCTGGCTACGGTCAGGGTGCCCACGGGCACCTCGCCCCAGGCCTGCGCCCGGAAAATTTCCGGTAAAACGGTAGTCAGCCAGTCTTCTATCTGGTTCAAGCGAACATCTTCAGTCATTTGCAGCGGATCCCCCGGCCCTAGCCGATGCGCAGGTCATGTTTTATTATCCGCTATCTTTTTGAGCCCATCGAGAGGCCGCGGCCCCTTAATGGCCGGCGTGCAGGACGACTTTAAGGATGGCCGTGAAAACCCCCGCGTTTCGAAGAAAATTTCCCCTCTTGGTAACCGGCAGCCTGCTCGCCATGCAGCCGGTCACCGCCCTCATCGCCGCGCCCGCCGAGCAGTTCAGCTGCAGCGCCGGGGCCGGCGGTGCCTGGTCGTGCAACACCCAGGCGCCAACGGCGGCCATTCCGCCCCGCCCCAGCCAGGGTGAGACCCAGGGCGTCGCGGCGCAGCCCGCCGCGCGCAAGGGCGACGATGCCGTCCTGGTGACCGAGAGCAAGGGTCGCGCCCTCAAGTCCCGCAGCGCCGACTACAGCCACCTGGACTGGGTCCCGCGCGACCAGCTGACCCCGGCCCAATTGGCCGAGACCGGCCCCTACTGCAGCGGCGCCTATGTCGAGCCACAGCGTCCGGGCATGTACGACGACACCCCCACGTCCAAGGCCCCGACCTACGTCTCCGCCAAGGCCTCGCGCTACGAGCAGGAGCGGCAGGTCGCCACTCTCGCCGGTGACGTGGTCTTGCGTCAGGGCGGCATGCAGGTGGAGTCCCAGGAGGCCAACCTGCACCAGCTGGAGAATCGCGGCGAGCTCAAGGGCAACGTCAAATTCCGCGACAACGGCCTGCTGATGGTCGGCGACAAGGCGGACATGCAGCTGGACAACGGCCAGGTCCAGGTCGACAACGCCGAATTCGTCATGCACCAGAGCCGTGCTCGCGGCAGCGCGCTCTACGCCAAGCGCGGCGACGACGCCATCATCCGCCTCAAGGATGGCACCTACACCACCTGCGAACCGGGCAGCAACGCCTGGCAGGTCAAGGGCAATACCGTCACCCTGAACCCGGCCACCGGCCTGGGTTATGCGACCAATGCCACCCTGCGGGTCAAGGACATTCCGGTCCTCTACACGCCGTTCATCTATTTCCCGATCGACGACCGTCGGCAGTCCGGTTTCCTGGCGCCCTCGATCAGTACGTCCAGCGACACCGGCTTCGCGATCACCACGCCCTACTACTTCAACCTAGCGCCCAACTACGACGCCACCCTCTATCCGCGCTACATGGCCAAGCACGGCCTGCAGACCGAGGGTGACTTCCGCTACCTGACCCGCAGCAGTGAAGGCGAAGTCTACGGCTCCTACCTCAAGGACACCGATCCGGAACACGAGGGCGAACCGGAAGCCACCGACAGCCGCTGGCTGTACGGCTGGAAGAATCGCAGCGGCCTGGATTCGCGTCTGATGGCCGAGGTGGACTACACCCGCATCAGCGATCCCTACTACTTCCAGGACCTGGACACCGATCTCGGCATCAACAAGCCGACCTACGTGAACCAGCAGGGTCGTCTGACCTACCGTGGCGATACCTTCGTCGCTGGCCTCAATGCCCAGGCCTACCAGCTGGCCACCGTCTCCGACGTGACGCCCTACAACCGCCTACCGCAGTTGACCCTGAGCGGTGCCCTGCCCTACAACCCAGGCGGCCTGGACTTCACCTACGACACCGAGGCGGTACGCTTCACCCGCAGCTTCGACGACAACACCTACTTCGACCTGGATGACAATGGCAACCGCACCAACGTGCGCAACCGCCCTGACGTCAATCTCTTCGGCCTGACCCGTGCCGAAGGCAACCGCTACCATGTCGAGCCGGGTATCGCGCGGCCCATGACCGCCTCCTGGGGCTTCCTGACGCCCTCGCTGCGCTATGCCTACACCCGCTACGACCTGGATCTGGACAGCACCGGCCAAAACGATCTGGCTTCGCCACTGGTGGGCAGCAGCCGTCGTGCGTCAGCTGGCTCCAGCGTGACCAGCTTCAACGACAGCCCCACCCGTTCGGTCCCCATCTTCAGCCTCGATGGCGGCCTGTACTTCGATCGCACCTCGAATCTGTTCGGCGAAGGTGGCAAGCAGACCTTCGAACCCCGCGCTAAGTACCTCTATGTACCCAATCGCGACCAGGACGACCTGCCGGTGTTCGATACCGGTGAATACACCTTCAGCTACAGCTCGCTGTGGCGCGACAACCGCTTCACCGGTCGCGACCGCATCGGTGATGCCAACCAGCTGGCTCTGGGTGCGACCAGCCGCTTCATCGAGCCCAATGGCTTCGAGCGGGCCAACGTAAGCTTTGGCCAGCTGTTCTACTTCCGTGATCGTGAGGTGCAACTGCCCGGCCTAACCAAGGACGACCTGGCCTACGCCCGCAGCCTTGGGCAGAACATCGACAATCCCCAGGCCACCACCTCGCGCTCGCCCTATGCCCTGGCCGGGATGTATCGCTTCAACCGCGACTGGCGCGTGAACGGTGAATTCAACTGGGATCCGGCCCTGCACCAGACCGACTCCGGCAGCGTGATGTTCCACTATCAGCCGGAAGCCGAGCCGGGCAAGATCCTCAACGTCGGCTATCGCTATCGTGACAATGTCCGGGTGTTCGATCCGAACTTCGGCCGCTTCACCTACAACAGCGACGACTACAAGGTCGACCAGCACGACATCTCCTTCATCTGGCCGATCGTGCCCCAGTGGTCCGCCATTGCCCGCTGGCAATTCGACTACAACAAGAGCCGTACCCTGGAAGCCTTTGGTGGCTTCGAGTACGACAACTGCTGCTGGAAGCTGCGCCTGATCAGCCGCTACTGGCTCAAGAGCGAAGACGACGTCTTCTACACCGCCCAGAGCTCCGAAGCCGATCGCGGGATCTTCCTGCAGATCGTGCTCAAGGGACTCGGCAACGTCTTCGGCGGCAAGACCGAAGGCTTCCTGGACAGAGGCATTCAAGGCTATCGTGAACGTGAAGACCAAGCTATGTAACGCCCTGCGCCCGCTCGCCCTGGGCGCGGCGCTCGCCCTCACCCCTCTGGCTCAGGCTGCCGTGGTACCGCTGGACAAGGTTGTGGCCATCGTCGACAACGACGTGGTCATGCAGAGCCAGCTCGATCAGCGACTCAATGAGGTCAAGCAGAACATCACCCGCCGCGGCGCCGCGGCGCCGCCGGAAAGCGAGCTGCGTCAGCAGGTGCTAGAGCGCCTGATCCTGGAAGACATCCAGATGCAGCTGGCTGGACGCATGGGCGTGAAGATCTCCGACGAGGAGCTCAACCAGGCCGTGGCCACCATCGCTCAGCGCAATGGCCTGAGCGTGGCTGAATTCCGTCAAGCCCTGGCTCGCGACGGTCTCTCCTACGACGCCGCCCGCGAGCAGGTTCGTCGCGAGATGATGATCAGTCGGGTACGCCAGCGTCAGGTTGGCCAGCGGGTACAGGTTACCCAGCAGGAAGTGCAGAACTTCCTCGCGTCCGACCTCGGCAAGCTGCAGCTGTCCGAAGAGTATCGCCTGGCCAATATTCTGATCCCGGCAGCCGACAACGCCGGCACTGCCGGTCTCGATGCCGCAGCACGCCAGGCCCAGGACACCTACAACCAGCTACGCCAGGGCGCCGACTTCAACCAGCTGGCCATCGCCCGCTCGGCCGGCGACAACGCCCTCGACGGCGGCGAGATCGGCTGGCGCAAGGCCGCCCAGCTGCCCCCGCCCTTCGATCGCCTGATCGGTAGCGTCGGTGTCGGCGGCATCACCCAGCCCGTGCGGGTCCCCGGCGGCTTCGTGATCCTCAAGGTGGAAGAGAAGCGTGGTGGCGAGGCGAGCATCGTCGATGAGGTGCATGTGCGCCACATCCTGCTCAAGCCCAATGCCGTGCGCAGCGATGCCGAGACCCAGCGACTGGCTGCACGCCTGCGCGAGCGCATCCAGAACGGCGAAAGCTTCGCCACCCTTGCCAAGAGCTTCTCGGAAGATCCGGGCTCGGCGCTCAATGGCGGCGACCTGGGCTGGATCAACCCGGAATCCCTGGTACCGGAATTCCGCGAGGTCATGAACAGCGCTCCGGTCAACCAGCTGTCGCAACCCTTCCACACGCCGTTCGGCTGGCACATCCTGGAAGTCCTGGGGCGCCGGGCCACCGACAACACCCAGCAGGCGCGCGAACAGCAGGCCCTGAACCTCCTGCGCAGTCGCAAGTATGACCAGGAGCTGCAGACCTGGTTGCGCCAGATCCGCGACGAAGCCTACGTCGAGATCAAGCAGTAACCCCAAGGCCGCAGGCACCCCCTGCGGCCTTTCTGTTTCCGGAGCTGTGCATGGCCCTGCGCTTCGCCCTCACCCCCGGTGAACCCGCCGGTATCGGTCCCGACCTCTGCCTGCTGCTGGCCCGGGAGGCTCAGCCCCACCCCCTGATCGCCATTGCCAGCCGCGCCCTGCTGACCGCCCGCGCCGTCGAACTGGGACTCTCCATCGACCTGCTCGAGGTAACGTCGGCGGCTTGGCCGGAAACGCCGGCACCGGCGGGTGCCCTCTATGTCTGGGATACCCCGCTGGGTGCGCCTGTCGTCACGGGCCAGCTCGATACCGCCAACGCCCGTTATGTGCTGCAAACCCTGACCCGCGCCGGCCAGGGCTGCCTGGACGGCACCTTCGCCGGCATGATCACCGCACCGGTGCACAAGGGCGTGATCAACGACGGCGGCGTGGCCTTTTCCGGCCATACCGAATTCCTCGCCGAGCTGACCAAGACCCCTCAGGTGGTGATGCTGCTGGCAACCGCCGGACTGAGGGTCGCCCTGGTCACCACCCACCTGCCGCTGCGCGAGGTGGCCGATGCCATCGATCGCCAGACGCTGCTTCAGGTCACCCGTATCCTGCACGACGACCTGCAACGCTATTTCGGCGTCGCCCAACCCCGCATCCTGGTCTGTGGCCTCAACCCCCATGCCGGCGAATGCGGTCATCTGGGCCGCGAAGAGATCGAGATCATCGAGCCGGCACTGGACAGCCTGCGTGCCGAGGGCCTCGACCTCGTCGGGCCGCTGCCTGCCGATACCCTCTTCACCCCCAAGCACCTCGATCACTGCGATGCGGTCCTGGCCATGTATCACGACCAGGGCCTGCCAGTGCTCAAGCACAAGGGTTTCGGCGCCGCGGTCAATGTGACCCTGGGCCTGCCGATCATTCGCACCTCGGTCGATCACGGTACCGCCCTGGACCTGGCCGGCAGCGGACGGATCGATACCGGCAGCCTGAAGGTTGCTCTCGACACCGCCTACGTCATGGCGGGCCATCGCCGTTCGGTGACCTAAGCGCCTGTTCATGGCGTCGCGAGCCAAAGCCGAAAGGCCGAGGCCGCACCCGCGAAAAGGCCCAAGGAAGCGGAGCGGACTCGCATGCGAGCTCATGCGTGGTAAAGGAGCATTGCGGCGGGGCCACCTAGGCGGGGCTGACCTCTCAGAGGCTTTTCAACACCGCCTGGCCGACGCGCAGCAGGTTATGAAGAGGCTCCGAGCGCTCCGGAGGTGGCCAAGGGTCTGCTAAACTGGTGGGTCTTTGCCGTCTTGAAATCGCAGGCCCCGCGCCTGCGCCGGAGCACCAGATGACCGAGCTCTACCAACACCGCGCCCGCAAGAGGTTCGGCCAGAATTTCCTGCACGACGCCGGGGTAATCCATCGCATCCTGCGCGCCATCCATGGGCGGCCCGGCGAGCGGCTGTTGGAGATCGGCCCGGGCCAGGGTGCCCTGACCGAGGGTCTGCTGACCAGCGGAGCCCAGCTCGACGTCATCGAACTGGACCAGGACCTGATCCCGCTGCTCAAGCTCAAGTTCGGTCTCAACCCGCTGTTCACCCTGCACCAGGGCGACGCCATGAAGTACGACCTCTCCAGCATCGCCGCAGGTGATCGGCTAAGGGTCGTGGGCAATCTGCCCTACAACATTTCAACGCCGCTGATCTTCCACCTGCTCAGCTTCGCCGACATCATCGCCGACATGCATTTCATGTTGCAAAAGGAAGTGGTGGAACGCCTGGCCGCGGTGCCTGGCAATGGCGACTGGGGCCGGTTGTCGATCATGGTGCAGTACCACTGCCGCGTGGAGCACCTGTTCAACGTCGGCCCTGGCGCCTTCAATCCGCCCCCCAAGGTGGATTCGGCCATCGTCCGCCTGGTGCCCCATACCGAAAGGCCCCATGTGGCCCGCGATCCAGCCCTGCTCGAACGCGTCGTCCGCGAAGCCTTCGGCCAGCGGCGCAAGACGCTCAGGAACACCCTCAAGGGCACCTTGGACAGCGCCGCCATCGAAGCCGCCGACGTCGATCCGGGGCTGCGTCCTGAGCAGCTGGACCTGGCAGCCTATGTGCGTCTGGCCAATCAGCTGGCGTCTAACTGACGCCCTTCCATCCCGCCTCTGCAGAGATCCTTTTCGTGACCGAGCCCGATCCGCGCTACCTCATCACCGTGCAGGTCACCACCCGCTACCTGCCCGAACAGTCCAGCGCCAGCCAAGAGCGCTACGCCTTCGCTTACGACGTGAGCATCCGCAACGACGGTCAGTTGCCAGCGCAGCTGCTCAGCCGTCACTGGATCATCACCGACGGCAACGGCGAGGCGCAGGAAGTCCGCGGGCCCGGCGTGGTCGGTGAACAACCGCTGATCGCGCCAGGCGAGACCCACAGCTATTCCAGCGGCACCCTGATGCCGACCCAGGTAGGCAGCATGAGGGGCAGCTACCAGATGGTCGCCAGTGACGGCCACAGCTTCGAGGCCACCATTCCTACTTTCCGCCTGGCCGTACCCGGCTCGCTACACTAGTGTGGTGTTTCAGACGGGATCTACACACGTTCGGCAGGGCTTTTTCAGTCCGAGCTGCGTTGCCACGCCATAGCGTTGCTATGACGCGTCGCCGGGTCCAGACCAGAAAATCACTCGCCAACTCTTGCGCAAACCTCTAAAACCCCACACCAGGAGTCCCGATGACGCTGTACGCCGTTGGCGACCTGCAAGGTTGCCTCGACCCGCTCAAGTGTCTGCTCGACGAGGTCCGCTTCGATCCCGCCAAGGACCGCCTCTGGCTGGTGGGTGACCTGGTCAATCGCGGATCGCAATCCCTGGAAACCCTGAGATACCTCTACGCCATGCGCGACTCGGTGGTCAGTGTTCTGGGCAATCACGACCTGCACCTGCTGGCAGTCGCCTTCGGCGGCGCCAAGCTGAAGAAGCAGGACACCCTGAGCGACATCCTCGCCGCGCCCGATCGCGATGAACTGTTGTTCTGGCTGCGCCAGCTGCCGCTGATCCAGCACGACGCCGAGCGCAATTGCGTACTCGTCCACGCCGGCCTGCCGCCACAGTGGACGCTGGCTCAGGCGCTGAGCCTGGCCGGCGAGGTAGAGGCCGTGTTGCGCGATGAAGCGGCGTACGTGCCCTTTCTGGAGCAGATGTATGGCAATGAGCCGACGCTCTGGCAAGATGATCTCGAGGGCCAGGACCGCTTGCGCCTGATCACCAATTACCTGACGCGCATGAGATTCTGCAGCCCGGAAGGGCGTCTAGAGTTCAAGAGCAAGGAAGGCCTGGACAGTGCGCCGGCCGGCTTCGCCCCCTGGTTCAGCCATGGCCGTCGCTTGACTCAAGACGTGCGGATTCTGTTCGGCCATTGGGCCGCGCTCAAGGGGCAATGCGCCGCGCCCAATGTCGAGGCGCTCGACAGCGGCTGCGTCTGGGGCGGCGACATGACCCTGCTCGACGTCGACGGCAACCGCCGTCATCTCTGCAGTTGCAAGGAGAAGAAATGAGCGAATTCACCTGTATCTCCCCCGAACGGGCCCTGGAACTGCGCAGTGAGGGCGCCCGGATCGTCGACATCCGCGATCCGCACAGCTACGCCACCCTGCACGTCGCCGGTGCCCAACGGGTCGACAACCAGAACATCCACGACTTCATCGCCGCCGCCGATCTGGACGCGCCGCTGCTGGTGTTCTGCTACCACGGCCATTCCAGCCAAAGCGCGGCGGCCTTCTTTGCCAGCCAGGGCTTTAGCCAGGTCTACAGCGTAGACGGCGGCTTCGAAAACTGGCGCACCCTCTATCCCGAGCAGACCGAAAGCGGGCAGGCCGTTTAACACAGCGGGTTGACGCTGTCGTTACAAGAATAAACCGAATTGGCTCTTCCACATCTCGCAGATAGGACTATTCTGGAATCAGGCCCTCCGGAAACGGCGGGCTTGATAACCGGCTTTGGACCATCGGTGTAACCACTGGAGATTCGGGGGAATTCCAGGGGGACCGTTTCCATCGGTCTCCTCGTGCGTCTCTCGAAACCCAACCCTACTTCTGCAGGCGTGAAGGATCGATTAGGCAAGACGACCGCGAAGGTATTAGAGACGTTATCTTTCGTCGCCCGGCATGACCGCTCCCCACCGGCAGCAAGGCAAGGCTCCAGGCATCGATTCCAAGCTGGTCCAGGGTATCCAGCGAGGAGACGTCATGAGCATTTTCAGTCACTTCCAGGGGCGTTTCGAAGCGACTCGCCAGGAAGAGTATTCCCTTCAGGAATACCTTGAGATCTGCAAGAAGGATCGTACCGCCTTTGCCAGTGCCGCCGAGCGCATGCTCATGGCCATCGGCGAACCCGAACTGGTGGACACCACCAGTGACTCACGTCTATCACGCATCTTTTCCAACAAGGTCATCCGCCGCTACCCGGCCTTTGCCGACTTCCATGGCATGGAAGACTGCATCGAGCAGATCGTGTCCTACTTCCGCCATGCGGCGCAGGGCCTGGAAGAGAAGAAGCAGATCCTCTATCTGCTTGGCCCGGTGGGCGGCGGCAAGTCGTCCCTCGCAGAAAAACTCAAGCACCTGATCGAGAAGGTCCCCTTCTACGCCATCAAGGGCTCGCCGGTGTTCGAATCGCCCCTCGGGCTGTTCAACCCCGACGAGGACGGCCAAATCCTCGAAGAGGACTACGGCATCCCCCGCCATTACCTGCGCAGCATCATGTCGCCCTGGGCGGCCAAGCGCCTGCAGGAATTCGGCGGCGACATCAGCAAGTTCCGGGTGGTCAAGCTCTACCCTTCCATCCTCAATCAGATCGCCATCGCCAAGACCGAACCGGGCGACGAGAACAACCAGGACATCTCTGCCCTGGTGGGCAAGGTGGACATCCGCAAGCTGGAGGAATACCCGCAGAACGATGCGGATGCCTACAGCTATTCCGGCGCCCTGTGCCGCGCGAACCAGGGCATGATGGAATTCGTGGAGATGTTCAAGGCCCCGATCAAGGTCCTGCACCCGCTGCTGACCGCGACCCAGGAAGGCAACTACAACAGCACCGAGGGCCTCGGCGCCCTGCCCTACAGCGGCATCATCCTGGCCCACTCCAACGAATCCGAGTGGCACACCTTCCGCAACAACAAGAACAACGAAGCCTTCATCGACCGGATCTACATCGTCAAGGTGCCCTACTGCCTGCGCGTCTCCGACGAGATCCATATCTACGACAAGTTGCTGGTCAACAGCTCCCTGGCCAACGCCCACTGCGCGCCGGACACCCTCAAGATGCTGGCCCAGTTCTCCGTGCTCTCGCGCCTCAAGGAGCCGGAAAATTCCAACATCTATTCGAAGATGCGCGTCTACGACGGTGAAAACCTCAAGGACACCGATCCCAAGGCCAAGTCGATCCAGGAATACCGCGACAGCGCGGGCGTCGACGAAGGCATGAACGGCCTGTCCACGCGCTTCGCCTTCAAGATCCTCTCGCGAGTGTTCAACTTCGACGCCAACGAGATCGCCGCCAACCCGGTACACCTGCTCTACGTGCTGGAGCAGCAGATCGAAGCCGAGCAGTTTCCGGCCGAGACCCGCGAGCGCTACATGAGATTCATCAAGGAATACCTGGCGCCGCGCTACGTGGAGTTCATCGGCAAGGAGATCCAGACAGCCTATCTTGAGTCCTACAGCGAGTACGGCCAGAACATCTTCGACCGCTACGTGCTCTACGCGGACTTCTGGATCCAGGACCAAGAATACCGCGACCCGGAAACCGGCGAGATCCTCAATCGCGCCTCCCTCAACGAGGAGTTGGAGAAGATCGAGAAGCCGGCCGGCATCAGCAATCCGAAGGATTTCCGTAACGAGATCGTCAACTTCGTGTTGCGCGCCCGGGCCAACAATAACGGCAAGAATCCGAGCTGGCTGTCGTACGAGAAGCTGCGGGCGGTGATCGAGAAGAAGATGTTCTCCAACACCGAGGAGCTCCTGCCGGTCATCAGCTTCAATGCCAAGGCCAGCAAGGAAGACCAGCAGAAGCACAGCGACTTCGTGACCCGCATGGTAGAGCGTGGGTACACCGAGAAGCAGGTGCGACTGCTGTCCGAGTGGTATTCACGGGTACGCAAGTCGCAGTAAGGCAGCCTGAGGCTGAACCCGCGACGACGCGCCAGCCGCGTCGTCGTGGCGTCCTGCAATAGCCCGGAGGGCCTGTATGAGTTATGTCATCGACCGGCGTCTAAACGGCAAGAACAAGAGCACGGTGAACCGCACGCGTTTCCTGCGGCGTTACCGTGAGCACATCAAGAAGGCGGTCGAGGAAGCCGTGAGCCGGCGCTCCATCACCGACATGGAACACGGCGAGCAGATCAGCATTCCTGCCCGCGACATCGACGAGCCCGCCCTCTATCAGGGCAAGGGCGGACGCCAGACCATCGTCCATCCGGGCAACAAGGAATTCGTCAGCGGCGAACGCATCCCGCGCCCCCAGGGCGGCGGCGGTGGTCAGGGCCAGGGCAAGGCCAGCAACAGCGGCGAAGGTATGGACGAATTCGCCTTCCAAATCACCCAGGACGAGTTCCTCGACTTCATGTTCGAAGACCTGGAGCTGCCCAATCTGGTCAAGAAGCAACTGACCGGCACCGACACCTTCAAGACGGTACGCGCCGGCATCAGCAACGAGGGCAATCCGGCCCGCATCAACATCATCCGCACCCTGCGCGCCTCCCATGCCCGGCGCATCGCCCTCTCCGGCGGCAGCCGCAACAAGTTGCGCGAAGCCAAGGCGGAACTGGCGCGGCTGCGCGTGGAGGAGCCCGACAACCTGGGCGACATCCAGGCGCTGGAAGCCGAGATCGAGCGACTGCGCGCGCGCATCGACAAGGTGCCCTTCCTAGACACCTTCGACCTCAAGTACAACCTGCTCTCCAAGCAGCCCAGCCCCAGCTCGAAAGCGGTGATGTTCTGCCTGATGGACGTCTCCGGCTCCATGACCCAGGCCACCAAGGACATCGCCAAGCGCTTCTACATCCTGCTCTACCTGTTTCTCAAGCGGAATTACGAGCGCATCGAGGTGGTGTTCATCCGTCACCACACCAGCGCCAAGGAAGTGGACGAGGAAGAGTTCTTCTACTCCCGCGAAACCGGCGGCACCATCGTCTCCAGCGCCCTCAAGCTCATGCAGGAAGTCATGGCCGAGCGCTACCCGGTCAACGAGTGGAATCTCTATGCCGCCCAGGCGTCCGACGGCGACAACTGGAATGACGACTCGCCCATCTGCCGGGAGATCCTGACCAAGCAGATCCTGCCCTTCATGCAGTACTACACCTACGTGGAGATCACCCCGCGCGAACACCAGGCGCTGTGGTACGAGTACGAGAACGTTCGCGGTGCGTTCCCGGATTCCTTCTCGCAGCAGCAGATCGTCTCGGCGGGGGATATCTATCCCGTGTTCCGCGAACTGTTCCAGCGGAGACTCGTGTCATGAAGCGTGAGCCCATCTCCACCGGTTCGGAATGGACCTTCGAGCTGATCCAGACCTACGACCGGGAGATCGCCCGGATCGCCAAGCGCTATGCGCTGGACACCTACCCCAACCAGATCGAGGTGATCACCGCCGAGCAGATGATGGATGCCTATGCTTCCGTCGGCATGCCCATCGGCTACAACCACTGGTCCTACGGCAAGCACTTCCTGCATACCGAGAAGCACTACAGCCGCGGCCAGATGGGCCTGGCCTACGAGATCGTGATCAATTCCGATCCCTGCATCGCCTACCTCATGGAAGAGAACACCATGACCATGCAGGCACTGGTGATCGCCCATGCCTGCTATGGCCACAACAGCTTCTTCAAGGGCAACTACCTGTTCCGCACCTGGACCGATGCCAGTTCCATCATCGACTACCTGGTGTTCGCCAAGCAGTACATCACCCAGTGCGAAGAACGCCATGGCATCGATGCCGTGGAAGAACTGCTGGATTCCTGCCATGCCCTGATGAACTACGGCGTGGATCGCTACAAGCGGCCCTATCCGATCTCCGCCGCCGAGGAACGCCAGCGGCAGAAGGAACGCGAAGAGCAGCTGCAACGCCAGGTCAACGATCTCTGGCGGACCATTCCCAAGATGGCCGGCAAGGAGCTGCATGACGAAGGCGCGCGCTTTCCCGCCGAACCCCAGGAAAACATCCTCTATTTCCTGGAAAAGCACGCCCCGCTGCTGGAGCCCTGGCAGCGTGAGGTGATCCGCATCGTGCGCAAGATCGCCCAGTACTTCTATCCCCAGCGCCAGACCCAGGTGATGAACGAGGGCTGGGCTACCTTCTGGCACTACACCCTGCTCAACGATCTCTACGACGAGGGCCTGGTCACCGAAGGCTTCATGTTCGAATTCCTGCAATCCCACGCCGGGGTGATCTACCAGCCGGGCTTCGACAGCCCCTACTACAGCGGCATCAACCCCTACACCCTGGGTTTCGCCATGTTCCGCGACATCCGCCGCATCTGTGAGGACCCTACGGAAGAAGACCGCCGCTGGTTCCCCGACATCGCCGGCAGTGACTGGCTGGCTACCGTCACCTTCGCCATGAAGAGCTTCAAGGACGAGAGCTTCATCCTGCAGTACCTTTCGCCTAAGGTGATCCGCGACCTCAAGCTGTTCAGCATTCTCGATGACGATCAGCGCGACGAACTGGAAGTAGCGGCCATCCACGACGACGCTGGTTATCGCCTGATCCGCGAACAGCTCGCCGCCCAGTACAACCTGGGCAATCGCGAGCCCAATGTGCAGATCTGGAACGTCGACCGGCGGGGTGATCGCTCGCTCACCCTTCGTCACTTCCAGCATGATCGCAAGCCGCTGGGCAATTCTACAGACGAGGTACTCAAGCACCTGCACCGGCTCTGGGGTTTCGACATCCGCCTGGAAAGCATGAGGGGCGAAGACGTCGCCCAGAGCTTCCTTGTTCCACCCCGCCACGAGAGTCGCGACCAGGACCGCCGTCTGGATCTGGCCTCGCCGATCTGAGCCGACCTGGTCTTTCACGCTATCCTAGGCCTCCGCAAGGAGGTCTTTTTCTATGCAAATCTACAAGGTAGGCGGCGCTGTACGCGATCGCCTGCTCGGCCGACCGGTCACCGAAGTGGACTGGGTCGTGGTGGGTGCCACCGCCGAGGCCCTGGCCGCCCAGGGCTTTCGCCCGGTAGGGGCCGACTTTCCGGTCTTCCTGCATCCCGAGACGGGTGAGGAGTACGCCCTGGCCCGTACCGAACGCAAGAGCGGGCGCGGCTATGGCGGCTTTACCTTTCATGCCGCACCCGACGTCACCCTCGAACAGGATCTGATCCGCCGCGACCTTACCGTCAACGCCATGGCCGAGGATGACGAGGGGCATGTCATAGACCCCTATGGCGGGCGCGCCGATCTCCAGGCGCGCCTGTTGCGCCACGTCTCCCCGGCCTTCGCCGAAGACCCCCTGCGTGTGCTACGCGTAGCCCGCTTCGCCGCCCGCTATTGCACCCTGGGGTTTCAGGTGGCGCCCGAGACGCTGCTGCTGATGCAGGAGATGGTCGCCAGCGGCGAGCTGGATGCCCTGACCGCCGAACGGCTGTGGAAGGAAATCTCCCGCGCCCTGCTCGAAGAGCGCCCCGATGTCTTCATTCGGGTACTGCACGATTGCGGTGCCCTGGCCGTGCTCTTGCCGGAAGTCGTGGCACGCTTCGTAGCCGATCGGCCTGAACCGGGTGCCCGGCTCTATGCCACCCTGCGCCAGACGGCAGAGGTACAGGCGTCGCTGAATGTGCGCTGGGCCTGTCTGCTGCTGGACGTACCCGAAGAGCAGCACGCTGCGATCAGCGCCCGCCTCAAGGTCCCGCGCGAACCCGCCGAACTGGCACTGTTGCTGGCTCGCCACTGGCCCACGGCCCTGCAGGCTCGGCAGCTGACACCGGAAGCCTGGTTCGAGCTGCTGCAAGGGTTCGATGTGCTGCGGCGTCCGGCGCGCTTCGAAGAATTCCTCCAAGCCTGCGCCTGTGCGGCGACGGTGAGGACCGACGAGGGCGAGCCGCCGCTGGCCTTGCTGCGCCAGGCTGCCGAGGTGTTGCGTGAGGTGGAGGTACAGCCCCTGGTGTCCCAGGGCTTCAAGGGCGCGGCCCTGGGCGAGGCCCTCAAGCAGGCCCGCATCGACGCCCTGGCACAGCTTTCGTAGGTTGGGCTAAGCGCAGTGGAGCCCTCGCACCCGAGCCCCCTCACCCCAGCCCTCTCACCCCAGCCCTCTCCCAACGGGAGAGGGAGACAAGTTGCACGCCCGTAGGTTGGCGCTGAGCACAGCGAAGCCCAACAACTACCGCGCTACGCTAGCTTGGTGCCAAGCAGTGTCTCTGGGGTGAGCTCGACCCCCTTCCAACTGAAAGACACCGGCCGCAACACCTGGCTGGTCTGGCCACGCATTTCCTGCCACAGCTCGTTGAAGCTACGGCCATTGTCCGGATGCCGCCGCTCGCCCACCAGCAAGGCCAGCGGCCAGAGCACGAAAGCGTTGCGCAGGATCTCGGCGCGCGGCAAGGTCAGGCCCTCGAACTCGCCGGTCAGGTCGCCATGCAGCAAGATGTCGATGTCCAGCGGCAAGCCCTGGCGATCCGGCGCATAGCGGCCACTGCGGGTTTCGATGGCCTTGAGTCTCTGACTCAGGGCCGTGGGATCGAGGTCGGTGTTACCCGCCACCACAAGATTGAAGAAAGGCGCACTGCGGATACCCACGGCCTCGCTTTCGAACACCGGCGAGCACTGCATATCGGTCAGCAGCGTCGCGAGTTCGTCCAGGGCCATGCCCAGGTGCTGCTCGCGCTGGATGTTGCTGCCCAGCCCCAGATAGACCCGGGTCACGCCTGCCCCCGCTCGATCTCCACACCCACGCCACGGGCGGTCGGTACCGCACCGGGCTTGGTGACGCACAGGCGCAGCCAGGGCAATTTGAATTCCGTCTGCAGCAAGGCAGCCAGGCGCTCGGCAAAGGTCTCGACCAGTTCAAAGGCGGTCTCGTGGGCGAAGGTGGTGATGCGCTCGGCCACCGCCGCGTAATTCAGGGTGTGCTCGAGTTCGTCGTTCTCGGCCGCCGCGCGAATGTCCCAGCCCATGGTGAGATCGATGCGCAGGCACTGGCGGATGTCACGCTCCCAGTCGTACACCCCTATCACGGTGTCGACCTCGAGCCCCTCGATGAAAACCTTGTCCACTGCCTTTGCCTCGCACCTTTGCCGTGCTCTGTTTGATCGTCGCCGCCGGCCTATCGTCGGGCGGCGGGCTGTCGGTAGAATCGAGCCTTCTCCTGGCGCGGAACCCTACCATGTTCTGGCTGCTGCTCCTGCTGGCCTACCTGCTGGGCTCGCTCTCCTTCGCCGTGCTGCTCAGTCGCCTGTTCGGCACTCGCGACCCGCGTCACGACGGCTCCGGCAATCCCGGCGCCAGCAACATGCTGCGTCTGGCCGGACGCAAGCTGGCGCTGCTGACCCTAGCCGGCGACCTGAGCAAGAGCCTGATTCCCGTGCTCATCGCTCAGCAGCTGGGACTCTCGCCGCTGCAGCAGGCCTGGATTGGCCTGGCTGCCGTGGTCGGTCATCTCTATCCGCTGTACTTCCACTTCAGAGGCGGCAAGGGCGTCGCCACGGCCGCCGGTCTGCTGCTGGGGGTCTATCCACCCGCTGCCCTGCTGGGTCTCGTCCTTTGGGCCACGGTGTTCGCCACGCTCCGGATCGCCTCCCTGGCGTCGCTGGTGGCGCTGCTCGGCATCCTGCCGCTGTTCGCCTGGCAGCGCCCGGACCTGCTGGCGCCGATGCTGCTGCTCGCGCTGCTCATCCTGATTCGCCATAGACACAATCTGCGCGCCCTGCGTCAGGGGACCGAGCGTCATTTTTGACCCTGGCGCCGCACAGGGATTACCCGGCGACGCCTTCCGCTCGTCTCAGAGCGCCGCCAGCTGTTCCATGGGCCAGCGCGCCTTGACGGCAATGGCCGGACCCTCGTGCTGACCAGCCAGCAACCGCTGGCAACCGGCATAGGCGATCATGGCACCATTGTCGGTGCAGAAGCGCGGCCGGGCATAGAAGACGTGACCACCCAGCTCGCCAAGCATCTGCTCCAGCGTCTGGCGCAGCGCCTGGTTGGCACTGACGCCACCGGCGATCACCAGCGACTTCAGACCGGCCTGCTTCAGCGCTCTCTTGCACTTGATCGTCAGGGTCTCGACCACCGCCGTCTGGAAGGCCAGGGCGATATCGCAGCGGGTCTGCTCGCCATCGTCACCGGCGGCCTTGCAACGCTGCCAGGTGGTGAGGGTGAACGTCTTGAGACCACTGAAGCTGAATTCCAGCCCTGGCCGATCGGTCATCGGTCGCGGGAAGACGAAGCGGCCTGGGACGCCACGCTCGGCCAGGCGCGCGATTTCCGGTCCGCCCGGATAGCTCAGGCCCAACAGCTTGGCGGTCTTGTCGAAGGCCTCGCCGGCAGCGTCGTCCAGGGACTCGCCCAGCACCGTATAGCGACCGATGCCATCCACCTGCACCAGCTGGGTGTGGCCACCGGAGACCAGCAGGGCGACGAAGGGAAACTGCGGCGGCTGCTCTTCGAGCATGGGCGCCAGCAGATGACCTTCCATATGGTGGACGCCCAAGGCGGGCACGCCCCAGGCCAGCGCCAATGCCTGGGCGCAGGCCGCGCCCACCAGCAGGGCGCCGACCAGACCGGGACCGGCGGTATAGGCGATGGCGTCCACGTCTTCAGGGCGGCTGCCCGCCTCGTCCAGCACTTCGCGGATCAGCGGCAGCATGCGCTTGACGTGGTCGCGCGAAGCGAGCTCCGGCACCACGCCACCGTAGACGCGGTGCAGATCGATCTGGCTGAACAGCGCATCAGCCAGCAGGCCACGCTCGCTGTCGTAGAGGGCGACGCCGGTTTCATCGCAGGACGTTTCCAGTCCCAGAACACGCATGGAGATAAGCCTTCGAGGGTATAAGATGTCAGGCTGCGCATGATAAGCGCCGCTTCCAGCACCGGCCAGCGCTTTTCGTCCGCCGGGGCTTGGCAGCAAGGCAGTTGAAGAGTTACTATCCGCAACCCTTAAAAACCGACGCTTCCCGTGCCCTTTTGCCGCTAGCGTTGGATTAAACCTCGGTAAATTTGAAGGTACGACCTGGATGCCCAACGTCAAAGTCAAAGAAAACGAACCCTTCGACGTAGCGCTGCGTCGTTTCAAGCGTTCCTGCGAGAAGGCTGGTGTACTGGCCGAAGTTCGTAGCCGCGAGTTCTACGAAAAGCCCACCGCTGAGCGCAAGCGTAAAGCTGCCGCCGCGGTCAAGCGTCACGCCAAGAAAGTACAGCGCGAGCAGCGCCGTCGCGAGCGCCTGTACTGAGTTACAGCGCTCTTCTGGCGTTATAAGACAACCCGACCTTTGGTCGGGTTGTTTGTTTCTGGCCTTCCCGTTTCGCCCTGGCGTCCTCTAGCGCTAGACTGCCCTCCTCGCTCCACCCTCCGATCTTCGCCCTTCTATCCAGACGCTGACCATGGCCGGACTCATCCCGCAAGGCTTCATCGACGACCTGCTCAATCGCACCGACATCGTCGAGGTGGTGGGCGCGCGAGTGAAGCTCAAGAAGGCCGGCAAGAACTGGATGGCCTGTTGCCCCTTCCATAATGAGAAGACGCCCTCCTTCAGCGTCAGCCCTGACAAGCAGTTCTACTACTGCTTTGGCTGCGGCGCGGGTGGCAATGCCCTGGGCTTCATCATGGACCACGACAACCTCGAATTTCCCGAGGCGGTCGAGGAGCTGGCCAAGCGCGCCGGCGTGGAAGTACCGCGCGAAGAGAGCGGCGGTCGGCGCAAGCCACGCCAACCCACGGATTCCCCGCTCTACCCCTTGCTGGCCGCAGCCGCCGAGTTCTATCGCCTGGCGCTGCGCAACCACCCCAAGCGTCAGGCGGCGGTGGACTACCTGAAGAAGCGTGGCCTGACCGGCGAGATCGCCCGCGACTTCGGCCTGGGCTTCGCCCCGCCCGGCTGGGACAACCTGGGCAAGCACCTGGGCGGCGATGACCTCCAGCAGAAGGCCATGCTCGATGCCGGCCTCCTGGTGGAAAACGCCGAGAGCGGCAAGCGCTACGACCGCTTTCGCGACCGGGTGATCTTCCCCATCCGCGACAGCCGTGGCAGGGTCATCGCCTTTGGCGGCCGCGTGCTGGGCGACGACAAGCCCAAGTACCTCAACTCGCCGGAGACCCCGGTCTTCCACAAGGGCCAGGAACTCTACGGCCTGTTCGAGGCGCGCAAGCACAACCGCGACCTGGACGAGATCCTGGTCGTGGAAGGCTACATGGACGTCATCGCCCTGGCCCAGCAAGGCATCCGCAATGCCGTGGCCACCCTGGGCACCGCCACCAGCGAAGAGCACATCAAGCGGCTGTTTCGCATCGTGCCGAGCATCCTGTTCTGCTTCGACGGCGACCAGGCCGGCCGTAGCGCCGCCTGGCGCGCCCTGGAATCGGCGCTACCGGTGCTCAAGGATGGCTTTCGGGTGCGCTTCCTGTTCCTGCCCGAAGGTGAAGACCCGGATACCCTGGTACGTGCCGAGGGCGCGGATGCCTTCCAGGCACGCTTCGTCCAGCAGGCCCAGCCGCTGGCCGAGTACTTCTTCCAGCAGCTCATGATCGAAGCGGATCCAGCCACCCTGGAAGGCAAGGCGCACCTGGCTACCTTGGCGGCGCCGCTAATCGAGAAGATCCCTGGCAACAACCTGCAGCTGCTGATGCGCCAGCGCCTGAGCGAACTCACTGGCCTGGGCAACGAGGCCTTGAGCCAGCTGGCACCCGCCGCGCCGCCGCAGGACGCTCCTCCCATGGACTATGGCGACTACGCCTATGCCCATGCCGAAGAAGCCCCCGCGCAGCAGCAGTGGACGCCACGCCGCGAAGGCAAGGGCGGGCGCGATGGCAAGGGCTGGAAAAAGGATTTCAACGGCAAGGGTGGCGGCGAGCGCATTCCACGTCAGCCTCCGGTCAAGGTTGAGACGCCGGTACTGGCCGCGCTGCGCAGCCTGCTGCACCACCCGACCCTGGCCCAGGCGGTACAGGACGCCCGCAACCTGGCCGAGGAAAGCGATCAGTACGCCCAGCTGCTGGTCGCCCTGGTCGAGGCGCTGCAGAAGAAACCGGGACAGAGCACCCTGGCGCTCATCGCGCGCTGGCACGGCACCGAACAGGGCCGACTGCTGCGCGCCCTGGCGGAAAAAGAATGGCTGATTGCCGGCGACAACCTTGAACAACAGTTTTTCGACACCATAACGAGGTTAGCCGCCAGCCAGCGTGATCGCTCGCTGGAGCAACTCCTACGCAAGGCGCGACAGAGCGAGCTGAGCTCCGAAGACAAGGACCGCCTACGCGAACTCCTCAGCCGTCCGGCGGGGTCCGTGACCTAACTGGCACGACCACCGTCTAACCGGCTATAATGTTCAGCTATTTTTGCCCGCCTAAGCCTTCAGTGGAAGGGTACCTATGTCCGGAAAAGCGCAACAGCAATCCCGTCTGAAAGAATTGATCGCCCGCGGTCGTGAGCAGGGTTACCTGACTTACGCGGAGGTCAATGACCACCTACCGGAGGATATTTCAGATCCGGAACAGGTGGAAGACATCATCCGCATGATCAATGACATGGGGATCAACGTATTCGAAACCGCGCCGGACGCCGATGCCCTGCTGCTGGCCGAGACGGATACCGACGAAGCCGCCGCCGAAGAAGCCGCTGCCGCCCTGGCCGCAGTGGAGAGCGACGTCGGCCGCACCACCGACCCGGTGCGCATGTACATGCGTGAAATGGGTACCGTGGAGCTCCTGACCCGCGAAGGCGAGATCGAGATCGCCAAGCGCATCGAGGAAGGCATCCGCGAAGTCATGGGTGCCATCGCCCAGTTCCCGGGCACCGTCGACTACATCCTCAGCGAATACACCCGTGTCACCACCGAAGGCGGTCGGCTGTCCGACGTCCTCGCCGGCTACATTGATCCCGACGACGGCAGCCTGCCGAACGAGAGCAATGAGCTGCCCGTCCCGAACAAGGCCACCGATGCCAAGGCCGTGGACGACGAGAAGGACGAGGAAGAAGAGAGCGACGACGCCGACGAGGAAGAAGGCGACGGCGGTCCGGATCCGGAAGAGGCTCGCCTGCGTTTCGGCGCGGTCGCCGAGCAGCTGGAAAAGACCAAGAAGGTGCTGAAGAAGCACGGCCGCGATAACGACCACGCCGTGGAAGAATTCGTCGCCCTGGCCCTGCTGTTCTCGCCGATCAAGTTGGTGCCCAAGCAGTACGAAGCCCTAGTGATCCGCGTGCGCGAGTCCCTGGAACGCGTCCGTGGCCTCGAGCGCGCCATCATGCAGCTGGCCGTACGTGATGCCCGTATGCCGCGTGCTGACTTCCTGCGCCACTTCCCCGGCAACGAGACCAACACCGAGTGGACCGCTGGCCTGCTCAAGGGCAAGCCCAAGTACGCCGAAGGTCTCGAGCGCTTCCAGGCCGACATCCAGGCCAAGCAGGCCCAGTTGGCTGAACTTGAGCGTAACTACGAGCTGAAAGTCTCGCAGATCAAGGACATCAACCGCGCCATGTCCATTGGCGAGGCCAAGGCCCGCCGCGCCAAGAAGGAAATGGTCGAGGCCAACCTGCGTCTGGTGATCTCCATCGCCAAGAAGTACACCAACCGTGGCCTGCAATTCCTCGATCTGATCCAGGAAGGCAACATCGGCCTGATGAAGGCGGTGGACAAGTTCGAATACCGCCGTGGCTACAAGTTCTCCACCTATGCCACCTGGTGGATTCGCCAGGCCATCACCCGCTCCATCGCCGACCAGGCGCGCACCATCCGGATTCCGGTGCACATGATCGAGACGATCAACAAGCTGAACCGGATCTCCCGCCAGATGCTGCAGGAGATGGGTCGCGAGCCGACCCCGGAAGAGCTGGGCGAGCGCATGGAGATGCCCGAGGACAAGATCCGCAAGGTGCTCAAGATCGCCAAGGAACCGATCTCCATGGAGACGCCCATCGGCGACGACGAGGATTCGCACCTGGGCGATTTCATCGAGGACAGCAGCATGCAGTCCCCGATCGAAGTGGCCACCAGCGAAAGCCTCAAGGAAGCCACCCGCGACGTGCTCTCCGGCCTCACCGCCCGTGAAGCCAAGGTCTTGCGCATGCGTTTCGGCATCGACATGAACACTGACCACACCCTCGAGGAAGTGGGCAAGCAGTTCGACGTCACCCGCGAGCGTATCCGCCAGATCGAAGCCAAAGCCCTGCGCAAGCTGCGACACCCTTCCCGCAGCGAACACCTGCGCTCCTTCCTCGACGAGTAAGGCGCCCGCGCTGCACCAGAAAACCGGAGCCCAGGCTCCGGTTTTTTTATGCCCGACAAGGGTTTGGCGATCCTCCCCCACCCCGGTATACTCCACCGCGCTATAGGGCCTATAGCTCAGTTGGTTAGAGCAGAGGACTCATAATCCTTTGGTCCACGGTTCGAGTCCGTGTGGGCCCACCAGCTTTCAGGAGCCGCGCTTTGCGCGGCTTTTTCATGTCTGCAAATCGCTTCTCACGCTTCTGGCGCTCACACATGCAACAGCGCCAATACCCCAACGGCTACCCCTCCCCCCGCCACCCCATACACCGCCGCCTGCAACCAACGCCGCCGGGTCAGCAAAGTGATGGCGGCCAGAGAGATGGCGACCTGCATCAGCATGGTGGCCTGGGCCCAACGGTGGTGGCGGTGGAGCTGGGTTTCACTCAGGGCTTCATTGGCATCGACCTTGGCTTCCAGGGCTTCAGCCTTGGTGCGGATTTCGGCCTTTTGCTGGGCATAGCGTTGGCTGTCTTGGATGAAGCGTTGGGCAGTATCAGGGTTGGTAGCGAGCGCGGCGCCGAGGTCGGCGAGGTTCTGTTTTTCGCCCTTGGCCTGGTAGTAGCCCCACTGGTTGGCGGCTTCGGTCTTGGCGATGGCTTCTTCGTTCTTGTAGTAGAGCGCCAGGCTCTCGGCGTTGCCGCCCTGGTAGGCGCAGAGCGCGCCTAGCGTCGCGAGGATGGCGGTGGTGACGGCGATGCGGCCGGTGAGGCTGTCGCGGCGATGGGGGCCGTGGGCGGCGTGTTCCACTTCGTGGTCGTGAGGGCCTTGGACTTCGTATTCGCTGGGCAAGACTCAGCTCCGCTGCGGATTCCTGCGGCAAGGCTAGCCGGGCTGGCTTAAGGCCTTCTTAAGGTGTTAGTTCTGGCTCAGTCTGTCGAGCAATTCGCGAGCATAGTAGACCCGATGACGACGCTGCGCCGGTTCGCTAAGGATGCCGCAGTTGACCAGAACTTCTAAGGCCTTGTTGGCCGTCGGAAAGGACACGCCAAGCCATAGCTGTACCTGGCGCACGGTCACCACCGGCTGGGCCAGTAATAGGCGGGGCAGCTTGAGCGCCGCGGCGTCACTACGTAATCCGAGCGCTTCGAGTTGTTTTTGCCAACGCTGCTCCACCCCCGTCATATCCTGGGCGATGGTTACGGCGGAGCGGCAGGCATGGGTGACAGCCTCAGCCAGGAAGGTGCACCAGGGAGCCCAGTCGCCGCGAAGCTGCGTAGCCGCCAGGCTATCGTAGTAGTCCCGCCGATTACGTAGCAGGAAGCCCGAGAGGTATAGCGGTGGATAGCCTTCAGTGGCTAGCAGCAATGGCAGCAGCAGGCGTCCTACCCGTCCATTACCGTCGACGAAAGGGTGGATGGTCTCGAACTGGGCATGCGCCAGAGCCAATTGCGCAACGATGGAGAGTTCGCCCTGTTCGTCCTCAGCTGGCGTGTAGTGCAGCACATCGCGCACGAAGGCAGCCATGCACTCCGGTAGGTATTCAGGTGGTGGCGCTACAAAGGTGGCGTCCTCGATCCGTCGACTCTGCCCGATCCAGGCCTGAGTGAGACGGTATTCGCCTGGTCGATAGGCTTCTCCAGCGTCATGCATCAGGTCAGCGTGCAACTGTTTGACCAGACGCTCATCCAAAGCCGATCGGCTGCCCTGTTGGCGATAGGTGGCCAGCCCAAATTCCAGCGCCTGCACGTAGCGCTGGGTAATGCCCGCATCGGCGGGCAAGCCCTCGCCACCCGTCACTTCATACTCGAAAAGCTCAGGAAGTTGCGTGCGTGTGCCCTCGATCTGCGAGCTGTGCACCGCCTCCCGCCGTGCCAGGGTACGGGTGATCAGGTCGTGGTTCGGCAGTAACTGGCTGGAAGCCTTGAGCATACCTAGGGCCTCCTGGGCGTCCTGTAAGGCTCGGCTCAGCCCGCCCCCCATAGGTAGCCGTCGCGGCACGGGCGGCGGCACCAGCGCATAACAATGGGGATAGTCTGAACAACGAACCAAGCAAGCCTGGCGCTCGGGGCTTAAATCCTGCTTTCGCATGGCGCTATCTATTAACAAGCAATCGGCTTATTAAAGGATAACCTATAAAGCCTTAATAAGCGCTTAACCTATGTAAGTTAAAGCTTGGGCAATCGCGCCTGCAGCCAGCGCCTTAGCGGGCCGGCTACCCAGCGCTGCATGGCCAGGCCGAGCAGGACGATGAGCACCAGATGCAGCGGCAGCATCCAGCCGGGAATGGGGATGGGCAGGGCCAGCACCTCACCGACGTCTTCGGCCAGGTCTTCGAGACTGTCGCCGGCCAGGTGCATCCAGCCCAACAAGGTGCGGGTCCAGGGTTCGAGCACGCCGATCAGCGGAGTGTGGACGGCGAAGATGCACAGCGAGGCCTCGCCGAGGCGCTGGGCCAGGCGGCGCACGCCGGCGCGATCGGGCTCGCCGAAGGTGGCGCAGGCCAGCAGCACGGCGGCCTGGAAGGGCGTCAGCAGGCCATTGTGGACCAGGTAGAACCAGCGGCGGCCATCGCCTTCCAGCAGCAGGGCGCCCAGCCACAGGCCGGTCAGGCCGAACAGCAGCAGGGGTACGCGCAGGCGCTGGGTCGTCTCGGCCACCCAGGGCTCCTGCACGGCGCGATAGAGCAGGATGCCAAGCAGAAATTCCGGTAGGCGGATCAGCGGATTGCGATGGATGACGCCCACGGTGACGGTATCGAAGGCCTGGGCCCAGGTGGCCACCAACGGGCCGAGCAGATAGAGCCCCCAGAGCACGGCGGCAGCCAGGGCCCAGCGGCGCAGGCGCATTAGTCGCGGGCCCAGCAGCGGGAACAGCAGGTAGAAGAACAGCAGCGCCGAGATCGACCAGGCGGCACCGTTGAGCCAGAGGAAGCGCGGCTCCCAGGACTGCAGCAGGAGCAGTTGCAGGAGCACATGGGTGGTGGCGGCCAGCCAGGTCAGCGGCAGCATTTCGTCGAGCTCGCTGCCCTCCTCCAGCTGCAGGTAGGGATGCTGGTTGTAGTAAACCGGCACCCCGTGCTCCAGCCAGGAGTCCTGGGACAGCCAGTAGGACAGGCCCAGCGCCACCAGCAGGGTGAGCAGGTGGATGGGATAGAGGTTGCACAGCCGGCGCAGCACGAAGCCGCGCGAGCTGCCCTTGAGCGCACCCTGGCGATCCAGGCTGACATGGGCCAGCAGAAAGCCAGAGAGCAGGAAGAAGGTGCTGGTGGCGAAGAAGCCCATGCCGGCCAAGCGGCGGAAGGCGTCCGGCAGATCGCTGTAGAGCCCGCCCAGGTGGTAGACGACCATGTACAGCGCCATGAGGAATCTCAGCCATTCCAGGCCGTAGTAACGGGCGGTGGGGCGGAGCGCGGGTGAGGGGGTCATGGCGGCGCTTTACGGCAGGTAGAGCGTGATTATAAGCCGCTTGGGCACGGCCCTTGCCGCTACTCATGACAAAAGCATGACAACCGGTGTCCTGAGATTACCAGACGCTGGTCAGCGGGCGAGCCAGGACTCCTCCGCCAGGAGTCCTGCTGCAGCTGAGTTCGACTGCCGCTCAGCCCGCGAAAGTGGGCTCGGGCAATCCCTGCACCCCGGGATCCAGGGCGAACAGCCCGCCGGCCAGTGGCTGGTCGGTGAGATCCCCGCCCGGACGGATGGAGGTGACGAACAGGGTGTCCAGGTTGCGTCCACCGAAGGCGCACATGGCGGGCTTCTTGACCGGCACGGCCAGGGAGCGATCCAGGCGGCCATCGGGGGTGAAGCGGTGGATCAGACCTGCATCGTTGCCGCAGATCCAGTAGCAGCCGTCTACATCCACCGCGGCGCCGTCGGGCCGGCCGGGATGGGCATTCATGTCGACGAACAACCGCCGGTTGCCTGGCGTGCCCGTGTCGGGATCGTAGTCGAAGGCCCAGATCAGCTGGCGGCTGGGATGGGAGTCGGACAGGTAGAGGGTGCGGCCATCGGGACTCAGGGCCAAGCCGTTGGGGACGATGAGGTCGTCCAGCAGCAACCGAGCGCCCTCACCTGCCGTGTGGTTGTAGAGGCGCCCGGCGGTCGCGCCCTGGGCCATGTCCTGCACCATGGTGCCCACTAGGAAACGGCCCTGGCGATCGCAGCGACCGTCGTTGCATCTCATGGCCGACTGGGCATGATCGAGGGCGATCAGGCACTCGCCACTGAGCTGGCCGGAAGCCTCGGCCTGCAGCGCGAAGAGGCCACTTTCCAGACCTGCGAGCCAGCCGCCGCCTTCGCGGGCGGCGATGCAGGCGAGCATTTCCGGTGCGCTCCAGCTGTCCAGGGCACCGGCCGGTGTCCAACGGTGCAGACGTTTAGCAGGGATGTCGACCCAGTAGAGCGCCTGTTCAGCGACGTGCCACACCGGGCACTCGCCTGTGGCGTTGCGAGCATCGACCAGTAGTTCAGCGGTCATGACGGGCACCCTCAGTCGTCGAAGGGGCCAGTGGCGGCGAAGGCACCACCCTGGTAGACCCCCGACGGATCGTCCGCTGCCGGCATGGGCTGGGCCTCGACCTTGGCGCGGAACTGCTCGGAGTTGTCCTTGGGCTGGAAGCCCAGGTGCGCGGCCAGGCGGTTGTCCCACCAGCTGTCGCGGTTGTCGGAGGCGCCATAGACGATGGTGTGGCCGACGTCGGGGGTGGTCAGGCTGCGCAGGATAAGGTCGGTCAGGTCCTCGTAGCTTAGCCAGGTGGCGAGCATGCGGCGGTTCTGCGCCTCAGGGAAGGAGGAGCCGATGCGGATGCTCACTGTCTCGATGCCATAGCGATCGAAGTAGAAGCTGGCCAGGTCTTCGCCAAAGGCCTTGGACAGGCCGTAGTAGCTGTCCGGACGCTGGGGCACGCTGGCGTCGATGCGCTGATCCTGGCGGTAGAAGCCGATGACATGGTTGGAGCTGGCGAAGATGATACGCTTCACCCCGTGGCGTCGCGCGGCCTCATAGAGGTTGAAGGTACCGCGGATGTTGGCTTCGAGGATGGGCTCGAATGCATGTTCGGTGGAGATGCCACCAAAGTGCAGGATGGCATCGACGCCTTCCACCAGGGCATGGACGCCGGCCTTGTCCGCCAGGTCGCAGGTCACTACCTCTTCCGCCGGCCCCTGGGCGGCGTCCATCGGAGCGATATCGGACAGGCGCAGGATCTCGGCGTGGGGCTTGAGCCGCTGACGCAGCTCCTTGCCCAGACCGCCGGCGGCGCCGGTCAGCAACAGACGGTGGAAATGGGATGAGCGAGCTTCGGACATGACTGGGCGCCTTCTTATGGAGTTATCTGGCAAGAGGTACGACATCCCACCTCTTTTTACGATTCTCGCGAGCGCTTAGGGTCCTGTCAATGCTACCTAAGCGGACAGACAGGGCAGCCGTAGCCTAAACGTCGCGCCCTGTCCGGCGATGCTTTCCACGTGCAGACTGCCGCGGTGCGCCTTGACGATCTGGTCGGCGATGTAGAGCCCCAGGCCCAGGCCGGCGATGTTCTCGGTACCGCTGGCGCGCTCGAACTGGCGGAAGATCAGCGCCTGGTGCTCCACCGGGATGCCGATGCCGTGGTCCTTGACGCTCAGCTCTACCTCCGCCCCATCGCTGCGCAGGCAGATTTCCACGGGCCGACCGGCGCCGTATCTCATGGCATTGGTCAGCAGGTTGGTAATCACCTGCTCGATGCGGAATTCGTCCCAGAAACCGGGCGCCGGACCTTCGGCGTGCAGCTCCACCGGACAGCCGGCTGCGGCGAACTGCGAGGTGAAGCTGTCCACCACGGTGTTCACCAGGGCGGCGAGATCGCACTGCGAGGGGCGGATGGACAACTTGCCGGTGCGGATGCGCGAGATATCGAGCATGTCGTCGATCAGGTGCACCAGGCGCTGGATCTGGCGCTCGTCGCGCTCGGCCATGCCGGCCAGCTTGTCGGGGGTGAAGGCTTCCAGCTTGCCCTTGTCCAGGTACATGCGGCGCAGCTGGGCTTCGAGCATCAGGGTGTTGAGCGGCGTCTTGAGTTCGTGGGAGACCATGGACATGAAATCGTCCCGGGTGCGCACCGCCTGCTGCAGCTCCACCTGGGTCTGGCGCAGCTCGGCCAGCAGGACCTCCTGCTCCTGACGGCTCTGTTCCAGGGCCACCAACTGCTCGGCCAGGCGCTTGCGGTGCCAGTAGAGGTCGACGAAGACCCGGGTCTTGCTCTTGACCGCATGGACATCGAGGGGCTTGTGCAGGAAGTCCACCGCACCGCTTTCGTAGCCCTTGAAGGCGTAGTTGAGATCGCGGCCGGCGGCGCTGACGAAGACGATGGGAATGTGCCGGGTCTTTTCCAGGCCGCGCATCATCTCCGCCAGTTCGAAGCCGTTCATGCCGGGCATCTGCACATCGAGGATCGCCAGGGCGAATTCGTGCATCAGCAGGAGCTCCAGCGCCGCTTCGGCGGAGGTGGCCTGGAAAATCTCCAGCGCCTCGCTGCGCAGCAAGGCTTCCAGTGCCAGGAGATTCTCCGGCAGGTCGTCTACGAGCAGAATCTTCGCCTGCTCGACGGGTACTTCAGCCATGATCGCGTTCCAGCTCGATGAGCAATAGATGGATGCCCGGCACATCCAGCACGAAATCCGGGTGGAATCTCTTCAACGCCGCCTCGGGCATGGTCGGCACCTCGGCCGATTGCGGCGACTGGACGATGGTCACCGCGCCGTTCTGAGCCAGGGCGTGCAGGCCACTGGCACCGTCATGGTTGGCACCGGTGAGCAGGATGCCGCAGACCTGTTCACCCAGGGCATCGGCCGCGCTTTCGAACAGCACATCGATGGACGGCCGGGAAAACTGCACCGGCTCGTCGCGCGAGAGCGACAGGGTGAAGTCGTCTTCTACCAGCAGGTGATAACCCGGCGGCGCGAAATACAGAGTGCCCGGCAGTATAGCGTCCTTGTCCTCGGCTTCACGCACCTGCAAGGCGAGCCGCGCCTGGAACAACTCGGCTAGGCGCGAATTACGGTCGTCCGGCAGGTGCAGGACCACGGCCAGCGGCAGGCGGAAGCTGGCTGGAAGCGTCGAGAGCAGACGCAGCAGCACCTGCAGCCCGCCGGCAGAGGCTCCGATGACGATGAGGCGCAACGGTTTCACGGGTGGAAACATGCTAGAGCCTGCGGAACAGGCGTTCCTGCTTCACCACCGGCTCGAAGTGGCTGGCATAGGCGGAGAAGTCCAGCGACTCCTTGCTGCCCAGGCCGAGAAAGCCGCGGTGACTCAAGGACTCGTGAAACAGGCCGAGCGCCCGGTTTTGCAGATTCTTGTTGAAGTAGATGAGCACGTTGCGGCAGGACACCAGCTGGGTCTCGGAAAAGACGCTGTCGGTGGCCAGGCTGTGGTCGGCGAAGGTGACGTTGGCAATCAGCGACTTGTCGAACAGCGCACCGTCGTAGGCCGCGGTGTAATAGTCGGAGAAGGCCCGAGTGCCGCCCGCTTTTTGATAGCTGGCGGTATAGGCGCGCATCCGCTCCAGCGGAAAGATGCCCTGGTGGGCCTTCTCCATGGAGCGCGGATTGATGTCGGTGGCATAGAACAAGGTACGGTCGAGCAGCCCCTCTTCTTGGAACAGGATGGCCATCGAGAAGACTTCCTCACCGGTGCTGCAACCGGCAATCCACACCTTGAGCGAGGGATAGGTGCGCAGCACCGGCACGACCTGTTGGCGCAGGGCGAGGAAGTAGCCCGGATCGCGAAACATCTCGCTCACCGGGATGGTAATGAATTGCAGTAGCTCGGCGAACAGCGCCGGATCGCGCAGCACCCGCTCCTGTAGCGCCGAGATGCTCGGGCAGTCGAAGCGTGTCAACGCCTGCAGCACCCGGCGCTTGAGCGAGGCCTTGGAATAATTGCGGAAATCGTGGCTGTATCTCAGGAAGACGCCTTCCAGCAGCAACCTCAGCTCGATGTCCTGCAGCCGTTCGCTCATGACTTACAGGCGCTCCAGCGAGGGCATCCAGACGCGGATCAGCGAGAACAGCCGATCCAGGTCGATGGGCTTGGCCAGGTAGTCGCTGGCACCCGCGGCGAGGCAGCGCTCCTGGTCGTCCTTCATCGCCTTGGCGGTGATGGCGATGATCGGCAGCTTCTTCATGTGCGGTCGCTTGCGGATCTCACGCATGGCTTCGTAGCCGTCCATCATCGGCATCATGATGTCCATCAGCACCAGGTCGATGGTGTCGCTGTTGTCGAGCTTTTCCAGCGCTTCCAGGCCGTTGCGGGCGATCTCCACCTTGGCACCCTTCTGCTCCAGGGCGCTGGTGAGGGCGAAGATGTTACGCACGTCGTCGTCCACCAGCAGCAGGGTGCGGCCGTCGAAGGCCTTCTCGCGGCTGCGGGCACTCTCCAGCATGCGCTGACGATCGAGCGGCATGTCGGCCTCGATCTTGTGCAGGAACAGAGTCACCTCGTCGAGCAGCCGCTCCGGCGAGCGGGCGCCCTTGATGATGATGGAGCGCGAATACTTGAGCAGCGTAGCTTCTTCATCACGCGACAGGCTGCGCCCGGTGTAGACGATGACCGGCGGGAAGGAGCAGATGTCTTCGCTGGCCATGCGTTCGAGCAGTTCACCGCCTTCCATGTCGGGGAGCTTGAGGTCGATGACCATGCAGTCGTAGAGCTCGTCGCGCAGCAGTTCCAGGGCCTGACTGCCCATCTCCACCGCGGTGATCTCCACGTCCACGTCGCCGATCAGCTTGGCGATGCTGTCGCGCTGCAGGGCATCGTCTTCCACCAGCAGCACGCGTTTGATGCCAGCGGCGAACTTGGACTCCAGGCGGGTGAAGGCTTCGCGGAGCTCGTCGCGGGTGGTGGGCTTGATGGCATAGCCGACCGCGCCCATGTGCATGGCGGTCTCGACACGGTCCGAGGCCGAGACCACGTGCACCGGGATGTGGCGGGTCAGCGGATTTTCCTTGAGCCGCTCCAGCACCGTGAGGCCGGAATGATCCGGCAGCCCCATGTCCAGCAGGATGGCATCGGGGCGGTATTCCAGGGCGATAGCGAAGCCTTCCTCGGCACGATGGGCGACCAGGCAGCTGTACTTCAGCTCATGGGCGAGATCGAAGAGGATCTGGGCGAAGGGTACTTCGTCCTCGATCACCAGCACCCGGCGATCCGGATAGGGCCAGTTGTCTCGGTCGTCGGCGAAGGCGGCACCCACGGGTGCCGCCGCCTCGGTGACCGGCGCCGCCGCGGGCGGACGCGGTGTAGCGGCCAGGGTCGTCAGGGGCGTGGGCGCGGATACCGGGGTGGTAGGCACGGCAGAAGCGCTCACCGGCGTCACTGGCAGAGTGGGCGCAGCGGTCTCCTGGTACTCCAGCGGCAGACGCAGGGTGAAGGTACTGCCCTCGCCCGGCTGGCTGGTGACGCTCAGGGTACCGCCCAGCAACAGCGCCAGATCGCGGGAGATCGACAGCCCGAGACCGGTACCGCCATAGCGACGGGTGATGGCACCGTCCGCCTGGCGGAAGGCTTCGAAGATCAGCTCCTGCTGCTCGGCAGCGATACCGATGCCGGTATCCCTGACGGCAAAGCTGGGCTGGCCATCTTCCAGGGACAGGCGCAGGGTGACCTGGCCGTGTTCGGTGAACTTGAAGGCGTTGGACAGGAGGTTCTTGAGGATCTGTTCGACCCGTTGCCGATCGCTGAAGAAGGACGTTGGCATCTGCGCGTCCAGCTCCACCACAAAGCCGACGCCCTTGTTCTGGGCCACCGGCTCGAAGGCGGTCTTCAGGGCTTCCACCAGGCGGCGCACGGACATCTGCTCCGGGCGGATCTCCAGCATGCCGGCCTCGACCTTGGAGATGTCGAGAATGTCGTTGATCAGGGTGAGCAGATCGTTGCCCGCCGAGTAGATGGACTCGGCGTAGCGCACCTGTTCGCCGCTCAGGTTGCCGGCCGGGTTGTCCGCCAGCAACTTGGACAGGATCAGCGAGCTGTTCAGCGGCGTGCGCAGCTCGTGGGACATGTTCGCCAGGAATTCGGACTTGTACTGACTGGCCCGCTCCAGCTCGCGCGCACGGTCCTCCAGCAGTTGCTGGGCCTCGTTCAGGCGATTGTTGCGGTCATCCAGCACGTCGCGCTGTTGCAGCAGTTCTTGAGCCTGCTCGGACAGCTGCTCGTTGGTCTGCTCCAGCTCGGCCTGCTGCTGCTCCAGATGAACCTGGGATTCCTTGAGCGCCTGGGACTGTTCCTCCAGCTCTTCGTTGGCGGTGCGCAGTTCTTCCTGCTGCACCTGCAGCTCTTCGTTGAGCTGCTGGGTTTCTGCCAGCACCTGCTGCAGGCGCTGGCGATAACGGGCTGCCTCCACAGAGGAGCCGATGGAGTCGGCGATCAGCGTCAGCAACTCTTTGTCCTGCGGCCGCAGGGCACGCAGGAAGCCCAGTTCGAGCACGCCATTTACCCGACCATCGTTCTCGATGGGCACGATAAGCGCGGCGCTGGCCTGGCGCTCGCCCAGGGCCGAATTGACCTTGAGGTAGTCGGCGGGCAGTTGCTCCAGCGCCACCGCACGCCCTTCCAGTACGGCCTGGCCCGCCAGGCCTTCGCCCGGTGCCAGCCGCTGGCGACGGCGACGCCCCTCGTCATCCAGGGCATAGTCGGCCACTCGCTCCAGGCTACCGTCATCGAGGCGGACATAAAGAGCGCCAGCGGCGGCGCCCAGGTAGCGCGCCAGGAATTGCAGGATGCTCTGCCCCAAGGGCGCCAGCGCCGCCTGGCCAATGACGGCCTCGGACAGCTGATTCTGGCCCGAGCGGAACCAGCTCTGCCGCTCCAGATTCTCGGTGTGCTCGGCCTGTTGGTCGAGCAGGCCGGTATAGGTAGCGGAGAGCCGCATGAGCTCGCGGCGACCAAAGAAGGCCATGATGCCCGACAGCAGCAGGCTGACGATCAGGAAGGCGGCGACGAACACCACCGTCATGCGGCTGGCCGTCTCGGTGCGATCGGCGCGCATCTGCTCTTCGTAGGCGATGAAATCGGTGTAATCGCGGCGGATGCTGTCGATGCGGTTCTTGCCCTGGCCATCGTTCAGCGATGTCTGGAAATCGCCACCCAGCCGTCGCGCTTCGATCACCTGATTCGCATACTGGCGCCACTCACGGTGCACCGCCTCGATCCGCTCCAGCCGGCGAATCTGCACAGCACTGTCGCTGACCAGATTCTTGAGCTCATCGAGCTGTGGCTCGACGTCGGGCAGGGCCCGCTCATAGGGCTGCAGGAAACTGGTGTTGCCGCTCAGCAGGTAGCCACGCATCCCGGTTTCCAGATCGACCACCAGCCGGAAGTTGGCGTTGGCCTCGCTGATGACGCGGTCGGTGTGCTCGACCCATTGGGTGACTTTCAGCAGGTAATAGATGATGGCGATGAAAAAGATCGCACTGAAGACGCCGATGCTCAGAGGCAGCGAGAGATTGCGTTTGAGGATCTTGCTGAAGTGCTTCTGATCGAGGGGCGACTCGCGATTCATGAGGTCTGAAAGCCTTGTACGGGACGAAACGATCGGCGACGGCAAAGCGTCTGCCTACGGGGTAGGCCGTCACCAGGAAGTCACGGCCGGGCACCGCTCGGGACTTGGCGCACCTTGGCCGGCCCCTCGCGAAACCGCCTGGAGAGTGCACGCTCGCCAGGACAGAGACGCCCGTTCGCTAAGGCTGTCGCCCTGGCTGGCGCCGACTCCCAACCTCGCCGATCGACTCCGGACGCAGCCTGCGTCCGTGTTTCACATCAGCGACGGGCGATTACCCAGACGGCATGGATGATACCCGGAATATAGCCCAGTAGCGTCAGCAGGATGTTCAGCCAGAAGGCACCGCCAAAGCCGACCTGCAGGAAGACGCCCACGGGAGGTAGGATGATGGCGAAGATCAGGCGGATAAGGTCCATTTCAGGCTCCAGTAGTGAGCAGGCAAGAAGATGCCTCTCAGACTGGTAGGGCCCGAATCAGGTTCCGGCAGGCAATAAAAAACCCCGCCGAAGCGGGGTTTCGTAGACTTAACCCGACATCCTTGTCGGGCCGCCAATCCTTGGCCATCTATCCTTGAGAGTCTCTGCCCGACATCCGTGCCGGGGGGCCATCCTGGCCATATTTCCTTGAAATCACCTGGAGCGCTGGGTACATCCTGTACCGCGATCCGATGGGTGTAGATTACGCAGCTCCCCTGGACTAGGCGATGGCTTATCGCGGCGACGTCATGTAAGCAAAAGCTTACACGGCATGGCTTTTTAGCTTGCCAGTCAACAGCTTAGAAAGCCTCCTCAGCCAGGGCGTAGAGCGGCTGCGCGCCACTGCGCACAGCGGCCTCCAGGCTCAGGGTACGGGGCAGCAGACGGGTGAAATAAAACCGTGCGGTGGCGAGCTTGGCCTCGGCGAAGGCCGCTTCCTGATCCGCCGCCGCAGCAGCGGCACGCGCCCAGAGATAGCCATAGGCGACATAGCCGAATAGGTGCAGGTAGTCCACTGAGGCCGCGCCGAGCTGGTGGGGATCGCTGGCACCGGCCTGCAGCAGCCATTCGGTCACCCCGTCCAACCGCTCCAGCGCCTGGCGCAGGGGCGCGGCGAATTCGTTGTCCGCCGGGAAACCGGCGAGATAGCCGTGGACCTCTTCGCTGAAGGGTCGATAGAGCGCCCCACGGCTGCCGGCCAGCTTGCGGCCGACCAGGTCGAGCGCCTGGATACCGTTGGTGCCCTCATAGATCTGGGTGATGCGCACATCGCGCACCAGTTGCTCCTGCCCCCACTCGCGGATGTAGCCATGGCCACCGAACACCTGCTGGCCGATCACGCACAGGTCCAGGCCAAGATCCGTGAGGAAGCCCTTGGCCACCGGGGTCAGCAGCGCCACCAGGGCTTCGGCACGTTCGCGCTCGGCGGGTTCGGGGCTGTACTTGGCGGTGTCGAGTTGCAGGGCGACATAGCTGGAGAACAACCGCCCGCCTTCGTTCAGCGCCTTCATGGTCAGCAGCATGCGGCGCACGTCAGGGTGCACGATGATGGGATCGGCGCTCTTGGCGGCCTGTTGAACACCGGCAGGCGAGCGGCTCTGCAGGCGCTCGCGGGCATAGGCCAGGGCATTCTGGTAGGAGCGCTCGCTCGACCCCAGGCCCTGGATGCCAACGCCCAGGCGCTCGTAGTTCATCATGGTGAACATGGCGGCCAGGCCCTTGTTGACCTCGCCCACCAGATAGCCGACCGCGCCGTCGAAGTTCATTACGCAGGTGGCGGCGCCCTTGATGCCCATCTTGTGTTCCAGCGAGCCGCAGGCCACGGCGTTGCGCTCGCCCAGGGTGCCCGCCTCGTCCACCAGGATCTTGGGCACCAGGAACAGCGAGATGCCCCGAGAGCCGGCCGGTGCATCGGGCAGCTTGGCCAGCACCAGGTGGATAATGTTTTTGGTGAGGTCGTGCTCGCCGGCGGTGATGAAGATCTTGGTGCCGGTGACGCGGTAGCTGCCATCGGCCTGGGGTTCGGCGCGGGTGCGGATCAGACCCAGGTCGGTACCGGCGTGGGGCTCGGTCAGGCACATGGAGCCGGCCCACAGGCCGCTGTAGAGATTGGGCAGATAGGCCTGCTTGAGTGCCTCGCTGCCGTGGGCATGCAGGGCCAGGCAGGCACCGGCGCTGAGCATCGGATAGAGACCAAAGGCCAGGCAGCTGGCGTGCATCATTTCCTCGACCTGGGCGGTGAGCACCTTGGGCATGCCCATGCCGCCGTATTCGGGATCGCCACCGACGCCGACCCAGCCGCCTTCGGCGAAGGCCTGGTAGGCCTGGCGGAAGCCCTGGGGCGTGGCGACCTCGCCGTTCTGCCAGTGGCAGCCTTCTTCATCGGAATTGCGATTGAGCGGCGCCAGTTCCTGGGCGCACAGCTTGCCGGCTTCTTCGAGGATGGCATCGGCGGTCTCGCCGTCCACCACCTCGGCCAGGGCGGGCCACTGACTCCAGCGATCCTTGACCTTGAGGACGGCATCCAGCACGAAACGGATATCGCGAAGCGGCGGGGTGTAGTCAGCCATGTCGAGTCTCCTCAGAAGGTGTTCTTGTCGGTATGACCCGAGTGTAAGACCGAACCGGAAGGGAGACATAGGTTCATGATCTGACCTGGCGGTCAGCTGATCGGAGGTCCGCCGGTTGGCTTTTTCGCATGCGTGAAAAAGCGAAAACCCCGCCGGAGCGGGGTTTTCAGAGGAGCTTCCTGCGCTTAGTAACCGAGCGCGAAGTCTTCCTCGGCCAGGGCCATCAGGCTGCCGGCACCGGCCAGCAGCGCCTCGGCATGGGCCCGGGTACGGGGCAGCAGGCGCTCGTAGTAGAAGCGCGCGGTGGCCAGCTTGGCCTGGTAGAAGGCGGCCTCGTCGGTACCGGCGGCCAGCTTCTCGGTGGCGACCCGGGCCATGTCTGCCCAGAAATAGGCCAGGCAGACATAGCCGGAGTACATCAGGTAGTCGACGGCGGCAGCACCCACCTCCTCGCGATCCTTCATGGCGGCCATGCCGACCTTGAGGGTGATCTCGCCCCACTCCTTGTTCAGCTTGGCCAGCGGCTCGACGAAGGCCTTGAGCTCGGCATTCTCGGCTTGGGCCTGGCAGAACTTGTGCACCACCTTGGTGAAGGCCTTGAGCGACTCACCCTGGGTCATCAGTACCTTGCGACCCAACAGGTCGATGGCCTGGATGCCGGTGGTGCCCTCGTAGAGCATGGCGATGCGCGCATCGCGCAGGTTCTGCTCCATGCCCCACTCGGCGATATAGCCGTGGCCGCCATAGATCTGCACGCCGTGGCTCGCCGCCTCGAAGCCGACCTCGGTCATGAAGGCCTTGGCAATGGGGGTGAGGAAGGCCATCTGGGTCTCGGCCTGCTGCTTCTGCTCTTCGTCCTGGCTGTACTTGAGAATGTCCACCAGCTTGGCGGTGTAGTAGATCATCGCCCGGCTGCCTTCGGCGAAGGCCTTGATGGTCAGCAGCATGCGGCGCACGTCGGGGTGCACGATGATCGGATCGGCGGGCTTCTCGGGCGCCTTGGGACCGGTCAGGGATCTCATCTGCAGACGCTCGCGGGCGTACTTCAGACCGCCCTGGAAGGCTACCTCGGCATGGGCCAAACCCTGCAGGGCAGTGCCGACGCGAGCGAAGTTCATGAAGGTGAACATGCAGTTCAGGCCGCGATTCGGCGGGCCGATCAGGAAGCCGGTGGCGCCATCGAAGTTCATCACGCAGGTGGCGTTGCCGTGGATGCCCATCTTGTGTTCGAGGGAACCGCAATGCACGGCGTTGCGTTCACCAGCCGCGCCGCTGGCGTCAGGTAGGTGCTTGGGCACAATGAACAGCGAGATGCCCTTGGTGCCGGCAGGGGCATCGGGCAGGCGGGCCAGCACGATATGGACGATGTTCTCGGCCATGTCGTGTTCACCGGCGGAGATGAAGATCTTGGTGCCGGTGATGGCGTAGCTACCGTCCGCACGCGGCTCGGCCTTGGTGCGCAGCATGCCCAGGTCGGAACCGCAGTGCGGCTCGGTCAGGCACATGGTGCCGGTCCACTCGCCGGTCACCAGCTTTTCCAGGTAGGTGTGCTTCTGCTCGTCGGTGCCGTGCTGTTCCAGGGTGTTCATGGCGCCATGGGACAGGCCGGGGTACATGCCCCAGGACCAGTTGGCCTGGCCGACCATTTCCGACAGGGAGATGCCAAGGGATTCGGGCAGGCCCTGGCCACCATGGGCCGGGTTGTGCGCCAGGCTCGGCCAGCCGCCTTCGACGAACTGGGCATAGGCTTCCTTGAAGCCATCGGGGGTCTTCACACCCTCTTCGCTCCAGGTGCAGCCCTGCTGGTCACCGATGCGATTGAGCGGGGCCAGGACCTGTTCGCAAAACTTGGCGCCTTCTTCGAGGATGGCGGAGACCATGTCCGGGGTGGCATCACCGCAGCCGGGCAGGCTCTGGTAGTGCGCGTCATAGCCCAGCAGTTCGTCGCGAACGAAGCGGATGTCCCGCAGGGGAGCCTTGTATTCGGGCATGACTGTTACCTCTTTGCGAATGCTTGTTGTCGAGGGGGCGGCAGCGTCGCTGCGGACCTTCCGCCAGGGCGTTTAAACAGTTGTTTGAAACTTATGTTCTAGCCCTGACCTTGTCAAGCGCGGCGAGGACGAGCGGAACGACCGGTCAGTCCGCCAGGACCAGGGCTTCGCTCAGCTCTGCCGCCCCGGTCGGGCGCACCACCCGCGCCAGTTCCTGGCCATCCTTGAAGACGATCAAGGTCGGCCAGAGCTTGACGCGGAAGGAGCGTCCCAGGCGCCGCCCGGAGCCATCCTCGATCTTGAGATGGCGCACGGTGGGATGCTCTGCCAAGGCCGTCGCAATCAGCGGCTGGGCGGCGCGACAGTGCCCGCACCAGGGCGCGCCGAATTCCAGCAGGGTCACCCCCGGTAGCGCGTCGACATCGGTCCGGGCGGGCTCCTGGGCGGCATAGGTGGTGGTAAAGGTCATCGCAAGGCTCCTGAAGTCGGTTCCAACGGTGGACAAGTCGCTGGCGGGACTGCTTGGTCACGGAAAAAGGATTAGGGTCGAAGCTGCGGTACGCCCCGATCTCCCGACAATAAAACAAGGCGCTCCATTTCTGCCTCCGTCTCCGCCCTTTCTTGAGGCCCGCCATGAGCCAGACAGCGACTTCCGTTTCACCCGCCACCCTGCGCAAGGTCATCTCCGCCGCGTCCATCGGCAACTTCGTCGAATGGTTCGACTTCGCCCTCTACGGCTTTCTCGCCACCCTGATCGCCGCGCACTTCTTTCCCAGTGGCGACGCCACTGCCGGGCTGCTCAAGACCTTTGCCGTATTCGCCGTGGCCTTTGCCTTCCGACCGCTGGGCGGCATCGTCTTCGGCCTGCTGGGTGACCGCATCGGCCGTAAACGGGTCCTGGCCCTGACCATCCTGATCATGGCCGGCGCCACCGCCCTGATCGGCATCCTGCCAAGCTACGCCACCATCGGCATCTGGGCACCGATCCTGCTGACGCTGATCCGCTGCGCCCAGGGCTTTTCCGCCGGCGGTGAGTACGCCGGTGCCTGCGCCTACGTGATGGAGCATTCGCCGCGCGATCGCCGCGGCCGCTACGGCAGCTTCGTGCCGGTCTCGACCTTTCTCGCCTTCGCCAGCGCGGCCCTGACCGCCTGGGGCCTGGAACGACTGCTGGGTGCCGCCACCATGGCCGACTGGGGCTGGCGCATTCCCTTCCTGGCCGCCGCCCCCCTGGGTCTGATCGGCCTCTACCTGCGCCTGAAGCTGGACGAGACCCCGGCCTTCCAGGCCCTGGAAGCCGACCATGAGGTCAGCCATTCGCCGCTGGGCGAGACGCTGCGGCTGCAGGGTCGCTCCATCCTGCGCCTGGGCGCCTTCATCTCGCTGACGGCGCTGTCCTTCTATATGTTCACCACCTACTTCTCCACCTACCTGCAGCTGGCCGGCGGCTTCGACCGGGCCGCGGCGCTGGCCATCAGCCTGATCACCCTGTTCGCCGCCGCGGCCGCCTGCCCGGTGCTGGGGCGCGTCACCGACCGCATCGGTCGACGCATGACCACGATGCTGGCCAGCCTGGTACTGGCCGCAGGCGTCTATCCGGCGCTGCTGCTGGCCAGCAGCGGCCAGTTCGGCAGCGCCCTGCTGGGTTCCCTGCTGCTGGGCGCCGGGGCAGTCCTGTGCAACGTGGTGACGGCACCGCTGCTCAGCGAGGTCTTCCCGACTCGCACGCGCTACACCGCCGGCGCCATCACCTACAACCTGGCCTATACCATCTTCGGCGGCACTGCCCCGCTGATGGCGACCTGGCTGATCGGCGCCACCGGCAGCAATCTCTCGCCCGCGCTCTACCTGATCCTGGTCGCCCTGCTGGGTCTGGTCGGTGGCCTGAGCCTGCCGGAGACCTCCCGGATCGACCTGGACGACGTCAGCGAAGGCGGCGAGGTCAGCTATCGCACGGTGCGCGGCTAAACCGCTCGTCTCGTGAGCGGCACTTCCTCCGGGCCGGCCTGCCGATAGGCAAAAGGCCCGGAGTTTTCCCATGCCCGTCGATCACGATCTGCAACGCTTCGTCGATGCCCAGGCGACCACCTATGCCACCGCCCTCGCGGAGATCCGCGCCGGGCGCAAGCGCAGCCACTGGATGTGGTTCATCTTTCCGCAGATCCAGGGGCTAGGGCGCAGCGAGACCGCCCAGCACTACGCCATCGCCTCCCGTGACGAGGCCAGTGCCTACCTGGCGCATCCCGTACTGGGACCGCGCCTGCGGGAGATCACCACGGCGGCGCTGGAGCATCCGGGGCTGTCCGCGACCGCGCTGTTCGGACAGCCGGACGATCTCAAGTTCCACTCCAGCCTCACCCTTTTCGCCGCCGTGGCCGAAGACCCCGAGCCCTTTCGCGAGGCGCTCAAGACCTTTTTCGCCGGCCAGCCGGACGAGGCCACCCTGACGCGACTCTGCTAGCGCCAGAGCCCCGGCAGCGCGCCTGCGCGCCCCGTGACCGGATCGGTTGTCGGCACCGGTACCTGGGCGATGAGTTCGAGCGAACGCCCATGGGCCTCCGGATCGGCGCGCTGGGTGATGAAGTCCTGTTGATCGGGCGGGTAGGCGCCCACCACCAGGAAGTCCTCACTGGATTCCAGGTTGCGGTGCCCGGTGCCCGCCGGCAGTACCACCACGTCACCCGCGGTCACCGCCACATCCTGCCCCTGCTCGCCGCCCAGGCGCAGGGTAGCCTGACCACGCGCCACGCCCAGGACTTCATGGGCGTTGGGATGATAGTGATGGTAGCTATAGACGCCGTAGCGCCATTGCGGCGGCCAGGCATTGTCGGCGAACAGTTGCTCCAGCGCCGCCGCGCGGTCGGTCCCTTCCAGAGGAACCTGGCGATAGAGCAGCACGGGCAGGCGGCTATTGGGAATGACGCCGTCGTCGGCGAAATGCAGCTGCTCGGGCTGACCGGCCCCCACTGGCGCGGCCAAGGCCACGGTGGTGGGGGCGAGACCCAGCACCAGGGAGAGGATGGAGAGTGATGGGCGATGCGACATGCGGGACTCCAGGGGGCTTTGCCAATGGAGGCCCGCATGTCGCCGGGGTTCAGCGTCCGCGACGAGGGGCTAGGCCAGCCACTCCCGCAACAGCGCCGTGGTCCGTTCCGGCAGCTCCAGTGGCGGCAGGTGGCCGCAGTCGTCCAGCACCACCAGACGCGAGCCCTGGATACCGGCTTGCATGAGTTCGGCCTCGGCAGGCGGAGTGAGCTGATCCTGGGCGCCAACCGCGATGAGGGTGGGCACCTGGATCTGGGCCAGGGTGGGCCTCGAATCGGGGCGGTCGATGATCGACTGCTGCTGGCGCAGGAAAGCCTCCTTGCCCACCGCCTTGCCCATGGCCAGCACGGTATCGGCCACCGCCGTGCCCAGGCGCGAGGCATGGATCAGGCGTGGCAGCAGTTGCGGACTGATGCCGAGAAAGCGACCGCGTTCGGCCAGGTCGAGCATGGCGCGACGCTGGGTGGCACGCTCGGGGGTATCCGGGCTGGCCATGGTGTCGAACAGCGCCAGGCGCGCCACTCGCTCCGGCGCCTGGCGCAGGATCTCGAAGGCCACATAGCCGCCCATGGACAGGGCGCCCAGGGCGAAACGCGGCGGCGCCTCGGCCAGGACCCGGTGGGCCAGCGCGGCGATACCGGCGTCGCGGGTGAGGTCGGGGATGAACACCGGGCAGGTGTCGGCCAGGTCGGCAGCCTGGGTGGCCCAGAGACGCTGGTCACAAAGCAGGCCGGGAAGCAGGATCAGGGGTAGCGCGTCGGTAGCTGTCATCACTAAGAACTTGAGAGACACTGCGGAAAACGCGCAGTGTAGCGCGGATCGCCAGCGAACCCGGCGGGCTTCGCGGGTTCCAAGGGACATTGCCAAGGATCTGGAAACATCCATGCGTACTGAAGGCTTCTTCGACTGGCTCGGCGCGGCGCTCGGCCAAGTCATCCGTTTCATCATCGACCTGTTCGGCTCGGTCCTGGGCGGCATCGCCGATGCCGTGCACGACTTCCTCCATGGCATGGCGCGCTCCATCGGCATGGACGACTCCTATATCAGCTTCGTGGTCCTGGCCGTCGGCCTGTTGCTGCTCTACGCCGCGGTGCGAGCCTTCATGGCCCGCTCGATAGTGGGCGGCGTCATCTGGCTGATCCTGGGCCTGATGGTGATGGGCTGGCTGATTCGCGGCTGACTGGTCGCCAGGCCCGCTGCCTGGCACAGTAGGGCTCTCGATCGGCACGGATGCCGCCATGACCCTTCCTTTCTCCCACACCCTGAAGCGCCAGTGGCAACGCCTGCAGCCTGGCACCAGTTGCGCCCTCTGCGCCCGCTGGCTACCTGCCGGACTGCCGCTGTGCGAAGGCTGCGACAGCGAATTGCCCTGGCTCGGCCCTCATTGCCGGTGCTGCGCCCTGCCACTGCCGGTGGACGGCCTGCTGTGCGGCGGCTGCCTGGCCAGGCCACCGGCCTTCGACCAGGTGCTGACCCCCTGGCGCTATGCCTTTCCGGTCGACACCCTGATCAACAGATTCAAGCATCGTGACCAGGGCAGCCTCGGTCGCCTGGCCGGGGCGCTGCTGGCGCGGCATCTGCTGCACCTTTTCGACGAAGGCCAGCCACGCCCGGAGCTGCTGCTGCCAGTACCTCTTTCTCCCCTGCGCCTGCGCCAGCGCGGCTTCAACCAGGCTGTCCTGCTGGCCGGCTGGCTCGGCAAGCCCCTGCACCTGCCGGTCGAGGTCGAGCTGCTGCAGCGGGTTCAGGAACACCACAGCCAGCAAGGGCTGAGCGCCAGCGAGCGACGGCGCAATCTCAAGCAGGCCTTCGCCCTGGTGAAAGACGCTGCGCTGGAGGGTCGCCATGTGGCACTGGTAGACGACGTCCTGACCACCGGCGCCACTGCCGATAGCCTGGCGCGCCTGCTCAAGCGCGCTGGCGCCAGGCGGGTCGACGTCTATTGCCTGGCGCGGACACCACCACCCGGCGACTAGCGACTGTCACCAAAACGTCATTTAGCCTGACTAGCCTCGCCTGCACACCGTGAGGGAGCCATCTACATGCACAACGAACAGACCGATCTCGAACGCCTTGTCCATCTCAGCCGTCGACGCTTCATTGGTGCTGGCGCCCTGGCGGGAGCCGCCATGTTCCTCGGTGGTGGCCTGCTCGGGCGGAGCGCCCTGGCCGATGCCGTCAGCGAGGCCATGGGCAATCCCCTGATCGGCTTCGCCAACATCCCGGCTTCCACCGCCGACACCCTGGTGGTGCCGCCCGGCTATCGCGCCAGCGTGCTCATCAGCTGGGGCCAGCCGCTGCACACCGATGGCCCGGCCTTCCGCCCCGATGGCAGCCCCAGCGCCGCCGACCAGGCTGTGCAATTCGGCGACAACAACGATGGTATGGCCTTCTTTCCCTTCCCGGACGATCCGGACCGGGCGCTGATGGCGATCAACAACGAATACACCAACTACCGCTACCTGCTCAGCCACGGCACCCCGCCCAAGTCCCTGGAAGACACCCGCAAGGCCCAGGCCGCCGAGGGCGTCTCGGTGATCGAGGTGAAGCGCGTGGATGGCCAATGGCACTTCGTCCAGGGCTCGCCCTACAACCGCCGGGTGCATGGCAATACGCCCATCGCCGTTAGCGGTCCGGCTGTTGGCCACGACCTGCTCAAGACCGCCGCCGACCCGGCCGGACGCGAAGTACTGGGTACCTTCCAGAACTGCTCCAGCGGCGCCACCCCCTGGCACACCTACCTGACCTGCGAAGAGAACTTCACCGACGTCTTTGGCAGCCGCGACGCCAACCTGAAATTCGATGCGGCCCAGAAGCGCTACAGCGTCAAGCACGCCAGCGTGGAGAACGACTGGCACCTGCACGACGATCGCTTCGACCTGGCGCAGAATCCCAACGAACTCAACCGCCACGGCTGGATCACCGAGATCGATCCCTTCGATCCCCAGCGCAAGCCGGTCAAGCGCACCGCCCTGGGTCGCTTCAAGCACGAGAACGCCGCCCTCACCCGCACCCGCGACGGCCGTGTGGTGGTCTACATGGGCGACGACGAACGCGGCGAGTTCATCTACAAGTTCGTCAGCCGCGACCGCCTGCAGGACGATCCCAAGGCCAATCGCGACCTGCTCGATCATGGCACTCTTTACGTCGCCCGCTTCGACGAAGGCGACCGCGACCCCAACCGGCCCAAGGGTCGCGGCCAGTGGTTGCCGCTGGTGCACGGCGAGCACGGCCTGACCGCCGCCAATGGCTTCGCCAGCCAGGCCGAGGTGCTCATCCATGCCCGCCAGGCCGGCAGCCAGGTCGGCGCCACGCGCATGGACCGCCCCGAATGGATCGCCGTCAGTCCCAAGGACGGCCAGGTCTATTGCACCCTGACCAACAACACCAAGCGCGGCGAGGACGGCATGCCGGTAGGCGGCCCCAATCCCCGCGCCAACAACCGCTATGGGCAGATCGTGCGCTGGCGCGAGAGCGGTGACGATGCCGCTGCCCTGGCCTTCGACTGGGACCTGTTCGTCATCGCCGGCAACCCCAAGGTGCATCCGGGCACGCCCGAAGCAGGCTCCCCGCAGATCAACGCCGAGAACATGTTCAACAGTCCTGACGGCCTGGGCTTCGACGCCGCCGGCCGGCTCTGGGTACTCACCGACGGCAAGTACAGCAACAAGGGCGACTACGAGGGCATGGGCAACAACCAGATGCTCTGCGCCGATCCGCGCAGTGGCGAGATGCGCCGCTTCCTGGTCGGCCCGGTCGGGTGCGAGGTCACGGGTCTGGCCTTCTCACCGGACTACAAGACCATGTTCGTCGGCATCCAGCACCCGGGCGAGGAAGGCGGCTCCCAGTTCCCGGAGCAACGACCGGATGGTCAGCCCCGTTCCTCGGTGATGGTCATCACCCGGGAAGACGGCGGGGTGATAGGCGCCTGACCGGCGAGCGGATAGCGCTCGAGCCTTCGCCAAGGGGCTCGGGCATGCGCTAGCATCTCTCGGATGCAGGGTGGCAATCGCCATCGTCCCCCGTGACCGAGGAGCGCGCCATGTCTCATCCGTTCGAAAATCTGAGTCCCGACCTCGTCATCGACGCCATCGAAAGCCTGGGCTATCTCAGCGATGCCCGGGTGCTGGCCCTCAACAGCTACGAGAATCGCGTCTATCAGATCGGCATCGAAGCCGAGACCCCGCTGATCGCCAAGTTCTACCGTCCGGATCGCTGGACGGATGCCGCCATTCTCGAAGAACACGCCTTTTCCGCCGAACTGGAAGAGCGCGAGGTGCCCGTGGTCGCGCCCTTGCAGCGCGACGGCCAGACGCTGTTCACCCATGCCGGCTTTCGCTTCGCGCTCTTTCCCCGCCGTGGCGGTCGCGCGCCGGAGCCGGGCGACCTCAACCAGTTGCATCGTCTGGGCCAGCTGCTCGGCCGCCTGCATGCGGTGGGTGCCAGCCGGCCCTTCCAGCACCGCGAGACGCTGGACGTCCAGGGCTACGGCCATGCCTCCCTGGACACCCTGCTCACCGGCGACTTCATTCCCAAGAGCCTGCTGCCCGCCTATGAATCCGTGGCGCGCGACCTGCTCCTGCGCCTCGACGAACTCTTCGAGAGCGTCAGCTACGACGTCATCCGCCTGCACGGCGACTGCCACCCGGGCAACCTGCTCTGTCGCGATGATGCCTACCATATCGTCGACCTCGACGACTGCCGCCATGGCCCGGCCATGCAGGATCTCTGGATGCTCCTGGCCGGCGATCGCCAGGAGCGGCTGACGCAGCTGTCCGAACTCATGGACGGCTACGAGGAATTCCATGACTTCCAGCCGCGCGAACTGGCCCTGATCGAGGGGCTGCGTACCCTGCGCCTGATGCACTACAGCGCCTGGCTGGCGCGCCGTTGGGACGATCCGGCCTTTCCCAAGAGCTTTCCCTGGTTCGGCAGCGAACGCTACTGGGGCGACCAGATCCTCACCCTGCGCGAGCAACGCGCCGCCCTGGACGAGGCGCCGCTGCGGCTGTTCTAGCCTTTGTGCGACTCAGTGGAAAAGGCTGCGCCGTTTTCCACGCTACGACACTGATCGCGGCCATGGGCCGCTCCTACCGGAACCTGACCCCCAGGAGCGGCCCATGGCCGCGATCAGACAATGCCTGCGGCCTACGCCGCGGTCGCAGTGGCGCACTGCCATGGCCGCGAGTGCGAGATGCCAGCCTGCCAGGGCTGACGACAGGAAGCCCCACCCATTCCGACATCCCGCCGCCCCTTGAGCTATCCTGCCCGGACAAGAAAGTTGCCTGCCTAAGGATTTCTCATGTCTGCCTTGCGCCAGGGTTATGCCCTGGGCCTCACCGCCTATGTGCTGTGGGGCTTGTTTCCGTTGTTCTTCAAACTGCTGGCGGCCCTACCGGCGACCGAGATCCTGTTCCAGCGCATCCTTTGGTCCGCACTGTTCAGCGCGCTGCTGCTGGTGGTCTGGCGCCATCGCGGCTGGTGGGCGGAGTTGCGCGCCCATCCCCGGCGGCTGTTCTGGCTGGCCGTGTCCGGCGCGCTGGTGGCCTGCAACTGGCTGGTCTACATCTGGGCGGTCAATAACGCCCATGTGGTCGAGGCCAGCCTGGGCTACTACATCAACCCGCTGGTCAACATCCTGCTCGCCCTGGTGATCCTTGGCGAGCGGCTGCGCCCGCTGCAGTGGATCGCCGTGGGCCTGGCGGTGCTGGGTGTGGCCCAGCAGCTATGGACCCTTGGGCAACTACCCTGGGTGTCGCTGGCCTTGGCCCTGAGCTTCGCCTTCTATGGCCTGGTGCGGCGACAGACGCCCGTGGCTGCGCTGCCGGGCATGGTGGTGGAAAGCTGGATGCTGGTGCCGATCGCCCTGATCGCGCTGCCGCTGCTGACCCCGGGCGTAAGCCTGCAGGCGGAGGTCTGGCAGTCCTCCCTGGGCCTGCTGATCGTGCTGGCCGGTCCCGTCACCCTGATACCGCTGCTGTGCTTCAACGCCGCGGCCCGCAAGCTGCCCTATTCGACCCTGGGCTTTCTGCAGTACCTCGCCCCGACCCTGGTGTTGATCCAGGCGGTCTGGCTCTTTGGCGAGCCTTTTCCCCGCGAGCGACTGTTCGCCTTTATCTGCATCTGGGCTGGCCTTGCGGTGTTCAGCTTCGATCTCTGGCGTGCCAGCCGCAAGCTCAGAGCCAGTGCAAAGGCGCGTGAGCGGGAGACCGGCAAGGCCTAGCCCCCTCGAAAAGACCCGGGGCCAGACAGCAGAACGCCCCTCGCAAGGGGCGTCCGGTACCGCAGCGAGCCGATCAGGCTTCGCCAGCGGTCTGCATGCGCGCCAGTTCCTGGGCGTAGAGGGCGTCGAAGTTCACCGGCTGCAGCATCAGCGCGGGGAAGGAGCCACGTACCACCATGTTGTCCAGCGCCTCACGGGCGTAGGGGAACAGGATGTTGGGGCAGAAGGCGCCCAGGGCATGGGCCATGGACGCGGCGTCCAGGCCCTTGATCAGGAAGATGCCACCTTGCTGCACTTCGGCGATGAAGGCGGTCTCTTCGTTGTTCTTGACGGTGACGGTCAGGGTCAGCACCACTTCGTGGAAGTCGTCGCCCAGGGTCTTCTGGCGGGTGGCCAGGTCCAGGTTGACGTTGGGCTGCCACTCCTGGCGGAAGATCTCCGGGCTCTTGGGCGCCTCGAACGACAGGTCGCGGATGTAGATGCGCTGAAGGGAGAACTGAGCGCCGTCTTCCTGCGCGCCGTTGGCTTGATCGGTCATGGTAGGGCCTTGAGTTATGAGTGTTGGTCAGGCGGACAGCAGCGGGTCGAGACGCCCGCTTCGGTCTAGGGCATAGAGCTCATCGCAACCACCGACGTGAGTGCTGCCAACCCAGATCTGCGGCACGCTGGTACGGCCGGCCTTGCGGGCCATCTCGGTGCGCAGCGCCGGCTGGCCGTCGACGGAGATCTCTCGGTAGGCCACGTTCTTGCGATCGAGCAGGTGCTTGGCACGATGGCAGTAGGGGCACCAGGCACTGGTATAGATGACGACGTCGGTCATGCGCAGTCTCCGGTGGCCGATGGGGCGGCCACGCTAGGGGTCACTTCACCAGCGGCAGATTCTCTGCACGCCAGGTGGCGATGCCGCCGTTCAGGCGAGCGGCGGTGAAGCCGGCCTTCTGCAGATCGCCGCACACGGCACCGGCTTGCTGGCCGGCGCTGTCCACCACGATCAGGGTCTTGGCCTTGTGCTTCTCCAGTAGAGACAGGCTGCTGGCGACTTTCTCCTGAGCGATGTTCAACGCGCCGACGATATGCCCGGCGGCGAAGTCCTTGCTCGGACGGATATCGAGGACCACGCCCTGCTCGCGATTGAGCAGGTTGGTGAGCTCGCCGGTGGACAGGCTGCGACCGCCCCGACGGGTTTCGTTGAACAGCATCAGGGCGACGATGGCCAGGAAGGCGGCGACGAGCAGCGGATGATGGGTGGCGAATTCGACCAACCGACCGATAAATTCCATAATGAAAGAGCTATCCAAGAAGGGCTAAAAATGCCGGCCAGTATACACAGCCCCCCGGTAGCGCCATACCCTCGACGACCGTGGGTTATCGGCAGGTAACCAGCACACCTCAAGCTGCCTTCTTGGCGGTTTTCGCGACTCTGCCTAGGCTTGGCTTCCCGTCATTTTCAAGGAACCTCGCCATGACCTCCATCGCCCAGCTCGGCGCTACCGGCAATGTGGGCAGCCGCCTGCTCGACGAAGCCCTTTCCCGTGGCCATCAGGTCACCGCGCTGGTGCGCGATCCCGCTCGACTCGCCCCGCGGACCGGCCTCGCCGTGGTTGCCGGCGATGTCGCCAGACCAGAAACCGCCCAGGCCCTGGCCGGTTGCGAAGTATTGCTCAGCAGTCTGAGATTCGCCGACACGGCACCGGCCGCCCTCCTCGACTTCGCCCGAGCTTCGGGCATCCCGCGCCTGCTGATCGTCGGTGGCGCCGCCAGCCTCAGCCTGCCGGACGGCTCACGGCTTTTCGATGCGCCGGCCTTTCCGGCGGAATATCGCCAAGAAGCCGGTGCCGGCATCGCCACTCTGGAAGCACTCCGCGAGGTCAGCGACCTCGACTGGGTCTTCGTCAGCCCGCAGATGGTCTTCGCTCCTGGCGAGCGCACCGGTCATTTCCGTCTGGGCCGCGATGCCCTGCTGTTCGACGCCGCCGGGGACAGCCGGATCTCCTACGAGGACTTCGCCGTGGCCCTGCTGGACGAGGTCGAACGGCCCGCTCACCATCGCACCCGTTTCACAATTGGCTATTGAGACAGAAGTGCCCCTTCGTTCGCAGCCTGGCCGCCTGGTCGGGCTGTGAACGCTGAACGGCGTGCCTTGCCGTTTTTTTTGCCGGATGTGACGGGCATACTAGGCGCTTCGCCCTCGAAACGTACGACTTCGCATGCGCCGTGTTCTCGCCCTTCTCCTCTTCGCCAGCGTTCTCGCTCCTGCCTTGGCCGACGACCGCGCCGATACCCAGCGGCAGATCGAGCAAGCCCGCCAGGACATCCAGGAAATGCAGAAGGTGCTTAAGCAGGTGCAGGCCGAGAAGTCTGGCGTGCAAAAGCAGCTGCAGAGTACCGAGACCCAGATGGGCGAGCTGGAAAAGCAGGTGGATTCGCTGCAGAAGCAGCTGGAGAGTGGCGAAAAAAAGCTGCAAGAGCTGGACGGGCGCAAGCAGAAGCTCGACCAGTCTCGCGCTGAACAACAGAAGCTGATCGCCGTGCAGGTCCGCGCCGCCTACCAGAGTGGCCGCCAGGAATACCTCAAGCTGTTGCTCAATCAGGAGCATCCGGAAAAGGTCAGCCGCACCCTCACCTACTACAACTACCTCAATCGCACCCGCCTGGATCAGCTGGCCGCCTTCAACGACACCCTGCGCGAATTGCGCGACGTGGAACAGGGCATCCAGCAGGAGCAGAGCGAACTGGTCGCCCGTCGCGAAGACCTGGAGAAGCGTCAGGCGGACCTGGCCGAGGTGCGCAAGGAGCGTCAGGCGGCGCTGGCCAAGATCAACTCGGACTACCGCGACAAGAGTCGCGAGATCGAGAGCCGCGAGCAGGATCAGGCAGCCCTCAACAAGGTGCTCAAGACCATCGAGGAAACCCTCGCCCGCCAGGCCCGCGAAGCCGAGGAAGCCCGCCAGCGGCAGCTCGCCGAGGCCCGTGCCGCCCAGGCGCGGGAAGCGGCGCGACGCCAGGCGCAAAGCGATACGAAAGCCCCCCGCTCCTCGAACGCCCCGGAGCTTGCGGTGTCTAGTGCAGCACCTGCGTATGGCGGCGCCTTCGCCAGTGCCCGTGGCAAGCTGCCCTGGCCGGTCGACGGTCGCCTGGTGGCGCGCTTCGGCAGTGCCCGTGGCGACGACCCTCGGGCGAAATGGGATGGCGTCCTGATCGCCGCCGGTGCCGGCACCAGAGTCAAGGCGGTCCACGGCGGTCGGGTAGTCTTCGCCGACTGGCTAAGAGGCGCCGGGCAGCTGGTTATCATCGATCATGGGAATGGCTATCTCAGCCTGTACGGACATAATCAGAGCCTGCTGAAGGCTGCAGGTGACGTGGTCAAGGCCGGGGATGCCATCGCGACCGTCGGCGCCAGCGGCGGTCAGGAAGCCTCCGCCTTGTACTTCGCCATCCGCCAACAGGGCCGCCCGACGGACCCCGTCATCTGGTGCCGTGCTCAGGGATAGTGCGACACACCTCGGTTTAGGAGCTGCACATGCCGCATCGCTTTCGTCCCACCGTCCTGGTCCTCGCCCTGTTGTTCGGTGGCGTCGGAGCTGTCCAGGCGCAATCGCCGCAAAGCACGCCAGCCGCGGTAACGCCGGTCGCTCCGGGTACCGCTCCTGCTGCCCCGGCCAGCGCTCCGCTGCCTCTGGACGAGCTGCGCACCTTTGCCGAGGTGTTCGACCGCATCAAGGCTGCCTATGTGGAGCCGGTGTCGGACAAGGTCCTGCTGGAGAATGCCATCAAGGGCATGCTCAGCAACCTGGATCCGCACTCTGCCTATCTCGAACCCAAGGACTTCGCCGAACTGCAGGAAACCACCAGTGGTGAATTCGGCGGCCTGGGCCTGGAAGTCGGCCAGGAAAACGGCTTCATCAAGGTGGTCTCGCCCATCGACGACACGCCGGCGGCCAAGGCCCATCTGCAACCCGGGGATCTGATCGTCAAGATCGACGGCCAGCCGACAAAGGGCCAGGCCATCAACGAAGCCGTCGACAAGATGCGCGGCAAGCCGGGCAGCCCCATTACCCTGACCATCGTGCGCGGCGGCGCCCAGCCGTTCGACGTCAAGCTGGCGCGGGCGGTGATCAAGGTCAACAGCGTCAAGAGCCAGTTGCTCGAATCCGGCTACGGCCTGCTGCGCATCTCGCAGTTCCAGGTGAATACCGGCGAAGAGACGGTCAAGGCGCTCGGCAAGCTGCGCCAGGAAAACAAGGGTAAGCTCAAGGGCCTGATCCTCGACCTGAGAAACAATCCGGGGGGCGTCCTGCAGTCGGCGGTCGAGGTGGCCGATGCCTTCATGACCCACGGCTTGATCGTCTACACCAAGGGCCGTCTACCCAATTCCGAGCTGCGCTTCTCGGCCGATGCCGCCGATCCCAGCGAGAAGGTGCCCCTGGTGGTGCTGATCAACGGCGGCAGTGCCTCGGCCGCGGAAATCGTCGCCGGCGCCCTGCAGGACTCCAAGCGCGGCATCCTCATGGGCACCGACAGTTTCGGCAAGGGCTCGGTGCAGACGGTGCTGCCGCTCAACAATGACCGAGCGCTCAAGCTCACCACGGCGCTCTACTACACGCCCAATGGCCGCTCCATCCAGGCCCAGGGCATTACCCCGGACATCCCCGTGGCCCCCGCCAAGGTCACGCCGCAGAGCGGTGGCGACGAATACTTCCGCGAGGCGGATCTGGCCGGCCACCTGGGCAATGGCAATGGCGGCGCCGATCGGCCAACCGGCAGCAAGGCGCCCAACCAGAGTACGCGTCCGCAGGATGACGACTTCCAGCTCTCCCAGGCGCTGTCGCTGCTCAAGGGACTCAACGTCACCCATACCCCGTGAGGGGTAGACACTGGCTGCTGGCCGGGGCGCTCGCCCTGGCCAGCGGACTCGCCCAGGCGGCTACCGCGCACCTGACCATCGTCATCGACGATCTCGGCCAGAATCCGGCGCGGGATCGCCAGGTGCTGGCCCTGCCCGCACCGGTAGTGCTGGCCATCATCCCCGAGACCCGTTACGCCGCCGAACTGGCCGCCCAGGCCCATCGTGCCGGCCGTACGGTGCTGCTGCACCTACCCATGGACCCGGCTGGCGGGCCCTATGCCTGGCATCCGGAGATGTCTTCCGCCGAACGCCTGCAACGCCTCGACCGGGCGCTGGAGCGAGTGCCCGAGGCGGACGGGGTGAACAACCACGAAGGCAGTCGCATGACCGCCGACCGGCCGGCCATGGCCGAGCTGATGCAGGTCTTGCAGGAACGCCACCTACTGTTTCTCGACAGCCGCACCAGCGCCGCCACCGTGGCCGCGGCGGAAGCCCAGAAGATCGGTCTGGCCAGCGTCTCGCGCGATGTCTTTCTCGACAACGAGGCGACCCCGGCGGCGGTGGCCGCACAGCTGGCCGAGGGAGTACGCCTCGCCCAGCGGCAGGGCAGCGCCGTATTGATCGGCCATCCACACCCGGCAACCCTGGCGGTGCTGGCCCAGCAGCTGCCACAGCTCCAGGCCCAGGGCGTGGAAGTCATCGACCTGCCACAGATGATCGCACTGCGGGCCAATCGCGCCATGGCCGGGCACGGTCGCGACGGGCGCTACCGCTAGCGCCCGGCACCTGTCACCCAGGCGTCAGAGATAGTTGCGGGTGATGCTGTCGACCACGCCTTCCTGGCGCATGGCGTCCAGGGCCTGCTGCAAACGGGTCACCACCTCATCAGGGGTGTCCTTGTTGAGGGCCAGATAGAGGTCGGACTCCTGAAAGCTGAGCAGTGTCTGCAGATTGCTGACGCCCTGCTGCTTGGCCAGATAGCGCCCCACCACATCGGTGGTAGCCCAGACGTCGATCTCGTTCTTTTGCAGCCGGGCGATGTTCTCCTGATCGCGCAGGACTTCACTGGCGACGACACCCTTGTCCTTGAGCATCTGGCTGACCGCGGAATTCTTGTAGGCGCCGACGCGCAGCTTGGCAGCCGCGGCGAGATCGGGGACCCGGATCGTGGTGCCCGGTAGCGCCATGAGCACCTTGCGGGTCTTGCCCAGCGGCCCGACCCACTTGAACAAGGGGCCCCGTGCCTCGGTGCGGGAAACGGAGAACAGCCCGTAGTTGGGGCTTTCCAGGGTCAGGTTGTAGAGGCGATCCCAGGGAAAGCGCAGCGACAGGCTATAGTCGATCCCGGCGCGCTTGAACATCTCACGGACCAGATCGGTGCTGATGCCGTCGATGGCCTCGTCGCGGGCGAAGTTCTTGTCATCCACCGCCATGTTGAACGGCGGGAAATTCTCGGTCAGCAGCACGACGCGATAGCCGGGTGGCAACTCCGCCTGGGCCGTTCCCATGCCCAGGGCGCAGCTCAACAGCATGCTAGCGACAGGCAGCCACAACTTGCGCATTGCTCTTTCCTCGCCCAACCGTCCGAGCCGAGCGCTCGGCCCATCGGGGTTACAGATAACGGTTGAAGATGGTCTGGACCGCGCCGTTCTGACGCATCTCGTCCAGGGCCTTTTGCAGCTTCTGTACCACCTCGTCGGGCGTCTGCTTGTTCAGGGCCAGGAACAGCTCGCCGGTGTTGAAGCGCAGCAGCATCTTGAGGCCGGTCACCTCTTCCTGGCGCGCCAGATAGCGACCGGCGGGATCGCCGGTGGCCCAGACGTCGATCTGCCCCTTGAGCAGGCGCTGTACGTTTTCCTGATCACGCAGCGCAAGATCCGGCTGGAAGCCCTGCTGGACGAGACTCTCGGCGATGGCGTCGCCCTTGTAGGCGCCAATCTTGAGCTGCTGCTGGCGAACGTCGTCCAGGCTGCGTAGTTGCAGATGGCTGTCGGCGCGACCGAGCAGGACCCAGTCGTCGGGGCCTATGGGGCCGACCCACTTGAACAGGGCTTCGCGCTCGGGCAGCCGGGCGGTGACGAAGACGCCGTGGTCGCGCTGATCCAGGGCCATGCCGTAGATCCGCTCCCAGGGGAATCTCAAGGTGAGGTTGTAGGAGATGCCGGCGCGCTGGCACATCTCGCGCACCATGTCGACGGCGATGCCCTTGAGATCGTCCTCGCGGGCGAAGTTCTTGCCGTCGGTGGAGAAGTTGTAGGGGGGAAAGTTTTCCGTCAGCAGCGTGAGCTGATAACCCGCCGGGATCTCCGCCCTAACCATGGTCGTCGATGCCAGCAGCAAACCCGCCAAGCAGGCCCAGAATCCCTTGCGCACGCCCCTCTCCCTGCCGGCACTGCCGGTGCTTAAGATTTTGTGGAGCGTATCACAATCCCTTTTTCGGCCAGGTACCGTTTAGCCTCGGGAATGGTGCATTCGCCGAAATGGAAGATGCTGGCGGCGAGCACTGCCGAGGCCTTGCCTTCGAGGATGCCGTCGGCCAGATGCTGCAGGTTGCCAACGCCTCCGGAGGCGATCACCGGGATACCCACCGCCTCGCTGACCGCGCGGGTCACGCCCAGGTCGAAGCCGTTCTTCATGCCGTCCTGATCCATGCTGGTGAGCAGGATCTCGCCGGCACCCAGACCTTCCATCTTCTGCGCCCACGCCACGGCATCGAGCCCGGTGGGCTTGCGCCCGCCATGGGTGAAGATCTCCCAGCGCGGGGTCTCGCCGGGGCCGCTGACGCGCTTGGCGTCGATGGCCACCACGATGCACTGGGAGCCGAAGCGCGCCGCGGCTTCGCCGACGAATTCCGGGGTGAAGACCGCCGCGGTGTTGATCGAGACCTTGTCCGCACCGGCGTTGAGCAGGTTGCGGATGTCCTGCACGGTGCGCACGCCACCGCCCACGGTCAGCGGGATGAACACCTGGCTGGCCATGCGTTCCACGGTGTGCAGGGTGGTGTCGCGGCCCTGGTGGCTGGCGGTGATGTCGAGAAAGGTGATCTCGTCGGCGCCCTGTTCGTTGTAGCGACGGGCGATCTCCACCGGATCACCGGCATCGCGGATATTCTCGAACTTGACGCCCTTGACCACGCGGCCATTGTCCACGTCCAGGCAGGGGATGATGCGTTTCGCCAGCGCCATGTTTCTCTCCAGAAGACGATGTCAGGTACGTTGCTGCAAGGTGGCATGCTCTGCCAGTTCAGCCTCGATGAATGCGGCGATCATCGCCCGATAGACGTGCTCGACCACTACCGGTGACGCGCCAGCCTCGACCGCGAGCGACTTGACCTTGGCAATGACCTGCTCGACGCGCTGCGGAGCCCGAACGGTATCGTCGTCTTTCTTGAAACGCGCGGCCTGACGTACATAGGCACCACGCGCCGCCAGCAACTGGACGATCTGCTGATCAAGTTCGTCGATCGCCGAGCGAACCTCCTCAAGCGAAGAGCATTCGTTCATCATCGAGCCCTCAGACCTTGAAGTTGTCGCACAGCGCCTGGGCCTCGGCGACGTCGAGGGTGCCCTCGTAGATCGCCCGGCCGGTGATGGCGCCGATGATGCCCGGGCTGCGGGCGTCGAGCAGGTTCTGGATATCACCCAGGTTATGGATGCCGCCGGAGGCGATCACCGGGATGCTGGTGGCTTCGGCCAGGGCGCGGGTCGCTGGAACGTTGCAGCCCTGCATCATGCCGTCGCGGGCGATATCGGTGTAGACGATGGCGCTGACGCCGTCGGCCTCGAAGCGGCGGGCCAGGTCGGTGACCTGCAATTCGCTGACCTCGGCCCAGCCGTCGGTGGCGACGAAGCCGTCCTTGGCGTCCAGGCCGACGATGACCTTGCCGGGGAAGGCGCGGCAGGCCTCAGCGACGAATTCCGGCTGCTTGACCGCCTTGGTGCCGATGATCACGTAGCTGACGCCGGCGCGCACATAGTGCTCGATGGTCTCCAGCGAGCGGATGCCGCCACCGATCTGGATCGGCAGGCCGGGATAGCGCTTGGCGATGGCGGTGACCACCTCGCCATTGACCGGCTGGCCCTCGAAGGCGCCGTTGAGATCCACCAGATGCAGCCGGCGGCAGCCGCCGTCGACCCACTGGGCGGCCATGGCCACGGGATCGTCGGAGAACACGGTGGAGTCTTCCATGCGCCCTTGGCGCAGGCGGACGCAGGCACCGTCCTTGAGGTCGATGGCGGGGATGATCAGCATGGCATTACCTTGGCTCGGGGGTGAGGGCGGTCTAGGGCTTTTCCAGCGCCCAGATGTCGCTTTCCAGGCTGTCGACACGCTCCCTGAGCAGGGCCTGCACGTCGGCAACCGCCTTGTTGTAGTACAGCGGCCCGCACTCGCGGGCGAAGAAATCCAGCAGTTCCTCGACTTCGAAACGCCCCAGGCGGACCTCGAAGCTATCGTCCAGCAGGGTCTGCAACGCCGTGACCACGCGCTGGGTCTGCTCGGGTTCGAGCCTGACCAGCGGCGCGGACGGCTTGCGCGCCATTACCAGCGGCCGTCCCAGGCGAGGAAGTTGGCATAGAGCTGCAGACCGCAGTCGGCGCTCTTCTCGGGGTGGAACTGGGTGGCGAAGCGCGAGCCGTCGGCCAGGGCCGCAGCGAAGTCCAGGCCGTAGTGGCCGCGACCGACCACCTGGCGCGGACTGCCGGCCTCGACATAGAAGCTGTGCACGAAATAGAAACGGGCGCGATCGGGGATGCTGTGCCAGAGCGGATGGTCGAGCACGTGGCTGACCTCGTTCCAGCCCATGTGCGGCACCTTGAGGGTCTCGCCCTCTTCCTGCATGCCGCCCGGGAAACGCCGCACGGCGCCGGGGAACAGGCCGATGCAGTCCACCCCGCCATTCTCTTCGCTACGCTGCATCAGCGCCTGCATGCCGACGCAGACGCCGAGGAAGGGCCGGTCCTGGCTGACTTCACGGACCAGCTCATCAATGCCCTGGCGGCGGATCTCGGCCATGCAGTCGCGGATGGCGCCGACGCCGGGCAGGACGATGCGGTCCGCCTCGCGGATCACCGCGGGATCGCCGGTCACCAGCACCTGATGGCTACCAGCATGCTCCAGGGCCTTGGCCACGGAGTGCAGGTTGCCCATGCCGTAGTCGATGACGGCTACCGTCTGCATCACAGGCACCCCTTGGTGGAGGGCATGACGCCGGCCATGCGCGGGTCTTCGCTGAGGGCCATGCGCAGAGCGCGGCCAAAGGCCTTGAACACCGTTTCGATCTGGTGGTGGCTGTTGACCCCGCGCAGGTTGTCGATGTGCAGGGTGACCTGGGCGTGGTTGGTGAAGCCCTGGAAGAATTCGAGGAACAGATCGACGTCCATGCGACCCACGGTGGCGCGGGTGAAGGGCACGTTCCAGTGCAGCCCGGGCCGGCCGGAGAAGTCGATGACGACGCGCGACAGCGCTTCGTCCAGCGGCACATAGGCATGGCCATAGCGCTGGATGCCCTTCTTGTCGCCAACGGCCTTGGCGAAGGCCTGACCGAGGGTGATGCCGATGTCTTCCACCGTGTGGTGGTCATCGATGTGCAGGTCGCCGCGGCAGTGGATATCGAGGTCGATCAACCCGTGGCGGGCGATCTGGTCGAGCATGTGCTCGAGGAAGGGAACCCCGGTGTCGAAGCGCGCTGCGCCCGTGCCGTCCAGATCCAGGGATACCTTGACCTGGGTTTCCAGGGTGTTGCGCTCGACGGTTGCCTTGCGTTCGGCCATAGCCTGCTCCGCGAAAATCGGTGGGCGAAAGGGCCGATATTATAGGGGCGTGGGGGCTGGATCGAAAGCGCGGCGGGACGGAGCGTCCCACCGCAAGGGCGCCCCACCCGGGGCGCCCCGTTGTCGCGAGGCTGAGCGGTAGCTTAGCTGAACAGCGCAGCGGTCTTTTGCAGGGTGATCCAGATACCCCAGGCCAGCGGGATACCCACGGCCAGCCAGGCGGCGATGGCCAGCGGCTTGGTCTTGGGATCGGCACTCCACTCCAGTATCTGGGCGCTGCCGACGTTGCTGTCATGGCCATTGGCGCGCTCGACGGCGAGTTCGGCCTCGGTCATGAAGTGCTTGTCGGCTACCGGGCGCACCATCAGGTTGCAGAGGAAGCCCAGCACCAGCAGGCCGGCCAGGATGTACAGGGTGATGTCGTACACCTGGGCGCGGGGGATGCCCATGCTCAGCTGGTACTCGCGCAGGTAGTTGACCAGCACCGGACCGAAGACGCCGGCGGCGGCCCAGGCGGTGAGCAGGCGACCGTGAATGGCGCCGACCATCTGGGTACCGAACAGGTCGGCGAGGTAGGCCGGCACGGTGGAGAAACCACCGCCGTACATGGACAGGATCAGGCAGAAGGCGAAGACGAACAGCGCCACGCTGCCCAGATGACCGGTCCAGGGCACGATGGCATAGAGCACGAAGCCCAGGGTGAAGAAGACGAAGTAGGTCATCTTGCGGCCGATGTAATCGGAGAAGGATGCCCAGAAGAAGCGACCGCCAATGTTGAACAGGCTCAGCAGACCGGTGAAGCCGGCGGCGATGGCGGCGATCTGCTTGAGCTGATCGGCGCTGAGTTCACCATAGGGCAGACCGTTGCCCAGCAAGCGACCACCAAAGACTTCCTGCAACAGCGGCGATGCCATGCCGATGATGCCGATGCCAGCGGTGACGTTCAGGCAGAGCACGGCCCAGACCAGCCAGAACTGCGGGATGCCCCAGATCTTGCTCACATGGACGTGGCGGTTGGTGATCATGCCGCTACTGGCCTTCTTGGTGGAAGGCGTCCAGCCGGCGGGCTTCCAGCCGGTCGGCGGAACACGGTAGCCCAGGGCACCGCTCATCATGAACACGAAATAGATCACCGCCATGACCAGGAAGGTCTGCCAGACACCGATCTCGGTGGCCGAGGCGAAGTGACGCATCAGGGCATCGGCCAGGGGCGCACCCACCATGGCGCCGCCACCAAAGCCCATGATGGCCATGCCGGTCGCCATGCCGCGCTTGTCCGGGAACCACTTGATCAGGGTCGACACCGGCGAGATGTAGCCCAGGCCCAGCCCGATACCGCCGATCACGCCCGAACCCAGCCACAGCATCCAGATCTGGTGGGTGTAGATGCCCAGGGCGGAGATCAGCAGACCGCCGCACCAGCACAGCGCCGAGACGACACCGGCCTTGCGCGGACCGGCGTGTTCCAGCCAGCCACCGAACAGGGCGGCCGAGCAGCCGAGGAAGATGAAGAACAGGGTGTAGATCCAGCCGAGCTGGGAGATCTTCCAGTCACAGGTAGCACTGAAGATCTGCTCGAAGAAGCCCATCTCGACCGGGCAGGCCACGGCGGCGGTGATGCCGATCGCCTTGGACAGCGGCAGCCAGAACACCGAGAAGCCGTAGGCCATGCCGATGCACAGATGGATGGCCAGGGCGGCCGGCGGCACCAGCCAGCGGTTGAAGCCGGGCCGGGCGACGATGCGCTCCTTGGAAAGAAAAGCCGGACGAGCCGAAGCGGCGCCGCCAGCGGTGAGAGTAGTGCTCATGGGTTTAGCCCCTTTCTGATGTATAGCGTCCAGGCCGGTGGACATTCCCTGCACGCTTCCCCATAAACGAGTCAAAGAAACGGCGTCAACCGACCAGAGGTGCGCGACATTAAAGCGCACCCTGGCCTACTGCCACCCCTACTCATTTGCCAGGGTACGGGCGGTGCAAGACCGCCGACGAAACGGGCGTTTACCACCGCTGTCACAGGGCCGACACCTCGATGTCATCGCGGCCAGCCCAAGCCCTTATACTGGCCAGTCGCGCCATCGCCCGCCGGAACAGGAATTTCCTCGCCATGAAAGCTTTCGCCAAAGTGCTGGGTATCGTCCTCGTCGGCCTGCTGCTCCTGCTGGTCGCCGTAGGCTTCGCCCTCACCCACCTGGTCGATCCCAACGACTACAAGGACGAGATTCGCCAGCTCGCGCGCGACAAGGCCAACGTCGATCTGCAGCTCAAGGGCGACATCGGCTGGAGTCTGTTCCCCTGGCTGGGCGTCGAATTGCACGATGCCACCCTGGCCAGCGCGGCCACCCCTGATCGCCAGCTGGCCCAGGTACAGCGGCTGATCCTGTCGGTCCGGCTGCTGCCCCTGCTGCTGCGCCGCGACCTGGAGATGAGCGACGTCAAGATCGACGGTCTGGACCTCACCGCCAGCCGCGATGACCAAGGCCGCACCAACTGGGCCGAGATCGGTCGCCCCGCACCCAAGGCGGACCAGAGCGACGCGCCGGCCAAGGCGCCTGCCGACTCCTCCGGCTCCGGTGAGTCGACCAGCCCGCACCAGCCACTCAAGCTCAATGTCGAGAGCCTGACCGTGCGCAACTCCCGGATCGAATACAGCGATGCCCGCAGCGGTGCCCACTATGCCTTCGAAGGCATCGACCTGGAGACCGGCGCCATCTACGCCGGCACTCCCATTCCGCTCAAGCTCGCCGGTACCGCCAGCACCACCCAGCCGCCGGTGAACGCCACCGTGCTGCTCAATGGCGAATTCCATTTCGATCCGGCCAGCCAGCAGTACGCCCTAGACAACCTCAAGCTCACCGGCGACGCCAGCGGCGAGCCCTTCAACGGCAAGGTGGTCAATTATTCCGCCAGCGGCCAGCTCGCCGTCGACCGCCGCGCCCAGACCGCCGAATGGACCAGCCTCAAGCTCACTGCCAATGACCTCAAGGCGCTGGGCGACCTCAAGCTCACCGGTCTGGAAACCGATCCGCAGCTGGCCGGTCGCGTGTCCATCGCCCGTCTCGACCTGCGCGCCTTCCTCGACAGTATCGGCGTCGAATTACCGGCCATGGCCGATGCCAAGACCCTGCAGCGCTTCGAGATGAATGCCCAGGTGCAGGCCAGCCGCAACGCCCTGGCGCTGGACGACTTCAACTTCCAGCTGGACGACAGCACCCTCAAGGGCCGCGTCGCCGTCGCCGACATCGCCCGCCGCGCCCTGCGTATCCAGCTCAGCGGTGACACCCTGGACCTGGATCGCTATCTGCCGGCCAAGGCCGCCGCCGCGCGCCAGGCCAATGGCGCACGCCAGGAAGAGGTCGCCCAGGTCGACGCCATCGCCACCCAAGGCAATTCGCCGCTACCGGAAGCCCCGACCCAGCACGCCTGGAGCCAGGAAACCCTGCTGCCGGTGGAACGCCTGCGCAGCCTGGACGCTGATGTCGACCTGAGCCTGCAACACCTCACCCTCAATCGCCTGCCCTTCGAAGGCGCCAGCCTCAAGGCCAAGGCCGCTGACGGCCAGCTGCAGCTCAGCGCCCTGGAAGGCGAGCTGTTCGGTGGTCGCTTCGAAGCCAACGGCGCCCTCGACGTGCGCGGTGCCCAACCGCAACTCACCGCCCGGGAACGCATCAAGGCCGTGCCGGTGGAGCGCATCCTCCAGGCCCAAGGCCAGAAGCCGCCAGTGGAAGGCCTGCTCGATCTGGACGCCGACCTGCGCAGCACCGGCACCAGCCAGCGCACCCTGATCGACAACCTCGACGGCACCGCGCGCTTCGCCCTGCGCAATGGCCAGCTGATCGACGCCAACGTCGAAAGCCAGCTGTGCCAGGGCATCTCCCTGCTCAACCGCAAGCCGCTGGAATTGCCCCATGGCGGCCAGAACACGCCCTTCCGCCAGTTGAGCGGCAGCCTCACCATCGTCAACGGCGTGGCCCGCAACCAGGACCTCAGCGTCAGCGTGCCGGGCCTGGCGGTGAAGGGCGATGGCGACATCGATCTGCGCACCCTCGGCCTGGACTACCGCCTGGGCATCACCGTGCAGGGCGATACCAACGCCGCCGCCGATCCGGGCTGCCAGGTCGGCGAGCGCTACGCCGATATCGAATGGCCGCTGCACTGCCGCGGCCCCATGGAACTGGGCGCCAAGGCTTGCCGCCTGGATCGCGAGGCCATGGGCCAGATCATCGCCCGCGCGGCCGGCAATCGTCTGAACGAAAAAATCGAAGAGAAGCTGGGTGATAAGATCAGCCCTGACATCCAGAACGCCATCCGGGGACTGCTGCAACGCCGATGACTGACGACGCCTTTGGTACCGCCGTACTGGCCTGGTACGACCTGCACGGTCGCAAGGACCTGCCCTGGCAACAGGCCGTGACCCCCTATCGCGTCTGGGTCTCGGAGATCATGCTCCAGCAGACCCAGGTGGCCACGGTACTGGGCTACTTCGACCGCTTCATGCAGGCGCTGCCCACCGTGGAGGCCCTGGCTGCCGCACCGGAAGACGAGGTCCTGCACCTCTGGACCGGTCTCGGTTACTACAGCCGCGCGCGCAATCTGCACAAGGCTGCCAAGACCGTGGTCGAACAGCACGGCGGCGAATTTCCCCGCAGTGTCGAGGCCCTCGCCGAGTTACCCGGTATCGGTCGCTCCACCGCCGGGGCCATCGCCAGCCTGAGCATGGACATCCGCGCCCCCATCCTCGACGGCAACGTCAAGCGGGTGCTGGCGCGCTATACCGCCACTCCCGGCTATCCCGGCGAGCCTGCCGTGGCCCGACGCCTGTGGGAGGTCGCGGAACGACTGATGCCCCACGAGCGGGTCGGCCACTACACCCAGGCGATGATGGACCTGGGCGCCACCCTCTGTACCCGCAGCAAGCCCAGCTGCCTGCTGTGCCCGGTCAAGCCGGGTTGCCGCGCCCACCTGCTAGGCCAGGAAACCGACTTTCCCGCCGCCAAGCCACGCAAGACACTGCCGCAGCGCAGCACCCTGATGCCGCTGTTCGTCAACGATGCCAATGCCGTGCTCTTGCAGCGCCGGCCGTCCACCGGCCTCTGGGGCGGTCTCTGGGGACCGCCGGAGGTCGCCGATGTGGCCGAGCTCGAAGCCCTCGCCGAACGCCAGGGCCTCGCCATCGACGAGCGCCAGGCGCTGCCCGGCCTGGTGCACACCTTCAGCCATTTCCAGCTGGCCATCGAGCCCTGGCTGGTGCAGGTGGACCATCGCCACCAGCGCGTGGCCGAGGGCGACTGGCTTTGGTATAACCTCGCGTCCCCGCCGCGCCTGGGCCTCGCCGCCCCGGTGCAGAAACTGCTCAAGCGCGCCGAGCAGGCGCTCAAAGGAGAACCCGCATGACCCGCACCGTGATGTGCCGCAAGCACAAGCAGGAGCTTCCCGCCCTGGATCGCCCGCCCTACCCCGGCGCCAAGGGCGAAGACATCTATCAGCACGTCTCCAAGCAGGCCTGGGAAGAGTGGCAGAAGCACCAGACCATGCTCATCAACGAGCGTCGGCTGAACATGATGAACGCCGAGGATCGCAAGTTCCTGCAAGCCGAGATGGACAAGTTCCTGTCCGGTGAGGATTACGCCCAGGCTGAAGGCTACGTGCCCCCCAGCGCCTGAGTCGACGGCTTAGGACCTATTCAAAGCCTGCTGCGCGTCGGCCAAAGGGCGTTGAGGCTGGCCTGGGTCGCCAGCCCGGCCTGGGCGGCCCGGTCGGAACGCTCATTTACCCTTTGTAAACTCGAGCGCGAGTCCGATCCGCTTCCTCAGCTATCTTCGCGGGGCCGCCCAGGCCTTGTTTGTCTCTAGCTCGCGAGGCATTGAACAGACCCTAAGCGCCCGAAAAACCTAAATTTTTTTGGGCTCACTGTTGACACAGGGTCGAGAAACGCTTTTAATGCGCCCCGTTGCCCAGGTAGCTCAGTTGGTAGAGCAGGGGATTGAAAATCCCCGTGTCGGCGGTTCGATTCCGTCCCTGGGCACCAAGACAAACCTCCAAGCTCCTGCGGGATCTGGAGATCAGAGAAACCGGCCTAGTGCCGGTTTTTTTGTGCCTGCAATATATCCAGGCCTCATCCCCTGGGTCCGCTGCCCATCCGCCCCTCCTCCGTGCTGTCCTGCCACGCCCCACGAGAAGACCCTCAAGGCCCGCCCTAGACGCCATGATGCTCGGTAGGAACTCCGCCTGACACCCTTGACCCTCTACCCACTTCAGACTTTTTAATGGCGTGGCGTTACCAGACAGCCACCCTTTTCGGAGTCAGTATCATGACCACCTGCAGCGAAAAGCATCACGCGAATCACAGCCATCAGCACGGTCCGAACTGCGGTCACACCGCCATCGAGCATGACGGCCATGTCGACTATCTCCACGATGGCCATCTGCACCATATGCACGGCGATCACGTGGACGAGCATGTGCTGGAGGTTAGCGCCATCAATCCCGATCATTGCACTCACGGCCAGAGCAGTGGCCATGCGCCCGATCATGTCCATGGTCCTGACTGCGGCCACGAGGCCGTTCCCCACGGTGACCACGTCGACTACCTGGTGGATGGCCGCCTGCATCACGTCCATGACGGCCATTGCGACGATCACGGCCCGGTGACCCAGGTCCGCTAGGACCCAGGACACCAAGGCTCAGGCGCGCTGCCTTGACGCCCCTGGCGCCGCGGCATAGGCAGCACGCTTCGCCTCAGACCGACGCCGGGGCTGCCAAGGCCTCTCCCAGGTGGATCGCCAGCCACACCGTGGCGACGAGGGGATCGGTATAGGTCACCCAGTGTTCGGTCCGCGCCGGAATGAACAGCGCAGCGCCCGGCTCCAGCACCACCTCCCGCCCCTCCAGGGCAACCCGGGCCGCGCCCTGCAGCAGCATCACCCATTCGTCATGAGCCTGCCGATAAGGCGCCTCCGCCGGGGTGGTTTGACCCAGGGAGACGATCCGTTCGATGCGGCAGCCAGGCCGCTCCAGCAGGGGCGTGAATACCTCCGACGCGGAGGCATCGGGCAGGTCGCGAAGCAGATTGGTCATGACGTTTCTCCAAGCGTCCGGCATCAGGACCATGAGGCTGTACCCGCCAAGTCGCCCATTCAAGCCCACCGGCTCCTTTTCGCCTCAGGCGTCGCCCTGAGGGCTCCAGCGATGCCGCTATCTGCCGCCAAGAGTGGGAACCGCCCGACCTTTTCAGCGGCCCATCGCCCGGACGGCAGAAATTTCGGTGATCATCCGTTGCACGAGCGGCGCCCTTCACTACCGTCGCTCGGCCATGGCCTGCCGCTGCCTTTTCGCCTGCGGTCGGTCATACCTCGCACAAGGCGCACGGAGGCGCTCGCTTATGCCCATTCGCTCGATCCCCCTCATCGCTACCCCCCTTCCCGACGTCCTGCCACAAGAAGCCAGCGGGCAGCCCGCCATCGCACCGAGCGAGCCAGGCACACCGCTCTGGTTCACCCTGCTGAGCAGCGCCAGCCTGTGGCTGAATCGCCTGTTTCTCGGCCTGGTCATGGCACTGATCGGCTTTACCCTCTGGCATTGGTGGCAGGGGTGAAGCGGCGGCTGGACCAACTGGAGCTGACGATCCTGATGTGTGGCATCGGGCTGCTTTCGCTGGCCCTCATCGTCGCCGCGGGCATGCAAGGCCTGGACTGGGACTGACCCAGCGGCCTTACCAGACCTTTACCTGGCCTGACGCCCGCTGACGGCCAAAGGTGTTTCATGGTGACGCGGCCTATCGAGCGCCGCGAGGAGAACACCATGACATCGCGAGCGTCGTTGATTCTGCTAGTGACCGCCACCCTTGCCGCCAGCGGTATGGCCGCAGCGCACGGGGGACCTGATCGGGGGCAACCCTGGGCAGGGGCCCCTGGTATGGCTGTCGAGGAAGCAGGCTTCCTGCCGGTGGGCGAGTACCGGCGGCATCATCGACACCATTCCTATTACCGCCGGGATGGCTACCCCTATAACTATTACCGCCCCTACCCCCAAACGGGCTATGCGGCACCGCACTGGCGCCCCGTCCCGCCGGGCTACTACCCCTACCAGCCAGCCTACGAACCACGGCCCTATTACGGGCCGCCGCCCCGCCATTGGTGAACTGCTTGGCATCGCCAGGGCGAGATAGTGGCCTTTTGCGATGAGTCGCACAGGGGAGTCTTTGCCAGGAGAGCAAAATGCCATCACCCATTAGGGCTACTAAGGCGTTGCCAACATGTATGAGAGAGATGATGTAATCTGCATGGCCTGCCTTGCGACCATGGCTGCGGCCTTTACCGGCTTCATCATGGTGATGGCGCTGCTGTGACCGCCAGATAGACGAAACCCCGCCGAAGCGGGGTTTCGAAGGCGGTATGGCACGGTCCTAGATGGGACGACTGCCATATTTGCTGTCAGGCTTCTTGGGCGGATCGGCGACCACGTTGGCGTCGATCTCCTGCACCTTGCCTCCACGCGACAAGAAGTCCTGCATGGCTTTTTCCAGCGCATCCCGCTCGCGCTGCTTGGCTTCCACCGATGGCAGCTCTTCCGGCTCGGGCTCGCGCTTCTTCTTGGCCTTGCTGCCGGACGCTGGCGCTTCGCTTTCGCTGCCTTCCTCTTGCTCGGCGTCGTCGGTTGCGGCGGCAAACTCTTCGTTATCGCCCTCTTCCTCCGCACCTGTTTCCAGGTCGTCCTGTTCCAGATCTTCGTCGCTCATAAACCGCCTCCAACATTTTGGCAAAATCGGACCGCGCGTTTTGACGCGGTCTCCTACAAAAAATTCCTGGCTATTCGCCCTGCAGCGTCGCGATCAAACGTCGCGCGCCACCCTGGTCACGGTGTTCGCCCAGGTAGATGCCCTGCCAGGTCCCCAGCGCCAGCTGGCCCGCCTGGATCGGCAGGCTCAGGCTGCACCCGAGCAGACTGCTCTTGAAATGCGCGGGCAGGTCGTCCGGCCCTTCGTAGTCATGCTCATAACCGGCCTGCCCCTGGGGGACCAGCTGATTGAAGAACCGCTCGAAGTCGCGCCGCACGGCCCCATCGGCATTCTCGTTGATGGTCAGCGAGGCCGAGGTGTGCTGCAGCCAGAGGTGCAGCAGGCCGACGCGACACTCAGCCAGCTCAGGCAGCTGATCCAGCACCTCATCGGTGACGAGATGAAAACCACGCGCTCGAGCGCGCAGGGAAAAGGTCCGCTGCAGCCACATGAAATACCCCCGCCGACTGACTGGGCGCGCATTCTAGCGCGACGATCGGAAAAGCAAAGCGGTGATTGCACACCACCGGCGTGCAGTCTAGACACAGCAGGACGGCGGTTGTTCCAGCCGTAGGGCAGACATGAAAAAGGCGCCTTGCGGCGCCTTTTTCGAGAGCGGCAGCTTACAGGTTGTAGCCACGCTCGTTGTGCAGGGTGAGGTCCAGGCCCACGGTTTCTTCTTCCTCGTTGACTCTCAGGCCCATGACCACGTCCAGCACCTTGAGGATCACGAAGGTGACGATACCGGTATAGACGATGGTGAAGGCCACACCCTTGAACTGGATGAAGAGCTGGGCGCCGATATCGGTCACGGTCCCGAAGCCACCCAGGGCCGGCGCGGCGAAGACGCCAGTCAGCAGGGCGCCGACGATGCCGCCGATACCGTGCACACCAAAGGCGTCCAGGGAGTCGTCATAGCCCAGCTTGCGCTTGAGGCTGGTGGCGGTGAAAAAGCACACCACGCCGGAGACCAGGCCGATGATCAGGGCGCCCATGGGGCCGGCGGTACCGGCGGCCGGGGTGATGGCGACCAGACCGGCGACCACGCCGGAGGCGATGCCCAGGGCGCTCGGCTTACCATGGGTGATCCACTCGGCGAACATCCAGCCCAGGGCCGCGGCAGCGGTGGCGATCTGGGTGGTCAGCATGGCCATGCCGGCGGTGCCATTGGCGGCTGCGGCGGACCCGGCGTTGAAACCGAACCAGCCGACCCACAGCATGGCGGCGCCGACCAGGGTGTAGCCCAGGTTGTGCGGGGCCATGGGGGTAGTCGGATAGCCCTTGCGCTTGCCCAGGACGATGGCCGCGACCAGACCGGCCACACCGGCGTTGATGTGCACCACGGTGCCGCCCGCGAAGTCCAGTACGCCCCAGTCCCACATCAGGCCGCCGTCACCGCTCCAGACCATGTGGGCAATAGGGGCATAGACGAAGGTGAACCACAGGCCGGTGAAGACCAGCATGGCGGAGAACTTCATGCGCTCGGCGAAGGCACCGACGATCAGCGCGGGAGTGATGATGGCGAAGGTCATCTGGAAGGTGACGAAGACGCTTTCCGGGAACAGGGCGGTCGCCGAGGTCACGGCATCATGCTGCAGCGTGGACAGGAAGGCCTTGCCCAGACCGCCGATGAAGGAATTGAAGTTGGTGACGCCCTTCTCCATGCCGGTGGTGTCGAAGGCCAGGCTGTAGCCATAGACCATCCACAGGATGCTGATGAGACCGGTGATGGCGAAGCATTGCATCATCACCGACAGGACGTTCTTGGCACGCACCATACCGCCGTAGAACAGCGCGAGGCCCGGGATGGTCATGAACAGCACGAGGGCCGTCGAGATCAGCATCCAGGCCGTGTCCCCGCTGTTGATGGCCGGTGCCGCAGCCGCTTCCTGGGCCATGGCCAGGCCCGGCAGCGCTACGAAAGACATGAGGGCTCCTAGCCCTGCGTAGGTGCGCAGAGTCATCGTTGTTTCTCCTGGGGCTCGTGTGGGGTTGGGCTGTCGGTTAAATCGTCAGATGGCGTCTGTGTCGGTTTCGCCAGTACGGATGCGGATGGCCTGCTCGAGATTCACCACGAAGATCTTGCCGTCGCCGATCTTGCCGGTGTTGGCAGCCTTAGTGATGGCCTCGATGACGCGGTCGAGTTGATCGTCGGCGATGGCGACGTCGATCTTGACCTTGGGCAGGAAGTCGACGACGTATTCGGCGCCGCGATAGAGCTCGGTATGGCCCTTCTGGCGCCCGAAGCCCTTGACCTCGGTAACGGTGATGCCTTGCACACCGATCTCGGACAGCGACTCACGCACGTCGTCGAGCTTGAACGGCTTGATGATGGCGGTGACTAGTTTCATGAACTTCTCCCGATTGAGTTGACTTGCCCCAGGAAAACAAACCCCGGCCAAGTCTAGCGCAGTGACCGTCTGTATAACCGTCGGCGTATCAATCGCCGCGGTCACGGCAGAAGCGGCCAGCGGGCGCCTCTGCCCCAGGCGCACTCGACGCCCGTCTCTGCATCGGCTGTAGCAGAAAGCTTGCCAGGTTCGTGAAGGGGTCCGTATTACAGGGGTCGCCGGGCCTGCCGCGCCTCCTGACAGGGCAGACCAGCGGTCGTGGAGCAGGACTTTGCACCAACAGCGAACAGCTCTGGCACGGGCCTGGCACCAAAGCGGTGCAAGGGCAGCATCCGGGGCACAGAACCCGCTGTGCTACACTCGGGCTTTGATTACAGGCAGGGGATAACCATGTCCACGACCCGTTCGCTGTTCGATTCCCTGACCCAGCAGGCCAGCCGGCTGTTCGGTCAGGACTCGCCGCTTCCCAAGGCCGAGATCGAAAGCCAGTTCAAGGCTTTGCTCCAGGGCGCGCTGAGCAAACTCGACGTGGTCAGCCGCGATGAGTTCGATGCGCAGATGGCAGTGCTGGCACGCACCCGCGCACGTCTGGAAGCCCTCGAGGCGCGCCTGACCGAGCTGGAGAACGTCCAGCCCCAGGACGTCAAGCCGCCGGTTACTCCGGCCACGGATGTCGCCGCCGCCGACTGACCGTAAAGGCGCGCCAGGATGGTGCAGCCTGCTGTCCAGCGAAACACGATCAAGGAGAGATCATGTCGCTTGCCCTCGTTCACACCCGCGCCCAGGTGGGCGTGGAAGCCCCGGCCGTGGTCGTCGAGGCGCACCTGGCCAATGGCCTGCCTGCCCTCACCCTGGTGGGTTTGCCAGAAACCGCCGTCCGCGAAGCCAAGGACCGGGTCCGCAGTGCCATCCTCAATGCCGGCTTCGAGTTTCCCAGCCGCCGCATCACCCTCAATCTCGCGCCTGCCGATCTGCCCAAGGATGGCGGTCGCTTCGACCTCGCCCTGGCCATCGGTATCCTGGCCGCGAGCGGGCAGTTGCCGGCCCAGGGTCTTGAAAGCTATGAATGCCTGGGCGAACTGGCGCTGTCGGGTGCGGTACGGCCAGTCCGCGGCGTGCTGCCGGCAGCGCTTGCCGCCCGAACCGCCGGACGCACCCTGGTGGTACCGCGGGCCAACGTCGAGGAGGCCTGCCTGGCCAGTGGCCTCGCCGTGCTGGCGGTCGATCACCTGCTGGAGTTCGCCGGTCACCTGAGTGGCCAGGCCCCGCTGACGCCCTACCAGCCCAGTGGACTGCTGCGTACGCCCCTCCCCTATCCCGACCTGGCCGAGGTCCAGGGTCAGCAAGCGGCCAAGCGTGCCCTCGTAGTAGCCGCGGCAGGTGCCCACAACCTGTTGCTCGCCGGGCCACCCGGTACCGGCAAGACCCTGCTCGCCAGCCGCCTGCCGGGGCTGCTGCCGCCGCTGGACGAAGAAGAGGCGCTGCAGGTGGCCGCCATCCATTCCGTGGCCGGACCCGAGCCGCTGGAGCACTGGCCACAGCGGCCCTTTCGCCAGCCGCACCATTCGGCGTCGGGTCCGGCGCTGGTAGGCGGTGGCAGCCGCCCTGGGCCGGGCGAGATCACCCTGGCCCATCGCGGCGTGCTGTTTCTCGACGAGTTGCCGGAATTCGATCGCAAGGTGCTGGAAGTGCTGCGCGAGCCCTTGGAAAGCGGCGAGATCGTCATCGCCCGGGCACGGGAGCGGGTGCGCTTTCCGGCGCGCTTTCAGCTGGTGGCGGCGATGAATCCCTGTCCTTGTGGCTACCTGGGTGATCCCAGTGGGCGCTGTCGTTGCAGCCCGGAGCAGATCCAGCGCTATCGCGGCAAGTTGTCCGGTCCGCTGCTGGACCGCATCGATCTGCACCTGACCGTGGCGCGCGAGCATCTGCGTCTGGGCGCCTCGTCGGCCGCCGAACTCTCGACTGCCGAGGCAGCCGGTCAGGTGGCTGCGGCCCGTGCCCTCCAGATGGCTCGCCAGGGGCGCCCCAACGCCCTGCTCGGCCTCGACCAGTTGCACCAGGTCTGCGCCCTGAGCGACGCGGATCAGCGTTGGCTGGAAAGCGCTGGCGAGCGCCTGAATCTATCCCTGCGCGCCCTGCACCGGGTCATCAAGGTGGCTCGCACCCTGGCCGACCTGGCCGGCGACACCGACATCCAGCGCGCGCACCTGGCCGAAGCGCTGCAGTATCGGGCCGCTCACTAGGCGTTGGCCGGTGGGCCATAATGCCGGGGCGGCTCCTGCAGGCGATCCCGTAACGCCTGATTTTCCTGCGCCAATTCGAAACACATGGCCCGCCACTGATGGGCGAGCTCGCGATAGTCGTCACGCTCCGCGCGCAGCGTGGTCAGCATGCGTTCGACGGCTTGCACCGCTTCGTTGGATACGCCCATGTCACCCTTCCTTTTATACTGTATTTGCATACAGTAGTCAGAGTATTGCGGCCAGGCAAGGGCTACGGCGAGCGGGAATGAAAAAGGGAGGCCTGAGCCTCCCTTTCGCTTGCGCCAGAACAGTCTGACTAGCTGAAGCGACCCACTTCGGCGCTCAGCTCCTCGGCCAGGTGACGCAGTTCGCCCGCGGTACCAGCCAGCACCTCGGCGGCATCGCGCTGGGCAGCGTTGTCCACGGCGATGGCCTGAATGTTGCGACTCAACGCCGTGGCGGTGGTGCTCTGCTCGGCCGTGGCCTGGGCGATACCGGAGAACTGCTCGACCGCATCGGCGACCTGCTGGTCGATGCTGCGTAGCGCCTGGGCGACATCGGCGTTGCGCGCCAGCCCCTGCTCCATGAGGCGGTTGCCCTCATCGATGGCGCCCATGGCACGCTGGGTTTCGCCCTGTACCGCACCGATCATCTGGGAGATCTCGCGGGTGGCCTCGCTGGTACGACCGGCCAGCTGGCGCACCTCGTCGGCGACCACGGCGAAGCCGCGGCCCTGCTCACCGGCCCGGGCGGCTTCGATGGCCGCGTTGAGCGCCAGCAGGTTGGTCTGCTCGGCGATCCCGCTGATGACGCCGATGATGCCGCCAATCTGCTGGGAGCGATTATCCAGCCCCTTGATGAGCTCGGCCGTGCTGGCCAGGGAGTCGGCGATCTGCTCCAGCGCGCCCGAGGCGCCCTGCATGGCCTGGGTGCCGGTGCGGGTCTGCTGGGCGTTCTCCTGCACCAGGCGCTCGGTGCGCTGCATGCCGTCGGCGATGTTCTGGGCGGTGGCGCTGAATTCCTCCACGGCGCTGGCCATGCTGTCGATCTGGCTGGACTGCTCGGCGGAACGACGCAGGGTCTGGTCGGAGAGCTGGCTCAGTTGCTGGGAGCGATCGGTGACCGCGCGCGAGGAACCCCGTACCTGCTCGACGGTGGACGCCAGGGCATCGGCCATCTGGTTGAAGCTGTGGGCGAGCTCGCCGATCTCGTCGTTGCTGCGGGCGTCGACGCGTACGCTGAGCTGACCGCGACCCAGGGCCTGGGCGCGTTCCACCAGCTGAGCTAGCGGGCTGAGCTTGCGCCGCAGCAGCAGCACCGAAGCGGCCACGGCCAGTAGCAGGGCGATCAGGCTGCCGATGGCCAGGCGCAGGCCGACGGCGTGCACCGGAGCGTCCAGCTCGGCCTTGGGCAAGGTGGCGACCACGGTCCAGCCTTCGCCGGCGACCGCCGCGCTGACGCTGACGAAGTCCTCGTTGCCATCCTGCCAGCTGTGTTCATGCCGCTTGGGATCCTTCTTGAGTTCGGCCAGCAACTCGTCGGTCTTCTTGGCGTTGGCCGGGGCAACCAACCAGTTGCCCTGCTCGTCGAGCAGGGCCAGGGAGCCGGTCTCACCGATGCGCAGCTGGGTCAGTTGAGCCAGTTGCTGGGCCTGGGCGTCGGTGTAGTCGAACCCCACATAGAGCACGGCGATGATCTGGCCCTGGGCATCGCGCACCGGGCTGTACTGGGTCATGTAGGAGCGGCCGAACAGCTGAGCGCGACCGACATAGGTCTGGCCCTGGAGCAGGCCGGCGTAGCCGGGATGCTTGCGGTCCAGACGGGTGCCGATGGCGCGGCTGCCGTCCTGCTTCTTCAGCGAAGTGGTGATGCGGATGAAATTGTCACCATCACGGACGAATATGGTGGCCGTACCGCCGGTAAGACGAGTGAAGTCATCGACCTGGGTGAAGTCGTTGTTCAGGGCCGCGCCCTTGTAGAGCAGCACCGGGGTGTCGGTGCCGGCGACGACGGTGCGGTCGCTGCTGCGGGAGAGGCCGCCATCGAAGCGGCGCTCGAACAGGTTGGCGAGACGCTGGGTACTGACCTTGAGGGTGCCCAGGAAGGTCTGCTGCTGATCGGAGAGCAGCCGGGCCTCACTGCCCAGGTGCTTGCGCTGGGTGTCTTCGATGGACAGGCTGAGGGCGTGGAGAGCGAACAAGCAACTGCCGGCGATGACGACAACCAGTACCAGACTGAGGGCCAAGGCAAGTTGTCGGGCGATGCTGCGACGTGGGGAGATGACCATAGAGTGCTCCAAAGCGCCTACATCCCTGTAGGGCAGTACAAAGTTGAGGGCAAGGGCTACATCAGAAACGAACCGCTCTATGACGGTCTTCTTAGCGATGAACGGGTAGTTTATCGGCTGTAGCGTTACGAACTAAAGCGAATGACAGATGTCTGGCGCCTTATTTGTGGCGAATGACCTCTGGAAGGCTCTGGGATGCCACTTCCTGCTGCAGGAAATCACCCAGCTGGCGAAAGCGCGCCTGCCCCCGCCGATTACGTGGCCAGACCAGGTAGTAGGCGTCGCCGCTGGCTACCGCTGCCGGCCAGGGCAGCGCGATGAGACCGGCCGCCACGTCCTCGGCGAGCATCACCAGATCGCCGATGGAGACTCCGTAGCCGCGCGCCGCAGCCGCCATGCCCAACTCCAGGGTGTCGAACACCTGGCCGCCACTCAGGGGCACCGCCTGGGCCAACCCCATGGCCTGCAGCCAGCGGCGCCAGTCGCGGCGGTCGAAAGTGGGATGCAGCAGTTCTTCCCGCTGCAGGCGCGCCACATCCCAGTCACCGCTGCGGGCGGCGGTCGGTGAGCAGACCGGCACCAGCCACTCCTCGAACAGCGGTACCACCTCCCAGTCGGCCGGAAAGCGACCGTCGCCCAGCAGCACCGCACAGTCGAAGGGTTCATGGACGAAATCGACCCGGTCGCTGGCCATCCAGACGCTGGTGAGCTGGATGTCGAGTTGCGGACTGAGCTGGCGAAAGCGCGCCAGCCGGGCCAGCAACCAGCGCAACGACAGAGTGGTGGGCGCCTTGAGCCTCAGGGTGCCTTCGTCCACGGCCAGATTGCCGCACGCGCGCGCCAGGGCTTCGAAGCCTTCGCTCAGGCCGGGCAACAGCAGCTTGCCGGCCTCGGTCAGCACCAGCTGGCGACCGGCACGCTCGAACAGGCGACAGCCAAAGGTTTCTTCCAGGGTTCGCACATGGCGGCTGACCGCGCTCTGGGTGAGCGACAACTCCCCGGCAGCCCGGGTGAAGGAGCCATGCCGCGCCGCAGCCTCGAAGGCGCGCAGGGCATACAGGGGCGGCAGGCGCGAGGCGTGTTCAGGCATGACTCAGACTCATGGATAGCATGGCTATTTTCCGATTGTGGGCGGCGCGGCAGGATCCAACAATGAGTTCTTGTCAAAGCCCGGCCGCTTGGCCATCTGTTCAGCGAGAGCCCCCATGTCTTTGCCGCGTCACGAATTGCTCGCGCTGTTGCGTCTCGCCCTGCCCTTGATCGGTGCCCAGCTGGCCTATGTCGCCATGGTCTTCACCGACACCCTGATGATGGGCCGCCTGGGGCCGGCGGCGCTGGCCGGTGGTGGCCTGGGGGCCGCGGTCTATTCCTTCGTTTCGGTGATCTGCGTGGGGGTGATCACTGCGGTGGCCAATCTGGCGGCCCTGCGCCGGGGGGCGGGGGATACCGAAGGGGTGGCGGCGGTCACCGCGGCGGGGATCTGGATCGCCGGGGTGCTGGCGCTGCTGGCCGGCACCCTGCTGTGGCACATCGAGCCGCTGCTGGCCCTGGCCGGCCAGCCGGAGGAAAGCCGCCAGGCCGCGGGGGTGTTCCTGCGCTGCCTGGCCTTCGCCCTGCCCGGCCACCTGCTGTTCATGACCCTGCGCGGCTTCACCAGCGCCCTGGAGCGCCCCGGACCGGTCCTGACCATCGTGCTGGGCGCGGCGGTGCTCAATGCCCTGCTCAATCTGGCCCTGCTGCACGGCTGGGGCGGCCTGCCGCAACCCGGGTTGCCAGGCGTCGGCGCGGTGACCGCCGTGGTGATGAACGGCGCGGCCCTGGGCCTGGCGCTGTATATCAGTCGTCATCCGGCCTATGCCGCCTATCCCCTGCGTCGCTATCTGCGCCGGCCGGACCGCCGCGCCCTGGCCGACACCCTTGGCCAGGGCCTGGCGATCAGCGGCACCTATGCGGTGGAAGCCTGCCTGTTTCTCGCGGCGGCGCTGTGCATGGGCGCCCTGGGCACCACGGCCCTGGCGGCCAACCAGATCGCCAACCAGCTGGTGTATCTGGTGTTCATGCTGCCGGCGGGACTGTCCTATGCGACCAGCATCCGCATCGGCCAGCACCAAGGTGCCGGACGGCCACGCGAGGCGCTGCTGGTCGGGCGGCTGGCCATCGGCGGCGGGGCTCTGGTAATGCTGGGCATCGCCCTGCTGTTCTGGTGCTTTCCTGGCTGGCTGGTGGGGTTGTTTCTGCCGGACGAGCGTAGTCCGGTCACGGAGCTGGCACGCCAGCTGGTGTTGATCGCCGCGCTGTTCGTCATCTTCGACGGCACCCAGAGCATCGCCCAGGGCGCCTTGCGTGGCATCCGCCAGGCGCGTCTTGGCTTCTACGGCGGCCTGCTCTGCTATTGCCTGATCGGGGCCAGCAGCGCCTGGCTGCTGGGGGTGCATGCAGGCTTCGGTCCGCACGGGGTCTGGTGGGGGCTGGCGCTGGGCCTGGCTTGCGCGGCCGTGCTGCTGACCGGTGCCTTCGAGTGGCTGATGCGGCGGCAGCTGGGCACGGCCGGGAGTATTACCAATGGTCCACCCTCCGCCGCTGCGCTAGACTAAAAGTTTTGGGCCGCCCCGGGGTTGCGACCGGTGTCCTAGGCCCCAGGATAGCCACAGATGCAACGTTTCATCGTCGCCGACGATCACCCCCTGTTTCGCGAAGGCCTGGTCCGCATCCTGCGCCAGTTGCAGCCCGACGCGCAGGTGGAACAGGCCGACAGCCTGCAGCAGGTGCTGGACCTGGCGCGCCAGGGCGAGCCGCCCACCGGCCTGCTGCTGGACCTGCTCTACCCCGGTCAGGACCTGAGCTTTTCACTGCGCGCCCTGCGCCAGGAATTCAAGCGCAGCACCCTGATCGTGGTCTCGATGCTCGAAGACGCCACCGTGATCGAGCACATCCTGGCCGCCGGCGTGGATGGCTTCATCGGCAAGGCCCTGCCCCCGGCCGCCATGGCCGCCGCCATCGCCGACTGCCTGGCCGGGCAACCCGTGGTGCGCTACGCCACGGCGACCCTGGCGCCGACGGCCCTGGCCCCCGACCACCGGGTGCAGGCGCTGACGCCCAGGCAGCTGGAGGTGCTCGGTCTGATCACCCAGGGCCTGAGCAACAAGGAGATCGCGCGGATCCTGGCCATCTCGCCCTTTACCGTGCGTATCCACGTATCCGCGCTGCTGCGTACCCTGGGCGTTGGCACCCGTGCCGCCGCGGCCGCCTTTGGCGCCAAGGCCGGCCTCGGCGCCCAGCCCTCGCTCAGCTAGCGGCGACGCGAAAGGCTAGCAGCAGGGCACGCAATTCCGCCGGACGCACCGGCTTGGCCAGCACTGGAATCTCGGGATCGCCCAACGCCTGCTGGACCTGGGGAATGTCGTGCCCGGTCACCACGACGGCCGGAATGCGCCGTCCCTGCAAGCGATTGAGATAGGCGATGCAGTCGGCACCCGAGGCGCTGCGATCCAGATCGAAATCGGTGATCACCAGATCGCAGGCCACCGCGCCGGTGGGAATGCTGGTGGCCGTCGTGACCTCGCAGCCCCAGCTGCGCAGCAGGGTCGCGGTGGCGAGCAGGACGTTGGCGTCGTCTTCGATGAGCAGCACCCGCCAGCCGGCGAGCAGGTGCTGGGGTCCGCTCGCCGCCCGCACCCGGGGCTCCGGCGGTACGGCGGCCAGCGGCAGGCCCTGCAGACTGACCGCGGTGCCATGGCCGGGCCGTGAGCGGATGCGCAGTTCCAGATCGAGCAACCGGGCGATGCGCTGCACGATGGACAGCCCCAGGCCGACCCCTTCGATGTCGCGATCCCGCGCCTCCCGTACACGATAGAACTCCTCGCACAGATGCGGCAGGTGCTCCGCCGCGATGCCCGGGCCCTGGTCGTACACCACCAGGGCGAGCCGGCCCTGGCGCCGCCGTACCGCCAGCAGCAGCGGTCGTCCCGGCGCGTACTTGAGGGCGTTGGACAGCAGGTTCTGCAGCGAGGTGAGCAGCAGTGCCGGATCGCTGTAGACCTGCAGCCGGCAGGGGCGCCAGCGGATCTCCACCCCGGCCCAGCGCGCGGCCTCGGCGTTCTGCCGGACCAGGTCGTCGAACAGGGTATCCAGGTCGACCACCGTGCGCCGGGGGCTGACCTGCTTCTGATCCAGGGTGTAGATGTCCAGCAACGAGCGAAACAGCTGCTCGACGCCCAGCAGGGAGCGGTCGATGTTGTCCACCAGCCGTCCCTGGTCCGCGCTCAGCTGGCCGTCGCGCAGGCAGGCGGTGAACAGGCCGATGGAGTGGATCGGCTGGCGCAGGTCATGGCTGGCCTGGGCCAGGAAGCGCGCCTTGGCCAGGTTGGCCGCCTGGGTCTCGCGCAGCGAATCCTGGATGCGGGTCAGCAGGAAATAGACGTAGCCGGGTACCAGCAGCGCGGTCACCAGCATCATCAGGGCGACCGTGGGATAGCGCTGCAGGAAGGGCATCTCGGCGATGATGGCGCTCAGGGCGGTCAGCGACAGCCCGGTCGCCAGCAGCAGGTAGCCACGGCCATAGCGCAGGCCGTTGCCTACGGTGACCCAGAGCAGCACGCCGAACAGCGGCATCAAGGCCTCGCCGCTGGTGATGGAGGAAAAGGTGATGGCGCTGAAGTCCAGGCACATGGCCAGGAAGCGTCGCCACGGCTTCACCCCAGGCCGACGGCGCACCTCGAAGAAGAGTCCGATGGCCACCAGGGAAAACAGGCCGTAGCACGCCAGGTTGGCCAGCAGGATGGCATCGCCGAACAGCCCCCAGGCCCAGGCGCCAACGATGTAGGCCGAGGCCGGCAGGATGAAGGCCAGGCGGACCTTGGTCTGCCCCAGCTCGGGATCGCGGGCGCCGACACCCAGGGCTTGCGGTGCTTCGCTCATGACGCCAGATACCCCAGCTGCCAGGCCCGCGGCACCAGACGGAACACCACTGCCAACGCCGCCGCCAGGGCGGCGCTGGCGTACCAGGCCGCCAGGCCCAGCCGTGCTTCCAGGGCAGCCCCCAGCACTCCGCCAAGCAGCATGCCCAGCCAGGGCACCAACTGGATGCCCCAGCCGCGCCGACGTTCACCCAGCAGCCAGTGCCCCAGGCCCCGCCCGAAACGCGACAGGGCGCCGGTGACATAGGTAAGGCCGATGGGCAGGCCATAGACCTGCTCCACTACGGCGTTGACCATGCCCATGGCGAATACCCCGGTCAGCAGTGCCAGACGCCCGGCGGGCAGGCTGGCCGCCAGCACCAGCAGCAGAGCCAGCAACCCGAGCAGCAGGCAGGCCCGTTGCCGCGTCAGGCGCTGCAGCAACACCCCACCGGCATTGCCCAGCACGAAGGTGCCGATGGCCAGCGCCAGGTGCGCCGCGGCGGCCCAGCGGCCGGCGGCCACGTCGGCCGCTAGACGGGTGGTATTACCGCTCATGAAGGAAACGAAATCGCCCGTGGCGAGAAAGCCGATGGCGTCGGTCATGCCGGCCAGCAGCGACAGTCCGGCGACCAGCGCCAGACCGACCGCACCGTGGCGCGGGGTGGCGGGCGGCATGGCCGGCGGAACGGAAGAAGAGGAAGTCATGGCAGCCATCCTGGCCGGACGAGAAGGGACGGCTGCCAGTGTGCGGCGTACAACGGCCCGACGCCATGGGCAACGCCTCGGAAGGCACCTTGGGCTAGACTGATGGACCCGCCTGGCCGGAGGCCTCGTGACCACGCCCCTGTTCGCCCTGGTACTGCTCGCCGCCCTGCTGCACGCCGGCTGGAACGCCCTGCTCAAGATCGGCCTCGACCGTTTTCTCACCGCCAGCCTGATCCAGATCGGCGCCGGCCTCGCCGCGCTGCTGGCGCTGCCCTTCGTCGCCCGGCCCCCAGCGGCCGCCTGGCCCTGGATCGCCCTCTCCGCCCTGCTGCACATCGGCTACAACGCCTTTCTCGCCCGCGCCTATCGCTATGGCGACCTGGGCCAGGTCTATCCCCTCTCGCGCGGCAGCGCGCCGCTGCTGGTCAGCGCGGTAGCCTTTCTCGCCCTGGGCGAAGTGCTCTCGCCACCGGCCCTGCTCGGCCTGGGCCTGCTGGTGACCGGCCTGGCGCTGATGGCGCTGCTCGGTGCCCGCCGCGGCACGCCGCCCAGCCTGGCGCTGCTGGTGTGCGCCTTCACCACCGGCACCTTCATCGCCGCCTACACCCTGGCCGATGCCCTCGGCGCGCGGGCCAGCGGCAACGCCGTGGCCTATGCCCTCTGGCTGTTCGCGGTGAACGGCGTGGTAGCGGCCCTGGTGCTGCGGCTGACCCGCGGCGCGGCGGCCTTTGCCGGTCTCGGCCCGCACTGGCGCGCCGGCCTGGCGGGCGGAGTGATGTCGATGCTGGCCTACAGCCTGGTGATCGTCGCCACCACCCAGGCGCCCATCGGCCTGGTCTCGGCGCTGCGCGAGACCAGCGTGCTCTTCGCCCTGCTGATCGGGGTCTTCTGGCTGCACGAGACGCTACCGCTGGGGCGAATCTGCGCCGGCCTGGCCATCGTCGCCGGCGTGGTGGCGATCAAGCTGGCCTGAGCGGATCGCTCAGGGAACGGCTAAGCTGAGCCTTTTTTCGACCAGGAGGGATCCATGGGCAAATCGCTGCGGCTATCGGAAAAATGGTTCAACCGCGGCCTCTGGCTGTTGGCGCTGGTATTCGCCAGCTTTCTGATCGGTCTGGGTGGCACCCTGGTCGGCGACCTGCCCCAGGTGGAACGCCAGCAGAGTCTGGAAGACTTCATGGATCCGGCCGCCACCGCCGCGGCGCGTGACGTCCAGCGCCAGGCCAATCGGGCCAGGCGCGACGCCCAGGACGCCCTCGACCAGGCCCAGCTGCAGCAAGCGGCCGCGGCGCGCAGCTACCAGGCCAATCGCGAGACCTTCGACAACTGGTTGGCCACCCGCCAGACCACCCAGCGTCCCGAGCAGGATGGCGAACTGATCGCCCGCAGTCGCGCGCTGGACGACCTCAAGGCCGGCGAGCGCGGGGCCGAACAGGAGGTCGAACGCCAGCAGCAGGCCCTGCTCGCCGCCGAACAGCGCTCGGCTGCCGCCGCGCGCAGCCTGACCGACCTGAGCGACGCGGCTCAGGAGGCCTGGCTCGATGCCCAACGGCAGGCCGAGTTGCGGGTCTTCCTCTATCGCCTGGCGCTGACGCTACCCTTGCTGGCCGTCGCCGTCTGGCTGTTCGTGAAGCAGCGCCAGAGCACCTGGTGGCCCTTCGTCTGGGGCTTCATCTTCTTCGCACTGTTCGCCTTCTTCGTCGAGCTGGTGCCCTATCTGCCCAGCTATGGCGGCTATGTCCGCTATCTGGTCGGGATCCTGCTGACGGTGCTGGGTGGACACCATGCCATCCGCGCCCTGCAGGACTATCGCGCCCGCCTGGCCCTCAAGGAAGCCCAACCCGACACGGTACGGCGCGAGGAGCTGCACTACGACACCGCCCTAGCGCGCCTGGCCAAGGGCGTCTGCCCGGGCTGCGAGCGACCGGTGGAGCTCAAGGACGCCAGCCTCGACTTCTGCCCCCATTGTGGCATCGGGCTGCACGACCACTGCCAGGGCTGCCAGGCGCGCAAGAGTGCCTTCGCGCGCTTCTGCCAGCGCTGTGGGGCGGCCGCGCAACGCGTTCAAGGCGCCTAGGCATGGTCCTTGTGGGTCAGCCGCCAGGCTTCCCGACTCAGCGCCCATAACTCTGAGGGTAATTTGCCGCAGACGTAGTCGGATTCGCCTTGTGCGATGAGGCACACCCCCTCGCGCTGCGACAGACGCCGCGACCCCTCGTTCAAGGCTGCCTTGGGTACACGCATGCACGGGCGCCGCAGGTCCTCGAACCAGAAGGTATTCACCGCCGCGCAGGCCTCGCCCATGAGTCCCTGGCGCCAAAAAGCCGGGGAAAGCCAGAAACCCCGATTGTTATCGGGCTCGTCATGCAGGCTGATGACGCCGATCAGCACCTCTGGATCGCTGCGCAGGCGCAGCGACCAGTGCCATTCAATACCCCGCGCCATGGCTGGCAAGGCGATGTCCTGCAAAAAACGCCGAGCGCCGTCTTCCGGATAGGGCCAGGGAATATGAGCGGCCATGTACCGCACGATCTCCCACTGCGGAAAAATCCGCTGGATCGCCTCCGCATCCCCCAACTGCAGGGGACGTAGCAGCAGGCGGGGCGTCTGCAGCACGGGCAACGGCATGGTGGGCTCCAGTCGGGTTCCTGACCGGAGCCTAACCTACCCTCAGGGCTTGTTCGAGCTGGCATTGACGCCCTTCTCGGTGTGCTCGCTGTCATGGTCATGCAGCTGGCCGGTGGGGTCCTGCAGCTGGATGACCTTGCCCTGCTGCCAGGCGTCGGCGCCGGGGGCGACCGCGGGCGTCGGCAGGTCGGCGCGGGCGACCTTGGTTTCGGCGCTGGAGACACCTAGGCGGCGATCACGCTCGGCGAGCAGCTTGGGATCGAGCTGGCCGTCGGCGGTGAAGCCCATCATCAGCTGGGGGACGCCCAGGGGCAGCTTCAGGTCCTGGTCGGTATGCCAGGTGTGCCAGGTCTTGCCATAGGTGTGCACCAGCTTGTCCATCAGCCGGTGCTCGGCCACCTGGGGCACGCCAGGCGCGATCAGCTGGCCGGACTTCACCTCGTGTACGTGACTGTGCCAGAGCGCCTTCTCGGCCTCGGGCAGGGTCTTGAACAGCCGCTCGCTGATGATGTACTCCACGCCCATCAACTTGGCGTCGGCCACGTTGCCGTCGTAGATCACGCACTGGAACATCTCCTCGCCCAGGACGCTGCAATAGTGGTGGGCTTCCATCTGGCCGTGGGGATGGCCATTGTAGAAATGGAAGCCGTCCAGGTAGGTGTTGAGGGCGGCGATGGGTGGCTTGCGCTGCAAGACATCGGCGCCGGCTTCGAGCACCCGGGTATCGGTCTGGGCAGGGGCACCCGGTACCGGTACCGGCGACTGGGTGTCGTTGGCGGCCTGGGCCAGGGGAGCACAGGCGAGCAGCAGCAAGGCGGAAAGTCGACGGGTATTCATGGTGGATTCTCGGCGGGAGCTTGCCGAGTTCGAAGGGTGAGCAGGCGCCAAGGTTCCACCGTTGCGCTAGTCTCGTCATACAGCTGTCATGCAATGGCCATAAATTCGTCATCGTCCGAGCGTGGCGTTTCGGTATAAGCGAAACGGTCGATCGGGCCTTGTGACTCTGGCTTTCCATTTCTGTCGGGACGACTCAATGAACGCACACAGCTCTCCCTCTGGTCATGCCCTGCGCCGCGTGGTCTTCAACAAGAAGGGCGGTGTCGGCAAGTCCAGCATCGCCTGCAACCTGGCAGCCATCAGCGCCCACGAGGGCTATCGCACCCTGCTGGTGGACCTCGATCCCCAGGCCAACTCCAGCCAGTACCTCACCGGCCAGGTGGGCGACGACCTGCCCCACGGCATCGCCGACTTCTTCAAGCAGACCCTGAGCGGCGGCAAGAAGGCCCAGGCCAACATCCATGCCACGGCCTGGCCGAATCTGGATCTGATCGCCGCCTCGGGTGAGCTGACCGAGCTGCAGTTCAAGCTCGAATCCAAGTACAAGATCCAGAAGCTCGCCAAGTACCTCGACAAGCTCGGCGAAGACTATGACCGCATCTACCTGGACACCCCGCCGGCGCTGAACTTCTACAGCATCTCGGCACTGATCGCCGCCGATCGTTGCCTGATCCCCTTCGATTGCGATGTCTTCGCCCAGCAGGCGCTGTACGACCTGATCGAGGAGCTGGACGAGATCCGCGAGGACTACAACGAAAAGCTTGCGGTCGAGGGCATCGTCATCAACCAGTACCACGCCCAGGCCAGTACCCCGCGCCAGCTGATCGAGGAACTCCAGGCGCGCGACCTGCCGGTGCTGGCGGCGCCGCTGATGGCCTCGGTGAAGATGCGCGAATCCCACCAGCAGCATCGCCCCCTGATCCACCTGGACCCCAGCCACAAGCTGACCCGGCAGTACCTGGAGCTGTTCGCCCTGCTGGAAGACTAGGGCCACCTAGCGCAAGAACGTTCAAGACGGCAGCGACGCGGCACGGCATCCTGGGTATCCCCTGCCCTCCGGAGCTTGCCGATGACCGCTTCCCGCCGCCGCGCCTTCCTCCAGGGCGCCTGGCAGATCATGCCGCTGTCGCTGGCTTGCGCGCCCTGGGGCATCCTGGTCGGCGCCCTGGCCATCGAGACCGGCCTCAGCGTGCTGGAGGGCCAGGCCTTCTCCCTGCTGGTGTTCGCCGGCGCGGCCCAACTCGTGGCCCTGGGCATGCTCAAGGCCGGCGCGGGCCTGGCCGCCATCCTGCTGACCACCCTGCTGCTGACCTCCCAACACCTGCTCTATGGCCTGCACATGCGCCGGGTGCTGGCGCCCCAGCCGCTGCCCTGGCGACTGGGCTTCGGCTTTCTGCTCACCGACGAGTTCTTCGCCCTGAACCATGCCGAACAACCGGCGGGCTTCGACCGCTGGCGCGCCCTGGGCATGGGGTTGAGCTTCTACCTGCTGTGGAATCTCTTCACCCTGGCCGGCCTGCTGCTGGGGCGAGTGCTGCCGAACCTGGGCGCCCTGGGCCTGGACTTTTCCATCGCCGCCACCTTCATCGCGCTGGTGGTGCCGCTGGTGCGGGATCTGGCCACGGTCGCCTGCGTGCTCACGGCGCTGCTGGTGTCGGTCTGGCTGCATCACCTGCAGTGGCAGGGCGCCCTGGTGCTGGGCGGGCTGGCCGGCATGTGCGTGGGCTTCGGGGTGCGTCGCCTGCGGGAGCGACGTTCATGATCCTCGCCACCCTGCTCGGCATGGCCGCCCTGGTGTTCTTCAATCGCTATCTCTTTCTCGAACCGCGGCTGCCGCTGCGCCTGGGGCGCACTCTGCGCACCTTTCTCGAATTCGCCGTACCCGGAATGCTCACCGCCATCTGCGGCCCCATCCTGTTCGCCGGTGAGAAATCCCTGGTCGCCACCCTGATCGATCCCTATCTGCTGGCGGGTCTGGCCGCGATCGGGCTGATGCTGTGGACGCGGCGAGTGCTGACCACGGTGGTGCTCAGCATGGGAGTGTTCTATCTGCTGCGCTGGCTGCTCTAGGCACGGCCGAGTTTTGCTAAGGTGAGACCAAGCCCGCTGTTCGGTCGGACCACGAGAGCGCCATGAAGGAACCACAGGAAACCGCCCGTCTCTGGTCGGCCCGCGGCCTGGGCGGCGTCGAGTTGCTGCACGCCAGGTATCGCCAGCAACGTTTCGCCCCCCACGTGCACGAAGGCTATGTGTTCACCGTGATCGAGCGCGGTGCCCAGCGCTTTCGCCATCGGGGCGCCGAGCACCTGGCCGCGGCGGGCAGCATGGTGCTGATCAACCCGGACGAGTTGCACACCGGCGCCACGGCGGTCGAGGAAGGCTGGCAGTACCGCGGCTTCTATCCGACGCTGGCGCAACTGGCACCGGTCTTCACCGAACTGGGGCGCCCCCTCGATGCCACCCCGGCCTTCACCACCAGCGTGTTGCAGGATGCCCAGGTGAGCGCGGCCTTCAGCCAGCTGCATCGGCTGGCCGACCAGGGTGCCGAGGCCCTGGAGCAGCAGACCGCCTGGCGTGAAGCCCTGCTGTTGCTTTTCGGGCGCCATGCCCGCCTGGGGGCCGTCGCCGAACCGGGCCGTGAACCCCTGGCGGTACGGCGCGCCCGGGAGCTGCTCGGCCAGCGCCTGCAACAACCACCGAGTCTCGAAGAACTGGCCCAGGCCGTCGGGCTGTCACCCTTTCACTTCCTGCGGGTATTCCGCCGCGCGACCGGTCTGCCGCCCCACGCCTGGCTCAAGCAACAGCGCCTAACCCGCGCCCAGGGGCTGCTGCGCGCCGGCTGGGCGCCCCTGGACGTGGCCCTGCAGCTGGGCTTCGCCGACCAGAGCCACCTCACTCGTCAGTTCAAGCAGGCCTATGGCGTAGCCCCGGGCGCCTATCGCCGAGCCTGGCACACCTAGCCACACCTCGACGAACGGTCTTTCCGTGCATAACCCTGTGCCAGAGCCTGGCAAGCGGCAACGGTATCCGGGCCACGCCGACCGGAAAGAACTTTTCAACGCCTGACCAGGCCTAGTCAGGATGAGCGCCGGACCAACTAGCCGCGCTTCCCTACCCTTCCACCAGAGGTCCTTCGCATGAATCTTGAAGAACGCATCCGCCAGCGCGCCTATGAAATCTGGGAGCGCGAAGGTCGTCCCCATGGTCAGGATTTCGAGCACTGGTTTCAGGCCAACCGCGAACTGGAAGACCAGCCCGACGACAACCTGACCCAGGTCGGCGGCATCCAGAGCAGCGTCGCTCCGCCAGCGCCCAAACCCCGCAGTCGGTCGCGCAAGAAGACCGCTGAAGACAGCACCAAGGACTAACGCCAGTCGTCCAGCAGCCAGACCTCGGGATGATCGTAATGGGCTTCGCCCCGGTGCAGGGTGATGCCGAGGATCTCGCTGCGAAAGCCCTGGGCCAGCAGCCACTGGTAGGCGCCCCGGCGGGCGGTGTTGACACCGGCCAGCAGTCGCTGCTGGCCATGGTCCCGGGCGAGGCCGTCGCAGGCGGCGATCAATCGGGCGAAGCGCGCCTCCGCCCCCGCTCCCGGCAGGACAGCAGCGCATTTCACATAGCAGACGCCGGTACCCGCCTCGCTGTGAGGACCGAAATGGCAGACGGCGAAGCTTTCCATCCGTCCCGCCTCGTCTTCCAGCACCAGACTTTCGCCCAGCCCCTGCTCGCGCACGGCGGCCATTTCGGCGGACACATCCAGACCCGGAGCATTGGCCCGGCCCAGTTCGGCGCAGGCGGCCAGCAGTCGATCGGGCGTGGCCGCCAGGGAAAATCTGAGCGCTGGCGGTGCCGGTTGCGTCTGCACCGGACGCGCCATCACCGCGGTCAGGGTACGCGGCCAGAAGCCGAAGCCCTGGTAGAGCCCCAGGTGGCGCGGACTGTCGGGAAAGGTGAAGAGTCCGGCATGCACCAGTTGCCAGGCATCGAGCTGCTCCACCGCGGCGCCCATCAGCGCCTTGGCCACCTTCGCGTCCCAGTAGTCAGGATGTACAGCCAGCGGCCCGAGGATGCCGTGACGGCCCCAGCGGGTGACGCAGACCGCGCCGACCAGTCGCCCGGCATCCAACGCCTTGAACCAGGCGGTATGAGGCGCGGCGAAACGACTGCGCACATAGTCGCGATCGTTCCAGAATTCTCCGGGTTCGGCGGCGCCCATCCAGGTGGCGAAGGCCAGGCGGACCACTTCGGTGGCGGCGGGCAGGTCGGTTTCGGTGAGAGGTTCGATATGGATGGCGGGGGTGGACATGGGCGGCTCCTGGGCTATACGCCTTGGACCCGCCCGGCCGACGCTTTGCGCCCGAGCGGCAACTGCCGGTTACAGCAGCAGCACCGCTGCCCAGCCAAACAGCATCATTGGCAGGCTGAAGTGCAGGAAGGATGGCACCACGGTGTCCCAGATATGGCTGTGCTGGCCGTCCACGTTGAGACCGGAGGTGGGCCCCAGGGTCGAATCCGAGGCTGGCGAACCCGAATCGCCCAGGGCGCCGGCGGTACCGATCAGGCAGACGATGGCCAGCGGCGAAAAGCCCAGGTGCAGGCACAGCGGACCGAGGATGGCGGCCAGGATGGGTACGCTGGAAAAGGACGAGCCGATGCCCAGGGTCACCACCATGCCCAGCAGCAGGAGCAGCAGCGCGCCCAGGGCGCGATTGTCGCCGATCAGGGCGGCGGCGGTGGCGGCCAGGTCGTTGATCTGGCCGGTGGCGGTCAGCACCTCGGCGAAGCCACCGGCGGTCAGCATGATGAAGCCAATCACCGCCATCATCTTCACGCCCTCGCTGAACAGATCGTCCGCCTCCCGCCAGCGCACCACCCCGGTGGCGGTAAAGACCACGAAGCCGACCAGGGCGCCGAGGATCATGGAATCCAGCCAGAGCTGCACGCCGAAGGCCGCGACCACGGCGATCAGGGCCACCGCCAGGGTCCGGCCGTTGTAGGGCCGGTCGGCCCGCTCGGTACGCGCCACCAGGGCCAGATCGTAGCGACGTGGCCGGCGGTAGCTGACGCACACCGCCAGCAGCAAGCCGACCACCATGCCCAGGGCCGGCAAGAGCATGGCGCGGCTGGGATCGACGCCGCTGACGTCCACCCCGGCGCGGGCCACGCTGGCCAGCAGGATGTCGTGCAGGTAGAGACTGCCAAAGCCCACCGGCAGGAACATGTAGGGGGCGATCAGGCCAAAGGTCATGACGCAGGACAGCCGCCGGCGATCCAGCTCCAGGCGCGTCAGCACATAGAGCAGCGGCGGCACCAGCAGCGGGATGAAGGCGATGTGGATGGGCAGGATGTTCTGCGAGGCGATGGACACCGCCAGCAGCAGACCAAGCAGCGCCCAGCGCAGCGAACGCCCGCCCTGGGCGGCCTGACGCTCCATCAGCGCCAGAGCCCGATCGGCGAGCATGTGCGCCAGCCCCGACTGGCTGATGGCCACGGCGAAGGCGCCCAGTAGCGCATAGGAAAGCGCCACCTTGGCGCCATTGCCCAGGCCGGCATTGAAGGCCAGCAGGGTTCCCTCCAAACCCAGGCCACCCACCAGGCCGCCGGCCACCGCGCCAGCGATCATCGCCACCACCACGTGTACCCGGGCCAGGCTCAAGACCAGCATGAGCCCTACCGCCACCACCACCGCGTTCATCGCCGACTCCGCACCACGAAAGGGCGCGCACTCTGCCGCAGCGCGGCGCGGGCGTCAAAGGCCAGGGATGGATGGCGCGGCGTCTGGCTTACCCCTGGGCATGGAGGCAGCAGCTGCCTGCAACTGCGTCAGCGACCAAGACCGACCAGGTGCCGGAGCAGTCTCATAGGATGAAAGGGGCATCGCGTAATCGCTCTGGACTGAACCTTTCAGCGCGCGGGGACGTCTGAGTCGCACGCTTTCACGGTCACAACAAGGACGAGCTGCCCATGCAAAACGCCATTGATATGCTGATTACCGCGTTCAGCCCGCACTCCTGCCTGGCCGTCCCTCGCCGCGCCGACCGCACCCTGTTGTTCACCGTCACCGACACGGCCCGCGCGATCACGGTCACCAAGGCCATTCCCCTGTGCAACCTGGAATGCAACACCACCCTGGCCACCGTGATTAAGGACCTGCAGCGCGACCTCGATCGTGCGATCGGCACCCTGAGCCCGGAAAGCCTCGCCGACCTGCGCCAACGCGGCCCACGGGTGCAGCGGTTCGACAGCTGAGCGGCGGTCGCAGGTGGGATCAAGCGCCGGTTGAGCCCCCCTCACCCCAGCCCTCTCCCAGAGGGAGAGGGGGCGGCCCAGAGCGAGGCGGACAGAGGAGTGATCGCGGGGACGTATCCCCTGTAGGAGCGGCCCATGGCCGCGATCCACGAGATGTAGGCCCTCACCCCAGCCTCTCCCAAGGGGAGAGGGGGTCATTCGGAGCAATAGGTAGCCTGCCATGACCATCCCGATCAGCGCCGGCTGGTGCGGGTGCTGACGTCGACCCACACTGCCAGGACCAGGATGCTGCCCTTGACGATCATCTGCCAGTAGCTGTCCACGTCGAGCATGGACATGCCGTTGTCCAGACTGGCGATCACCAGGGCGCCGAGCAAGGCACCGTAGACGGTGCCGGAGCCGCCGCGCATGGAGGTGCCGCCGATGAAGCAAGCGGCGATGGCGTCCAGTTCGCCCATGGTGCCAGCCGAAGGCGAGCCGGCGGCCAGGCGGGCGGTGTTGACTAGGCCGGCCAGGGCGCACATCACGCCCATAAGGCCGAAGATGCCGAGCTTGATCGCCTGGACGTTGATGCCCGACAGCCGGGTGGCTTCCAGGTTGCTACCCACCGCATAGATGCGCCGGCCGAATACCGTCTGGCTGGTGATGTAGCTGAACACCCCGAGCAGTACCAGGAGGATCAGCACCGGCACCGGGATGCCGTCGTAGCGGTTGAGGGTCTGGATAAAGGCCACCAGCACCGCGCCGATCACCACCACCCGCAACACGTCGCGCCACAGCGGCGCCAGGCTCAGCCCGAGGGTCTTGCGCTTGCTGCGCTGGCGCCAGGTGAGCACGACCGCCACGGCGAACAGCGCCCAGCCCAGCACCACGCCCACCAGCGGCGGCAGATAGCCCTGGCCTAGGTAGACCAGCTCCGGCGACACCGGAGCGATGGTGACGCCGCCGGTGAGGCCGAGCAGCACGCCGCGAAAGGCCAGCATGCCGCCGAGGCCGACGATGAAGGACGGAATCCCCCGATAGGCACTCAGGTAGCCGTTGATCAGGCCGATCAGCAGACCGCCGGCGGCCACCGCCAGCAGGGTGATCGGCAGGGGCACGTGATAGGTGACGTCGAGTATCGCCGCCACCCCACCGAGCAGGCCGAGTTGCGAGCCCACCGAGAGGTCGATCTCGCCGGCGATGATCACCAGCACCATGCCGCAGGCGAGGATGCCGGTGATGGACATCTGCCGCAGCAGGTTGGAGAGGTTGCGCGGGGTGACGAAGCCGCCTTCGGTCTGCCAGCTGAAGAACAGCCAGATCAGGGCCACGGCGATCAGCAGGGCGAGCATCTTGTAACGGGTGAACAGCTGTTTCACGACGTGCATCAGAAATGCTCCCGGGCTTGGGCGACCGCCCGTTCGGTGGTACCCAGGGCGGCGGCCAGTACCCGCTCCTGGGTCAGATTCTCATTGGGGAAATCACCGCGCAGCCGGCCTTCTCCGAGCACCAGCACCCGGTCGGAAACGCCGAGCACCTCGGCCAGCTCCGAGGAGACCATGACGACAGCCACGCCCTCCGCCGCGAGCAGGCCGATCAGCCGGTAGATCTCGAACTTGGCGCCGACGTCGACGCCGCGGGTGGGCTCGTCGAGGATCAGCACCTTGGGCCGCGCCAGCAGCATCTTGGAAAGCACCGCCTTCTGCTGATTGCCGCCGGAAAGGCCGGTGATGGGCAGGAAGGGGCTGCTGGTCTTGAGTTGCAGCCGGGCGATCTCGGCGTCGATGCAGGACAGTTCCGCCTCGCTATCGATACGGCTCAGGTGGGCGAATCTATCCAGCACCGTGAGGGTGATGTTGGAGCCCACCCCCAGGTCGGGAATGATGCCCTGGCGCTTGCGATCTTCCGGCACCAGGCAGAGTCCGGCGCGGATGGATTTCAGCGGGGTACGGGTGTCGATGCGCTGGCCATTGAGCCAGACCTCGCCCTCGTAGCGGCCGTCGTAGGCACCGAAGATGGCCGAGACCAATTCGGTGCGCCCGGCCCCCACCAGCCCGGCGATGCCAAGGATCTCGCCGCTGCGCACGGCGAAGGACACGTCGTCGACTCTCTTGCGCTGGGGATTGTCGACGTCCAGGCAGGTGAAGCGGCGCGCCTCGAAGATCACCTCGCCGATTTCATGGGGAATCTGTGGGTAGAGGTTGGTCATGGCGCGGCCGACCATCTGGGTGATGATGCGGTCGATGTCCATCTCGGCCATGGGCGTGGTCGCGATGTGCTTGCCGTCGCGGATCACCGTGATGGTGTCGCAGATGGCCGCCACCTCGTCGAGCTTGTGCGAGATGTAGACGCAGGCCACGCCCTGGGCCTTGAGGTCGCGAATGATGTCCAGCAGCACGGCAATCTCGGAGGTGGTCAGCGCCGAGGTCGGTTCGTCGAGAATCAGCAGCCGGGCGTTCTTGTTCAGCGCCTTGGCGATTTCCACCAGTTGCTGCAGGCCACCGCCGTACTGGGACACCGGCAGGGCCACGTTCATGTCCGGCACCTTGAGCCGGCGCATCAGCTCGGCCGAGCGCTGCAGCATGGTGGGATAGTCCAGCCGCCCGCCGAAGCGACGCGGTTCGTGGCCCATGAAGATGTTCTCGGCCACGGATAGATCCGGCACCAGGGTCAGTTCCTGGTGGATGATGACGATGCCGGCCGCCTCGGATTCGGCGATGGACTGGGCTTCCAGGGGGCGCCCGTCCCAGCGGATCTCGCCTTCCCAGGTACCATGGGGATAGACCGCCGAAAGGACCTTCATCAGGGTGGACTTGCCGGCGCCATTCTCGCCGCACAGCCCTACGCATTCGCCCGGACGCACCTTGAGGTCGATGCCGTTCAGCGCCCGCACCCCGCCAAAGCTCTTGGCGATGCCGTGCATTTCCAGCAGATAGTCGGCCATGGCCGCTCCTTGCCCAGGGGCCGCCCGACGCCAGGCGTCAGGCGGCCAGCTGGTGGCCAGTGGTTATTTGCCGTCGATCTGGGCCTGGGTGTAGAAGCCGTCCTTGACCAGCAGGTCGACGTTGTCCTTGGTCAGCTCGGTGGGGGTGAGCAGCAGGGTGTCGACCTTCTTGGTGCCGTTGTCGTAGCTGGAGTTGAAGGCCGGCTTCTCGTTGCGCACCAGTTGCACCGACAGCTTGGCCGCCTCGGAGGCGATTAGTTTGAGCGGCTTGTAGACGGTCATGGTCTGGGTCCCGGCGATCACCCGCTTGATGGCGGCGAGGTCGGCGTCCTGACCGGACACGGCCACCTTGCCGGCCAGCTTCTGCGCTGCCAGGGCCTGGATGGCGCCGCCGGCGGTGGCGTCGTTGGAGGCGACGATGCCGTCGATCTTGTTGTCGTTGGCGGTCAGGGCGTTCTCCACGATGGCCAGGGCTTCGGTCGGGTTCCACTCCTTGACCCACTGCTGGCCGACGACCTTGACGTCGCCCTTGTCGATGGCCGGTTGCAAGACCTTCATCTGGCCCTGGCGGAGGATCTTGGCGTTGTTGTCGGTGGGCGCGCCGCCGAGCAGGAAGAAGTTGCCCTTGGGCTGGGCCTTGAGCACGCCATTGGCCTGCATCTCGCCGACCTTCTCGTTATCGAAGGAAATATAGGCGTCGATGTCGGCGTTGAGGATCAGACGGTCGTAGGAGATCACCTTGACCCCGGCCTTCTTGGCCTCGGCCACCACGTTGTTCAGCACCGTGGCGTTGAAGGGCACGATGACGATGGCATCCACGCCGCGGGAGATCAGGTTCTCGATCTGCGACAGCTGGCGCTGCTCGTTGGCGTCGGCGGATTGCACATAGACCTTGGCCCCGAGTTGCTCGGCGGCAGCGACGAAATAGTCGCGGTCCCGGGCCCAGCGCTCCAGGCGCAGGTCGTCGATGGAAAAACCGATCTTGGGATGCTGGGCGTCGGCCTGGGCGAAACCGGTGGTGCACAGGGCGAGCAGACCGGCGAGAAGGGTCGTCTTGAAGTTCATGATGGCGTCCTTGGTTATTGTTGTTGTGGAGCAGGCGAACGGGTTCGAGTGTAACGATTCAGCGGTCTTGCACAAGCGGGTCAGGCAGGCATTTCTGCCAACCCACTCTCGCGGCCGCTAGCGATACAGATAGCGGTTGACGACGCCTTCGAGCATTTCCTGGCGACCGCTCACCGGCTGGGGCGCCAGGCCCTGGCTGAAGGTGTGTTCGGCCAGTTGTTCCAGGCTCAGCTGGCCCCCCAGGATGCGTTGGCCGAGGGACTGCTCCCAGCCGGCATAGCGCTCGGCCTTGAACTTGCCCAGGGGGTCGTCCTGCAGCAGTGCTGCGGCGCGCTCCAGGGACAGTGCCAGGGTATCCATGGCCGCTACGTGGCCGTGGAACAGGTCCACCTCGTCCAGGCTCTGGCGGCGCACCTTGGCGTCGAAGTTGAAGCCGCCGCGCGTGAAGCCACCGCCCTTGAGGATCTCGTAGATCGCCAGGGTCATTTCCTCGACGCTGTTGGGGAACTGGTCGGTGTCCCAGCCGTTCTGTGGATCGCCACGGTTGGCGTCGATGCTGCCGAAGACGCCCAGGGCCACGGCGCTGGCGATCTCGTGCTGGAAGCTGTGGCCGGCCAGGGTGGCGTGGTTGGCCTCGATGTTGACCTTGATCTCCTTCTCCAGCCCGAACTGCTGCAGGAAGCCGAAGACAGTGGCCACATCGTAGTCGTACTGGTGCTTGGTGGGCTCTTGGGGCTTGGGCTCGATCAGCAGATCACCCTGGAAGCCGATGCGGTGCTTGTGTTCCACCACCATCTGCATGAAGCGGCCGAGTTGCTCGCGCTCGCGCGCAAGGTCGGTGTTGAGCAGGGTCTCGTAGCCTTCGCGACCGCCCCACAGCACATAGTTCTCGCCGCCCAGGCGGTGGGTGGCGTTCATCGCGGTGCAGACCTGGGTGGCCGCGCAGGCGAAGACTTCCGGATCGGGGTTACTGGCAGCGCCGGCGGCGTAGCGCGGATGGCTGAAGCAGTTGGCGGTGCCCCACAGCAGCTTGAGGCCGGACTCGCTCTGGTGACGTTCCAGCTCGTCCACCAGGCGGGCGAAGTTCTCGCGGTACTCGGTGAAGTTGGCGCCTTCGGGGGCGACGTCGGTGTCGTGGAAGCAGTAGTAGTCCACGCCCAGTTTGCTGAAGAATTCGAAGGCCGCAGCGGCCTTGGCGCGCGCCTGTTCCAGGGGCGAACCCGCCGCCTGCCAGGGCCGCCGGAAGGTGCCCTGACCAAAGACATCGCTACCCGGCCAGACGAAGGTGTGCCAGTAGCAGACCGCCATCCGCAGGTGCTCGCGCATGGGTTTGCCCATGACCAGGCGATCGGCCTCGTAGTGGCGGAAGGCAAGCGGGGAATCGCTGTCGGGCCCGGCGTAGCGGACCTTCTCGACATTGGGGAAATAAGCCATGGCGTTGTCCTTGTTCTTATCTAGCGCACCCGATACGGCGTACCGGTTTACGTCGATGGTAGCGCCGCCACCTGGGCTGCCTATTGTGAAAATCACCAGGGCCAGGTGCGATTTTGCTGCTTGAGGGGCGGGCTCGCCGGTCGTAGTCTGGAGCCCCACACGCGCTTCCTGCCGGAAATCCGCCATGCCCAGCCAGCCGCCCGTGCACCGTGTCGCCCTGCTGTTCAACGGTAGCAAGATCTACGATCGCGGCATCCTGGCCGGCATCGGCAACTACCTGAGCGGCACCCGTGCGCGCTGGGATCTATTCCTAGAGGAGGATTTCCTCTGCCGGCTCAAGGGCATCGAGCGTTGGCAGGGCGACGGCATCATCGCCGACTTCGACGACCCTGCGGTAAGCGCCGCCCTGGCGAACAGCAAGTTGCCGGTGGTGGCCGTAGGCGGCTCCTATGCCGCGCCAGGCGACTACCCGCCCGACATTCCCTATGTCGCCACCGACAACGCCGCCCTGGTACGGCTGGCCTACGACCACCTGATCGAAGCCGGGCTGACTCGCTTCGCCTGCTTCAGCCTGCCAGCTGCCGACACCAATCGCTGGGCCGGCGAACGCGAAGCGGCCTTTGCCGCCCTGCTCCGCCGCGATGGCCTGCCGGTGGAAATCTATCGCGGCCTGGAAACCAGTGCCCCGCTGTGGGACACGGCCGTGGAGCAGCTGATCGCCTGGCTGCAGGCGCTGCCCAAGCCGGTGGGCATCCTGGCCGTCACCGATGCCCGGGCCCGGCAGCTCTTGCAGGCCTGCCTCACGGCCGGCATCCCGGTGCCGGAACAGGTGGCGCTGGTGGGCATCGACAACGATCCGCTGGCGCGCACCCTGACCCGCGTGCCCCTGACCTCGGTGATCCAGGGGACCGAGGCCATCGGCCGCGAGGCGGCGCGACTGCTGCATCAGCGACTGCACGGCGTCGAACTCGGCGCACCACGGGTGCTGATCCCGCCCGAAGGAATCAACATCCAGGCCTCCAGTCGTCATCAGGCGGTGCGCCATCCCCAGGTGATGCGCGCCCTGCACTTCATTCGCCAATACGCCTGCCAGGGCATCAAGACCGCCCAGGTGGCCAGCTACGTGGGCATCTCCCGGTCAGCGCTGGAGATGTCCTTTCGCCGCGAGCTGGGGCGCAGCGTCCATGACGAAATTCTCGGCTTCAAGCTGGTCGCGGCCGCGGTCGCCCTGCAGGAAGAGACGCCGAGCCTGGCCGAGGTCGCCCGGCGCTGCGGCTTCACCTCGGCGCAGTACCTGCACTCGGTGTTTCGCCGCGAATTCGGCTGTACGCCCCGGCAGTATCAGCAGCGCCCCGTGGCGCTGAAAGACGCCCATGAAAAAGCCCGTCCGGAGACGGGCTTTCAGGAAGCGACCGTGGCTTATTTGCCGACGGTCTGACCCAGGAACCAGGCACGCTCTTCGGCCTGGTCGATCCACTCTTCCAGCAGGCTGGTGGTTGAGACGTCGTTGGCGTCGTCGGTCAGGGTATGGGTGGTGCGCATGTAGGCAGCCAGCGACTGGTTGTCATCATGCAGCTCGGTCAGCATCTGATCGGCCGATAGGTCGGTGGCGTCGCTGCTGGCCAGGCGCTTGAGCTGCACCATCTGCTCTAGGGAGCGCACGGTGGGCTGACCGATCTTGCGCGCACGCTCGGCGATCAGGTCGGTGATGCCATACAGCTGGGTGGCCTGCTCTTCCAGCAGCAGATGGTAGTCGCGGAAGTGCGAGCCCTTCATGTGCCAGTGGTAGTTCTTGGTTTTGATGTACAGCGCGAAGACATCGGACAGCAGCACGGCCAGGGCTTCGCCGACGGCCTGCTGGTTTTGCAGGGTGGCGTCTTCGCCCTGATGGGCCTTCTGCTTGACGTTAGAAACGGTCTTGAGTTCTTGCTTGGCATTGGCAACGGCCATGAGAGATCTCCTGTCAGGACGTGAAAGAAAAAAGGGGGTTCGCTGTAGTGGCGCGAACATCAACGTCTGTGGAAATCGACCCCGGCAAAGGAAAAATCGTTCATCGAATTCCTGTATCGCCATCATGGGCAAGACGAATGGTCGCCACCGTTGCGACTGCGTTTCATTGTCCGCCCTAGAGGCCACGCCGGGGCTTGCCGCTACGCTTGTAGCTAGCGTTGTAGGTAAAGCCGTTTGTCCGTTGTGCCATTAAACGACCACCTGGCGCGAACTGTGTGTCCTTCCGCCCGGTCACCTTAAAGGTAAGGCACACGAACGGTCGCCGAGAGTTCTCTGCCGGCCACTACAAGGTTCTGCAACAGGTACCCAAGTATGACGAATCCCCTCGATACGCCGAATGGATCCCGTTCCCAGGCCACGGAAGGCTCTTCGGCCGAAGCCCATCTGCACGACCTGAAAGATGTCGCTCGGGACACGGTACAGGACGCCAAGCAAGAAGGCGCCGCGCACTATGAACACTACCGCGATACCGCAGCCGATCAGCTTGGTGCGATCGCCCAGAGCGCTCAGGCCGCCGCCGAGGAACTCGAAGACAAGGACACCCTGGGCCTGGCGCACTATGTCAGTGACATGGCGCAGAGCTTGACTGGACTGGCGGAAGACCTCCGGGGCAAGAGCGCCGAGCAGTTGCTGCATCAGGCCGGCACCCTGGCCCGGGACAACCCGGCCCTGTTTCTCACCAGCAGCATCGCCATCGGCTTTGGCCTGTCGCGCTTTCTCAAGGCCTCCAGCCAGCCGGACACCGGCAGTACTCACCGCACCAGCGGTCCGGACGAGGTGCCTTCGCTGACCACGCCGTCAGTGGCAGCGGAAAACGAACTGGTGGAGCCGGCAGCCGGTGCCGATGTCATCCATACCAGCAATATTCCCAAGGGTCCTGACGTCCATACGCCAACCACGACGCGCAGCGGCGACCCCATTGGCGGCGCGGCGATCAACCCGGCCCGTAGCGACAGCAGCCTGACCACCGGTACCGCATCCAGCCAACTGGATCGCCCCACTCTGAGCGGAGACAAGCAGCCATGATCAACGAGAATCCCACTCCGCGGCCCACCGAGGGCGATACCTCGGTCGTCGGCCTGGTCAAGCAACTGGTCCAAGAGGTCCCGGCGCTGTTCACCAAGGAACTGGCGCTGGCCAAGGCCGAACTGGGCGAATCCCTGCGCACCACCAAGGCCGGCGTCGCCGGCGTGGCGGCCGGTGCCATCGTGTTGCTGGCCGGCTTCATCGTCCTGCTCATGGGCGTCGTCTACTTCCTCTCCCAGTACCTGACGCCCTGGGCTGCCGCCCTGCTGGTGGGCGCCGTGGTCATGGTGATCGGCTTCATCATGCTGCAGTCGGGCAAGAAGCAGTTCGAGCCGGCCCACTTCACCCCTGATCGCACCGTCAACAGCCTGCAGAAGGACAAGGACGCCGTACGGAGAGCCGCGCAATGAGCATCGCCAATCAAGTCGACCACGAGTCCCAAAAGAATCCCGAAGAACTTGAACGGGAAATCGATCAGAAGCGCGGGCATATAGAAGACCTGGTAGGAGCGCTGGAAAGCCGGCTCTCACCCGGCCAGCTGTTCGATCAGGCACTGTCCTACACCAAGGGCCACAGCGGCGAATTCGCCCATAACCTGGGCAATACCCTCAAGGCCAATCCCGTACCGGCGGTGCTCACCTCGGTGGGCCTCCTGTGGCTGGCGCTTGGGCAGAACCGTAGTCCGGCCCCGGCCAGCGCGGGTAGTCCGCTCAAGGACAAGCTGGCCGGTGCCAGTGAAAGCCTGGGCCGAGCCATGGGGTCGGTCGCCGAGGGCGCCGGGCATACCCGCGATTCGTTGAATCGGGGCAGTCATGATGCACGCGACAAGGTCGCCGGTCTGAGTGATCAGGTGTCGGCTAAGGCTTCCGAGACCGGCGAGCGACTGGCCGACACGGCGGCGCAGACCAAGGATGCCCTTGGCGCCCAGGCGCAACAGCTCAAGGGCAACTTCGATACCCTGCTGCGTGAACAGCCCCTGGTGGTAGGGGCCCTGGGCATCGCGCTCGGTGCTCTACTAGGTGCCTCGCTGCCGCGGACCGAGACTGAAAACCGCGCCTTGGGCAAACACAGTGACAAGCTCACGTCGAAGGCGAAGAAGGTGGCCAGCAGCGGCTACGAGCAGGTCAAGGCCACCGGCCGGGAAGTGGCCGACGGGGCTCGTCAGGGTAATCATGACGATGGCGACCAGGCCAAACCCAGGAACTTGGGCAACGATCCCGATGCCGGAGTCGAATCCATGGCCGGCTCACCGGCGGCAGGCACCGGCAGCACCCTGGGCGCTACCCAGGCCACGGCGGGCATGAACGTCGGGCGGACGGCAGCCACCGGCAATACACCGGGTGCGGTGGGCGACGAAAGCGGCATGGCCACCCCGCGTAGCCTCTAACAAGACGACACCGTCGGGGTCAGGGAACGACCCCAGCACCAAAAGCAAAGGCGCACCGGTCTGGACCGGTGCGCCTTTGTTGTGTCGATCATCGCGGCCTTAGTAGCCCGGATCCGGATTTTCCTTGGACTGCTCGGGCCGCTGGTGATTTTCCGGACGCTGTTCTTCGCCGCCCTGATTGAGTTCCTTGTGGGTCTCGCCGACCTTGCCAGCGTTTTCCGGCTTGTGGTCGAGATCGTCGCGCTTGGCCATGATGCTCACCTCTTGTGGCTGAATCCATTAGGCAACGGGGCGGGGCCAGGGTGCCCTACCGCAGGTCAACGCAAGGGAGGCGCCATGAATTCCGGCCCCACGGGGTCCTTGACGTGCTCGGCGAGGATGGCGTCGATGGCGGCCAAGTCCTCGGTGGACAGCTGCCAGCCGAAGGCCTCGTCCAACCCCTGCAACTGCTCGGGTTTGCGGGCGCCCCAGAGCGCGATGGTCGGTCCCTGATCGAGGATCCAGCGCACCGCCAGGGCCAGCACCGATTTGCCATGGCGCTCGCGGGTAAAGGCAGTCAGGGCCTCCACGGCTGCCAGGTACTGGGCGAAGCGCGGCGGCTGGAACTTGGGATCGCCCTGGCGCAGGTCGTCGCCGTCGAAACGGGTCTCCGCGTTCATGCGCCCGGACAGCAGCCCGCGGCACAGGGCGCCATAGGCGAGCACCACCAGGCCGTGGCGCTGGGCATAGGGCAGGACATCGGCCTCGATGGCACGCTCGAACAAGTTATAGGGCGGCTGCACGGTGGAGAGGTTGGCGAACTGGCGGAAGGCCTCCAGCTGCTCGGGCGAATAGTTGCTCACGCCAATGGCGAGGATCTTGCCCTCCTGCCGCAACCGCTCCAGTTCGCGAGCGGTTTCTTCATGGGGCACCTGGGGATCGGGCCAGTGCACCTGGTAGAGGTCGATGCGATCGGTCCGCAGGCGGCGCAGTGAATCCTCCACCTCCTGGCGGATGCGTGCCGCGCTGGCATTACGACGCACCTGTTCGTCCGGCCATTCCAGGGCGACCTTGGTGGCGATCACCGCCTGGTCACGGATGCCCTCCAAAGCCTTGCCGACGATTTCCTCGGAACGACCGAAGCCGTACACCGGAGCCGTGTCGATAAGGTTGATGCCGCCATGCACGGCGCCACGAATGGTCTCGATGGAACGGGCCTCGTCGGTGCCGCCCCACATCCAGCCACCGATGGCCCAGGTGCCAAGGCCGATGCGGGAAACGGGGGTGTCGATACCCGGGATGCGCAGGGTTTCACTCATAGAGATCTCCAGGCGAAGACGCCAGTCGGAAGGATTAACCTTGTGAGGCTAATTCAAAAGGCGTTGAATGGGGCTCAACGAACTCTTGACCCTTAGAGCCTGTTCAAAGGCTCGCGAGCTAGAGACAAACAAGGCGAAAATGCCTGAGGAAGCGGATCGGACTCGCGTTCGAGTTTACGAATGGTAAATGAGCATTCCGACGGGGCTGGCCTTCCAGGGCATTTTCAAGGCCGTTTGGCCGACGCGCAGCACGCTTTGGACAGGCTCTTATCGTGCGAGGACTGTACATGCCGACCCTCAATCGCGGCGAACTGGCCGATCTCAACGTCTTCGTCGCCCTGGTCCGCCGCCGCAGCTTTCGCCAGGCCGCCATCGAACTGGGGGTGACCACCTCGGCGCTGAGTCATGCGCTACGTCAGCTGGAGACCCGCCTGGGGGTCAAGCTGCTCAACCGCACCAGTCGCTCGGTAGTGCCCACCCTGGCGGGCGCTGCGCTGGCGGAAAAGCTGGAGCAGGGTTTCGCCCTCATCGGCGATGCCCTGGGCGAGCTGGACCAGCACCGCGACGCCCCGGTGGGCCGGCTGCGGCTGAGCGTTCCGCGGGATGCGGCGCGTCTGCTGGTGACCCCTACCCTGCCCCAGCTGCTGGCGGCCTATCCGCAACTGCAACTGGACATCAGCGTCGAAGATCGCCCGGTGGACATCGTCGCCGATGGCCTCGACGCCGGCATCCGCTATGGCGACACCGTGCCCCAGGACATGGTCGCCCTGCCGCTCACCGACGAACTGCGCTGGATCGTGGTAGGCGCGCCCTCTTATCTGGCCAGCCACGGTCGGCCCGGACAGCCGGAGGATCTCGCCGAGCATCGCTGCGTACGCCTGCGACTGGGCAATGGCACCCTCTATCGCTGGGAGCTGGGCAGCGGTGTCACGACCCGGACCCTGGACGTGCCAGGGCCTCTCACCGTCAACGAGACCGAGACCTCGATCCAGGCCGCCCTCGACGGCCTGGCGCTGGCCTACTGCCTGGAATGGCGCGTGGCCGGGGAACTGCGCGACGGGCGCCTGGAGCAGGTGCTGCCAGACTGGGCTTCCCCCGGCGCGCCGCTGTGCATCTACTACCCAAGTCGACGCCAGCCCCCGCCAGGCTTGCGCCAGCTGATCGAGGCCCTGCGCCAGACCTGGACCGAGCGCCACCCTTGAACGGGTGAACCAACCGGCGCGCCCAGGGGTCCCCTGACGACGTCCGTTGATTCCACGACCAAGGAGCCCGTCGTGTCCGACGCCACTGCCGCCCAGCTCGATCAGCCCCAGCCAGTGACCCGCGAACTCAGCCCCCGGGCGCTGCTTACCGGTGCGCTGCTGGGCATTCTGCTGACACCCGCCAACGTCTATGCCGGGCTCAAGATCGGCTGGTCGTTCAACATGTCGATCATCGCCCTGCTGGTGAGCTATGGCCTCTGGCATCGTCTCGGGCGACGGCTGCAGCAACCGGGCTGGACGCTGCACGAGAGCAACATCAACCAGACCGTGGCCTCGGCGGCCGCCAGCATCGTCTCCGGCGGGCTGGTGGCGCCCATCCCCGCCTATACCCTGCTGACCGGCCAGCAATTGCCGACCCTGCCGCTGATGGGCTGGGTGTTCGCGGTGAGTTTTCTCGGTATCTGGGTGGCCTGGTATCTGCGCCCCCTGCTGCTGGCCGATGCCAGTTTGAAATTTCCCGAGGGCCTGGCCACCCTGGAAGCACTGCGCCAGGTCTATGCCAGCGGCGCCGAGGCCCTGGCCCGGCTACGGGTACTGCTGGGCGCGCTGGCGCTGTCGGCAGCCGTCAAGCTGGTGGATACCTTCGCCTGGGCACTGCCGCGGGCAGCGCCCTCGCCCGCGCTGGAGCGACTGACCTTCAGCTTCGATCCCTCCCTGCTGCTGCTCGGCTTCGGCGGCATCATCGGTCTGCGCGTCGGGCTGTCGCTATTGCTCGGTACGCTGCTGGCCTGGGCGGGCGTGGCGCCCTGGCTGCTGGCCAGCGGCGTTGCCGACCTGCCGGCGGACGCCAGCGGTCCGCAATATGGATTCCTGGTGCAATGGCTGCTCTGGCCGGGGGTGAGTCTGATGGTCAGCGCCACCCTGGCCTCGCTGGCGGTACGTCTGATCACGCTGCCTCGCGGTGAGCGGCAGCGCCGGGGTTGGCGCCGGCCGCGGGCCTGGCCGCTGGCGCTGCTGGTGGTCGCCGCGCTGTTGGTGGTGACGCTGCAGGTCCGCTTGTTCGGCATCGATCCCTGGCTCGCCCTGATCGCCCTGCCACTGGCGCTCTTTCTCGCCGCCATGGCCGCGCGGGTGGTAGGTGCCACCGGCATCCCGCCCATCGGTGCCATTGGCCAGCTGTCGCAGCTGACCTTCGGCCTGGCCGCCCCTGGCCAGGTCAACATCAACCTGATGGGCGCCAACACCGCCGGTGGCGCGGCCGGCCAGAGCACCGACCTGATGAACGACTTCAAGGTCGGCAAGGCCATCGGCGCCACCCCGGCCAAGCAGGTGGTCGCCCAGTGCCTGGGCATCGCACTGGGCGCGGTGACCGGGGTGCTCACCTACCAGGTGCTGATTCCCGATCCCCAGGCACTCCTGCTCAGTGCCGCCTGGCCAGCGCCAGCGGTGGCCCAGTGGAAGGCAGTGGCGGAAACCCTGACCCAGGGCCTGGGTGCACTGGATGGCGCCATGCGGCTGGGCATCGTCCTCGGCGCCCTGGCCGGCTTGCTGCTGGGCCTGGCCGAAGCCCTGCTGCCAGCGCGGCGCGCCCATTGGCTGCCCAGCTCGGCGGCCCTGGGCCTGGCCTTCATCCTGCCGGCCTCGGTGTCGCTGATGATGACCCTGGGCGCCCTGCTCACTGCACTGGTGCGTTGGCGAGCACCAGGCGTGGCCGAGCGCTTCGCCTTGGCGGCCGCCGCGGGTCTCATCGCGGGAGAAAGCCTGGCCGGCGTGGGCGCGGCGTTCTGGCAGATGTTCTTCAACTGAGCTGCGACATCTTGTCAACTGGACAATAATTTCCAGACGTAATGTCTCGAATCTTTCAGCAACCTTTCAAAGTCAGCAATTTCGGGGGTTCCGGTCCGATTCAGCTTGCCAGCGCAGTTTTGCAACACATATGGTTACAAATAGCGCGACCCACCTACAGAGGCCTGGGCGCCCTTTGCGCGAGCTGTCTCCATAACAAACCCAATCGAGCTAGCAGTCATGGCCACCACCTCGAAAGCCAAATCCGTGTTCCGCGTCGTCAGCGGAAACTTCCTCGAAATGTACGATTTCATGGTCTATGGCTTCTATGCCACGGCCATCGCCAAGACCTTCTTTCCCGGCGACAACGAACTCGCCTCCCTGATGCTGTCGCTGGCCACCTTTGGCGCCGGCTTCCTGATGCGGCCGCTGGGCGCCATCTTCCTTGGTGCCTATATCGACCGGCACGGTCGCCGTCACGGCCTGATCGTGACCCTGATGCTGATGGCCCTGGGCACCCTGCTGATCGCCGTGGTGCCGGGCTATGCCACCCTGGGCGTCGCCGCGCCGCTGCTGGTGCTGCTGGGCCGCCTGTTGCAGGGCTTCTCCGCTGGCGTGGAGCTGGGTGGCGTGTCCGTCTACCTGTCGGAAATCGCCACCCCTGGGCGCAAGGGCTTCTTCGTCTCCTGGCAGTCCGCCAGCCAGCAGGTCGCGGTGGTCTTCGCCGGCGTGCTGGGCGCGCTGCTCAACCACTGGCTGTCGCCCGCCGAGATGGGTGAATGGGGCTGGCGCATTCCCTTCCTGATCGGCTGCCTGATCGTGCCCTTCCTATTCATGATCCGTCGCTCCCTGGAAGAGAGCCCGGAATTCGAGGCGCGCAAGCATCGCCCGACCTTCCGCGAGACCATGACCTCCATCCGCCAGAACTTCGGCGTGGTGCTGGCCGGCGTGGCCATGGTCTCCATGACCACCGCCTCCTTCTACCTGATCACCGCCTACACCCCGACCTTCGGCAAGCATGAGCTGAACCTGACCGCCCTGGACAGCCTGATCGTGACCGCCTGCGTGGGCGTGTCCAACTTCATCTGGCTGCCGGTGATGGGCGCCCTGAGCGATCGCGTCGGCCGTCGTCCGCTGCTGATCTTCGCCACGGTCCTGGCCATCCTCACCGCCTACCCGGCGATGATCTGGCTGACCCACGCCCCGGGCTTCTCGCGCCTGCTGATGGTCGAGCTGTGGCTGTCCTTCCTCTATGGCACCTACAACGGTGGCATGGTGGTCGCCCTGACCGAGGTGATGCCCGCCCATGTGCGCACTACTGGCTTCTCCCTGGCCTACAGCCTGGCCACCGCGACCTTCGGCGGCTTCACCCCGATGGTCTGCACCTGGCTGATCCAGGAGACCGGCAACAAGGCCGCCCCCGGCATGTGGCTGACCTTGGCCGCCGTGCTCGGCCTGGTCGCGACCCTGACACTGTTCAAGGGCAACACCGAGCCGCGCTTCAAGACCGTGGCGGCCTGATAGCCCTGTCGCAGAGCGGCAGGTCCTGCCGCTCTCGCATTCGCACGGGTCGTCTCTCACACGGATCTGTAACAGCCTTTTGCTAGGGTTGCAGCCAGGCGACCGCACTGGGTGGTCGCTGTGCCGGAGCCCACCGATGTCTTCCCTTCCCCGCCTTCTCGCCGGTCTGGCCGGCGGCCTGCTGTCGCTTACCGCCGCTGCCACCGAGCTGACCCACTGGCCGGCCGATGCCGCCCGCCAGCTCGATGCCCTGATCGCCGCCAATGCCAACCAGGGCAACTACGCGGTGTTCGACATGGACAACACCAGCTACCGCTATGACCTGGAAGAGGCCCTGCTGCCCTTCCTGGAAATGAAGGGCGTGCTGACCCGCGAGACCCTGGATCCTTCGCTCAAGCTGATCCCCTTCAAGGACGTCGGCGGCCACCAGGAAAGCCTCAACAGCTACTACTACCGGCTCTGCGAGATCGACGACCTGGTCTGCTATCCCTGGGTCGCCCAGGTGTTCTCCGGCTTCACCCTGCAGCAGCTCAAGGGCTATGTCGACGAACTGATGGCCTACGGCAAGCCGATCCCGGCCACCTACTACGGCAAGGACGACAAGGTCGAGACGGTGGAGGTCAATCCGCCCAAGCCCTTCACCGGCCAGCAGGAGCTCTATCACAAGCTGATGGAGAATGGCATCGAGGTCTATGTGATCAGCGCCGCCCACGAAGAGCTGGTGCGCATGATCGCCGCCGATCCGCGCTACGGCTATGGCGTGAAGCCGGAAAACGTCATTGGCGTCAGCACCCTGCTCAAGGACCCCGTCAGCGGCCAGCTGACCACCGCCCGCAAGCAGATCGCCGAAGGCAAGTACGATCCCAAGGCCAACCTCAGACTGCAGGTCACGCCCTATCTGTGGACCCCGGCCACCTGGTTCGCCGGCAAGTACGCGGCCATCCTCACCTACATAGATCCCTGGAAGAAACCCATCCTGGTGGGCGGTGACACCCCGGTCAGCGACGGCCCCATGCTGTTCCAGGGCGTGGACGGTGCCAAAGGTGGCATCCACCTGTGGATCGATCGCAAGGCCAAGTACCGCACCCAGATCGAGGCGATGATGAAGAGCAACGCCGAGGGCCAGGCCAAGGCCGGCGTGGCGGTCAACGCCGACAAGCACTGGGTGATCGTCAAACCCGAGGATATCCAGTAGGCCAGCGTCCGCCTGGCGGGCTAGACTGCAGGCACCCCTCGCCTGCCTTGGAGCCCGCCATGGAACACCTAGTCCTGACCGTCATCGCCCCTGATCGTCCCGGTCTGGTGGAAGCCCTGGCCGACTGCGTGGCCGCCCAGGGCGGCAACTGGCTGGAGAGCCGCATGGCCCATCTGGCAGGGCAGTTCGCCGGGATCCTCTCGGTGGAAGTCGAGCCGGAATTGCGCAACGGTCTGGTGGAGACCCTGCAACAGCTGGCCATTCCCGGCCTGCGCATCCTGGTGGGCGAGCCGGGCCAGCCGGCTGCGGTGGGTGCACCGCTGGTGCAGCTCGACCTCCTGGGCAACGACCGCGTCGGCATCGTCCGCGACATCACCCGGGCGCTGCATCAGGTCGGCGTCAATGTCGAACGCCTGTCCACCGAGACGCGCCCGGCGCCCATGAGCAGCGAGGTGCTGTTCCATGCCACCGCCCTGCTGGCATTACCGGCGGACCTGGCCCTCGAAACCCTGCAGACCCATCTGGAAACCCTCACCGACGACCTGATGGTGGAGCTCAAGCTCTATCGGCACGGGCACGACTAACTGCGTCCCTTCTCCAACCGCCGCCGGATGCCTTCGGGCATATCGTCCGGCAGTGGCAGCCGGCCATCCGCCGGCAGGGCCTCCAGGCCGGCTTCGTCCAGCAGCACCAGCAGCTCTTCCTTGAGGCGACTCAGGGCGAAGGCCTGCCAGGCGTCGCGTACCGAGGGGAAGAGCTCCAGCTCGTAGTCGAAGGTGCGGATCGGCCGCCGGCTCTCCAGGGCAGCGCGCAAGAGTGGCTGGGCGTGGGGATGGCGCAACTGGTGCAGAAAGGCTTCGCGCAGCTCCAGGCGGTCGTCCTGGGTCAGCCGCGGCAACGGCAGGTAGCGTTCGGGATCTTCCAGCTCCTCGCGCTCTTCCAGACTGAGGTCGTCCGGGTCGAGCAGACGCAGGGCGCCGCTTTCGAGATCGAGGAAGTGGGTACCTCGCTCCCGGCTGTCGAGGGCGGCAGCCAGCAGATCGAGGTCGAGGGTGAGGGGGCGCATGGCAGGACTCCGGCACAGGCGAACAGGAGCGGAGCTCTATCTCCGCTCCTGTTGCGACCCTAGCACCGGAGCTGGCGTTCAGCCCTTCCGCTGATAGGGAAAGAAGCGCCGTTCGCGCAGGTCGTGCTCGATCTGCTCCAGGCTCTTGCCCTTGGTCTCCGGCACCAGGCGCCAGATGAACAGCAGGGCCACCAAGGAAATGCCGGCATAGAGCCAGAAGGTGTGGGCGGCGCCCAGCTTGGTCACCAGGCTCAGGGTGGTGAGGGTCACCAGCAGGTCGAAGCCCCAGTGGCTGAAGGCGCCGACGCTGGCGCCCTTGCCGCGCACGAACAACGGATAGACCTCGGCGTTGATCAGCCAGATGCAGACGCCGAAGCCGCCGCAGTTGAGCATCAGGTAGGCGGCCAGGCAGGCCACCACCGTCCAGCGCTCGACATCGGTCTGGGGACCGGCACCCTGGAACAGGTAACCCATGATCGCCAGGGCGACGATGGAGCCGGGAATCAGCGTCAGCAGGTAGCGACGACGACCGATGCGATCCACCAGGAAGCTGCCCACCACGGTCATGATCACCACCAGGATGGTGCTACAGCCGGTGGCCAGCACCGCGGTCTGGTCGGAGAAACCGGCCTGGGTGAGGATGGTCGGTGCGTAGTAGATCAGGGCATTGTTGCCGGTGATCTGCGAGAACATGGCGATGCCGGCGCCCACCAGCAGGGCCGGCCGAACCCACGGCGAGAACAGATCGCTCCAGTTGCCTTCCGGCGCGTTGCTCACGGTCTTGATCTCGGCCAGTTCGGCCTCGGCCGCGGTCCTGCCACCCCGCACCCGTTCCAGCACCGCCAGGGCATCCTGTTCACGACCCTTGACCAGCAGCCAGCGCGGACTCTCCGGCAGCACTGCCATGCCCGCCAGCAGGATCAGCGCCGGCACCAGGCCGAGACCGAACATCCAGCGCCAGTGCTCGTCCAGGGCGAAACCGGTGAAATAGGCCACGGTGATACCGAACACCACCATGAACTGGAACAGCACCACCAGCTTGCCACGGTGCTCCGGTGGCGCCACCTCGGCGATATAGACCGGGATGATCTGGGTGGAACTGCCAGCCGACAGGCCGAGCAGGAAGCGCGACAGGATCAGCAGGGTGACGTTGGGCGACAGTGCCGAGAGCACCGACCCCAGGGCGAACACCAGGGCCACGCCGATGATGGTCTTGCGCCGGCCGAGCCGATCGGAGATCGGGCCGGTGCCGAGGCAGCCGAACAGGGCGCCAAAGATGATGGCGCCGGTCACCAGCTGCTTGACGGTGTCGTCCATGGCGAATTCGCGGCCAAGGCCGAGCAGGGCGACGCCGATGATGCCGGTGTCGTAACCGAACAGCAGGCCACCCAGGGCGGCGATCACGGCAATGAGCACGACCAGCCCCTTGCGCGGGGTGGCCGCCACGGGAGTGGCGAGCGAGGGTGATGAAGCGAGCATGGGAAATCCTTTCTTGTTTTGCCAGGGCAGGGATCGCGGCGACGACCTGATCCACCCGCGCGGGCGGGTCTCGGTGAGCATGACCCAGGGCAAACCACGGTGTTCAGGGCAGAGAAACGTTAGGTGAATCGTTTCACCTAATGATGCCAGTTGTAACAGAACTTGTGAAAAGCATCACGAATGCACGATCAACCCGGTTCTAGCTGCCGATGGTCAACTCCTGAAAGCGCTGTTCCGGCAGTGCGGCGGCGCCCTGCCCCGGGCGCAGCGGCTGATCGCCCAGACGCTCGACGAGGAAGTCGATGAATACCTTGAGCTTGGGCGGCAGATGGCGAGTGGCGGGATAGAGCAGCCAGGCGCCGCCATGGTAATGCGGCAGAAAGGACCATTCCGGCAGCACCTGGACGATCTCGCCACGGGCCAGGGCCGCCTCGGCGGTGAACAGCGGCAGACTGCCGATGCCGATATGGTTGAGCACCGCGTCCAGGCGCACCCCGGTGTGATTGGCGGCGTAGCGACCCCGGACGCTGACGTGGACCACCTTGGCGCCCTGGCGGAATTTCCAGCGCGAGTCGGCCGGCTCCTCGGCCAGGTAGATGCAGCTGTGCAGGGCCAGATCACGCGGGTGCGCGGGATTGCCGTGTTCGGCCAGATAGGCTGGCGTGGCGCAGAGCAGGTGGTCGATGGTGAGCAACTGGCGCCCGACCAGTCCCGGCGGCGGTCTATCGGTGATGCGAATGGCCAGATCGACGTTCTCGTCGATCAGGTCGACATGGCGGTCTTCCAGCAGCAGCTGCACGTCCACTGCCGGATAGCGACGCAGGAAGTCGGCCATGTGCGGATGGATCACCGTGCTGCCCACCGCCTTGGGCACCGACAGCCGCACGACGCCGGCCGGCGCCTGATTGAACTGGCCGCTGACCTCCAGCACCGCCCGCGCCGCGCCGACCATGTCGCTGCAGCGCCGATAGACCTCCTCCCCCGCCTCCGACAACCGCAGCTTGCGCGTGCTGCGATTGAGCAGTCGAGTGCCCAGGGCCTTCTCCAGGCGCGCCACGCTGCGACTGGTGGACGAGGGAGTCAGCCCCAGCTGGCGGGCCGCCGCAGAGAAGCTGCCGCTCTCCACCACTCGCACGAAGATGGCCATCTCGCTGAGCAACGGCAGGGGGAGATTTATGCTCACAGCGCAAAATTCCTTTGGAGAGAAGATGGATTATCACCCTTGTGTGCACTCTTTAAAATGAGGATGTTTCTCGTTTTCTAGGTAGTAAACGTATGACCGAGCGCCTGTATTTCCTGAGCGACAGCCTGATCGCCGAGGTCGAGGTCCACGCCTGTAGCGCCGCCGAAGAAGGTTATGTCGTCGAACTGCGCGCCACGCCCTTCCATCCCCAGGGCGGTGGTCAACCCAGCGACACCGGCTGGATCGGCACTGCCGAGGTGACCCGGGTGGTCCAGGACGGCGAGCGCATCCTGCACCACACCAACCGTGCCCTGCCGCCGGGTCGCGTGCTGGCGCGGGTCGATGAAGCGCGCCGCCAGCTGCACTCGCGGCTGCATTCGGCCGGGCATCTGCTCGGCCACATCGGCGAGACCCATGGCTGGAAGCCGGTCAAGGCCCATCACTGGCCGGGTGAAGGCCGTATCGAATTCGTCCCGGGGGAGGAAACCGTCGCCCTGGACGCCGAATCCCTGCAGGCGCACTTCGACGCCCTGGTGGAAGAAGACCTGCCGCTGCAGATCGAGGTGCAGGCCGACGGCCAGCGCCAGGTGCGCTTTGGCGAGGATGTGGCGCGCTATGCCTGCGGCGGGACCCACGTGCGGTCGCTGCGCGCGGTCGGCGCGCTGAGCGCCTTGGGCGTCAAGGAAAAGAAGGGACGCCTGCTGGTGAGCTACGACATGGCTGGCGCCTGATCAACCGCCCACCCTACCCCCAGAAAGGAAGCGCCATGCTGCTCGAACTCGACGCTCTCGACACCGAGAGCCTGCTCCGTCTCACCGCTGAAGACCTGCTGGCCGTGCGCATTCGCCAGTTCGTGCCACGTTCCTTGGCCAACGACCTGGGTCAGCAGATCCTCGGCAATGGCTTTGCCACCTACATCAACGCGCCCAGCATTGGCCGCATCGGCATGGCCTTCTACGAAGCGGAGCATCAGCGTGCGCAGATGGACGACTACTTCGCCAGCGTCACCAGCAACCTGGAAGAGTTGCGTCGGCGCTGTCGCCCCTATCTCAACCCCATCGATCTGGTGCGCTGCACCCTCGATGAGGTCTGGCCCGCGGGGGCCCAGCTGCAGACCCTCTGGGGCCGCAAGATGTACGTCGGTCTGTCGCGGGTGGTGAAGCCGGGCGTACGCTTTCTCGCCCACCACGACATCTTCGCCAAGGACGCCCCGGGCAGCGAGGAGGCCGAAAGCCTGGTGACCCAGCTGGCCTGCAACGTTTACCTGACCATGCCCAGCAGCGGCGGCGAACTGCAGCTCTGGTCGCGGGAACTGTCCCCGGAGGCTTTCGACGCCATGCGCGGCGACAGCTACGGCATCGAACCCGATCGCCTTGGCCCGCCCTGCCTGACCATCCGCCCCGACCCGGGCGACCTGATCCTTTTCAATTCCCGCCGCATGCACGCCGTGACCCCCGGCAACGATCAGCCGCGCCTGTCGCTGTCGTGCTTCGTCGGTTATCGCGGGGCTGCCGAACCCCTGACGTACTGGAGCTGACATGTCCCCCTACCTGAGCGAATTCCTCGCCCTGGCGACCATCCACTTTCTCGCGGTACTGGCACCCGGCCCGGATTTCGCCGTGACCGTACGTCAGAGCGTGAGATTCGGCCGCCTGATCGGTCTGTGCACCGCCCTGGGCATCGGCGCCGGCATCTCGGTGCACGTGCTCTATACCTTGCTGGGCATCGGCGCCCTGATGCACGCCACGCCCTGGCTGCTGGGGGTCGCCAAGATCGTCGGCGGCGCCTACATCCTCTGGCTGGGCTTCAACCTCATCCGCAGCAAGCCTACCGCCGCGCCGCTGGACGACAGCCAGTGGCAGGCCGCCGACCTGGAGCGCCAGTCGCCCGGCAAGGCCTTCCTGACCGGCTTTTTGACCAACGCCACCAACCCCAAGGCCACGCTGTTCTTCCTGGCCATCTTCACCACCGTGGTCAGCGCCAGCACGCCGCTGACCGTACAGGGTCTCTATGGATTGTGGATGTGCGCGGTCAATGCCGCCTGGTTCGCCCTGGTCAGCCTGTTGTTTTCCAGTCCGCGCGTTCGCCGGACCTTTCTCCGCCTGGGCCACTGGTTCGAAAGAACCATGGGCCTGGTCTTGGTCTTCTTCGCCGGTCGACTGCTGTTGTCGGCGCTTTGACGTCAGCCACCCCGTTTTTTGGAGGTCCGCCATGCCTTACGTTCACCGCGCTCCCGCTGGAATTCCCACGGAAAAGTTTGTCGTCCGCCTACCCGATGGCATGCGTGAGCGCATCGCCGCCGTGGCGCGCTCCCATCGCCATAGCATGAACACCGAGATCGTCGCCTGGCTGGAGCGCAGCCTGGTGCAGGACGGGGTGCTGGAGCAGCAGCAGATCGACGAGGACGACGATCTGCTCAATGGCAATGAACAGCTGTTGCTGCAACGCTTTCGCCAACTCAACGAGCGCCAGCAGAGGGCGCTGATCTCCGTGCTGGAGCTGGAGTTGCCGGTGCCCATGGCCAGCCGGGAAACCGCCTGAGCAGATCGACCGCGCCTGCCCAGGAGCCAGCCGTCAGCGTCGCCAGGCTGTCTTGAGGGCGCTGACAGTCGGCTTTCAAGTATCGACGGGGATGGCCGATGAAGGGAGTCTTCGAACTCTCTCTCGGTATTCCCATGTCTGCTTCCAAAGCCTCCTGGCTGAGCAATCTCGGCATTTCTAAGAAGCTGGCCCTGGGCTTTGGTGCCCTACTGGTCATGGTGACGGTGGTGGCCCTGTTCGGCTATCTCACCGCCAACACCCTGCTCGACCGCATCACCAAGACGCGCTACAGCGGTGAGCTCAAGGCCCATATCCTCAACGTCAGGATCGACGAGAAGAACTACCTACTCGATCCCAGTGCCGCCAGCGTCACCAAGCAACAGGCCGATCTGGCCGTGGTCGCGGAAGATGTCGCCAAGGGCCTGATTCTGCTGAGCAACCCGGCCAACGTCGCCATCCTGCACAACATCCAGCAGGAGATGAAGACCTACCAGGAACGCTTCGCTGCCCTGCAGCAGTCCAGCCAGACCAGCGCCGAGGCGCAGAAGGAGCTGACCAAGGTCTCCGATACCGTCACCGAGACCTTCGATCAGCTGTTCGAGCGGGTCTTTGCTCCGGGTGGCAGCTACAGCACCGCCGACCTCAAGGCAGTGGCCGAGATGAAGGCGCAGATGGTCGGCGTGCGCCTGGCCATCCGCCGCTTCCTCGGGACTCCCGATGACAGCAAGTCCCAGGCGACCCTGAAGGTCATCGACGACCTGCTCAAGACCCTGGCGACCGCCCAGAAGCAGATCGATGGCGACACCGCCGCGCGCCTCTACAGCGCCACCCAGGACGTGACCCGCTACCGCGCCTTCTTCGAGTCCATCGTTGCCCAGAATCGCCAGGCCCAAGCCGCGGTCGCCAGCCTGCAGGACCAGGGCAACAAGCTGGTGCAGTTGCTGGATCAGCTGGGCGAGGGTCAGCTCAAGTCCGCCGCCGCCGAACGTCAGGCCGCCCTGCTCAAGCTGCTGCTGACCAGCCTGGTCGCCCTGCTTATCGGCATCGCCGCCGCCTGGCTGATCGCCCGCCAGATCACCCAGCCGCTGGCGACCGCCATGGCCATGCTCAAGCGCGTCGCCGCCGGCGACCTGACCCCGAGCGATGCGGTGACCCGCCGTGACGAACTGGGCGAACTGCAGCGCACCACCCAGGCCATGGCCGCCGATCTGCGCCAGCTGGTCGGTGGCATCGCCAATGGCGTGGGGCAGCTCAGCAGCGCGGCCGACGAACTCTCGGCCTTTGGCGTTCAGACCAGCCGTGGCGCCACCCAGCAGCGCGACGAGATGCACCAGGTGGCCACCGCCATGAACGAGATGGCGGCCACGGTGCACAACGTGGCGCAAAATACCGCCAACGCCTCCAGCGCCGCGCAGAACGCCGATAGCATGGCCCGTGAAGGCAGCCGCACGGTCAAGCGCGCAGCCCAGGAAATCACCCTGGCGGCCGAAGAGGTTCAGGGCCTGGGCGCCGCCATGGAGCGCCTGGATACCGCCAGCGGTCGCATCGGCAGTGTCATCGACGTGATCAAGGCGATCGCCGAGCAGACCAACCTGCTGGCGCTCAACGCCGCCATCGAAGCCGCCCGCGCGGGCGAGCAGGGTCGTGGCTTCGCCGTGGTGGCCGACGAGGTCCGGTCCCTGGCGCAGCGGACCCAGGAGTCCACCCAGGAAATCGGCGAACTCATCGCCACCTTGCAACAGGGCACCACCGAAGCCAGCACGCGGATGCAGGCCAGCCGTGACCGCACCCTGGGCACCGTGACCCTGGCCCAGGACGCCGAACGCGCCCTGGACGTCATCTACCAGACGGTGGCGGAAATCCAGAGCCTCAACCAGCAGATCGCCACCGCCGTGGAAGAGCAGAGCCTGGTGGCCGAGGAGATCAACGGCAACGTGGTCAAGGTCAGCGGCCTGGCCGAGGAATCCGCCAACGCCAATGCCCATGCCGCGGCGTCGGTCAGCGAACTGGCGCGGCTGGGCGGCGACCTCCAGCAGATGGTGGCGCGCTTCCGCGTCTGACCACTGCCCGGACGACGCCAGGCGCTGGCGTCGTCCGTCCTACCCCTGGGGCGTCAGCAACTGCCCCTGAATGCCGTCACCGATCACCAGGAAGTGGCCACCGGCGACGTGGTGCAAGGTGCGCAAGGGATCCTGGCCGCTGAAGTCCCAGCGGCCATTACGAAACACACGGGTATCGGCCTGGGCAGCGACCACCTCGCCGAGGAACAGGTCGTAACCCTGCTGGTTGTGCGGCTCGGGCAGCAGCCGGCATTCCAGCCAGGCCACGCACCCGGCGATCCGCGGCGCCGCGACCCGTTCACCCGCCAGGGTCTCGATACCATAGGCGGCGAACTTGTCGAGCTCGCGCCCGGTGGTATTGCCGACCGTCTGCACCAGATCCACCTGGGCCACGCAAGGCACGTTGAGCACGAAGCTGCCCTCGGCTTCCAAGAGCTCACGGGTCCAGGTCTGCTTGTCCAGCACCACCGCCACCTTGCACGGCTCGAAATCCACCGCCATGGCCCAGGCCGCGGCCATGACGTTACGCCGGCCGTCGTGGGCGGCGCTGACCAGTACCGTGGGTCCGTGGTTGAGCAGGCGATAGGCCTTGGCCAGGGGGACGGCGGCGAGGGTCGAATTCATGGACGCACTCCAGCGGGAAAAGCCCTCAGGGTAACGCAGCGGTTGCCATTCGGCGCCGCACGGGTAAAAAAATGCCGCTTTGCGCCGCCATGGCCTAAACGCCGGGAGACATCCAGGGTCTATCGCCCACTCCCGGTATGGGACCGACAAGAAACCTGCGTTAAGGATGACCTCTATGCCCACTCGCCTGGCTCTCTCCGCCCTGCTGTTCTGCGCCTGTTATCTCGGTTTGCCGCTGGCCCATGCCCAGACCACCAGCCCATCGCACGAGACTTCCGCTACCCAGCCACTCCTCTCCAGCTCCATCAACGACTTCACCAACGAAGACTGGGATCGGGGCGTGCTGCGACGGGTCGCGGGGCTGACCATTCCGGCCACGCCAGCCAACGTCGAGGGCTTCATCAGTGGGCGTCAGGTCCAGCTGGGCGATGGTGAATGGCGTGCCATCACCGAGGTGCAGCGCGTCGGCAACAACCTGGCGGTGTTCCTCGACGGCACCCCGCTGGACGCCGAGGCCGTAGGCTATCCCCGGCGCCTGGCGGTGGATGACGCCCCCGGTACCGGTCGTCATCTGCAGCGCCTGCCGGGGCGCTTCAGCACCCCGATCAATGACTTCACCAACCAGGATTGGCTAAAGGGCGTCTACCGCAAGGCCGCCGGCATCTCCATTCCGGTCACCGAGCGCAATCGCGAAGAATTCAAGACCGGCGCCATCGTCCGCCTGGCTGACGGCCAGGACTATGCCGTCACCTACGTCAACGAATTCGGCCGCAGCATGGCGGTGTTTCTCGACAGCCCGGCGCTGCCCGGAGAGAAGTACGGTTATCCGCGCCAGCTGACCTTCGTCGCGCCACCGCCCAAGCCCTGAGACCGGGGCGGACCGGCGCTGGTAGAATCCCCCGCCCAGCGTCGTCCCCCCGGTCCGCCATGTCCAAGCTCAATCCCCGCCAGGCCGAAGCCGTGGCCTACATCAGCGGTCCCCTGCTGGTGCTGGCCGGTGCCGGCTCCGGCAAGACCAGCGTCATCACCCGCAAGATCGCCTACCTCGTACAGCAGTGCGGTATCCGCGCCCAGTACATCTGCGCCGTGACCTTCACCAACAAGGCGGCGCGGGAGATGAAGGCGCGGGTGGCCAGCCTGCTCAAGGCCGGCGAAGGCCGCGGCCTGACCGTCTCCACCTTCCACAACCTCGGGCTGAACATCATCCGCCGCGAGTACGTGCACCTGGGCTACAAGCCGGGTTTCTCGATCTTCGACGAGGGCGACATCAAGGCGCTGCTCACCGACATCATGCAGAAGGAATACCAGGGCGACGACGGCCTGGACGAGATCAAGAACTACATCGGCAACTGGAAGAACGACCTCATCCTGCCGGAAGAAGCCCTGGAAAAGGCGCGCACGCCCAAGGAGCAGACCGCCGCGGTGGTCTACCTGCACTACCAGCGCACCCTCAAGGCCTATAACGCGGTCGACTTCGACGACCTCATCCTGATGCCGGTGAAGCTGTTCCAGGAGCACCCCGAGGTGCTGGAGCGCTGGCGCAATCGCATCCGCTACATGCTGGTGGACGAATACCAGGACACCAACACCAGTCAGTACCTGCTGGTGAAGATGCTGGTGCAGGAGCGCGCCCAGTTCACCGTGGTGGGCGACGACGACCAGTCGATCTACGCCTGGCGCGGGGCGCGGCCGGAAAACCTGATGCAGCTCAAGGACGACTTCCCTTCGCTCAAGGTGGTGATGCTGGAGCAGAACTATCGCTCCACCAGCCGCATCCTCAAGTGCGCCAACGTGCTCATCGCCAACAACCCCCACGTGTTCGAGAAGCAGCTGTGGAGCGAGATGGGGCATGGCGACCCGATCCGGGTGCTGCGCTGCAAGAACGAGGACGGCGAGGCCGAGCGCATCGCCCTGGAAATCCTCACCCTGCACCTCAAGACCCAGCGACCCTACGCGGACTTCGCCATCCTTTATCGTGGCAACCACCAGGCCAAGCTGATGGAGCTCAAGCTGCAGCACCATCAGATCCCCTACCGACTCTCCGGCGGTACCAGCTTCTTTGCCCGTCAGGAGGTCAAGGACGTGATGTCCTACCTGCGCCTGCTGGTGAATCCGGACGACGACAACGCCTTCCTGCGGGTGATCAACGTGCCGCGCCGGGAGATCGGCTCCACCACCCTGGAAAAGCTCGGCAACTATGCCGGCAGCCGCGACCTGTCGATGTATGCCGCGGCCGACGAGATCGGTCTGGGCGAGCACCTGGATGCCCGCTTCACCGAGCGCCTGGGGCGCTTCAAGCGCTGGATGGATGGCGTGCGCAAGAACTGCGCCGGCGAAGATCCCATCGGTGCCCTGCGCAGCATGGTGATGGACATCGACTACGAGAACTGGATTCGGCAGAACGCCAGCTCCGACAAGGTCGCCGACTTCCGCATGGGCAACGTCTGGTTCCTCATGGATGCGCTGAAGAACATCCTGGAAAAGGACGAGGACGGCCAGATGACCATCGAGGATGCCATCGCCAAGCTGGTCCTGCGCGACATGCTCGAACGCCAGCAGGAGGAAGAGGAAGGCGCCGACGGCGTGCAGATGATGACCCTGCACGCCTCCAAGGGCCTGGAATTTCCCTATGTGTTCATCATGGGCATGGAGGAAGAGATCCTCCCGCACCGCTCCAGCATCGAGGCCGACACCATCGAGGAGGAGCGCCGCCTGGCCTACGTGGGCATCACCCGCGCGCGCCAGACCCTGGCCTTTACCTACGCCACCCGGCGCAAGCAGTACGGCGAGCTGATCGACTGCACCCCCAGCCGCTTCCTTGACGAATTACCCCCCGAGGACCTGCAGTGGGAAGGCCTGGAAGAGGCTCCCCAGGAACAGAAGGCCGCCCGCGGCAACGACGCCCTGGCGGCGATGCGGGCGATGCTGAAGAAGGGCTAGCGTAGGGCGCAGGAACCGGGCCGTCGCGCCCTGGCTACTGGCGCCGCTGACCCTGGCTATCGCTGCCGGTGGCGGCGCCTGGTGGTTTCCCAGGTTTGGTACGAAAAGTCGTCGAGCGCAGGCCAGGCAAGGCGGAATCGGTGAGGAAGCGGATAGGGCGTGCGTTCCACACCGCCTGGTCAAGCCTGGGTACCTTTCCGACAGCGCCTAGGCTATTGGCAACGACGAGCCATCATCCCACCCCCTGACCGTCCCCTGCCGGACGCGCCTGAGCCGGGCGTATCTTGGGCGCCACATGGGTAGCCCAGAGGCTGGTGGCGATGGGGGTCAGGACCGCCGTGAGCACCACGCAGACGGCCACTAGCGCCGTGGCGGCCGGGGCTTCGGCGGCGAAGGTCGGTGCCGCCTGGGCCACCAGGTGCGGCGTGGCGACCGCCGCACCGGCGGTGCTGGAGGCCGCGATACCGGCCGTGCCGCGCCCGCCGCCTATCAGGATGTCCGCCGCCACCAGGGCACTGCCCGACACCAGCACCACCGCCAAGGCCAGCAGCACCCCGAGCAGCCCCGTGGCCATGAGCACCCGCAGGTCGATGGTGTTGCCCAGGGCGAAGGCGAAGAAGGGCACCAGGATACGTGGCGCCCGCGACAGGAAATCACGCAGCTCCGGATCGAGATTGCCGAGCGCGAAGCCTGCCAGGAAAGGCATGACGACGCCGTTCAGCAGGCGCGGCTCGAAGCTCGCCAGCCCGGTCGAGCCGAGGATCAGCATGGTCACCAGGGGCCCGGACTCCAGGCCCATCAAGACCGTGGCGCCGGCTTCCTCGCGGGTGCCGTATTCCTCCATGAGCGAGGCATAGAGTCCGGCATTGGTCATGTCCAAGGCCGCCACGACGGCGAGTACCGACAAGCCAACGAAGAATCCGGACGTCACCCCACCGCTGGGCAACAGCTGCACGAGCAGCACGGCCACCAGCCAGGCGGTACCGATCTTGGTCAGGATCAGGGTGCCCGATTTGCGCAGCAGGGTACCGGTCGTTCGCAGGGGAATGGCGGCGCCCAGGCAGAACAGCCAGACCGCCAGGATGGGCACGATGCCGGTGATGAGACCTTGGGTGAAGGAGCCGAAGTAAGGACCGACTCCTGGCCAACTGGTATGCAGCACTGCCCCCAGCAAGAGCGGCACCAGCATCAGGCCGCCCGGGATACGCTCGATCGTCGCTTTGATTTTCATGGCGTCACCGAAGTGGACATTCATCCTGGATGAGCGGACGGACCCGCTCCCGACCACGAGAAAAGGCTCTAGGAAGCTACTTTGCCAGAAGTCCAAGATCAAGAGAGAGGCAGGCGCAAGCGCGGCAGCCAGGGCTGACAATGAAGCGCTCACCGCTGCCCTTTCCTCACCAGGCCTGCCGCAATCACCGGCTGCTCGGCGCCCTGTGCCGGCCATTTGCCGCGCCTGGCCCAGGTTATTGGTCTGGAAGAGGCCTTAGGAGCAGAAGACCACCCGCGGCAGCGATGCCCTGGCGGCGATACGGGCGATGCTCAAGCAGGGTCCTTGGCGGGATCGCCCTCACCCCAGCCCTCTCCCGGAGGGAGAGGGGGCTAGCAGGTGCAGCCTCAGGCTTGGGCACGCCCTCCCTGGCTTGGGCAATACACAGCTTCACCCTGCACCGATCAATCCCCTCTCCCTATGGGAGAGGGTTAGGGTGAGGGCCCGCACCGCTCCAGACTGACACGCCCCAAACGGCACCGCCCCCACGCCATACAGGCCGTGGGGGCGGGGCGATCGCCGTGTTCAGGTCTTACTTGGTGAGGGCTAGTAAGGACAGCCTCGGGCTTGGGCAAGCCATCCCAGGCTCGGGCGATACACCCAAGCTTCACTCTGCGCCAATCGATCCCCTCTCCCTCTGGGAGAGGGTTAGGGTGAGGGCCGCCCCGCTCCAAACTGACACGCCCCAAACGACACCGCCCCCACGCCATACAGGCCGTGGGGGCGGGGCGATCGCCGTGTTCAGGTCTTACTTGGCGAAGCTGGTCACCATGTCGAAGATCGGCTTGGGACGCTTGAGGTCATACATCATCCCGAAGTGCCGCTCGTGGACCACCGAGAGGCTCGGCTCGTCGAGCAGTTCGTAGACGTTGATCTCGGCCACCACATCCCGGTAGCTGGTGTTGAGCACCGTGAGCATCTGCTTGACGCTGTCGTAGCAGGCCCGATCGCCGTCACGGCCGCCATCGGTGTTGCCCTGGTAGACGTTGCCGCAGTTCATCTCGTTGAAGAACACCTTGGTCTTGTACTTGTTGGCCATGGCGCGTATCTGGCCCAGGTACATGTCCATCCAGTAGCCCTTGTCGTCGACATAGGGGTAGTAGTGGAAGCTGATGTAGTCGAAGTTGAAGCCCGACGCCTTGGCCTGGTCGAGGAACCACATGGCCCCATTGCGATCACCCGGGCAACGGGAGGTGGTGGTGCGATCATCCGAGTTGCACGCCATCACGTTGATGGTGGTCTTGAGGTTGGCGCCCAGCTCGTCCGAGGCCTGCTTAATGCCGCGATAGATCCCGACCAGGGTGTTGATGCGATCCTGCGCACCGGCCTTGGCGTAGTCCTGCTCGTTGCCGATCTCCCAGATCTTGATGTCGTTGGCGTAGCGCTTGGCCAGGGTATAGGCCTGCGCCTGGGTCAGCTTGTGGGTGATCACCGGCCGCAGGGTGATGTTGTACTTGCGGGCCAGGGACACCAGCCGATCCAGCTCGGGCAGGTTGGTCACCAGATACTCGCCGGAGCGATAGGTGCGCAGATTGCGCGCCGCCAGTAGCTGCAGACGGGCCTCCATCTCGGCAGGCGGATAGGCTGCGCTGTTGTCGTGGCCAACCACCCCCAGGGGGATGTTCTTGTAGCCGGTCAACGGCGCCGAGGCCACCAGACCGCCGGCGACCGGCAGGACCACGTTCTGCACCGGTTGCACGCTGGCCGCGGGGGCCGGCGTGGTGGTGGTGCCCTGGGCCAGCGCCGTGCTCACCTTCTTGTCGAAGAAGGCCTTATCGTCACCAGCGGCAGCGCGCAGGACTTCCAGCGGAAGGTTGGCACGCGAGGTCACGCCATTGGCCAGACGGCTGCTCCAGTAGGCGCTGCCACTGCTGTCGGCGCTGCGGCCATAGAGGTTCTGATAGACCTTGTTGACCAGAGCGGCGCCACTCAGCGAGCCATAGAGGGTAGTGGCTTCGCCATTGCCGGCGAAGGTGGCCGCCAGCTGTTCGACGCTCATGTCGCCGGCCAGGCGGGAGGCCCAGTAGTTCAGCCCGCCGGCATCGGCCGCCCGGCCGTAGTAGGCCAGGTAGAGCTGCTCGACGGTGGTCAGCTTGGAGGCATTGGCGGCATTGCCCGCGGTGCCAGTGGCTGCTCCGGTGGTCGCCCCGGTAGTGGCCGTGCTACCTGCGGGAGTGGTGGTGGTGCCCGCGGCCGGGGCGGCGCCCGTGAGGGTGCCGGCGGTCGTGCCGGTGGTCGCCCCGGCGGTGCCGGTAGCACCGGTACCACCGGTGTTGCCGGCGGTTGCCCCGCCGGTCGCAGCCTGGGGCTTGGCCGGGGTAGCGGCGGTCGGCGTTGTCTGGGGGCCGATGCCCGCGCAGCTGTCCTTGTCGAGGTACTTGGCCAGCACCGCCCACTGGGGACGCTCCTTGCCATTGATGGGCTCGACCGCCTGGTTGTAGGTGCCCCAGCCGGGACCGGCAGCCCAGTAGGTGGCCGGAATGCAGTTCTGCTTCAGATAGGCGAGCATGCTGTCGAGAATGGGCAACCAGCGCGCATCTGTGTCAGGTACGCCGAAGCCACCGATGAAGCCACGCTTGTTGTTGGCCTTGAGCCAGGTGACGAAAGGCTTGAGGCGCTCGACGCCATAGTTGGGCGCCAGGCTGGCCACGTTCAGGTTGGTATCGAAGAAGGCCTGGGCCATGAAGATCAGGTTGTTGGCCGGATCGTTCAGCTTGAGCAGGGCGTCGTTCCACTGCGGCCAGCGGGTGGTATCGGCCCAGCCATTGCCCTCGATGAAGATGGGATGGGTCGAATCGACCGCACGGACACCGTTGATGCCGTACTGGGCGGCGATCGGCCAGTTGCTCACGGCGTCATGGGGCTCGTTCATGATGTCGTAGCCATAGAGCGCCTGATGAGTGCCCCAGCGCTGCGCGATGCGGGTCATCAGGTTCTGGAAGGCCTCGTAGGGCACTTCGCCCGCGCCGATGACCTTGCCCTGGTAGCGGGCGTAGTTGTGCAGATCGAGGATGACCTTGACCCCGTACTTCTGGGCATAGCCCAGGGTGCGATCGACCAGTGCCGCATAGGCCGGGTCGAGATTGGCCCCCATGGACGGTTGCAGGCGCTCCCAGAGAATGGGGAAGCGCACCAGCTTCACGCCCTTGGCGCTCCACTGCTGGAAATGGCTCTCGGCCGGGAAGATGAAGTTGCGGTCGTTGACACCGGGCAGTACTTGGGCCGCGAAGGTGGCGCCGGAGAAGTTGAGACCGACCAGGTCAACGGCCTGGGCGGAGGTGGCAAGCGAAGCGGTGGCGAACAGGGCAGGCAACAGCAGCGCCTGACGCGGCAGGCGGCGGGAGATAGAGCTCAGGATAGTCATGCAGTGGAACCAGATAGGCCGAGGTGCGCGATTCGATCCGTGCATCCCACCTCGGTACAGCAGGAAAACTGCCAGGGAAGATCGTTTACCCGGCACCCGCAAAGCCTAGTGCAAGCGCTAGACCAATAAGAACCCGTGCCATCATCAGGCGGTGGTGAACGCGGTGTTTTGCCAGATGTACGGTGCCGATGATGGCACTTTCCCTACCACTTTCCTGTGACTACCCGGTCACGCGATGAGGCTATCCTCGCTTGAAGTCAGACTTGTCCGCTTTCTGACGCCCTAGGGCGCCCCGGCATAGCGACGGATGAGTTCCATGACCGGTTTGGGGCGGTCCAGGTCATACATGAGCCCAAAGTGCCGCTCGTGGGGAATCGAGTGGGTCGGCTCATCGAGCAGTTCGTAGACGTTGATCTCGCGCACGATGTCGCGATAGCGCCCATTGAGTTCGGACAGGATGGCCTCGAGGCTGTCATGGCAGCTGCGATCACCTGGCCGCCCCCCATCGGTGGTGCCCTTGTAGATCTCGCCGCAGTTGACCTCATTGAAGAAGATCCGCGTGCGGTACTTTTCCGCCATGGCACGCATCTGGCCCAGGTAGAGATCCATCCAGTGGCCACGATCGTGGTAGTGCGGGTAGTAGTGGAAGCTGATGTAGTCGAAATCGAAGCCGGCCGCCTTGGCCTGGTCGAGAAACCACATGGAGCCCAGCCGATCCCCGGGGCAGCGTGCCTTGGGACCCTTCTCGCCAGGATTGCAGGACATCACGTTGATGGTGGTCTCGAGGCCTGCGTTCAGTTCGTCTGAAGCCCGGCGGATGCCGCGGTAAATGTCCACCAGCCGACTGATGCGAATACTGGCGCCTACCCGCGAATAGTCCTGCTCGTTGCCGATCTCCCAGATCTTGATGTCGTTGGCATAGCGCTTGGCCAGGGCATAGGCCTGGGCCTGGGTCAGCTGCCGGGTGATCACCGGACGTAGGGTGATGTTGTACTGGCGGGCCAGGGCGACCAGGCGATCCATCCGCGGCGGATCCAGCAGCAGAAATTCGCCGGAGCGGTAGCTGCGCAGGTTGTAGCGGTCGAGTAGCTGCAGCCGCTGCTCCATCTGCGCCTCGGGATAGGCGGCATTGTTGTCGTGCCCGACCACACCCAGGGGAATGAAGGGCAATTCGGGCAGGGCCACGGGATCGTTGGCCTGCACCGTGCCCCCCCACAACAGGGCCGCGACCAGACCAAGGCCGTACCAGGGCGAAACGCTAGGCATCATGCGCATCCTTGCAAAGAGGAGTTCCAGCGCGCGAGCATGGCAAAGCGCCGCCACGGTCTCAACGCCAAGGCTGGCCAGCCTGCGACGCCCCGCACATCTGCACAGGTTACAGTGAGTGTCCGCGCGTCCCGCCAAGGATCTGCCCATGACTGCCTCCCTGCTGCTGGCCCAGGCCTGCAACAATCGCTGGTCCAATCACCGACTGCTCACGGCCTGTGCCGGCTTGTCCACCGATGCCTTGCGCGCGCCCCAGCCCGCGGCCTTTTTCGGCTCGCTCTGGGCCCTGCTTGGCCATCTACTCGACGTGGATCTTTTCTACCTGGACGCCCTGCATCATCAGCCGCGCTCCTATCGTGACCACGCCTGGCCGGACCTGGCGACGCTGAGCGAAGCCCAGGCCGCCAGCGACCTGCGCCTGATCACCCTGTGCCGCGATCTCGATCCGGCGCGCCTGGCGCAGACCCTTACCCTGCCCCGCGCCAGCGGTCCTGTCCGCGAACAGGCCGGGCGGGTCCTGCAGCATCTCTTCGTACACCAGCTGCATCATCGCGGTCAGGCCCATGCCCTGCTCCTGGCAAGCGGCGTGGCGCCCCCGCAACTGGACGAATTCTTTCTCACCCAGGACGAACCGCTACGCCGGGCGGAGCTGGCTTTGCTGGGGATCAACGAAGAGGAGTTGTGGGGAATCGCCCCGTAGGTTGGGTTGAGCGCAGCGAAGCCCAACGGGCCTTACCTCAGCGTGGCGGCGATGTTGGGCTTCGACGATAGAGCTGTCTCAGCCCAACCTGCGGTCTGCTTACGAATCTACCCGGACCGAGGAACTCGAGCGCCCACTCGGACAGCCCCCTCTCCCTCCGGGAGAGGGTTGGGGTGAGGGCGCCCCCGGCACAGGCTTCCAGAGGAAAAAGGCTGCGCCGTTTTCCACCTTGCAACCGCCGTGCTGCGGGTGCTCAGAAATTCGCTGGCGTGGTCGCGCTGATCAGTCGGGCGGGGGTCTCGAAGGGATTGCGGAAGCGGTGCGGTCGGCTGCTTTCGAAATAGTAGCTGTCGCCCGGTTCGAGTACGTGCACCTCGCCGCCGACGGTCAGCTCCAGCCGGCCTTCCACCACTAGGCCGGCCTCCTCGCCCTCATGGGCGTACATCTCTTCGCCGGTATCGGCGCCCGGCGGATAGGTCTCGTCGAGAAAGGCCAGGGCCCGGCTGGGATGGGCACGGCCGACCAGGCGCATGCGCACGGTCTGGGCGCCACTGGAGATATCGATGAGTTCGCCCGCGCGATAGACCACCTGGGTTGGCGCGTCCTGTTCCAGGTCCAGGGAAAAGAACTCCACCAGGGACATGGGAATGCCGGCCAGCACCTTTTTCAGCGAGCTGATGGAGGGACTGACACTGTTCTTCTCGATCATCGAGATGGTGCTGTTGGTCACCCCGGCACGCTTGGCGAGCTCGCGCTGGGACAGGCCCTTGAGGGTACGGATGGTTTGCAGGCGGGCACCGACGTCCAAGGTGGGAAAGACTCCTCGAGCAGGCGGGGGAGACGTGGCCAGGCCACGCGCTGAAAGCGTGCCACGGCACGGTGTTCGGCATCATGGCAACGCTGTTCGAGATTTACAACACCAGGGCGGACGTGCGGGCCTGGCTGCGCTCGCCCATGTTCGCCAACGGGCAAGCGATCCGCCTGGACTCAGTCGCGATAGCTGCGCGGCACCCGCTTGAGGTTGCACAGCAACTGGTAGGGGATGGTGTCGCAGCGTGCGGCCAGGTCAGCCACAGATACCTGTTGGCCCCAGAATTCCACCTCGCTGCCCACGCCTGCCTGGGGGTGGTCGGTCAGGTCGACGGTGAGCATGTCCATGGAGACGCGGCCGATCAGTTGTCCGGGACGGCCTTCGATGGCTACCGGGGTGCCATTGGGCGCATGGCGCGGATAGCCGTCGGCATAGCCCAGGGCGACCACGCCGATCCGGGTCGGCCCGGAGGTGACGAAGCGCGCGCCATAACCCACCGGCTCGCCGGCCGGCAGTTCGCGCACGGCGATCACCCGGGAGGTCAGGGTCATCACCGGTTGCAGCCGCTCGGCGGCAGCCTGGGACGCAGCGAAGGGCGAGATGCCATAGAGCATCAGCCCCGGGCGCACCCAGTCGCCGGCCGCCTGGGGCCAACCCAGGGTCGCCGGGGAATTGCGCAGGCTGGTGGGGCCGGGCAGCCCCTCGGTGGCGGCGCGGAAGGTGGCGATCTGCGCCTTGGTGGCGGGGCTGTCCGGTTCGTCGGCGCGGGCGAAGTGGGTCAGTTTGACGATGCCGCTGACCTTGCCGCTGGCCAGCAGCCGGTGATACGCGGCAGCGTAATCCTCAGGGAAGAAGCCGACCCGGTGCATGCCCGAATCCAGCTTCAGCCAGACCTGCACCGGACGCGCCAGGGTGGCCCGCTCCAGAGCCTCCAGTTGCCAGTCGGCATGGATCACCGTCCAGAGATCGTGCTCGACGATCAGCGGCAATTCGTCGACTCCGAAGAAGCCTTCCAGCAGCAGGATGGGCGCGCGGATCCCCGCGGCGCGCAGCTCAAGTGCCTCCTCGATGCAAGCCACGGCAAAACCGTCGGCCTCGCTGGCCAGCGTCTTGGCCACTGCCACCGCGCCGTGCCCATAGGCATCGGCCTTTATCACCGCCAGGGCGCGGGCATCGGAGAGTTCACGCGCCAGACGGTAGTTCTGGCGCAGGGCGGCGAGGTCGATGACGGCGCGAGCGGGACGCATGGGAGGTCTCGGCAGGGAGAGAGAGGGAAAGTTTGGGGGGGCGTGAAACACCCTCACCCCGGCCCTCTCCCAGAGGGAGAGGGGGAATAGCGGTCTTACGCCTTGACGGCGGCGATGACGTTCATCTCCACCAGGATGTCCGGCTTGGCCAGCTTGGCTTCGACGGTGGTACGACCTGGAGTGGCGCCCTGGGCGGCCCATTCGTCCCAGGCGCGGTTCATGCCCTCGAAGTGCAGGGCGATGTCGCGCAGGAAGATGGTCACCACCAGGATGTGTTCCTTATCGCTGCCGGCCTCGGCGAGAAACTTGTCGACGTTGGCCAGGGTTTCGCGGGTCTGCTGGTAGATATCGCCGGAAAAATCGTCGGCCAGCTGGCCGGCCAGGTAAACGGTGCCGTTATGGATGTTGATTTCGCTCAGGCGGCGATCAGTGTGCAGACGCTGTACGGGCATTGCGCGGGGACTCCTGGGTGGCGGAATAGCGGGAGATGTCGAGACCCTCGGCACTGATCTGTGGCTGCTTGCGGGCGATCAGGTCGGCCAGCAGCCGGCCGGAGCCACAGGCCATGGTCCAGCCCAGCGTCCCGTGTCCAGTGTTGAGGAACAGGTTGCGATAGCGGGTGGCGCCGACGATGGGGGTCCCGTCCGGGGTGGCGGGTCGCAGACCGGTCCAGAAACTGGCCTGGGCGAGGTCGCCGCCGCGAGGATAGAGGTCCCCGGTGATCATTTCCAGGGTCGCGCGGCGACGCGGATCCAGGTTCAGGTCGAAACCGCAGATCTCTGCCATGCCACCGACACGGATACGGTCGTCGAAGCGGGTGATGGCGACCTTGTAGGTTTCGTCGAGGATGGTCGAGGTCGGCGCCATGCTGGCATCGACGATGGGCACCGTCAGCGAATAGCCCTTGAGCGGATAGACCGGGGCGCGAATCCCCAGGGGCGCCAGCAATTGCGGCGAATAGCTGCCCAGGGCCAGGACGTAGTAATCGGCGGTGAGCAGTTCGCCGTCGACGCGGACGCCGTCGAGGTGATCGCCGTTGGCGCTGAGCTGCTGGATCTCCGCGCCGAAGCGGAATTCCACGCCCAGGCGGCGGGCTTCCGCGGCCAGGCGATTGGTGAACAGGAAGCAGTCGCCGGTCTGGTCGTTGGGCAGGCGCAGACCGCCAGCCAGCTTGTGCTTGACCGCCGCCAGCGCCGGTTCGACCTGCGCCACGCCATCGCGGTCGAGCAGTTCGAAGGGCACGCCGGAACGCTCCAGCACGGCGATGTCCTTGGCCGCGGCATCCACCTGCTGCTGGGTGCGGAAGATCTGGGTGGTGCCCAGCTGGCGGCCTTCGTAGGCGATGCCAGTGTCCTCACGCAACTCGTCGAGGCAATCGCGGCTGTATTCGGACAGCCGCACCATGCGCTCCTTGTTCACCGCATAGCGCGCAGCCGTGCAGTTGCGCAGCATCTGCGCCATCCACAGGTATTGGTTGCTGTCACCGGTCAAGCGGATGGCCAGGGGCGCATGCTTCTGGAACAGCCACTTCAACGCCTTGAGCGGCACGCCGGGCGCGGCCCAGGGCGAGGCATAGCCAGGGGACACCTGACCGGCATTGGCATGGCTGGTCTCCAGGGCGGGACCGGCCTGGCGATCGACCACGACCACCTCGAAACCCTGGCGGGCCAGATAGTAGGCGCTGGTCGTACCGATGACGCCGCTACCCAAAACCAGTACACGCATCGCTAGCTCCTGGCCGGTGAGAGGATTTCGCCGGCTTTCGTCGGAATGAAGGCAGATACGGCAAGTATAGAAAGGCGCTTGCAGTGCTAATCACTGAAGAATTGCCTATATTCGGAGTAATTTTCCGGTAAAGCCCCCTTTGGCAGAGACCCCCGCGATGCGTACTCATCACCAGGCCAGACGCGAGCTGGACAAGATCGACCGCAACATCCTGCGCATCCTCCAGGACGATGGCCGCATCTCCTTCACCGAGCTGGGCGAACGGGTGGGGCTGTCCACCACACCCTGCACCGAGCGCGTCCGTCGCCTGGAGCGCGAGGGCATCATCCAGGGCTACAACGCCCGCCTCAATCCGCAGCATCTCAAGGCCGGCCTGCTGGTGTTCGTCGAACTGAGCCTGGACTACAAGTCCGGCGACACCTTCGAGGAATTCCGCCGCGCCGTGCTCAAGCTGCCCCAGGTGCTGGAATGCCACTTGGTCTCCGGCGAATTCGACTACCTGGTCAAGGCGCGCATCTCGGAGATGGCCTCCTATCGCAAGCTGCTGGGTGACATCCTGCTCAAGCTGCCCCATGTGCGCGAATCCAAGAGCTACATCGTGATGGAAGAGATCAAGGAGACCCTGAGCCTGCCGGTGCCGGACTAGCGCTCGCCTGGCGATCCCGGCGCTGGGCGTCTAGGCTGCGGTCTTTCGCAGGATGGCCAAGGAGGCCTGCCCATGGATCCACGTCAGCGTCAGCTCATCACCGCCGCCAATCGCCAGGCCTGGGAGGTGTCGGCCCCGCTCCACGCCCAGGGTAAGGACTGGCAGCGCCTGCTGGAACAGGCCCGGCAACCCGGCTTCTCGGTCCTCGATGCCTGCCTGACCGCCACCCTCAGCGACCTGGACATCCACGGCCTGAGCTGCGCCCAGGTCGGCTGCAACAATGCCCGCGAATTGCTCTCCCTGGCCGCCTTCGGCGCGCGGCCCGCGCTGGGCATCGACCAGGCGCCGGCCTTCCTCGCCCAAGGCGAGCAACTGGCCAGGGCTGCAGGCCTGACGCCCCGGCTGGTGGCGGCCGACATCTATGCGCTGCCCGAGGATCTCGGCCAGCATGACCTGGTGCTGATCACCATCGGCGTGCTGAACTGGATGCCGGACCTGCCCGCCTTCTTCGCCGCCGTGACCGGTCTGCTGGCCCCGGGTGGGCGCCTGGTGATCTACGAGACCCATCCGTTCCTGGAGATGTTCGAGCCCCACGCGGACCAGCCGCTGCTGCCCCACTACAGCTACTTCCGCCGTGAGCCCCTGGTCAGCGAGGCGCTCATCGCCTATGACGGCGAATCTCATGGGCAGGGTGCAGCGAGTTACTGGCATATCCACACCCTGGGCGCCATCGTGACCGCCTGCCTGGACGCAGGCCTGATCCTGCAACGGCTGGAGGAGCATCCGCACTCCAATCGCGAGGTCGACTACGACCGCTATCAGGGCCAGGCCGCCCAGTTGCCGATGAGCTTTACCCTGGTGGCACAACGGCCGACGGCTTAGCATGGTCCCCTTGTTCCTATCAGCCGCCTATCCTCCATGCAGCCCCACGCGCCCTCCTACTACGCCGCCACCGCCAACCAGACGCTTAGCTTTCCGTCCCTGGAGGGCGAGGTCCAGGCCGATGTTTGCGTGGTGGGCGGTGGCTTCTCCGGGCTCAACACCGCCCTGGAACTGGCCGAGCGCGGCGCGCGGGTGGTGCTGCTGGAGGCCCGGCGTATCGGCTGGGGTGCCAGCGGACGCAATGGCGGTCAGCTGATCCGCGGCGTCGGCCACGACGTCGAGCAGTTCGAATCGGTCATAGGCGCCGAGGGGGTACGCGAACTCAAGCGCCTGGGCTTCGAGGCGGTGGATCTGGTCCGCCAGCGTATCGCCCGCCACGACATCCAGTGCGATCTCATCTGGGGCTTCGCCGACCTGGCCAACAAGCCGCGTCACTGGCAGCACCTGCAGGAAGAGCACAGCGCGCTCCAGGCCCTGGGCTATCCCCATCCACTGCGCCTGGTGCCCAAGTCTCAGCTGGCCGAGGTGGTCGGCTCCCAGCGCTACGAAGGCGCCCTGGTAGACGAGGGTTCCGGCCACCTGCATCCGCTCAACCTGGCCCTGGGCGAGGCTGCCGCGGCCCAGGCCCTGGGCGTGCAGCTCTTCGAGGACAGCCAGGTCACCCGCCTGGAATACGGCTCCAAGGTGCGGTTGCATACCACCCGCGGCCGAGTCTCCGCCGACACCCTGGTGCTCTGCTGCAACGCCTACATCAATGAGCTGCAGCCTGACCTCGCCGCCCAGGTTCTGCCGGCCGGTAGCTACGTGATCGCCACCGAACCGCTCTCGGCCGAACGCGCCGCGCGCCTGCTGCCAGGCAACCGGGCGGTCTGTGACCAGAACGTGGCGGTGGATTACTTCCGTCTCTCCGCCGACCGCCGCCTGCTGTTCGGCGGTGCCTGCCACTATTCCGGACGCGATCCCAAGGACATCGCCGGCTACATGAGGCCGAAGATGCTGGAGGTCTTCCCCGAACTCGCGGACGTCCGGGTGGACTACGCCTGGGGCGGCATGATCGGCATCGGCGCCAATCGCCTGCCACAGATCGGTCGGCTGCGCGAGCATCCCAACGTCTTCCACGCTCAGGCCTATGCCGGCCATGGGGTCAATGCCACCCACCTGGCCGGCCATCTGCTGGCCGAGGCGATCCTGGCTCAATCGGCCGGTTTCGACCTCTTCGCCCAGGTGCCCCATGCGCGCTTCCCCGGCGGCCGCCACCTGCGCTCGCCGCTGCTGGCCCTGGGCATGCTCTGGTACCGCCTCAAGGACAGCCTGTGATCCGCCTGGTCATTCTGCTGCTGCTGGCGCTGCTGGCCGGCTGCGCCGCGCCGATCCCGCGCCACGCCTCCCAGGTGTTGCCGGTCGCCGGCACCGCCCTGGATAGCCAGGTACGCGCGGCCGGCGCTGCCCATCCCGGCCTGTCGGGCCTGCGCCTGCTGGAAACCAGCACCGATGCCTTCACTGCCCGCGCCGAGCTGATTCGCAAGGCCCAACGCAGCCTGGACATCCAGTACTACATCGTCCACGACGGCCTGACCACGCGACTGCTGGTCAACGAGCTGCTCAAGGCAGCGGATCGCGGCGTGCGCATCCGCTTTCTCATCGATGACACCAGCAGCGACGGCAACGACTACCAGATCGCCGTGCTGGCCGCCCATCCCAACGTGCAGATCCGCGTCTTCAATCCGCTGCACCTGGGCCGCAGCACCGGCCCGACCCGGGCCCTGGGCCGCCTGGTGGATCTCAACCACCAGCATCGACGCATGCACAACAAGCTGTGGCTGGCGGACGACAGCGTAGCCATCGTGGGCGGCCGCAACCTGGGCGACGAGTACTTCGATGCCCGCCCGGAGATGAACTTCACCGATCTCGACCTGCTCGCCGCTGGCCCGGTGGCGCGGCAACTGGGTACCAGCTTCGACCAGTACTGGAACAGCCCCCTGAGCCAGCCGGCCCGGCGGCTACGCTGGTTCGCTCCCTCGACCTCCGCCCTGGTGCGGCTGCGCGCACGGCTGCACCACTATCTCGACAGCGAGCGTACCCGCGACCTGGCGCTGTACAACCGTCTGCGTCGCTACGCTACCGCCCCGCAACTCGACGGCTGGCTGCAGGAGCTGACCTGGGCCCACGCCCAGGCGTTCTGGGATGCACCGCGCAAGGTGCTGGCCGATGACGAACCGGACTGGCAGCTGCTGCTGACCCGGCAGCTGCAACCGACCCTGGATGGCGCCCAGCACGAGCTGCTGCTGGTCTCCTCCTACTTCGTGCCCATGAATCAGGGGGTCGCCTACCTGGGAGGCCTGGCCGCCCGTGGCGTGGACGTGCGGGTGCTGACCAACGCCCTGGAAGCCACCGACGTGCCCGCCGTGCATGCCGGCTACGCGCCCTATCGCGCGGCCCTGCTGGCCCAGGGCGTCAAGCTCTTCGAGCTGCGCGCCCGTCCGGACCAGAAGCGCTCCGCCCTGCCCTACAGCTTCGGCGAATCCGAATCCAGCCTGCACAGCAAGGCCATGGCCATCGACGGGCGCTGGTCCTTCATCGGCTCCTTCAACTTCGATCCGCGCTCGGTGCTGTGGAACACCGAGGTCGGGGTGTTGGTGGACAGCCCGGCCCTCACCGGTCGCCTGCGGCAGCTGATGCTGCAGGGCATGGACCCCAGCGTCTCCTACGCGGTCAAGCGTGTCGAGGATCGGGGGCAGGTGCGGCTGGAGTGGGTCAGCGAGCGCAATGGCGAGCCCCGGGTGCTGCACCACGAACCCGGCAGTGCCTGGCGCCGCTTCAACGCCTGGGTGGTCAAGGCGGTAGGACTGGAGCGGATGCTCTAGGCTTCGCCCTCACCCCAACCCTCTCCCAGAGGGAGAGGGGGTTGGATCGTAGATACCATCTCTCCTACCAATCACAACAGGTCCGCTAAAGGGCCTGTCGTGGCTGATAAGGTTGTTGTGTCTTGAGCACGCCATAGGCGATCTGCAGCAGTTTACGCATGGCCGCGCCCAGGGCACTCATCCGCGGTTTACCGCGGGCCAACAGGCGGTCGTACAGGGCCTTCACATCAGGGTTGGAGCCTTTGGCAACGATGGCTCCCATGTACAGTTTGGCCCTGATACGGGGCGAGCCGGCCTTGCTCAGCACCGTGCGCCCCTGCACCGACTTACCGGATTGCCAGGGACGGGGCACTAGGCCTACGAAGGCGGTGCATTGTCGTGCGCTGCTGAAGTCGCGACTGTGCAGCAGAGCCAACAGATGGCGCGACAGCACCTCGCCGATCCCGCCAATGCTCTGCAGCAACGCCCGATCACGCTTGAGATCATCATGCCGATCAATGTGGTCGTCGATGTCCTGACGAACCCGCGCCGCCTCCTGTTGCAGGGCCTTTACCAGGTTGTCGATGGACGCCAGAACGGTCAGGCTGCCACTGACCGCGGCCTTTTCGCGACGGTTAAGTTCACGCTGCAGATCCTCTTGCAGCGCTTCATGGCGAGCGATCAACGCCTTGAGTTCGCGGACTTCGCGGCGCTCTGGCGTCCAAGGGCGCACGGGCTGGGTAGCGCCATAGCGCGCCAGGATCAGGCTGTCCTGCTTGTCGGTCTTGCCTTGTACGCCTAGGCTACGGGCATATTCGCGTACCCGCGCAGGATTGAGGACGAAGACCTGGACGCCACGATCGTGGAGATAGAGCGCCAACGGCTCGTGATAGACCCCAGTGGCCTCGAGAAAGACCTGCAACTGCTCCGGTGTCTCCCCCGTCTGGGCGCAACACCAGTCGATCAGTTCGGCGAATCCTGCGGGCCGATTGGCGAGGACCTTGGTTTTCACTTTCAGGCTGCAGACGTCACGCAGCCACAGACAGTCGAATTTCTGCTTGCTGATGTCGATACCGATGATCGCCATTTCTCGTTCCTTGCCTTGTGCATACAGCCTCACTCCCGAGGAGGGGCTTGGATACCATTCAGGATGTGGAGAAAGGGAGCCGGCAGGCACGCTCTACGAAACAGCATCGAGTGCTCAGGTTGGGCAGGTGCTTAACCGGCTCCGGGTAATGAGGTAGCTAATCCCATTACCCAGGAGAGATACAAGGTTGGGCTGAGACAGCTCCATCGTCGAAGCCCAACAACCCGCACCGTACCAACCGGGCTTCGCTCGCGCTCAACCCAACCTACGCGAGCCACCGGCTGGACGCCCGCAGGTTGGGCTGAGACGGCTCCATCGTCGAAGCCCAACAACAGGCACCGTGCCAACCCTGTTGGGCTTCGCTCACGCTCAACCCAACCTACGCGAGCCAGCGGCTGGACGCCCGTAGGTTGGGCTGAGACAGCCCCATCGTCGAAGCCCAACAACAGGCACCGCGCCGAACCTGTTGGGATTCGCTGCCGCTCAGCCCAACCTACGCAAGCCAACGGCTGGACGCCCGTAGGTTGGGCTGAGACAGCTCCACCGTCGAAGCCCAACAACAGGCACCGTGCCAGCCCTGTTGGGCTTCACTAGCGCTCAACCCAACCTACGACTCCATCAATCTCCCTGCAAAAAATCCGGAAATTGGTCGTTTTATGAACAGTAGTCGACCTACACTTCGGCTAAGGTCGACCGCATTCAAAGGCCCCGCTTCGGCACCTGGCCGTTTCAATGCATCGAGGATCTCCCATGAGCGCTACCGCCCTGCGTCACGACTGGACTCTCGCCGAAGTCCGCGCCCTGTTCCAGCAGCCCTTCAACGACCTGCTGTTCCAGGCCCAGGGCGTGCATCGCCAGCACTTCGATCCCAATCGCGTGCAGGTCTCCACCCTGCTGTCGATCAAGACCGGCGCCTGCCCGGAAGACTGCAAATACTGCCCCCAGTCCGGCCACTACAACACCGGCCTGGAAAAGGAAAAGCTGATGGAAGTGCAGAAGGTGCTGGAGGCGGCCGCCGAGGCCAAGGCCATCGGCTCGACGCGCTTCTGCATGGGCGCCGCCTGGAAGCACCCCTCCGCCAAGGACATGCCCTATGTCCTGCAGATGGTGCAGGGCGTGAAGGCCCTGGGCCTGGAGACCTGCATGACCCTGGGCCGCCTGGACCAGGAGCAGACCCGAGCCCTGGCCGACGCTGGCCTGGACTACTACAACCACAACCTGGACACCTCGCCGGAGTTCTACGGCAACATCATCACCACCCGCACCTACGGCGAGCGCCTGCAGACCCTGGCCTACGTCCGCGAAGCCGGGATGAAGATCTGCTCCGGCGGTATCCTCGGCATGGGCGAATCGGTGGATGACCGCGCCGGCCTCTTGATCCAGTTGGCCAACCTGCCCGAGCACCCCGAGTCGGTGCCGATCAACATGCTGGTCAAGGTCCAGGGCACGCCGCTGGCCGAGGAAAAGGACGTCGATCCCTTCGACTTCATCCGCACCCTGGCGGTGGCACGCATCCTCATGCCCAAGTCCCACGTGCGCCTCTCCGCGGGTCGCGAGCAGATGAACGAGCAGATGCAGTCCCTGGCCTTCCTGGCCGGCGCCAACTCCATCTTCTACGGCGAGAAACTGCTGACCACCGGCAACCCCCAGGCCGACAAGGACATGCAGCTGTTCGCCCGCCTCGGCATCCAGCCCGAAGCTCGCGAAGAGCATGCCGACGAGGTGCACCAGGCCGCCATCGAGCAGGCCCTGGTGGAGCAGCGCAACAGCGAGCTCTTCTACGACGCCGCCACCGCCTGATCCCGCGCCCCGCCCCGCTCTTAGCCCTCTCCCACTGGGAGAGGGCGCTTTGAAACCACCACCGAGACTCCTCCATGGCCTTCGACCTCGCCGCCCGCCTGGCCCAGCGTCACGCCGAGCACCTCTATCGGCGCCGGCCCCTGCTGGAAGCGCCCCAGGGGCCCGAGGTGGTGGTGGATGGCGAAGCCCTACTGGCCTTCTGCAGCAACGACTACCTGGGCCTGGCCAACCATCCCCAGGTGATCGCCGCCCTGCGTGCCGGGGCCGAGCGCTGGGGAGTGGGCGGTGGCGCCTCGCACCTGGTGATCGGCCACAGCGGTCCTCATCACCAGGTGGAGGAGGCCCTGGCCGAACTCACCGGCCGGCCGCGCGCGCTGCTGTTCTCCACCGGCTACATGGCCAACCTGGCGGCGGTCACCGCCCTGGTCGGGCGCGGCGACACCGTGCTGGAAGACCGCCTCAACCACGCCTCCCTGCTCGACGCCGGCCTGCTCAGCGGCGCGCGCTTCGCCCGCTATCTGCACAACGATCCCGCCAGCCTGGCCGCGCGGCTGGCCAAGACCACGGGTGACACCCTGGTGGTCACCGACGGCGTCTTCAGCATGGACGGCGACCTCGCCGCCTTGCCCGAACTCTGCCAGGTCGCCCAGCGCCACGGCGCCTGGACCCTGGTGGACGATGCCCATGGCATCGGCACCCTGGGCGCCACCGGCGGCGGCATCGTCGAGCATTTCGGCCTGGACCAGAGCCAGGTCCCGGTGCTGGTCGGCACCCTGGGCAAGGCCTGCGGCACCGCCGGGGCCTTCGTCGCCGGCAGCGAGGAGCTGATCGAGACGCTGATCCAGTTCGCCCGCCCCTACATCTACACCACCAGCCAGCCGCCGGCGGTGGCCTGTGCCACCCTGGCCGCCCTGCAGCTCGTCCGCGAAGAGGGCTGGCGCCGTGAGCTTCTGCACACTTTGATCCAGAGATTCCGCAGGGGCGCGACGGCCCTCGGCCTGGACCTTATGCTCAGCGCCACGCCGATCCAGCCGATCCTGGTCGGCGACAGCGCGCGCGCCCTCGCACTCTCCGCCGCCCTGCGCCGACGCGGGATCCTGGTCACCGCCATCCGACCGCCCACCGTACCGGCCGGCAGTGCCCGCCTGCGGGTGACCCTGACGGCGGCCCATCGCGAAGCGCACGTGGACCTCTTGCTCGACGCTCTGGCCCAGGCCATGGCCGAATTACCGCCCGACGCGGATAAGTGACCGACCAATGCGCGATACCCTGATCTTGCTGCCCGGCTGGGGCCTGGGCAACGCTCCGCTGGAGCCCCTGCGTGACGAACTCGTCGAGCAGGAACCCTTTCTCGATGTCCTGATCGAGCCACTGCCGACCCTGGCCGACACCCAGGACTGGTTCACCGACCTGGAAACCCGCATCGCCGAGGGCGTCTGGCTGGGTGGCTGGTCGCTGGGCGGCATGCTCGCCAGCGAATTCACCCTGCGCCGCCCCGAGGGCGTGCACGGCCTCATCACCCTGGCCAGCAATCCCTGCTTCGTCGCCCGCGCCGGCTGGCAGACCGCCATGGCGCGCAGCGTCTTCACCGATTTCTTCGAGGCCTGCTCGCTGGACGCCGAGCTGACCCTCAAGCGCTTCACCCTGCTGGTGGCCCAGGGCGCGCGCGACAGCCGCACCCTCGCCCGCCAGCTGCAGGTAACCCTGCCCGAGGTCGATCCCGAGGCGGTCATCGCCGGTCTGGAGCTGCTCGCACGCCTGGACACCCGCGCCGCCCTGCAGGCCTTCAGCGGTCCCCAGCTGCACCTGTTCGGTGCCCATGACGCCCTGGTCCCGGCTACCGCCGCCCAGGCCTTGAGCGACGAGCTGCCCACCGCCCAGGTCGAGGTGCTGGAACATGCCAGCCATGGCCTGCCGCTGGAGCGCCCGGACGAGGTGGCCACCCGTATCCGTGAATTCATCTATGCAGGACGAGATGGCTGACGTATTGCCCGACAAGCGCCAGGTGGCGCTGTCCTTTTCCCGCGCCGCCGCGCAGTACGACGGCGCCGCCCTCCTGCAACGCCGGGTCGCCGATCGCCTACTCAGTCGGCTGCCCCTCCAGGCCCCGCAACGCTGGCTGGACCTGGGCAGCGGCACCGGCTATTGCAGCCGGGCCCTGGCCCGGCGCCATCCGCACGCCGAAGGCCTGGCCCTGGACCTGGCCCTCGGCATGCTCCGCCACGCCCGCGAGCAAGGTGCCGGCGCCCGCCACTACCTGACCGCCGACGCCGAGCGCCTGCCGCTGCGCGCGGACTGCTGCGACCTCATCCTGTCCAGCCTGGCCCTGCAGTGGTGCCCGGACCTGCCCGCCGTGCTCGCCGAAGCGCGGCGCATCCTGCGGCCAGGCGGTGTACTGGCCTTCAGCAGCCTGGTCGAGGGCACCCTCGACGAATTGCGCCAGAGCTGGGCCCAGGTGGACGACCAGGTGCACGTCAATCGCTTCCGCCGCCAGGCGGCCTATGCCGACGCCGCCGCAGCCAGTGGCCTGCAGGTGCTGGGGCTGGACGTCGAGCCCGAGCGCCTGCACTTCCCTGACCTGCGCGCCCTGACCCAGCACCTCAAGGCCATCGGCGCCCACAACCTCAACCAGGGTCGCCCCCAGGGCCTCACCGGGCGCCAGCGGCTGGCGGCCTTTACCCGCGCCTATGAAAGCCTGCGCCAGCCCGCCGGCCTGCCGGCCACCTATCAGGTGATCCACGTTCTGCTCCGCAAGGAATGACCGCCATGCCCGCCTATTTCGTCACCGGCACCGATACCGAGATCGGCAAGACCACCATCGCCGCCGGCCTGCTGCACCAGGCGCGCCTGCAGGGCCTCACCACCGCCGGGGTCAAGCCGGTGGCCTCCGGTTGCGAACGCACCGCCGACGGCCTGCGCAACGGTGATGCCCTGGCGCTGCTGGGTGAGACCTCGCTGCCGCTCGGCTATGCCGACATCAATCCCATCGCCCTGGAACCGGCCATCGCGCCGCACCTGGCCGCCCGCGAGGCGGGTATCGACCTCAGCGTCGCCGCCCTGGCCGCGCCGGTGCGCCGGATCCTGGCGCTGCAGGCCGACTTCACCCTGGTGGAAGGCGCCGGTGGCTGGCGCGTGCCCCTGGCCGGCCGCGAGTCGCTCTCCGACCTCGCCCGCGAACTGGGCCTGCCGGTGATCCTGGTGGTCGGGGTGCGCCTGGGCTGCATCAACCACGCGCTGCTCAGCGCCGAGGCCATCCTCGCCGACGGCCTGCCGCTGGCCGGCTGGGTAGCCAATCTGGTGGCCCCGGCCACCCTGCGCCTGGACGACAACCTCGCCACCCTGCACGAGCGCCTGCCAGCGCCCTGCCTGGGCACGGTGCCGCACCTGGCTGCGGCCACTCCCGCCGCGGTCGCGGCGCACCTGCGCCTGCCGGGCTGATATCAGTCTTTCGGGCGATGGCCGCAGGGCCAGGCCGGCGGCAGACTGCCCTGTCTGCCGCTACCGGATTCGCCCCGTGCCCACTTCCACGTTCCTGACCTGCCTGGGCCTGCTTGGCCTGACCAGCACCGCCTGGGCGCTGGACAACCAGACCCTCGTGGATCAGCGCGGCGAGCGCCTCGGCGCCTTCCTCACCCAGGAACCCGATACCCGCCAGGGCAGCCTGGAAGTCGTCCAGACCGGTCGCGCCAGCCAGGCCTATCTCACCCAGCGCGACTCCCAGGGCGACCGCACCCGCGTCGAGCAGGGCGGTGTCGGCAACTTCACCAATGTCACCCAGGCCGCCGGCGGCGCGCGCGAGATCGTCATCGACCAGCGCGAGGCCAGCCAGAGCCATGCCTATGTCTACCAGGGCCACGGCCAGCGCGATGGGGTGGACATCCTGCAAAGCGGTCTGCAGAACGAAGCCCTGGTGCGCCAGGGTGGCTACGACCAGCGGATGCTCATCGAGCAGCAGGGCGCACGCAATCAATTGAGCCTGTTCCAGGACGGCCGCGACAGCGGTAGCCGCTCGCGACTCAAGCAGGTGGGCGATGATCATGTGCAGGATGTGCTGACCCTGGGCGCGCGCAACGAGGTCGACCTGCTGCAGGGCGGCGGCGCCAACCGGGCCGTGGTCGAGCAACGCGGTGACGACAACCAGGCCGGGGCCCGCCAGGGCGCGCGGCAGCAAGATGTCCAACTGATCCAGATCGGCAATCGCAACAGCGCGGCGGTGCAGCAGAACGGCCTTGAAAACAGACCACAGGCCGTCAACACGCGCCAGCTTGGCGATGACAATGCCGCCCAGGTGATCCTGACGGGCGATGGCAACCACCTCGATCTGCAACAAGTGGGCAATCGCAACAGCGCCGGCGTCCTGATCGGCGGGGACGACTCCCGTCTGACCCTGGTCTCCCAGGGCAACGACAACGAAGTCAGCGCGATCTGGATCGGCGACAACGTCGAGCTCGGCATCGAGCAGCTGGGCGATGGTCATTCCTTCCATGCAGGCCTGGGCAGCGACGCCCAGGTCAGCGCCAGCCAGCAGGGCGCTAGCCAATATGCCTCCGTCAGCCAGGCGAGCGCTGGCAACGCCGTCAACCTGAGCCAGAGCGGTCAGGGCAACCGGGCGACGATTCAACAGTAGCGGGACACAAGCGGTGACACGGCCTGCTGGTTCTTTGACGTCAAAGCTGCTTCAATAGCCCTTTGACATCACCGTCGAGGACGCTGTCCATGAACGTGACTTCAAGCAATACCCTCTACGCAGGGGTGCAGGCCTACCAGAACGGCAGCCGCACGGTCGAAAAGGCCGGTGCCGCCCTCGCCTCCCAGACCGCGCGCAACGAACAGCAAGCCCTGGGCGCGACCACCAACAGCCAGGCTGACATGGCGAGCCAACTGGTCAATCTGGATGTCGGCAAGTACCAGGCGCTGGCCGGTACCAAGGTCATGCAGGCCTCTCAGGAAACCCTGGGCCGGCTGCTCGATACCCGGGCCTGATCAGCGGTTCTTTGAGTGGGAGGGGCGCCCTGACAGGCGCCCCTTCTGCGTTCTAGCCCAGGCGGAAACGCGTGGTGTTGGCCGCCAGGGTGCGGCTGCCCGCGTCCAGGCCGACCGCCGTGCTCTGCACCGTGCGCGCATTGCCGAGCAGCTCGGCAGCGGCGCCATCGATTTGCTGGATATTGCCGCTGACCTGATCGGCGGTGACCGCCTGCTGTTCAGCCGCCGTGGCGATCTGCACCAGGGTATCGGACACCCCCTGCACCGATTCGGCGATCTCTTCCAGACGCTGCCCCAGGCCGGTGACCGACTGGGCGTCGCTGGCCGCCTGACCACAGGCCTCCTGCATCAGCGACACGGCCTGGGCCACGGTACTGCTCAGACTGCCGACAGTGCCGGCGATCTGTGCCGTGGAGGCCTGGGTGCGCTGCGACAATGAACGTACCTCGTCGGCGACCACGGCGAAACCACGGCCCTGATCACCGGCGCGCGCCGCCTCGATGGCAGCGTTGAGGGCCAGCAGATTGGTCTGCTCGGCGATGCCACGGATGACGTCCACCACCTGCTGGATCTCCCCGGCCTGGGTGTTGACCTGGGCCATGGCCGCCGCGGTCTCGTCCAACCGCTGATTGAGGCGCTGGATGCTGGCGGTGGTCTGGCGACTATCGCGCTGGCTGACCTGAGCGATGCCGCGCATCTGCTCGGCGCGCCCGGCGGCCTCTTCGCAACTCCGGGCCACGCCCTGGGCAGTGGCCGCCAGCTCGGTCGCCGCAGTGGCGATCTGGGTGATCTGCTGGCGCTGGGCTTCCACCGCGCCCAACGCCGCCTCGGCCTGCTGTCCCAGTTCACCCGACGCCGTACCTACCTGGCGACTCTCCCGATCGACCGTCTGCAGGCTGGCCCGCAGCTGCACCACGGCCAGGTCCAGTGCCCGCCCGATTTCCGCCAGCTCGTCGCGTCCGTTCACCTGGGCCGTGCGGGTCAGATCGCCGTCACGCAAGCCTTCGGCCAGGGTAGTGATGCCCCGCGCGCTGCCGCGGATGGCCGCCTGCATGCACAGCAGCAGATAACAGGTCACCACCAGCAGCAGCCCGAAGCCGGCGACGATGAAGCCGAAACGGTGGACGGCATCGGCGCGATAGAACTGCAGCCGCTGATCCAGGCTTTCGAGGGTCTGCTGGCGGAAGGCCTGCAGCCCTTGCAGGACGCCGTCCAGGGTGGCTTCGAACTGCTCCGGCTTGAGGGTGATCTCGCCACTGAAGATGCCCTGATCGAGGGTCTTGAGGCTGGCCTCCAGCTGGCTGTTGACCTTTTGGTAGTCGTTCTTCCAGCCGGCCAGGTCGGCGGGTAGCTTGCTGCTGAGCAGGGCGCCGACCTTGGTCAGGCTCTCGTGGGAGTCGCCAACGCGCGCGCGCAGGTCGCGCAACTGCAGTCGGCTCTGCAGGCTGAACTGACCGGACACCACGCTGGCCTGACCGACACTGGCCAGGCGTCCTAGTCGCTCGTACAGCTCGACCGACTGGGTGGTGCTGATCTGCATCAGCAGATAGGTTTCCAGCCAGGGATCGAGGATCAGGCCGCTGTCGAGGGCGATCTCCTCACGCAACGCCTGGACGGCCCCCAGGGCCGCGGTGAATCTGTCGTAGCCGTCCGGCCACCAGCCCAGATTGCGCAGATCCTTGACGTCGAGGCCGGTTAAGGCCTGCTGGAGCTCCTGGAAGCGTTGCTGCACGCCACTGCCCAGGGCCTCGGCCGCCAGTTGCTGCTGTAGCGCGGCGAGGCTCGCGCGACCGCTGTCACTGCGGCCCTCCAAGGCGGCGATGGCGGCCTGCACCGCCGGGGTCGGTTGCCGAGCGGTGTCGATCGCCTTCCAGCGCGCGGTGAGGTTGCGCTGGGCGTTGAGTTCGGCCTCCAGCACATCCAGGCGTTGCAAGAGCCGGACGCCACTGCGTTCGCCGCTGACCGTCGCCAGCTTGGCCTGGAAATCCGCACCGAGCAGCCAGAGGCTGACCGTGAGTGGCAGAATGAACAGCACGAGGAGCAGTGCAAACTTGCGCGCGAAGCCGAAGCGGCTCAGCACACGAATCCCTGGTGACAACAAAACGTCCATCGATGACCGCTCCTCTGCCCTTCCGCTGGCAAACGCCGCTACCCGTTGCGGGTATCTATAAGGCGATTTGTCGGCAAACTAACGACTTTCTTGAAAGATAGGGCACAATCGCCGCCCTCCCGTATTCCCAGACCCGGTCCTGCACTCAGGCCCGGGCGTTGCCGTTAAAGGATCGTCCGCGTGGAACGCCTCAAAGCCAAGATTCGCACCGAAGGCCAAGTACTCTCCGAGCAGGTGCTCAAGGTCGATGCCTTCCTCAACCACCAGATCGACCCGGCGCTGATGCGGGACATCGGTCAGGAGTTCGCCCGCCGCTTCGCCGATGCCGGCATCACCAAGATCGTGACCATCGAAGCCTCGGGCATCGCCCCGGCGGTGATGACCGGTCTGGAGCTGGGCGTACCGGTGATCTTCGCGCGCAAGCATCAGTCACTGACGCTTACTGACAATCTACTGGTCGCGAGTGTCTATTCCTTTACCAAGCAGACCGAGAGCACCATAGCCGTCTCGACCATGCATCTGGCGTCCGACGACCGGGTGCTTATCATTGACGACTTCCTCGCCAACGGTAAGGCGGCCAAGGCGCTGATCTCCATCATCGGTCAGGCCGGTGCCCAGGTCATGGGTCTCGGCATCGTCATCGAGAAGTCCTTCCAGGTCGGTCGCGCCGAACTCGACGCCCAGGGCTATCGCGTCGAATCCCTGGCCCGCGTCGCCTCCCTGGCCGACGGTCAGGTCACCTTCGCCGAGTAAGCCATGGCTCAGATACTGCGCATTCTCGGTGCCGATCTCGATCGCACCGAAACCTGGATCCGCTACGACAAGGCCATGTGCCTGGACTGCGCGTCCAGTTGCTGCACCCTGCCGGTGGAAGCCCGCCTGTCCGATCTGATCCGCATGGGCGTAGTGGACGAGTTCGAGAAGGGCGAGCCGCTCAAGGACATCGCCAAGCGGCTCAAGAAGGACGGCGTCGTCGAACGCCTCAACGCCAAGACCGGGCTGTTCACCCTGGTGCGGCTGTCCAACAACGACTGCCTCTACCTGCATCCCAAGACGCGGTTGTGCACCATCTACGACCAGCGCCCGGACACCTGCCGTAACCACCCGCGCGTCGGCCCACGACCCGGCTATTGCGCCTACAAGCCGCAGAAGCTGCGTTAGACAAAGGGCCGGCGTAGGTTGGGTTGAGCGCCAGCGAAGCCCAACGGGGCGGGCTCGGTTCCGCGCGTTGGGCTTCGACGAGAGAGCCGTCTTAACCCAACCTACGGTCTGTCGCGTTCCAGGCCGCGACAGGACGCTAGCGCCCCTGTAGCCTGGAAAACCGCGCAGCGTTTTCCACAGGGCCGCGCCATTGCAAGGTGGACAAGGCTGGCGCCGTTAGCCACCCTACGTAGCTGTTCGCGGCCATGGGCCGCTCCTACAGCGGTCGGATGGCTCCGTAGGAGCGGCCCATGGCCGCGATGGGACCACCCGGACGGTGCACCTTTCAGGCGAATGCCTCAGAACTCGCCGCTTTCCATCGCCCGCTTCATGTCCGCGCGTTCTTCCAGGCATTCGGGACCGGCCATGTCGAAGATCCGGCAGACCCAGGGCCTTACCTCATAGATGCTGCAGTTCATCTGCTCGCGATCCAGGGCGGCGCACCAGCCGTCGTCGAGACGCCTCATGCGGGTACCGGTCCAGTCTTCCTCGATGAAGCGCGCGGGCACGCCGGCATCGTCGAACAGCAGGACTTCCTGGCGGCAGCACCAGGCCTGACAGCTCTCGCAGGTCACGGCAGGGGTAGAAAGATCGTACAGGGGGATGTCGCTCATGTGTGCAGTGTACCGCCCTCGACCGCTCAGCGGTTTCCGGCCGATGGCTGGAGCAGTTACCATGCGCGTCCCCGATGGTTGTAACCAGTTGTGACCATGCCCAAGCCCTCTTCTCGCGCAGGAGCCGCCATGACGGCCGCACCCCGCTATCGCTTCTATGTCGTGGTCGCCGTGCTGGTCCTGTTGACCTGCGTGGTCGCCGGACGCATCACCTACCTCAAGCTGTTCGACGCCGAATTCCTCGGCGATCAGGGCGACCGTCGCTCGGTGCGCCACATTCCCATCCCGGTCACCCGCGGCATGATCACCGATCGCAACGGTGCGCCCCTGGCGGTTTCCACCGAGGTGGTGACCATCTGGTGCAATCCGGCGGAAATGCAGGACAGCGCCGACCAGCTGGGGCGCCTGGCCCAGGCCATCCACAAGCCGGAGGCCGAGCTGCGCAACCTGATCCTCGGGCATCCGGAAAAGCACTTCCTCTATCTGGCTCGCGCCCTGTCGCCCATCGATGGCGAGAACATCATGGCCCTCGGCGTGCCAGGTGTCCGCCAGATCAAGGAATACAAGCGCTACTACCCGAGCTCCGACCTGGTGGCCCAGGTGATCGGCATGGTCAACATTGACGGCCACGGCCAGGAAGGCCTGGAACTGGGCTTCGAGGACTGGCTGGCGGGCCGGAGCGGCGTACGCGAGGTGCTGATCAATCCGCGCGGCTCGGTGGTCAAGAACATCCGCGTGGTGCGCCAGCCGCAGCCGAGTCGGGAGGTGGCCCTGTCCATCGACCTGCGACTGCAGTTCATCGCCTACCGCGCGCTGCAGACGGCCGTGGAGAAGTTCGGCGCCCAGTCCGGATCCGCGGTGCTGGTCGACCCCAAGACCGGACAGATCCTGGCGATGACCAACTTCCCCTCCTACAACCCCAACAACCGCGCCACCCTGCAGATCCCCAACATGCGCAACCGCACCCTGACCGACGCCTTCGAGCCCGGTTCGGTGATCAAGCCGTTCAGCATGTCGGCGGCGCTGGCCTCAGGCAAATTCAACGAGAACAGTACCGTGGACGTGGCGCCGGGCTGGATGACCATCGACGGCCACACCATCCACGACGTGGCACGGCGCGGCGTCCTGACCATGACCGGTGTGCTGCTCAACTCCTCCAACATCGGCATGAGCAAGGTGGCCTTGCAGATCGGCCCGCTACCCATCTACGAGCAACTCAGTCGGGTCGGCTTCGGCAACCCCATGTCGCTGGGCTTTCCTGGCGAGAACGCGGGTTACCTGCCCGGGCATACCAAGTGGTCGCAGATCGCCACGGCCAGTATGTCCTTTGGTTACAGTCTGGCGGTGAACGTCGCTGAGCTGGCCCAGGCCTACTCGGTGATCGCCAACGATGGCAAGCTCACGCCCCTGACCCTGCTCAAGGACCAGAAGCAGCAGAGCATCCAGGCCATGGACCCGAACATCGCCCGGCGCATCCGCGGCATGCTCAACCACGTGGTGGAAGACGAGGGCGGCGTGTATCGCGCCCGGGTGCCCGGTTATCACGTGGCCGGCAAGTCGGGTACCGCGCGCAAGGCCGGTTCCGGCAGCTACACCGAGCACGCCTATCGCTCGCTGTTCGTCGGCATGGCGCCGGCGGCGGATCCCAAGCTGGTGCTGGCGGTCATGCTCGACAGTCCGACCAAGGAAGGCTACTTCGGCGGCCTGGTCTCGGCACCGACTTTTAGCGAGATCATGTCCGGCGCGCTGCGCGCCCTGGCCGTGCCGCCGGATAACCTGCCCCAGACCGATACCGCCCAGCAGACCAAGACCGAATCCCGCTCTCACGGCTAGTCAGGCGGCAATAAAAAGGGCGACCCTGGAGTCGCCCTTTTTATTGCCTTGCATACGCTCAGCGGTGCAGCACGTACTGACCGGTGAAGCGCACGCCGTCTTCGCCGCTCTCGGTGACGATGCGCGACTGCAGGGTGATGCGGGCACGGCCACGGCGACGGAACGTGGTCTCGAAGCGCTCCCACGCGCGGTCCTCGGGCGGCTCGCCAAAGGCCAGGGCATCGGCGGTGATGGGTCGCGGATAGCTGATCTGGCCTTCCTGGATGAGGATGTGCCCTTCCTCGATACCCGCTTCGCGCAAGCGCAGGTACAGCCAGCCCCAGCCGGCCAGCACGGCCACGCAGTAGAGACTGCCGCCGAACATGGTGCTGGCGTGGTTGATGTTGGCATCCAGCGGCGCGTGCAGCTGCAGGCGCCGCTCGCTCCAGTCGCGGACTTCCAGGCCCAGGGCCTTGGTGATGGGAATATCGTGGTGGAGCAGGGATTCGAGGTGACGGCAGTCGCGGCTCATGCCGGGGTCCTTACAGACAGAATTTCACTATCAGGAGCAGACGCAAGCCATGACCCATGGGTCACGTCCTGGCGCCATTGTGCACCAAGGAAGGCCGCTCCGGGGAAATCGCCGCCGGCAGGCGGAAGCGGAAACGGGCGCCACCCAAGCTCGATTCATCGATGGTCAGGCTGCTGCGATAGCCTTCGAGGATATCCTGCACCACCGCCAGGCCGATGCCCTGCCCGGGGTGTCGGCTGTCCATGCGCATGCCGCGACGCAGCACGCTTTCGCGGCGCTCGGCGGGGATGCCGGGGCCATCGTCCTCGATGTCGACGATCCAGTGCTCGGTATGGCGCCAGGCGCTGACCCGCACCTGGGTCAGGCAGAGGCGATAGGCGTTTTCCAGCAGATTGCCGAAGACCTCCAGCATGGCGGCCTCTTCGGCCTGCACCCGCAGGTTGAGCGGCAGGTCGAGTTCGGTCTGGACGCGCTTCTCGGCATAGACCTTGTCCAGGGTACTGAACAGCGACTCCACCAGCGGCGCCAGCTCCAGCGGCCGGCTGAGCACCGCACCGCCCTGGCGCGTGGCCCTTTGCAGCTGGTACATCACCTGCTGGTTCATCCGCTCGATCTGGGTCTGCAGGGTGCCGACCTCCTGGTCCAGCTGCGGTCGGCGGCGCAATTCCTCGGTCACGCCCTGCAGCACCGCCAGCGGCGTCTTCAGGCTGTGGGCGAGATCGCCGAGGGTATCGCGGTAGCGCTCGCGCTGCAGACGCTCATGGTCGAGCAAACGGTTGAGCGAACGGATCAGGCGACTGATCTCGCTGGGCACGTTCTTTTCGTCGAGCAGCTCGCGCTGGTCGGTTTCCACCGCGTCCAGCTGCTGACTGAGGCGGCGCAGCGGTCTCAGGCTCCACTGCATGACCAGGGCCAACAGTACCAGCAGGGCACCCAGCACCCCGACCAGCCAGAGGATCACCTGGTGCACGAAGGTCGCGCGCAGCCGCTCGTATTCCTCGGCCGGCTGCATGGTGACCACGCTGAAGCCCGCGACCGGCGGATTGCCCAACAACACCTCGCGATCGAAGACGAAGAAACCCTGGCCCTGATCGTCGGTGGCCTTGACCAGCTTGACCCCACCGCCGTCAAAGGTCGGTCGATAGTTCGGTCGCTCCTTGATCGCCGAGCGCGAACGCCAGAGCAGACGGCCATTCTGGTCGTAGACATAGCCCAGGATGGGCGAGCCGGGACGGTCGAAAACCTCTTCGGCGATCATCTCCGGCATCGCCAGACGCCCGTCGATGGCCCGCGCCGCGCCGATCAGGGTATTGGCGTTGGCCTCCAGGCGGGCGGCGACGAAGTTTTCCACGGTGCGGTCGAAGGCATTGCGGATCGCCGGCACGATCAGCGCCAGGCAGACGATCACCAGCAGGGCCGCGCTGAGCAGCAGCCGCACGCGAAAGGAACGGATCACTGGCAGCGCTCGGTGAACAGATAGCCGCGGCCACGGACCGTTTCTATGGGTTGCATCTGGCAGCTGGCTTCCAGCTTGCGCCTCAGGCGGCCCACCAGCACCTCGATGACGTTGCTGTCGTGCTCCCCGTCATCGTCATAGAGCTGCTCCATGAGTCGCTCCTTGGTGATCACCTGCTGATGGTTGCGCATCAGGTATTCCAGCAGGCGGTACTCGTAGGCGGTGAGCTGCAGCGGCTGTTCTTCGTTGAAGGCCTGCTGGCGCCCCAGGTCCAGCTTGAGCGAACCGGCACGGATGCTCGGCTGGACGAAACCCGCCGAGCGCCGCAGCAACACATTCAGGCGAGCCTCCAGTTCTTCGAACTGGAAGGGCTTGACCACGTAATCGTCCGCCCCGGCACCCAGGCCCTCGACCTTGTCCTGCCAGCTGCCGCGGGCGGTGAGGATGAGGATCGGCAGGGTGGCGCCCTGGTTACGCAGCTGGCGGATCAGATCGAGTCCGCTCATGCCGGGCAGGCCCAGATCGATGATGGCGAGGTCATGATGGAATTCGCGGGCGCTGTAGAGCGCTTCTTCCGCATCGGCCACGGCATTGACGACATGGCCCGCTTCACCCAGACGCACCTTGAGGTGGTGGCGCAGCAGGTTTTCGTCTTCGACGACGAGGATCTTCATGCAGACTCCTGAACAGCTAAAGAGGCACTCTCCGGCCGCGACTGCGCCTGTCGTTGGCTTCGCGCAGCTACGTCCTGACGTCGATTATGGCGCCTGGAGCGGGTTGGCGGCGAGAGCGGGGAGCGAATGGATGGGAACACTTACTTTATTCCAGGCAAAAAAAACCTCTCCAGTTGGAGAGGTAAGGAGCACTTCATGGGGATCGGAAACTGCCGTTGGGGGACGGCTCCGTCGTGAGACGGCTACAGAGGACCAGAGCTGACTTGGTGACCCTGCAGTGGAGTTACAAGGATGAACATCGCCAGGTCGGGTCGAAGTGTCCGGACGATCTGCCTTAGCGGGAGCTGCGCTAGGGTGAACATATCCGGGCGACCTCGGCGTTGCTGATCTGACAGTTGCAGATTATGCCAATGGCCCTGAACGCTGCCTGAACTCGTCCTGAACGCCAGCTGAACGATCACCAGGGCAGGTCAAGAGCGACGGACGGTAGTACCAGCTTGGCCGCCGCCCCAGGGCCTCAGGGCAGCTTGCTCAGGCAGCCGCTGAGCGTGTCGGTCACGTTCTGCAGCAGCTGGGCATAACCGCCGGCATTGGCCGGGATGCGGGCGCCCAGGGGATCGAGCTCCACCAGGGTTACCGGCAGGCCACTGCTCAGGGTGGTGGCGATCTTAGGCTGCAAGGGCGGCTCGGTGAAGACACAGGTCGGCCCTGCGGCCTTGAGTTCTTCACGCATGGCGGCCACGTGGCGGGCACCGGGCTGGACATCGGCGCCGAGGGCGAAGACGCCGCGATGGCTCAGGCCATAGGCTTCCTCGAAATAGTCGAAGGCCTCGTGGAAGACGAAGTAGGGCTTGCTCGCCAGCGGCGCCAGCTGGGCGCGCACGGCCTGGTCCTTGGCGGCCAGGGCGGCGTCGAAGGTCTTAAGATTGGCGGCGTAGTGCGACGCATTGGCTGGATCGGCCTGACTCAGGTCGGCGGCCAGGCGGGCGGCGATCACCCGAGCATTGGCCGGGGCCAGCCAAAGATGCGCATCCAGGCTACCCGGGCGATGATCGTGGTCATGGGCGTATTCGGGCGCGGCACCCTGTTCATGTTCATGTTCATGTTCATGTTCATGTTCATGTTCATGTTCATGTTCATCACCGTGGGCATGCGCCTCGTCGTGAGCGTCCTCGCCATGCTCATGGGCATGCTCGGCACCGAAGCGGCGCAGGTGCAGACCGGGCAGTTCCTGCACCGCCACGCTGGGGCCCTGGCGCTCCTTGAGCACCGCCGGCAGGAAGGTTTCCAAATCCGGGCCGATCCAGTAGACCAGGTTGGCCTCGCGCACCTGGCGCAGGTCCGAGGGCCGCAAGGCGTAGTGATGGGGAGAGGCGCCTGGCGGCAGGAGCACGGCAGGCTGGCCGGCGCCGTCCTGAATGGCCGCGGCGATCAGTTGCAGGGGCTTGATGCTAGTGAGGACCTTCACCTCGGCCTGGGCGGGCAGCAGGGTTGCGGTGAGCAGCAGGGAGGCGACGAGGGGTAGGAGGCGTGGCACGTGAAAATCCCGATTCTTAAGAGAGGTGCAATATAATAACGTTCTGGCTCTCAAGGTATCGTTCCATGTCCGACGCCCCCCTGGCCTTTCGGCCCCACGATCATTCGCGCTGCGTCGCCCACGCCCTGGCCGAGGCCGATGACCTCTGCAGTCGCGCTGGCGTGCGCCTCACCGACCTGCGCAAGCGGGTGCTGGAGCTGGTCTGGCAAAGCCACAAACCGCTCGGCGCCTACGACATCCTGGCCGTGCTCAGCGAGCAGGACGGCCGCCGCGCGGCGCCGCCCACCGTCTACCGGGCGCTGGATTTCCTGGTGGAAAACGGCCTGGTGCACCGTATCGCCTCGCTCAACGCCTTTGTCGGCTGCAACCATCCCGGCGAAGCCCACCAGGGCCAGTTCCTGATCTGCCGCACCTGCCAGATGAGCATCGAACTGGAACAGCCGGCGGTCCACCAGGCGATTCTCGACGGCGCCAAGGCCGTGGGCTTTCAGGTGGAAGGCCAGACCGTGGAAGTGGTCGGCCAATGCGCCGCCTGCCGGAAGCGAGCATGAGCGAGGCGCTGATCCGGCTGCAGGATGTCAGCGTGACCTTTGGCGGCCAGCCAGTGCTCGACCAGGTCAGCCTGAGCCTGGATCCCGGTCGCATCGTCACCCTCATCGGCCCCAACGGGGCCGGCAAGACCACCCTGGTGCGCAGCGTGCTCGGGCTGCTCACCCCGGATCGCGGCAGTGTCTGGCGCCGGCCGCGCCTGCGCATCGGCTACATGCCGCAGAAACTGCAGGTGGATGCCACCCTGCCGCTGTCGGTGCTGCGCTTCCTGCGCCTGGTGCCGGGCGTTACCCGCGCCAGTGCCCTGGCCGCCCTGGGTGAGGTGGGCGCCGAAGGGGTCATCGACAGCCCCCTGCAGAGCGTCTCCGGCGGCGAGCTGCAACGGGTGCTGCTGGCGCGCGCCCTGCTTCGCCAACCCGAGCTGCTGGTCCTCGACGAACCCGTGCAGGGCGTCGACATCAGCGGCCAGAGCGAGCTGTATCGGCTGATCGGCCAGCTGCGCGAGCGTCATGGTTGCGGCGTGCTGATGGTCTCCCACGACCTGCATCTGGTGATGGGCGCCACCGACCAGGTGATCTGCCTGAATCGCCACGTCTGCTGCTCCGGCCACCCCGAGCAGGTCAGCGGCGATCCGGCCTACCAGGCGCTGTTTGGCCAGAGCGCGCGCAATCTCGCCGTCTACCACCATCACCACGATCACGCTCACGACCTGCACGGCGGCGTGGTCAAGACCCCGCATGTCCATGGAGCCCACTGCAAGCATGGCTGATTTCCTGCTGTATGCCCTGCTCGCCGGTCTCGCCCTGGCCCTCGTCGCCGGTCCCCTGGGCTCCTTCGTGGTCTGGCGGCGCATGGCCTACTTCGGCGACACCCTGTCCCATGCCGCCCTGCTCGGGGTGGCCGTGGGCTTTCTGCTGGATGTCAGCCCGACCCTGACCGTCACCGTCGGCTGCCTGGCGCTGGCCGTGGTACTGGTGGTGCTGCAGCGCCGCCGGGGCCTGGCCGCCGATACCCTGCTGGGCATCCTCGCCCATAGCACCCTGTCCCTGGGTCTGGTGGCGCTGTCGTTCATGCACGAGGTGCGGATCGACCTGATGAGCTATCTGTTCGGTGATCTGCTGGCCGTGGGACCCAGTGATCTGCGCTGGATCCTTGGCGGCAGCGCCCTGGTGCTGGCGGCCCTGGTCTGGCTGTGGCGACCGCTGTTGGCCATCACCGTGCACGAGGAACTGGCCCAGGTCGAAGGCCTGCCGGTGACCTGGATCCGCCTGGCACTGATGCTGCTGGTGGCCATCGTCATCGCCGTGGCCATGAAGATCGTCGGGGTGCTGCTGATCACCTCGCTGCTGATCATCCCCGCCGCCACGGCCCAGCGCCACGCTCGCAGCCCCGAACAGATGGCCTGCGGCGCCAGCCTGCTGGGCATGGCTGCCGTGTGCCTGGGGTTGACCCTGTCCTGGTACCAGGACACCCCGGCCGGACCCTCGGTCGTGGTGGCCGCCGCCGGGATGTTTCTGCTGGGCTACCTCTTACCCCGCCGCGCCTAGAGACCGCTCAAAGTCTGCTAGGGCGCCTGCCAGAACGCCTGGCTGACATCCACCGGTCGGGGGATCAGCCCCTGGGCATAGAAGATGTCGGCGGTCTGTTGCTGGACGGCGATGATCTCCGGCGTCAGCGCCGTTGCGCCGTAGCGGGTGCGCGCCTGCCAGGTAGCGATCACCGCCTCTGGCAGACCGATCTGCGCGGCCAGGATGCGACTCACCTCCGGCTTGTGGGCATTGGCCCAGGCACCGGCCTTGGCCAGTTCCGCGAGCAATAGCCGGATCGCCTCGGGATGAGCGTCAGCGAAGCGGCGCGAGCCCTCATAGAAGCTGTTGGCGTGCAGCAGGCCTTTATAGTCGGCGAGAACCCGCACCGGCTGGCTCTGCTGGAGGGCGGCCAGGTAGGGATCCCAGACCACCCAGGCATCCACCGAACCACTGGCAAAGGCAGCGCGGGCATCGGCCGGCGGCAGATAGACCGGCTGGATGTCCTTGAAGCCGAGTCCGGCCTTTTCCAGGGCCGCGACCAGCAGGAAGTTGGCGCTCGACCCCTTCTGTACTGCCACCTTCCTGCCCTTGAGCCCGGCCACGTCGTGGATCGGCGAGGCGGCCGGCACCAGAATGGCCTCGACCGCCTCACTGGCCGGCTCGGCGCCCAGATAGACCAGATCGATTCCAGCGGCCTGAGCGAAGATCGGCGGCGGCGAGCCGGTATAGCCGACATCGATGCTGCCGGCGTTGAGGGCCTCCATCAGCTGAGGGCCGGCCTGGAATTCACGCCAGCTCAGGTGATAGCCGTGGGCGGCGAAGGCCCGTTCCAGGGTGCCCTGGGCCTTGAGCACGGCCAGCAGGCCGCCCTTTTGATAGCCGACGCGCAGGGCTTGGTCGGCGGCCTGCACGGGCACCCATATGCTGAGCGTCATCAGCAGGATCATGAGCAAAGGCGTGAGACGCGGAAGAAGCAGAAGCGACATGGGACCTTTCCTTATATTCCATTGAGAAAGGTCAGCCTGAACCGTTTAGATCCAAATGTTTAATACGTTTCACTGCTATGCCTATGCCCGGTCTGCAGGGAAGTCAGCCGGCCAAGGTCCGATTGACGCTGCCCCCAGGATCGCGCCACCCTGCGCCAGCGGCGGCCACCGGGGCCGCCGCCCCTATGGGAGCCTGCCATGCCTTTTCTGATCGAGACCTTCGACAAGCCGGACAGCCTGGCCCTGCGCCAGCAGCATCGCCCGGCCCATCTGGACTTCCTGCGCGAGAATGCCGCCGCCCTGCTGGCCTGCGGCGCCAAGCTCAGCGACGACGGCGAAACCGCCACGGGCAGCGTCTACATTGTCGATGTGGAAACCCGCGCCGAGGCCGAAGCCTTTATCGCCCGTGATCCCTTCACTTCCGCCGGCCTGCCGGGCGAGGTACGTATCACCCGCTGGCGCAAGGCGATTCTGGACGGCAAGGCATTCGTCTGAAGATCGAACCGGCGGCCGATACGGCCGCCGTGCTTACGCCATCTGGCTTAAGAAAGCCTTAAAACTGGCACAATGCCATCTCGATCAATGCCGTTCGCTGACGTTGCAAGTTCACACTTTCAAGAATCGCTTCACAGAAAAGTGATGCAGCGCAAGAAAAGCCGGGCTTTTCCCGTCCTTACCGCAAGGAAGCTAACGAACTAGCCTAAGCTCACCGGGCTCAGATGATCTGATGCGCCGACATCCTTTCCCTACTCCTGTGGAAACGCTGTCTCGCTTAGCTAGTACAGAGGACTCAGCATGACCAAGACCACGCCTGAAAAGGATCTGCGCATAGAGACGATCCGCGGACTGGCGCTGTTTCTGATGGTAGCGGGCCATGTCATCGGTAGTTCGTCCACCCTGGGCCTGAAGGTGCCCGACGAATCCGTGCTGCGCTATCTCTACGATTCTCTCGTTTACGTCCGGATGCCGCTGTTCACCGCCATTTCTGGCTATGTCTATGCCTTACGTCCGGTCAACACCGGCAGCGACCTGTCGCGCTTCTACCAGGGCAAGTTCAAACGCATCGGCATTCCCCTGCTGGTGGTCTCGACGCTGTTCTTCGCCTTGCAGATGGCCGTCCCCAACACCAACTACAAGCCGCAGCTGACCGACATCTTCAGCATCTACTTCTTCAGCTACGCGCACTTCTGGTTCCTGCAGTCGATCTTCTGCGTTTTCGTGGTGATCGCCCTGTTGGAAAAGGCCGGCCTGCTGCTGACCCTGCGCAACTTCGGGCTGGTGTTTGCCGTCGCTCTGGCGGCGTCCTTCGCCTGGGAGAGCTTCCCGGACCTGTTCAGCCTCTACAAGGCGGTGCAGTTGTTCCCCTTCTTCCTGCTGGGCCTGGGTCTCTACCGCTTCAGCGAGCAGCTCATCACTCGTCGCAATATCATGACGATGGCGGTAGCCCTGGTGATCCTGGTGGCAATCGACCAGGCCTATCTGTTCGAACTGGTCGACCTCGACGAAGGCGACATGGCCGTGGTGGGCACTGCCCTGGGTCTTGCCGCCATCAGCCTGCTGATCGCCCGCCGCTTCTACTTCAAGCCGCTGGCCTGGCTGGGCTATTTCTCCTTCGAGATCTACCTGTTCCACGTGTTCGGCACCGCGGGTGCCCGCATCGTGCTGAACAAGCTGCAGGTGCATAACATCTGGGTGGTCTTTACCGTCAGCATGATCCTGGGGCTATTCCTGCCTGTGGCGCTCAAGGTGGTGCTGGAGCGGATCAGCCCGCTGCACTTCCTCAGTGTCGCCTTCTTTGGCGCCAAGACGCGCGTCAACCGCGCCACCCCACCGCTGCAGAAGAAAGCCACCGCCTGAGGCGACTGGACAATAAAAAACCCACGCCTTGGCGTGGGTTTTTTATTGTCTGCCACATCACTCGACGCTGAGGACGACGCGGCCCCTGGTAGGGCACTGCTCCATGCAGCGATGGGCCTCGACGAACTGCTCGAAGGGAAAGACCTGCTTGATCTGCGCCTTGAGCAACCGATCGCGGGTCAGCTGGTCAATGTGCTGCAGCGCCTCGCGGACCGCGGCGCAATCGGCCTCCAGGCCCATCTCCGGCTGGCCGGTGAAGTCCTGCACGCAGTGGATGTAGAGCTTGAATTTCTTCTTGAAGGCCGCGCAGGCCGGCAGCGGGGTCTGGTTGCCACCGTTGAGGCCGTAAAGCAGCAGCCGACCACGCGGCGCCATGGCTTCGCCAAGCAGCGCCAATTGCGGACCACCCAGGGCATCCAGGGCCACGTGCACACCAACGCCATCGGTGATGCTAGCGATGCGGCTGACCAGATCCTCTTCCTCGGCGGCGATGACCCGTTCCGCGCCCAGTTCACGCAGATAGTCGCGGTCCGCCGCGTCGTGGGTACTGGCGATGACGCGGCCGCCCAGGGCCTTGGCCAGCTGGATGGATGCCGGTCCGCAGCAGCGGCTGGCATCGGTGATCAGTACCCATTCCCCGGCTTGCAGGCGCGCCTGGTGCACCAGACCGGTATAGATGGTGAGCAGCGGGTTGTAGTGCACCGCGGCCTCCGCGGGCGAAAGCACGTCTGGATAGCGCACCAGGGAGGTGGCCGGATAGACCAGGTCATCACCATAGGCCGGATAGCGATTGATGTCGTGGCCGAGAAAACTGGCCACCGGATCACCTATCGCCAGGTCGGCGACACCCTCGCCCAGGGCGGTCACTATTCCGGCCATTTCGCAGCCAAGACCCGCCGGCGGTACCGCCTGCTCGGGGGCCAGATTCTGCCGCCAGAGCACGTCGTACCAGCTCACACCGATGGCCTGGACCCGCACCATCACCTCGCCGGGCCCAGCCACAGGCGTGGGCCGGTCGATGCAGGTGAGCACCTCCGGCGGGCCGAATTCGGTGAACTGGATCAGGCGGGACATGGGACTACCTCGCGTTGATGCCGACCCCGGAACGGTTGCCGAGGCGGACTGCTATGACTAGGACTCTAACCAGCCTTACCTTAGGATTCTATGCATCCCCATCGATAATGGACATCGGGGGTATCGATCCACTCCCTATCGGGGCCCGAATGAACCGTACCGATCTGCGCCGCGTCGACCTCAACCTGCTCATCGTGTTCGAGACCCTGATGCTCGAACGCAGCGTCACTCGTGCCGCGGAAAAGCTGTTTCTTGGCCAGCCGGCCATCAGCGCCGCCCTGGCGCGGCTGCGTACGCTGTTCGACGATCCGCTGTTCGTGCGCACCGGGCGCAGCATGGAACCCACGCCGCGCGCGCAGGAGATCGCCGCCCTGCTGTCGCCGGCCCTGGACCAGATTTCCAGCGCGGTGAGCCGGACCCAGAGTTTCGAACCGGCCAGCGCCGACCGGGTATTTCGCGTCGGCCTGTCCGACGATGTCGAATTCGCCCTGCTCCCACCACTGCTTAGAAGAATCCGCATCGAAGCGCCGGGGACGACCCTGGTGGTACGCCGCATGAACTACCTGACCGCCGCCGGCATGCTGGCCTCCGGCGAGATCACCGTGGCGGTGGGCTACACCGAGGAACTGCCGGCCAATGCCAAGCGCCGCCCGGTGCGTCGCTTCGGCTTCAAGGTCCTGCGCGCCGACAGCAAGCCCGGCCGCCTGACCCTGGACGAATACTGCGCCCGCCCCCATGCCCTGGTGTCCTACGCGGGTGACCTCACCGGCTATGTCGACGAGTTGCTGGACAAACTTGGCCGCCAACGCCGGGTGGTGCTGGCGGTACCCCAGTTCAACGGCCTGGGGTCGCTGCTGGCGGAAACCGATCTGCTGGTGATGGTCCCGGATTACACCGCGCGCCTGCTGGCCAGCACCGGCGGCCTCCGCTACGAGGATCCACCCGAGGAGCTATGCGACGGTGGCCATGAGCTGCCCATGGCCTGGAGCGGCGCCCAGGATCACGACCTCGGCGAACGCTGGCTGAGGTCGCGCATCCAGATGTTCATTGGCGACCCGGACAGTCTCTAGAGATCCACGCCTGCGGCCAATCCCTAACACCGTGCCTGAAAGGCCTCTACGGCGCGCCTTTTCGCCCACCACCATCACCGCCAGCGATACCTACAGCAAAACCATCACCGCCATCGATAAATAAGTTCGAGCCCTTCGATTCGTCGCCGACGTTGCCCGGCGGCAGACTCGCCTCCTGACCTCTTTCCACCTCGGGCGGACTCGAACATGGATCTCTTCGCGAAAACCCTCGGCCCCCTGGCCCTGACCTCCACGCTACTGCTCGCCGCCTGTGGCGACTCCCATCCCCAGGCCAGTGCCGCACCGCCCGCGCCCAAGGTGAGTGCCGCCGAGGTGCTGCGCCAGCCGGTGGTGGAGTGGGACGAGGTGACCGGCCGGCTGGAAGCCCCGGAATCCGTGGTGGTCCGCCCCCGCGTGTCGGGCTACGTCGACCGCGTCTTCTTCCACGAGGGGACCCGGGTCAAGCGCGGCGATCTCTTGCTGCAGATCGACCCGCGGCCCTTCCAGGCCGAGGTCAAGCGCCTCGAAGCCGAACTGCAACAGGCCCGCGCCAGCGCCAGCCGCACCGCCGACGAAGCCGCCCGGGGCGAGCGCCTGCGCAGCAGCAACGCCATCTCCGCGGAAATCGTCGAGGCCCGTCGCAGCGCTGCCCAGGAAGCCAAGGCCAGCGTCGCCGCTGCCCAGGCGCAACTGGACGCCGCGCGCCTGAATCTGGGCTTCACCGAGGTCCGCGCCGCCATCGACGGTCGCGTCGGTCGTGCCGAGGTGACGGCCGGCAACCTGGTCAACGCCGGTGATACCCGCCTCACCACCCTGGTCTCCACCGACAAGGTCTATGCCTACTTCGACGCCGACGAGCGCGTCTTCCTCAAGCAGCAGACCCTCGCCCGCCAGGGTCAGCGCGGTGCCGCCAGCCCGGTCTATATGGCGCTGTCCGACGAGAACGACTTCTCCCACGAAGGCCACATGGACTTCATGGACAACCAGCTCGATCCGCGTACCGGCACCATCCATGGCCGCGCGGTGTTCGACAACGCCGACGGCCGCTTCACCCCGGGGCTCTATGCCCGGCTGCGTCTGGTGGGCAGCGGTACCTACGAAGGCACCCTGATCCAGGACGCCGCCGTGGGCACCGACCTGGGCAAGAAATTCGTGCTGGTGGTGGACGGCCAGAACAAGGCCGCCTATCGCACCATCGAACTGGGTCCGCGCCTGGAAGGCCTGCGCCTCGTGCGCAAGGGGTTGGAAGCCGGCGATCGCATCGTGGTCAACGGCCTGCAGCGAGTGCGCCCGGGCATGACCGTCGATGTCCAGTCGGTGCCCATGGCCGATGCCACCACTCTGGCCGCCCTCAAGCGCCAGCGCGATGCGGTATTGGCCAGCCTGCCAGCACCCACCCAGCCGCTCAAGGTGGGTAGTCGCTAGGCCCCAGGCTCCACCCCTTCCCGTTTCAGACTTTCACCCGTCCAGGCATCGCGGTATCGCGGTCATGGACCGCTCCTACGGTGGCTTCCGTGCCTGTAGGAGCGGCCCATGGCCGCGATGGCTGCGCCTCTGCACGCCTTTCGCTCAAGGACTGCTCCGATGAACTTCTCCCAGTTCTTCATCCGCCGGCCGATCTTCGCCGCCGTGCTCTCGCTGATCATCCTGATCGGCGGGGCCATCTCGCTGTTCCAGCTGCCGATCAGCGAATACCCCGAGGTGGTGCCGCCCACCGTGGTGGTGCGCGCCACCTTCCCTGGCGCCAACCCCAAGGTGATCGGCGAGACCGTGGCCGCGCCCCTGGAGCAGGCCATGAACGGCGTGGAGCACATGCTCTACCTGTCGTCCCAGTCCACCGCCGACGGCAAGCTGACCCTGACCATCACCTTTGCCCTGGGCACCAACCTGGATACCGCCCAGGTGCAGGTGCAAAACCGTGTCACCCGCACCCTGCCCAAGCTGCCGGAAGAGGTGCAGCGTCTCGGCGTGACCGCCGACAAGGCCTCGCCGGACCTGGCGATGGTGGTGCACCTGACCTCGCCGGATCAGCGCTATGACATGCTCTATCTGTCCAACTACGCCCTGATCAACGTCAAGGACGAGCTGGCGCGGCTGGACGGCGTGGGCGACGTCCAGCTGTTCGGCATGGGCGACTATTCCCTGCGCGTCTGGCTCGACCCCGACAAGGTCGCCTCGCGCGGCCTGACAGCCAGCGACGTGGTCGCCGCCATTCGCGAGCAAAACCGTCAGGTCGCGGCGGGCGCCCTCGGCGCGCCACCCGCGCCGGGCAGCACCAGTTTCCAGCTGGCCATCAATACCCAGGGTCGCCTGGTGGATGAGGAAGAATTCGCCAACATCATCGTGCGCGCCGGCAGCGACGGCCAGATCACCCGGCTGCGCGACATCGCCCGCATTGAACTGGGCTCCAACCAGTACGCTCTGAGATCGCTGCTGAACAATCAGCCGGCGGTGGCCATCCCGATCTTCCAGCGTCCCGGCAGCAACGCCATCGACCTGTCCAACCAGGTGCGCGCCAAGATGGCCGAGCTCAAGCAGAGCTTCCCCCAGGGCATGGACTACGAGATCGTCTACGACCCGACCATCTTCGTGCGCGGCTCCATCGAAGCCGTGGTGCACACCCTGTTCGAAGCCATCATCCTGGTGGTGCTGGTGGTGATCCTGTTCCTGCAGACCTGGCGCGCCTCCATCATTCCCCTGGTGGCAGTGCCGGTGTCGCTGATCGGCACCTTTGCGGTGATGCACGCCTTCGGCTTCTCGCTCAATGCGCTATCGCTGTTCGGGCTGGTACTGGCCATTGGCATCGTGGTGGACGACGCCATCGTGGTGGTGGAAAACGTCGAGCGAAACATCGGCCTGGGCCTGGAACCGGTGGCGGCCACCCGGCGCGCCATGAGTGAAGTGACCGGGCCCATCATCGCCACCGCCCTGGTGCTCTGCGCGGTGTTCGTGCCGACCGCCTTCATCTCGGGCCTCACCGGACAGTTCTATCGGCAATTCGCCCTGACCATCGCCATTTCCACGGTGATCTCGGCCTTCAACTCCCTGACCCTGTCGCCGGCCCTGGCCGCGGTGCTGCTCAAGGCCCACGACGCGCCCAAGGACCGTTTCTCGCGGCTGCTCGACCGGTTGTTCGGCGGCTGGCTGTTCGCCCCCTTCAACCGCTTCTTCGAAAAGGCCAGCCACGGCTACGTCGGCGCCGTGCGCCGGGTGCTGCGCGGTAGCTCCATCGTGCTGGTGCTCTATGTGGTACTGCTGGGCCTGACCGGTCTGGGCCTGGTGAAGACGCCGACCGGCTTCGTGCCACCCCAGGACAAGCAGTACCTGGTGGCCTTCGCCCAGTTGCCCGACGCCGCCACCCTGGATCGCAGCGAAGAGGTCATCCGCCGCATGTCGGCCATCGCCCTCAAGCACCCCGGCGTGGAAAGCACCGTGGCCTTCCCGGGCCTGTCCATTAACGGCTTCACCAACAGCCCCAACAGCGGCATCGTCTTCGTGACCCTGAAGCCCTTCGAGGAGCGCCGTGATCCCTCGCTGTCGGCCGGCGCCATCGCCGCCCAGCTGAACGGCGAATTCGCCGCCATCCAGGAATCCATCATCGCCATCTTCCCGCCACCGCCAGTGCAGGGGCTGGGTAGCATCGGCGGCTTCCGCCTGCAGGTGGAAGACCGTGGCAACCTGGGTTACGAGGAGCTCTACGCCCAGACCCAGAGCGTGCTGGCCAAGGCCCGGCAGCTGCCGGAACTGGCCCCGGAGTCGCTGTTCACCAGCTACCAGGTCAATGTGCCGCAGATCGATGCCCACATCGACCGCGAGAAGGCCAAGACCCTCGGCGTGCCCATCGACGCCATCTTCGACACCCTGCAGGCCTACCTGGGCTCGGTCTACGCCAACGACTTCAACCGTTTCGGTCGTACCTTCCAGGTCAACGTCCAGGCCGACCAGCGCTTCCGCCTGGAACCCGAGCAGATCGGCCAGCTCAAGGTGCGCAACGACCGCGGCGAGATGGTGCCCCTGTCCACCTTCGTCAAGATCAGCGATACCGCGGGGCCCGACCGGGTGATGCACTACAACGGCTTCCTCACCGCCGAGATCAACGGCGCGCCGGCCCCGGGCTACAGCTCCGGCCAGGCCCAGGCGGCCATCGAGCAGCTGCTCAAGCAGGAGCTGCCCAATGGCATGACCTTCGAATGGACCGAGCTGACCTACCAGCAGATCCTTTCCGGCAATACCGCCCTGCTGGTGTTCCCGCTCTGCGTGCTCTTGGCCTTCCTGGTGCTGGCCGCCCAGTACGAGAGCTGGAGCCTGCCGCTGGCGGTGATCCTGATCGTGCCCATGACCCTGCTTTCGGCCATCACCGGGGTGCTCTTGGCCGGTAGCGACAACAACATCTTCACCCAGATCGGGCTGATCGTGCTGGTGGGCCTGGCGTGCAAGAACGCCATCCTCATCGTCGAGTTCGCCAAGGATCAGCAGGCCACCGGCAAGGACCGCGTCGCCGCGGTGCTGGAGGCCTGCCGCCTGCGCCTGAGACCCATCCTGATGACCAGCTTCGCCTTCATCATGGGCGTGGTGCCCCTGGTGACCTCCACCGGCGCCGGTGCCGAGATGCGCCATGCCATGGGCGTCGCGGTGTTCTCCGGGATGCTCGGGGTGACCTTCTTCGGGCTGCTGCTCACGCCGCTCTTCTATGTCCTGGTACGTGCCTTCGTGGAGCGTCGCCAGGCCCGATCCGCCCTTGCTCAGGAGGCCCAGGCATGAAGGTCTTCGCTCCCCTGCTACTGGCGCTGGCGGTTTCCGCCTGCGCCGTCGGCCCGCACTACCAGGCGCCCGCACCCGCGCCTGCGCAACTCAAGGCGAGCCAGCAGCCCAACGTCTACGACCAGGGTCGTTTCGAGGCGCTCTGGTGGCGCCAGTTCGAGGACCCGACCCTCAACGCCCTGGTCGCCAGCAGCCTGGACGGCAACCGCCAATTGCGCGCCGCCTTCGCTCGGCTACGCGCTGCCCGCGCCCTGCGGGACGACGATGCCAACGACCTCTATCCGACGGTCACCAGTCGCGCCAGCAGCCAGCTGGGCAAGGCCCAGCAGCCCGGGCTGACCGAGCAGCGAGTCAATAGCGAGCGCTATGACCTGGGCCTGGACATGGCCTGGGAGCTGGACCTGTTCGGTCGGGTCCGCCATACCCTGGAAGCCAGCGATGCCCGCGCGGAAGCCGCGGCCTCGGATCTCGCCGGACTGCAGGTCAGCCTGATCGCCGAACTGGTGGACGCCTATGGCGACCTGCGCGGCGCCCAGCTGCGCGAACGCATCGCCCGCGACAACCTGGGCAACCAGCGCGAGGCGCGCCGCCTGACCGTGACCCTCAGAGACGAGGGCATGGGCAGCGACCTGGACGTGCAGCGCAGCGAAGCGCGCCTGGCCGCCACCGAAGCCAGCCTGCCGGAATTCCAGGCCCAGGCCAGCCGTGCGCGCAACCGCATCGCCACCCTGCTCGGCCAACGCCCGGATGCCCTGAGCGTGGACCTCTCGCCCAAGGCCCTGCCGGCCATCGCCAAGCGTCTGCCTATCGGCGACCCCGCTGCCCTGCTACGCCGGCGCCCGGACGTGGCCGCCGCCGAACGCCGCCTGGCTGCCGCCACCGCCGACGTCGGGGTGGCCACCGCCGACCTCTTCCCGCGGGTCAGTCTCTCCGGCTTTCTCGGCTTCACCGCCGGGCGCGGCTCGCAGATCGGCAGCAGTGCGGCGCGCGCCTGGGGTCTGGGACCGAGCATCAGCTGGGCGGCCTTCGATCTGGGCAGCGTGCGCGCCCGCTTGCGCGGCGCCCGTGCCGGCTCCGACGAGGCCCTGGCCAACTACGAGCAGCAGGTGCTGACCGCCCTGGAAGAGAGCGCCAATGCCTTCAGCGACTACGGGCGACGCCAGGAGCGCCTGCAGGCGCTGATCCGCCAGTCGGTGGCCAGTCGCACCGCCGCCGACCAGGCCGAGATCCGCTACCGCGAAGGCGGCACCGACTTCCTGGTACTGCTCGATGCCCAGCGCGAACGCCTGGCCGCCGAGGACCAGCAGGCCCAAGGCGAGATCGAGCTCTATCGCGGCATCGTCGCCCTCTACAAGGCCCTGGGGGGTGGCTGGGAGGTCCAACCGGCCCGCCTCGCCCAAGGCCAAGGCCAAGGTTCCCCCGCGTCGGCGCTCTGACCGCTGGCGCTTACCCCCGGCACGCGTGTTCTCTTGCTCCTTTGGCGTGTCGGGTTTTTTCTTCCCTGTCCCGGCGCTTCGCCCCACCGAAGCGCCGGGTACCTCCTTTCCTTGCCAACCTGAGCAAAAGCCCGTTCCAGAGGTCTCAGTGAGACCCGAACGGCGGCTGCCAGGCGGTTGAATCCTCTGCTGGACACTGCGGGCCTGTTTCCTAATATTTTGTAAGGGAGACAGGGCTAGGATTTTGAGGTCTCTCTTTTATTATCACCTTAGGTTATTAAACCTTCGGTTCTTGTACGAAACTCGAAGATCGGTTCCTCCACCTCTCGCCGTCTTGGCGATCTCTGCGTGGACGGATCGAATGCCGCTCGAGGTCTCGAGGGAGCCCCATCTATCCACCGCCGTGAGGCGCTCAGCTAAAGGATGCAGGCATGGTATTGGCGCTGATCATCGCGTTGCCCTTTCTAGGAACACTGCTGTCGCTGGCGACTGATCGCTTCGGGCGGCGTGCCTGTGCTCTGGGTACCGCCATAGCGCCTGCCGTAGCCCTGGCCCTGCTGGCCTCGCAACTGCCGGCCGTGCTCGACGGCGCCGTGCTGCTGCAGCGGCTGGACTGGCTGCCGACCCTGGGCCTGAACCTCAGCCTGCGCCTGGACGGCCTGGGCCTGATGTTCGCCCTGATGATCCTGGTCATGGGCCTGCTGGTGATCCTCTATGCCACCTATTACCTGGGCAAGGACGAGTCGGTCGGCCGCTTCTTCGCCTACCTGCTGCTGTTCATGGGCGCCATGCTGGGCGTGGTACTGGCGGAAAACCTGCTGCTACTGATGGTGTTCTGGGAGCTGACCAGCCTGTCGTCCTTTCTGCTGATCGGCTTCTGGAGCCACAGCAAGGAAGCCCGCCAGGGCGCGCGCATGGCCCTGACCGTCACCGGCGGCGGCGGTCTCGTGCTGCTCGCCGGCGTCCTGCTGATCGGCCATATCGTCGGCAGCTTCGAGTTGACCGACGTACTCGCCGCCGGCCCGCTGATCACCGGCCATGCCCTCTATCCACTGGCGCTGATCCTGGTGCTGCTGGGCGTCTTCACCAAGTCCGCGCAATTTCCTTTCCACTTCTGGCTACCCCAGGCCATGGCCGCGCCGACGCCGGTCTCGGCCTATCTGCACTCGGCGACCATGGTCAAGGCCGGGGTCTTTCTCCTGGCGCGCTTCTATCCGGCGCTGGCCGATTCGGAGTGGTGGTTCTACATCGTCACCCTCACCGGGCTCACCACCCTGGTGGTGGGCGCCATCCTGGCGTTGTTCCAGCATGACCTCAAAGGCTTGCTGGCCTATTCCACGATCAGTCACCTGGGCCTGATCACCCTGCTGTTCGGCCTCGACACCCAGCTGTCCACCGTGGCGGCGGTGTTCCACATCCTCAACCACGCGACCTTCAAGGCCTCGCTGTTCATGGCTGCCGGCATCATCGACCACGAAACCGGCAGCCGCGACATGCGCCGCCTCGCCGGGCTCGGTCGCTACATGCCGCATACGGCGGCGCTGGCCATGGTCGCCGCCGCCGCCATGGGCGGGGTGCCGCTGCTCAATGGTTTCCTGAGCAAGGAGATGTTCTTCAACGAGACCCTTCATCACGGCCTGTTCGGCAGCTTCAGCTGGATAGTACCGGCGGTGGCGGTGCTCTATGGCGTCTTCTCGGTCGCCTACTCACTGCGCTTCATTCACGACGTCTTCTTCAATGGCGAGCCGCGCGACCTGCCCCACTATCCGCCCCATGAGCCACCGCGCTACATGAAGATCCCGGTGGAGATCCTGGTGTTGCTGTGCCTGCTGGTAGGCGTGGTGCCGGGCTATACCGTGGCGCCGCTGCTGGCCGCCAGCGCCAGCGCCGCCCTGGGCGGCAGCCTGCCAGAGTACAGCCTGGCCATCTGGCACGGCTTCAATACCGCCCTGATGATGAGCATCCTGGCGATGATCGGCGGGGTGCTGGTCTACGCCTTCCGCCAGCCGCTGTTCCGCTGGCAAGAGGGCCTGCCCGACATCGACGCCCGCCAGGTCTTCGAGCACGCCATGAATCGTCTGGTCGGCTTCGCCCAGCGCCTGACCCTCTGCCTGGAAAGCGGGTCGCTGCAGCGCTACATCACCCTGATGCTGCTGGCGACGCTCGTGCTGCTGGTGGCGGCGCTGTCGGGCCTGGACAGCCTCACCGGCCCCGTGGCCCTGGCGCCCTTCGATCCGCTCACCGCCCTGGGCCTGGGCATCCTGATGCTGACCGCGGTGCTGACGGTGTATTTCCACCGCAACCGGCTCAAGGCACTCATGGCTCTGAGCACCGTGGGCCTGATCGTCGCCCTGCTGTTCGCCCGCTATTCGGCACCGGACCTGGCACTGACGCAGCTGTCGGTGGAGGTGGTGACCGTCATCCTGCTGGTGCTGGCGCTGTTCTTCATGCCGGATCGCACGCCCATCGAGTCCAGCAGCCTGCGCGGCCTGCGCGACGTGCTGCTGGCCAGTGGCCTGGGGCTGATGGTGGCACTGCTGGCCTATGCCGTGCTGACCCGCCCCTATGAGCACATAGGCGACTTCTTCCTGGCCAACTCGGTGTCCGGCGGCGGTGGCTACAACGTGGTCAACGTCATCCTGGTGGACTTCCGCGGTTTCGATACCCTTGGCGAGGTGACCGTGCTGGCCATCGCCGCCGCCGGGATCTACGGTCTGCTCAAGCACCTGCACCTGCCGCATCCGCTGGTCGACCCCAAGGGCACCCCCTGGTCGCGCGACAGTCACCCGATGATCCTCAACAACGTGGCGCGGGTACTGCTGCCCCTGGCCCTGCTGGTGTCGGCCTTCATTTTCGTGCGCGGGCACAACCTGCCCGGTGGCGGTTTCATCGCCGGCCTGGTCACCGCCATCGCCCTGATCTTGCAGTACGTGGCCCATGGCGTGGCCTGGACCCAGCGCCGCCTGCCGATCAGCTACCACACCATCTGCGGTGTCGGGGTATTGATCGCCGCCCTCACTGGCCTGGGGTCGCTGGTCTTTGGTCGCCCCTTCCTCACCACCGCCTTCGACTACTTCGCCATTCCGCTGATCGGCAAGACCGAACTGGCCACCGCCCTGATCTTCGACCTTGGCGTCTATCTGGCGGTGGTCGGCGCCACGCTGCTGATCCTTTCCAACCTGGGCCACGTCAGCCGCGACGAGACGGACACCGATGGATCCAGCCAGGAGGTGCTCTGACATGGAGATCCTGTTCTGCACGACCCTCGGGGTCCTCGTCGCCACCGGCGTCTACCTGCTGCTCAGAGCACGCCTCTATCCGGTGGTGCTGGGTCTCACCCTGCTCTCCTACGCGGTCAATCTCTTCCTGTTCGCCATGGGTCGGTTGCGCACCGGCGTGCCGGCGGTGATCGGCAAGGCTGCCGAGCATGCCGATCCGGTGCCCCAGGCGCTGGTGCTCACCGCCATCGTCATCGGCTTTGCCATGACCGCCTTCGTGGTGGCCCTGTCGCTGCGCGCCCTGGGCGAATTGCGCACCGACCATGTGGATGGCGAGGAGCCGCGCCGATGAACCACCTGATCATCCTGCCCATCCTCGTCCCCCTGTTTACCGGCGGCTTCCTGCTGATGCGCCCACGGCTATCCGCCAGGGCCTCGCGCGGGCTATCGCTGCTCGCCACCTGGACCCTGCTGCCGCTGGCGGTGCTGCTCCTGCGGCGGGCCAGTGGCGGTCAGCTGGAGGTCTACGCCCTGGGCGACTGGGCGGCGCCCTTCGGCATCGTCCTGCTGCTGGATCGCCTGGCCGCGCTGATGCTGCTCACCGTGGCGGTGCTGGCCGCTGGCGCGGTGCTCTACGCCTGCCGCGGCGACGATGCTCGCGGCCCGGACTTCCATGCGCTGTTCCAGTTTCAGCTGCTGGGCATCAACGGCGCCTTCCTCACTGGCGACCTGTTCAATCTCTTCGTCTTCTTCGAGATCCTGCTGATCGCCTCCTATGCCCTGCTGGTGCACGGCGCCGGACCGGACCGGATACGCGCCGGTCTGCACTACGTGGTGCTCAACCTGGTGGGCTCGGCGCTGTTCCTGATCGGCATCGGCCTGCTCTACGGCCTGCTCGGCACCCTGAACATGGCCGACCTGGGCCTGAAGGTAGCTAGCGCCGACCCCGAGCGCGCGCCCCTGTTGGCTGCTGCGGGCTTCCTGCTGCTTGTGGTCTTTGGCCTCAAGGGCGCCATCCTGCCGCTGTACTTCTGGCTGCCCAGCGCCTATTCCGCGGCCAGCGCGCCAGTCGCCGCGCTGTTCGCCATCATGACCAAGGTCGGGCTCTACGCCATCGTCCGCGTCTTCCTGCTGGTGTTCGGCGCCGCGGCCGGCCCGCTTGCGCACTATGTGCTGCCCTGGCTCTGGCCGCTGGCGGCGGTCACTCTGGCCGCCGGGGTATTCGGCGCCCTGGCCGCCCACCACCTCAAGGCGCTGCTCGGCTACCTGGTGGTCATCTCGGTCGGCATGCTACTTACCGGCGTCGCCCTGGGCAGCGTCGCGGGCCTGGCCGCTGCCTTCTTCTACCTGGTGCACAGCACCTGGATCGCCGGTGCCCTGTTCCTGCTGGCCGACCTCATCGCCCAGCAGCGCGGCCTCCAGGGCGACATCCTCAAAAGCGGGCCCGAGCTGCGTCATCCGCGTCTATTGGGCGGGCTGTTCTTTCTCGGCGCGGTCTCCGTCGCCGGACTGCCGCCCTTCCCCGGCTTTCTCGGCAAGGTGATGCTCCTGCAGGCCACCGGTACCGCCTGGCCGGCGCTGATCATCTGGCCGGTAGTGCTGCTGGGTGGGCTGGGCATGATCATCGCCCTGTCCCGCGCCGGCACGACGCTGTTCTGGCGCGCCAACAACGTGGCCCTGGAGGTGCGCCTTGATCGCATCCAGCTCGCCGCGACCCTCGGCCTGCTGCTGGGCAGCCCCCTGCTGATGGCTGCGGCGGCTCCGCTGCATGGCTACGCCCTGGAGACCGCCCGGCAACTGCTGGATGTCTCCGCCTACTTCGACATCGTCCGGGGGGTTGGCCCATGAAGCGCTGGCTACCGCACCCACTGCTCACCGGGCTGCTGACCCTGGCCTGGCTGCTGCTCAACAACAGCCTGAGCCTGGGCCAGTTGCTGCTGGGTCTGCTGTTCGGCTGGGGGATCCCGCTGCTCTGCCGGGACTTCCTGCTCACCGCCCCGCGCCTGCGGCGTCCTGGCCTGCTGCTGCGCTACATGCTGATGGTGATGTACGACATCGTCGTCGCCAACCTGCACGTCGCCCGCCTGGTGCTGGGCCGCCCCGAGGCCCTCCGGCCGGCCTTCATCGAGGTGCCCATCGACATCGAGGACGAATTCCTCCTCACCCTGCTCGCCTGCGTGGTTTCCCTTACCCCCGGCACCGTGTCCTCTGGCCTCAGCGGCGATCGCAAGACCCTGCTGCTGCACGGGCTGGACGTCGAGGACAAGGAAGCGATGATCCTCCAGGTCAAGACCCGCTATGAAGCCCCGCTCAAGGAGATCTTCGAATGCTCACCTACGTGACCCTGCTGTGCCTGGGGATGATGGGCATAGCCGCCGTGCTCAACGTCTATCGGCTGGTCAAGGGCCCCGACATGCCTGATCGGGTACTGGCGCTGGATACGCTCTATATCAACGTCCTGGCGATCATCATCCTGTTCGGGATCTGGCTGGCCACCGACGTCTTCTTCGAAGCGGCGCTGCTCATTGCCGTGACCGGCTTCGTCGGCACCGTGGCGCTGGGCAAGCATATGCTCCATGGCGAAATCATCGACTGACGTAGGAGCTACCCCATGCCCTTCTGGCTCGAACTCCTGATCTGCGTCCTGCTGCTCATCGGCAGCAGCTTCGCCCTCATCGGCGCCGTTGGCCTGTACCGGCTGCCGGACTTCTTCATGCGCCTGCATGGCCCGACCAAGGCCACCACCCTGGGCGTGGGCAGCACCATCATCGCCTCCATGCTGTTCTTCAGCGTCCAGGGCGATGGCCTGAGCCTGCACGAACTGCTGATCGCCCTGTTCATCTTCATTACCGCGCCAGTCAGCGCCCACATGCTGGCGCGCGCCGCCATCCAACAGAAGGTCAAGCAGGTGCAGCGCACCGACGGCCAGCCGTGGCGCTGAACCAGGATTCGACAACTCGCCAGCGCGGGGCTGGCGAGCTGCTGGCGGTCCTAGCGACCGCCGCTGACCTTGCTGAAGTCCTGGCGACCGAAGGGATTGGGCTGATAGCCCTCGACAGTGGTCTTGGCCAGTACCGTCACCGTCGGATGGGCCAACGGTAGCCACAGCGCCTGGTCGTGGATGATGCGCTGCGCCTGGTGGTACACCGTGGCCCGCGCCATCTGGTCGGCCAGGGTCTTGCCCTTGCTGATAGCGCCATCCAGGGTCTTGTCGCAATAGCGCGCGAAATTCAGCCCCGATTGCACCGAGGCGCAGGAGAATTGCGGCGTCAGGTAGTTGTCCGGATCACCGTTGTCCCCGGCCCAGCCCATGAACAGCAGATCGTGCTCGCCGGTCTTGGCGCGGCGGATCAGCTCGCCCCACTCGATCACCTGGATCTGGGCATCGACACCGATCTTCTTCAGGTCGGCCTGCAGCATCTGGGCGCCCAGTTGCGGATTGGGATTGAGCAGGCTGCCGCTGGGCCGCGTCCAGATGGTGGTCTTGAAGCCATCCTTGACGCCCGCCTGGGCCAGCAGGGCCTTGGCCTTGGCCGGATCATAGGGGTAGGCCGGCACATCCTTGGCGTAGCCCCAGGTGGTGGGCGGATAGATGTTGTCGGCGGCCACCGCGGTGTCCTGGAACACCGCCTTGAGATAGCTCTGCTTGTCGAAGGCCAGGTTGATGGCCTGGCGCACCTTGATGTTGTCCAGCGGCGGATGGGTGGTGTTGATGCCGACGAAGGCGGTCATGAAGGCCGGCGTCTGCAGCACTTGCAGGCTCTTGTCTTCCCGAGCGCTCTGCAGATCCTGAGGCTTGGGCGACAGGGCGACCTGGCACTCGCCACGCTTGAGCCGCTGCAGGCGCACCGCCGAGTCCGGGGTGATGGCGTAAATCAGGCCATCCAGCTTGGGCTTGCCGGCGAAATAGTCCGGATTGGCGGCATAGCGCACCACCGCATCCTTCTGGTAACGCTTGAAGACGAAGGGCCCGGTACCGATGGGCTCGTCGTTGAGCTGAGCGGTCTTGCCGGCCTTGAGCAACTGGTCGGCGTATTCGGCGGAGTAGATGGAGGCGAAGCCCATGCTCAGGGTCGGCAGGAAGGTGGCGTCCGGGCTGTTGAGCACGATGCGCACGCCGAGATCGCTGGTCTTTTCCACGCTCTTGATCAGCTTGGGCCACTGCATTGACTGGGCATGGGGGTAACCGCTCTTGGCCACCGCATGCCAGGGGTGATCCTTGTCCAGCATGCGCTGGAAGCTGAATACCACGTCATCGGCCGTCAGGGTGCGGCTGGGGGTGAAGTAGTCGGTGTGGTGAAACTTCACGTCCGGGCGCAGGGCGAAGTCGTAGGTCAGGCCGTCGTTGGACACCGTCCAGCTTTGCGCCAGGCTCGGTACCAGCTTGCCTTCGCCAGCGTCGTACTCCACCAGCCGATTCATCAGCACATCGGCCGAGGCGTTGGTGGTGGTCAGGGAGTTGTATTGCACCACGTCGAATCCATCCGGACTAGCTTCGGTGCAGACGCTGAGCGTGGCGGCCTGAGCCAGCAGGGGCGCGAAGAGCAGAGGCAAGGCGGCGAAACGCATGGAAGATTCCTTGTAGATCCGAGGTGGGCAGACGGTGAGCGCCTGGCTGACAGCGGCCAAAGGAGCGCTGCGGGCGGTCGTCTGGCGGGCGTAGATGGTTTGTCTCGTTCGTTCTAAACTAGACCACCCGTCCGTCTGTCACAATGCTTCTGACCGACGAACGGTTGACATTCCGTCCAGGCCCACACAGTGCGGGGTTTGCAGGCATTTCATCCGTCGCCCCACCTTGTTATCCCAGAGTGCTTCTGGTATAAAACAGCGCTCTTTTTTCGGGGTATGGCCGCTTCAGGTCCCCGGCATTTGCCGGCTTTCCCCGTCAAAACAGGAATCAATACAGTTACAAGCGGCCAACCCATGCCGGGTTTGGCATGAGGTTTATGAGGGCTGAGCCATGTCGAGAGTTTGCCAAGTAACCGGTAAGGGTCCGATTACTGGGAACAACGTTTCCCACGCTAACAACAAAACCCGTCGTCGTTTCCTGCCGAACCTGCAGCATCACCGTTTCTGGGTAGAATCCGAGAAGCGCTTCGTGCGTCTGCGCGTTTCTGCCAAGGGCATGCGTATCATCGACAAGCGCGGTATCGAAACCGTCCTGTCCGAGCTGCGTAGCCGCGGCGAAAAATTCTAAGGGGATTCGTCATGCGTGAATTGATCCGTTTGATTTCCAGTGCCGGTACCGGTCACTTCTACACCACTGACAAGAACAAGCGCACCAAGCCCGAAAAGATCGAAATCAAGAAATTCGATCCGGTCGTGCGCAAGCATGTCATGTACAAGGAAGGCAAGATCAAGTAATTGATCGCCCCTTGAACAAGAAACCCGCCTCGGCGGGTTTTTTGTTGTCTGGCGTTTGCGGCTCCGGCGCCGGGAGCGCCGGACGCCAGTCAGACGGTCATTTGAACTGGCCGGTCAGCTCACGCAGGGCGGCTTCGGCACCCAGGATCTTCTGCATGCACTCTCGCGCCTTGGTCGGATCTATGTTCAGCCGCGTATAGAGATCGTCGGGAATGGGCTGAGCAGGGCCGTTGCCGATGCCCTCGCCGCGCAACAGCTGCACCGCGAGAAAGATCAGATTGGGATAGACCGCCTGCTCGCCGCGATACTCGGGATCACCCTGGAAGCGCAGCGCGGTGACCACCTCTTCGGGCATCTCCCAGCAGCGCATCAGGGCGGCGCCGATCTGCTCGCGGGTGATGCCCAGCAGGTGATGCTCGATCACCTGGTGATCCAGCTGGCGGTTGGCCTCCAGATGGCGGCAGATCAGCGTGAAGTGCGGCGGAAAGACGTGGGCCAGCACCAGGTAGCCGAAGTTGTGCAGCAGCCCGCCCAGATAGGCCAAGCCCATTTCCGGTCGCTCGGCCCGGGGCATGGCGCGCGCCAGGCCCTCGATCAGAGCGGCAGTGTAAATGGCCTTTTTCCAGTAGGGAGTTTCCTGCTCAGCCTGGTCGCTGGGCAGGCTCAAGGTCTTGCCCAAGGCCAGACCAAGGGCCAAGTTGATCACCAGATCGAAGCCCAGCACCCGTACGATGGCGTCTTCCACCGAGCGGATCTTGCCAGGCGCGGCATAGTAGGGCGACGCGGCCCAGCTGATCACCTGGGCGGCCAAGGCCGGATCGGTCTCCACCACGTTGGCCAGGTCGTCCACCGTGGCATCGGGATCGACCCGCAGCTTGATGACCTTTTCCGCGGTCTTGGACAGCGGTGGGATTTCCAGGGTCTCGTCCAGGCGCTGGCGGATACGCCGCGCGGTAAAGGCGGTGGCCGCATGGAGGATTTCCGCCTGGTCGCGCTCCGGCTGGCGCAGGTTCGGCTGGATGCCGGCAGCCGGAATGCCGAAGCTGCCCGCGGTCGCCTGGCTCAGGAGACGGCGATACTCAGCTGTTTCCACTTCGAGCAGCAACGAGCGCTCGCCAGACTCCAGCAGCAGGCGCGGCACCTCCAGCAGGCGCTCGTCATAGAGGCAGGGGGAATTGGTCAGTGACGGCAGCCCTGGCAGGACATCCAGCTCATAACGCTCCAGGGTGCGCGCCAGCCGATCCGGTGCCACCACCGTCAGTTGGCGGCCAGTGAACTCCACCAACCGGCGCAGATCCAGCAGCTGATCCTCAGGCAGAAGCACCAGCAACATGCCGACGCTGTCGCTGAGCAGCACCGTGTGCACCCGGTTCGCCTGCGGCTGACGCGCCGTCGCCGACACCGGCCGATAAGCCAGGCTCAACTGGGCGAGCAGTTGCTGGATCGAAGAGGGGACTTCGGGAAGGGGCGAAGCGAGCGCAACATCGGTCATGGCATCTTTATCCTCACGTACGCCCTGGAGTATAACCATTCGGCTCCGTAGGTAGCGTCGTCTGTATAAGCTTTGTCAAACCTGCCCGTATTGCTGTCCATGGCGCAGCCAGCGCTCCAGCAGAGGACCGGCATGACTCGGCCAGCGCACGAGCAGTTCCTGGGCCGCATCGCGTACCGCCGGCAGCCAGTGAGCATCGCGCATCAGATCGGCCACCTTGAATTGCAACAGGCCGGTCTGGCGGGTGCCGAGCATCTCGCCAGGGCCACGCAATTCCAGGTCCTTCTCGGCGATGATGAAGCCGTCGTTGGTCTCGCGCATGATGGCCAGGCGTTCACGACCGATCTGCGACAGCGGCGGATGGAACAGCAGCACGCAATGGCTGACCGCACTGCCCCGCCCGACCCGGCCACGCAGCTGATGCAGTTGGGCCAGGCCGAGGCGCTCGGGATTCTCGATGATCATCAGGCTTGCGTTGGGCACGTCCACCCCCACCTCGATCACCGTAGTAGCCACCAGCAGCTGCAGATTGCCGGCCTTGAACTCGGCCATCACCGCGGCCTTTTCCGCCGGCTTCATGCGCCCATGGATCAGCCCCACGTGCAGTTCGGCCAGCGCCAACTGCAATTCCTCGTAGGTGGTCTCGGCCGCCTGGCAGGTGAGCTCCTCGGATTCTTCGATCAGGGTGCAGACCCAGTAGGCCTGGCGCCCTTCATGGCAGGCGGCGCGGACCCGCTCCACCACTTCCTCGCGGCGGCTGTCGGTCACGCTCACGGTGTTGACCGGCGTCCGCCCGGGTGGCAATTCGTCGAGCACCGAGGTATCCAGATCGGCATAGGCGCTCATGGCCAGGGTCCGCGGGATAGGCGTGGCGGTCATGATCAGCTGGTGCGGCGCCAGGCGGCCATCGACACCCTTCTGGCGTAGCGCCAGACGCTGCTGCACGCCGAAGCGGTGCTGCTCGTCGATCACCACCAGCGCCAGCCGAGCGAAGCGCACCTCCTCCTGGAACAGCGCATGGGTGCCCACCACCATGGGTGCACCGGCGGCGATGCGTTCCAGCGAGCTGGCGCGGGCCTTGCCCTTGAGCTTGCCGGCCAGCCAGGCCACCTCGATGTCCAGCGCGGCAAACCAGCGCTGGAAGTTGAGGAAGTGCTGCTCGGCGAGGATTTCGGTGGGCGCCATCAGGGCCACCTGATAGCCGGCCTCGATGGCCTGCAAGGCGGCCAAGGCCGCCACTACCGTCTTGCCCGCGCCCACATCGCCCTGCACCAGCCGCAGCATGGGTTCGGCCTGGGCCAGGTCGTAGGCGATCTCGCGCCCGACGCGCTGCTGGGCACCGGTAGGTTTGAAGCCAAGGTTATCCAGATACAGCTGCGGCAGCCGGCGGGCGGCTGGCAGGGGCACCGCACGCTGGGCGCGCAGGGTTTCGCGCAGTTGTTGCAATGACAGCTGATGGGTCAGCAATTCCTCGAAGACCAGCCGCTCCTGGGCCCAGTGACGGCCCTCGGCCAGTTCTTCCAGATCCGCATCCGGCGGCGGCCGGTGCAGATAGCGCAAGGCATCGGCCAGCGGGCCCAGGCGATAGTGCTCGGCCATCTCCGGCGGCAGCCAGTCCGGCAGGGACTCGGGCCCCAGCCGCTCCAGGGCCTGGGCGCTAAGCTGGCGCAGGCGCAGCTGGGTCAGGCCTTCGGTGGTCGGGTAGATGGGCGTCAGCGTCTGCTCGACCGGGGCGGGCGCGCTTTCGTCCTGGGCGCGGTATTCGGGATGGTAGATCTCAAGGCCGGAGGCACCGGGACGCACCTCGCCATAGCAGCGCAGCAGGGTGCCGCGGGCCATGCCATCCTTTTGCGCCTGGCTGAAGTGGAAGAATCTCAGCGAGAGCGTACCGCTGCCGTCCTGCAGGCGCACCAGCAGGCTGCGCCGCCGCCCCATGAGCACTTCAGCGGAGGCGACCATACCCTCCACCACGGCGTCCTGGCCGGGCCGCAGGGCGCCGATGGGCACGATACGGGTACGGTCCTGATAGCGCAGCGGCAGGTGGAAGAGCACGTCCTGCAGGGTTTCCAGGCCCACCCGCGCGAGCTTTTCCTGTAGGGCCGCGCCTACCCCCTTGAGCGCGGTGACCGGCGTCGTGGCCAGTTCACTCATGCGGGCTGCACGACGCCCTTGGCTTCGGGGCGGGCCACGGAGCACAACCGCACCGAATCGGCCAGCACCTCGATGGCCTTGGGCCGTGGGAAACTGGCACGCCATGCGATGGCCACGGTGCGATAGGGTACCGGCCGCTCGAAGGGCCGCACCTCGATGATCCCAGGCGCATAGTGGTGACTTTCCACCGCCGAGAACGGCAGTACCGAGACGCCCAGACCCGAGGCCACCATGTGGCGGATGGTTTCCAGGGACGAGGATTCCACCGTGGAATTCTTGTTTTCCTCGTGCTTGCGCACCGTCGGACAGGCTTCGAGGACCTGGTCGCGGAAGCAGTGACCCTCACCCAACAGCAGCAGGCTCTTGTCGCTGAGCTGGTTCTGCGGGATGGCCTTGAGCTTGGTCCAAGGGTGCCGCGCCGGCATCATCACGTAGAAGGGCTCGTCGTACAGCGGCAGGGTCAGGACGTCCGGCTCGTTGAACGGCAGGGCGAGGATGACGGCGTCCAGTTCACCGGTGCGCAGCTTGTCGCGCAGTATATGAGTGAAGTTTTCCTCGATGTACAACGGCATCTCCGGCGCCACCCGGTTAAGTTGCGGAATGAGATGCGGAAAGAGATAGGGCCCGATGGTATAGATGGCGCCGATCTTCAGCGGCGCCGTGAGCTGGTTCTTGCCGGCCTGGGCCAGTTCGCGGATGCCCTGCGCCTGCTCCAGCACCTTTTGCGCCTGGGCGACGATGCCCTCACCGGTGGGGGTGAGGCGCACGGCACTCTTGCTGCGCTCGAAGATCAGAATGCCCAGCTCGTCCTCGAGCTTCTTGACGCCGACCGACAGCGTCGGCTGGCTGACGTGGCAACGCTCGGCGGCTCGGCCAAAGTGCTGTTCCTGGGCGAGCGTGACGATATAGCGCAGTTCAGTCAGGGTCATAGTCAAATTCCATGGGTTGCCGGTCAATCTTAGCGGCTGTCTCTATCGACGGCCACCCACGACCGGCAGGTGCCCGGTCTATCCGGTTGGACCTCGCCCACGCTCAGGCTACCCTGGCCGTCTGTCCAGGCCTTTGCAGAAGGAAACACCAATGAGCACCATCCTAATCGCCGGTTGTGGCGATGTCGGCAGCCGCCTTGGCCTGCAACTGGTGGCCCAGGGTCACCGCGTCTTCGGTCTCAGGCGCAATGTCGCCGTCCTGCCCGCCACCCTGCTGCCCGTGGCTGGCGACCTGGCCGAGGTCCAGCCACCCGCGGACTGGCCCCGCGAGCCCCTGGATCAGGTGGTCTATGCCACCGCCGCGACCCATCATGACGAAGCCGGCTACCGCGCCGCCTATGTCGATGGCCTGCGTCACCTCCTGGGCTGGCTGGCCGTCTGCGGCCAACGCCCACGGCGCCTGCTGTTCGTCTCCAGTAGCGGGGTCTACGCCCAACAGGACGGCGCCTGGATCGACGAGACCGCCCCCGCCGAACCCGAGCGTTTTTCCGGACGCCTCCTGCGCGAGGCGGAAGAGGTCGCGCTCGGCAGCGGCATCCCTGCCAGCGTGGTGCGCTTGACGGGCATCTATGGCCCGGGACGCGAAGCGCTGCTGCGTCAGGTCCGCGAGGGCTCCCGGGTAACCCGCGAGCCGCCGCTGTATGGCAATCGCATCCATGTCGAGGACGCCGCCGGCCTGCTGGCGCTGCTGTTGCAGCGTGATCGCGAAGGCGTCGCCCTGGACGATCTCTACCTGGGCGTGGACGACGATCCGGCGCCGCTGGACGAGGTGGTCGACTGGCTACGCGCCCGCCTGGGCATCACCACCTGGTCGGACGACGCTCAGCTGCGCCGTGCCGGCAGCAAGAGATGCCGCAATGCCCGCGCCCGGGCGTTGGGCTGGACGCCCCGCTACCCTAGCTATCGCGAAGGCTATGCGGCCATTCTCGACCGCTGAAACGACAGAGCCCGGCACAGGGCCGGGCTCTGGATTCAACTAACGATCCACTCAGTCACGCAGGGCTTCGCCGCGGGTGGCCTGGGGACGCTCCTCGACCTTGGCGGTGCTCTTCAGGTGCGGCAGGGCGGCCCAGTAGGCGGCGCCCTTCTCGGCGTCGTAGAGGCCTTCCCACTTGGCGATGACCAGGGCGGCCAGGGCGTTACCGATCACGTTCAGGGCAGTGCGCGCCATGTCCATGATGCGGTCCACGCCGGCGATGAAGGCCAGGCCTTCCAGCGGAATGCCGACACTGCCCAAGGTGGCCAGCAGCACCACGAAGGAGACACCCGGCACGCCGGCAATACCCTTGGAGGTGACCATCAGGGTCAGCACCAGCAGCAGCTGCTGGCTCAGCGACAGGTCGATGCCATAAAGCTGGGCGATAAACAGCGCCGCGATGCTCTGGTAGAGCGTGGAACCGTCGAGGTTGAAGGAGTAGCCGGTGGGTACCACGAAGCTGGTGATGGCCTTGGGCGCGCCATAGGCCTCCATCTTCTCGATGATGCGCGGCAGCACGGTTTCCGAGCTGGCGGTGGAATAGGCCAGGATCAGCTCGTCCTTGAGGATGCGGATGATGCGGAAGATCGAGAAGCCGAACAGCTTGGCCACCAGGCCCAGCACGCCGAGGGCGAAGAAGCCGATGGCCACGTAGACCAGCACCACCAGCTTGGCCAGCGGCAGCAGGGAGGCGAAGCCGAAGTTAGCCACGGTCACCGCGATCAGGGCGAAGACGCCGATGGGGGCGTAGTTCATGATCATGTGGGTGACCTTGAACATGGCTTCGGAAATGCCCTGGAAGACGCGTACCACCGGCTCGCGGGTGGCTTCCGGCAGAGCGCCCAGGCCCAGACCGAACATCACGGCGAAGAAGATGATCGGCAGCATCTCGCCGCGGGCGACGGCGGCGAAGACGTTGGACGGGATCAGGTTGAGGATGGTCGCGATGAAGGCGTGGTCATGCTGCACTTCCGCGGTGGTCTTCTGGTACTGGGAGATGTCGGTGGTGCCCAGGGTGCTCATGTCGATGCCGGCACCGGGTTGCACGCTGTCGGCGAAGAACAGGCCGACGATGATGGCCAGGGTGGTGACGATCTCGAAGTAGAGGATGGTCTTGAGGCCGATACGACCGAGCTTTTTGGAGTCGCCGACGCCGGCGATGCCAACCACCAGGGTGGCGATAACGATGGGCACCACGATCATCTTGATCAGCCGGATGAAGATGTCGCCGGCCGGCTTGAGAACGTTCGAGATCCACCAGGCCTTCTCGGCGCTGAAGTGATTGAGCAGTGCGCCGACGGCGATCCCCAGCACGAGGCCGATAAGGATCTGCCACGCGAGGCTGAGCTTGGGCTTGGTCATGTACCGACACCTTTGTTCTATTTGGATGGAGTTCGGGACGAACGTCACCGTGCCGGGTCGTGATGCGCAAAGCGCATGCAACGCCAACGTAGAGGGTGCGTTCAGGCTGCGGAAACGGTGCTCGAAAAGGACGAGGAGCACCAAGGCGTCACACTTTTGCCAGAGGGTAACGGGGTATGTCTAATGCCGCTGTCGCCTGCCCTATGCCGTTCCGGCATGAGGTGTCCCGAAAGGGCCGCGCAGCATACAGGCACTGGCGCCTTGCACGCCAGGCATACAGAGGCGCCGCTCATCGCGGCGCCTCCTGGGGATCAGCCGTTGAAGGTAGAAGGATCCGGACCCAGACGCTTGTCCTGATTCAGCCCGGCGATCTGCCGTAGGTCCTCATCGTCCAGGGCGAAGTCGAAGATCTGCATGTTCTCTTCGATGCGCTTGGGCGTCTTGGATTTGGGGAAGATGATGTTGCCGAGCTGGATGTGCCAACGCAGCACCACCTGGGCCGGTGTCTTGCCGTGCTTGGCGGCCAGCTGTTGCAGGATCGGGCTGCCCAGCAGCTCGCCGCCCTGGGCCAACGGACTCCAGGCTTCGGTGGCGATGCCCTTGTAGGTGTTGAAGTCGCGCAGCTCCTGCTGTTGCAGCAGCGGATGGCACTCGATCTGGTTGACCACCGGCACCACACCGGTCTCGGTCAGCAGGGTCTCGATGTCGGCCTGACGGAAGTTGGACACGCCGATGGACTTCACCCGGCCCTGGTTGCGCAATTCGATCAAGGCCTTCCAGCTGTCGAGGAACAGGCCCTTTTCCGGCAGCGGCCAGTGGATCAGGTAGAGGTCGACATGTTCCAGCCCCAGCTTGGCCAGGCTGGTGTCGAAGGCACGCAGGGCGCTGTCGTAGCCCTGGTCGGCATTCCACAGCTTGGTGGTGATGAACAGCTCATCGCGCGGCAGACCAGCCTGGGCGATGGCCTGGCCGACGCCTTCTTCGTTGCCGTAGATGGCCGCGGTATCGATGTGCCGATAGCCCAGGTCGAGGGCCGTCTTGACCACCTGGGCGGTCTCGTCGGCCGGGGTCTGCCAGACCCCCAGGCCGAATTGCGGAATATGGTGACCGTCGTTGAGCTGAAGACGGGTGATCGCGGACATGGTCGCTCCTCTGGAATGGATGGTGTCAGAGGTGTGACTGGCGCCGGTGGCCTTTTGCTCCCGATCAGTCGAGGCGCATGGCCTCGGGTACGCTGTAGCTTTCCACCCAGCCCAGCAGGGTACGGCCATCCTGTTGCAGCTCGATGCGCTTCCAGCGTTGGAAGGAACGGGTCTCGATCACTCGTACCTGGGTATCGCCGGAGAGACGGACGAGGGTGTTGTGCATGCGTTCACGACTGCGGTCGTAAACGAAGGGCCACTTGAGGACATCGACCGGGCCGCGCAGCAGCCAGCCTTGTCCCTCTTCGGCGAAGCGAAAGGACACGCCGCCCTCGGCACGAGCGGCGGTACTGCCGAGCAGCAGCAAGGACGCCACGAGCAGCGCGGGAACGATACGGCGAAGGGTCGAAAGGACATTCGGGGTCATGCTGGCCTCGTCTGTAGCACCAAAAAAAACAGCGCCCGAATCGGACGCTGCGAGGGTAGACCCTTTGGTGTGGCAAACGACTGCAGGGTTTGCCCAGGAATGCCAAATGGCCAGCATTCCCGGACAAAACCCTTAGCGCAATGATCAGGCCGCGCTGAACAGCTTGTGCGGATCGATGACGAATTTCTTCGGTACGCCCGAATCGAATTCGCTATAGCCGCGGGGTGCCTCGTCCAGGGTGATCACCTGCACGCCAACGATGTCGGCAATCTTAATGCGATCCCACATGATCGCCTGCATCAGCTGGCGGTTGTACTTCATCACCGGAGTCTGGCCGGTATGGAAGCTGTGGGACTTGGCCCAGCCCAGACCGAAGCGGATGCTCAGGGCACCCTCCTTGGCCGCGGAATCTACCGCACCCGGATCGTCGGTCACGTACAGGCCGGGGATGCCGATCTTGCCGGCTACGCGCACGACGCCCATCAGCGAGTTCAGCACCGTGGCCGGGGCCTCGCTCTTGGCGCCTTCGTGCCCATGGCCACGGGCCTCGAAGCCGACGGCATCGACGGCGCAATCCACTTCCGGCGTGCCCAGCAACGCGGCGATCTGCTCGTGCAGCGGGGTGTCCTGGGACAGGTCGGCGATTTCGAAGCCCTGGGCCTTAGCGTGGGCCAGGCGCACCGGGTTGACGTCGCCGACGATGACCACCGCGGCGCCTAGCAGGCGGGCCGAGGCGGCAGCCGCCAGCCCCACGGGGCCGGCACCGGCGACATAGACGCTGGTGCCCGGGCCGACGCCGGCGGTGACGGCGCCGTGGTAGCCGGTAGGCAGGATATCGGACAGACAGGTGAGGTCACGGATCTTTTCCATGGCCGCATCGCGATTCGGCAATCTGAGCAGGTTGAAGTCGGCGTAGGGGACCAGCACGTATTCGGCCTGGCCACCGACCCAGCCGCCCATGTCGACGTAGCCGTAGGCACCACCGGCGCGCGACGGGTTGACGGTCAGGCAGACCCCGGTGTCCTGCTCCTTACAGGTGCGGCAGCGGCCGCACGCGACGTTGAAGGGCACCGAGACCAGGTCGCCGACCTTGAGGGTTTCGACGTCACGGCCCGCTTCGATGACTTCGCCGGTGATCTCGTGGCCGAGCACCAAGCCTTCGGGTGCGGTGGTCCGGCCGCGCACCATGTGCTGGTCGGAACCACAGATGTTGGTGGATACCACGCGCAGGATCACGCCGTGGTCGATACGCTTGCCCTGCGGGGTTTCCATCTTCGGATAGGGGATGGTCTGCACCTCGACCTTGCCCGCGCCCAGATAGACGACGCCACGATTACCGGACATGTTGCACCTCGCTGTTGTTGTTGGACTGGCTCTAGGGGTTCGAGCCTAGTCCTCGCGAAGCGCGGCGTCTGTGGGGATGGCGTTTTTGACCATGCCGAGGTCGCCCTGCCGGGTCGTCTTGGCGAACCCGTTCACGCCGCCGGTGCGGACGGCGTGAACGGCCGGGGTCAGGCGGGCGCGAGCGCGGCGGCGCGGCGCTCGCGGCTGAGCAGGTAGAAACCGATGCCTACCCCCAGCAGTGCCAGCCCCATGACGTACCAGGCCGGACCCAGCGGATGCTCCTTGAGCATCAGGGTGACGACCATGGGCGTCAGGCCGCCAAAGATGGCGTAGGCGACGTTGTAGGAGAAGGACAGGCCCGAGAAGCGCACCTTGGGCGGGAAGGCCAGCACCATCACCCGCGGCACGCCGCCGATGACACCGACCGCTGCGCCGGCCAGCGCATAGAGCGGGAACAGCCACTCCGGATGGACCTTCAGACCGGCATAGAGCGCCCAGCTGGCCACCGCCAGGATCAGGCCGCCGACGATGAACACCGGGCCGCTGCCGAAGCGATCGGACAGGGCGCCGGAGAGGATGCAGCCCAGGGTCAGGAAGACGATGGCCAGGCTGTTGGCCTTGAGCGCCAGGGCGGCGGAGAAACCGTACTGGGTCTGCAGCAGGGTCGGGGTCATGAGGATGACCACCACGATGCCGGCGGTGAGCATCCAGGTCAGCAGCATGGACAGGATCACACTGCTGCGATGGTCGCGCAGCACCGCCTTGAGCGGTACTTCCTCGGCCAGCGACTTGTGGATCGCCAGTTCGGCGAACACCGGCGTCTCGTGCAGCCAGCGGCGCAGGTAGACCGAGAACAGGCCAAAGACACCGCCGATGATGAAGGGGAAGCGCCAGGCGTAGTCAGCCACTTCCACCGGGGTGAAGACGGTATTGATCAGGGTCGCCATCAGCGACCCGAGCAGGATGCCGAAGGTGAGGCCGGCGGTCAGGGTGCCGCAGGCATAGCCGACGTGCTTGCCGGGGACGTGCTCGGAGACGAACACCCAGGCGCCAGGCACCTCGCCGCCGATGGCCGCCCCTTGGATGATGCGCAGCACCAGCAGCAGGATGGGCGCGGCCACGCCGATCTGGGCGTAGGTAGGCATCAGGCCCATGCCCAGGGTGGGCAGCGCCATCATGAAGATGCTCAGGGTGAACATCTTCTTGCGCCCGAGCAGGTCGCCGAAGTGGGCCATGATGATGCCGCCCAGCGGGCGCGCCAGATAGCCCGCGGCGAAGATGCCGAAGGTCTGCATCTGCCGCAGCCAGTCGGGCATGTCGACGGGAAAGAACAGCTTCCCCACCACCGCGGCGAAGAAGACGAAGATGACGAAGTCGTAGAACTCCAGCGCGCCACCCAGGGCGGACAGCGAGAGGGTCTTGTAATCGTTGCGGCCCAGAGGGCGCGACGTGAGCGGCGCGGAGGCGGATTGCAGTTTCATCGATGATCCCGGACAAGAGAGGAGCGCAAAGGAAATTCGGCCTCTGGCATCCTTCCGGGTGTAGCGGACAAGACGCGGCCCCGAGTGACCCTCCGCCTTGGGGCGGCTGGTAGGGATCGGGCGGATCGCCGGATGGGCGCCGGACCTGCACCGCGCCACCTGCGCTCTTGTGGAGCACGGCGGCAGCAGGTCTACCGATCATTACCTGATCATCGGACGTACGCGACCCTCTGGATTGCCTGGCCACGCACGGTGCCCACGATAGCAAATCTGCAAGGAATTTCCGCTATTCATTCAGGCTGTATTCAGCGGCTATCTGACGAGCCATGGCTATGCCTTTCTGGTGCGAAAGCGGTCGAGGCGCTCTGCCCCAAGCGTTATACTGTAGCCCCCTAACGATCTCATCAAAGAGATTGGCAGCATTCTTGCATGCGGATGCTGAACGTTACCTACCTATCCGGGCTCCCGAGGGCCCTGTCATGATCGAAGAGCTCGAACAAGAAGATCCCATCCCCCAGGGCGACCTGGCCATGCAGATCACTGCCCTGCCCCGTGAAACCAACGGGTTTGGCGACATCTACGGCGGCTGGCTGGTGGCCCAGATGGACCTGGCCGGCAGCGCCATGGCCAGTCGCCTGGCCGCCGGACGCGTCGCCACGGTGGCCATCGACCGCATGGCCTTCATGACCCCGGTGCCCGTGGGCGCACAGCTCTCCTTCTATACCAACACCCTGGAAGTCGGCCGCAGCTCCATCCAGATCCTCATCGAGGTCTGGAGCGACGATCCGCTGTCCAGCGAGTGGAGCAAGGTGACCGAGGCGGTGTTCGTCTTTGTCGCCATCGACGGCAGCGGCCGCACCCGCCCGTTGCCGGCGCGGCGCTAGAGGCCGCTTGCCGGACCGCTACGGATCCTGGGCGAGGGGCGTCTCGCGCACCTGGGTCGGCCGCCCGTGCTGGATACCCTCGACCTGCTCCAGTGCCTGCCGGACCTCGGCAGCGGTGGCCAGCAAGCGGTATTCGAGGGTGAAATCGCGTGTGCCGCCCGCCTTGATGCGCGGCACCAGCCCCAGCGCCCGCTGCTGGCCCCGATTGTAGGAAAAGCTGGTACCCGGCTCCAGCCCGGTGACATAGCCCTGGGCCTTGGCATCGGTGTTCTTCCACAGGGTAAAGACCGGTAGTTCCCGCACGTTGAATGCCAGCGCCACCCCCTGATGAGCACTGCGATCGTGCAGCACCGCCAGGCTACGCCCCTGATCGTCGCCCCAGGGATAGAGGTTGTAGACCGTCTCGCCATAGCCCGGCGTGGGCGCGCGATAGGTCTGCCACTCGCCGAGCTCCTGCCGTGCCCGCGCATCGAAGGGTGACACTTCGCGCACCGGGGCGGCGAATCCTGAGCCCTCGCCGAGCAGCGGCGGACCGAAATTGCTGTGATAGAGCGCCTGGTACTCGGCGGCGTGCGCCCCTTGATTGGTCAGGCGGTCATGCAGGGTGAAGCCGGTAGCCCCGGCATGGGTGACCAGCTCGGTGTCGATGCGAAAGTTGGCCTGCTTGAAGGCCTCTTCGTGCAGCACCCCCTTGAGGCTGATGCGGTGCGGCGGCTGTTCGTCGATGGTCAGTACCACCTGGCTGGCCGGCAAGTAGCTGGCCCGTCCGTGCAAGGTCAGGAGTTGCCCCTTGTCCATCCCCGGATGGCCGACCCACTCGAAGCCGGCGCGGGCCACCAGTTCGTTGAAGCCCTCCAGCCAGCCGAGTCCATTGCGGTTCTCCAGGTTGACGAAAGCCGGATTGACCACCTCGCGCACCGGTGAATCCCAGCCCAGCCGCAGAGTGCCGGCCTGGGCACGCAGGACATTCATGCCGCGGGTAGCCACCACGGTGAGCTGCAGGGCGCCGGTATCGATCTCGATCAGCACCGAGCCCTCCTGGCGACCGCCACTCAGGTGATGCACGCCAACCGCAAAGGCCAGCCCATCGCGCAGGCCCAGGCGATCACTGCTGATGCTCCAGTTCTGCACCGGCTTGTCGGGGGCAATAAGGGTGTATTCCCAGGCCGAGGCACTGGCACTTGCAAGGAACAGGAGACAGCCGGACAACAGACGAGCGTGGATCATGGAGTGCCCTAGGCATCGCGGTCGACTTGAGTCTAGACCACCGTTTGCCGGGTTGCAGACCCTGCTTCCGCGCCGGCCAAGGGGCTGAGACCGGCTTACCCTGTATAGGTTTGTTCAGCGAAATCAAAGGAATGGGTAAAGACAACCTTTACCATTCAAACACCTGTTCGGTACTTGCCAGGGCAGCGATTTTTGCCGAGGATCGACTCGTCTCTACCACGGAGTGGACTCCATGAAACCTTCAGCCCTGTTCTTGTTGCTTGCCCTGGCAGGCGTTGCCCCGGCCTATGCGGGCAATACCGAAGCTGGACTCGGCGGCGCCGTGGGTGGTGTGCTCGGTACGCTGGTCGGCCAACAGGTCGGCGGCAGTACCGGTGCGGCCATCGGTGCCGGCGTGGGTGGTGCAGCAGGTGGTGTACTGGGCGCGGACCGTCGCAATCGTACTGAGGCCGCCATCGGCGGTGGCCTGGGCGCTGCGGGCGGTAGCGTGATCGGCAATCGGGTCGGTGGCAGCACCGGTGGCCTGGTCGGCGCGGCCCTGGGTGGCGGTGCTGGCAGTGCCCTGGGTAATAACCTGGGCGACAGCGGTCGCGACGACCGTCGCTATCGCGACCATCCCGGCAAGGGCTGGAAGCACGCCAAGCACAGACACAAGCATTGGCACCGCTAATAAAAACGCCCGGCAGTGCCGGGCGTTTTCTTTTGCGCTAGAGGCTACTGGCCGAGGTCACGCAGGCGCTTGCCCTGCATCAGATTGCGTTCGATGCGCTCCAGGGTGACGCCCTTGGTTTCCGGCACCAGCAGGAACACCAGGAAGATGAACACCACGTTCAGACCGGCATAGATCCAGAAGGTGGTGCCCTGCCCCAGGGTGCCCAGCATGGTCAGGAAGGTGGCGCCGACGATCATGTTGGCGATCCAGTTGGTGAAGGTGGAGCAGCCAATGCCGAAGTCGCGGCCCTTGAGCGGCTGCACTTCCGAGCACAGGGTCCAGATCAGCGGACCGGCCGACATGGCGAAGCCGACGATGAAGATCAGCAACATGACCACGGTAAAGGTCTGCTGGCCATGGCTCAGGTTGCCAGCGCCCAGCATGCTGCCGACCACGCCCAGGCCCACGGCCATGACCACGAAACCGGTGTAGAGAATGGGTTTGCGGCCCCATTTGTCGACCAGGAAAATGGCGATGAAGGTGGCCAGCACGTTGGTCAGGCCGACCGCGGCGGTAAACCACATCTGGGCGGCGGTATCGTAGCCCATGCCTTCGAAGATGCGCGGCGCGTAGTACATGACCACGTTCATGCCGGTGAACTGCTGCACCACCTGCAGGAGCACGCCCAGGCCCACCGAGCGGCGGAAGTTGGCGTTTTCCTTGAACAGCGACCAGCCCTTCTGCGGCACCTTGAGCTGCTCTTCGATTTCAGCGACTTCCTGCTGGATGACCTTTTCGTCACCGCGCAGCTTGTGCAGGACCTTGATGGCTTCCTCGCGGCGACCCGCCATGATCAGCCAGCGCGGACTGTCGGGCAGCGCGAAGACGCCGATCAGGAACAGTACGCCGGGAATGGCGATGATGCCGAGCATCCAGCGCCAGGCCTCGTAGTAGCTGAAGGCGGTGTTGGACAGGAAGGCGAGCAGGATGCCAGCGGTGATCATCAGCTGGTACAGCGAGATCATCGAGCCGCGGATGTTTTCCGGAGCGACCTCGGCCAGGTACAGCGGCGCGGTAAAGGAGGCGATACCGATGGCCAGGCCGAGCAGGAAGCGGGCAAAGATCAGCATGGTCGGCGAGGTGGCCAGGCCACAGAGCACCGAGCCCACGACAAACAGCACGGCGCCCAGCATCAGCGACTTCTTGCGGCCCAGCTTGGCCGACAGCGAGCCTGCGCCCAGGGCACCCAGGGCAGCGCCGGCCATCATGCTAGAGACGATCCACTCGATCATCTGATCGGAGATCTGGAATTCCTGCTGGATGAATTTGGTGGCGCCGGAAATGACACCGATGTCGAGGCCGAACATCAGACCGGCCAGGGCGGCCATCAGACAGGCGAAGATCGCCTTAGGCTGGGCCTTTTCGGTGATGTGACCGTCGGCGTTGGTTGTGGTGTTGCTCATGGCAGAGGCTCCTCGCTCGCCTTGTGGGCGATCTTGTTGTCGCGGGTCGTTCCGTATCCGATTGTTACAGACCTGTCTAACGACCCTTGGTTCGGCCGGTAAGAGGCCCTTACCAGAGCCGCGCGGGCTGGGCGTTCACATAGGTGGCATAGAGCGAACCACCGCCAGTGATGAATAGGCGATTGCTCTTGGGTCCGCCGAATTCGACGTTGGACACGGTTTCCGGCAGGTGCAGGGTGGCCAGCGGCTGGCCGCTCGGATTGAAGACCCGCACGCTGTTCTGCTCGGCCGAGCCGGCCCAGCTGCACCAGAGGTTGCCGTCGCTGTCGACGCGGAAGCCGTCGATCACGCCCTGGTCCTTGGCATCGATCAGCACCTCGCCGCCGCCCAGGGTGCCGTCATCCTTCAGCGTGAAGGCGCGCAGGTGGTTAGGCTTGCCGGGATTGCCGCCGCCAGCGGTGTCGCTGATGTAGAGCCGCTTGCCGTCAGGCGCGAAGGCCAGGCCGTTGGGCCGGCCGAAGTCGCCCGCCGCCACCGTGGCCCTGCCCTGGGGATCGATGCGATAGACGTTGGTAGGCAGCTCGAACTCAGCCTTATGGCCCTCGTAGGCACCGAGGATGCCGTAGCCCGGATCGGTGAACCAGATGGCGCCATCGGCACCGACCACCACGTCATTGGGAGCGTTCAATGGTTTGCCGTCGAAGCGGTCGAGCAGCACCGTGACGCTGCCGTTCAACTCGCGGCGGGTGACGCGCCGGCTGTCGTGCTCGCAACTGATCAGCCGGCCCTCGCGGTCACGGGTGTGGCCATTGGCGTTGTGGGACTGGTCATCATAGACGCTGACGTGGCCGTCATCGGCGCTCCAGCGCATCACCCGGGCATTGGGGATGTCGCTGAACAGCAGGCAGCGCCAGTCGGCCATCCACACCGGCCCTTCGGTCCACAGACCACCGGACCAGAGGCGCTCGACGAAGGCGTTGCCCAGGCGGCCCTTGAAGGCCTGGTCGTGGATCTCCCAGGCGGGATCGGGCATGACGATGGGCGGCTTGCCTTCCCAGTTGCGGGTAAGGCCGAACTTGTCGTCGGCCAGGGCGCGACTGGCGACCAGGCCGGCCGAGGCGGCCAGGGACACGCCGAGAAAGGTACGACGGGCGAGAGGCATGAGTGAATTCCTTTGTTGTCGTTATAGGTTCGGCAAGGCCGGTGGCAGAGCACCGCGTGCCAGGACAGGCACGCAGCGCTTCCTTAGGCGCCCTTATTCGGGCAGACGTTCCACCTTGCCCACTACCAGGCCATAGCAGAGCGCACCGACCAGTGCGGTCACGCCGATGAAGGCGATAGCCGGGGCGAAGCTGCCGTCCTTGACCAGGAAGCCGATGACGATGGGCACGCAGATGGCCGAGAGATTGCCGATGAAGTTGAACATCCCGCCGGTGAGGCCGATCAACCGCTCCGGCGCCATGGCCGAGACCATCGACCAGGTGATGGAGGCCAGGCCGTTGCCAAAGAAGGCCAGTGCCAGGCAGGCGATGATCAGCGCCGGCGAATCGACGAAGTTGGCGCCGACGATGCTGGTGGAGATCAGCAGGCCGCCAATGATCGGCAGCTTGCGCGCAAGGCCCACGGAGGCGCCGCGGCGGACCAGCCAGTCCGACAGCAGGCCCGAGCAGATCACGCCGAGGAAGGCAGCCAGGAACGGCAGCGAGGCGAGAAAGCCGGCCTTGATGAAGTCCATGCCGCGATATTTCACCAGGTAGGTGGGGAACCAGGTGAGGAAGAACCAGAGAGTAGAGTTGAGGCAGAACTGCCCGATGTAGATGCCCCAGAGCTTGCGCTTGTTGAGCACGCTCCAGAGGTCACGCCACTGGAAGGCGGCGCGGCTGCGATTCTTCTGCTCCAGATCGACCAGGCCGCCACCCTCCTGGATCAGCGCGACCTCGGCGGCGTTGGCGCCGCGGAAATCCTTGGGCTCGCGATAGATCCCGTACCAGATGACCGCCCAAAGGAGGCCGACGCCGCCGGTGACGACAAAGACCATGTGCCAGCCAAAGGTCTGCTGCAGGTAGATCAGCACCGGGGTGAGAAAGGCCAGGCCGACGAACTGGCCGGAGGTGTAGAAGCCAATGGCGGTGGCCCGCTCACGCTCGGGAAACCAGGTGGTGACCACCCGGTTGTTGATCGGATAGGCCGGTGCCTCCAGGGCGCCCACGGCGAGGCGCAGGATGATCAGGCCGATGAAGCTGCCGACGAAGCCCAGGCCGATGGTGGCCAGCGACCAGAGCGCGATCGCCACGGGATAGAGAATACGCGGAGCGACCTTGTCCACCAGCCAGCCGCCAGGGATCTGCATGGCGGCGTAGGTCCAGCCGAAGGCCGAGAGGATCAGCCCCATGTGCACCGGTTCGATGCCCAGATCCTGGGCCAGGTGCGGGGCGGCGATGGAAAGATTGCTGCGGTCGAGGTAGTTGATCACCACGGTGACGAACAGCAGCGTCATGATGAAGAAGCGTGCCCGGCTGGGCTTGGCCAGGTGCGGGGCGGCTGCAGCCGTCGCCGGAGAGGCCTGGGTGGGAGTGGGCATGGCTCGGGTCCTGTAATTGACGTTGTGGCGAGCGTTGTCGATGTCTGGGGGTCAGGGCGCTGGCGCGGCCCTCACCCTGGCCCTCTCCCAAGGGGGAGAGGGCATGGTCGGTGCGGAGGTCGAGATCAGCGCTCCGGTTGCTACTTTTCCCCTCTCCTAGAGGGAGAGGGGATGGTCAGTGCAGAGGTCGAAGCCGGTTCTTCCGCTTTTGCCCCCTCTCCGCTCGGGTGAGGGTTGGGGTGAGGGCGCTAATCACCACTCGGCGAAACTGCCGTCCTTGTGCCGCCAGATCGGGTTGCGCCAGCGATGGCCAATGGCGGCTTGTTCCTTGACGAATTCCTCGTTGACCTCGACGCCCAGCCCTGGCCCCTGAGGAATCTTCACGTGGCCATCCGCGTAGTCGAACACCTCGGGATTCTTGATGTAGTCCAGCAGGTCGTTGCCCTGGTTGTAGTGGATGCCCAGGCTCTGCTCCTGAATGAAGGCGTTGTAGCAGTTGGCGTCCAGCTGCAGGTTGACCGCCAGCGCGATCGGGCCGAGCGGGCAATGCAGGGCGATGGCCACATCATAGGCCTCGGCCATGTTGGCGATCTTGCGCGTCTCGGTGATGCCGCCAGCGTGGGACGGATCGGGCTGCAGGATGTCGACGTAGCCTTCCTGGAGGATGCGCTTGAAGTCCCAGCGCGAGTACAGCCGCTCGCCCAGGGCGATGGGCGTGTTGCTCATCAGGGCGATTTCCTTGAGCGCTTCATGGTGCTCGCTGAGCACCGGCTCCTCGATGAACATCAGGCGGAACTGCTCCAGTTCCTTGACCAGCACCTTGGCCATGGGCTTGTGCACCCGGCCATGGAAATCCACGCCGATGCCGAAGTGCGGACCACAGGCATCGCGGATGGCGGCGACGTTGGCGATCACCTGGTCGACCTTGTCGTAGGTGTCGACGAACTGCATCTCTTCGCTGGCGTTCATCTTGATCGCGGTGAAGCCCTTGGCCTGGCGCTCCAGGGCCTGGGCCGCGGTCTCCGCCGGGCGGTCGCCGCCGATCCAGGAATAGACGCGAATGCTGTCGCGTACCTGGCCGCCGAGCAGCTCGTGCACCGGTACGCCCAGGGCCTTGCCCTTGATGTCCCACAGGGCCTGGTCGATGCCGGCCAGGGCGCTCATGTGAATGCCGCCGCCGCGATAGAAGCCGCCACGGTAGAGCACCGTCCAGTGGTCCTCGATGTTGCGCGGGTCCTTGCCGATCAGGTAGTCGGCCAGTTCCTCGACCGCCGCCGCCACGCTATGGGCGCGCCCTTCCAGCACGGGTTCGCCCCAGCCGTGGATGCCCTCGTCGGTCTCGATCTTGAGAAAGCACCAGCGCGGCGGGACGACGTAGGTGGTGAGTTTGGTGATCTTCATGGTGTGGAAATCTCGACAGTAATTATTGGAATCGAGGGATTGGGCAGCTCGCGGTCATGGACCGCTCCTACAGGGGTATCCGTAGGAGCGGTCGCAGCGGCGAACCGCCATGACCGCGATAATCAGGAACCTTTGGCTACTTGCCATCCCGCCGCGAAGGCCTGGGCGTTGGCACTCACCTGGGCCGCCGTGAGGCCAGGCTTGTACAGCGCCGAGCCGAGGCCGAAGCCGTTGGCGCCGGCCGCCACGTAGGGGCCCATGTTGTCCGGGGTGATGCCACCCACCGGCAGGAGCGCCAGCTCCTTGGGGAAGACCGCGCGCCAGGCCTTGACCACGGCCGGGCCGAGTTGCTCGGCGGGAAACAGCTTGAGGCTGTCGGCTCCGGCGTCGAGGGCGGCGAAGCCTTCCGACGGGGTGGCGACGCCTGGGGCGCTGACCAGGCCGGCGGCCTTGCTGGCACGGATCACCGCCAGGTTGGCGTTGGGCGAGACGATCAGCCGGCCGCCCGCGGCGTCCACTTCGGCCACCTGGGCCTCGGTGAGCACGGTGCCGGCGCCGATCAGGCAGCTTTCACCCAGCTCCGCGGTCAGCCGGCGGATGCTCTCGAAGGGCTGCGGCGAGTTGAGTGGGATCTCGATGACGCGAAAGCCGGCGTCGTACAGGGCACGACCGACCGGGACGATCTCGTCCGGGGTGACGCCACGCAGGATGGCGATCAGCGGCAGGTCCTTGAGGTAGGTATCAAGCATGGGAGCCTCCAGAGGTGGGGAGCAGGCCGGCGGCCTGGGCCAGGCGCCAGAGCCCGGCCCGAGTGGCCTGCTCCAGCAGGCGAACCTGGTGGATATCGAACAGTGCCAGGGCGTCGCGATAGCGCTGGCAGAGCGCCGCGTCGCCGATCAGCACCAGGGGTGGGCAGGCCGAGCCCGCGAGGACGGCAACCTGGCTGCGCAATTCTTCGCCGATCAGCAGACCGGACAGGTAGTCGAGACTATGCGCGGCGCCCAGTTCACCAGCCAGCACGCGGCTGCGGGCGGTGAAGAGGCGGCCGAACAGGCCCTCGGCCCCGGCGTCGCGGGCGGTCATCAGGCCCAGGCGGAAGGCCTCGGCACTGGCTTCGGGACCGGCCTCGGTGGCCGGGCGACCCAGGATGGAGTGTTCGCGCAAGACGGCGAACAGCTCGCCGGTCATGTAGGTGGCAAAATCAGTGAGGCGACCGTCACGCACCCGCACCCATTTGCTGTGGGTGCCGGGCAGCACCAGCAGGGCCTCGGCGGCCAGGTCCGGCTCCAGTTCGAGGGCGCCAAACACCTGGGTTTCCTCGCCACGCAGCACGTTGGGCAAGGCGCCACGCTGCATCACGCCGGGGACTAGGTGGAGCTCGCCGCAGCCGCTGTCCAGGCGCAGGAGACCGGCGGCCAGGCTGTGGACATCGGCCGGACACTCGGCATAGGGCACCTCGCGCCAGCCACCGCGACTGCCGACCATGCCGCAGGCGATGGCGGGCAGGTCCGGCTGAGCATCGTGCCAGTCGCCCACCAGGGTGCGATAGGCCGCCGCGAAGTCGCCATCCGGCACATGCATGATGCCCCAAGGGCGGCTGCGGGTTTCCAGCACGGCGCCCTGGGCGTCGAACAGCTGGGCCCGCAGGGACGAGGTGCCCCAGTCGAGGCCGATAAGGTGCGGGGTGACGGTCATGCGGGACTCCAGCCGAGTTCGCGGGAAATGGCCCGGGCGCAGGCAGTGACCTCGGGCTGCAGTTCATGCAGCCGCGCCTCGGGCATATAGGGGATGGCACTGGCCACGCTCAGGGCCGCAACGATGGCGCCGTCGGCGCCGCGGATGGGCGCGGCCACGCAGCGGATGCCCAGTTCGTTCTCTTCCAGATCCAGGGCATAGCCCTCGGCGGCGTGGCGCCGCAGGCGCACGCAGTAGTCCACCCAAGGCAGGAAGTCCTCGCGCAGGCCGGGCTGCCCGGTACGCCGGGCTACGCCTTCGCCATAAAGGGCTTCCCATTCCTCTTCGGCAAGATCCAGCATCAGCGCCTTGCCAACGCCGGTCAGCGCCAGCGGCATGCGCAGGCCGACCCGGGATCTCATCTCCAGACCCCGGCTGCCGGGCAGCTTGTCCAGATAGAGGACATCCCCACCCTCGCGCACCCCCAGGTGCACGGTGTCACCACAGTGCTGGGCCAGGTGTTGCAGATGGGGCCGGGCCACGCCGGTCAGCGGCAGCTGTTCGCGGGCCTGGTAGCCGAGGGCGATGAGGTGGCTGCCCAGGATCAGCCGCCCGCTGTCGTGGCGCAGGTAGCCGGCCTGGGTCAGGGCGGCGACCAGGCGATGGGTGGTGCTGCGGGTGCAGCCGATGGCGGCGCCAACCTGGGCCAGGTTGTCGGCTCCGGCGGCCACGGCTTCGAGAACCGCCAGGCCGCGGAACAGCGCCTGGGCCCCGCTGGGCGCTTCGCCCTTGTTGGAATTGTTGTCGTTCATGGCCTTCACTCTAGAAGCCTCGCTGGCAAATCTCAACATGTGATATATGATCCCATAATGTGGGATTAAGTTAGATATGACAGCCTTGTCACATAGCTGCAATATTGGCGCTATCTAATGCACGGCACATTGCAAGGACTCGAGAGGCAGAGCGCTCCATGACGGGTAAATCCATCCTGATCGTCGACGATGAGGCCCCTATTCGCGAAATGATCGCCGTGGCCCTGGAAATGGCGGGCTATGAATGCCTGGAGGCGGACAACAGCAAGGACGCCCACGCCCTGATCGTCGATCGCAAGCCCGATCTCATCCTGCTCGACTGGATGCTGCCCGGCACCTCCGGCCTGGAGCTGGCTCGGCGCCTCAAGCGCGACGAGCTGACCGACGCCATTCCCATCATCATGCTCACGGCCAAGGGCGACGAGGACAACAAGGTCCAGGGCCTGGAGACCGGTGCCGACGACTACATAACCAAGCCCTTCTCGCCCCGCGAGCTGGTGGCGCGCCTGAAAGCCGTGCTGCGCCGTACCGGCCACCTGGAGAACGATGGCCCGCTGGAGGTCAACGGCCTGATCCTCGACCCGATCAGTCACCGGGTGACCATCGATGGCGCTCCCGCCGAGATGGGTCCCACAGAGTACCGTCTGCTGCAGTTCTTCATGACCCATCAGGAACGCGCCTACACCCGCGGCCAGTTGCTCGATCAGGTCTGGGGCGGCAACGTCTATGTCGAAGAGCGCACCGTGGACGTGCACATCCGCCGCCTGCGCAAGGCCCTGGGCGAGACCTACGAGAACCTGGTACAGACGGTGCGCGGCACCGGGTATCGCTTTTCCACCAAACTCTGACGCGGGATCACCGCCGCTGTGAACATCAACTGGCGCTCCCGTCTGGCCACCCATCTGGCGACCGTGGTCGGCGGCTGCGCCCTGGCCGGCTGGCCCTTCGGCCATGTCGGGCTGGCGGTGGCCCTGGGACTGGCGGTCTATCTGGCGGTCACCCTAAAACACCTGCTGCGCCTGCATGCCTGGCTGCTGAGCGATGCGCCGGGTGCACCGCCCGAGGCCGAAGGGCTGTGGGGCGATGTGCTGGATCGGCTCTATCGCCGCCAGCGCCACGAGCAGCGCCAGCGTGAAGAACTGCTCGCCGTCATCGGGCGGGCTCAGGCCTCCACCGAGGCCCTGCGCGATGCCATCATCCTGGTGGACCGCTATGGCAACCTGGAGTGGTGGAACCGCGCTGCGGAAACCCTGCTAGGTCTGCGCCAGCCCCAGGACCTCGGCCAGCCCATCACCAACCTGGTACGCCATCCGCGCTTTTCCGACTACTTTCTCGGCGGCGACTATGGCGAGCCGCTGGAGCTGGCCTCGCCGCTCAACGACGACCAGTACCTGCACATCCTGGTCACCCGCTTCGGCGAAGGCGATCGGCTGCTGCTGGTGCGCGATGTGACCCGCGTCCATCAGCTGGAACAGATGCGCAAGGATTTCGTCGCCAACGTCTCCCATGAGTTGCGTACTCCGCTGACGGTGATCACCGGCTATCTGGAGACCCTGCTGGACAACGCTGAGCACGCCACGCCACGCTGGCGGCGAGCGCTGGGGCAGATGCAGCAGCAAGCCGGGCGCATGCAGCACACCATCGACGACCTGCTGCTGCTGGCGCGCCTGGAGGCCACCGACTATCCCGCCGATAATCGCCCGGTGGCCCTAGAGCCGCTGCTTGCCTCCATCCTGCAGGACGGCCGCGCCCTGTCCGGCGCCATCGGCCACCGCCTGAGCCTAGACTGCGCACCGGACCTGGCACTGCTGGGCAGCGAGACGGAATTGCGCAGCTGCTTTTCCAACCTGGTGTTCAATGCCGTCAAGTACAGCCCCGAGGGCGGGGAGGTGCGGGTACGCGCCTGGCAGGATGCCGAGGGGGCCCATGTTGCCGTGCAGGACACCGGGCCCGGCATCGACGCCCGCCACCTGCCGCGCCTGACCGAACGCTTCTATCGTATCGACGCCAGCCGCGCGTCCAGCACCGGTGGCACCGGCCTGGGTCTGGCCATCGTCAAACATGTGCTAATCCGCCACCGCGGCGGCCTGGACATTCATAGCGTGCCCGGCGAGGGCAGCTGCTTCACCTGCCATTTCCAGTCCGAACAGATCGCTCAACGCGCCGCCGCCTCGGCCTGAGCCGCGGCGGCAGCGCCGTGCTATCGTCCGGCCATCTCTGAAATGGTCCTCTGTCCATGCCACCAGCCCTGCGCCTGCTGCCGGTCCTGTTGCTCGCCCTGCTGGGCGGCCTGTTGGTCAGTGGTCTGGCCTGGCAGCGCGCCGAACGGGCGACCCTGGCCGAGGCCAGCCTGCTCGGCCAGGAGCAGTTGCGTCTGCACGCCAGCAGCCTGCAGACCCTGATCGATCGCTTCCGCGCCCTGCCGGCGGTGCTGGCCCAGGACCCCGAGCTGATCGCCGCCCTCACCACGCCACCCGATGCCGCCGCCACCGAACGCCTTAATCTCAAGCTGGAGCGGCTGAACACGGCGGCTCAGTCCTCGACGCTGGAGGTGCTGGATCGCACAGGCTTTGCTATCGGCGCCAGCAATTGGCGTCTGCCCACCAGCTACGTGGGCCACAACTATGGTTTCCGCCCCTATTTCCGCGAGACCCTTGCCGGCGGCAGCGGCCGCTTCTATGCCGTGGGGGTCACCACCGGCATTCCCGGCTATTTCCTCTCCCACGCCGTGCTGGACGCCCAGGGGCGCTTCCTCGGCGCGGTGGTGGTCAAGCTGGAGTTCCCCGCCATAGAAGCGCGCTGGGGCGAGCATCCCGAGGTCCTGCTGGTGAGCGATGCCCGTGGCGTGGTCTTTGCCGCCAATCGCCCGGCCTGGCGTTATCGCCTACTGCGTGAGCTGACGCCCGCCGAACGCGCCGAATTGGCCACCACCCGCCAGTACGACAGACGCACCCTGCAACCGCTGCTTCACACTCAACAGGTAGCCTTGGGCGACCAGCGCCAAGTGGCCCGTATCGAGGCACCTGAAGGCAGCGCCGACTACCTCTGGGACAGCTTGCCGCTGCCCAGCGAAGGCTGGACCCTGCACCTGCTCAGACCGACTCGGGGGCTGCAGGGCGGCGGCCTGGGTGCAGCGCTAGCCGCTGGGTGTGCTTGGCTACTGCTGGTCTGCGCCATCCTATTGCTGATCCAGCGGCGGCGTCTGCAACGTTTGCGTCAGCGCAGCCGACTGGAACTGGAGCACTTGGTCGAAGCCCGCACTGCTGAGTTGCGCACCGCCCAAGATGGCCTAGTGCAGGCCGCCAAGCTGGCCGCCCTGGGACAGATGTCGGCGGCTTTGGTACACGAACTTAACCAGCCGCTCACCGCACAGCGAATGCATCTGGCGAGCCTGCGGCTGCTGCTGGATCACGGCCGCCTGGACGAGGCCCGTGCCGCTTTGGAACGTCTCGATGGCCTGCTCACTCGCATGAGCGGTCTCACCGCCCACCTCAAAACGTATGCGCGCAAGACCCCTGCCGGACTGCGCGAACGGGTCGACCTGACGCTGGTGGTGGACCAGGCGCTGGAGCTGCTGGAGGCGCGCCGCGCCGAGGTGGGCGTCGAGCTGATCCTTGATCTGCCGCGCCCGGCCTGGCTGCTGGGCGATCCCATCCGCCTGGAGCAGGTGCTGGTCAATCTGCTGCGCAATGCCCTGGACGCCGTGGCCGAACGACCGACGCCACAGGTCAGGGTCAGGCTGCAGCGTGACGGCGAGCGCTGGCAGCTGGAGGTGGCGGACAACGGTGGCGGCATTGCCACCGAGCACCTGGGCCAGGTGTTCGATCCCTTCTTTACTACCAAGCCGGTGGGCGAAGGCCTGGGCTTGGGGCTGGCCGTGTCCTCGGCCATCGTCCAGGCCCAGGGCGGCAGCCTGAGCGCGGCCAACGGCAGTGAGGGTGCGGTCTTCACGCTTCGGCTGCCTGTTGCCTCTTGCGGCCAAGAAGCGCCAAGCTCCCTTTAGCTGCGCCTGCGCGAGCTGAGACTACCGAGGGTGTCCCGGAGGCATGCCCAGCACCAGGTACATTCATCCTTTTGAGGCTCGACCGCCCCGTGCCGTTAGGGCAAGGTAGCGGCGCACCGGCCGCGAAAGGACGCCCCTATGCAAGCCCAGGTCTATCTGGTCGACGACGAAGCCAGCATCCGCGAAGCGGTACGCCAGTGGCTGGAGCTGTCGGGGCATCAGGTGCGGCTGTTCGCCCGCGCCGAGGAGTGCCTAGCGGCGGTGACGCCGGATTTCGCCGGGGTGGTGGTCAGCGACGTGCGCATGCCCGGCATGGACGGCCTGGCCTTGCTGGACCGGCTGCAGGCGCTGGATCCCGACCTGCCGGTGATCCTGCTCACCGCCCACGGCGATGTCGCCCTGGCGGTGACCGCCATGCGCCAGGGCGCCTACGACTTCCTAGAAAAGCCCTTCAGCCCCGAGGCGCTTTTGGGCGATCTTGGCCGCGCCCTGGAAAAGCGGCGACTGGTGCTGGAAAACCGCCAATTGCACCGCCGGGTCGACGACCAGAGTACCCTCGCCCGCCGCCTACTGGGCGTTTCACCGGGCATCGTCCGCCTGCGCCAGCAAGTCCTCGACCTGGCACCGACGCCGGTCAACGTCCTCTTGCGCGGCGAGACTGGTAGCGGCAAGGAACTAGTCGCCCGCTGCCTGCACGACTTTGGCCCCCGTGCTGACAAGGCCTTCGTCGCCCTCAACTGCGCGGCCATTCCCGAGCAGCTGTTTGAAAGCGAGCTGTTTGGTCACGAGAGCGGCGCCTTTACCGGCGCCCAGGGCAAACGCATTGGCAAGCTGGAATACGCCAATGGCGGTACCCTGTTTCTCGACGAGATCGAAAGCATGCCCCTGGCGCAGCAGGTCAAGCTGCTCCGGGTGCTGCAGGAGCAGCGCCTGGAGCGCCTGGGCTCCAACCAGAGCATCGCCCTCGATCTGCGCATCGTCGCCGCGACCAAACCGGATCTGCTGGAAGAGGCCCGCGCTGGGCGCTTTCGAGAAGACCTGGCCTATCGCCTCAACGTCGCCGAGCTGCACCTGCCGCCGCTACGGGCGCGGCGCGAGGACATTCCACTGCTATTTGATCACTTCCTTGCCGAGGCCGGTGCCCGCCTGGGCCGCCCGATCACCCCGCCTAGCGCGGCGCGCCTGGCCCAACTGCTGGGCCACGGTTGGCCCGGTAACGTCCGCGAGCTGGCCAACGCCGCCGAACGTGAGGTCCTCGGCTTAGGCGCCCCGACCCAGGCTGCTGCCCACTCCTCCCTGACCGACCAGCTAGAAGCATTCGAAGCCCAATGCCTGCGTGCTGCCCTGGCCCGTCACGTCGGCGAGATCAAGGCGGTGATGGATGAGTTGCAACTGCCGCGGCGCACCCTCAACGAGAAGATGCAGCGTCATGGCCTGGTGCGTGCCGACTTCCGCGACGATCCCGAGGATGACTAACCGGGCATAGGCGGAAATTCGCTCATTGCCTAGGCTTTACAGGCAGACTTCCGCCTATTCAACCGCCAGAAAGCCAGCAACGGTGCGCTTTCGCAGCCTGGCACGCCATCTGCAATCACTCTTGTCGACGCCCTGAGCGCCCTAATAACAATGACAAGAGGAACACCCTGTGGATAGCACCGCTACCCTCGCGGCCGGCCAAACCGCGCCCAAGACCACCTCGCAGCGCATCAAGTCCATCTTCAGCGGGTCGGTTGGCAACCTGGTCGAGTGGTTCGACTGGTACGTCTATGCCGCCTTCTCGCTGTATTTCGCCAAGGCCTTCTTTCCTCAAGGCGACCAGACCGCCCAGCTACTTAATGTCGCCGCCATCTTTGCCGTGGGCTTTCTCATGCGCCCCATCGGCGGCTGGCTGATGGGCCTCTACGCCGACAAGGCCGGACGCAAGGCGGCACTGATGGCCTCGGTGATCATGATGTGCGGCGGTTCGCTAATCATTGCCCTAACCCCCAGCTACACCACCATCGGTGTCGCCGCGCCCATCATGCTGGTCCTGGCGCGCCTGCTGCAGGGCCTCTCGGTAGGGGGTGAATACGGCACCTCGGCCACCTACCTGAGTGAGATGGCGACCAAAGAACATCGCGGCTTCTACTCCAGCTTCCAGTACGTCACCCTGATCTCCGGCCAGCTCCTAGCCCTGGCCACCCTGATCGTGCTGCAGCAGACCCTGACCGTCGAACAGCTGGAAAGCTGGGGCTGGCGGATTCCCTTCCTGATCGGCGCCGGCTGTGCCGTGACCGCGCTCTATCTACGTCGCGGCATGGAGGAAACCAGCTCCTTCAAGAAGGCTGAAAAGCCCAAGGAATCCCTGATGCGCACCCTGGCGCGGCATCCCAAGGAGTTCCTCACCGTGGTCGGCCTAACCATGGGCGGCACCCTGGCCTTCTATACCTACACCACCTACATGCAGAAGTACCTGGTCAACTCGGTGGGCATGAGCAAGACCGACGCCACCTCCATCTCGGCGGCGACCCTGTTCCTGTTCATGCTGCTGCAGCCCGTCGTCGGCGCCCTCTCCGACCGCATCGGCCGGCGTCCGGTGTTGATCGCCTTCGGTGTGCTGGGCACCCTGTTCACCTACCCCATCCTCACGGCCCTGGGCAGCGTCACCTCCTGGTGGGGCGCCTTCGGCCTGATCATGGTGGCGCTGGTGATCGTCAGCTTCTACACCTCCATCAACGCCGTGGTGAAGGCCGAGCTGTTCCCCACCGAGATTCGCGCCCTGGGCGTCGGCCTGCCCTATGCCCTGACCGTGTCCATCTTCGGCGGCACCGCTGAATACCTGGCACTGTGGTTCAAGAGCATCGGCATGGAGAGCGGCTACTACTGGTACGTGACCGGCTGCATCGCCTGCTCGCTCCTGGTCTACGTTTTCATGAAGGACACCCGCGACCACTCGCGCATCGTGCACGAATAACCGCTCGTCCGTGGTGCGGGCCTCTCGGTCATTAGATTTGGCCGTCCGGCCCGCCCCCCCTTTGCCTGGGCTTTGGGGCACGCCATCGTAGTGCTACCGGCAGCGTTCACAACGGCCATTTCGCTGGCCGTTGTGGCGAGTTCGCCCCCTCCTACCAAGCCCCCGGTTACACACTCATGGAAATCGACTACGGTCCCAGCTACGCCAAACTGGGTATCCAGTTTCAATACCAGTGGAGCACCCTGCTGCGCGATGCCCTGAAGAAGCACGGCATTACCGACGCCCAGGCCAAGGCCATCTGCGGTGACTTCGCTTTTGATCTTTCCAAGCTCATCGACGAAGCCGAAATCAAAGCCGACGGCCTCTCCTATCGCCCGGTGATCGCCTTCACCGAGGACGAGGAAACCCTGCTGGTCCAGTCCGCCGAATTCGAGTACCACGAAGCGGCCTATGCCACTGCCGCAGCGGCGTTCGAGAAGAAATAAGACGCGGGCTCGGGCTTTGCGCCCTCACCCTCTCCCACCGGAAGAGGGTGTTGTCTGGAGCGGTGAAGGGCTTCTCCTCCAGACATGAGCGTCAAGGTTGTTTTCAGTGTTACTGCAATAGCGATTCACGAAGCCTAGACGAAGGCCAGCTACAGCGACACACCTCTGATCGCCACGCCAGCGTCAGTCTGGCCTGACCTTGGGCTTACGCGCTCGCGGCGGTGCGCCACCCGGCTTGGCTTTGGCCTTGGTGCTACCCGTACGCCGCTTCTTCTTCCAGGGTGCGCCCTTGCCCGCGGGCGGCGGGCCGCTGATGGTCAGGGTCAGACCAAGGCAGCGCTCGACCTGCTTACCCATCCAGGCCGACTGTTTGGTGACGAATTCCGCAAGGCTCAGTTCGCCCTCCTGCACCCGATCCAGCGCCTGTTCCCACAGCGCCGTGGTACCTGGATCGGCGATGGCCCGGGGCACAGCGTCGATCAGGCCGAAGGCCGCTGGCGTTGCCGCCAGGGCCTTGCCCTGTTTCACCAGGTAACCACGGTCCAGCAGGCCCTGGATGATGCCGGCACGGGTCGCCTCGGTGCCGATGCCGGTGGTGTCCTTGAGCTTCTGCTTGAGCGCTGGATCCTCCACCAGCTTGGCGACATTCTTCATCGCCTTGATCAGGTCGCCCTCGGTGAAGGGCTTGGGCGGCTGAGTCAGCTGATCCTTGCAACGCACCTCCACCACCGGATAACACTCACCCTCGCGCAGCTCGGGCAGCGCCTGGGGCGGCGGGGCCTCGCGGCCCTTGGGCGGCGTGAGCGACTCGGGCAAGGCGCGACGCCAGCCTGCTTCCACCAGCCGCTTGCCGGTGGCCCGCAGGCGTTCGCCACCCGCCTCGAAGTCAGCCTGGGTACGATCGAATTCGTGCTGCGGCAGGAACTGCGCTAGGTAACGGGCGCGGATCAGGCCATAGACGTTGCGCTCCTGCGGGCTCAGGCGTCCCAGGTCGCGGGTCACCTGGGTCGGGATGATGCCGTGGTGGGCGCTGACCTTCGCATCATTCCAGGCCCGTGAGCGGCGACCGGCGTCCAGATGGTCGCGCAGGGGTGCGAGGCTCGCATCGGCGCTCAGCAAGGCGGCGAGCAGCGCCGGGGCCTCGGCGTGCTGGGAGAGCGGCAGGTAGCCGCAATCGCTGCGCGGGTAGGTGATCAGCTTGTGGGTCTCATAGAGCGCCTGGGCGACGTCCAGGGTCTGCTGGGCGCCGAGGTTCAATCGCTTGGAGCACACCTCCTGCAGGGTACCCAGGTCGAAGGGCAAGGGCGCCGCCTCGCGGATACGCTCGGTCTTGAGCTTGACCAGTCGGGCCTGCCCGGCCGCCTCGATAGCCCGGGCCGCGGCCTGGGCCACCTCGGGCTTGAGGCAGCGACCCTGGTCATCGCAGACGGCTTCCGGGGGCTGCCACTGCGCCTGAAAGCGTCCGCCAGAGGCCTCCAGGGTCGCCTCCACGGTCCAGAAAGGCACCGGCACGAAGGCGGCGATGGCGCGGTCACGGTCCACCACCAGGCGCAAGGTCGGGGTCTGCACCCGCCCCACCGAGAGCACGCCCTGGTAACCCGAACGGCGCCCCAGCAGGGTGAACAGCCGGCTCATGTTCATGCCGATCAGCCAATCGGCCCGCGAGCGACCTAGCGCAGACTGATACAGCCCATAGGTTTCGGCACCGGGCTTGAGCGCGGCCAGGGCGCGGCGAATGGAGACATCATCCAGCGCCGACAGCCACAGCCGGCGAATCGGCCCACGATAACGGCAATGCTCCACCAGCTCGCGGGCGATCATCTCGCCCTCGCGATCCGCGTCGGTGGCGATCACCAGCTCATTGGCCTCGCCCAGCAGGCGCTTGACCGCCTTGAACTGGCTGCCGGTGGTCTTCTTGACCTGTAGCTTCCATTGCTCGGGCACGATGGGCAGGTCGTCCAGCGACCAGCGTTTGTAGCGGGCGTCGTAGGCATCCGGTGGTGCCGTCTCGAGCAGGTGGCCGATGCACCAGGTGACGGTCACGCCCTGCCCCTGCAGGCAGCCCTCGCCACGGCGATTGGCACCGAGGACACGAGCGATGTCCTTGGCCTGGGAGGGTTTTTCGCAGAGATACAGCTGCATGGCGGGCGTCGTACCGGAGGGAATCGCTACAGGATGCAAAGCGGCGCCGGGCAGCGCAAGGACTAATCTGTATATCCGTACAGAAAGCGGTCTTTGCGCAAATTCGCCCAACAGGCCACAGCGCCCGTAGGACGTGGATCACAGCTTGAACGGCTGCTACGGGGGGAGCGGAATCTTGCCCGTGACGGCCGGTCCTTGGGCTACGGCATTTTCGCCGTCTTTAGCCGAGCTCTGGGAGGCGTCAATGAACACTGTAGCTATGGATCGCGCCAAGGCCGAGAGCACCGGCGCCGGTAATCACGTGGATACCGCTAGCAGCCAGGCGCTGCGGGCCGCGATCACCACCATGCGCCGCACCACCAGCCAGGTGCAGCGTATCAACGATCAACTCTGGGAAGTCTGGCCGGACGGCCGTCGCAAGCTGCTGCTGCGCTAAGACGTTCCTGGCGCCCTAGCCGGGCGCCCGAGTCTCGATCGCGGCCACATAGGTCGCGACCTCGGCCTGGATCCAGGCGGTGAAGCGCTCCTGCTTTTCCGCCGATTCGAAACGCTCCGGCCAGACCAGCCAGTAGGCGTAGGGATAGGGCGCCACCACCGGACTGAGCTGGACCAGGCGCCCCTCGTTCAGCGCCGCCTGCACCAGGCTACGCCGTTCCAGCGCCAGCGCCTGACCGAGGCGCAGCGCCTCCAGCACCACGTTGGAATCGTTCACGGTAATACCCCGATTGGGCGCCGCCTCGCCCAGACCGGCCGTCTCGCCCCAGTGCAGCCAGGTTTCCTCCGTATGCATCAGCGGCTGTGCGAGGGCTTCGTCCAGATTGCGCGGCAGCTGCCCACCGTTGTAGCCAGGCGCAGCCACCAGCAGCACATCGTCCTGGAACAGTCGTAGCGCCGTCAGACCATCCCATTGCCCCTCGCCCATGCGTACGCCGATATCCACCATGCCCTGGCGCAGATCCTGGAAATCCAGGCTGGTCTGGAGGCGGATACGGTACTCCGGATGCAGGGCGCTGAAGCGTGGCAGCCTCGGCAGCAGCCAGTGCGCGGCGAAGGACGGAAAGGTGGCGAACACCAGTTCGTTACGGCGCGGTCGGGCCTGCAGCCGCCGTGTGGCTTCGCCCAGATCCTCGAGCAACTGGCGGACCTGCTCGGCATAGACGCGACCGTCACCGGTGACCTCGATCCCGCGTCCCAGACGCTCGAACAGCACCATGCCCAGTTGATGCTCCAGCCCCTTCACCTGCTGGCTGACCGCGGCATGGGTCAGGTGCAACTCGGCCGCCGCCCGCGTCACGCTGCCCAGCCGCGCTACCGCTTCGAAACAACGCAGGGCATTCAGCGGTGGAACCCGTGACATGTAAGTTTTCCTTAACGATTCGTTCAGATTTTCTCGCTGGTAGCAGCTTCGCTCAAGCCCTAATGTCTTGTCCAGAGCGGCATCCAGCGTGAAACACGTTATGCGGATGACGTTCCACGTGAAACAGGATTCACCCTTTCTGACAGGACGCTTCCCATGCAACTCATCGGCATGCTCGACTCCCCCTATGTGCGGCGGGTCGCGATCTCCCTTCGCCTGCTGGCTCTGCCCTTCGAACTGCGCCAGATATCGCTCTTCCGTGAGGTCGAGCGCTTTCGCAGCTTCAATCCGGTACTCAAGGCGCCCACGCTGATCTGCCTGGATGGCCAGCGCCTGATGGATTCGTCACTGATTCTGGACTACGCCCAGCACCTCGCCTGCGGCAGCCGGCAATTGCTGCCCAGTAGCCATGCCGCGCGGGCGACCGCGCTCAGCCGAAGCGGTCTGGCGCTGGCCTTGTCCGAGAAAGCCGTACAATTGTTGTATGAGCGCGACCTGCGGCCGGCAGAGAAGCGTCACGCGCCCTGGCAGCAGCGGGTAGAGGGGCAGTTGCGCGCGGCCTGCGGCGCCCTGGACAAGGCCTGGCTGGGCCCGCGTCCGCCGCTGGGTGAGGACAGCATCGGCCAGGACGCCATCGACACCGCCGTGGCCTGGACTTTCCTGCACTTCGCCCTGCCGGGGCTGATCGAGCGGCGCAATTACCCGACGCTAGAGGCCCTGACCGCCGAGGCGGAGGCGCTGTCGGTGTTTCGAGATTATCCGGTGGCCTAAAAAGCATCGCGGCCATGGGCCGCTCCTACGGTAACGTCCGTACCTGTAGGAGCGGCCCATGGCCGCGATCAACAAAGCACCAGAGTCCCGCAGGATTAGCCGCAACGGCGGACCGCTATGGCCGCCATGCTCTTGGCGACTACTTACCCACGGTAATACCGCTGCGGCACGAAAGGCGTCTTGGCGACCCTGACCGGTACCTGCTTGCCACGCACCACGGCGAACAGCGGGGTATCGACGGCGGCGAAGTCGCTGTCGACATACCCCATGGCCACCGGGGCGCCCAGGGTCGGGCCAAAGCCGCCGCTGGTGACGCGGCCGATGCTGGCGCCATTGGCATCCACCAGCTCCGCCCCCTCGCGTACCGGTACCCGCTCCTGCACCAGCAGGCCGACGCGCTTGCGGCTCACGCCGTCGCGCTGCTCCGTGAAGATGCGCTCGGCACCCGGGAAGCCACCGGCGCGGCCATTGCCTTCACGGCGCACCTTGGACAGGGCCCAACCGAGGTTGGCCATCACCGGCGTGGTACCGGCATCCATGTCGTGACCATAGAGGCAGAGGCCCGCTTCCAGACGCAGGGAATCCCGGGCGCCCAGGCCGATGGCTTCGACTTCCGGCTCGGCCAGAAGATGGCGCGCCAGGGCCTCTGCGGCAGCGCTCGGCACCGAGATCTCGTAGCCGTCTTCACCGGTGTAGCCACTGCGGCTGACAATGCACGGCTGGTCCAGCAGCTTCACACGACGCACCTGCATGAAGGTCATCTCGGCCACTTCCGGCGCCAGGCGCGACAGGACCGTAGCGGCTGCAGGTCCCTGCAGGGCCAGCAAGGCGCGATCGAATTGCGGCAGCACCTGGCAGCGATCGCCCAGGTGCTTTTCCAGGTGGGCGAGGTCAGCCTCCTTGCACGCGGCGTTGACCACCAGGTAGAGGCAGTCACCCAGGTTGGCGACCATGAGGTCGTCGAGGATGCCGCCGTTGTCGTCGGTCAGCAGGGCATAGCGCTGCATGCCGCTGGGCAGGTCAATAATGTCGACCGGCACTAGGGTCTCCAGGGCTTCGGCGGCTTCCTCGCCTTCGAGCAGGACCTGGCCCATGTGGGAGACATCGAACAGCCCGGCCTGGGCACGGGTGTGCTGATGCTCCTTGAGCACGCCGAGCGGGTATTGCACCGGCATCTCGTAGCCGGCGAAGGGCACCATGCGGGCGCCGAGTTCCAGGTGCAAGGCATGCAGCGAAGTCTTGAGCAGGGACATGGTGAGGCTCCGTGTCGGGTGGCGGCTGTCGCGCTCCAGGCAAGGGAAACGGGACAGTGTTGGGCTATGGGGTCGCGACGTGGGTGATCGGGTCATCCCTCACCCCGGCCTTCTCCCAGAGGGAGAGAGGGAAAAGCGGGCGGCTCGCTCGGGACTGCAACGGAGCCACCGCTCTCCTCCCCTCTCCCACCGGGAGAGGGGACGGGGGTGAGGGTCAGGCCTCGCCGTAGGCTTCGATCGGCGGGCAGGAGCAGACCAGGTTGCGATCGCCGTAGACATTGTCGATGCGCGCCACCGGCGGCCAGTACTTGCCGTCCACCAGGCTCGGCAGCGGGAAGACCGCCTGCTCGCGGCTGTAGGGGTGGGTCCACTCGCCCGCCAGTTCACGTGCGGTGTGCGGCGCGTTCTTCAGCGGATTGTCCTGGGGATCCAGGGTGCCGGCCTCCAAGGCGCGGATCTCTTCGCGGATGGCGATCATGGCGTCGCAGAAGCGATCCAGTTCCTGCTTGGACTCGCTCTCGGTGGGCTCGATCATCAGGGTGCCTGCCACAGGGAAGGACATGGTCGGCGCATGGAAACCGAAGTCGATCAGGCGCTTGGCCACGTCGTCCACGGTCACGCCGCTGCTGTCCTTGAGCGGGCGCAGGTCGAGGATGCACTCGTGGGCCACCAAGCCACCGGTGCCGCTGTAGAGCACCGGATAGTGCTCTTCCAGCCGCCGGGCGATGTAGTTGGCGCTGAGGATGGCGATCTGCGAGGCGCGGGTCAAACCGGCGCTGCCCATCATCTTCAGGTACATCCAGGAAATCGGCAGGATGCTGGCGCTGCCGTAGGGCGCCGCGCAGACCGCGCCTTCCTTGCGTTCCAGTCGGGCATGGCCAGGCAGGAAGGGCGTCAGGTGCGCCTTGACGCCGATGGGGCCGACGCCCGGACCGCCGCCACCGTGGGGAATGCAGAAGGTTTTGTGCAGGTTGAGGTGGGAAACGTCACCGCCGAACTGACCCGGGGCGCAGAGGCCGACCATGGCGTTCATGTTGGCGCCATCAATGTAGACCTGGCCGCCGTGGTCGTGGACCACCTGGCAGATCTCCCGGATGGCCTCTTCGAACACCCCGTGGGTGGACGGGTAGGTGATCATCAGCGCGGCCAGGCGCTCGCTGTGCTGCTCGGCCTTGGCGCGCAGGTCGTCGAGGTCGACGTTGCCGCGCTTGTCGCAGGCCACCACCACCACGCGCATGTCGACCATGCTGGCGGTAGCGGGGTTGGTGCCGTGGGCCGACGCCGGGATCAGGCAGACGTCGCGCTCGCCCTGGCCGCGGCTCTGGTGATAGGCACGAATGGCCAAGAGACCCGCATACTCGCCCTGGGAGCCGGCGTTGGGCTGCAGGGAGACGGCATCGTAGCCGGTGGCCGCGCAGAGCATGGCCTCCAGTTCGGTGGTGAGTTGGGCATAGCCCTCGGCCTGGTCGGCCGGCGCGAAGGGGTGGATGCTGCCGAATTCGGCCCAGGTGACCGGGATCATCTCGCTGGCGGCGTTGAGCTTCATGGTGCAGGAGCCCAGCGGGATCATGGTGCGATCCAGGGCCAGGTCCTTGTCCGCCAGCTTGCGCAGGTAGCGCATCAGCTCGGTCTCGGATCTATGGCTGGCGAACACCGGATGGGTCAGGAAGGCCGACTGGCGCCGCAGCGCCTCGGGCAGCTCGACGCCCTCCGCTTCACCCAGCTCGGCGACCTGGGGCGCGGCCTTGCCGTCGGCGAAGATTTCCAGCAGCGCCTGGACATCGGCCAGGGTACTGGTCTCGTCCAGGGCGACGCCCAGGGCCTCGGCGCTGACGTCGCGCAGGTTGTAACCACGGGCACGCGCAGCCTCATGCAGGGCGGCGGTACGCTCGCCGAACACCAGGGTCAGGGTGTCGAAGGCGGTGTGTTGGGTCTGGTGGCCCAGGCGCTGCAGGCCGGCGGCCAGCAGGCTGGTGAGACGCTGCACCCGGGTGGCGATACGGACCAGGCCGTCGGGACCGTGGTAGACCGCATACATGCTGGCAATGTTAGCCAGCAGTACCTGGGCGGTACAGATGTTGCTGGTGGCCTTCTCACGACGAATGTGCTGCTCGCGGGTCTGCAGGGCCAGGCGATAGGCCGGGTGGCCATGGCGGTCGATGGAGACGCCAACGACCCGACCGGGCATGTCGCGCTTGTACTTGTCCTGGGTGGCGAAGTACGCCGCGTGCGGGCCGCCGAAACCGAGCGGTACGCCGAAACGCTGGGCGGTGCCGATGGCCACGTCCGCACCCAGCTCGCCGGGCGGGGTGAGCAGGGTCAGGGCCAGCAGGTCAGCGGCCATGGCCACCAGGGCACCGGCCGCCTGGAAGGCCTGGATGCTCTCGCGGTAATCGCGGATCTCACCGGTGGTCATCGGGTACTGGAACAGGGCGCCGAAGAAACGGCCGTGGTCTTCGATCTCGGTTTCCACCCCTACCACCACTTCGATACCCAGGGGCTCGGCACGGGTGCGCAGCACGTCGAGGGTCTGCGGATGGCAGTGCACGGAGGCGAAGAAGGCGTTGGCCTTGTTCTTCGCCAGGCGCTTGCAGAAGGTCATGGCCTCGGCGGCGGCAGTGCCCTCGTCCAGCAGCGAGGCATTGGCCACCGGCATGCCGGTGAGGTCGCCGATCAGCGTCTGGAAGTTGAGCAGGGCTTCCAGGCGACCCTGGGAAATCTCCGGCTGGTAGGGGGTATAGGCGGTGTACCAAGCCGGGTTTTCCAGCAGGTTGCGCAGGATCGGCGCCGGGGTATGGGTGTTGTAGTAACCCTGACCGATCAGGCTCTTGAGCAGGCGGTTCTTACCGGCGATGGCGCGCAATTCAGCGAGGGCATCGGCTTCGGACAGCCCGGCGGGCAGGTCCAGGACACTGGTGCCCTTGATGCTCTCGGGGATCACCTGGGCGGTCATGGCGTCCAGGGATTCGTAGCCGAGCAGATCGAGCATGGCGATTTCGTCCAACTCGCGCGGACCGATGTGGCGTGGGACGAATTCGTCGGCGGTGCTGAGGGTATCGTGCAGCGACATGGCGGTCTTACCCCTTGATCAGTTGCTGATAGGCAGCTTCGTCGAGCAGCGCGGCGAAGGCTTCGGCATTGGCGGGCTGGAAGCGAAAGAACCAGCCGGCATTCAACGGATCGCTGTTGATGGTCTCGGGCGCATCGTTCAGCGCCTCGTTGACCGCCAAGACCTCACCGTCCAGCGGCATGGTGATGTTGCTGGCGGCCTTGACCGATTCCAGCACCGCCACCTCATCGCCCTGGGCGTAGCTGCGCAGCTCCGGCAGTTGCACGAAGACCAGGTCGCCAAGCGAGTCCTGGGCATAATCGGTGATGCCGACGGTGATGCTGCCATCGGCTTCCTGACGCAGCCATTCGTGTTCTTCGGTATAGCGCAGACCCATTGCCAGACTCCTGCGGACCTTTGTCCTGATGGATAGATGGATAGATGGATAGATGGATAGATGGATCTAGCAGTGCAAGGGTAATGCCAGTAAAAAAGCTCATTAATTTCAATGGCTTAGCAAAATCGCAGGCAATACCCTGTAGCGAAATCGTTACAATAGGCGATCTACCTGACTAAAGCCGTATCGATTCACATACATCGTATCGATATCGTTACGATATTAGCCAGGCTCCTGGGTCCGACAGCTGAGCTGTATGTTATGGACCACGCTGCTCCTTATCCCTGTGATGCAGACAGAGGCGAATCAAGTGCCTTGCTCACTCATTCCCTTTAGCGGTAACCCAGTCTTCAACACGCAAGCCTGGCACCTGGTCAAACTCGCGACGGTTGTTGGTGACCAGGATCAGACCCATGGAGCGCGCATGCCCTGCGATCATCTGATCGTAGGGACCGATTTGCTGACCCAGCCTGGCTAGTTCGGCGCGTAACTGTCCGGTATGCGCCGCGGCTTCGTGACCGTACTTCAACACGTCCAGACGCGCGGCGAAGCCCTCGATCACCGCCAGGTTGCGCTCCGGGCTGGAAGATTTTTCTGCACCGTAGATCAGCTCCATCAGGGTGATCGTACTGATGCACAACTGCCCCTAGCGCCGGGTGAAGGCCTTGCGAACCGACACCGGTCGATTCTTGATGGTGAAGATGCAGGTGTTGGTGTCGAGCATGAACTTGAGCATCAGAAGCCCTCGCGCTCCTGCTCGGCAGGCTGGTCACGTTCCGCCATGAAATCCGCCGTAACGCACTCTCCCTCAAACCAGGAATCCCAGGATTCCCCGGCCGGGGTAATGATTCTGGTGCGGCCGAGGACAACCACATCGACGCGCTTCACGTCTTCGGGCAGGGCAACCGCCTTTGGCAGTCTTACCGCCTGACTGCGATTGCTTTGAAATACAGCACCTTGATCCATGATCGATCTCCCAGGATATATCAGTTGTATATCCCATATTAGGGCAAGGCTGGATCTGTCAATCGGCATGCTCCCGACACTAGGCGATACAGCTGGCATAGCGCTCTTCTCACGGATGGCATTTGGCGAAGCCTGGGCAAGAACGCCGGAGCCGGGAATGTCACCGGAGCCTGAGACCAGATTCAGACAAGAGCACCATCGCGAACTTCCGCCCCGCTTCATCGGACCAAGAAGGCACAACAAGACCTCTGCCAAGCGGCTTTGCTCTCTCCCTTCCTTGTCTGGAGTCTTTGTCATGGCTGTGAAAACCGTTGCCGATCTGCTCGTCGCCACCCTCGAAGCCGCTGGTGTGGACACCATCTGGGGCCTGCCGGGCGATTCGCTCAACGGCCTCACTGAAAGCCTGCGCAAGCGCGACCGTATCCGCTGGCGCGGCGTGCGTCATGAAGAAGCCGCGGCCTTCGCCGCCAGTGCCGCCGCCGACACCAGCGGGCGCCTGGCGGTCTGCGCCGGCTCCTGTGGCCCAGGTAACCTGCACCTGATCAATGGCCTGTTCGACGCCCAGCGCAGTGGTGCGCCGGTCCTGGCCATCGCCGCCCAGATTCCCTCCAGCGAGATCGGCCTCGGCTATTTCCAGGAGACCCACCCGGAGCGCCTGTTCCGTGATTGCAGCGACTTCTGCGAGGTGGTGTCCCATCCCGAGCAGCTGCCGCGCATCCTGGAAACCGCCATGCGCTCGGCCATCCTCAATCGCTCGGTGTCGGTGGTGGTGATCCCGGGCGACGTAGCCCTGGCCGAGGCGCCGATCAAGGAGGCCCAGTGGAGCGAGCCGGTACGTCCGGTGGTGGTCCCGCCGGAGGCCGAGCTGGACGCCCTGGCCGAACTCCTGGCCGGCGAAAAGCGCATCACCCTGCTTTGCGGCGCCGGTTGCGCCGGTGCCCATGCCCAGGTGGTGGCGTTGGCCGAGCGGCTGCAGGCGCCAGTCGTCCACGCGCTGCGCGGCAAAGCCCATATCGAGTATTCCAATCCCTATGGCGTGGGCATGACCGGGCTGATCGGCTTCTCTTCCGGCTATCACGCGCTCAAGGAATGCGACCTGCTGCTGATGCTGGGCAGCAACCTCCCCTATCGCAACTTCTTCCCGGACCATGGCCGGGTGGTGCAGATCGACATACGCGGGGCTCATCTGGGCGTGCGCACCCCGCTGCTCAAAGGCCTGGTGGGCGATGTCCGCGCTACCCTGGACGCCCTGTTGCCGCGGCTCAAGCCCAACAGCCACAGCCGCTTCCTGGAAAAGGCCCAGCAGCACTATCGCAAGACCCGCGCCGAGCTGGACGAGCTGGCCACCGCCACCGCCGACGGTGAACCCCTGCATCCGCAGTACCTCACCACCCGCGTCAGCGAACTGGCCGCGGCGGACGCACTCTTTACCTGCGACGTCGGCACCCCCACGGTGTGGGCCGCGCGTTACCTGGCGATGAACTTCGAACGCAAGCTGGCCGGCTCCTTCAGCCACGGCTCCATGGCCAACGCCCTGCCCCAGGCCATGGGCCTGCAGGCGGCCTATCCCGACCGCCAGGTGGTCGCCCTGGCTGGCGACGGTGGGCTGTCCATGCTGCTGGGCGAACTGGCGACCCTCGCCAGCGAAAAGCTACCGGTCAAGGTCATCGTCTACGACAACGCCACCCTGGGCTTCGTCGCCATGGAGATGAAGGCCGCCGGCATGATCGACGAGACCACCGATCTGGGTGAGGTCGATTTCGCCCGGGTGGCCGAGGCATGCGGCGTGCGCGGCTGGAAGGTGGAATCGGCCAGTTTGCTCGACGCCACCCTGGAAGAGGCCTTCGCCCATCCCGGCCCGGCGCTGGTGGACGTGCGCATCGCCAAGCAGGAGCTGTCGCTGCCACCGAAGATCGAGGCTGCCCAGGCCAAGGGTTTCAGTCTCTACATGCTGCGCGCGGTGATGAGTGGCCGTGGCAGCGAAGTCGTGGATCTGGCCAAGACCAACGTGCTGCGTTGATCCAGGCGCCTGCGGCGCTCAGCGCCGCGGAATCCCGTAACGCCGCAGCCGCATGGCGATGGCCGAATGGGAGGTCTGCAAGCGTGCGGCCAGCTGGCGGCTGGACGGATACTGCGGATAGAGCCGTTCCAGCAGCGCCGCCTCGTAGCCCTGGACGGCGGCTTCCAGGGTGCTGACCTCGGTTTCCACCTGCCCGGCCATTGCAGTACCGGCCAGATCCAGGTCCTCGACATCGATTTGGCCGCTTTCGCTGATGGCGGCGGCGCGAAAGAGGATGTTCTGCAACTGGCGAACGTTGCCTGGCCAGGCATTGCCCAGCAGCACACCGTAGGTGGCCGGTGCCAGACGGCACGGCGGCCGGCCGATCTGGGCACAGGCCTGCTGCAGGAAGTGCCGTGCCAGCAGCAGGATGTCCTGGCCGCGCTCGCGCAGCGCCGGGACCTGCAGGCTGAGCACATTGAGACGATAGAAGAGGTCTTCGCGAAAGCTTCCCGCGGCCACCATGGCCTGCAGGTCGCGGTGAGTCGCAGCCAGGATGCGTACGTTGACCTGGCTCTCGTGGGCCCCACCGACGCGGCGGAAGGTGCCGTCGGAAAGAAACCGCAGCAGCTTGGCCTGCAGATAGGGCGACATCTCGCCGACCTCGTCGAGAAACACCGTGCCCTGGTCGGCCAGCTCCAGCAGACCCGGCTTGCCGCCACGCTGCGCACCGGTGAAAGCGCCCGGGGCATAGCCGAACAGTTCGCTCTCGGCCAGGCTCTCCGGCAGGGCGGCGCAGTTCAGGGCGAGAAAGGGCGCATCGCGCCGGGCACTGGCGGCATGACAGGCCCGCGCGACGAGCTCCTTGCCAGTGCCGGTCTCACCCAGGATCAACAGCGGGGCTTCCAGGGCCGCCAGGCGCTGGGCCCGGGCCTTGAGCGTACGGATGGCCGCGCAATCGCCCAGCAGGGAATCGAAGCCCTCGGGGGTGTCATGGCGTAGCGCTGACAGCCGACCGCCGATGCGGCTGGGTGCATAGAGCGTCAGGAGCCCTCCGGCCAGCCCGCCCACCGGCTCACCGATGGGGGTGGCGTCCAGCAACAGGGCCTGGCCGCGCAGTACTACCTCGCGCAGGGGCAGACGAAAGCCCTGGGCCAGCAGCTCGGTTGGCAGCTCGCTGTCATTGAAGAGGTCGGCGAGGGTCGTGCCGGCGCCCTCGCCGGCCAGCGCGGCGAAGGCCGGATTGGCCAGCAGGATGCGGCCTTCGCCGTCCACCGCCAGCACCGGATCGGCCATGGCGGCAAGCAGGGCATCGAGCTGCAGGCTGCGACGCTGGCCGGGCAGGATGTCCACCACCCGGACCGCCTCGACCCCCACCACGGTCAGCAGGGCGGCGCGCAATTCCTCCAACACCGCCGCGCTCAGGGTCGGCGCGTCGATGTAGACGTTGGGCGGCACCATCTCCACGGCATCGAGGTTCAGATTGCGGGCACCGAGCAACGCCAGGACTTCCTGGGTGATGCCGACCCGATCGATGAAGGAGACATGGATACGCATGGAAACCGCAGGGTCTGAAAGCGAAAGGCTAATGCTACCCAAATGCTCGGGGTAGAATCACTTCTCATTTACCGAGGCGGGACCGCCATGACCACCAAAGACCCCCTTCTTCTCGATCAGCAGCTTTGCTTCGCGCTGTACTCGACCTCCCTGGCCATGACCAAGGTGTACAAGCCGCTGCTCGAAGAGGCGGGCCTGACCTACCCGCAGTACCTGATGATGCTGGTGCTCTGGGAAAACGATCACCTGCCGCTCAAGGAGCTGGCGCGCCGTCTGCACCAGGACTCCGGCGCCCTGACCCCGGTGCTCAAGCGCCTGGAGGCCGAGGGCTACGTGACCCGGCAACGCAATGCCGAAGACGAACGCAACCTGTCCATCGAACTCACCGAGGGCGGCCGTGCCCTGCGAGAGCGGGCACGGGAGATCAACGGCACCATCAGCGGGTACTGTGCGCTGGGAGATGCCCAGATGTCCGAGCTGCGCGAACACCTGATGGCACTGCGCGCCAAGCTGACGCGCTAACCGGCTCACTGCCACTGGTCGCCTGCTCCCGAAAATATATTTGCGCGATAACAGGTATCGCGATAACTTAAGTCCATACCCTGTTGGTTCTCACAGTCAACGCCCGGCCAAACAGTTATCGCAATACCTAAAACAGGAGCACGCCATGAACATCCTCTATACCGCGTCCGCAACCAGCACCGGTGGCCGTGACGGCCGTTCCATCAGCAGCGACAAGGCCCTGGACGTGCAGCTGTCCACACCCAAGGAGCTGGGCGGCGCCGGTGGTGCCGGCACCAACCCCGAGCAGCTCTTCGCCGCCGGCTACTCGGCCTGCTTCATCGGCGCGCTCAAGTTCGTGGGCGCCAAGGAAAAGATCGCCGTACCGGCTGACGTCAGCGTGACCGCCCAGGTCGGCATCGGCCCGATCCCCACCGGCTTTGCCCTGGACGTCGAGCTGACCATCAGCCTGCCGGGCCTGGAGCGCGCGGTGGCCGAGGACCTGGTCGAGAAAGCCCACCAGGTGTGCCCCTACTCCAACGCCACCCGCGGCAACGTGGACGTGCGTCTGACCCTGGCCTGACACCGAGGAACGTCCAAGGGCGCGCCTCCTCGGGGACGCGCCCTTTTCTATGGCTGGCCCGTCAGGCCCGCGAAGCGTTCCGCCAGCCAGCCATGCAGTTGCCGGACCGCCGGCGAGAACTGGCGCCGGTGTGGACAGAACAGCTGCAACGGCAGGGGTTCGCCAGGCTGGTCGGGCAGCACCCGCACCAGCCGCCCGGTCTTGAGATCGTCGCGCATGTCCAACCAGGACTTGTAGACGATGCCCTCCCCGGCCACCGCCCAGCGCCGCACCACCTCGGCATCATCGCTCTGCAGCGGCCCGCTGACGCCGACTTGCCGCTGGCCACCCTCGGCCAGCGGAAAGCTCCATTTGTCATAGGTGCGACCGTGCAGCTGGTAGAGCAGGCAGGCATGCTCGACCAGGTCATCCAGGCGGCGTGGCGTGCCATGGCGCGCCAGGTAGGCCGGCGCCGCGGCCAGCAGCCGGTGATTGTCGGGCGCCAGTGGCAGGGCGACCAGGCTGTCGTCCTGGCTGCGGCCATAGCGGATGGCGATGTCCACCGGATCGCGATAGACATCGGCCTGCTGGTCCGAGACGTAGAGCCTGAGGGTCAGGCCGGGATGCCGCTGGCGAAATTCCGCCAGCCAGGGCAGCAAGAGATTGCGCCCCAGATCCGAAGGCGCCGCCACCTGCAGCACCCCGCGCAGCTCGGGGCTTTCCCCCTGCAGCCGCTCGCGTCCCTCGCGCAAGGTCTCCAGCACCTCCCGGGCATAGGGCAGATAGGCCTCGCCCTCGGCGGTGAGCCTCAGGCTGCGCGTCGAGCGAGCGAACAGGCGAATGCCCAGCTCCCGCTCCAGCCGCCCGATGGCGGCACTCACCTGACCTGGCAAGAGGTCTGCCTCGCGGGCAGCGCGGGAAAAGCTGCCCAGGGCGGCGGAGCGCACGAAGAGGCCGAGGTCGTCGAAGCGGATCATTTTCTTTCCTGCAGTGAAGGTGCTATCCGATTCTGCCGCTTTTTCCGACCGACAATGAAGACGACCATGGCATCACGTTTCTCATCGTACAAAGGAATCCGCCCATGAAAGCCATCATCCACGGTGACGCCACCCTGCCCGCCAGCGATCCCCGCGCCCTGCAGGACGCCGTGCTGCCCGATCCCACGCCCGAGGCCCATGACCTGCTGGTAGAGGTCCGCGCCGTGTCGGTCAATCCGGTGGATACCAAGGTGCGCCAGGGCCTGGTGCAGCGCGACTCCAAGGTGCTGGGCTGGGACGTCTCCGGCGTGGTCTGCGCCGTAGGCAGCGCCGTCAGCCGCTTCGCCGTGGGTGACGAGGTCTACTATGCCGGCGAGCTGTTCCGCCCCGGCTGCAACAGCGAACTGCACCTGGTGGACGAACACCTGGCCGGCCACAAGCCCAGGAGCCTGGATCACGCCCAGGCCGCGGCCCTGCCGCTGACCGCCATCACTGCCTGGGAGCTGCTGTTCGATCGCCTGGGCGCGACCGAAGGCGGTGGTGCGGGTCAACAACTGCTGGTGATGGGCGCCGCGGGCGGCGTCGGCTCGGTGCTGGTCCAGCTGGCCCGTCAGCTGACCGAGCTGACCGTGATCGGCACCGCCTCGCGGCAGGAAACCCAGGACTGGGTGCGCTCGCTCGGCGCCCATCACGTCATCGACCACCACCAGTCGCTGCGCCCCCAGCTCGAAGCCCTGGGCCTGGACGGCGTGACCCTGGTCGCCAGCCTCACCCATACCGATGAGCACTTCACCCAGCTCGTGGACGTCCTGCGGCCCCAGGGCCGTCTCGGCGTGATCGATGATCCGGCGCAGCTGGACGTGGTGCCGATGAAGGCCAAGTCGCTCTCGCTGCACTGGGAGCTGATGTTCACCCGCTCGCTGTTCCAGACCCCGGACAAGGTGCGCCAGCACGAGATCCTCGAACGCGTGGCCGGGCTGATCGACCAGGGCACCCTCAAGACCACCCTGGGTGAACATCTGGGCCGTATCGATGCCGCCAACCTGCGCCGCGCCCATGCCCAGCTGGAAAGCCACCAGGCCCGCGGCAAGCTCGTACTGGAGGGCTTCTGATGGCCAGGCTCTCCGCCCTGACCCTCGCCGTCGCCCTGGCCGTCGGTAGCCTGACGGCCCAGGCCGCGCCGCTGCCCCAGGAGCGCACCCTTGGCCAGCTGGAGCAGGTCTTCGCCTTCCGCGACGCCATGCCCACTGGGGTCACCGTCAGCGAGACCGGCCGGATCTTCGTCAACTATCCCCGCTGGGGCGACGAGGTGCCCTTCACCGTGGCCGAACTCAAGGACGGCAAGGCGGTGCCCTACCCGGACGCCGCGCTCAACGTCGAGACCCCGGGCCAGCCGGGCAAGGGCTTCATCAGTGTGCAGAGCGTGGTTGCCGATGGTCGCGGACACCTCTGGGTGCTGGACACCGCCGCGCCTGGCTTTGCTCCGCCCAAGGCCGGTGGCGTCAAGCTGGTGGCCATCGACCTCAAGACCAACAAGGTCGCCAGGACCCTGGTCTTTCCCGCGGCGGTGCTCGAGCCCAACAGCTACGTCAACGACATGCGCTTTGACTTTCGCGTCGGCCGCGCCGGGGTAGCCTATGTCACCGATTCGGCACCTCCAGGCGGCCTGATCATCCTCGACCTCGCCACCGGCCAGGCCCAGCGCCGCCTGACCGGCGCGCCCCAGGCCAATGTCGATCCCAGCTTCTTGCCAGTGGTAGAAGGCGAGCCGCTGCTGATGCAGCGTCCCGATGGGAGCAAGGTCCGGCCGGCCATTGCCAGCGATGGCATCGCCCTGTCGCCGGATGGCGGCACCCTCTACTTCAGCCCGTTATCCAGCCGACACCTCTATGCCGTGCCCACCGCCCTGCTGCGTGATCCCAACGCCAGCGAGGCCGAGGTGCGTGCCGGGGTGCAAGATCTCGGCGAGAAAGGCGCGTCCGACGGCCTCGAAGCCGATGCCCAGGGCCGCGTCTATGCCGGTGACTACGAGCACAATGCCGTGCGCCAGCGCCAGGCCGATGGCAGCTGGAAGACCCTGGTCCACGATCCGCGCGTGCTCTGGCCCGATACCTTCAGCATCGGCCCGGACGGCTATCTCTATTTCACCGCCAACCAGCTCCATCGCCAGGCCCAGTTCCACGGTGGCCAGGACCTGCGCGAGAAGCCCTACAGCCTGTTCCGCGTCAAGATCGACGCCCAGCACTGATCCGATCAGGAGTTATCCATGCAGCTGTCCCAGATCGCCCGTACCCGTTACACCACCAAGGCCTTCGACGGCTCCCGCAGCATCCCGGCCGAACAGGTCGAAGAACTGCTGGAGCTACTGCGCCAGGCGCCTTCCTCGGTCAACTCCCAGCCCTGGCACTTCGTGGTCGCCGCCAGCGCCGAGGCCAAGGCGCGCATCGCCCGTGGCATGCAGAGCCCCTACAACGAACCCAAGGTGCTGCCGGCCTCCCACGTCATCGTGCTCTGCACCCGCCTGGAGATGACCGAAGGCCATCTGGCCCAGGTGCTGGAACAGGAAGCCCAGGACGGCCGCTTCGCCAAGCCCGAAGCGCGCGCCACCCAGGACGGTACCCGCCGTCATTTCGTCGACCTGCATCGTCATGAGCGCCAGGATGTGCAGCACTGGATGGAGAAGCAGACCTATCTGGCGCTAGGCACCCTACTGCTCGGCGCTGCTGCGCTGGGGATCGATGCCACCCCCATGGAAGGCTTCGACGCCAACAGCCTGGACCAGGAACTGGGCCTGCGCGAGCAGGGTTACACCGCCCTGGTGGTAGTCGGCCTGGGTTATCGTGGCGAAAGTGATTTCAACGCCGCTCTGCCCAAGTCACGCCTGACCCGCGAGCAGGTCTTCACCTTCCTCGATTGATGCTGAGGCAGCCTAGTAACCATCAGGAAAGGACGTCGGCATAGTCGTCCTTTCCTGGCGCACTACTCGCTAAGGCGCCTGTATCGATCGACGGCCTAGGCGTTTGGATGCAGTGATCTCAACGAAGGCTGTATTCATCTCGCGCCGTGAGGCGCGCGAACCAGTTGGCTTACGCAGCGACTGAATTCATTCATCGTGAACGGCTTGGACAGCTGCAGCGCCTGGCTTGGCAGGCCTTCTTCGAACAGCGGACCGGCAAAGCCGCTGACGAACAGCACCCGGAGCCGGGGATCCAACGCGATCAATTGGCTGTACAGGACCTTGCCGGTCATTCCTCCCGCCAAGCCAATGTCGGTCACCAAGATTTGGATATCCGGCGACGCCTTGAACTTGGCGAGCGCCGAGGCACCATCTGCTGCCTCCATGACCTGGTAGCCAAGCTCTTTCAGGGCGGCCGCCATGGTCTTGCGAACCACCGGCTCGTCATCGACCACCAGGACACGTTCTCCGTTACCTGTAGGGCAGGCGTCGGGATCGGTACTGGCTAACTCATCGATCTGTTCGATGCCCCTGATGCCCCTCGGGAAAAACAGGCTGACGGACGTGCCTGCGCCCAGCTGACTATGCACCCGGATCTGCCCGCCGGACTGCTCCATGAAACCAAAGACCATGGACAGACCCAGGCCGGTGCCTTCCCCTAGCGGCTTGGTCGTGAAGAAGGGTTCGAAGACCCGCGCCACGGTGTCCGGCGACATGCCGATACCGGTATCGGTCAGGCTGATCTTGAGATAGTCGCCTATCGGCAGATCCCTCAGCTCGCCGTAGTGGGGCTCTACTGACACCCGTTTCGTTTCAAGGGTCAGTACCCCGCCGTCCGGCATCGCATCGCGTGCATTGATGGCGAGATTCAGCAGCGCATTTTCGAGCTGGTTGGGGTCGCAATGGATGACGCCCGTGTCTCCGATCAGGATTTCAAAACGGATCCCGGGCCCGACCGTGCGCCGGATCAGATCCTCCAGTTCGCTGACCAGCAGACTGGCTTGCAGATTCTTTGGCTCGAGGCGCTGCTGACGAGAAAAGGCCAGAAGCCGGTGCGTAAGGCCTGCGGCGCGATTCGCGGAGGTCAAGGCCAGGATGATGTAGCGGTCCAGATCATCCAAACGGCCTCTGGCGATGCGTAGCTGCAGTAATTCCAGACTGGAAATCACCCCGGCCAACATGTTGTTGAAGTCATGCGCGATCCCGCCCGTGAGCTGGCCGACCGCTTCCATCTTCTGGCTCTGGCGCAACTTTTCCTCCGTGACCGCCCGCTCTGCTTGCTCCTGCTCCAAGGCTGCGGTGCGGTCACGTACCCGCTCTTCCAGCGTCTCGTTCCAATGGACCAGCGCCGACTCGAGATCCATTCGCTCCTGAATATCTTCGATGGTGCCGTACCAGCGCTGACGCTGGCCCTGTTCGTCCGTTTGAGCGAAGGCCCTGACGCGGTACCAGCCGTAGCCACCGCTGGCCGTCTGGAGACAGGTTCGAATATCGTAGGCGGCGCCAGTTGCCAGGGAGTGTCGCCAGGCCTGCTGCATACGCTCCCGGTAGTCAGGATGAGGCACCTGCAACCAGCCTTCGCCCAACAGCTCCTCACGAGAGCGACCGGTAAGCGTCAGCCAGCGGTCATCGAAGGAATCGATGAGTCCTTGCGCATCGGCTGTCCAGGGAATCTGCGGATTGAGGACGGTCGCGGCGCAATACTGGGCCTCGCGCTCACGCAACTCGGCTTCGGAATGCTCGAGCGCCTGGACTTTATTGAGGCGATCCACGGTCGCCCCCAGCAGGTTGGCGTAGGTCCGCAGGAAGTCGATGTCGTCTGGCGAGAATTCACGCTCGACGGGGCTATCGACCTCCAGCAAGCCAAAGGGCGGCTGGCCGTCTGGCCCCAGGATGATGACGTTCACCAGCGCCCGCACGCCGTGATCCTTCAAGAACTGCGGGTAATCGAAACGATCCTCGGTGGTGATATCCGTCGATACCACCGGCTCACCCGTTTGTAGCGCGAAACCTTCGGACGAACGCTCTTTAGCAGGCACGAGCTCGTGCCCGACTACGCCGGGTTTCCAACCGACGCCACTGCGGACAAGTAGATTACTCCCATCGGCCTGGAGCTCCATGACCTTCGCCAGCGGTGTATCCAGCGCCTCACTGACGAGGTGACAGGCTTGATGGAGGATTTCATCAAGGTCGTTTCCCTTGAGTGCAAGCTCTCCAAACTTTGCCAGTGCCGTTCGTTGACGAAGGAGTACGTGCACAGAAGACATCAGTAACCGATCCTTGCCTGACAAGGGCGTCGATCGAATAACGACGTACCAACCGCCAGGCTTTATGTATAAAGCTACAGGCACGGTTTCTTACGATGGGGTTCCAGCAAGGTCAGGCTTTTGCGATAAAGCGCCTGCTGCGTGGGACCGGGGAGCGGATGAAACTGGAGAGTGGTCCGTCAGGAACCGCCTCGGCGGCGGCGGTGCGAGAGCGCGCACCGCCGTACCAACCGCGACGTTGAAAAGACCTCGACCGCCTTAACCCTTCAGATCCGCCAGGATCGAGAACGCTCGCAAGCGATCCGCCTGCTCGTAGACGTCGCACGTAAAGATCAGCTCGTCGGCGTCGGTCTTCTCCAGCAGCAGTTCCAGACGCTCACGGACCTTGTCCGGGCCACCGATCACCGCCATGCCGAGGAAGCTCGATACCGACTCCTTCTCGTGCGGCAACCAGACGCCCTCCATGCTGCGCACCGGCGGTTGCAGGCGCAGGCTGTCACCGCGGAACAGGGCCAGGATGCGCTGGTAGACGGTGGTGGCCAGGTAGTTGGCCTCATCGTCGCTGTCGGCGGCCACCAGGGGCACGCCGAGCATCACGTAGGGCCGGTCGAGGACCTTGGATGGCTTGAAGTTTTCGCGGTACAGGCGGATCGCCTCGTGCACATAGCGCGGCGCGAAATGCGACGCGAAGGCATAGGGCAAGCCCTTGGCCGCGGCCAGCTGGGCGCTGAACAGGCTCGAACCCAGCAGCCAGATCGGCACCTCGGTGCCCGCGCCCGGCATGGCGATCACGCCCTGCCCCGGTTGCTGTGGCCCGAAGTAATGCTGCAACTCCTCCACGTCCCGCGGGAAGTCGTCGGAACTGCCTAGGCGATCACGGCGCAGGGCATAGGCGGTACGCTGATCCGAACCCGGTGCGCGACCTAGACCGAGTTCGATACGGCCCGGATACAACGAGGCCAGGGTGCCGAACTGCTCGGCCACCACCAGCGGCGCGTGGTTGGGCAGCATGATCCCACCCGAACCCAGGCGCAGGGTGCTGGTGCCACCGGCCAGATAGCCCAGCAGCACGGCGGTCGCCGAGCTGGCGATGCCGTCCATGTTGTGGTGTTCGGCGACCCAGTAGCGGGAGAACCCGAGCTGTTCGACATGGCGCGCCAGGTCCAGCGCGTTGTGCAGCGCCTGGGCGGCATCGCCATCGTCGCGGATGGGAGCGAGGTCAAGGACCGATAGGGCGGTCTTAGAGAGACGGGTCATCAGGGATCTCCTCGGCGGCCTGATCGTAGGCCGCCCTGTGGCGCTGAATGAGAGGTTGCTTCGCGGCGGCCCAGGCGGCCAGAGCGCCCACCGGCACCATCAGGCTCTGGCCCAGGGCGGTAAGCGCGTACTCCACCTGGGGCGGCTTGGTCGGGGTCACCGTGCGGGACACCAGGCCGTCGCGCTCCAGCTGACGCAAGGTCACGCTGAGCATGCGCTGGGAAATGCCATCGACCCGACGACGCAATTCATTGAAGCGCAACGGGCCGGCTTCCAGAGTGAAGAGCGTGAGCAAGGACCAGGCATCACCGATCCGATCCAGCACGTCCCTGATCGGACAGGCATGGGCATGCAGGCGGCGACGACTGGAGATACGACTGACCACGGCGTCCATGGCGATCCTCGAAGCAGAACTGACTCCAGCCTACGCCTTCTGGGCGGTTATTAAAAGTAACCACCTGTCAGGGCTGGTACTGCTGCTCCGGCCAAGGCACAATCCAGGAGGTCGTGACCATTTTTATTGATTGAACGTTCAATAAAAAATAGTTACCCTCGGAGACTCTTCCCTCTGTTCAGGAGATGCCTCGTGCCCAAGGTCGGGATGCAGCCCATCCGCCGTTCGCAGCTCATCGCCGCGACCCTCGAAGCCGTCGACGAAGTTGGCATGGGCGACGCCAGTATCGCCTTCATCGCCCGCAAGGCCGGTGTCTCCAACGGCATCATCAGCCACTACTTCCAAGACAAGAACGGCCTGCTCGAAGCCACCATGCGGCATCTGATGAATGCCCTGCGCCAGGCCGTGCGCGAGCGCCGCGCGGCGCTGCCCGGGGACGATCCCGCCGCCAACCTGCGCGCCATCATCCAGGGCAACTTCGATGACACCCAGGTCAGCGGACCAGCCATGAAGACCTGGCTGGCCTTCTGGGCCACCAGCATGCATCAGCCCAACCTGCGCCGCCTGCAGCGCATCAACGACCTGCGCCTGTATTCCAACCTCTGCTGGCAATTCCGACGCCTGCTGCCGCGCGACCAGGCTCGCGCCGCCGCTCGCGGCCTGGCCGCCATCATCGACGGCCTCTGGCTGCGCGGCGCCCTCTCCGGTGACGCCTTCAACACCCAGCAGGCCCTGCAGATCGCCTACGACTACCTGGACCTGCAACTGGCCAAGGCCTGACGCTCACCCGATCGCTCCCGCCCTGCCGGTCAGCACCGACGGGGCGTCTTCAGCTGCTCCCTCCCCAACCTCCCTCCTCTCCCCCTGGCTAATCACCCGCCCCGGACCGATCCGCTCTAGGCGGCCCCTTGGCTCGTCTCGCCTCGACCACGAATTTTTCATTGATTGAACGTTCAATAAAAATTAAGTAGACTGGATTCATCGCTGGAGCAAAGAGCCCTTCTTTCGCTCCCCCTGTGTTCCTTGCGGGTGCCACGGCGCCCGCCCCGTCTTGGGAGATCGTCCATGGCCCGTTTCGCCGAACAGCAGCTGTACATTGGTGGCCGCTACGTCGCCGCCACCGGTGGCGCCACCTTCGAAACCCTGAATCCCGCTACCGGCGAGGTGCTTGCCGTGGTGCAGAGCGCCAGCCGCGCCGACGTGGACAAGGCAGTGGCAGCCGCTTCCGAAGGCCAGAAGGTCTGGGCCGCCATGACCGCCATGCAACGCTCGCGCATCCTGCGCAAGGCCGTGGACATCCTCCGCGCACGCAACGACGAGCTGGCCCTGCTGGAAACCCTGGACACCGGCAAGGCCCTGTCCGAGACCCAGGCCGTGGACATCGTGACCGGCGCCGACGTGCTCGAGTACTACGCCGGGCTCGTCCCCGCTCTGGAAGGCGAGCAGATCCCGCTGCGCGAGACTTCCTTCGTCTATACCCGCCGCGAACCCCTGGGCGTGGTCGCCGGCATCGGTGCCTGGAACTACCCGATCCAGATCGCCCTGTGGAAGTCCGCCCCGGCCCTGGCCGCTGGCAACGCCATGATCTTCAAGCCCAGCGAAGTCACCCCGCTGACCGCGCTGAAGCTGGCCGAGATCTACACCGAAGCCGGCCTGCCCGATGGCGTCTTCAACGTGGTCAACGGCGTCGGTCCCGAGGTGGGCGTGGCCCTGACCGAGCATCCCGGCATCGAGAAGATCTCCTTTACCGGCGGTGTCGCCACCGGCAAGAAGGTCATGGCCAGCGCCGCCGGCTCGACGCTCAAGGAAGTCACCATGGAGCTGGGCGGCAAGTCGCCGCTGATCGTCTGCGATGACGCTGACCTGGAGCGCGCCGCCGACATCGCCGTCATGGCCAACTTCTTCAGCTCTGGCCAGGTCTGCACCAACGGCACCCGGGTGTTCGTGCCCCAGGCGCTCAAGGCCGACTTCGAGGCCAAGGTGGTGGAGCGGGTCAAGCGCATCAAGCTGGGCGATCCCCTGGCCGCCGAGACCAATTTCGGGCCGCTGGTCAGCACCCCGCACATGGAAAAGGTGCTGGGCTACATCGCCCAGGGCCAGGCCGAAGGCGCCCGCCTGCTCACCGGTGGCGAGCGCGTCACCCAGGGCGAGCTGGCCAAGGGCAACTTCGTCGCCCCCACCGTCTTCACCGATTGCCGTGACGACATGGCCATCGCCCGCGAAGAGATCTTCGGCCCGGTCATGAGCATCCTCGCCTATGCCGACGAGGACGAGGTGGTGCGCCGCGCCAACGATACCGAGTACGGCCTGGCCGCTGGCGTGGTCACCCGTGACCTGGCCCGTGCCCACCGCATGATCCATCGCCTGGAAGCCGGCATCTGCTGGATCAACACCTGGGGCGAATCGCCCGCCGAGATGCCAGTGGGTGGCTACAAGCACTCCGGCGTCGGTCGCGAGAACGGCCTCACCACCCTCGGCCACTACACCCGCATCAAGTCGGTACAGGTCGAGCTGGGCGATTACGCCTCGATCTTCTAGGCCGCTTCAGTAGCGCTTTTCTCCCCTCTCCGCTGGAGAGGGCCCGGGGATGGGGTCACCACCCCACCCGCCGTCAGGAGGAGAATCTTCATGGCACACGAATTCGATTACATCGTCATAGGCGCCGGCTCGGCCGGCAACGTCCTGGCCACCCGGCTGACCGAGGACAAGGACGTCAGCGTCCTGCTGCTGGAAGCCGGCGGCCCCGACTACCGCCTGGACTTCCGCACCCAGATGCCGGCCGCCCTGGCCTATCCGCTGCAGGGCAAGCAGTACAACTGGGCCTACCAGACTGAGCCCGAGCCGCACATGGACAATCGCCGGATGGAATGCGGCCGCGGCAAGGGCCTGGGCGGCTCTTCGCTGATCAACGGCATGTGCTACATCCGCGGCAACGCCCTGGACTATGACAACTGGGCGCAACTCGATGGCCTGGACGACTGGACCTACCTCGACTGCCTGCCCTACTTCCGCAAGGCCGAGAAGCGCGATGCCGGGGCCAACGACTGGCACGGCGGTGAGGGTCCGGTGTCGGTGACCACCGCCAAGCCAGACACCAATCCCTTGTTTGAAGCCATGGTCGAAGCCGGTGTCCAGGCAGGCTATCCGCGCACCGAAGACCTCAACGGCTATCAGCAGGAAGGCTTCGGCCCGATGGACCGCTTCGTCACCCCGAACGGCCGGCGCTCCAGCACCGCCCGTGGCTATCTGGATCAGGCCAAGGGTCGCCCGAACCTGACCATCGTCACCCACGCCACCACCGATCGCATTCTCTTCGAGGGCAAGCGCGCCAACGGCGTCGCCTACATGAAGGGCGATTCGCTGGAAGCCATTACCGTGCGCGCCCGTCGCGAGGTGCTGCTCTGCGCCGGCGCTATTGCCTCGCCGCAGATCCTACAGCGCTCCGGCGTCGGCCCCGCGCCGCTGTTGCGTCGTTTCGACATCCCGGTGATCCATGACCTACCCGGCGTCGGCCAGAACTTGCAGGACCACCTGGAGATGTACCTGCAGTACGAGTGCAAGCAGCCGGTCTCGCTGTACCCGGCGCTCAAGTGGTACAACCAGCCGCAGATCGGTCTGGAATGGATGCTCAAGGGCACCGGCCTGGGCGCCAGCAACCACTTCGAGGCAGGCGGTTTCATCCGCTCCAGCGAAGAGTTTGACTGGCCCAACATCCAGTACCACTTCCTGCCGATCGCTATCAATTACAACGGCAGCAACGCTATCGAGGCCCATGGCTTCCAGGCTCACGTCGGCTCCATGCGCTCGCCCAGCCGCGGCCGCATCGAACTGACCTCGCGCGATCCGCGCCAGCATCCGAGCATCCTGTTCAATTACATGAGCACCGAGCAGGACTGGCGGGAATTCCGCGACGGCATCCGCCTGACCCGCGAGATCATGCAACAGCCGGCGCTGGACCCCTATCGTGGCGAAGAGATCAACCCGGGCCGCGACTGCGTGACTGATGCCCAGCTGGACGCCTTCGTGCGCTCCCACGCCGAGACCGCCTATCACCCGTCCTGCTCCAACAAGATGGGTACCGACGACATGGCGGTGGTCGACGGCGCCGGTCGCGTGCACGGCCTGGAAGGCCTGCGCGTGGTGGACGCCTCCATCATGCCGATCATCGCGACGGGCAACCTCAATGCCCCGACCATCATGATCGCCGAGAAGATCGCCGACAAAATCCGCGGCCGCGCCCCGCTGCCGCGCAGCAACGCCGCCTACTACGTCGCCAACGGCGCCCCGGTACGGGGTACCCCGCTGCGCGATGTCAACGGCCAGCGTGCCGCCGAGCCGGTCCCGGAACGTCGCAACCAGCCGGCCGCCTGATCCCAGGCAGCTGAACGCAAGAAGGGCGCCCTTCTTGTATCTGACTTCGTAGCTGGTAGCGGTTGCCTGGCCAAGCCCCACCAATTGCCAGTAGACCGCTCTTCCCCCTCTCCCTCTGGGAGAGGGCCGGGGTGAGGGCAGCCCGCCACCATCTGTCACCTCACAGACAATCCTTCACCGCCGTCAGAATGGTCCGCGGCCGTAGCGGATTGTTGGCCATCTGCTCGCGCAACTGGATACGCGTACCGCGCGGCGCCGACCCGATGTCGATGATGGCCGCCGTGGCGCCCGGCACCTTGCTGTCCACCAGTACGCGCTGCCCACTGTTGCCTTGCAGCTGGACCAGCACATGGCGGCCATCCTTTTTCAGACCGGTCACCAGGCAGGTGCGATAGTCCTCGGCACTCTTGCCCGTGCGCAGCTCCATCGGCGGATTGCGCTCGAGGTTCGCCTGGCTGGTACAACCCGCCAGAGCAGCGGCCAGGATGGCCAGGATCTTCGTTCTCATGGGTGGCTCCTCACAAGCTCTTCAACCTATTTTAGCCGCCGCTGCCTTACGCGAGCCTTAACCGCCGCACATCCTTGGTTTACAAGGGCTTTTTCATGGCTATAATGGCCTCCCCCTTGCCGGTATAGCTCAGCTGGTAGAGCAACTGACTTGTAATCAGTAGGTCCCGGGTTCGACTCCTGGTGCCGGCACCATCTAAATCTCCTTACGTTCCCAACTGATCGCTCACGCCAGTTCTCCTTCCGTCGGATCTATCCGCTACCGTCATACGCTTGCCTCTGTATGATCCATGGTCATCACTGCAAATGGATCGGACCATGGCCCAAGTTACCGACCGTAGCGTCTCGCCCTACAAAGAAAGCTGCTTCATTCAAGCTATCTATGCCGACGGGACCGTACTACGTGGCTCTGGGACGGTGGTGGGTACCAACGATGTGCTCACCGCACTGCACGTGATCTACAACGCCGATCACGGCGGGTGGGCAACTCACGTCAGCGTGACGCCCGGAGCCCTGGTCGGTAGCAATAGCTTTTCCGCGCCTCTTGGTACCTACTCGGCGGAAAGTTGGACGGGATACTCTTCGAACTGGGATACCAACAACGATGGAATTCCCAGTCTTGCCGAGTCCGGCCATGACTTGGGCTTGCTCAATTTCGATCTGAATCTGGCCAGCTTGACAGGAAGTCTGCAGGTTACGAACAGCCAGCAAAATTTCACTGGCACCATCGTTGGCTATCCTGCACGCGGCTCCAGCGTGATGCAGGAATCCGTGAATGCCACCTACTTCGCCAATGAGTCCGTATTTCGTGTCGATGCCGCCTTGGGCGTAGGAGCTTCAGGCGGAGCGCTCGTCGATTCCAATCATAGCTTCCCTACCGTCAGCGGAGTCTTGTCTGCAGGAGACAGCGCTTACACCTACGCCATCTACGCAGCCATGACAGGCGCCAATCTGAGCTGGTACCAGGCGGCGGCTGCCGCCAATGACGTCCTGCTCGATGTCAGCAGCGCTTACCGGCCGATGGGAGCGGGTATTTCCAGTGGTAGCGATCACGATGATCGCTTGTTGCAAGCCCGCCTATCCTATGATGCCGACAACCTTGCCAAGGTATATGGATACCAGGGAACCGACACCCTAGTCATGCAAGGTTCGTATGCTCGATACATCGTCGCGACCAGCAACGGCGCACTGACGGTAACCGACCACCAGACCGGCGCGCAGCTTGAACTCTACGACATCAACGTCCTGAACTTTCTAGATCGAACGCTCTACGTGCTCAGCGAAGAGCAGGCTCAGATTGCTCGCCTTTACAGCGGCTTCGGCCGGGCACCGGATGTCGACGGCTTGCAAGGCTGGCTAAGCGCCTATTCTCAAGGCACCTCGTTCCAGAGCATTCTCTCTGGCTTTGCCGACTCCGCAGAATTCACCGGACGCTATGGTCAGAGCAGCGACACCCAATTCGTCTCTGACCTGTATGGCACCGTTCTGGACAGACAGGCGGACACTTCAGGCATGACCCACTGGCTCGAGCAACTCGAAGCCGGATTCAGTCGCCAAGATACTCTGCTAGCCTTCACCGAATCCGCCGAGAATCGGCAGCATAGCGAAGGCACTATCGGATACCTGAAGATCGTGGCCCACAACGCCTGGTCCGCTCACGATCTGGTCATTCAACCCGGATTGGCGCTTGGTACCGACTCTACCGATCATCTCGACGAGGCAGCGCTGCTCGTTTCTTCGAACGAGGTGCGATTGTTCGCCCAGAGTGGCATTGACGTGTTGCAGCTGGACGGAGCAGCGGGCGGCTATCTACGCGATTCTGGCAAGTCAGACGTCGCCAGCGTCACCTTGGTCAACCTTGCTACCGGGGTTGAGATGCAGGTGCATGACGTAGAGATGCTGAGCTTCAGCGACAGAAACGTCCTCGTCCTGACGTCTTCCCAGGCTCAAATCGCCCGGCTCTACACGGCCTTCGACCGGACGCCGGACCTAGCAGGCATGCATGACTGGACGATCGCCTCACGTCACGGTACGGAGTTCGCCGCCATCGCTCAGAGCTTCACGCAATCCGCCGAGTTTTCTCTGCACTATGGCGGCTTGACCACTCTGGAATTCGTGGAATCGCTCTATGGCACGGTGCTCGGTCGCCCTGCGGAAGCTGCAGGTGCTGCGCACTGGATCGATGCCCTGGAGCGTGGATCGAGCCGTGCGGAGGTGCTGATCGCCTTTACCGATTCATCGGAGAATCAATACCTGACCCAAGGCCCGGAAGGCTTCATACAACTGGTCGGCACGAGCGACTGGACCTGAAGGCGGCAGCAACGGGCTATCTGTTCGACGAGATGTCGGTTTAGCGGTTCAAGCGCACGTCTGGTGCTCGGCGCCAGGGCTATCATTGGATTCGTTAATCTTTCATGGATGAGTCGTGATGCCGTTGATCACCGATCGCTCTGTCGCCCCTTATAAGCAAGTCTGCTACATCGAGACCTATTTTCCGGACGGTACCATTGCGAGGGGCTCCGGCAGTGTCGTAGGTATCAACGACGTGCTGACGGCCTTGCATGTGGTTTTCGATGCCACCCACGGTGGCTGGGCTACCCAAGTTGTGGTCACACCCGGCGCCTATGTGGACGACAGCATCGGTAGCTTTGGGGCGCCTTTTGGCACCTACTTCGCCAGCAACTGGGTCGGTCGCACCACCAATTGGGATACTGATGGCGATCATCTGCTGACGATCAGGGAGGCCAGCCAGGACATGGCGCTCATCGGCCTCGACGTCAACCTAGCCGCAGCGACCGGCGGTGCGCTTACCGTAGGAAACTCCACCGACAGCTTCCAGGCTACCCTGCTGGGATACCCGGCCGATCAGTCCGGCCTCATTCAAACCACCGGGTACGCCTACTCGGACTTTCCTTCCACCGCAGCCTATGACGTAGGAGCCACGCTAGGCCCAGGCGCCTCAGGCGGTCCGCTGCTGGATATGAGTTCGGGAACTCCGATCATCAATGGTGTCCTGTCGGCAGGAGATAGCTCTGGCTCCTACTATGCAGCGACCGGCGGTTTCAATGCCCTCTGGTACGCCCAGAGTGTATCGGGTAACAACAACCTGCTGCTCGAAGGCTATCAGCACCGCCCCGTCGGCGCGGGCGTCGCAAGCGGCAGTGACTTTGATGATCTGATGTACGAATACCAGCTTTCGTATATCGCCAAGGCTGCCTCGGCGTATGGCTATAAAGGCGCCGATGCACTGGTGATGGACAGCTTCTACAGCGATTATCAGATCACCGTGGACGCGGCTAATGGTGGCCAGGTAAATGTCACCAATCTCTCCAGCCAGACGCAGCTATCGCTAAACGACATCAATGCCCTGGCCTTCCGGGATTGGATGGTCTACGTCATGACCGAAGATCAGGCGCAGATCGCCCGGCTCTACACGGTCTTTGGCCGTACCCCTGATTTCCAGGGCTTGCAGAATTGGGTTGAAGCCTACGAGCATGGGACGTCCTTCAACACCATTGCCGCAAGCTTTTCCAACTCCCAGGAATTCGCAGGTCGCTATGGCGCCCTAGATAACCAAGGCTTCGCCGCCCAACTCTACAACACCATCCTACAGCGCTCTGGGGATGCCGAAGGGCTGGCACACTGGACTCATCTTTTGAATCAGGGCATGAGCCGAGGCGAGGCCATGGTCAATTTCACCAACTCGCAGGAAAGCATCAACGCCACCTCCGGCAACCATGGCTTTATCAAGATCGTGACCCATAGCGCCTGGTCCGACAACGATGCGGTGATCCAGGATGGTGTGGTCTTTGGCAGCCAGTACGGAGACCGACTTCATGAAAGCCAATTCGATTTCGATGCCGGCAACAGCACCGAACTCTATGGCTACAAGGGCGGCGACATCCTCTATCTGGAAGGTGTTTCGAGCAGCTATCAACGAGGCCTCGCCAATTCGAGCACCCTGAGCCTGATCAACAGCGCGAACGGTGAAAGAATGCTGCTGAACGACATCAATATGCTCAGCTTCATCGACAAGAACGTCTTCGTGCTGACAGAGGACCAGGCGGAAATTGCCCGACTCTACACCGTGTTCGACCGCGTCCCCGACTTCAATGGCCTCCAGGACTGGCTCAATGCCAACAGCCACGGCATGACCTTCAATACCATTGCCAACGGCTTCGCCCAGTCCCAGGAATTCGCTCTGCGCTACAGCGCCGTAGATAACCAGGGTTTTGCCAATCAGCTCTATCAGACCGTTCTGGGACGCGAGGGTGAAGCGGCAGGCCTGGCCCACTGGACGCAGCAGCTTGACGCCGGCCTGAGTCGTGGCGCCGCCATGATCAACTTCACCAATTCGCAGGAAAACCACCTGCTGACCGAAGGCCCTGATGGTTTCATTCAGCTCATCGGCCAGAGTGACTGGGTCTGACCCTGGCACAAAAAACCCGCCTGACTCGGCGGGTTTTTCTTTCGGCTTGGTTGCTCAACCCTTGGCGACTTCGCCCTCCTTGACCCCCGTTTTACGCTCCTCGCCCGGCGTCGGTACCGCCAGCCACCCGTTGATCTTCTGAATATCGGTCTCCCGAAAACCACCGCTCCAACGCAGCAATACTAGCTGATTGGTGACGAAGTCATATTGCGCCTGCAGGTAATCCCGCCGCGCGCTGTACTCTTGCTGCACCGCATTGAGCACGTCTACGGCGGTCGCCACGCCGAGGCTCAACGAGCGCTCGCTGGCGGCGCGTGATTTGATGGCCGACTCCAGCGCATTACGTGACGAGCCGATCTTGGCGAGGTCCGCAGCGCTCTTTATGTAGGCGGTGCGCGTTTCCTTGACTACCTGACGGCGAATGGATTCGAACTCCTGTTCGGCCGCATCGCGCGAGCCATAGGAGCTTGCCACCCGAGCGCTGGTAGAACCGCCGCTATAGAAGGGAATTTGCACGCTGATGGTGGCGGAATAGGTATTGATCGCCGAAGAGGCGATGACGTTTTCATAGGCGAAGTCACTGCGTTGCGCGCCCAGATTGAAACTCACGGTCGGCAAATGCCCACCCTTAGCTTCGGCGATCCCATAGTTGGCCGCGTCCACAGCGCGCTGCTTGGCTTGCAGGGCCGGGTTGTTCGCCACCGCCGAGTTCACCCATTGCTCTTCGTCACCCTGGGGCATGGCCAATTGGGCTTTCTCATTGAGTCGTTTGAGCGGTTGGTAGACCGCCCGGCCGATCAATTCGGCCAGGGCTTCACGGGTGACTTGAATCTGGTTGCGGGCCTCGATCTCTTGGGTCTTGAGGCTGTCGACCTTCGCCGAAATCTGCAGCACATCGGTGACCGTGCTCATCTGTTTGTCGAACAGCGCCTGGGCACGCTCCAAGTTGCGCTGCGTCGCCTTGCGCTCGGCGGTAACCAGCTCGAGACTGTCTTCCGCAGCCAAGGCGGCGAAATAACGTTGCACCAGATCCGCTGCCGACTGGTTCTTTGCATCGTCGTACTGAGCGCGATATTGCTCGGTGAGCTGCTCGTAACGTTTGAAACCACGCCATGCCGCAGCGTTGTACAGCGCCTGGCTCAGGGTCAGGTTGTAGCTCTCGCCATTGTAGTTGAGCTTCTGCTCACCCTCTTCACGGCGAACACGACTGGTCGAGACGCCGCCGCTCAACTGGGGCAGCAGCTGACCGAACGCAGCGCGCTCCTGACCTTCCAAATCCTTTACCTGAGCCTCGGCGCCACGAATGCGGGGATCGGAGAGTGCACTGTCCTGATACAGCTTCCAGAGGTCCACATAATCCTGGGCACGCGGAGTATCGAGGGCCTGGGCGAGAGCGAAACCGCTCCAGCTCAAGACCAATGCAAGAGGAAAGACTTTAGCGATCATCAGCCCTACTCCTCGATCATGGAACGGGCCATGGCATTGCGCGCCGGCTTGAGCAGGTATTGCAGCATGGTACGGGATCCGGTGTTGATCAGCACATCGGCGGGCATGCCGGGCACCAATTCGCGATTGCCCAAATCTTTGGCGCCTTGGTCCGTGAGCTTTACCCGGCCCAGGTAGTACGGCGCGCCATCACGCTCATTGGTCAGTCGATCCGCCGACACATAGATCAGCTCGCCCTCGATAATCGGCGTGGTGGCATGGCTAAACGCACTGAAGCGCACCTCAGCTTTGCTACCGAGCTCAACTCGATCGATATCCTTGGGCTCGATGTGGGTCTCGACGATCAGCTTGGCGGCATCCGGCACGATATCGAGCAGATTGGTGCCTGGCTGGACCACTCCCCCGATGGTATGCACCGCCAACCCCATGACCATGCCATCCACCGGTGCCTTGACCTCGGTACGATTGAACCTGTCCTGCAAGGCAGCCAGCCGCTCACGGGCCTCGTAGACCCGCGATTGTGCATCGGCGAGTTTGCTTGCGACATCCGACTTAAACTTCTGGGTGGTCTGAAGGATTTGTAGCCGTGTCTCGCCGATCTGTACTTTTACCCGAGCGATGGATGAACGATGATCGGCAATCTCCGCCTGCAGTCGGGAGAGATTGCGCTCTTGGTCGCGCAGCCGCTCGTTGCTAACGAAGCCTTCCTTGAGCAGCCCAGTGAGATCCTTGATCTCACTGGCATAGGACTTGACTAGGCTTTCCTTGCTGGCAATGACCTCGTTGTAACCGCGAATCTGCTGCTCCAGTTCGGCGGCGCGATTCTTCAACACATTGACCTCGCCTCGACGCGCATCGCGACCAGCGATAAAAATCTGGCGCTCGCTGGCGCGGGCTTCCTGCACCCTCTTGTCCGCAGTGGATAGGTCGCTGTCCTTGAACATCACATCATCGGCATCATCGCGCTCGGCGATCAGGCGGGCTTCCTGGGCCTGAGCCGCGACCAGCTGACTGCGCACCGCTTCAAGCTCCGAAGACGTCTGTGTCGGATCCAGTACCAGCAATACGTCCCCCGCCTTCACGTCCTCGCCGTCGTGGACACGAACCTCGCGAACGATACCGCCCTCCAAGTGCTGTACCGTTTTGCGGTAACTCTCCACCGCCACCTGGCCCGAGGCATAGACGGCACTGTCCAAGGGTGCCAGCGCCGCCCAGCCCCCACCGATACCGAATACCACGAAAAGAATCATGAACCCCAGGCGCCGCACGGGTGCGTCGTCGACCTTGAGACCCGCCGCCGCGGCTTCTGCATACACATCCCTCATGCCGGCGTACCTCCCGGCTGGCCCGCACTACTGGGCTTGGGCGGCAACGGCGTGACGGGCGCAGGATTGGCAACCTGCTGAGGGCCGCCGCTCTGCTGAGCTTTGAGCTGAGCCAAGACCTGATCGCGGGCGCCGGACATGACGATCTGCCCCTCGCTCAGCACCAGGAGGTTATCCACAAACGCCAGGGCACTGACCCTGTGGGTAATGATGAATAGCGTCGTGCCTTTTTGCTTGAGCTTGATCAGCGCCTCGCCCAAGGCTCGCTCGCCCACGTCGTCCAGATTGGAATTGGGTTCATCGAGAATAACTAGCTTGGGATCGCCATAGAGCGCCCTAGCCAGCCCTATCCGTTGGCGCTGGCCACCTGACAAGACGCCACCATGCGCCCCAATGATTGTGTCATAGCCCTGGGGTAGACGCAGAATCATATCGTGTACGCCTGCTAGCCTGGCCGCATCTACGACCTTCTCCGCATCCACCTCGCCAAGACGTGCAATGTTTTGTGCAATAGTACCGTCAAATAGTTCAATGTCTTGTGGAAGATAACCTATATAAGGACCTATCTGAGTTCGATCCAAATGGAAAATATCTGCACCATCCAAGCGTACCTTTCCGCTCTGGGCTGGCCATATACCTAATAGAGCACGGGCCAAGGTTGACTTGCCAGCTGCACTTGCACCAAGAACCCCAACAGAAGCGCCAGCAGGTGCTCTGAAAGAAATACCTTTAATTACGGGGAATTGACCGCCGGGCGGCGTTACTATGATTTGCTCAACAGAAATATCGCCCTTAGGCACTGGCAAAGACATCCTGCCAGGATCGGATGGAATTTGTTGTAAAATTTCATTTAAACGTGAATATTGCCCTCTAACCGCTACGAAGCCTTTCCAATTTGCTATCATTTGATCAATCGGAGCTAAAGCGCGACCAGTGAGCAATGAAGCGGCAGTCATAATACCCGCCGTTATTTCGTTATTTATAACCAAATACGCGCCCAAACCTAACACGAAGGACTGAAGCAGCATTCGCCAAGTTCTAGATATATTACTTATAGCCCCGCCTATTTCACTAGCACGGCCTTGAAGCGCGAGCACCTTGACATTACCATCCTTCCACTGTTTTAGAACATTCGTGAGCATACCCATCGAGAAGATCACTTCAGCGTTCTGAAGACTTTTCCCTACTAAGCTCAAAGACCCGCTATTTTCTTTATTCGCTTCTTTAAGCCTTTTCCCTGTTAACTTTTCGTTTGCAACAGCTAAACCAATAGAAACGAGTGCGCCTCCAATTACTAAAAGCCCAAAAAAAGGATGAAAGAAAAACATTACACCTATATACAAAGGTAACCAAGGTGCATCAAAAAACGCAAAAATACCGCTACCAGTTAAAAACTGTCTCAAACCAGTCAGATCAGACATTGGCTGACCCGCCGACCCTAAGCCGCCTGTATAGAGAGCTTTTTTGAAGCTTGCCCCAAAAACCCTTTCACTCATAAAAAGGTCTAATCGGGTAGATATTCGAACCATTACTCTAGATCGAATCCAATCTAAAAGACCATAGGTCGACATCATCACGACCAATATAATCGTTAGCATTATCAACGTCGTAACACTTCGGCTACTAATTACTCGATCATAAACCTCGATCATATAAAAAGCAGGAACCAAAAGCAGGACATTTACGAAAACACTAAAAAACCAAACCGTATAAAAACTATACTTACATTCGTCCCAAGCTTCTTTGAATTCACTATTGATTTTAAGCTGCATAAATCGTACCATTAAATAAAAGCGATTGGATCAATCTAAATGAACTCAAACAACATTTTTGAAAAGTCATACAAATGCAACGGCATTGATATTCTCACGTGGAGTGACGAAAATCCAGAAGTAGCTATTATTAGTTTCTCCAGCATGAACCCAGGTAAATTTGAAAGATGGAGCTGGTTCACCCAAAACAAACTTTCCAGACCTGCCGCCTATATATTCCTAAAAGATGAAGCTCAACATTTCTATCTTGGAGCGGGTAATGCTCCTGCTAGCCAGCACATAGCCGAAGAAATAAACAGCATCCTTCATAAACATCAGCTGCCCCCCCACAAAGCCATCACCGTAGGCTCATCCATGGGTGGATACGGCGCCATTTATTATGCAGTTTACTGCAATCTTGCTGCCTGCATATCCATAAACCCACAAACCAACCTAGATAGCGCGATGTTACACAAATACGGTCTGTGGACTAGAAAAATGAAAGAAGCGAGCTGGCAAGACTTGCCTTCCTTAATAGAAGCGAGTAGCCATCCTATTAACACCTATTTCGAAATCCACTATGGATTATATCCGGCAGATCTTGACGCTGCTGAAAAACTTATCAAATCTATGACCGGCAAATGCCCGAGACTCAACACGTTCAGCCACGACACCGTCGATCATGGCTGGGTTGGCTTTGACAGCAGCTCTTTGATAAAAAAACTCAACCAGCTATCTATTAATTTCTAGTCCTATCACATTAGAAAGCCGTTTTATAAAAAGTTTTTCAAGACGTTCTTTTCTCAAATACTTACTGGAGTATTCAAAATTCTGCAAACGCAGCTTATCCTTGAGAAAGACATTTTTAGAGTAGAACTTAATCTTATCTGAAACTTCATCAGGGTGCGAAACGAGTTCAAACGGGGGCGGTGGGCAATCCGCCGCTTGGCAAAACGAAGTGAGCGATATTTCATCAGCCGCACTAAAACTTATTGCTCCAGCTTTCAATGCCTCTAGCGAAGTTTGATGAAATAGTCCAGAACATACGTCATCTACGACATATTCAAATCGTTGTAGTCCATTGATAAAAATCGAATTGGTTACCGAATCTGAACCGTAAGTCTTCTTTATGTCATAAACCCCAACAGGCGACCCTTTCAGCGATTCGGCCAACTTCGGCATAAAGTCTTTAGGAACTTTTCGGCTCCATCTTGCGTCGGTTGTCCGTAGATGACCTACAAAAACAGCATTCCCCCGAATAGCTTTGGGGACAATGTTTACATCTTCAATAATGTTTGCAATTGCAATTGGGTTTTCGAAAAAACGACTATGCCCTTGTGCGACACAAAACACTGCATCGAGAAAAGTTGATTGTAGCACGTTGTAATCATGCAATGGTGCTTCAAAGGGAGGCGAGTGATAGTGGTAGCCTATGAAACAGTCGTTTTGTCTATACACCCCTATTAAATCAATAATATTTTGATCTGCAACGTTATGAATTACAATAGCATCAGCTTTCTTTACTTCATCAATTAGCAACTCAGCCCAATTTTCATAGATCCCCATTACACCTAGAGGAAGATCAAAAGAATTACTTTTGTAGCCTCTTAGGACAAATGGCACACAAGTAACGCTGCAACAGTCATTTAATGCATTTGCGAATCTAACAATAGTTCCAGCTACAGGACTTTCACTGACTAATAGTATTTTCATAGTACGAAATTCCGATAGGATAGCCCGCGCGCCATAGACTCCATCCACAATTTATCAGAACCAATATAGTCAAATATTTTTATATATGACGTCACTCTCAATAAAATAACTGTACAGCCATCACTCTTAATCCTTACCAAGTCATCGCTAACCACGCCCTGAATAGATGATCTTATATAATTAGCGACATGCTTCGAAACCGTGCCCTCCACATAAGCAAAAAAATAAAACCCCGAGGACCTGTCAAAGAACAAGTCTTGATATTGCTCTATGCCAGACCAAAGCTTCTGAAGAGACTTAACCAAGATACTCCCGGAAAAATCCGAACGAGTTTTTTTGAGAAAAAAATTATTAAGCTTGAATTTATGCAAACCAACTTTGCTTTCCAAGCCAACATCCTCGAAAAGCACTACAAACTTTTCGAGATTGGATAGCGATGGAGAAATACTATTAAGCCCAGGCAGTAAGCTGCCTGGGCAAACTATCATGAGATCATTGCAAGAAATTAATTGCTTTTTAAAACCACTTATCTCATGTAACGTAAGAAAGCTAATCCTCAGAGGCCCAATATTTGTAGGAAATAGAGCTGCCCCCCGATGAGTTTTTATTATCTTAAAAAAACTTTCCAGCTGGCTCCCCTTCTCATATATAAAGCAAACGTGCCTTCCACTATTAAAATCTGGAACAAGAAACGGACCGGACGGGTTTAGTACCGCCTCATGGAACAGCGCTTCTAGTGCAGAAGAATATCTGAACAGTATGTTTTCCCCATCACTTATTAAGTAGTCATCTACCCATTCATCAAACGCATCTGGAATTATCAGATCGAATCCTATTGTTGCTGCAGGCAACTCCTTTGCCTCTGCAACGTCCTCCCTTATGGTTGACGAAATAGGCTTCCCAACATCGTCTTCATTCTTCTTTATAAACAACGAAGGAAACTCTAAGCTTTCTGAGTCGTAAGCCCAGCCACAAATCCTGCGCTGAGTTGCTAAATCGAAATGAATATTTATCATACTAGTATCGACAAATTCGAGTCCGTATCTAGGGATTCCAACACAACTAAATTTTTACTTAAAAACTGACGCATGGCTATTATGTTCCTTAGCTGAATATGATAGACAAATTCTGGTTGTGTAGCCGAATCGTCTATCCGTCTATACATTTCCGGAGGGGGGAACTTCACTCCTAAAGTCTGGATACTTTTGTATCCAAGGAAGGTGAGGTATTGAACAGCGAGGAAGAAAGAAGAGCATCCATGATAAAATCCTTTTTCACCGTCATTCGAAAAACCATCTCTTCCCAAGCAGTTGAAAAAAAATGCTTTCCCACCAAGAACTTGGTACCCAGGCTGCTTGGAATCATAATTAAAGGTAACCAGGTTATTTAATTTCGAAAGTCTACCTTTAGATTGCTTCGCTAAAAATCTGCCATCGCCAGTAATCAGAGCCTCTACATCAATATTATTCTCTTCCAAGAAAAAATATGCGGAGTTTAATGCGTATATTTTTCTTGAAGACAACTTGATATCGTCTATAGACAGCCCTGATGCCGCCCCGACAATTAACGCTCCTTTTCTAAGATGATCCAAATTTATTTACTCCAAAACTAGTCAAAATAACTCCGCTGTACGTATTAAGTGCCCAGTCTGCATTAAGCGAAGGGTTGTAGAATGGATCGAATCTATACTTCACCCCCCATCTATCTAGCAAGAACCGCTGTTCTCTTATAGCTCTAGCAGATTTTTCTTTTGTAGAGTCCTTCCCCCTACTCGCCGACTCCGCATGAATCAATTCCGCAAACGGCGTCCAAAGAATTTTCAATCCCAGCTCATTGATCCGCAAACACATGTCCACGTCGTTGAAGGCGACGGGGTGACGGATTTCGTCCATACCCCCGATCTGAAGATATAGATCGCGGCGCAGAATCAGGCAGGCAGTGGTACAGGCGCTCTGGCGGCGGGTGAGATGGTTGAAGCCGAGGTATCCAGCGTCGTTGCGCATCCAGTTGTTGCCGGTATGGGCAGCGAGACCGTTGATGCCTATGACTACGCCAGCGTGCTGGACCATATCGTTCTTCCACAGCAGTTTTGCACCCACCGCACCGACATCGGGTCGCACGGCCAGGCTCAGCATTTCCTTGAGCCAGTTGGGATGTAGGATCTCGATGTCGTTGTTGATAAGCCCTATGTATTCACCGGTGGCGAATTCAACGCCCACGTTGTTCAGGGTGGCGTAGTTGAAGGGATAGGGATGCGGCAGAATACGCACGCCACGGCGTTTGAGGTCATCGAAGTAGGCCAGCGTCTGGGGGTCACTGGTCTGGTTGTCGACGATGATCAGTTCCAGATCCGGGTAGTCGGTCTGGGTCAGCAGGCCTTCCATGCAAGCGTGCAGCAACTTATAGGCGTCCCGGGTAGGGATGATGAGGCTGACCTTGGGCAGGCGCTCGGGCAAGGGCCAATGGGTACGCAAGGCACCCGGCAACTTGGGCTGCCGACTCAGGCGGGTACCTGGGCGTAGCCTGTCTACCAGCCAGCTCAGACGCTCCAGGCGCTCGGTCTTGCGAGCATCGCACTCGGCCGGGGTGGCCGGACTATTGGCGCTGCGGTGGCTGAGTACCTGGCTCACACGGGCGACTCGCAGATTTTCCCGTACCGTGGCAAGGATCAAGGCAGCCAGTACGCCTTCGTGATCCCGCGGCAGCTCGGGCGCCGCGTTTAGCAGGCGCACGGCGCGCTGGATGACGTCGCGACCGAACAGGGCTCCGGCGGTAAAGAGATCGGCGCCTAGGTAGAGATCCAAGTCCCAGCTAGGTTTAAACCAAGGATTGCTGCGTCGGCCTGCCGGGTCATCCTGATCACAGTCAGCGAAGGCCCAGGCTGCGGATTGTCCCTGGTCGTCGGGCTGCAAGGCCAGCGCGAGCTGGTCCAGAGCATGGGAAGGTAGACGGCTATCCAACGGCTGCAGCAGGACGGCCTCGGCTCCCTCTTCTATCAGCAACTGCAGCGAGGTGGACACGTCCTTGGGATCGGCGACGGCCTGGACGATAGATTGCAGACGCTGCTGGGCAAGGCTATCCAAGCACGCCTGCCGCTCGGTCTCGCTGGCTTCGCCGTGCAGCAAAACGGCGATCTTGGCGCTGTTCATAGCTTGTAGATACTGAGGCGCACGCTGATAGTGCGCGAACCATTCGGGATAGTGACCGAACCCTGCGCTGCGCGGACAGCGCTGGTCGTAGTCCCTCGCCAGGCGGATGAGCAGATCGCGAGGCGCCGGATCGGCCTGTTCGGGCCAATGGGCGGCGACCAGGGCACTCAGCCCTTCAGCATGGCAGCAGACGGTGATCGGACTGCCCTGCAGGGGTCGGCCCTGGTCATCCTCGATATGCACTTCGCGGCGCTCGCCGTCTCCGAATTGCCAGGGCAGCTCCAGGCTGTAGCCGTGATCGGCATCGGCGCGATAGATGAGCGCGGGGTGATGCAGATTAGCCTGGCAGCGCGCGACGATTTGATAGCCCAGGCGGGCGCGGACTTCAACGTGACGACCGGGAGTGGTGTCATCCCAGACCCAGCCGGCCACGACCAGGCCTCCGCCATACCAGACCTGACTGCCGGGCACCTTGGCCTCGGCCTTAACCCGCTTCTCATTGGGCAAGCTCAGGGGTTCGCCGATCCAAGGGCCTTCATTGGCCAGGCGAAGGGCGATGCGCCGAGCTCCGCTGAGCCAGGCTGGCTGCAGCTGAAGGGCGAAGCCGTGAAAGCCGTCGCCGGCCAGGGGATCGTGCTGATAGGTATCAGCGCGCACCAGGGCTACCGAGGCGCCGTCGATGACGACGTCCAGCGCCAGGCGCAGGTCGGGCTGAGCAGGATCGAAGGCCCAGCCCTGGAGCACATCACCATGCAGGCCTTCGATCTGGCCTTGCACGGTGACCAGAGCGGGGGCTTGGGACAATTCAGTCATGAAGAAACCTGTCGGGTAGGGCGTTGCCTAGCAGAGCGTTCAAGGGGGCGGGCAGCAGACTCAGGGGATGGGCGCCGGCTTCGGTCGCCACGGCGCCAGCAGGTGCGTAAAGGGGCAAAGCGGTATGCCGAGCGACCTGGGGAGCGAGCCAGGCGCTGGCAGGTGCTGCCTCCAAACTCAACGCCAAAGTGCATCCAGCCAGCGCGGGTATCCGATACCCAGGGATGCCGGAAAGCTCGATCAGCGGACTGACATTACCGCTGGCGAGCAGACTTCTCTCCCAAGGTGTGCGCTCGATGAGCAGAAAGCGACAGGCGAGTCCCTGGCGCCGACTCAGACGGACCACCTTCAGCCAGGCCTGTGCCATGCGCGGGTCGGCAAGCGTATCAGCGATCAGGATGTGGCCCAGCCGTGGTGCGGCGACCGTATTGAGCGGAACAGGAGAGGCGTCCTGGGTCACGGGTACCAGCGGGTGATTCATCAGCAGCGAGGTGGCGAGCGAAGCGAAGGCAGTGCGCTGTTCGGCCGCACCCTCGCAAAAGCGGATGACGGCGGATGGAGCATCCGCTACGGCCGGATCGACCAGGCGATAGGGAATGCCGATTCGTTCAGGCAACCCTTGCAGCAGCAGGGGACAGCACTCGGGCTGGACGTAGTCCAGAACAGAAGGTCGCAGATGATGCAGGTCTTCGAGCAACTGTTCACCATCGGCAGGCAGTCGGTAGTCAAGCAGCAGTGGCAAACCCAGATTGAAGACCCGCAGCTCGACCTTCAAGGCCGCATCCGCCTGATGGTAGGAGAGAACGAAAGTGGGTTGGTCAGCACCCAGGGCCATGAGGAGATGCAACCGATCAACCGGAATGACGGTAGCCGTCGCCTCGACAGCCGTTATTCGTTCGCCGAGCCCGGTGAGTCGCCTCCGTTGCAGGCGCTGCCGGTAGGGCTTAAGCGGATCGTAGCGGTAGAAGCGTTCGAACGCACGCTCCGCTCCGGGATAACGCCCGCGCAGGATGGCGTTGTTGAAGGCTACCCGTTCGAGCTTTTCCGCACCGAAGGAAACGCCACCGCGGTGAGCGACGAAGGCCCGTTGCGCCGCGACGTGTCGCCAGCCCTGGGCCTTGGCTCTGAGGCACCAGTCGGTTTCTTCGCCATAGCCGCGCTTGAGCTGGATCTCGTCGAGCAAGCCGACCTGCTCCAGTGCCCGGCGCTTGATATAGAAGCAGAAGCCGCAGCCCACTTCGATCTCGGGGGGCGGAGCGGTGTCGACGGCTGCCTGGCGATGCAGGGTACGCTGTTCATCCAACGTGGGCATGGCGTGGCTCTTGCGGCTTTCCGGGAAGCTGAGCAGCTCGCCGTTGTTGCTGAAGGGTGTGGCGGTAGCCACGTCGGCTGCGGAATAGGCCGCCTCGCGCAGTTTATCCAGCCAGTCGTCGCAGACCCGCGCATCGGCGTTCAGCCAAACCACGTCTCTGGCGCGATGAAGGGCCATGCCCCTGTTCATGTTACGGATGAAGCCCAGGTTGGCCGGGCTGCGATGGAGTTCGATCCGGCCGGCCTCGGCCAGCTCGCGCAGTGCCTGACTCAACTTTGGCTCGGGGCTTTCGTCGTCCAAGACCACCACGTTCATCGGAGTCTGGTTGGCGTCCAGGCTATCGAGCACGCCATGGATACAGGCGAGCGAGGCCTCGCGTCCGCGGTAGATGGGAATGAGCACATCCACAAGCGGTTCGATCGCTTCCACTGGTGTTTCAACCGGGGTAGGCCGCAGGGGTTCGACGGCTGCCAGGGGACTGCCCAGAACCTCGCTACCATCCGCCCAGCACAGCCGCACGCGCCCCATGGGTGCGGGTAGACGGATGCGAATGCCACCATGACGCCCTCCATTGACCGACTTGACCAACAACGGATTGGGTAGGTTGGCGACGATGGTTTGTTGGCGATCGCCCAGTTTCAACGTGAGCTTGACCGGCGTTTGTGGATGCCGGGTATCCAGCGCCCAGCCACGAATTTCCTGGCTGGCCGGATCGAACTCGACATGCCCCCAACGTCGTGGCGACAACTGCTGCAATAGCACGGCCAGCTCGTCAGCGCTGTTGACGTAAGGCAGCTGCTCGACCAGCCGCGCAGGTTTGACGCCAGGTAGCGCGATGAGCGCGCGCAAACGCAATAGCCGGACTGCGGGGGTATTACGTGCAGGATTAGCCGGGTCGGCGAGAAAATCGTAGGCGGCTTGAGATTCGCCCTTTTGCAGGAGCACATGAGCGAGCAACGCCGCTGTCTCGCCCTGCCGTGCCAGACTGGCGTTGGCTTCGGCCAAGGCCAGAAACGCCTGATCCAGCTCACCCTTCTTGAGCGACGCAAGACCAGTGGAAACCAGCGCTACCGAGCGCTGATCAGGAATCTGTAAAGCCAGTTCGAGACGCTGATTAGCCTCGTTCAGCCGTCCGGCTTGGAGCAGAGCCTGATAGTCCTCCATGAGTGTTAATTGGCTCATGGACATCGGTCTCCGCGAAAGCCAGGTGGAACAAAGTACTGCCGTTTGAAAAAAGACTTTCCGGCCCTCAGGCCGGAAAGTCTCATCTTAGGTCAACGAAACGTCGTTAGACCTGGCCGGTGATGACGATGACGCCGGTGTCGGTAATCGCAGCTTCGGCGGAGCCTACGATGCCGATAGCCACGTCGGCACGGGTGGTACCGGTAGCCAGCATCTGCGCCCAATGCACCAGGCCTTCGGCGTCTGCCGTACGATCCAAGGCATTGGTGTACAGGCTCTGGATATACTGAGCATCGCTCAACGTACCCTGGCTGGTGTACTCGGCAGAGTTGAGGAAGCCGTTGGCGATCGCGTTCAGATCACCACCGTTGCCGGCAAGAGCGCCAGTCCAAGTTTGCGCACCGGTAGCGTCGGCATCGCGATTCAGCAGCCCCTCGTAAAGGCGCAGGGCCGTCGCTTCGGCTTCCGACGAGACGACTGCAACAGAGTTGGTACCAGCGGCATCCGTCACGAACTGAACGTTGCTCAGCGTTACAGTACCCGTGCTGCCGGTCAGCACCAGCGAGTTGCTGGTCGAGGTGACGACGTAGTCCGCCAGGTTGCCGCTGACCTGGACCACATCGAAGCCGGTGCCGCCATTGACGGTGTCGCTACCATTGCCGGTGTAAACCAGGTCGTCACCTGCGCCGGTGTTAACAATGTTATTGCCGCCGTTGAGAATGACGACGTCGTTACCGCCGGCAGTGGTCACTTTGTCGTTACCGGCACCAGCGTCCACCAAGGTGTTAACGTTGTCGTTCACGGTGATGGTGTCGTCACCCGAGCCGCTGACGATAGCACGAGCGATACCGCTCGCATCGACGGTCGCCTGGGTGGTAACAGCGTTGCCTACGGTAAAGGTAATGTCCGCAGCCGAGTTGATCAGGAATACCGATGCATCGGCCAGAGCCGGACCAACAGGGATGTTGACTGCAGTACCTGCAGGGTCAGTCACATCCAGGGAAACGAAATCAGGGGTCTGCACAGCACCAGTGGTCGGATCGACGGTCAGGCTCAGCGACTTGCCGTTGTAGCCAGCCGGCGTGATGGTGGTGGTGGTGTCGTTCAGATCCAGGATCGACGAGATGGCGTCGATAGTGGTGCTGCTCAGCGAAGTGGCGGCCAGAGCGGTAGTGAAGCTGGAAGCGGTAATGGCGGCATCGTATTGCATGAAAAAAATCTCCTGGGTCGCGCGTCAGTTTGTAACTTGCGCGGAATGAAGCGGGGTTTGGGTGAGATCTTCCCTAGGAGACTGGTAGCGGGCAGCGTTCATCTCGATGCGGGGGGTGATCGATACATGTAGAGCGACGAGCTTAGATTGCCCTTGTTGGGCAGTAACTTCCTGGCCGTCCACGAGGTCCTGCGGAGGGCATCCGGCAAAGACCGCTTGGGCGTCCAGTACGTATTCGGCGCGGCGAGGCCCGACCAGAGCCATGGCCACCGCGGTAATGGGTGCGCGCTTGCCGCGCGAACCCGAAAAATTGCCGCTGAGCACGGCCGGTTGCAGGACATCGGCGACCTTGCAGCTATAGGCGATGTCCACACCCTGAGGTTTATTCGGCCAGACGACGGCGAAACCTTCGAGACGGGCTTCCTGATCGATGTGACCCACCCATTCATTGGCCGTGACGTCGCCCTGGGCCTGAACATGGCCGATCAGTTTGAGCACCACAGGGCTGCCATGACGCTCGGCACGTGCTGCCACTTCCAGGGCCTTACTGGCCACGACCGGAGCGCTGCGCTGCTGTTCGGAGCGGATGATGTCAGCGGAGGTATCGATCCGATCGACACGCAGGTCGACCTGGCGCACCGGTAGATCGGCACGCTGGTATTCGGTGATGAGCAGGGTTCCAGCACCGTTCTTGACACGCACGATCAGCGTATCGCCAAGACGGGACAGGGTATTGCGAACGACGGTTTCGCCAGGAAAGAAATCGACCGAGCTCTTGCCGATCGGGGCAGGCTGCAGGCTGATGAGGCAAGGCTCCTCGGCAATGTCCTGGGATGCATATCGAACGATATACATGCCGGGCTCGAGGGTGAGCAGCCGAGTCTTGAAGGTGAAGGGTGAATCGTCCATTTGATCCATTACGCCCGTGACCAATGTCCTTAACAGCCCCGGATAGGTGCATCCGAGCCTCGGTCAAGTGCTAACCCTATCACACTTCTTCTGTGACGGCGCCAGCTTCTTGACGTGGTCAGAATAGAAGAATTTCATTAAATCTCAACGTCAAATCACAGGTAACCACTACCGTTCGGTAGAAAAGTTCAATGGCTTTGATAGCAAAAAGCCATAAAAAAGGGCGTATTGGCCCACAACTCCGAGATCCTTAACACTTAGATTGGAAACTGCATACTAGACACCTGTGCTAGGGTGCGTTCCTTTTGGGCTCAGATCGATCGTGCGCATTCTGCATGTCTTCAAGACCTACCTACCCGACACCCATGGTGGCATCGAACACGTCATCCGCCAGATGTGCCTGGCTACCAAGGGAGCCGGGATCGATCACAGGATCCTGACACTCAGCCGGCGTCCCGTTCCGGAGCACCTCGAGGTGGATGGCATTCCCGTCCGCCGAGTCCGGCAGGACATCGACCTCGCCTCAACTGGACTTTCCCTGGCTGCTTTCAAAGCTTTCGCCGAGGAAGCCCGTGCCGTCGACCTGGTGCATTTCCATTTTCCCTGGCCGTTCATGGACGTCTTGCAGCTGCTGATACGGCCAGGTAAGCCCTATGTCGTGAGCTACCACTCGGATATCGTCAAGCAACGCCATCTACTCAAGCTCTATGCGCCACTGATGCAACGCTTCCTGGAAAACGCGAAGTGCGTCATAGCTGCAACCGAACCCTATCGCCTATCTAGCTCAACCCTGCAGCGTCTGGGTGCCAAGGTCCGGGTAATTCCCTATGGCCTCGATCCTGACAGCTATCCGGACGCGGATCCGCAACGGATGGCGAGCTGGCGCCAGCGCCTGGGACCGCGCTACCTCCTGTTCGTAGGCGTGTTGCGCTATTACAAAGGTCTGCATCTGCTGCTCGAAGCGCTCCAAGGGCTGGACTACCCCCTGGCTATCGTAGGTGCCGGCCCGGAAGGCGACGCGCTGCGTGCGCAGTGCGAGCGGCTCGGCCTTAAGAACTGCCATTTTCTCGGACGTCAGAGCGAAGAGGATCTGGCAGCGCTCTACGCAGGTTGCGAGAGCTTTGTGTTTCCCTCGCACCTGCGCTCCGAAGCCTTTGGCATGGCGCTGCTGGAAGCGGCCATGTACGGCAAGCCAATGCTCAGTTGCGAGATCGGCTCGGGCATGAGTGAGATCAACCTCAACGGGCAGACAGGGATCGGTGTGCCACCGGAGCCTGCGGCTTTGCGCGAGGGGCTGATGACACTGTGGGAGGATGCTGAGCTACGGACCCGCTACGGGCAAGCGGCCCAGGCACGCTTCGAGACGCATTTTCGCAGCGAAATCATGGCCAGCAAGCTCATCGAGGTCTATCGCGAGGCCCTTGCCTGAGTAGAACCTACCGACCTTTCAGAGCGAGGCGATAGACCTCTAGCGTCCGAGCGGCGCAGGCGTCCCATGTGTAATTGCGGGCGCGGCGCTCGCCCTCTTCGACTCGCTGACGTACTGCCAGAGGGTCGTCGAGTACTTCCAGCATCGCCCGGGCAATGGCCTTGGGCTCCTGCGGATCGGCCTGCAAGGCCGCATCGCCGACCACTTCCGGCAGCGACGTCGTGTTGGAGCAGATCACGGGGCATCGCGCGGCGAAGGCCTCGATGGCCGGCAAACCAAAGCCTTCGAACAGCGACATGAACACCAGGGCCGCTGCACTCTGCAGCAAGGCGATGACCTCATCCTGTGGCAGATATTCCAGCCATTTGCCTTCGCCCCTGGCCTCCAGAGCACGCAGTTCCTCGACCAGGATCTCGGCACGCCAGCCATTGCGCCCAACAACGACAAGGGGGTGCCGCTTGCGTAGCGCCTTGGGTAGCTGGGCATGAGCCGCAAGGACAGCCGCAAGGTTCTTGCGCGGTTGCAAGGTACCGACAAAGAGGAAGAAGCCAGGCTCCAGGCCATGCTTGCGCAGCACCTCATGACGCATGACGTCGGATTGCCGGGTGAAGTAGTGCCCGTCCACGCCGAGTGGCGTGACATGGACTCGCTCTTCCGCAATGCCCAGCAGCCTGACGATATCGCTCTTGCTGTACTCCGATATGGTGATGACCTGATCTGCCCAACCTACGCTCTGGTTGAACAGCCAATTCTTCAATCTGCGTAGCTTGAGCGTGACCCACTCGGGGTGTATCTGTGGAATCAAATCCATCACGCTAGCCACCATCGCCACGTTTTTGAATCGCGGAATGTGATGATCAGGCGCGTGGAAGACATCGACTTCGCTCGCCAGTCGCTGGTCAACCTTGTGGTCAACGCCGAGCAGCGCGTTCTTCAGGACGAACTTGGGAAAGTGCGGCGCCAGGCTCGCAGGTACACCACAACCCAGGGTCGGCGTATCCACGCCGAAGGTGTAGGGCCTGACCTGAACGTCCGGGCAGGACTCAAGCGCTTGGGACAGCGATTGAGTATAGATACCGATCCCATCAAGGTGGCCCTTGGCCGTCCCGGAAGACCATACCGTCGTCCCCAGCCCAACCTTCAACGTCGTCAACGACTACCCCCCAAGGATACGTACAGATTCTCGAGGGTCTGCTCCAACGAAATCAGCGCTCTATCTCCTACGATCTCGCGCAGGCGTACATCGCTGCCGCGGAGCGTTGGAATCTCGTTAGCCCGAACGAAAGCCGGATTGACCCGGACCTCTATCGAGTAACCGGCAATGCGCTCCATCATCTCGATGATGGTCCGCAGCGCCGTCGCCTTACCCGAGCAGACATTGACCGGGCTCGAACGATGGTCGCTGTCGAGCAGCCCAAGGTATGCCTGCGCCAGGTCGCGAACGTCGGAGAAATCTCGACTCACGTCCAAATTGCCCAGCTCGATCAAGCGCTCTCCGCGGGCGAAATGACCGACGATCTTTGGGATAAGGAAACGCTCGTCCTGGCCAGGTCCGGTGTAGTTGAATGGCCGGGTGATGACGATGGGCAGACGGTCGTACCAGGTGGCGACCATATGTTCCATGGCCAATTTGCTGCAGGCGTAGTGATTCACTGGTGCCGGGCAGACGGACTCGTCGATCACTTCGATGCCCGGAGTCCCATAGATGTTGGCGCTACTGGCAATCAGCACACGCTGTGGTTGACGCTCGAGAGCGCCGAGCGCCTCCAGCAAATTCAAGGTGCCGAACAGGTTCACCCGGTAGAAGGCTTCCTGATCGGCATGCCCGACAAAGGCCAGCGCCGCCAGATGGATCACCCAGTCCGGTTGCGCCTGACCTACGGCAGCGGCAACCGCCGCCTTGTCGGTGAGATCGCATGCCAGGGTGACATCCGCATCGGTAGTACCACTACCGAATCCGACTACCTTGAATCCCCGCGCCTTGAGCGCCTGGATCAAATAGCGTCCCGTAAAGCCCGATGCGCCTGTGACCAGAGCGGTTGGCATGCCTATCCCCTTAGTTAGAACGAGAAGCCTTGTTCGTTGCGACGCAGGTCAGCCTCGACCATCATCTGGCAGAGCTGCTCCAGGGTGGTCTTGGGCTCCCAGCCCAGCTCACGCTTGGCCTTCTCGGGATTGCCAATCAGCAGATCCACTTCAGCGGGACGGTGGAATTTCGGATTCACGGCCACGACCTTCTTGCCGCTACGGGTGCAATAACCTTCTTCCTTATCGCCTTCGCCCTTCCACTCCAGCTGGATATCTACGGCCTTGGCCGCCAAGCTGACGAAGTCACGCACGGTCTCAGTGCGGTTGGTGGCCAGTACATAGGTGTCCGGCTTGTCAGCCTGGAGCATGCGCCACATGCCCTCGACGTATTCCTTGGCGAAGCCCCAGTCACGCTTGGCGTCAAGGTTGCCCAGCTCCAGCACGTCCAGCTTGCCCAGCTTGATCTTGGCGATGCTGTCGGTGATCTTGCGAGTCACGAACTCGCGGCCGCGCAGCGGAGATTCGTGGTTGAAGAGAATGCCGCTAGTGCCGAAGATGCCGTAGGACTCGCGGTAATTGATGGTCATCCAGTGGGCATAGAGCTTGGCCACGCCATAGGGGCTGCGCGGATAGAAAGGCGTGCTCTCGATCTGTGGAATCGCCTGGACCTTACCGAACATCTCCGAAGTGGACGCCTGGTAGAAGCGGATCTTCGGATTGACGATGCGGATGGCTTCGAGCAGGTTCACTGGACCTACGCCGGTGATCTCGGCGGTGGTGACCGGCTGGTCGAAGGATACGCCGACGAAGCTCTGGGCGGCCAGGTTGTACACCTCGGTGGCCTCAGTGGTTTGCAGCAGACGAATGCTGGCCGATAGATCGGTCAGGTCGTACTCGACCAGATGCAGATTAGGATGGCCGGCGACGCCGACCTCTTCGATCCGCCAGAAGTTAACCGAGCTGGTGCGACGATAGGTGCCATAAACGGTGTAGCCTTTTTCCAGCAGCAATTGAGCCAGGTAGGCCCCGTCTTGGCCAGTGATGCCGGTGATGATTGCTTTCATGGTGCTCTCTTTGATATTCAACTTGAACGTTAGCGACTGTGTAGTACCGATGGCCGGCCTAATGCCCGGTCGGTTCATCCGGATATTCGAAGTACCATTTTGCGTCACGGATAGTGCTCAGCAACTGCTTGCCACTTTCCTCCCAACTCAGCCATGGAATGGCGCCTGAGTCAGGAACGGTCTCGCTACGATACAGCTCGAGCCAGGCTTTGACTGCCTCAGCCAAAGCTTCGGGCTCATCGCCCTTGAAATAAACCGCCTGATTGGCAGCCACTTCCCTGAACACGGGTATATCGCGAGCAATCAGTGGCAGCCGTTGCTGAGCGGCCTCAATGAGTGGCAAGCCGAAGCCTTCCGCCTCTGACGCGGCGACAAGGCAATGGCTATGCCCATAGAGCTGCTCGAGGAACTCATCGCTTACCTTATCGAGCCAGAACAGCCGTTTGCCGGCCTCGACGTGGTGCGTGAGCGTGCTGGCCAACTCGTCGACCATCCACCCTTGCCGCCCCGCAATCACCAGGTTGACTTCCTCACCCTGCTCCCAAAGCCGTTCAAAGGCGCGCAGAGCTTGCGCATAGCCCTTGCGCGGTTCGAGGGTTCCGACCATCAGAAAGCTTGGGCGCGCCTTGAGCTGCTCCCTGATAGCAACAGCATTATCAGGCACGCCTTTGGACGGCTCGGATTGAGCAAGATCCGCTCCAAGATGGAACCAACCCACGTGGAGAGGCAAAAGACGGGGTTTGCGGGTTTCCTCAAGCCACGCCTTGAGTTCGTCGGCTACGCTGCGAGAGATGCAAACGACACCATCCGCATCCGTGACGGTCTCGAGCCAGACACGATAGTTGTCAGAAACCTCGCTGGAAAAGTACTTGCTGGCTTTGATCGGCAAAAGATCATAGACAACAAAATAGACGCGAACCCCAACGTCTCTGATTCGCCTGAGATAACTTCTCTTGGACTCGATGATGTTGTCCTGGAAGTCGAGACCCAGAAAGATATCGCCCGCACGGGGATCGATGGGCTCTCCTTCTTCGAAAAGGATTTCAGCCCCGCCACTGAACTTCGCCGTGTGACGATAGCAGTCATCTACCGTGGCATAGACCGGACAGAAGCGATATCCAGTCAAAGCATGGGTTTGCCAGACCTTCAAAAGACTACGAACGACTCGTTGTATTCCACTGCGCGAATCACGCTGATAGAGCTCGGATACATCGACATAAAGGAGTTTGCCGTCTTCACTGCGCGGCAGAATCCTGCTGGCGCAAAGCGCGGTCGTCATTAGCTCTTCATCATTTTGCGGCACTATGTCCTGCAAGGCCGCGATCAGTTGATCGCCAAGATCGACCGTCTTCTGTTCTGCGGTCGAAAACTCGCTTTCCAGCCTTGCCAGGGCGGTCCGGGCACTGTGGTCCCAAGAGAATTTTTTCGCCTGAGCAAGGCCATGCATCTCCAGCCGCTCGCGAAACACGTCGTCAGAAGCCACGCGCTCGATCATGCGCGCTATTTCCTCGACGTCAAAAGGATCGAAGAGTGCCTCTGTCAGACCGATGACCTCTGGAACACTTGAGGTGTTCGCACCGATCACCGCCTTGCCACATGACATGGCCTCCAATGCCGGAAGACCGAAACCCTCATGATATGACGGGAATACGTAAAACTTGCAATTGCAGTACAGCCAGAGCATTTCATCGTCATTGATATGCCCGGTAAAGACCACATCGCTATTGCTAAGCCCTACCGACTTTACATAGTTCTCCAGAGAATGCCGATGATCAGCAGGCATTCCGCCGGCCAACACCAGCTGGAGTTGCTGCCTGACTGTATCCGGAACGCGACTGAATGCCTCTATCAGACGGTTAATATTCTTGCGCGGGTCAGAAGCGCCACTGTACATCACGAAACTTTTGGAAAGGGTAAACTTATTGCTGGTTTCTTTACTGAATAGCTCGGTGAATTCCTTATACTGGAAAGCTGGATCTACCGCAGCCGAAATATTGACGATGCGATCTTCCGGAATCCCAAGATGCTGGACTCCCTCTTCCTTGGAAGATTCAGAAATGGCAAACCAGAGATCTGCCTGCTTCATATGATCTATTTTGTTCGAATACCAGGCCTTCACACGCTTGTCGGCGAGGTATTCTTTTGCATACAGCAAAGGAATCAGATCATAGAGAATGACCGCGGTGCGGGCGCTGCGAGAAAATGACCCGACACTGGTGACAACGTTGTCACCGGCCCCTTCGACCAGGCTACTAACGATTACCACGTCCGGATCGAGGGAAGCCAGAAACGCCTCACGCAGCACTTCCGAAGTGATTCGCCGGGCATCATTGGCAGCATCGAGGAAATGAACAGGACTGAGGGCATGCCAAACGACGATGTGTTCTTGTGAAAGCATGCTATCGAAGGTCTTGCGAATGGGTTCGATCGTTTCAGGAAAGAGCCCATTGAGTGCTAACACAATCTCGTGACCACCGGACTGAGCCTGTCTGATGAGCGCCTTGGTAAAGGCAACCGTGTATCGTCCAATGCCACGAAACCGACTGCCGTTCTGAGCGCCTTGTAAATCCACAACGATACGCATCAGGCCTGAACCTCTGGCGCTTTCTGTTTCAATTTGAAGTAAATGTCTCGGGCTGTTTTGGGTAGTTGCGACACATCCAAAACATCTTGATCGGCCTGCAGTACCGGAACAGCTTCACCCATCGCGGCGTCTTCGATCAATCCTTCTCGAGCAGCAATGGACCTCAAGCGGGCCTTGAGACCGGGAAAGGTATTGAGAACTCGAAGCCCAGTACGGGTGGCGCCGCCATGGGTGATTACCGTGCGAAGAAGCGAGACGGTAGGGCGATAAAGAAGCCGTTTACCAGCCATCTTGACGGATCGGCTGGTTCGCAGAAACTCGACCAAGGCGCGTACAGGTTCTGAAAGTCGCCAAGAGGTACTGTTCAGAACGAGTGCCAAATGCTCCTGCGCCTGCGTCGCCTGCAGCCACCAATGATGAGAATTCTGTTGCGACGCTTGCAGGGCCTGCTCGGTCTCCCGCTTGGCGCTCATGGCCTCCAGCAACTTGATGCGATACTCGGCGCATTCAAGTTCAAAGCTCTTGGCCCGATTGTCAGCTTCTAGCGCCTTGATTCTCCAGGCCTGAACGTCAGCTTCACACTGCTGTTTGAGCACGTTGCCATCGGAAAGAGAAGTGGTAATACGGTTCTCGAGCTCTGTCGACTCCAGTCCGAGTCGTTTCAATTCACCTTCGAGTCGAGCATATTCGACCTTAAGATCGCCGTAGGCGCTGCGGTCTTGCCATTGACTTAGGGTAATGAAATCATCAAAAACATTGGGAGGCTTGGCAAAGGCTGCAGCGAGCTCCCGATGTTCGACTGCCAGATAAAAGCGATTCAAGCCATCGAAATAGACCATTTCGTAGCCAAAATCGACAATCAAGCTTTCCCAGTCTTCGAAGTTCTCTTGCTGAGACAAGGGCTCTGTAGATTCTACGACAATGATCCAAGGACGAAAACGACCGAGATCAAGTCCCTTCAATACGTCCTTTTCCGCACCTTCGACATCCACCTTCAGAAAGTGTATGTCACCAACCAGATGCTGTTCCAGAATACTGTTTAAAGTATCCAGCTCTACTTGCCGAATGACCGTATCGAATCCGCGCTCGGCGCGATGCCGCTCAACCAGAGACGCATCCTGCGTGGATAATCCTGTGTCAGGAATGTCATAGAACGTGATTGCACCCTTTTCGGCGCCTGCGGCGATCTTCAGATTGATATCTTCAGGACGCTGGTGCTCCAGTCGCGCAAACCACTGGGGTACCGGCTCTATGTTGATACCCCGCCAGCCTGCATCATAAAAAGCTTTGGTCACCGAATGTTCGACCGGGTCATTGGCTCCGACATCGACATAAAAGCCTTTTTCGACTGCGCTCAGCGCACGCCGCAGGATTACATCCTCATAGTTCTGAGCGTACGAGATCATCTTCATAGCGCTTTTATCTCAATATCCGATTTGAGCCAGTTATTGCCTACAAAAAACGTTTTGTCCAAATTCGAAACACTGAAAACCAAAGCGAGGTCGCGCCATTCATAATTAGCGGTCAAATGTGTTTCTTTGTCGACCAAGGCCGTTTGAACCGAGTAGCTGCCCTGCCCGAGATCTGCACGGAAGCGAATATTGAATTCGTACACGTCTCCGGGCTTTGGAGAATGTATTACCTGATCAGTATACCAGGTGTTGACCCCATACATGACTTGGCCAAGACGATCCTTGATTCCGTAGCCCAATACCAGCGTTTCAATGGCCGCGAAGACCCGGACCTTTATACGCAAGTTTACCGACTCACCAACATTGACAAAATCCGCCGGCTGATTCTTGTCATTGTAAAGCGTAATACTTTCAACTCGCGCTTCGCCTGTCCCAGAACTTATCTGGACTTGACCGCTGTCGAGTTTTTTGATTTCGACCTTTGAGTTCTCCTTCTCGGCGATAATGGCATTGTAATAATCCATCACCTCTTCAGGAGCGCCGTCTTTCAAGATACCGCCTTTCTCCAGCAGTATTGCCCTGTCGCACAGAGCCTGAATCGAATTTCGATCGTGAGATACAATAAGCAAAGAGGTACCCTTGCTTTGAAATTCGTTTATTCGGCTGAAGCTTTTGTGCTGAAAGTAGGAATCTCCGACTGACAAGGCTTCATCCACGATCAGAATCTCGGGACGGAAGGCGGTGGCAACAGAAAATGCCACGCGCATCTGCATACCACTGCTGTAGGTTCGCACGGGCTGATCGAAGTATTCGCCAATTTCCGCGAAGTTTTCGATGTTCTGTATCTCAGCGTCGATCTGCTCTGCCGTAAAGCCCATCAAACCCGCCGCGTAGCGGGCATTCTGGCGGCCAGTCAGCTCAGGGTTGAACCCCATACCTAACTCCAATATCGCCGCGATGCGCCCGTTGACCTGCACACTGCCTTCAGTAGGTTGCAGCGTACCCGTAATCATCTTCAGCAAGGTGCTCTTGCCAGCCCCATTCTGCCCAACGATACCGATGGCCTGACCTGGTTTTATTTCGAAATTGACATCCCGAATTATCCAATGCTCATCAACGGATCCGGTAGGCAGACCAAACCATTTGCCGAATCGTTGCCATTCAGATCTATAAGTTCGATAGGCTTTACCGAGATTCTCGACTTTTAGCAGGCTCATAAGACATCCACCATTTCAGCACTGGCTCGCCTGAAAATGAAGAGTCCGACAAGCGCGAGGAAGATCGAAATAACGCCGATATACACAAGACTCATGGCCTCCGGCTGGGTACCGTAGACCAAGACATCATGGTACGAGGTGATAATGGGCAGCATAGGATTCCAGACCAGATAGCTGCGGTACTCTTCAGGAATTATATTGGCGGGATAAACTACCGGCGTAAACCAGAACATCAGCTGCAGTAATATAGGTACAACCTGACCCACGTCACGCACGAAAACATTTATCACACCCAGTAACAAACCGATACCTATAGCCAGTGCTACGATGGCCAGCACTAGCGGTATCAACCAAAACACCGCCAATGTCAGAGAGTGGCCCAGGAAGAGAAAAACAATCACTGCCGAAACGAAGAGCAGCACGTTGTTTAACAGGCAGGAGCCGATAATAATGGTGGGAAGGGTGATCTTGGGAAATCTCATTTTTTTCATGAGATTTCCCTGATCGATGAATACCGTCAGACAACGGCCTACAATTTCAGCAAACAGCGACCAGCCCAGGGTACCTGCCACCAGATAAATAGCATAAGCATACTTATTATCGATCCCGGGCAATTTTGCTGCCAGCACGTTGGAAAGGATGAGTGCATAGATGGCAACTTGCACCAGAGGATTGATGATCATCCATAGTCCACCCAATTTGCTACGTGCAAATCGCGACCGAAATTCATTACCTATGGAAGAGGTGATGAATGTTCTGTAGGCCCAGATGCTTCTCAGCATGCCTAGCATTTGATAATCCCCGTCGGATTGTGATTCTTAGGAATAGCGGTGCTTGGCCTGACGGCAAAGACGTCTGAGCGCACACCATGGAAGGTCTTGACGCTTCGCTTCACCCTTAACGCCATCGCAATGGCAGTCTCTCGGCGGCGAAAAGCGCCTTGGGAACGATGAACGAAAGGCGCGGCCGTAGCGCTTCCGCTGGCTGGAATGTCACTACTGCTAATGGTCATCACCGCCGATTCTCTACTTCGCTGAAACGCAGTGCGTGCCTTGGAGAGGTGTGGTCTAAAACAGTTCATCCCTGTCCTTTTAGGAGCTCTTGAGGCGCTTCCGACCTGGGTGAGCCGTCAATCGCATGAACAGACGCGAGCGGTCCCATAAGGAAGGGGCGGGATTTTAGCGCATTGAACGCCAGTATTGAGCAGTCACATGCCACATCAATGGCGGTTCCAGACATGACGTGCGGGAAATGCCAAGTACCGCCAAGGTCCGGGCCGATGCGCGAAAGGATCGGTTGATCGAAAGATGCGGACGGTGGGTTTAGCAAGGAAGCCGCCGGTCTAAACCGTCCAAAAGGCCTTACAGCCAGACGAAAACCGTCACGGACCTCGCCGCCTTGTTGGCGATGCGTCAATAGACCACTACACCACCCGTCAGCCATCCGCCTACTTCTGCTAAAGAAAATTCTTCGTCTTCGGATAAACCGTTTGGATGTCGGTCATCTCGGCCCATTGCGTTTGCAGGGCCGCCGGCCACCCATTGCGGTTGCTAGTGCCCTGAGATCACCGCTCGACAAATCGGCTCATCGACAAAGCGGCATGACATGACGAACCCTTTCTTCCAACGCATTCTTGCTACATCCAAGCCATTGCTGGTTTGCGCGGCGATGGTAGGTTGCGGCTCCCAGGTCCACGCCGAATCCGTTCACCTCGTTGGCCTCAATCTGTCCGGTGCGGGGTTTGCCTCCCAGGTTCTACCAGGTGTGAACGGCACTCACTATATCTTCCCGGTCGAGAGCTACTTCAGCCAGTGGAGTAGCCGGGGAGTGAAGCTGATCCGCTTTCCCATCCTGTGGGAGCGATTGCAGCCAACCCTGGGAAGCTCTTTCGATCCGACCTATGCGGCCCTGATCGACCGGACGTTCAGCTACGCCAACAAGTACGGCATGAAGATCATTCTAGATCTGCACAACTACATGCGCTATCGCGGTGTAGTGATCGGGACGGGCAACGTCTCCTATGCCCATTATCAGGACGTCATGACACGGATTGCCCAGCGCTGGAGTACGCAGCCCTCCCTGTACGCCTACGACATCATGAATGAGCCCCATGATGCAGTGGCCCAATGGTCAATCGCCGCCCAATACGGCATCAACGGCGTAAGGACGATCGACTCGACTCGACCCATCATGATCGAAGGCAACGGTTGGGCCGAGGCTACTCGCTGGCCACAATGGAACGATCCACTGCTGGCGCTGAAGGATCCGGCAAACAACTTGATCTTTCAGGCGCATACCTATTTCGATGGCGTGGGTGGTGGCGGCAACTATGCCGATACCAGTGCCAGCGCCTATGCCGATGACTACGGTATCGAACGAGTCAGGCCTTTCGTGGAGTGGCTCAAGAAGAACGGCAAGCGCGGCATGATCGGCGAATTTGGCATTCCAGACAGCGATCCGCGCTGGAACGTCATCATGGGCCGGATGCTCGCCTATCTGAAACAGAACTGCATGCCCGCCACCTATTGGGCAGCCGGGCCCGGCTGGGCGAACTACAACCTTTCGGTGGAACCTATCAACGGTGTGGATCGCCCTCAATGGGCCACCTTAAAGGCCTATCTGGACGATTCGACCTGCCCACGAATCGGTCCTTTGTCGAGCACGAACGAAACCGCGACTGCGGTGGACAATTCAGGCTACGAAAGCTTAATCGCCGGGGTATATCGCGATTATCTGGGACGAGAAGCCGATCAGGCGGGCTTAACGTACTGGGCCACCCAGATGGCGAACGGCAGCATGACGCTGGCAGGCGTCATCAATGCCATCATGGCCAGCGCCGAGTATCAAAATCGTACGACTGTCGAGCGACTCTATCAGAGCTACCTGGGGCGCAGTGCCGATAGCGCCGGTTTGAGCTATTGGTCCAGCCAGTTGAACAGTGGAGCCATGACGAGCAATGCCATAGCCGCGGCCCTGATTGGCAGTGCCGAATACCAAGGGAATCTGCAAGGCACAGTCAACCAGCTCTATGTGTCTTATCTGGGACGCAATGCCGATCAGGGGGGCCTAAGTGGCTGGGTACAGCAGATAACAAGCGGAGCCATGACCATCGCAGCCGTCAAGGCCGCCATTGCTGGCAGCTTGGAAGGCATCGCTCACGCTCAGGCGGCGATCCAGCAGCTGTATCAAACCTATCTGGGTCGCGATGCCGATAGCGGCGGCATGAACACCTGGATGTCTCAGGTCACTAGTGGCGCCATGACCCTAGACGATGTGGAAACCGGCATTAAGAACAGCGCCGAATACCGGCTGCGTTAGTCTTGATAGGACTATAGTAGGCGAAAACTGCCATTATTCAGCGGAACCTGCTCAGATTATGTGGCTCGGGCATAGACCAGTTGGGGCTACCTGACGAGCACCTGATGCGGTCAGCGCTTGCAGAAGTGGATCCAGGCGCTGATCGCATGGCTCACGCACTGCAGGTTCCGAACCACTGCTGATGCACACATTGTTCCTTAGGCGTGTGGATAACACGCCTGATCAGGCCGTTCTGCTGAGGGCACTGCAATGCAATCAGTTCTTGGAGCAAACCGCAATTGCGCACGAGTGTTAAGTGGTACGCCAGGTAAACACCATGCCCTTTTCCCAGCTACAGGAACCGTATCGCACTTGGCGCAATGTGCTCCGAAGCGGGAGATCAGGACATGTTCCAAGGCGCTGCCCGCGATGGGGTAGAACCCTTCTGGAGATTGGCCTGCATAGCGTTCGCCATTTCCCGCCTGGCGGCATCGGCCCACTATTCGATATCCAAAAACAAAAAGTCGTACTGAAGGCTCGCCTCAGCCACGGTTATCCTGCCCTGAATGCTCCCCAACCCCCGCGCCCTTACGCTTGGCCGTCCACCGCCGAATCTAGTTCTCCGTCTTCGTGCTCGACGTTGTTCCTCGATTATGACGTGAGCAGGTTTTGGTGTGCCATTGCAGCGTGCATCTTCGCCTGGAAAGGTTTTCAGACGTAAGTAGACCACTGCAGCTCTAGACGATTATCCAGACTTTGCTGCGCCGAGTTGCAGTCGACGCCACACAAAGTTAAATTCTGATGGCCATGGTCAATCCCATGGCCGGGCGTGACAACCCGAGGATCAAGGGCGCGGTAGCCTAATAGCCCACAGCCAATGCTAAGCGTTCGGCTGCGTGCAGTTTATGGCGGGCCGTGCGGGGCAGGTTTAGGCCTGGCCGGTTCCCTTGGTTCCCGGTTGTCACCCCCGTACGGTCCGCCTCCATACCGCGTGACAACGGTGGTGGCGGCTCCTTAACCGAACCAAGGAGCAGCATGAACATGCATCGTCTTCCTTTTAAGCCCGCGCCCCTCCTCCACCTGCCTTCCATGCGCTCTACCTTCATCGCGGAGGTGGATCATGACTGACCCCAAAGGCACGGTTCTGCCGTTCCCCGCTAATCAAATCCTGTTGCGACAGCCGGAATTCACACATGAATCGCCAGAAGCGGATGCCAATCTGCGCGCGTCGATGCTTGGTGATCTATTGGATCGCCTAGCGTTATCCGACATGAGCGACACAGGTGATCCTGATGATTTACACCAGCGGATCACGGCTTATATGGCTCGGGATCTGCTCGATGAAATGGTGACGCTCTATCGTCGAGCCCTGTCGGAAGCGCGCGCTAGGTAGGAGTAAGGGTTGGCAGGAGGCCGCTCTTGCGGCTTTCTGCCTGCCCGCTTCTGCCCAAGCAGCCTCTGCACTTGAATCAAGCGCAGCGCGGTTGAGACCGAATCAAGGTGTCATTCTGTGATCTGGACTGACGCGAAATCCAGGCGTACCGAGTGGTCGCTCGCTGTCCCTTCAATCGCAATAGAGGAGCCGTCACCCACAAGAGCGGAAGGGTGATGCCCTCTTCCTCATCAGGCTAATTTGAATCGCCGCACTAGGGCTTCAGGCCCACCTGCCAACTCGGACAGCTGCTGACTCGCCATGACGGTTTGCCGATTGCCATCGTCGGTCTGAACCGAAAGATCACAAATGCTGACCAGATTGCGATCTACTTCGCGAGCCACATAGGCTTGCTCCTTCGAAGCGGTGGCGATTTGTAAATTACGATCTTCGATCAGTTTGACGGCCTGCAAAATGTCATTCAACGCCTGGCCTGCCGTCTGAGCAACCTGATAGGTCTCGTGCGCCTGAGCTGTACTGACCTGCATCGAGTCGACCGCTTCCATAGAGCCCTGCTGATTACAGCGTGCATCTTCGCCTGGAAAGGTTTTCAGGCGTGAGTAGACCACTGCAGCTCTAGACGATTATCCAGACTGTGCTGCGCCGAGTTGCAGTCGACGCCACACAAAGTTAGATTCTGATGGCCATGGTCAATCCCATGGCCGGGTGTAGCAACCTGACAAACCAAGGCGCGGCAGCGTCATAGCCCACAGCCAATGCGTAGCATTCGGTTGTGTGCATTCTATGGCGGGCCGTGCGGGGCAGGCTTCGGCCTGGCCGGTTCCCTTGGTTCCCGGTTTGCTACCCCCGTACGGTCCGCCTCCATACCGCGTAGCAACGGTGGTGGCGGCTCCTTAACCGAACCAAGGAGCAGCATGAACATGCATCGTCTTCCTTTTAAGCTCGCGCCCCTCCCCTGCCTTACCTCGTTGCGTTGTACCTCCATGATGGAGGTGAACAATGGCTGACACGAAAGGTGCGGTCCTTCCCTTCCCCGCCAACCCAGCCTCGTTGCGACAGCCTGAGTTCACCAGGGAGTCGCCAGAGGCAGACGCGGATATACGGGCTTCAATGCTCAGCGACCTGTTGGATCGCCTAGCCAACGATCAGGGTAACGCGGATAGCCCAACAGACCTACGTCATCGAATTTCGGCCTATATGGCTCAAGATCTACTCGATGAAATGGTGACGCTCTATCGCAGAGCGCTATCAGAGGCACGTCACCCTTAGGAGAGGAGACAGCTGAGCGTCGCTCGTGTGGCGTTCAGCTGTCCATGGGGTTGTGACGACTAGAAAAGTCTATGGCTTTGGCGAGAGATTTCTCCAAAGCGGCTACCACCGCTTGTTCATCAGCATAAGCCGCAAATCGGTTCTGAAGGGCTGATTTAGAGCGTTCCAGCTTCGCTTTTCGAACCTTCGACTCTTGTTCCAACAGGCCAATATCTAGGTTGACCACCGTATAAGGCCGACTGCCGCGTGTCATTACTCTCTCCTCTTAACGGATACGACGTGAGTAATGAGACCAGCGTTAAGGATCCTCCGATCAAGTTTCCAAACGTCCACCAGCCTGTGCTGAAATCACCTTCGCCCAGCCACTACGAAAGCCTGTCATGAGCCATGATGAGCTTTTCCGATTTCGAATACGCCGGCAAGCGCAAGCAGACCCGCCGCGAGCGCTTTCTCGCCGAGATGGATCAGGTGGTGCCCTGGGCAGAGCTGGTGGCGCTGCTCGGGCAGCACTACCCAAAGGCGGGCAGCGGGCGCAAGCCGTATCCACTGGAAACGATGCTGCGCATTCACCTGTTGCAGAACTGGTTTTCGCTGAGCGACCCGGCGATTGAGGAGGCGCTATGCGAGATCACGCCGACGCGCCAGTTCGCGCGCCTGACCTTGAGCGCGCCGATCCCCGAAGACACCACGATCATGAAGTTCCGGCACCTGCGGGAGAAGCACCAACTGGCGGTTGGGATTCTACAGGTCATCAACGGCTACCTGCAGGACAAGGGCCTGTCGCTGCGCCAGGGTACTATCGTCGACGCCACCATCATCCAGGCGTCGAGTTCGACGAAGAACAAGGACGGCAAGCGCGATCCTGAAATGCACCAGACGAAGAAGGGCAATCAATACCTCTTTGGAATGAAGGCGCACATCGGCGCCGAAATGGAATCGGGGTGGCGCACCACGTTCACGGCACTGCATCCAACGTCGCGGATGTTACCCAGGTGGCCGAACTGCTGCATGGCGAGGAGAACGCGGTGTATGCCGATGCCGGTTACACCGGGGGCGAGAAGCGAGAAGAGCCTGCCGGGCGTACCGTGATTTGGCAGATTGCAGCGCAACGCAGCACTTACTCGACCTTGCCCAACGCAGCCTGATCTACAAGGTCAAGCGACGGATTGAACGCGCCAAGGCGCCGACTCGGGCGAAGGTCGAACACCCATTTCGGGTCATCAAGCGCCAGCTCGGCTACGTGCAAATGCGGTCCGTGGGCTGGTGAAGAACACGGCGCAACTGACGACCCTGTTCGCGTTGTCGAACCTATGGATGGCTCGAAAACACATGATGGGTAGAGGTGAGTTGCGCGTTTAGAACGGCAAAACGGGCTGAAAAGCCCCGCTTGGTCGTGCGCGTGGGCACCGACGACTAAAACTTGGACGTGATCTCGGTATTTTTGCGTCCGTCAGATCCTTTTGGCGAAGTTGCTCGGAGCTTCCCAAATGGCGGAGTATCAGCTTACCTCCAACGAGGTTTTCGCAATCCTTGACCCTAGCATGGCCCTTCAAGTCAAAGGAGAATTGAAAACAAAGCGCCGGCCCCGTTGCACCAAGATCTATCGACATCCTGGTACTGGCGCGACTATCGAGACGCGAGGCGCCAACCACAAGCTACTCAAGCAATGGAAGGCCGAGTATGGGGCTGCAACAGTAGAAAGCTGGTTGCAGTTGTAGTCGAGACGCGACCTGGTCATGGATACTTCGCAGCCAGGTCACTTAGCTTCGTGACTTGAGCTTCTTTCTACCCTTCCTTCAGCCAGCGCTCGAACGTCGCGCCCTGCGCTCCATCCATCTGTGGAGCGTAGTAAACCAGCCGTAGATGGCGGTCCACATCGACTGTAAGCGTCGTGTGTTCAAAAACCATCTGGCCTATTCCATCGAGCCGGAAGTATCGAATCCCTTGGCAGGGCCCATGGATGTCCTGGCGATTCCACCAGTCACAAAATTCTGGGGCTACCCGCTCCAGGTCCTTTACCAGTCCCACGATGTCTGCGTCCTGGGTTCCTTGGACAAAATCGCGCCGGAAGCTCGAAAAGATCTGGACTGCCTGGTCCTCCCACGGATCGAGAAGCTGGCGTAGCCGCTTGGACGTAAACAGCATCCACAGCAAATTACGTCGCTCAGGAGTCTGCTCCGAAAAGCCAAACAGTCGGTCGGCCGCGTCATTCCAAGCCAACACATCCCAGCGCAGGTTCAAGACGTAGGACGGGCGGGCATCCAGATCCTCTATCAACCGGATAATCAGGGGCGGAACTACGCACCACGTCCTGCCGGGCTCACACGGTGGCCGCTGTTGGGCGAGTAGATAGAGATGGCGACGCTCCGTGGCATCGAGCTTGAGTGCACGGGATAGATTGTCCAAAAAAGTCGAGGACACGCTGATTTCTCGGCCCTGTTCGAGCCAGGTGTACCAACTGAGACCCACCCGTGCCAGCGTCGCTACCTCTTCACGCCGTAGCCCAGGTGTCCGCCGTCGCCCACCGGAAGGCAACCCAACCTCTTCAGGCGTCAGCCGCTCCCGGCGGCTTCTTAGAAACTCTGCAAGCTCAATCCGAGAACGTTCGAAAGACCGTGCCGCCGGCATGCCATTACTCCTAGTAACAGTATAAGCAACCAAATTGTAACAGGCTTAAAAGGGTGCGAAGAATAGCGCGTCCTGGCGCCGAGTGCCTTATGTCAGGGCTGTCGCGCGAGGAGGAACAGACGCGCTTGCTATTACTGTCTAGGAGTCAAACGGATGTACAACACGCTCTTGCATCAGAAGTTGGAAGCCCTCAAACAGGCCGACCAGTACCGCACCTTTACGACCTTGAACCGCCTGTGTGGTCGTTACCCTTTGGCCCGCTTGGCCGACGACTCGCAATCAGCGGTCGTAATGTGGTGCAGCAATGACTACCTCGGAATGTCCCAGCATTCCGAGGTACGTAGCGCCATGCACGAGGCCTTGGATGCCTACGGTGCAGGTTCAGGAGGTTCGCGCAACATTGGGGGCTCCCATGCGTTGTACGGACAATTAGAGCAAAGCTTGGCCGACTGGCACGGTAAGGAAGCGGCACTGGTGTTCCCTACCGGCTTCGGGTCTAACGAGGCCACCCTACAGTGTCTGCTGCGGGAGCTGCCCGATTGCGTGGTGATCAGTGATGAGCGTAACCATGCCTCGATCATCAACGGTATCCGCTCAACCTCAAATGAGCGCCATATCTTCCGGCACAACGATCTCGAGCACTTGGAGCAACTACTGCAGACCTCCCCCCATGACCGGCCCAAAATCATTGTATTTGAGTCGATTTACTCCATGGACGGCGATGTCGCACCTGTTAAGGAAATTGTTGCGCTGGCCAAGCGATACAACGCTCTAAGCTACCTCGACGAAGTACATGCGGTAGGGATGTATGGGCCTAGGGGTGCCGGTGTTGCGGCTGAACTAGGCGTTGCGGAGCAGGTAGACATTATTCAAGGCACTATGGCTAAAGCCATTGGTGTCATCGGTGGCTATATCGCCGCAAGCTCCGTCATCATTGATGCTGTACGTTCCTTTGCAACGGGCTTCATCTTCACCACGTCTCTGCCGCCCGCGGTAACGGCGGGCTGCCTTAAGAGTATCGAACACCTCAAGCGTAGTGACGTAGAACGGCAGCGGCTGCACGCGCATACCGCAAAACTGCGCGGCAAGCTTCTGGAGCAAGACATCCCCGTCATGCCCTGCTCACGCACTCACATACTGCCGGTATTGATCGGCGATGCCGAACGGTGCAAAGCGGCTGCAGGGCGCCTCTTGCAAACCCATCGCATCTATCTCCAGCCAATCAACTTTCCTTCGGTCGCCGTAGGCACGGAACGTTTCCGCGTTAACGCAACGCCCAACCATAGCGATGAGCAGATCGAGCAATTGGCCCTTGCCCTACGGGAAACCTTCGAGCATTTCGCCATTCCTTTTGCCTCCCAGCGGATTGGTGCGGAGGTTGCGTGATGAGCATCTCTTACGACATCCGTCGTGCTACGCCTGACGACATTCCTGCTCTTATCGAGCTTAGAGCCCATCTACTAGATGCCGGCGGAGCGCCTTACGCCAGCCGTACATCTGCAGACATTGAGCGTTGGCGCAGCGCCTACCCGCTTTGGCTGGCGGCCCGTCTTGAAAGATCAGATCGGGTACTCATCCTGTGCGCTGAACATAAGCACACCCAAGCCATACTTGGCTGCGCCACAGGCATCATTGATGACCGCGCCCCGGCTCCGGATTGTCTCAATGGCCGATCGGGTTGGGTTCAGTCGGTTGCCGTAACACCTGAGCTGCGCCGCTGCGGTATCGCAACGGCACTCATGCAGCGGCTTCTAGACTGGTTCAAGGCGCGCCATGTGAACTCAGTAGCTCTGCAAACTACTGCCGCTGCTACCTCGCTCTACCACATGCTTGGCTTCGCCTCGACTGGCGAAGCCCTATTGGTACGTGCGGAGGGCCGGCCATGAACGTCCTGATCATCGGTCTGGGCTATGCCGGTCACCGGTTTTGGCGTGCCTTTGAACACCTGTCCGTTAGTACTGGCATGCCCTTGCGCTTGGCGTATGTTGATCGGAAACCCAAGGCATCAGAACTGCCATTCTTTCCTACGGTGGCGTCCGCGCTTCATCACTTCGAGCCCGACATCGTCGTGGTCAGCGTCAACGATGAAAGTCATGCACGAATCCTGGCGGAGCTAAGCGGATATCGTGGCTTCGTGCTGTGCGAGAAACCACTCGTTACTCCCGCTGACGACCTGACACTCGTTGCCGAGCAGCTAAGTCAGGTGAGTGGTTTTGCCTTGGACTTGGTAGAACGGTACTCACCCGCCACACAATCTCTGCGTCGGCAGATCAGCGCACAGGGTTGGTCGCTGGTGAGAGCCAGCTTTCACTGGGGTAAGGACCGGCTCAATGACTACCGCCCTACCTGCGGTGTCACCAGTGAAGTCATCCATGCGCTGGATCTGGTGTCGTGGATCTGCTCCTCTGCAGATCCTTTGCAGATTCACGATGTGCTCGGAGTACGTTCGGACTTCTCGATTTCCGGACATTCCGTGCTGGATACCGTCTCTCTCACCGGAACGTTGGGCCAGGCCACACTAGTAGGCTATGCCAGCTTCGTGAACATCGTGCGTCAGCGCACGGTGGACCTCAGCTTCATCGATCAAGAACAGCGAGTCATTCAGGCGCGCCTGGTCTTCGATACGCCGTCCTGGGATCAGGATCACCTGCGAATTTGGACGCGCAATGATCAAGGACGGGAGCAACTGATCGATGAACAGTGTTTTAGCCCTGCCCAACCCGGACTCGAAACCCTACACAAGCTGAGTCGCCTCTGCCGCCAAGTAGTGCGATGGGTATTCCTTCGCGAGATGCCCTCACAGCCCTTTGCAGACCTGCAAACGGCTATCGCTCTACAGCACCAGCTTAACCTGATTGAGACCTCAGCCCGTTGCCCTGCTCCGGCCTGCTATGTCCCTTACGGGAACCGCAGCCTGCTACCGGAAATGAGTGACTTGGAAACATTGGGCTGACTTCAAAGGAGATTGCCAATGTGTGGCATTACTGGCTGGCTGTCTTTCAGCCAAGATCTTAACCTCCAGCGTTCTACCTTGCAGCGCATGACCGAAACGATGACGCGACGAGGACCTGACGCGGGCGGCCTGTGGATTGATGGACCAATTGGACTCGGACATCGACGCCTCTCCATCATTGACCTCGAAGGCGGTCGCCAGCCAATGACGGCGGCCTTCGGCAGCGACCCTGAGGCGGTAGCCATCACCTACAGCGGCGAGGTCTATAACTTCCAGGACCTCCGGCGCGATCTGCAAGTACTCGGACATCAGTTCAAAACTCGCAGCGACACCGAGGTAGTCCTGCACGCCTATCTGGAATGGGGCTATGACTTCGTCGAACGACTCAATGGCATGTACGCCTTCGCGATCTGGAACAGACGCAAGCAAGAACTGTTACTAGTCCGTGACCGGATGGGGGTCAAGCCGCTCTATTACTTTCCAACTGCCGATGGCGTGATTTTTGGCTCCGAGCCCAAAGCCCTGATAGCGAACCCTCTGGTACCTCGCAAGATTCAAGCAGATGGTCTGCGTGAAATCCTCGAGATGGTGAAAACCCCAGGGCAGGCCATCTTTGCTGGCATGCGCGAAGTGCTACCCGGCGAATGGATCAGGATTGCCCGCAGTGGTCTGCAACGGCAGCGTTACTGGAAGCTTGAAGCACGGGAGCACGAGCACTCGTTGGACCAGACCATCGGCCACACGCGTGATCTACTCGAAGACATAGTTGAGCGCCAGGTCGTTTCGGATGTGCCCTTGTGTAGTCTGCTTTCAGGCGGACTCGACTCTTCTATCATCACAGCGCTGGCATCGCGCAAGCTGATCGCAGCGGGAAAAGAGAACATCCGCTCTTTCTCGTTGGATTTCGCTGATCATGGCCAGGGCTTCGCAAGTGATGCTGTTCGAGGTACGCCCGATGCACCCTTCGTCGCGGACTTGGTGCAGCAGATCCAGTCCCACCATGGCGAGGTCGTCCTCGACAGTCGGGAACTTGCCGATCCGCAGCTGCGGGCGCAGGTTATCCGAGCGTTGGACCTACCCCCAGCTTTTTGGGGCGATATGTGGCCGTCGCTCTATCGACTCTTTGAAGAGGTCCGACAGCATTCTACTGTCGCCTTGTCCGGGGAAAGCGCAGACGAAGTATTCGGCGGCTATCGGTGGTTCCACGATCCAGCTGCCATCCAAGCGCACACTTTTCCCTGGCTGACTTCCGTAACGGAGAAATATTTCGACGGCAAGACGTTGTTCGATCCAGGCTTACTAAAACATCTGGATATGCAGAGTTTCCTACAGGACAGCTATTCGCAGGCTATTGCTGAGGCGCCTGGCTTGCCGAGCGAGGCTGCCGGTGATCGTCGGATGCGGGAGATGAGCTACGTCAACCTGACCCGTTTTGTACAGACGCTACTAGATCGCAAGGACCGGATGAGCATGGCGGTTGGACTGGAAGTAAGGGTGCCATTCTGTGACCACCGCTTGGTCGAATATGCCTTCAACATCCCCTGGCAGATGAAGGCCTTCGACGGTAGAGAAAAGAGCATTCTGCGCGCGGCGACACGCGACCTTCTGCCAGCGTCCATCGTCGAGCGCGTGAAGAGCCCCTACCCCTCGACGCAAGATCCCGCCTACGAGCAGGGCCTACGCAGAGCCCTAGCCGCTATCCGGGAGGACTCGAATGCGCCCGTCCGCCCCTTCCTCGACTTCACCCGTGTAGAGGCAGCGTTAGAAAGGCCCCTTGGCGCCCACTCGCCTATGTATGACCGCATGGGTATGGAACTCGCGGTCGGGCTTGATACTTGGCTGCGGGAGTACGACGTCAGCGTCGAGCTTTTCTAGCTACTTGGGCGACCGCCGCGTCGCCCCTTCACTTCCTATTTACCGACTCACCTCCGTGAGGACTTTGTCATGCCTTCAAATCGTACTTCACCCACCTATCTCATCGCCCTGGGCGCATTCGCCCTTGGGATGGCCTCCTATGTGACAGCAGGGCTCATCCCGCTCATCCAAAGCTCCCTCTCAGTGTCAGTGGCCACGGCGGCCCAACTGGTTACCGCCTTTACCCTTGCTTATGGCATCGGTTCGCCCATGTTCGTCGCCCTCGTGCCGCCCGGCCGGCAGCGTGCCGGACTGTTACTCGCCCTACTGGTCTTCGTACTTGCGAACGCAGGAAGCGCCCTTTCTGATAGCTTTCTGACGCTTGCGGCTTGCCGCGCAATCGCCGGTATCGGTGCCGGTGTCTACCTCGCCATGGGCATTGCTGCCGCCGCATCGCTCTCTACTCCAGAACGCCGCGGCAAAGGTATCGCCGTAATTTTGGGCGGCATGGCCAGCGGTGTCGTGCTGGGTGTACCTCTGAGTTTGCTATTGGCTGACCAGTGGGGCTGGCAAGCAGCTCTATGGTTAATCACGCTCCTGGGCGCTGTGAGCTGGGCGGGCCTTTACCTGTGTCTGCCAGCGCTACCCAAGGCGACCGCCAGCTCCCTGGGCCAAAAACTTGCCATGCTTGGTGATGGCCGAGTCCTGACCATTTTGCTCGTGTCGTTGCTCGCGGCCGTATCCAGCCTCGGCATGTATACCTTCATCGCCCCTCTGCTGTCCGACCCTGCCTACGGTGGTATCCACTCTGTTACGCCCTACCTTTGGGTATGGGGTATCGGCGGTGTACTAGGAAGCTTCCTGATTGGCCCTTTGGTTGATCGCGTTCGTAGTGCGATGCTGACGCTGGCGATCATGGTCATCCTGGCCGTGTCTCTGCTCCTCCTTCCTCAAACCGCACAGTGGAATCACTGGCTTGTCATGCTGCCCATTGCCGCATGGGGCGCGGTCGGCTGGGCCCTGCAGGTACCGCAGAACAACGAGCTGATCCAGGCGCGCCAACACCATGGTGATGGCAACCTTGCAGTGGCCTTGAATGAATCAGCCTTGTACTTGGGTAGCGCGCTTGGTGCGGCTGCAGGCGGGTTCGTTCTACTGCTCGAACAGCCGGTCGGTAATCTGGCGCTCTACGCTGCCGGCGTAGCCACGCTTGGCGCCTTTGCCCAACTGTTCCTGCTACGCCAGAAAGGCACGGCATCCCATCACGCCCATCTCGATTCTAAACACTGACTAAAGGAGAAAGGCGGTGGAACTGCGCCACTTACGCTGTTTCATCGCCGTCGCAGAAGAACGTCATTTTGCCCGGGCAGCGGCACGACTGCGTATCGAGCAGTCGGTTTAGGGAGAGCGCCAGAAGCGATTTAACCCTGGTATCTCCTGTTGGTCGTGCGCTATGAGGGCGTTTCCACCGACGGTGGCCCCGTTTGCAGGAGCCACGGAGACCGGACCTATTCACCCCTACTCAATTGACCTTACGTCTGCCATGCACACGTATCCTCCTGAAGCCACCGGCTCTGACGAGCCGATCAAACCTGACTCGCTTGACCCGCTGGCCCGATCAGTTTCCGGCGATGCCGAGTCCCGTTCTTCTCGACAGGGTGCCCCCGCTAAGGCTCAGCAAGCTGGCCAGGTAGAAGATTCTCTTCTCGAGCCCGAAACGTACAAGGCAGGAACGGCCTACGAGTCATTACGGATCGTCACCCTCGACGAACTGCGTCCCTTTGATCATAACCCCCGTACGGTAAGAAATCCGGCCTATGACGAGCTCAAGGCTTCGATCCGCGAGCGTGGTCTGGACAGCGTACCTGTCATCACGCGGCGTACTGGCGAGTCTCACTACATCATCTACAGCGGAGGTAATACGCGCCTGTCGATCCTGCGCGAGCTCTATGCCGAAACCGGTGAGGAGCGCTTTTTCCGGCTGACTTGCCGGTATCGTCCGTGGACCGAGCGTGGCGAGCTGGAGGCACTGACGGGCCACCTGGCCGAGAATGAACTCCGTGGCAGCCTGACCTTCATCGAACGCGCCAAAGCCATCCAACGGGCGCAAGCGCTTTACGAGCAAGAAGCCGGACGCACCCTCTCCCAATCCGAACTGGCGCGACGTCTCAACGCGGATGGCTATCCCGTTCGCCAATCCCACATCAGTCGCATGCAGGAAGCGTTGCGCTATCTGCTCCCTGCCATACCCACCGTGCTGTACGCCGGCCTTGGACGGCATCAAGTAGAACGCCTTGCGATTCTAAGACGGGCGTGCGAACGCACCTGGCAGCGTCTGGCAAACCACCGCGAGCGCCACACCTTTGCCGAATTGTTCCAACACGTATTGGCGCAATTTGATTCTGCGGGCGAGCACTTTTGCCCACGACGCGTGCAGGACGAGCTGATCGCACAAATGGCAGCAGCGCTCGGGATGCATTACGAGGCGCTGGCACTGGACATCGATCAACAGGAAACGCGCCAACGTGCGCTCTCGCAAACGCCATCGCTCACCTCGCATGTGTCGGGACAGACACCCAATGAGACTGATTCGGGTACCACCCCACGGCTCATGGCCATTCAGCAGTTGATTGCCCGCCATACCGGTGAGCCCTTCGCGCAGCCGGGAAACACGCCTCACATGGCTCAACCTTCTCTGGGCAGGGATGAATCCAGTTACTCTTCGACGTGCGTTGAATCAGTGCGGCCCCAACCTGAGCGCCTGCGAGAGCAGATTGCGCCCCTTGCCCAACAATTGGCTCGAGACGCAGGTGTCGAGCCCTACGTGATCTCCGAACCAAGCCACCTAGGCTTCTCCTGTACGTGGCCGAGCGATGCCCATGCCCTGCAGCCCGCCGCGCGTACCGTGTTGCTCCTGCTTCACGCGCTCACTGGCACCGCTCAGACGCTACCCCTGGTCGACCGCGCAGCCCTTGCCGATGGACTCGGCGCGCTCTTGCAGGGTCAGGCGGGCGAGATCGCCCCACTAAGTGGACCTTCGCTCTCACTGCTATTCCGGCTCATCCGCCACACCCGTCGCCTCAACCGCCTAGAGGCCGGTTCTTTCTCTTGATCCTGTGCACTGTTCCGAGAACCTCTGTCATGCCGACCAGCCACCCTCTGAACCAAGCCGTACTGACCCAAGCCCTACATCACTTACATCACGGCGAGCTTCGCCGCTGCCAAGCGATGGGATTTGACGAGGAGGAGCTCGCCGCTCTGAAGCAGCCAGACCTGGTCAGCCTTCTGGTGAATGCGCCAGTCTCATGGTGCACGGTGTCGATCAATCGCGACGTGATCAAACGTCTGCTTGGACAATCTGCCGATGTGAGTCAGGAAATCGCGCAGATTGATCGCATGCTGCGCCTGGGCAGCAGCAGCGAGATGGTCAGTCACCGCTTCGGGCTCACCCACCAAGAGGTTGCCTTACGCCGCAAGGTGCTGGGCTTACCCAAACGCAAAGGCCGTTATCCCGCGCTGGACGATGCGCAGGACGCCGCACTCTGGCGGCAATGGAAAACCGAGGTAGTGCAACGAGGGCTATCAACCGAGGACGAAACCGCCATGCTCGAGCTGGCCATGGAGCTTGCCGAGACGCATGAAATACCGCTCGCCGTTCTCTGGTCGTCGGTTCGTCGCTGGACCGACCAACCGGGGGCGTAGGCATGGCCCACGAGGCGTTGCGGCGCGCAAGTCCCGCGCCCCTGACAGCTGTCTTTAATGACGTCCTGCGTACTCTCAAACCATCCCCAAAGGCAGACGGCACGCCCCAGGACGGTTTCCTCTACAGCGGTAACCGCCACGACAGCCTACCGCGCGCGCTCCTGCTTGATCGTCGTTTGACGCCGCTAGAGCGCAACGCTTGGCAGGTTTTGCACCTGCTGCTGGATCGCAGCGGCCTGACAGCCTTTCCGACCTACGAGCGGCTCCGTCCGTATTTAGCGGTCATGCCTTGCACCGCGCAAGCGTCCAATGAAACCGTTGCCCGCGCTCTGGCTCTCCTCCGACTGACGCGCTGGCTGAGCCTCGTCAGGCGACAACGTGATCCTCACACCGGCCGTATCCAGGGCAACCTCTATGTCCTGCACGATGAGCCTCTCACGCCGTTCGAAGCAATCCAGCTGGATCCGGACTATCTGAAGCTGGTGAGCCAAGCACTGAGCCACGCGGCGAAGGCAGTGCAGGTGGTCGCGCGACAGGTGCTAAAGGAGGTGACTGAAGATCCGCAGGTCAACCAGCGTAGCCTTCCCACTCGCTTGCAGATCATTGCTCAACGTCTCGCTCAGCAGGGCTGGACGGACAAAGGCGTACTGGCGGTAACGGACCCTGAAATCCCGAAATCCGAAGACAGTACGCCCGCACCGTCTTCGGATTCCGAAGCAGGTGCAATCCCTGATTCTGACGGCGCCCTTCGGAATCCGAAGGCAGACCGTACTGTACGTAAAGTAGATAAAGAATTAGTACGTACGAAGATGACTGTGTCTAACGACCTCGTACTCCCCCCACGCTTTCTTGCTCTTGACCGTGAGCAACAATCCGGCGCCCTGGCGGCCCTCAAGCCCGTGGAGCCTGCACAGCGACAGGCAATCCTCGATGAATGGACAGCCCGCTGCGAACGCTCAACGGTTCGTAATCCTGCTGGCTATCTGTTCGGCATCATCCAGAAAGCCCTGCGTGGCGAATTCAACCGCGCTGCAGCGTCTACCCCTACCCCACCACCGCTGCCGCCTGAGCCGACCCCGATCATTCCTGCCGAATCGTCACCGGCACGCGCGCGCCAAACGTCACGAAATCCTGAGGTAGGTCGGGCTCACTTGGATCAACTGCGATCAGCGTTGCGCCTTCCTCCGCGGGACGCTATCCCCAGGGGATAGCTCACCGACCAAGGGCACAGGTCATCCCGCATATGGGCAGATCAACAAAAACGGTCCTGGCATGACCGACCACGCACTCCTTGCTGAGCTATCCCCAGGGGATAGCTCGAGACTCCCAGATGGGGTAGTAGTAACGGGATCTACGGTACTCAACTCAGCGCCATTGTCCTTTGAAAGCTATCCCCTGGGGATAGCTCCAGGACTCATGCTGGATGTAGACCTCTCACTATCTTGGCTTCTTGCATGGGCTGCCGTGCAGTCGCGGACCTGATCTATCCCCAGGGGATAGGTGACGGGACCCAAGATAAATCACACGTCTTGGATCAATGTCGCATAGCCCAGCGAGGCTTATCCCGGAGCTATCCCCAGGGGATAGCTATCACACGGCTCGCAACCGACGCGCTTAGCTAACACCTAGCGAAAACTGGTAAAGCCCCAGTACGCCTTAATCGCAGCCTCAAGACGGCCCTGCATTGGAAAGTAGGGACTCGCCTTCTCGGGAGTCTTCCATGCGCGCACCCTACGCTACCGCTTCCCTCATACCCGCCTGCGCCGGGGCGGCCCTAGGCCTCCTGTTCCAAGGCTGCACCCCACTGTCATCCGACCCAGAAAGCGCGTTGTCCGACACCCCTCCTGTACGCTCTCCAGCGCCCGTACCGGAACAGGATCTTTTGGTTGTCCGCCAGGGACGCTACACCCTGGTCGAACAAGGACCTGAACTCGCTCAACGCAACCTGATGCGTCAGGTTGTGGACATTTCCATCCCCGCCGGCGCCGACCGTACTGTGGGCGAGGCCCTGCACTATGTACTGATCCGCTCCGGCTTTTCGCTGTGCGAGACGCAAGAGGCGGCTCAGCTCTATGCGCTGCCCTTGCCGGCCGCACACCTGCAGTTGGGGCCGCTGCCGCTGCGTGAAGCCCTAAAGACCCTGGCAGGTCCTGCCTGGACGCTCCAGGTTGATTCGCTCGCTCGGCGTGTGTGCTTTGCACCTGCGCCCACCCATCCAACCGAGGGTCAGCCATCGTGAGGGTGCGAGCGTCTTTTCTGGCCATGCGTGCTGATCGTCTACAACGCCTGGGCGGCGCCGCCTGGTTACTCGCACTCAGCATCCTGATCGTGCATGACCACATGGGCCAATCGCGCCTGCGTCAGCAGCTAGCGCAACACGATGACCAGCCGAACCTTCATGAGCTGCAGGCAGATATGGCCACCCTCACTGCCCGACTGGATGCCCTACCAACGCCAGAGCACCTGGTCAGCCCGACCGAGCTAAGCGCGGTACGCGAGGACCTTAAAGCCAGCCTGGCTGCCGTTGCCCAGCAACAAGAAAAGCATGCCCAGGCTGCGGACGTGCTGACCTTGCACCAACGCACTGACCGACTTGAGGCTCAGTTGCACGCCCTGATGCGTCAAGCAACGGCGCCTCGCGAGAAGCGCCGAACACCGGCACGACCTGCGCCAAAGGCCAAGGCGTCCAAACCGCCCTTTCAGCTACTTGGTGCAGAGCAACGTGGCGGCCACACCTTTCTGTCCCTGTTACCGGCTCATGAACAAGGGCTCAACGCCGTCACGCTGCTCCGCGTGGGCGAGTCCCTGGGCCACTGGCAGCTCACCGGCTTGACCCAGGACACCGTGACATTTCGGGTGGATGGCCAGGTGCGGCGTCTGCCACTGCCTGGAGGAGACATGCGATGACACAACGGTTACCCGCGATCATGTTGCTCAGCCTGATCCTCAGCTCAATCCAGGCTGTTCAGGCATCCCCTGCGCCCGCCTCCCACGACCAGACGCGTTGGAGCGAGACCCAACACAGCCGCCTCGTGCTGAGCGAGGACGCACAGGCCCAGGCATGGGGTCTGCAGGCCAATGAATGGGTACGCTATCGCGAGCTGATGCAGGGGCCGCTGGGTATCTACGCGCCGCACCTGGACCCGTTGACCGCCTTGGGTATCGAGGCGCGCAGTGACGAAGAGCGGACGCGCTACGCGGAGTTGCAGGTCAGAGCCGAGGCCCGACGCGTCGAGAAACTGCTGACCTATCAGCGCGCCTACGACGCTGCCTGGCAGCGCCTTGCACCTGACTTGCAGCGGGTCACGCTTGAGGATGCCAAGGTGGTAGAGGAAGCGCGCCTTTCCGTGTTCGTCAAAGCCGAGTGCCCGCCCTGCCTTGAACGTGTCCGGCAGTTGCAAGCACAGGGTCGGACCTTCGACCTGTACCTGGTGGATAGCAAAGGCGATGACGCACGACTACGGCGTTGGGCGCGTCAGGCTCGCCTGGATCCCACGCGCGTTCAACAGCGGACCATCACCCTCAAACCATGACAATGGCCGCTTTCAGTCGCTGGGTCTTGCCGGCGAATTGCCCGTCGTCGCACAGCGGGTGAATGGACAATGGCAGCGACAGTAGCCACGCCAACAAGGCGCCGTCGAGCAGTCGCTGGCGTGGTTTTTTTGTTGTTGGCTTTGGCCAGTGTCGCCGCCTGGGCGCAACCTCAGCTGCCGCCACCGGCCTATCAGCTTGCAGCCCAGCAAGCCGGTGTTCCCTCTCTGGTTCTGTATGCCATAGCACTGCAGGAAAGCGGCCGACGCTTGCAAGGACGGTCAGTGCCGTGGCCCTGGACCCTAAACGTGGCTGGCGAGGCCAAGCGGTTTGCCAATCGCCATACGGCGTGCACCGGCCTGCTTCAGGCCATGGACACTACCCCAGACCGCAGGATCGACGTGGGTCTCGGCCAGATCAACCTGGGTTACCACCGCCATCGCGTCACCCATCCTTGTGACTTGCTAGACCCCTATCAAAACCTTGCGATTGCCGCTGCAATCCTCGTTGAGCAGAGTGCAGCCGCGCCTGATTGGCCAGCCGCTATCGGCCGCTACCACCGCCCGGCCGGCGGCGTCCTTGCCGCACGCTATCAGCGCCTCGTCCAAGCGCATCTGGATCGCCTACAGGGTCATGTAGCTAATGGACTGCAGGCGGGAGGGCTGCCGTGAGACCTGGCTTCGGAAGACGCGCGCTGTTCGTACTCTGTACAGGATGGCTATCCCTGCAGGCAGTGGCGGACCCACTCATCGTGGTGGGTCACGAGGGAGGTGTGTCCACCCAGCCGTACTTCGAGCCGTTCAAGCGGATAGCTCCACCACGTACGGCCACTGTGACGCCTTTTCCTGCCGATGCTTATGAGGCTGAGTCCGCAATGCTACCGGTGCGATCACAAAGACTGCTTCCTGGCGAAGCTTCGACACGAGCGCTCCAGGCACCTGGGCTTAGCCCCCTGTTTCTCATCGGTGATGATGAGTATTCACGTCATTGGCTGCGCCAGCAGCGGCGGCAGCTGAAGGACCAGCAGGCTATTGGCCTGGTGGTAAATATCGACACTGCCGCGGCCTTGGCCGAACTTCGGCGCCTGGCCCCCGACCTCACCCTCATTCCAACCTCAGGGGATGACCTCGCCCAACGCCTGGGGCTGCACCACTACCCTGTGCTGCTCCTGCCAATGGCGGATGACAGGTAGCGCAGGCCATGTCCCATCCGACCGGCTATGAGCGCTGGCTTCGCCCCGCCGTGGAGTTGTACAGCGTTGTCGCCTGCATGCTAGCGGCTGGCCTTGTCGCACTCATCCCCGAAACGTTCGGGCTCTCGGCCCCAATGGCCTCATTCGCCACAACGGCATTCCTATGCCTCGCCGCCGCACGGCTGTATCAGGCTCATCGCATACTGCGCTACCGACGCAATCTTCGGCGGCTGCCTGCCTACACCCTGTCCAGCGCTGCGATACCGGTCAGTACGCAGACGCTGTTCATCGGCCGGGGGTTTCGCTGGGAGGCGCGGCATACCCAACGCTTGCTCGAGACCTATTTGCCGCAGTGCCGCCGCTATGTTGAGCCAAGCCGGTACGACCGCCTTATCCAACACCTTTTCAAACAGCCTTCGCGGCCTGCTCACCTGGCTCAAGCCGCCATTGGCGGCTTGCCTCGCCTGCATGGCGTCGAGCCTGACGAACAAGACGTCTGCCTACCCTTGAACGAGCGTGTGGGCCATACGCTGGTACTGGGTACCACGCGGGTCGGCAAGACGCGGCTGGCCGAGCTCTTCATCGCGCAGGACATCCGCCGCCGCAATGCGCAGGGCGAGCATGAGGTGGTCATCGTGTTCGATCCCAAAGGCGATGCAGATCTGCTCAAGCGGATGTACGCCGAAGCCAAGCGCGCCGGCCGTGAGCAGGAGTTTTTGGTGTTCCATCTGGGCTGGCCAGACAGCTCGGCTCGGTACAACGCCGTCGGCCGTTTTGGCCGTATCTCCGAGGTGGCTACTCGTCTTGCCGGGCAACTCTCCGGTGAGGGCGATAGCGCCGCCTTTCGCGAGTTTGCCTGGCGCTTCGTCAACATCATTGCGCGCGCTCTGGTGGAGCTTGGTCAGCGTCCTGACTATCGGTTGATCCAGCGCTATGTCATCAACATTGATGCGCTGTTTATTCAGTACGCCGAACACTACTTCGCTACACGCGAACCCGAGGCGTGGGAGGCGATCCTCAGGCTTGAGGCGGGACTGAACAGCCGTAATCTGCCGCGGCACATGATTGGACGGGAGACCCGGGTCGTTGCCCTCGAGCAATACCTTTCCAATACGCATCACTTCGATCCAGTGCTTGATGGCCTGCGCAGCGCCGTACGCTACGAGCGCAGCTTCTTCGACAAGATCGTGGCTTCCCTCCTGCCCCTGCTGGAGAAGCTCACCACGGGCAAAATCGTCCAGTTGCTCTCGCCGGACTATGAGGATTTGCAAGATCCGCGGCCGATCTTCGACTGGATGCAAGTCGTTCGCCAACGCGCCATTGTCTATGTGGGCCTGGATGCCCTGTCCGATGCCGAGGTCGCGGCAGCCGTAGGCAATTCCATGTTCGCGGATCTGGTTTCGGTGGCGGGACACCTCTACAAGTTCGGCGTCGACAGCGGATTACCCGGCGCCAAGCCAGGCACCAAGCCCACCATCAATCTCCATGCCGATGAATTCAACGAACTGATGGGTGATGAGTTTATCCCCCTGGTCAACAAGGGCGGCGGCGCTGGCGTTCAGGTTACGGCCTACACCCAGACCCTGTCGGATATCGAGGCGCGGCTAGGTAATCGCGCCAAGGCCGGCCAGGTGATTGGCAACTTCAATAACCTGTTCATGCTACGGGTACGCGAAACGGCCACGGCGGAGCTGTTAACCCGCCAACTCCCGCAGGTCGACGTCTATACACCCACGCAATCCAGTAGCGTCACCGACACCTCCGATCCACAGGCCGCCAGCGCTTTCACCTCCAGCACTCAAGATCAGCTCATGGGCAGCCGCCGGCCTCTCATCGAGCCTGCCCATCTCGTCGCGTTGCCCAAGGGGCAGTGCTTTGCGCTGCTTGAAGGTGGTGCGCTGTGGAAGGTGCGCATGCCCTTACCGCTACCAGACGCCGATGATGATTTACCGACAGATCTTCGCACGTTAACCGCTGCCATGCGCCGGCACCCGCTCGGGCCCAAGACGGCTAAGCAATCTGGCGAACCAGACTCAACACTCCAGGCTGCTCCAGAGCCACCGGCGACTTCGGCTACGGAGGCATCTCCTCATGAATGAAGCCGTAGACACCCGGCCGCGTCGTTACGGAGGGTTTACCCAGCTTCTGATGCTGCCCTTTGCGGTCCTGGGCCTGCTGTGCGCCGCGCTGCTCCTTCGGCTTTTACTGGAAGGCTTTGGCATGCTGTTTGTTTGGCCGGATAACCGCGATCTGCACGCGCAGATCCTTTACGAGCAGGATCGACGCGATCTGGCCAACACGCGTTGGCCAGATCGATGGCAGTCGATTTCCCGTACGTGGCTGGATACCAAAGGCTCAGTGCAGCTTACGGCGCTATCCAACCCGTGGATCGAGCTGCAGAGCAGGCTTTCAGCCGTACCCAGCATCCTTGGCCATAAGACGCCGCGCTTGCCTTGGGCAAAAGAGCGTTCGGGGGTAAAAGAGGCTTTATCTGCAGCCCGGCACAGCGCGCTGAGCGTTGGCATACGAAGCCTACTGCTGCTTCAGGCTCTGCCTTTGCTGATACTGAGCGTGCTCGTAGGTACCGTAGACGGCTTGGTCCGACGGCAAATGCGTCGCTTCAACGTACAGCGTGAATCGGGCTATCTTCATCACCGCGCGAAGGCCCTCTTCCTTCCGCTCACGCTGCTGCCAGGGTTTGTGTACCTAGTGCTTCCACTTTCCCTATCTCCAAGTAGCTTCGTGATTGCAACCGCTACGGCATTGGCGCTGGTAGCCAGTGTCGTGATGGGGTCGTTCAAGAAATATCTATAGCATCATGCCGCTCGCCACCGGCGACCGTGGCGTGCCGTTTATAGTGTGCTATCAAAACTACCTCATCGATGGCACCGAACTAATGCTCGGCGCAGGAGCCACTCAATATAAGCTGGCTTACAGTACTCCAGCGCGCAACAAGTCACCTATGTTGAGGGCACCGATCGGGCACAGCTTTTCATCAATCACCACTAGGGCGTTGATCTTGTGCTCTTCCATGATCTTCAATGCTTCAGCGGCGAGCATCGGGGCGGTGGCGGTTCGAGCACCGCGGGTCATCACGGTTGCGATGGGCGTGCTTCTAACATCAATGCCGCGATCCAAGGCACGGCGCAGATCGCCATCGGTAAAGATGCCGGCGAGCCGGCCGTCGGCAGCCAGGATGCTGGTCATGCCCAGACCTTTACGTGACATCTCCAGCAGGGCATCGCACACCAGCGCGTCTTCGCTCACCTGTGGTAGGTCGGTGCCGGCATGCATGACACTCTCCACCTTAAGCAGCAGGCGGCGACCTAGGGCGCCTCCCGGATGGGAGAAGGCAAAGTCCTCGGCGGTGAAGCCACGGGCTTCGAGCAGGGCGATAGCCAGAGCATCGCCCAGCACCAGAGTAACGGTAGTGGAGGAGGTGGGCGCCAGATTGAGCGGGCAGGCCTCGGTGGTGACGCTGGTGTCCAGGTTGACGTCCGCAGCCTTGGCCAATGGCGAGGCGGGGTTGCCGGTAAAGCTAATCAGGGTAACACCCAGGCGTTTGATCAGCGGTAGCAAAGTAAGGATTTCGCTCGAGGTGCCCGACTGGGAGATGGCGATAATGACGTCGTTGCGAGTGATCATGCCCATGTCGCCATGGCTGGCTTCGGCCGGATGCACAAAGAAGGCCGGACTGCCAGTGCTTGCCAGTGTCGCAGCGATTTTGTTGCCGATATGGCCGGATTTACCCATCCCCAAGACGACGATGCGACCATGGCAATCGAGCAGCAAGCGGCAGGCCTTGGAGAAGCTCTCTTCAACGCGGGCGCTCATAGCAGCCAACGCTGCTCGCTCTATATCTATGGTGCGCTTTGCGGAGGCAATGAAATCTATTGAATCAGGCATGGGCTCAGGTCAGATGCGGAATAATATGAAATTATATGGGCAAAGCCCTGCCGACTATCAACCACTATCCTGATGTTCAACAAGCTATTATGGGATGGACCATCCCTCTAGTTAATAAGGCGGCAGCGCTAGCGTTCAAATTAAGGCCTATACACAGACTCTATCGGATATCGAGGCACGGATCGGTAATCGCATTCAGCACGCGCAAGTGCTCTATGAGCAAGATCTGCATGACCTTGCCAGCACGTCTTAATTAGATCGATGGCAGCCTCTTTTGCTCACGTGCCTATAGACCAAGCGGTCAGCAGTGCTTGCCGCGTTATCTATCCGCTGGATCTAGCTAGAGCGTGCGCTCCCATACGCGCCCAGCATCCTTGGCCGCAAGATTCTACGGTCACCTTCAATGGAAAGTCCGTGGCCAAAAGGTGCTTTGTTGGTGGTCCGCTACAGTGCGCTTAGCGTTGGCGTACGAAGCCTGGTGCTGCTTCAAGCCGCACTTTTGCTGATACTGAGCTTGCTCGTAGGCGTCGTCGATGGCTTAGTACGACGCGAGGTGCGCCTTTTCAACATTCAGTGGGAATAGGACTACCTTCATCACCGCGCAAAAGCCCTCCACCTTCCGCTCACGCCGCTGTCAGAGTGCGTGTATCTCATGCTGGCGATCAGCCTATCCGTTGGCAGCTTGGCGCCTGTTAGCGCGATCATGTCAGCCTGATGGCCGCATTCACTGTCGGGTCGTTCAAGGTGCATTTCTGATGAACATGTTTGGCTATTCCATCCGAGCCAGACGTTCATGGCAGTGATCGTCAGTCTCGAATACAACACGTTTCACGTGGAACGCTGTCTTACGACTCAGGGCAATCAGCGTTGCTGATGCATACGGCGCCCTTACCGGTCAGTCAATAAGTCAGCCCATCGAGCGAAGCAAGATAAACTTATGACGGCTGTCCCATCATTTACTCCACGCAAGAATTGCTGTGAGGATCAGGCTGCGCTGCATGAAGACGTTACGCTCTGGTCGTCTCGAGTAGCTCAGCATGCTGTTCAAAATCATCCGCTAGCTGCTGCAGCGTGACACTTTGCAGGCGCGTCAGCAGCAAAGCCTGCGCGGCATCGAACGCCTCGGTCAGCGCATTGTTTACGGCTCGTTCAACCAGACATTCAGGATGATCGGTCGCCAAACCTATGGCGAAAATCGACGTCGAACCAAGCGCTTGGTGGATATCGAAAAGTGTGATCTCCGCAAGTGGCTTTGCCAGCTTCCACCCTCCCCGATGACCCTTTTCAGAGCGAACGTACCCCTGCTCCTTGAGCAGCGCCATCGTTCTACGTACCACCACCGGATTGGTACTCAGCATCTGCGCCAAGGTGTCAGAGGTCGCTGGCTGTTCATGGCGAGCCATGTGAATCAGCGTATGCAGCATCCGCGATAGGCGCGTGTCATTTCTCATAGCTCAAAAACCTCACTTCAGCCGCCCAGCTTCTCTCGACACAGGAAAAGTTACAAGACCTAGACTTTCGGCGATCATGTAACTTATGTTGTTTCCTGAAATTCTCAAGGGGAAACTCCATGATCTATGATGTGATCGTTGTGGGTGGCAGCTACGCTGGCATGTCCGCCGCCATGCAGCTGGCTAGGGCGCGCCGTTCTGTATTGGTGATTGATGCTGGGCAACGCCGTAATCGATTCGCTGCCACGTCTCATGGATTCTTGGGGCAAGACGGCAATAGCCCAGATGCAATTGCTGACCAAGCGCGTCGGCAACTGCTCGCCTACCGCTCCGTTATCTGGCATGAAGCGTCCGCGGTTGCGGCAGAGAAACAGGCTGATGTGATCTCGATCGCTACAAGCGATGGCCTCACCTTCAATGCCCGTCGGCTGATTCTGGCTTCCGGGGTAATCGATGAGCTGCCAGATATCCCTGGCTTGGCTGAGCGCTGGGGGCGCCAGGTCTTCCACTGCCCTTACTGCCATGGGTATGAGCTCGACAGAGGAAACATCGGTGTTCTGGCCAGCTCACCACTGGCTATCCATCAGGCCTTGATGTTGCCTGATTGGGGACCAACAACCTTGTTCCTCAACGGCGCCTTCCAGCCGGATGCGGAACAGAGCGGAAAGCTTGCACAGCGTGGCGTTTCGCTCGAGCAGGAGCCGGTTAATTCTATTGGCGGGGAGCGGTTGGAAGTGACACTGGCCAGTGGTCGTGTGATTACGCTTGCAGGACTGTTCGTCCAACCACGCACGCATCTGAACAACCCCCTGATCAAGCAGCTAGGCCTTGCCGTTGAAAGCGGCCCTTTGGGCGACTTCCTCACCGTAGACCAGATGCGGGAAACCAGTGTGGCAGGTGTGTTCGCCTGTGGAGATGTGGCAGTGGCTACCGGTAACGTGGCGATCGCTGTCGGCGACGGCGCTCGCACAGGTGGCGCAGCTCACCAGTCGTTGATCTTTCGCTGAGTGAAGCACTCCAGGCCGCCGGCTTTCTACTAAAGCGCTAGCAGGTATTAACCTGTCTTCTTCGCAAAAACAGTAGCGCACCTGCCAGCTCTACCTTATCTGACAGGTACAACGTCATCGCTCAAGAGGGTTGTTAATGTCGAGCTTCTGTCAGGGCTTGGCGGTAAAGCACGACAACATCGTTAAGCAAATCGCGCATCATCGACGCAAGCAATTGCTGGCGAAATTCTCCGTTCTCTACCGACTCTGACGCCAATTGATCTAGCAGATCGTTCAGCACAGACACATGCAACTCCGCTTCGGCTTCCGGCGTATCTGGCTGGAAGTCGGGTTGTCGCGCTCGAATCGGAGATGTTGGAAAAGGAACAATGGTGCTGGTGCGACTAGTCATGGCGCACCTCCGTGCAGGAGGTGAAACAGACAATCGGATAGGCCAGGCGGAGCCCGGGCTTAAAAGGAAGTCGATGCATTCGGCATGCTCCTCGGACAGGTTGAAGAGCCACTCATACCGTTTCGACTCGGCAAGGGTGGCGAACCGTACGGGGGTCGAAATACCGGCGTCCGAGGGAACCGGCCAGGCAAAAGCCTGCCCCGCACGGTCCGCCATAGAATCGCAGTGCTCGATGCATCGCAACGACCACTACGCTATGGCGCCTTTCCGCGCCCTCAGACAACTCGGGTTTCGACTCCCGGTCGTGGGATTGACCACGACGGCTAAAATCTAACGTCCAGGCTTGCCTGTTGCAACCAACAAACCCGCTGGCGTGCGCTCCATTTTTCAAGGCGGTCGGCTTCCATAAGAAATCGTGTACGCCTCAACTGGATACTTTTTCGCCGAGAAAACCTAAGCCTATCCAATAAGCTGAGTTGCTCGCTGCGCGAATCATGTGGCTGATCAGCGTCAAACGGTCATGGTGATAGAAGGGCTCTGCGACGGAGATGAGTGTGATAGGGATACTGTAAAACGGTCCCTAGAATCAGTTACACACGGAAACGACGGACCTGACCATTGAGCCCTACCGCAAGCTCTGATAGCTGCTGGCTAGCCGCGCGGGTTTGTTCAGCACCTGCTGCAGTTTGCACCGAAAGATCACGGATCCGAACCAGATTGCGGTCGACTTCGCGAGCCACTTGAGCCTGCTCCTGAGCCGCACTGGCGATCACAAGGTTGCGCTCATCAATACCGGATACCGACTGCGCAATGGCCGCCAGGGCGGCGTTGGCGGACTGGGCCTGGTCACGGGTCTGGCGGGCCTGGTCAGCGCTGGTTAGTAGCGCATCTACGGTCTGGCCGGTGCCTTGCTGAATGCTGCCAATCATCCCTTCAATTTCTCTAGTGCTCTCGCCGGTGCGATGGGCCAGCGCACGGACCTCATCGGCCACGACCGCAAAGCCACGCGCCGCCTCAATCGCCGCATTCAGGGCTAACAAATTGGTCTGCTCAGCAACCGATCGGATGACGTCCAGAACTTGGCTGATATCACGCGTGTGTTCAGCGAGTTCCCGAGCACGGTCACTAGCACCCATGACGTTGTTGGTTAACGTTTCGATCGCGTTAAGCGTATTGCCCAACTGTAGCTGGCCTAGATGAGCTGTCTCGACGGCCTGGCGTGACTCAGAGGACGTAGAGGCGGCATTGCCAGCCACTTCCTCTACTGCCTGACTCATTTCGGTTACAGCGGTGGCCGCCATTTCGATTTCGCTGTTCTGTTGCTGCAGTCCAGATGCGCTTTCCTGCATGACAGCCGTCATCTCCTCAGCTGCCGAGGCGAGCTGCGTGGCGGAATGACCTAGGTGCCCCAGTGTGTCGCGTAGATTGGTCTGCATTTGCTGCATAGCCTGAAGGAGCTGAGCAGCTTCATCATGGCCTCGAATATCGAGAGTCTGAGTTAGGTCACCACCGGCGATAGCCTTGGCCGCGTCAACGGCGTCCGCAAGGGGACGGGTCATGCTCACAGTCAGGCGCCAGGCCAACAGCAGGGTCAGACCCAACGCCAGTCCGATGACCAGCCAAGTGATCGATTTGGACTGGACGTAAGCTACTTCGGCAGCCTCTGCGGCTGCCGCAATATCCTCTTGGCTGATCTGGCGCAGATCCTCAGCAAAATCGTTCATCTGCTCACCCTGCTGAAGCATTGATGATTGCACCATCGCGCGCCCCTCATCCAGCCGGCCCGCCATTACCAACTCAGCTACCTTCAAGGTATTAGCGAAATAGCCTTCGTAGACCCTGTGTAATGCTTCATAGGCCGTGCGCTCCCGAGCGGAGCTGATCAATTTTTCTGAGCGTTTGAAGCCAGCCGCAACCTCGATACCAAGGTTGTCGATCTTTTTGCGGGTGGCGGCAGCGGCGTCAGGAACAGCTAGTAGACGCACCACTTCGAGGCGAGTACGGGAAAGCTGCAGTGCCAAGTTATCTGCTTCGACAATGCTGGGAACATTGTCAGTTTCCATCACCCGGCCTAGTTCACGGACGTGAGACAGCTGTGTGATGCCGAAGATGCCAAGTCCTGCGACCAGAGCGGCCAGAAGGCTGAAGCACATAAGGCTACGGGTAGCGATACTGAAAGAGCGGAAGGACATGGTCACATACCAATGATGATTGCGATAAATATTGGTCGGCACCTTTGCACTATCCTTAACCGCTACCTCGCCAAGCGGTCGTTTCTAAAGGGCGGGTGGCAATTTAATATCATTTCATAAGTAATGATGCCCGAAATGCCACTGCATCGGCCTTGATAGGCGCTTTTTTCAGGTTGAGACGGGCGAATCCGTGGCTAACTTGGACCTAAAAGCCAGGGCACTGCCAAACCCACCTATTCCGACAGGTAAGGCTCATTACCCTGGACTGTGGTTAACGTCTAGCCTCTGTCAGGGCTCGGCGGTACATCACGACCACATCGTCAAGCAGTCCGCGCATCATGGACGCGAGCAGCTGCTGACGAAGCTCACCTTTCTCTCCTGACTCAGACGCCAACTGATCTAGCAGATCGTTCAGCACCGAAACGTGCAATTCAGCCTCAGCTTCCGGCGTATCTGGCTGGAAGTCAGGTTGGCGCGCTCGATGCGAAGGCGTTGGAAAAGGAACAATAGTGCTGGTGCGACTAGTCATGGCACACCTCCGTACAGGAGGTGAAACAGACAATCGAATAGGCCAGGCGGAGCCCGAGCTTGAAAGGAGGACGAGGCATTTTCTTTTTACTCCTTGGACAGGTTAAGGAACCGCCTACCAGCCTTCTCACGAGCATAGGAGGCGGACCGTGCAAGGGTGAGAATCCGGCGTCCAAGGGAACCGGCCAGGCAAAAGCCTGCCTCACACGGCCCGCCATAGAGAAGCATTAGCGCAGCATGCAAATACTGGCTAAGCACTATGACGCTACCGCGCCTTTGGACAACTTCCAGGTTCTCACGCCCGGTCGTGGGATTGACCACGACAGCCAAAATCTAACGCCCGATGCACCCAGTTGCAACCGACAAGCCGTTTCGCCGGCTGTATGCAAATTGCCTGGCAAGATGGCTCTACCCCGCAGGCTTACCTGCTTGCTCAACGGCTAGAGCAGACCAGGCGACATAAGCAATACAGGCAATGCCGAATTGATCGTCTCCGGGGGCAAGACGAGCGCGCCTGTCAGTACTAACCGCTCCAACAGGCGCAGCGTCCTCACCTGAGGTTGTTGTTAATGCGAGCCTCTGTCAGTGCTCGTCGATAAAGCACGACAACGTCGTCAAGCAGGTCGCGCATCATAGACGCGAGCAACCGCTGACGAAGCTCTCCCTTTCCCTCCGATTCAGACGCCAACTGATCTAGCAGATCGTTCAGAACCGACACGTGCAATTCAGCCTCGGCTTCCGGCGTATCCGGCTCGAAGTCGGGTTGTCGCGCTCGAATCGGAGGTGTTGGAAAAGGAACAATGGTGTTGGTGCAATTAGTCATGGCGCACCTCCGTACAGGAGGTGAAACAGACAATCGGATAGGCCAGGCGGAGCCCGGGCTTAAAAGGAGGACGAGGCATTCTACTTATGCTCCCTGGTTTGATTAAGGAGCTGCCACCATCCGTTCTGACACAGAAGTGGTGGCAGACCGTACGGGGGTCAGAAACCGGAAACCAAGGGAACCGGCCAGGCAATAGCCTGCCCCGCACGGCCTGCCATAGAAAAGCGGAACGGATCAAACGACCCATATTCGCCTGGCTATGACGCTGCCGCGCCCTGGTTTAACGGGTTCTGACGCCCGGTCGCGGGATTGACCACGACAGCCAAAATCTAACGTTCGCGGTTACCGGTTGCAACCAACAAACCGGCTGGCATGCGCTCCGCTTTCTCGGTGAGGCCGCCGTCCACAAAAAACCGGGTACGCGCTGAATCGGATTTTCTGCGGCGTGACGCTCCCGTAAACGGCACTTTCGCGCCATCGAATTGCTCAGGACGCGAGCAAGATGGCAACGCGCAAAGGCCTCGCCCTACTTCACTGGGCACTCCTCCTCACATCGCTCTCGGTTGCGCTAAGCACCCCCCATGCGCAGGCGGGTGACAATGACGCTCAGCGTGAGCAGCTAGCCGCCGTCATCCGGCAGCTGACGATCACCGAACACCTGGCTGTCCAGACCGCTGCGCGCGCAGCCCCTGCAGGCACCCGCTACCACTTCGACTATGCCCGCCTGCAGCAAGACCTGCAGCGCATCCGCCAAGGCATCGAGCACTACCTGACACCCTCCCGCGCCCAGCCCAGGGATCTGCAGCCGCTGGCAGGTGACTACGCCCGCGAGGTCGACCCACATGAGGCGGCCTCGCCATGACCCTTTCCGCCGCACAAAGCGCGGCCTTCCAGGCCAGCGGTGGCTTCACCCCTGCCGCCGTCTCCACGGTGGTGCTGAGCCTGGTCTTTGCCGTCTTTCAGCTCTGGGGCGTCTGGGCCCTGCGCACGGCCTTCGTGAGCTGGGCCGAACACCGCATGACCCAACGCCAACTGCTGGGCGTCGCGGTGCGTTTTTTCTTCCTGTACCTGGCCCTGATTTTTCTACTGCTTTCCTGACCTGCGGAGGACCTGAACGTGTCTACGTCGCTGTTGCGCATCTGCCCTCGCCGTCTTGCTCAATCCCTGACAGCCGTCACTGGTATCGGGCTGATTGAAGGCGCCTACGCCGCTGGCTTGCCGAAGATGGAAGCACCCACCCGTGGGCAGGGCACCGGCATCCTGCAAACCCTGCAGAACTACGGCTACGACATCGTCATGCTGGTCGCGCTGCTGGTTGTGGCGTCCATGTTTATCGGGGTGTGCTACCACGCCTATACCCGCTACTCCGAGATCCACACTGGCCGCGCCACCTGGGGGCAATTTGGTCTCACCGTGGCCGTAGGCGCCATGCTGTTGGTCGTGGGGATCTGGCTCCTGACCACCGCCATCGGTGTGCTCTGACGCGCGGAGCGGCCCCTCACCATGGAGACCGTACGCGCCGAAGACGGCCAGGTTCTGTTCCTGCCCCACCGACTCAATCGCCAACCGGCCGTCGTCCGAGGGCTGACCGCGGACGAGCTCTGGTTTGCCACCACGCTGTTTGCGTTGATCGGGCTAGGGCTGAGTCTGCCGCTGGCGGTTGTGGTTGGGCAGCTGGCGGTGCTGCCCACCGGCATCCTCATCACCCTGGCGGTTGGGCTCTACCTGAGCAGCGGATTGCTGCAGACCCTCAAGCGCGGACGACCTGATACCTGGCTGCATCGGCACCTGCAATGGCAGGTAGCAATCCGCCTGCCCCTCCTGGCCGCCTGGGTCGGCGGACAGACGTTGATCCTGCGCTCAGGCACCTGGAGCACACGACGTTCCCGGCCGCTTCTGCGTAAAGGGGAGCGCTGGTCATGAGCCGCTTTCGCCACGAAATCGTGCATCTGCAGGCGCACATACGCACCCTTCGTCTGGCCGCCGGTGCCCTGGCCCTACTGGCGTTGCTACTGGGCCTTGGCTGGTGGAGCGCGCCGCGGGATCTGACCATCCATATCCCGCCTGACCTGCGTTCAGGTAGCACCCGTCGCTGGTGGGACGTACCGCCCGAAAACGTCTATGCCTTCGCCTTCTACATCTGGCAGCAGCTGCAGCGCTGGCCCAGCGATGGCGAGGCGGATTACCCGCGCAACCTCAAAACCCTCTCGGCCTACCTCACGCCCGCCTGCCAGGCCTTCCTCGAGCAGGACTATCAGCGCCGACGCGCCAACGGCGAGCTGCGGCTACGCGTCCGGGGCGTCTACGAAATCCCAGGACGCGGCTACGGCGAGGACCCGGCGCGTCGGGTCAGGGTGATCTCGGCTCGCGACTGGATCGTCACGCTGGATCTGACGGCGGATGAGTACTACAGCAGCGAGCAGATCAAGCGGGCGCTAGTGCGCTACCAGCTCAAGGTCGTACGGCTGGATCAAGACCCTGAGCACAACCCGTTCGGCCTTGCGCTGGACTGCTATGCCCAGCCGCCACAACGCATCGACACCCACCCGGACCCGACGCCTGCTCAAGAACCAGGAGCCGCCACATGACTCGCCAGCCCCTATCCCTGCTCGCCGCGCTATTCCTTGGGCTCGGTGTGGCAGCACCCGGTCAGGCCACACAGATCCTGCATTGGAAGCGCCTGCCCCTCGCGGTGCCGCTCACGGTAGGCCAGGAACGTGTCGTGCTCCTTGACCGCAAGGTGCGCGTTGGCGTCCCTACAGTCCTGAGTGATCGCTTGCGTATCCAAAGCACTGGCGGCGCGCTGTACTTGCGCGCCAGCACCGTGCTTCCGCCCACGCGGCTGCAGGTACAGGATGTGCAAACGGGCATGATCATCCTGCTCGACGTCGCCGCGGAGCCGGCCCAATCGGGGCAACCGGCAGCGGAGCCGATACGTATCGTCCTGGATGCGCCAGACGAGGGCTCGCCGCCTGCGCCGACTACGCCTGAAGCCGGTACTGCGCAGAGCGCTCCGGACGCGGCCCTGGCGATGACCCTGACCCGCTATGCCGCGCAGCGTCTCTATGCACCCTTACGCACCCTTGAGCCAGTCGAGGGCATTCGCCCAGCCACGGTGGAGAAAGAGCTGCCCCTGGACAGCCTGTTGCCAGGGCTCCCCGTTAGGGCACGCGCCCTCGCCGCCTGGCAACTGCAGCACCTACGGATCACCGCAGTTCGCCTGAGCAATCAAAGCGCACGTCCTATCGCGTTGGTACCCGAGGCACTACAGGGCGACTTTGTGGCTGCCACCTTCCAGCACCCCGACCTTGGCCCGTCCGGTCAGGCCACCGATACCACAGTGGTTTATCTCGTCACGCGCCACCAGGGACTGCGGGGCGCCTTGCTCCCCAGGGTCACGCCCTTCCCAGACGTCACACCTCGCCCTCCTGTCTTACCCACGCTGCGCCACGGTAATGTCGATGAAGACCAATAGCCTATTCAAATGGGCGGCCATTCCCCTGGCTGGAATGATGACTGCCGTCGGCCTTACGCGATGCACCGGGTCCTCCAGTACGTCTGATGTTGAGCCCGAAACCGCTAATGCGCTGACCCGAGAGGAACGCGCCGCCTTGGGGGTTGAAGGTGACTCCCCTCGGGATACCGTCGCGACCCTGGTGGCGCAGGTCAAGCAGCTGCGTCAGGAACTGGAGACTGCGACGCGCGATGTGCAGCACTCGCGTCAGGCGTCCGGCCGTCCTGAGGATGCAACCGCGCTAGTCGATCAGCGAATCGAACACGCCTTGCAGGCTGAGCGGGCGCAGCGGCAGCAGGCTCAGGAGCAGCTGGCGCGTGAACGGCAGCAGACCGAACAACTGCTCAACGACGTCAAGCAGCGCCTGCACACCCCCGCACAGGACGATGCCACGGAGCTGCCGGTAGGACTCGGCCTGGAGCCCGCCCAAGAGGCGTCGACTGAAGTACCACTGCGCTGGATTGAGCCAAGCGATGTGCCGCCTGACGCTGCGCCCAGCAAGAGCCAGGCGCGGCCACTGCAGCTGGGCTTAGCCCCTGAGTCGCCACCTGCCTCAGCCCCTGACGACCGAATGAGCCACGCGCCTGACGCACCGGCCAAACCGGTCTATACCTTACCGGCCAATGCCACCCTGGTGGGCTCGGTCGCCATGACCGCCCTGATCGGCCGAGTCCCTGTCGACGGCACGGTGAATGACCCTTACCCCTTCAAGGTGCTGATCGGCCCGGACAACCTCACTGCCAACGGCATCGAATTACCCGACGTGGCCGGCGCCGTGGTTAGCGGAACGGCCTCCGGTGACTGGACCCTGTCCTGCGTCCGCGGACAGATCCGCAGCCTGACTTTCGTCTTTACCGACGGCACGATCCGCACCCTGCCTGACGATGACCCGCCCAGCGGCCAGGCCCGGCGCGGTGAGTCGGCAGACAACGCCTTGGGCTGGATCAGCGATGACCAGGGCATTCCCTGCGTAGCGGGTGAGCGGCGTAGCAATGCGGCCCAGTACCTGGGCTCGCAGGCCTTGATCACCGCCGCAGGTGCTGGCGCGGCATCGCTCCTGTCAGCCGACAAGGGCACGCATGCCGTCTTCAGCGGCGCCGGCACGTTCGGCACCACCAGCACGTCCGGACAGGGGGCGCTCAACCAGATCCTGGCCAGTGGCATGCAGGACCTGTCGCAGTGGGTCAATCGGTTCTATGGCCAAGCCTTCGCGGCGGTGTACGTCAAACCCGGCGCCCAGGTTGCGGTTCACCTGGAACGGCCCGTCACGCTGGATTACGCCCCCCAGGGGCGACGCGTTCATCACCTGACAGGAGGCTCCCATGCAGCGCCCTTGGACTGACGTGACTTTCGCGCTTGCCACCCCGCTGCTAACCCTTGCGCTGGCAGGCTGCGCCAGCAAGGACACGCTACTGCCGCCCGGTGATCACACCATGCTCGACCTCTGGCGTGCCCACACGAGCAGTGTCCAGGGCGCCGAGGCTCGCCTGAACGAGGTCCGGCAGCACGTGCGTCGTCCGCTGTCCGTTGGGGATGAGCCATCCCCCAGCAGCATGCGCGCGGACCTGCGCCAGCGTGCTCAGGCCCTCAACCAGCAATTTCCCCGACTGCCCAACCCTGACCTGGTGATGTATGTCTTCCCGCATTTGGCCGGCGAGGAGGCTGTTCCAGTGCCTGGCTATAGCACGGTGTTTCCGCTCTATCGACACGTACCCTACGCCCTGCCTGGTGAGCGCGTGGAGGACTACTGATGCGCCGCGCTTGGCTCCGCTGGCCGCGCCTGCGCCAGACGACACTAGACCCTCACTCGTCGGATGCCTGGCAGGCCCATGTCATGCGGCTGGCCAAACACGGGCTGGCCGCCCCGGGTGCCTGCCTGGACCAGTCCAAACGCCGGCCTGCTACCCAGGCGGATCAGGACAGGCTGTACGCCCAGGCGCCCTCGTTCGTCGATCTCCTGCCGTGGGTGGAGTACCTGCCTGACGCGCAGTGCATGCTCTTGGACGATGGACGCTCGGTGGCGGCCTTCTTCGAGCTGCAACCACTGGCGACAGAAGGACGCGAGCCTGACTGGTTCGCGCAAGCGCGCGACGCCGTCGAAACCGCCCTGCAGGAAACATTCGATGAGCACGACGAGAGTCCCTGGGTCGTGCAGTTCTATGCCCAGGACGAATCCACCTTCGAGGCTTACCTCAACACCCTGGCCAACTACGTCCGCCCTCTCGCGCGTCACAGTGTCTTCACGGACTACTACCTGCGCCTGACCGCCCGCCACTTGCAGGCGGTCAGCACGCCTGGCGGACTGTTCGACGACACCACCGTGACCCAGTTGCCCTGGCGTGGGCAGCACCGCCGTACCCGGATGGTCGTGTACCGGCGCCTTCCCGCCACCGCGCGCCGCAGCCCTGTCTCAGCGCCTGAGCAGGATCTGAATGCAACCTGCGACCGCCTTACTGCGGCGCTCGCCAGCGCAGGTGTGTCCAGCACACGCCTGGACGCTGCCGCCATCCACGATTGGCTGCTGCGCTGGTTCAATCCCGATCCCACTCACCTGGGCCATACCGACGCCGATAAGGCACGCTTCTACGCCCTGACCCGCTATCCGGACACGACACCACCCGACGCCCTGGAATTGGCCAGCGGGACCGATTTTGCGCAGCGCCTTTTCTTCACGCCACCTCGCTCAGACCGAACCACCGGGGTGTGGTACTTCGACGATCAACCTCATCGCGTCCTGGTGGTTGATCGACTACGTCAGCCTCCGGAAGCAGGCCACCTAAGCGGTGAGATGCGGCATGGTGAGGCCCTCAATGCGGTAATGGATCAGCTGCCAGAGGGCACGGTGATGTGCCTGACGGTAGTCGCAACGCCACAGGATGGATTGGAGGCGCAGCTCAATACGCTGGCACGCAAGGCCGTGGGCGATACCCTCGCCTCCCTGCACACTCGCCAGGATGTCGAGCAGGCCCGGGCTCTGATCGGTGGACAGCACAAGTTGTATCGAGGCGCGCTGGCGTTCTATGTGCGCGCACCGGCGAGGGAGAGTCTGCGCCAACGCTGCCACACGCTGACCAACGTGCTGCTGACGGCAGGCCTGCAAGTGGTACGCGAAGACGCGGAGGTGGCGCCGCTTAACAGCTACCTTCGTTGGCTACCCGCAGTCTTTGATCCTGCGGCCGACCGCCGGCATTGGTATACCCAGTTGATGTTCGTGCAGCACGCCGCGAACCTGGCCCCGGTCTGGGGCCGTAGTACTGGAACGGGTCATCCCGGCATCACCTTCTTCAATCGAGGTGGGGGTCTGGTGACCTTCGACCCGCTGAGCCGCCTTGATCGCCAAATGAACGCCCACCTGTTTCTGTTCGGCCCAACCGGGTCGGGCAAGAGCGCGACCTTGAATTACTTGTTGCAGCAGGTGACCGCGCTGTACCGACCTCGATTATTCATCGTCGAGGCCGGTAACTCCTTTGGGCTGTTTGCCGACTTCGCCGCCCGCCTGGGGTTATCCGTTCACCGCGTAACCCTCACACCGGGCAGCGGCATCAGCCTGGCCCCCTTCGCCGATGCCTGGCGGCTGGTCACACCGACCTCCCCCAAAGCGCTCGACAGTGCAGAGGGTGAGCAGTCGGAGGCGTCGGATGAGCAGCGTGATGTCCTGGGCGAACTAGAGATCATCGCGCGCCTGATGATTACCGGCGGAGATCCACGCGAGGACGCACGCATGACCCGCGCAGACCGGAGCCTGCTGCGTCAGTGCCTATTGGCGACCGCCGAACGTTGTGTAGCGCAGGGACAGCCCGTGCTGACCCGCGATCTCTGCGCCACGTTACGCGAGCAGGCACGCGACGACGCCCTTCCCGAACCTCGACGCGCTCGCCTCTTGGACATGGCCGAAGCCATGAGCCTGTTTTGTCAGGGCAGCGACGGCGAACTCTTTGATCGCCCTGGCACGCCGTGGCCTGAGGCTGACATCACCCTGGTGGATCTGGCGACCTTTGCCCGGGAGGGCTATGGCGCGCAGCTTGCCGTGGCCTACGTCAGCCTCATCAACGCCGTGAACAATCTGGCTGAGCGCGATCAGTTCCTGGGGCGTCCCTTGATCAACGTCACCGACGAAGGACACATCATCACCAAAAACCCACTGCTGGCACCCTATGTGGTCAAGATCACCAAGATGTGGCGAAAGCTCGGCGCCTGGTTCTGGCTGGCCACTCAGAACCTGGACGACTTGCCAGCAGCGGCCGAACCCATGCTCAACATGATCGAGTGGTGGATCTGCCTGTCGATGCCGCCCGATGAGATCGAGAAGATCGCCCGCTTCCGCGAGCTGACGCCGGCACAGAAGGCCTTGATGCGCTCTGCGCGCAAGGATGCGGGCAAGTTTAGCGAAGGGGTCATCCTGTCCAAGTCGATGGAAACGCTCTTTCGCGTGGTACCGCCTAGCCTCGTTCTGGCCTTGGCCATGACCGACCCGGAAGAAAAAGCTGAGCGCTACCGCTATATGCAGGACGGGCTCAGCGAGTTGGACGCAGCGTTCAAAATGGCAGAGGCGCTTGACCGGCAGCGTGGCATTACCACGGCCCTCCTTGACCCTCCTAGGCCGCCGCCTGACTGATTAGCGGCGGCTTGTGCAGATCTTTCATCGTTTGCATGGTACATCAGCACGCGTCAATCTGAAGGCTTGACGGTGGCTCGCGAAATATCAGGTACAAACGTGGATAACGACACCTGAAAGCGCTCTGCCAAAGCGATCATCTGACGCAAGTTGAGATCGCGCCTCCCACTGAGTATTTCCGATACCACGCCTTGAGATCCGACCTCAGGGAGATCACTTTGGCGTAAACCATGTTGTTGCATGAGTAGCGCCAGCATGTCACGTGGAGGTACCGGTTCAGCCGGATACGTATCGGCGTCATACGCTTCAATACCGTCGGCCATCAGCTTGATCAAGCCATGAAGCGGATGGCTATCGTCTTCGCCGACATAATCGAGCAGATCATCAAGTGCCTGCACCAAGACCTGATACTCCTGGTCATTGGTTGGCTTTTTCACCATTGGAGCGACATACGCCCAATGCTCGATAGCTTGTTTTAGCAGTGCGCTCATGATCAGTCCTTCCACTTCCCGGAATCGTACTCTTTGTGATCCAAGACGTACCTGATGTACAGGGTATCGGCCTTGAAATGAATGACAGCAATAATCCTGATCTTGTTACCACCAACGTCGAGGATGTACTTATCCTTGTACTTGTCAGCAGCAGGATTGAGCTGTTTGAGCTGGGCGAAATCCTTAGGTGAGTTATTCCTGAACAACTGTCGCCAGGCTTCTAGCGCGGAAGCAGCATGCGGCCATTTCAACTTTGCCTCTCGGATTCGGGCCTCGCTGATAATCCGCATTTCGTACCTTTCACTACCTTGTACTTCGCTCATTCTAGCGCCAACCAGCGCGCATCTCAATATGAGATGCGCGGGTAGGAAGGCAAGCGGGCACGATTAGCTAGCCCCCGCCCGCCAGCCGCCTGCTTGCTCAAGCAAAAACGTCGTTAAAAATCCGGTAAGGCCCGCTTCCCTATTCTTTCTGGTACTCGGCTTCGTCGTCTTTTGAACTAGGCATATCCCCGTGCCTGGAGACGACTGCCGCCATGCCCCATCGTAATGCCCGGTATCGCCCTACTTGCCTGGGGCCCTTGGTCCTGGGGCTAGCCTGCCTTCGCGCAGAGGCTGTGGACGTTGTGGCCTATACGGACCGCCACCATCCACTTACTCAGACTCAGGGTGCCCGTGTCGTTCTGCTCGACAAGGCCTCGTGGCTGCAAGGAGAGCTTTCTCGAGACCTACCACCCGACCTCGCGACTGCTGAACAAAGGGTTCGCCATCGTCTGAAACAGACGCCAGCCCTCGCCCAACAACTAGCCAATGCCTACCAAGACCTCCTACAGGCCTGGCATCTAGGGCTTACCCACCTGCCGGCCGTAGTGGTTGATCACCGCTACGTCGTCTATGGCGATACGAACGTGGCCCGGGCCATGGCACGTATCGAACGCCAGCAGGGCCGCCGGCCATGAAGCGTTCTGCTCGCCTGCGTCCTGTGCTGCTGGCCGGAACCCTTGCCAGCACGACCGCGGCTTTGGCACTGGATACCTCGGCGATCGTGGCTTCGGTGGCCTCACCCGACTGCCTGCAGTACCGCGTTGTCGGCATCTGCTACTGGCTTTACTGCACCTTAGGCGGCTGTAGCGTCCGCACCTCGCTCAAGGTCAGGCATTACGTTCCGGACGCCGTCGTTGCCAGCTATTCGAACACCGGTGAAAACCCGTGGCAGGCCCTGCGTGCACTGAGTCCGGCGACTGCCATGGCGCGCTCAGGCGGCGCAGGAACCAGCGCCGAGGTGCATGAAAACAACCTTGCCCTATTCAAGAATGCGGATGTGATCGGTCATCCCGGCGCTGCCGCCCTGGGTCAGTATGCCGGCCAGTTTGGCTACACCTGCGGTGGCGCCGGGACACCGTTCAAACCCTATTTGCTCAGCACGCTCGATACCCTGGCCTGGCGATATGGCATACCCGAGCGCGCCTATCCTGAAGCGGTGTCACCCGGCCTACGGGAGATTGGCACCCGCGCGCAAGCCAACCTCTGGGGCACCGTCTATCCCCGTACCGGCTTTGTGCATCAAGCCGATGACTACAAGGGCGCCGCCGTTATCGCCCAGCGCGCAGGCGATATCGTCACACGTGAGGGACAGCCCCACGTCTACCAGCCGCTGCGGGCGCAGCCGCAACCGGGCTACTGGCCTGCCGGCCCGCTCAAAGAGGGCGATGCCCAAACCGGTAGGTGGCAGCCCTTGGCGCCTCGGCTTTCGTCCACCTGCGTGGTGTTCCCGCATGACCAAGCAGGACCACAGGCGCCCCAAGGCGACTACGCCTGGGCGTTGTGGCGACCCTATGCCTGCTGTGAGCGCCAGGGCCAGGTGCTACTGGGCAGCCAGGACTTTCTGTAGCGATCTCAGCAGGTATCTCCATGACCCCTCCTCATCGAATGGGCCTTTGGCGGGCCCTGCACCTCGCCGCAGGCATGCTGCTGCTGCTCACCAGCAGTGGCGCGCAATCACTTCGCCTGGACAACACAGGCATCAACCTCAGCGGACCGGTCTTCAGTGACGAGGTGTTCTACAGCATTGGCGGCGGCCGGGCGGTGTCCATGAGCCCGGCGGGCAACATGGAGAGCTTGGGTGTGGGCGTTGGCTGGAACAGCAACCTGGTCTGCGGCGACATGAGCCTGTCGACCACGGTGCAAAACCAGCTCAATGGCGTCACCAACGGCTTTCACAGCCTGATGAACAATGTCATCCAGAACGCCACCAGTGCAGTGGCCTCACTCCCCGCGCTCATCATCCAGCGGGCAGATCCTGCCCTGTATAACCTCCTCACCAACGGCATCCTGCAGGCGCGCCTGGACTTCGATCGCTCCAAGGCCAGTTGCCGCGCCCTGGCCGGTCGCATGGCAGATCTTGCAGGCGGAAGCGCCGGATGGGATCAGCTCGCCGAAGGCATGGCGCTCAAGCAAACCCTCGCCAGTCGCGACGGAGTGTCCGCGGTCGAGCAGGCTGAAACCCGCGGAGGTCAGCAGGGCGTGCCGTGGGTGGCCGGAGCGCCAGCAGGAGGACGTGATCAGCCCCCGATCCGCCTGATCAGCGATGTCACCCAGGCAGGCTACAACCTGCTCAACGGGCGAAATGCTCAAGAGACCACCGACCTGGATCCCGCGCAGTGCCACGACCGGTTGATCTGTCAGGTCTGGCCGTCACCGCAGGCTGCGACGGCCTGGGCCAATCAGGTCTTGGGAGAGCGCGAACTCAGAACCTGCACGCAGTGCACCAAGACCCAGACCACACCGGGCGTAGGCCTGACGCCGCTGATCCAGGAGGAATACGACAAGGTCCTGCACGCGCTGCGCGACCTCGTCGCAGGCACCACGCCTACCACCTCCGAGCAGCTCGCCGCTGCCGGTAGCCGCGCACTGCCCGTCACCCGAGGCGTCATCGAGGCCTTACGCGATGAGCCGGACCGAGACGTACTAAGCGAGCGCCTCGCCTCCGAGGTGGCCTTGTCACGCGTCGTGGAGCAAGCGCTGTTGCTCCAGCGGTTGCTGCTGACCGGCCTCAAGGAGCCCAACGTCGCCGCAAATGAGATCGCCACACGCACCCTTCGTACCGAGCAGGAAACCCTGACCCAGGAGGTCGGTAACCTCAAGACCGAGCTGGAGCTGCGCAGGACGCTGACGACCAATGCGGCGTCGCGCGTGGTAGATCGCCAACGCGAACGCGCCGCTCGCTCAGGCGGCATCTTCCAGGGTGATGCCACGCCCCGCCGCCTGGATGTGATTCAGGCCCCTCAGGAGGCTGCGCCATGAGCCGACTCATTTGGCGTGCGGTCCGCAAACAATGCCTGCGGCGTCGCTCACTGGCCGCGCTGGTGCTCCTGGTGGTGTTCCTCCTGGCACCGCAATTCGGCCAACCCTCCCTAGACCGGCTACAGGCCTGGACCGCTTGGCTGGAGGCGCACGCGATACTCCTGTTGCTGTGGCGGCTGTGCCTGTATGGCCTCACGGCGTGGGGCTGGTATGGGCTGCACCAACGGGTACGCGCCCGCGAAGGGTCATCACGCGGCGTGGTACGTCTGTACCTGCTGGAAGGCCTCGCCCTGTCGACGCTGGCGGTTGCGGAATGGCGTCTTTGGGCCCACGCCGTCTAGTGAGGACACCCACGTCATGACGCTCTACACCACGGATTACCTTGAGTACTACCTCACCCTGGTCGGCTGGCTTATCCATAACGGCATCTGGAATCTATTGCTGGCCAGCGGTCTTTTTGCGCTGCCCTTTCTGCTGATCGTGGTCCAGGAATGGCTACACGTCCGTACCGTCAGTACGGATGAAAGTCAGCAAAGCCTACTATCCAGCCGGCGCATCGAAAGCCGCATGCTCCTGGCGATCGGCGTTATTGCCTTTGCAGCGATTCCCATGATCCCGGTATCGCTGAACACCCTTCAGTTTGATACGACCCGCTCCCGCCAATGCCAGGTCGATGTCGCGGCCCCTGCTAAGACGGGCTGGGCCTTGAGCTATACCCAACTCAACGGACAGCAGGCCCTGATACCGGTCTGGTGGTTCTTTGTGCACGCCCTGTCAAAGGCTGTGACCGGCGCAGCCATTGCGGCCATTCCCTGTGGCACGGACTTGCGACAGATCCGCATGGAGCTCGATGCCACACGCATTGCCGATCCACTGCTCGCGCAGGAAGTAGCCGACTTTACCCGTGAGTGCTACGGCCCCTCGCGCGCCCGGCTGTTCATGCAGCGCCCTGGCCTGGCTCCGGATCAGCGTTATGACGTCACCTGGATCGGCTCTCGCTATTTTCTCAACTCACCCGGCTTTTATGACATTGACCGGGCGCGTACCCCACGTGCCGCCTGGCCTCACGAAGCGACGCGTGATGCAGGCTTGGCACCGGGTCCCAACGGCGCGGGCTATCCAACCTGTCGCCAATGGTGGTCCGATCCAGGACGCGGGTTGCGCGAGCGATTGCTGACCCAGGTTGATGCCGGCCTGCTGAACCGCTTGGCGCAGTGGGCAGGCTTTGTCTCCCGGCAGACCGTAGACGATGCGGTCATACGCGCTGTCGTCGCGCCGCGCCAGCAGAAGCTCAATCAGGGTCAGGTCTATACCGACTATGGTGGGCAGGTGGATATGTCTCTGCCCAACATGGCCGCACGCCTGGCTGGCGACACAGGATTGGCCTTGGGATCCTTGGGGTTCTTTCCAGCCATGGACGTCGTGCGTCAGGCACTGCCGATGGTGCTGTCGCTGCTGAAAATGGCGCTGGTTATTGGCCTTCCCTTACTGCTGGTAATAGGCACCTACGACCTCAAGACCACGCTGACACTCAGCACAGTGCAGTTCGCGCTCTTCTTTGTAGAGTTCTGGTTTCAGCTGGCGCGTTGGCTCGACAGCACCATCCTGGACGCGCTCTATGGTTGGGGCTTTGGCGCCGGACGTCCGCACCGAAATTTCGATCCTCTAATCGGCCTGAACAACGCCTTCGGTGACCTCTTGCTGAATTTCGTCATGGCCACGATGTTTATCGCCTTCCCGACGTTTTGGATGACCGCCTTGACCTGGGTTGGCTTGCGCGTCGGCGCGGCCCTTCAGGCACTGGCGAGCGGTACGCAGGATGCGCGCGGCGCCAGCGCGAGAGGGACGGACGTCGTTCGGCAAGGGATGCGCTGATGGCCATAGGACATGCCACAACGTCACGCAGACCGCTCGAGCAGGCGGATCAGATCAATCACACCCCAGGAGCGCTCACCATGCTGACGCGTTTACGTCGCCGCTTCCATGCGGCCGTATTGCCGGTCTCTGATACCCCTGCCTTATCGAGTGACGGCCTGCATCATCCTCTACCCGGCACGGTGTTGCTGGAACACCCCGAACGCAAGGCCTTGATGGAACAGATCTGGCAGCGAACCGCCGTATCCCGCGAGCAATTTGAGCGGCTGTACCAGACGCCATTGCAACGCTACGCCGGATTGGTCCAGGCCTTTCCGGTCTCCCCGGACGGGCCGTACCGCTATGCAGGCGGCATGCTCGACCACGCCCTGCGCCGGGTCTGCTATGCCCTGCGTCTGCGTCAGGCTTGTCTGCTACCCATCGGTGCGCCGCCTGAAGAGCAAGCAGCGCAAGCTGAAGCCTGGACAGCGGGCGTTGCCTATGCGTCGCTCTTGCAGGACCTGGGCAAGCTGGTGGTCGATCTGTGCGTGGAACAGGACGACGGTTCACTGTGGTACCCCTGGCAAGGTCCGCTGCGCCGGCCTTACTGCTACCACTACCTGCCTGAACAGCCCTATCGCCTTCACAGCGCTGCCACTGCCCTGATGTACAGCCACGTCCTGGATGCAGACCTGCTCGCCTGGCTCCGTGGCTATGAGACGCTGTGGACGAACCTGCTTTTCATGATTAGCGGTCAGGAAGCGCAGGCCGGGATCCTGGGCGACCTGACCTTCCAGGCCTCTCAAGCGGTCATGGACCAAGCCGCCTGTTGAATCGGGCGCTAATTGGCTCTCAAGCTTCACGATTCAAACAGGTGGCCTTGGGCACCATAATCTAGCGCTCACCAGGCGCTAGATGCCTACAGGACAAACACCGCAGATACCAGCAGTGAACTGTCGTAGTACGGCTAAATGAGCTGACAACAAACTAGGCCTTCCACGACCTGCCGATATCATTCCCCCCTGATTATGAAAGGTCGTTAAGTGCCACTGCGCCGGTCGATCTTCCGATTCAGGATGATCGACGTCTGGGTCTGCTTGACCCCGTCGAGGTTGCCGATGCGGTCGAGCAGCTCGTCGAGCTTTTCGTGGGTGGTACAGCGCAGGAAGGCCAGGTAGTCGAACTGACCGCTGACCGAGGAGACTTCCTCGACCTCGACCATCTTTTCCAGGGCGCGGATGACGCCGGCGGTGCTGCGCGGCAGGACGCTGATGGCGCAATAGGCGCGTACGGCAGCCTGTTCCAGTTCGGAGCCCAGGCGCAGGCCGTAGCCCTGGATGATGCCGTCGCGCTCAAGCCGCGTCAGGCGGGTCACCACGGTGGTACGGGCCAGGCCCAGCTGACGCGCGAGGGTGGCGTTGGAGGCGCGGGCGTTCTGTTGCAGCAGGTGGATGAGCTGCCAGTCGGTCGGATCGAGTTTGGTGAACATCAGGCTGCCTGCCAGGGGCGGGCGTCGGAGGCAGTGGCCACCGACGCGGGAGCCGTGATTCTAGGCGAGGCGGCCGAGGGCAGCCAGGGCAGCGCTAAGGGATTCGCGCTGCTGGCGTTCGTAGAGCGCCATCTCGTCGAGCACCGAGGCACCCAGGGCGGACTCGAAGGCGGCGCGATTGCCACCGCTCTGGTACTCCTGCTGGCTGCCGGCGCCGAGGTTGGACTGGAAGATGCCCGCGGCGCTGACCGGCAGGAAGTCTTCGTAGGTGATGGGATCGGCGATGAGCTGGCCGGCGGCGATCAGGGCCTCGGTATCCGTGGTCTCGACGCCTGAGCCAGTGCCCTGGGCGGCGCGATAGCGGAACCAGGCCAGACCCTGGCGGCGCAGTTCGTCCCACGTATCTGGCAGTGCCTGGAACACCTCGGCCAGCACGGTCGCGTAGTCGCTGCCCGCCGTCTTGCTGCGCTGGCGGACCTCGTGCAGCAGTTCGTCGTAGCGCTGCCGACCGGCCGGGGTAAGGGCCACGCCGCGCTGTTCGATCTCACCGAAGCGCGCCGTGTGCGAACCCTGGACCTCGCCCTGGAACAGGATGGGTTCCTCCAGGGCCTTGAAGCTGGTCTGGCGCAGCAGGATGGGGCACTGGCGGCGAGGCGGGCCCTCGATGGTTTCCTTGGGCGTGATGCCGCGGGCGGGCATCCGGGCTTGGACGGCATCGATATCGAGGGTGCGCGGTGTCAGGTGATTGATGTGCGGGCCCTTGAAGCAGACCACGTCGGCGATCAGTCGGTGAGCATCGTGCAGGCGCCCGTAGAGGCCAGCATCGACGTTGGCCTCGCGGTGCCAGCGAAAGGTCTCCAGCGCCTCTTGCACGAAGGCATCGGCCTCCGCGTCGGTGAGACCGCCCTGGGCCTCGGCGCGCTCGATCAGCTCCAACACGCCCGGGGTGAAGATGCGGCGCTCGTTCAAGACCTTTTCAGCCAGCTGGCGCAGCTCGGCGTCTTCGATCAGCTCCAGGCGCAGCAGCGAGGTGAAGACGCGGAAGGGATTGGCCTGCAGGGCTGCCGGCTCGACCGGGCGGAAGGCAGTGGAATGCACCGGGACACCCGCCACGCTGAGGTCGTAGTAGCCGACCGGCTGCATGCCCATCACGGCGAACAGGCGGCGCAGGGTGGCCAACTCGTCAGCCGTGCCGACACGGATGGCGCCATGGCGCTCCAGATCCAGGCGCTCCGCGGAATCCCGGGAGAAACCCGGCTGCCCGGCATTCACCTCGGCGACCAGCTCCAGCAGGGTGCCGTATTGCGGTACCTCCTGGCGATACATCACCGACATGGCCTGGGAAAAGCGGGTACGGATCAGGTCCGGGGAAAGCAGCGACGCGGCGGTCATGGGAGCGGCTCCTGGCTCAGGCTAGACGTCGATTTCGACACGCCCCCGCGCGCTGCTCAAGCGATCTTTGCTCATCGGTTCATTCCCCGGGGGAATGGGTGGAAGGCCTAGTGATCCTTGTGCTGGGTCTTTGGCTTCTTGACGTGATCGGCGCCGGTATCGCTACCCGAACCGCCGCTGGAACCGTTGTCGGCCGCGCCCACACCGGTGCTGGGGGCCTTTTCCATGCCATGGGTGCTGGTGGGATCGGGACGCGCGGGGGTAGCGGGGGGATTGGTTGGGCTGGTTTGGGCCAGGGCGGCGCCGGACAGGCCGAGGCCCAGGATCAAGGTGGGAAGCAGCAGGGACTTGCGCATGGGAGGACTCCTCTGGACAGATTCACTCCTGTTTAGGCACCTCCTGCGCGGGGAGGTGCCGCGCCGCGGGTCAGCTGCCGCTGGTGCTGGCCTTGTGGGCTTTCTTGTGCGCCACCTTCTTGTGGTGGGTGGTAGCCTGCTTGCCGGTCTTGGCAGGGCTGCTGGTGGTAGCTGCCGGCGGCGTACCGGGATCGGTCGGCGCCGTCTGGGCGAAGGCGGCAGAGGTGGCCAGAAGGCCGGCGAGGGTCAGACAGAGAGTGGTGCTTTTCATGGAAATCACTCCTTCGGTGGCTGATTGCCGCTTCAGTTAGCCGGCTTTCGCCAGGCAAAACCGTGTCCTCTTCCACAGCCAGGCCATTGGTAACAAGATATTTCAACCGACTGCCAAGGCGTTAACAGTCTGCCGACCCCTTCGCCAGGGTCCCAGCTTGGGCATAATGCCTGGACGCCCCCTACCGTTGCCGCGCATGCCCAAGAGCCCTCACCTTCCCAAGCGCCCCCGCTGGAGCAGCCTGCTGCTGCTGGCCCTAGGCCTGACGCTGCTGCTGATTCCGCTGCGCTATGCGGCCCAGCATTTTTACGAGGCGCAATTGGCCGAGCAGAACGGCCAGACCCTGGACCTCTATGTCGCCAACCTGCTCGGCACCCTGAGGCGCTACGAGGTGCTGCCCGACCTGCTGGGCGACCTGCCGGTGCTGCGCAACGCCCTGGCGCGCCAGGGTGACGGCAGCGCCCAGGACGCTGCCAGCCAGATGCTGGAAGACATCCGGCAGCGTACCGGAGCGGATGTCATCTATCTGATGCAGGGTGACGGCACCTGCCTGGCCAGCTCCAACTATCGCCAGCCAGACAGCTTCGTCGGTCGCGACTTCTCCTTCCGACCCTATTACAAGGCGGCCATGCAGGGCCAACCGGGTCGGTTCTTCGGCCTCGGTACCACGTCGAGCAAGCGCGGCTACTATTTCGCCGCCGCGGTGCGCGACGGCGAGCGCGCCACCGGCGTGGTGGTAGTCAAGGTCGATCTGGACAGCGCGGAAAGGCTCTGGGGCAACGCCCCCGAGCAGTTGCTGGTCACCGACGACCTCGGCGTGGTCATTCTCACCTCCCACGACGCCTGGCGCTTTCGTGCGACCCATCCGCTGGACAAGCGCCAGCGCGAGCAGGTCAATGCCAACCGCCCCTACCCCACCACCAATCCCGCGCCCCTGACGCTGGTCCCTGACGACTGGCTGACCCAGACCCGCAATCTCGACGAGGTGGGCTGGACCGCGCAGATCCTGGCACCGCGGGAGATGGTCGAGCGCCAGGTACGCAGCGCTCTCTACGTGGGGGCCGCGACCCTGCTGGCGTTGCTCCTGCTGCTGGTGGTCATGACCCTGCGGCGGCGGCACTTCATCGAGCGCCTGGCGCTGGATGCCCGGGCCAAGCGCGACCTGGAGCTGAACGTGGAGGAACGCACCCGCGACCTGCAGACGCTCAACGCGCGCCTGCAGCAGGAGGTGCACGACCGCGAACAGGCCCAGCGCGAACTCATGCGCGCCCAGGACGAAGCCGTGCAGGCCGGCAAGCTGTCGGCCCTGGGGACCATGTCCGCCAGCATCAGTCACGAACTCAACCAGCCCCTGGCGGCCATCCGCAGCTACACGGAAAACGCCGTCGTGTTGCTCGACCATGACCGGCTGGACGATGCCCGTGGCAACCTCAAGCTGATCGGCGAGCTGACCACGCGGATGGCCAACATCATCGCCCACCTCAAGGCCTATGCCCGCGGCGCCCGCCGCGCGCCGGAAAGCGTGGTCTTGCAGGGCGCCCTGGAAGACGCCCTGGCCATGGTCGCCGCTCGCCGCCGCGCCATGCAGGTGGAGCTGATCCGCGACCTGCCCGATGCGCCCCTGTGGGTGCAGGCTGGTGAGACCCGGCTGCGACAGATCATCAGCAACCTGCTGAGCAATGCCCTCGACGCCCTGGCGGAAAAGACCAGCACCCGCAGACTATGGCTGACCACCAGCCTCGATGAGCGCGGTGTGACCCTGATCCTGAGAGACAATGGACCGGGGTTTTCCAGCGAAGCCCTGGCCCGTGCCCACGAACCCTTCTTCACCACCAAGGCCACCGCCCAGGGGCTCGGCCTGGGCCTTGCGATCTGCGATAACCTGTTGCGGACCCTGGGTGGCCACCTGCACCTGTCCAACCACGCCGACGGCGGAGCCGAGGTACGCCTCTACCTGCAGCACGGCAAGCCGGGGGTCGCCTCGGTGCCCCAGGAAGAAGTCCGCGGATGACCGCCAAGCCCCTCTACCTTAGGTCTTTGTCATGAGTGCCCTGCCCCCCTTCGATCCCGCCAGCCAGATCCTGCTGATCGACGACGACGCCCACCTGCGCCTGGCGCTGAGCCAGACCCTGGACCTGGCCGGCTTCAAGGTGACGACCCTGGCTGACGCCCGCGAGCTGGAGATGGCCGCGGTGCGCGACTGGCCCGGCGTGGTGGTCAGTGACATCCGCATGCCCGGCATCGACGGCCTGGAGCTGCTGGCCCAGCTGCATCAGCGCGACGCCGAGTTGCCGGTGGTGCTGATCACCGGCCATGGCGACGTGCCCCTGGCGGTGCAGGCCATGCGCGCCGGCGCCTATGACTTCTTGGAAAAGCCCTTCGCCAACGACGCCCTGATCGACAGCGTGCGGCGTGCGCTGGGGGCTCGCCATCTGGTCCTGGAAAACCGCAGCCTGCGCCTGGCCCTAGCCGAGCGCCATGAACTGCAGACCCGGCTGATCGGCCAGACCCCGGGCATGGCCCGGCTGCGCGATCAGATCGGCGCCCTGGCGGCCACCCAGGCCGATGTGCTGATCCACGGTGAAACCGGCGCCGGCAAGGAAGTGGTCGCCCGCGCCCTGCACGACCTGTCGAATCGCCGCGACGGCCCCTTCGTCGCCATCAACGCCGGCGCCCTGGCCGAATCCGTGGTGGAAAGCGAACTCTTCGGTCACGAACAGGGTGCCTTCACCGGGGCTCAGAAGCGCCGCATCGGCAAGTTCGAATACGCCAGCGGTGGCACCCTCTTTCTCGACGAGATCGAGAGCATGAGCCTGGATGTCCAGGTCAAGCTGCTGCGCCTGCTGCAGGAGCGCAAGGTCGAGCGACTCGGGTCCAACCAGCAGATCCCGCTGGATATCCGGGTGGTCGCCGCCACCAAGGAAGACCTGCGCCAGGCCGCCGACCAGGGCCGTTTCCGCGCCGACCTCTATTACCGGCTCAATGTCGCCACCTTGCGCATCCCCGCCCTGCGCGAGCGCAGCGAAGACATCCTGTCACTGTTCCACCACTTCGCCCGGGCCGCCGCCGAGCGCCATGGCACCCCGGGGCGCGAGCCCGATGCCGAGCAGCGCGCGGCCCTGATCGCCCACAGCTGGCCAGGCAACGTGCGGGAATTGCAGAACGCCGCCGAGCGCTTCGCTCTGGGCCTGGACCTGGCGCTGGACAGCAGCGCCTTCGCGCCCCTGGCACCAATGAGCGCCACCCCCGTGGCCGCCTCGGCAGCGGTCGTTGCGGCGCCGTCCTCGGCTGGCCTGGCCGCCGGGCTGGGCGAGCAGGTCGAGGCCTTCGAGCGCGACCTCATCCAGCGCGAACTGGCCCGGCCCCATGCCTCCCTGCGCAGCCTCGCCGAGGCCCTGGGCCTGCCGCGCAAGACGCTGTCCGACAAGCTGCGCAAGCATGACCTGCAATTCACCGGCGGCGCGGCGGACGAGGGCGACTAGGCCAAGGTCGGCTGGTCGCGCCTGTCCAGGAATGGCAGAGTGCGGTAATCAGGCGTCATGCAACAGGCGTTCGCGCAAGGAGATCCTCTTGACCTCGCTCATGCTCGAAGAAGCCGCCGCCAGCGGCGCGGCGGTCACTCGCCAACTGGCGACCATCGACCAGGCCCTGACGGCTCTGGCCGACGACCTCAGAGCCCAGCCGCCGCAGCTCGCCCTGACCGTGGCCCGCGGCAGCTCGGACCACGCAGCCAGCTATTTCGCCTACCTGGCCATGGCCCACCTCGGCCTGCCGGTGCTGTCCCTGCCGCCCTCGCTGGTGACCCTGCGCCAAGCACCGCTACGCGTCGAAGGCCAGCTCGCCCTGGGCTTTTCCCAATCCGGGCGCAGTCCCGATCTGATTGAGACGCTCAGCGCGCTGGATCGCTATGGCGCCCGCACCGCCGCTCTAGTCAACGAGATCGATTCCCCCCTGGCCCTGGCCTGTCGCCACGCCATCGGGGTGCAGGCCGGTCCTGAACGCAGCGTCGCGGCTACCAAGAGCTTCATCGCTACCCTGGCCGCCGCCGCTCGCCTGATCGCCCACTGGCAGCAGGACGAGACCCTGCTTGCCGCTGGAGTCGCCTTGCCCGAGGCCCTGGATCGCGCGGCCGAGTTGAGCTGGGCGCCCGCGCTGCCGGTGCTGCGCGACGCCGAGCGCTGCATGGTGGTCGGCCGCGGGCCCGGTTTCGCCATCGCCCAGGAGGCCGCGCTCAAGCTCAAGGAAACCTCGGCGCTGCAGGGCGAGGCCTTCAGCGGCGCGGAATTGCAGCATGGACCCCTGGCGCTGGTGGAACGCGGCTATCCGCTGTTGATCTTCGCCCTGCGCGGGCCCGAGCAGCCCGGTCTGTTGCAGCTGGCGCGAGATCTGCGCGGACGCGGTGCCCGGGTGCTGCTGGCGGCCCCGGACGACGTTGCCGAGCGCGATCTGCCGCTCGCCGTCGCTGGCCACCCGGACCTGGACGGTCTGCTGGCGATCCAGAGTTTCTACCGCATGGCCGCGCTGCTGGCCGAGGCGCGTGGCCAGGACCCGGACCAGCCCCGCCATCTGCGCAAGGTCACCCTGACTCGCTGAGCCGCTCCCTTCACCCAGGCGTCCCAGGGTGGGACGCCGACGCCCTCCCGGCCCTACCCACCTTTGGAGCTAGCTCTTTCGATCTAGCCGGTGGGTGCCTGCCGGGCAACAATCTGCCAAGCGGTCCACAGAGCCGGTAAGTCGCTGGAAATCGGTCACTTTTTTCTTGTCGCTCCCGGCGATTTGTCTCAGCGTTCGCGCAACGGATGATGAGGCAGCACATATGGACATTAGCACGATACCTGCGAACAAGGTCCGCCTGACGACGGGAAACGTCCTCTTGGCGGAACTGCTCAAACCCTTTCTGGAAGAACGCCACGGCATCGAGCTGGGCTGTGCCCGCGAGCTGGATGAGGCGGGGGACGCAAGCCTGGTGCTGGTCGATCTCGGCAGCGTGCCCGAGGCGCCGCTCGAACGCTGGCTGGCCAGCCTGCCCGCGGCGGTCACCGTGGCCTTTCTCAACGCCAGCGTCGAACAGGCGCTGCCCTGGGTGGAGCGTTTTCCCGCCATCCAGGGCGTGTTCGCCCCCCAGGCCAGCCGGGAGCAATTGCTGCAGGGGTTGGGCGCGCTCCTGGCCGGCGAGGACTGGCTGCCCCGCGCCGTCCTGGCCCACCTGCTGCGCCGTTCCCGCGACCGGCCCAGTCAGGCCGCCGATGGCCTGACCCGCCGCGAGCGCGAGATCCTGCGGCTGGTCGGCCGGGGACTCTCCAACGCCGCCATCGGCGAGGCGCTGTGCCTGAGCACCCACACGGTAAAAAGCCACATGCACAACCTGCTCCGCAAGACCGGCGCCGCCAATCGCGCCGAGGCGGCGCTGCGCTTCCATGCCGGGCAGGACCTGCCGGGATGAAGGCGGTCTGGCTGCTGTTCGGCCTACTGTTGGCCGGACCGCTGCGGGCCGAAGGCGATCTGATCCAGGGACTGCTGGTGGACAACACCATCTCCCGCTTCGGCCACGACTTCTATCGCCACTTTTCCGATCGCCTGACCGACACCACCGACCTGGACTTCAACCTGGTGGTGCGCGAACGGCCCTCGGCGCGCTGGGGCAGCCTAGTCTGGGTCGAGTACGAGCAGCGGCTGCTCTATCGCCAGTTCATTCCGCCAAACAACAGCGAACTCAAGGATGCGGCCTACGCCGCCGCGGATCAGGTTCACGAGGGCATCACCCGGCGCCGCCTGGAAAACCTGCTGCAGGACACTTTCGACATGGATAAGGACGAATTATGAACGCGCACGCCTGGAAGGTCCTGCCCCTGTTCTGGACTCTGGGAATCGCCTCGGCCGCGGCGACCGAACTGGTCTACTCGCCGGTGAATCCGTCCTTTGGCGGCAATCCGCTCAATGGTACCTACCTGCTGAACAACGCCACCGCCCAGGATCGCCACAAGGATCCGGACCTGCGCAGCAGCGCCAACAGCCAGTCGGCGCTGGAACGCTTCACCAGCCAGCTGGAATCGCGGTTGCTGTCCCAGGTGCTGACCGACATCAAGGATGGCAACTCGGGCACGCTGTCTACCGACCAGTTCATCGTCAACATCGTCGACGACTCCGGCAACCTCACCGTGCAGATCACTGACCGCGGTACCGGGGAGATTTCGGAAATCTCCGTCAACGGCTTCAACCAACCCTGAGCACGGACGCCACCCATGAACGCCTTTTCCCTGGCGGCGGCCCTGACCGCTGCTCTCGTCCTGACCGGCTGCGTACGCGACCCCATGCCCGCCGAGCAGAACGCCGCCCCAACCCTGACGCCGCGCGCCTCCACCTACTACGACCTGCTGGCGCTGCCGCCACCCAAGGGACCGCTGGTAGCCGCCGTCTACGGCTTCCGCGATCAGACCGGGCAGTACAAGCCCAACCCGGCCAGCTCCTTTTCCACCGCTGTGACCCAGGGGGCCGGCAGCATGCTGGTGGACGCCCTGCAAGCCAGCGGCTGGTTCGTGGTGCTCGAACGCGAGGGGCTGCAGAACCTGTTGACCGAGCGCAAGATCATCCGCGCCACCCAGAACAAGCCGGATCTGCCGGAAAACCTGCAGCAGGCGCTGCCGTCGCTGCAGGCGGCCAACCTGCTGCTCGAAGGCGGCGTGGTGGCCTATGACACCAATGTGCGCAGCGGCGGCGAAGGGGCCCGCTACCTGGGCATCGGCCTGTCCGAGGAGTATCGGGTGGATCAGGTCACGGTCAATCTGCGCGCCATCGATACCCGCAGCGGCCGGGTGCTGGCCAATGTCATGACCTCCAAGACCATCTATTCCATCGGTCGCCAGGCCGGCGTCTTCAAATTCATCGAATTCAAGAAGCTGCTGGAAGCCGAGTCCGGCTACACCACCAACGAGCCGGCGCAGCTGTGCGTGCTCTCGGCCATCGAGGCGGCCGTCGCTCACCTGGTTGCCCAGGGCGTCGAGCGGCGGCTATGGCTGGTGGCGGACGGACGCGATCCCCGTGACCCGGCCCTGACCAAGTACCTGGAGCCGACCCGGCGCTAGGGATTAAGCCGCCTCCCCCCGGGGTTTCGCTCCCTGGAGCGATAGCGATGGGCCAGGCGGCTCCGGACAATGCCGGACGGAGAATTCAGGCAATGACGGTGATAGAGATGCGCAGCCTACCCCGCGGCCTGGCCGTGATCCTCACCCTGGCACTCGGCCTGACGGCTACGGCCTCGGCCGCCGATCTCATGGAAACCGGCGATCTGGGTCAGGCGCCGGCGGCCCAGCACGACGCCGCCATCCGCCAACTCGGTGTGAACAACCAGGCGCTCATCGACCAGCGCGGCACCGCGCTACGGGGCCAGATCGTCCAGAGCGGCGCGGCCCAGGAGGCCACGATCCTGCAGGACGGCTCCGAGCTGAGCGCGGTCATCCTGCAAGGCGGCTACGGCAACGTCGCGCGTATCGAGCAGGTCGGCAGTGGCAACCAGGCGGACATCCTTCAGCTCGGCGTCCAGGGCAACGCCCGCATCGAACAACACGGCTCGGGCCTGTCCAGCCGCATCGTCCAGTACGGAAGCAACCAGAACACGGTGGTACGGCAGTACCGCTGATGACCCTCATGGAGATCAGACAGATGTTTCTACTCAGGCCCCTGGCCGCCCTGACGCTGGCCCTCGTCGCCGGTAACGCCCTCGCCGAGAACAGCACCGCCACTGTCCAGCAGAATGGCAACAGCGGCACCATCACCCTGGACCAGAGCGGCGCCGGCAACAGCGCCGCCCTCTATCAGCTGCAGGGTGAAAGCAACGAGATCAATGTGGTCCAGACCGGCGCCAGCAGTGCGACCATCACTCAGGGCGGCGATATCTACGGCTATGCCCAGGGCAACGTGGCGACCCTGCGCCAGGAAGGCGGCAGCAGCGTCCATACCCTGACCCAGGACGGCTTCGGCAACCAGGCCACGGTCACCTCGGTGGGCAGCAACAGCGGTACCTTGGTCCAGTCGGCCTCCAGCGCCCAGCTGACCCTGGACCAGAATGGCGACAACAACCAGGTGCGGGTCGACCAGAGCGGCGACGGCGCCGTGGCCACCCTCACCCAGCTCGGCAGCGACAACCGCATGGAGCTGACCCAGATCGGCTATCCCGGCGGCACTGCCGAGCTGACCCAGCGGGGTCAGGGCAATAGCATCACGGCCTCGTCGTCCGGCAAGTTCAACGAGCTGGCCTTTACCCAGGATGGCAATCGCAATGAACTGAAGGTCGACCAGTCGGGCCGTGGCAACCACACCACCGGCAGCTCCACGGGCGACGACAACCTGGCCACCTTCAACGTCCAGGGCGACAGCAACACCACCAGCATCGTGCAGAACGGCAATGGCAACGAGGCACGCCTCGACACCACCAGCGCCTACAGCACGGCCACCATCGACCAGGTCGGCAACAGCAACCACGCGAGCATTCTGCAGACTTCGGCCAACTTCAACAGCTACAACGACAGCGCGCGGATCTCGCAGAACGGCTTCGGCAACAACGCCACCATCAACCAGCGGTGAACCGCGCTACCTGGCTGCTGCCCGTCCTCCTGCCACTGGCGGGAGGCGCCACTGCCAGCGCCAAGTTGGAGCTGCAAGCCCAGGGAGATGGCGCTCGGGTCCAACTGTGCTTCGTCCACGAGAGCGCGCCGCTTCGCTATGAGCTGGTCGTCGAACTGCATGGACCCGCTGGCGTCGCCCGTACCCGGCAAGCGGGTGAGGCCGAGGGCGACAGCTGTCCGCTGGCCAATCGCCTGGGCGCGGCGCCAGGCAGCCTGATCCGCGCGACCCTGACCTGGCAACGCCAAGGGCAGGCGCAGCCGGTCATCGAGCGTCGGCTGCAGCTGTAGCGAGCGGCCAGCCGACAGGTTCCACGTGGAACCCGGCTTACAGGGTCAGCGGCAATTCCAGCAGGGTCTGCTGGCGCGCCGCCAGGCGCTGCTGGAATTCGGCCGGGTCGTGAATCAGCACGTCCTGACCGGCGAAGGCCTGGGCGGCGATCAACCGGGACAGCCAGAAACGCACGCAGGCCACCCGCAGGAGCACCGGCCACAGTTCCGCTTCACGGGGCGTGAAATGGCGGTCGGCGGCATAAGCCGCCAGCAGCGCCCGGGCGCGCGGCAGGTCCAGCGCGCCATCCGCGGTGGAGCACCAGTCGTTCACCGTGATGGCGAGGTCATAGAGCATCCAGCCGGAACTGGCGTTGTAGAAGTCGATGACGCCCGACAGCTGCGGACCATCGAACATCACGTTGTCGCGGAACAGATCGCCGTGCAGGTTGGCCTCGGGCAACGGCGGCTGCTCGGCCAGCAGGCTGCGGATTTCCCCCAGGGTGCGCTCCAGCAGCGGCTGGGCCGTGGCGTCCAGGCTCGGCGCCAGGCGCTCGCCTTCGGCCAGCATCCAGGCCAGGCCACGGTCACTGGCACGTTCGATGCGCCGCTCGCCGGCAGTGGCCCGGTGCAGATGCCCCAGCAGGTGGCCGACTTCGCTGCAGTGATGGGGATTAGGCGCGCGCTCATGGCGACCGGCTAGGCGCGGCTGCAGCAGCGCCGGCTTGCCCGCCAGCTGGCGCAGCGCCTGGCCATCCTGGGTACGCACCGCATAGGGCACCGGCAGGTCGGCGTCGTGGAGGACGTCGAGCAGCTCGATGAAGAACGGCATTTCCGCCACCGGGCCGCGCTCCACCAGGGTCAGGACGAATTCGCCGCCTTCCAGGCTGATGAAGTAGTTGGTGTTTTCCGAGCCCTCGGCGATGCCCCGGAAATCCCGCAGCCGACCCAGGCCATAGGGCGCGAGAAAGGCTTCGAGGGTGGGACGATCGAGGGGCGTGAAGACGGACATGACAGGGCCTGGCGGGAGAGTGTGCGAGCGGCGCGCAGTTTACCGGTCCAGGCGCCCTGCGCCTACCAGCTGAACAGTCGCCAGCTGGGGACGTGCAGGGTCGGCTTGTCGTTGGCGGCGGTGCTGCTGCCATCGGCGGGCACCAGCTCGTAGGGTGCGCCGTGCTTGGGGATGACCCGGGTGGACTGCAGCACGCCGCGTATCCGCGTCTCCTCGATGGTCTGGTCGCCGGCCTGGTAGCGGATCACCTTGATCTCGTCAGGCAGGGGCTTTTCCCCCGGCGGCAGCGGTTCCGCAGCCTGCACCAGCGGGGCCAGCAGCAACGCGGCGAAGAGGAAGCGACGAGCACCCATGGTAACCTTTGACCTTTTGAACGGAGCGAGTGGTCGATTCTAGAACCCGGCCTTGCCGTCGTCGAGACTGGCCGGACAGACGCCGCACACGCCACGACAAAGGTCTAGACCATGAGCCACGCCCCTCTCGTCCTGGTGGACGGTTCCTCCTATCTGTATCGCGCCTTCCACGCCCTGCCGCCGCTGATGACTTCCACCGGCAAGCCGACCGGCGCGGTGAAGGGCGTGCTCAACATGCTGCTCTCGCTGCGCCGCCAGTATCCGGACAGCCTCTTCGCGGTGGTCTTCGACGCCAAGGGCCCGACCTTCCGCGACGCCCTCTTCGCCGACTACAAGGCCCAGCGTCCGGCCATGCCCGACGACCTGCGCGGCCAGGTCGAGCCGCTGCACGCCTGCATCCGCGCCCTGGGCTTGCCGCTGCTGGCCATCGAAGGGGTGGAGGCCGACGACGTCATCGGCACTCTCGCCCGTCATTGCGCCAGCGCCGAGCGCCCGGTGGTGATCTCCACCGGCGACAAGGACATGGCCCAGCTGGTCTGCCCCTTTGTCACCCTGGTCAACACCATGAGCGGCAGCGTGCTGGACGTGGAAGGGGTCAAGACCAAGTTCGGCGTGGGCCCCGAGCTGATCATCGACTACCTGGCCCTGATGGGCGACAAGATCGACAACATCCCCGGGGTGCCGGGGGTAGGCGAGAAGACCGCCGCCGGCCTGCTCAATGGCATAGGTGGTGGCCTGGATACCCTCTACGCCAACCTCGACGCCGTGGCCGCCCTGCCCCTGCGCGGCGCCAAGTCGCTGGCCGCCAAGCTGGACCAGCATCGCGAGCAGGCCTACCTGTCCTACCAGCTGGCCACCATCAAGCTGGACGTGCCGCTGGAGTTGACCTTCGACGAGCTCAAAGTCGGTGAGCCCCATGTGGAAGCCCTGATGGCGCTCTACCAGGAGTTGGAGTTCAAGTCCTGGCTGGATGACCTGATCCGCGACACCAAACGCCAGGGCGCGCCCCTGCCGCTGGCCGAGGATGCCGCCACCACCCAGGTGGAAACCCACTACGACACCGTGCTGGAACAGGCCGACTTCGACGCCTGGCTGGCGCGGCTGCAGGCCGCCGACTGCTTCGCCTTCGACACCGAGACCACCAGCATCGACGCCCAGCGTGCCGAGCTGGTAGGGCTGTCCTTTGCCGTGGCGCCGGGCCAGGCCGCCTATGTGCCTCTGGCCCACAGCTACATGGGCGCGCCGACCCAGCTCGCGCTGGAGCCGGTGCTGGCAGCGCTCAAGCCGCTGCTGGAGGACCCGGCCAAGCTCAAGGTCATGCAGCACGGCAAGTACGACCTCAATGTGCTGACCCGCTACGACATCGGCATCCAGGGCATCGCCTTCGACACCATGCTCGAATCCTATGTGCTGGATGCCACCGCCACCCGTCACGACATGGACAGCCTGGCACTCAAGTACCTGGGCCACAGCACCATCCGTTTCGAGGACATCGCCGGCAAGGGCGCCAAGCAGCTGACCTTCGACCAGATCGCCATCGAGCAGGCCGGGCCCTATGCCGCCGAGGATGCCGACGTCACCCTGCGCCTGCACGAGACGCTCTGGCCCAAGCTGGAAGCCATCCCCGGCCTGGCTGGGGTGCTGCGTGACATCGAGATGCCGCTGGTGCCGGCGCTGGCGCGCATCGAGCGCAACGGCGCCCTGGTGGATTCGGCGCTGCTCGGGGTGCAGAGCCGTGAGCTGGGCGAGAAGATGATCGCCCTGGAAAAGGAGGCCTATGAGCTGGCCGGCCAGGAATTCAACCTGGGTTCGCCCAAACAGCTGGGCGAGATCCTCTTCGTCAAGCTGGGCCTGCCGGTGGTCAGCAAGACCGCCTCCGGCCAGCCCTCGACGGCCGAGGCGGTGTTGCAGGAACTGGCCGATCAGGATTTCCCGCTGCCCAAGGTGCTGATGCAGTACCGGCAGATGAGCAAGCTCAAGAGCACCTACACCGACAAGCTGCCGCAGCAGATCAATCCGCGTACCGGGCGCATTCATACCAGTTATCACCAGGCGGTGACGGCCACCGGCCGACTGTCTTCCAGCGATCCGAATCTGCAGAACATCCCGATCCGCACCGCCGAGGGCCGACGCATTCGCCAGGCCTTCGTCGCGCCAAAAGGCTATCGCCTGCTGGCGGCGGACTATTCGCAGATCGAGCTGCGCATCATGGCTCACCTGGCCCAGGACGAAGGCCTGCTGCACGCCTTCCAGAACGATCTGGACGTGCACCGCGCCACTGCCGCCGAGGTGATGGGCGTGCCGCTGGAAGAGGTCAGCAACGAGGATCGCCGCCGCGCCAAGGCCATCAACTTCGGCCTGATCTATGGCATGAGCGCCTTCGGCCTGGCCAAGCAGATCGGTGTCGGCCGGGCCGAGGCCCAGGCCTATATCGATCGCTATTTCCAGCGCTATCCCGGCGTGCTGGCCTACATGGAGCGTACCCGCGCCCAGGTGGTGGACCAGGGTTACGTGGAAACCCTCTATGGTCGCCGGCTGTACCTGCCGGACATCCATTCCAAGAATCAGGGCCTGCGTCGGGCAGCCGAGCGGGCGGCGATCAATGCCCCCATGCAGGGCACCGCGGCGGACATCATCAAGCGCGCCATGATCGCGGTGGATGCCTGGCTGCAGTCGACCCCGGACCTGGATGCCCGGGTGATCCTGCAGGTACACGATGAACTGGTGCTGGAAGTCCGCGAAGACCAGGTGGAGCGCCTGCGCGAAGGCCTGCTACCGCTAATGAGCGGTGCCGGCGAGCTGGACGTGCCGCTGCTGGTGGAGTCTGGGGTGGGTGGTAACTGGGATGAGGCGCACTGATGAGTGCCGGAGGTTGGGATCGTTGGGCTTCGCAGGCTCAGCCCAACCTACGGGTCCTGCAGGTCGTGGTAGCTCCGTAGCATGGAAAACGGCGCAGCCTTTTCCACCTGAAACTCAGGTGCGAAGGGCGCCCTCACCCCGGCCCTCTCCCTGAGGGAGAGGGCGAGGGAGAGGGAGAGGGAGGTACAGCTTCAGCGTACTACCCCTTCCTCGCGCAACACCTTGAAGATGGCGGCTGCTGCCGCTTCCGGGGTCAGGTCCTTGAGGACCTGGCCGCCATCGCCCGAGGCCTTGGCCGTGGCGGCCTTGAAGCGGTCGGCGGCGGTCTTGGCCTTGATCACCTTGAGACGCTTGGGGCGTGCCTTGGCAGGCTGCAGTTCGCCGCTTGCGAACAAGCTGTCCTGTACCACCTCGGTGGTCTCCACCTGCAGCTCGCCACGGCGGGCGGGGCCGAAGGCGCTCTGGCGGGGCGAAGGGGCGGCGCTGTCGACGCTGGCGACAAAGGGCAGACGCACCCTTAGCCGACGCCGCTGACCACGCGGCAGGGCCTGGAGCACGGTCGCCTGGCCGCCTTCCACGGCTTCCACCGCGGCGAGGCCGACCACCAGGGGCCAGCCGAGGGTCTCGGCCAGCAGATAGGGCAACAGGCCGGAGCCCTCACCGGTTTCCGCCTGGCTGCCCGTCAGCACCAGGCCGGCACCGACGTCACGCAGGGTATCGCCGAGCGCCGGCAGGGCATCGGCGCCCGCCGGTTGCTCCAGCACGTGCAGAGCCGGCACGCCCATGCCCAGATAGCCGCGCAGGGCCTCTTCGGCGGGGTTACCGGCATGCAGCACGCGCAGACGTTCGCCGACCAGGCGCAGGCCGAGTTCCACCGCGCGGGCATCCTGTTCCGCCCGCCGTGCCCGCCCGGAGGTCGGGTGAGCACCAACGGAAACCAGGGCTACGACATTGACGCCGTCCAGCGACGGCAGCTTCTGCTCAAGCGACATCCTGCAACTCCCCTGCCCGCTGTTGTTCGACCAGCCGCGCCAGGGCGGCCAGGATGGCGTCACCATTGCCGATCACCGACAGATCGGCACGCTTGACCATGTCGCAGCCCGGATTGGTGTTGATGGCGATGACCTTGTCGCAGCTGGCGATGCCCTGCAGGTGCTGCACGGCGCCGGAGATGCCCACGGCCAGATAGACCCGGGCGGTGACCCAGGTACCGGTGGCGCCGACCTGGCGGTTGCGCGGCATATGGCCGTCGTCCACCGCCACCCGCGAGGCGCCCTCGGTGGCACCCAGCAGCGCGGCGGTGCTGTGGAACAGATCCCAGTCGCGGATGCCATTGCCACCGGAAAGAATGAATTCGGCTTCGCCCAGGGGGATCTGCATGGGATCGACCGCCACCGGGCCGAGATCCTCGATGCGGGACAGGTGACGGGCGATGTTGCCTTCCAGCTGCACGGGCAGGACTTCGTGGCGGGTCTCGCCGACCGGCTCCGCGCACTCCGGCAGGGCCAGGACCAGGCGCGGCAGCGGCTGCTGCAGATCCTGGCGACCGGCACCGGCGCGGCCGGTGACCAGGCCGTCCTTGACCTGCCAGACACGGGTGGCGGGCCGCTCGTGCAGGGCAGCGCCGAGGCGCCGACCCAGTTCACCGCCACCACTGCGGCTGTCGGGCAGCAGCCAGTGGCGCGGCTGCAGTTCGTTGTTGACCGCGCGCAGCGCGAGTACCCGCTGTTCGGGGGCATAGCCCTGGAATTGCTCGCCTTCCAGATGCAGCAGGCGATCCACCCCGGCGGTGTCGAAGGCGGTTTCCTTGACCTCACCAAAGACCACCGCCAGCACCGCGCCCTCGGCTCCGGCCAGCTGCCGGGCCAGGCCCAGCAGGTCGCGGTCGTGGGCGGTCAGGCGACCGCTGACCAGGTCCGGCACCACGGCGATGTAGAAGGCCGGCTCGGCGATCCGGTGCAGGGGCAGCTGTTCTTCCACCGCCTGGGCAGCGCCACGACGGCCGCCGCCCTGCTGGGCGCCACTGCGGTCAATCCGCTTGACGCCCTGGGGACCGACGAAACCGGCGGCAGCAGCGTGGGGATTCTTGCGGACCAGGCCATTGGGGCCCATCCAGCGGCTTTCGGCATCGGCGCTGCTGGCGATGCTCGCATGCAGCGGATGCAGACGGTTGCGCGCGATCCACTCGCGGCGCGGGTCGCGACGAATGATGCTCATGCTGTGCGCTCCGTGTGGGAATGTTGGGCGATGGGGGTGGTGGCCCCTTCACCCCAGCCCTCTCCCCTGAGGGGAGAGGGGGTGAAAAGCGACTGGACTGCCCGGACGCAGGTAGCCATCCCCTCTCCCCCTGGGGAGAGGGTCAGGGTGAGGGGGCCACAAACCGCACTCACGACAAGGCCTCCGCCACTGGCCGCCGCGCGGCGGCCGGCTTGCTGTCCACCGGTGCTTCGACGATGGCTTCGGCCACCAGCTCGGCGATGTCCTTGATCTCCGGACGCGGGGCGACCACGCCTTCCAGCATCAGGGTGCACTGAGGGCAGCCCACGGCCACCAGCTCGGCGCCGGTTTCCTTGATGTCGGCCATGCGCATGTCGGGAATCCGCTGCTTGCCGGGGATGTCGGTGATGGGCGCTCCGCCGCCACCGCCGCAGCAGCGCGAACGGAAGCCGGAACGCTCCATCTCCTTGACCGCGATGCCCAGCGCCTTGAGCACCGCACGCGGCGCCTCGTACTCGCCGTTGTAGCGGCCCAGGTAGCAGGGATCGTGATAGGTGATGGTGGCGCCCTGCTCGGCCAGGGCATGCTGCCCGAGATGCAGGGAGCCACGGCTGAGCAGGGTCTCGATGAAGGTGCTGTGGTGCTGCACCTGGTAGTGGCCACCCAGATCGCCGTATTCGTTCTTGAGCATGTGAAAACTGTGGGGATCGCAGGAGACGATGGTCTGGAAGCGATACTGGCTCAGGGTCTCGATATTGCGCTTGGCCAGTTGCTGAAAGGTGGCCTCGTCACCCAGACGGCGGGCCACGTCGCCGCTGTCGCGTTCTTCCAGGCCGAGCACGGCAAAGTCCACCTTGGCCGCCTTGAGCACCTTGACGAAGGCGCGCAGGGTGCGCTGGTTGCGCATGTCGAAGGCGCCGTCGCCGACCCAGAACAGCACCTCGGCCTGGCCCTTGTCCTTCATCAGCGGCAGGTCCAGGTCGGCGGCCCAGTTCAGGCGGCCACCGGGGGCGAAGCCGCCGGGGTTGTCGGTGGCGATGAGATTTTCCAGCACCTCGGCGCCCTTGTTCGGCGTCTCGCCGCGCTCCAGGGTCAGGTGCCGGCGCATGTCGACGATGGCATCGACGTGCTCGATCATCATCGGGCATTCCTCGACGCAGGCACGGCAGGTGGTGCAGGACCAGAGGGTCTCGGCGTCCACCAGGGCCTTGCCCTGACGCGCGACGATGGGCAGGTGCGGACCACCCGCGTGCTCACCGACCGGCTTGCCCGGATAGGGCGAACCGAAGTAATGGGCATCGCTGCCGCCCTTGAGGCCGATCACCATATCCTGGATCAGCTTCTTGGGGTTGAGCGGCTGGCCGGCGGCGAAGGCCGGGCACATGGCCTCGCAGCGACCGCACTGGACGCAGGCGTCGAAGCCGAGCAGCTGGTTCCAGGTGAAGTCAGCGGGCTTTTCCACGCCCAGCGGCGCCTTGGGATCGTGCAGGTTCAGGGCCTTGAGGCCACTGGAGCGCGCGGCGCTGGCGTTGTGCGGCGTGCTGAAGCGCTCGGCGCGACGGTGCCAGGCCAGGTGCAGGGCACCGGCGAAGGCGTGCTTGATGGGGCCGCCCCAGGTCATGCCGAGGAACATCTCGGATACGCCCCAGGCCACGCCGACCGCCAGGACCGCGGCCAGAATCCAGCCGCCAAAGCCTTCCGGGAGGATACCGGCGACCGGCAGGGTGGCGATGAAGAAGCTTGCGGCAAAGGCCAGCAGGCTCTTGGGCAGACGCATCCAGGGGCCCTTGGACAGCCGCGCCGGCGGATCGCGACGGCGCTTGGCAACGAACAGGGCGCCAGTGAACATGCAGGCGGTGGCCGCCAGCAGCGCCCAGCCGAGGATGCGGCTGTGCAGGCCGAAGCCGTGCACCAGGATGGCCAGCAGGGCCGCCAGGACGAAACCGCCAGCAGTGGCCACGTGGGTCTTGGAGATGTACTTGTCGCGGTCGACCACGTGGTGCAGATCCACCAGGTAGCGCCGCGGCATCTTCAACAGCCCGCCGAGCCAGTCGACCTCGGCCGGACGCCCTTGTCGCCAGAGACTGAAACGCCGCACGGCGCCGATCACGGTAAGGGCCAGGGCGGCGAAGAGCAGGATGGGGAGGATGGTGTTCAACATCGATCTATCCTCACAGGGCGGGCCCCGCAGGCGCGGCCGGGGTAGCAAAGCGCCGGAGGCCGCAGAAGGTGAGCTATCGCGGCCATGGGCCGCTCCTACGAGGGACGTTCGGAGCCTGTAGGAGCGGCCCATGGCCGCGACTTTTCGAGCAGCGATTAGGCCGTCTTAGAAGTCCTTGCACAGGCGCAGGGCGTCGTAGATGGCGGCGTGGGTGTTGCGCTGGGCCACGCAGTCACCGATCCGGTAGAGTAGGTAGCCGTTGCCGGTCTCGCCGAGCGCAGGCTGCGGCTCGATGGCGAACAGCGCCTCGATGTCCATCTGGCCCTTGTTGCGCGAGTCTTCCTTGAGGGCGTAGTAGAGCCCCTCGTCCGGCCGTACGCCGTTCTCGATGACGATCTGGTCGACCACGCGCTCCTCGCGGGCGCCGGTGTATTCGTTCTCCAGTACCGCGATCTTCTTGTCGCCCTCGGCGTAGACCTTTTCCAGCATCAGGTCGCCGGTCATGATCACTTCCTTGGGATAGAGGCTGCGGTAGTAGGTCGGGAAGGTGGTCCCGCCGATGGCCACGCCCGGCTTGATGTCGTCGGTGACGATCTCGACCTGGGCCCCTTTGTCGGCCAGGTAGTCGGCCACGGACATGCCGGTGAATTCGCAGATGGTGTCGTACACCAGCACGTTCTTGCCTGGCTCGACCTTGCCCGAAAGGATGTCCCAGCTGCTGACGACCAGGCCCTCGGCGGCATGCCAGTGATCGACCTGCTCCAGGAAGGGGTGGCCGCCGTTGGCCAGGATGACGATATCCGGCCGCAGGTCGAGGATGGTCGCCGGATCGGCAGCGGTGCCCAGGCGCAGATCGATGCCCAGGCGCGTCAGCTCCAGCTGGTACCAGCGAGTGATGCCGGCGATCTGGTCGCGCTGCGGTGCACGGGAGGCCAGGGTGATCTGGCCACCCAGCTGCTCCTGCTTCTCGAACAGGGTGACGTCATGGCCGCGCTCGGCCGAGACGCGGGCGGCCTCCATGCCGGCGGGACCGCCGCCAACGACGACCACCTTGCGCTTGGGTCCGGTGGACTTCTCGATGATGTGCGGCAGGCCCATGTATTCGCGGCTGGTGGCGGCGTTCTGGATGCACAGCACGTCCAGGCCGTTGTACTGGCGGTCGATGCAGTAGTTGGCGCCGACGCACTGACGGATCTGGTCGATCTGGCCCATCTTGATCTTGGTGATCAGGTGCGGGTCGGCCATGTGCGCACGGGTCATGCCGACCATGTCGACATAGCCGCCTTCCAGGATGCGGGTGGCCTGGTTGGGGTCCTTGATGTTCTGGGCGTGCAGCACCGGGACATCGACCACTTCCTTGATGCCCGCGGCCAGGTGCAGGAAGGGCTCCGGCGGATAGGTCATGTTGGGGATGACGTTGGCCAGGGTGTTGTGGGTGTCGCAACCCGAGCCGACCACGCCGATGAAGTCGAGCATGCCGGTGTCGCTGTAGTACTTGGCGATCTGCTTCATGTCGTCGTGGGACAGGCCATCCGGGTGGAATTCGTCCCCGGTGATGCGCATGCCGACGCAGAAGTCGTCACCGACCTCGGCGCGTACGGCCTTGAGCACTTCCAGGCCGAATTTCATGCGGTTCTCGAAGCTGCCGCCCCATTCGTCGGTGCGCTTGTTGACGCGCGGCGACCAGAACTGGTCGATCATGTGCTGGTGCACGGCGGACAGCTCGACGCCGTCCAGGCCACCGGCCTTGGCCCGGCGCGCGGCCTGGGCGAAGTTGCCGATCACCCGCCAGATCTCTTCCGGCTCGATGGTCTTGCAGGTGGCGCGGTGCACGGGCTCGCGGATGCCCGACGGCGACATCAGGGTCGGCCAGTGGCCGCCATCCCAGCGCGAGCGGCGCCCCATGTGGGTAATCTGGATCATGATCTTGGCGCCATGCTTGTGCATGGCGTCGGCCAGATTCTGGAAGTGCGGAATGATGCGGTCGGTGGCCAGGTTGACCGAACTCCACCAGTGCTGCGGGCTGTCGATGGCGACCACCGAGGAGCCCCCGCAGATGGCCAGGCCGATGCCGCCCTTGGCCTTTTCTTCGTAATACTTGACGTATCTGTCGGTGGTCATGCCGCCGTCAGTGGCGTAGACCTCGGCGTGAGCCGTGGAGAGCACGCGGTTACGGATGGTGAGCTTGCCGATCTGGATCGGCTGGAACATTGCTTCGAAGGCCATGACCTTCTCCTCGATCGGCTGGTGCGCGGTCTTGAGCCGCGCTCTTGCTCTTGGGTGTCGCGGGGGTGGTGGCGACCGGGTCGCCCCCCACCCGCTGGAGTGACGTTACTTCGGACGGGTGACGAACAGGCCGTCGTCATGGCCTTCTTCGGAGCCGCTGTATTCCTGCACGGTGACGGTGCGGATGGCACTGCCCTTGGCGGCCAGGATCTGGTCGATGGCACCGGAGAACCAGCCGGTGAACATGTAGTCCACCTTGCGATTGACCTTGCCGTAGACGTAGACGAAGGCGGAATGCTTGAGCTTGACCTCGGCGTAGCCGGTTTCCAGGTCGAGCTTCTGGGTTTCGAACAAGCCCCAGCCGCGCTGCGACAGGCGCTTCATGTAGTGCTCGAATACCGCGGCGCCGTTGATGCCATGGCATTCGGCTTCCTTTTCGCACCAGTGCCAGGCCGACTTGTAGCCGGCCTTGTAGAGGATCTCGGCGTACTTGTCGGCGCCCAGGACTTCTTCGATGCCCATGTGGTTGTTGACGAAGAAGTGCCGAGGTACGTACAGCATCGGCAGGGCGTCGGTGGTCCAGACGCCGGTTTCGTCGTCGACCTGGATGGGCATTTCGGGGGCGTGGCTGGCCATGCGGATACTCCAGAACAGAGGGTCGTAGGTCGGGTTGAGCGCTAGCGAAGCCCGACGATCACAAAGGGGTGGAAAGGGTTCGTCGGGATCACTCGCCCCAGACGTCGCCGAGGATGCGCATCCAGTTCTCGCCCATGACCTTGCGCACGGTGCGCTCGGGCATGCCGCGCTTGAGCAGGGTCTCGGTCAGGTTGGGGAATTCGCCCACGGTGCGGATGCCCAGCGGGTTCACGATCTTGCCGAAGTTGGTCAGGCGGCGGGCGTAACCCTTGTCGTGGGTCAGCCACTCGAAGAAGTCATGGCCGTGGCCCTGGGTGAAGTCGGTGCCGATGCCGATGGAGTCTTCGCCGACCAGGTTCATCACGTACTCGATGGCTTCGGCGTAGTCGTCGATGGTCGAGTCGATGCCCTTGGCCAGGAAGGGAGCGAACATGGTCACGCCGACGAAGCCGCCGTGATCGGCGATGAACTTGAGTTCTTCGTCCGACTTGTTGCGCGGATGCTCTTTGAGGCCCGAGGGCAGGCAGTGGGAGTAGCAGACCGGCTTCTTGGATTCGAGGATGACTTCCTCGCTGGTCTTGGAGCCGACGTGGGAGAGGTCGCACATGATGCCGACGCGGTTCATCTCGGCGACGATCTCGCGGCCGAAGCCGGACAGGCCGCCGTCACGCTCGTAGCAACCGGTGCCCACCAGGTTCTGGGTGTTGTAGCACATCTGCACGATGCCCACGCCGAGCTGCTTGAAGATCTCGACGTAGCCGATCTGGTCTTCGAAGGCATGGGCATTCTGGAAGCCGAACAGGATGCCGGTCTTGCCCTGGGCCTTGGCCTGGCGGATCTCGGCGGTGGTGCGCACCTGGACCACCAGGTCGCTGCACTCGCGGATCAGCTTCTGGCTAGCGGCGATGTTGTTGACCGTCGCCTGGAAGCCCTCCCATACCGAGACGGTGCAGTTGGCGGCGGTCAGGCCACCCTTGCGCATGTCTTCGAAGAGTTCGCGGTTCCACTTGGCGATGATCAGCCCGTCGATGACGATGCTGTCGGCGTGGAGTTCGGTGGCATTCATGACGGGCTCCGGCGTAGGTCTCGCGCCGGAACGGGTGCCGGCGATTCGAGGCCAGCATAGCCCCGGGGTTCCGGCCGACCGGATGCAAAAACGACAGGGGTATCACCAGAAGCGTCAGGCCTGGGCGCGCGCTAGCGGTCAGCGACCGTGGCGAGCTCGTCCGCCGACAGCCGGCCCTCGCGGCGGGGCCGATCCTCCCGCGGACTCAGGCCGAAGCGCTGCCGGTAGCAGCGGGAGAAATAGGAGGCGGACTCGAAGCCGCAGGCCAGAGCCACGTCCAGCACGCTGGCCTCGCCCTGCTGCAGGAGCTGGCGCGCCCGGTCCAGGCGCAGCTGCAGATAGAAGGTGGAGGGCGTCGTCTGCAGATAGAGCCGGAACAGCCGCTCCAGCTGGCGGCGGGTCACCTGGATACCGGCGGCCAGCTCCAGGGTACCCAGGGGCGTCTCGGTATGGCGCTCCATGCGCTCCACCACGCGGATCAGCTTGCGATTGGCGATGCCATAGCGCTGGGCCACCTGGAGCCGCTGGTGCTCCCGCGGCGGGCGGATGCGGCCCAGCACGAATTGCTCGGAGACCTGCACCGCCAGTTCGCTGCCGTGGCTGCGGCCGATCAGCTCCAGCAGCAGATCGAGACTGGCCGTGCCGCCAGCGCAGGTGATGCGGCCGCGGTCGATCTCGAACAGCTCGCCGGTCACCGCCAGCTGCGGCCAGGCTTCGCGGAAGGCCGCCACCGCCTCCCAGTGCAGGGTGACCCTATGGCCATCGAGCAGGCCGGCGCGGGCCAGCACCAGGGCGCCGGTGTCGATGCCGCCCAGGGGATGCCCATGGCGGGCGACCTGACGCAGCCAGCCGGCGAGGCCATCGTCGTAATGGGCCAGGGGCTCGAAACCGGCCACCACGAACAGGGTGGTGCCCGGCGCCAGCGCGTCCAGGCCGCCGTCGACATTGACCGACATGCCGTTGCTGGCAGTGACCGCTGCCCCGTCACGTCCAAGGATGCGCCAGTCATAGCTGCCTGGGCGGAATCGATTGGCCACCCGCAGGGGTTCCAGGGTGGCGATGAAGCCCAGGGCGGAAAAGCCGGGCAGCAGGAGAAAGGCAAAGGACTGCGGCATGGGTGGGGCGTCCTCGGTAACGATCCGCTTTGGCAAGCAAGAAGGTCGCCAGGGTGCAAATTCCGGTCGTCGGACTGCGCATGCCGGTCCGGCAAGGCGCCTAGGGTAGAAGGCACCGGCAGTCATCCTCGGCCCGCCGACCCAGGGAGTTCGCCATGCCTAACAAGACCTTTAGTGCCACCCTCCTCGCCTGCGGCCTCCTCGCCGCCACCCTAGGCAGCGCCCGCGCCGCCGATCCCGACAGCTGCCAGACCGTGCGCCTGGGCGTCGTCGGCTGGACCGACGTGGTCGCCACCAGCGCCCTGGCCGAGGTCATGCTCGAAGGCCTCGGCTACGGGGTCAAGCCGACCACTGCCTCGCAACAGATCATCATGGCGGCCATGGGTGACAAGAACCTGGATGTCTTCCTCGGCTACTGGCAGCCCACCATGCAGCCGGTGGTGCAGCCCTTCGTCGACAAGGGTCAGGTCAAGGTGCTGGCCCCGCCGCTGCTGGCCGATGCCCAGTCCACCTTCGCGGTACCCGAGTACGTCTACCAGGCCGGTCTGAAGACCTTTGCCGACATCGCCCGTTTCAAGGACAAGCTCGGCGGCAAGATATACGGCATCGAGCCGGGTAGCGGCGCCAATCGCGGCACCGCCGAGATGATCAAGACCGACCGCTTCGGCCTCAAGGACTTCCAGCTGGTGGAATCCAGCGAGGCGGGCATGCTCACCGCCGTGCGCCGGGCCGAGAAGCGCAAGGAATGGATCGTGTTTTTCGGCTGGAAGCCGCACCCCATGAATCTGCAGATCAAGATGCGCTACCTGACCGGCAGCGAGGATGTCTTCGGCCCCAACGAAGGCCAGGCCACGGTCTCGGTGGTGACCACCGCCGACTATCCGCAGCGCTGCCCCAATGTCCAGCGCCTGCTCGCCAACCTGCACATGGACAGCGCCGAGGTCAGCGCCGTGATGGCCCCCATCCTGGAGCGCACCGCACCCAAGGACGCTGCGCGCGCCTGGCTCAAGAACAACCCGCAACGCCTCGACGCCTTCCTCCAGGGCGTGACCACCCGCGCTGGCCAGCCCGCCGCCATCAAGCTCTGATCGCCCAAGGACAGACCCCATGAACACCGATGTCATCGTTACCTGCGCCCTGACCGGCGCCGGTGATACCGTAGGCCGCAATCCCCATGTTCCCGTCACCCCGGCAGAGATCGCCGCAGCCGCCCTGGAGGCCGCCCGCGCCGGCGCCACCGTGGTGCACGCCCATGTGCGCGACCCCGCCACCGGCAAGCCCAGCCGCGACGTGGCCCTCTATCGAGAGGTGGTCGAGCGCATCCGCGAGGCGGACGTCGACATCATCGTCAACCTCACCGCCGGCATGGGTGGTGACCTGGAGATAGGGCCAGGCGAGACACCCACCGACTTCGGCCCCGGCTCGGACCTGGTCGGTCCCCTCACCCGCCTGCTGCACATCGAAGAGTTGCGCCCGGACATCTGCACCCTGGATTGCGGCACCCTCAACTTCGGCGACGGCGACTTCATCTATGTCTCCACGCCCGCGCAACTGCGCGCGGGGGCCAGGCGCATCACCGAACTGGGAGTGAAGGCCGAGCTGGAGATCTTCGACACCGGCCATCTCTGGTTCGCCAAGCAGTTGCTCAAGGAAGGCCTGCTGAAGGATCCGCTGTTCCAGCTGTGCCTGGGCATTCCCTGGGGCGCCCCGGCCGACACCACCACCATGAAGGCCATGGTCGACAACCTGCCGCCGGGCGCCTGCTGGGCCGGCTTCGGCATCGGCCGCATGCAGATGCCCATGGCCGCCCAGGCCATGCTGCTGGGCGGCAACGTGCGCGTCGGCCTGGAAGACAATCTCTGGCTGGACCGGGGCGTCCACGCCACCAACGGCAGCCTGGTGGAGCGGGTCATCCAGATCATCGAACGCCTGGGCGGGCGCGCCCTGAGCCCCGCCGAGGGCCGGACGAAGATGCAGCTGGGAGGTGCCCGATGAGCGCCGTCTTCGCCGCCCTTGGGACCGGCGTGATCGGCGCCGGCTGGATCGCCCGGGCCCTGGCCCGGGGCCTGGAGGTGCGCGCCTGGGATCCGGCGCCCGGCGCCGAAGCCGCCCTGCGCACCCGCCTGGCCAATGCCTGGCCGGCGCTGGAGGCCCAGGGCCTGGCGCCCGGTGCCAGCCTGGACCGCCTGACGTTCCATACCGATCTGGACGCCGCGGTCGCCAGCGCCGACGTCATCCAGGAAAGCGCCCCCGAACGCCTGGAGCTCAAGCGCGAACTGCATGCCCGGGTCAGTCGTGCGGCGCGACCCGACGCCCTGATCTGCTCCAGCACCTCGGGGCTGCTGCCCAGCGATTTCTATGCCGAAGCCCTGCACCCCGAGCGCTGCCTGGTGGGCCACCCGTTCAATCCGGTCTATCTGCTGCCGCTGGTGGAGGTGGTGGGCGGCAGCCAGACCTCGACGGCCAACCTGGCGCGCGCCGAGGCCTTCTATCGCGAGCTGGGCATGCGGCCGCTGCGGGTGCGCAAGGAGGTGCCCGGCTTCATTGCCGACCGCCTGCTCGAAGCCCTGTGGCGCGAGGCCCTGCACCTGGTCAACGACGGGGTCGCCACCACCGGCGAGATCGACGACGCCATCCGCTACGGCGCCGGCCTGCGCTGGTCGTTCATGGGCACCTTCCTTACCTACACCCTGGCCGGCGGGCCGGCGGGCATGCGCCACTTCATGCAGCAATTCGGCCCGGCGCTGAAGCTGCCCTGGACCTACCTGGAAGCTCCGGAGCTGACCGACGGCCTGATCGACGCCGTGGTCGAGGGCACCCAGGCCCAGCAGGGCGACCTGGAACTGGCGGCGCTGGAGCGCTATCGCGACGACTGCCTGCTGGCGGTGCAGGCGGCCATTGCCGGATGCAAGGCGCGCCACGGCATCTTGGATTAGGAGCGGTCATGATCATCCACCGTACTTCGGTCGCCTCCGAGTGGGTCGACTACAACGGCCACCTGCGCGACGCCTACTACCTGCTGATCTTCAGCCATGCCACCGACGCCCTGATGGACGCCATGGGCCTGGACGCTGCCGGCCGCGCCGTCAGCGGGCACTCGCTGTTCACCCTGGAGTGCCACCTCAACTTCCTCCACGAGGTGAAGGCGGACGCCCAATTGGAGGTGCGGGTGAGGTTCCTGGCCCTGGACGCCAAGCGCCTGCACCTGCACTTCGGCCTCCATCACCAGGGGCAGGCCGAGCTGCTGGCCGCCTCCGAGCAGCTGCTCCTGCACGTCCACCTGGACGGTCCCCGCTCCGCGCCCTTCGCGCCACGGGTGCACGACTGGCTGGCGACCCGGCTGGCGGCGCAGCGGGACGAGCCCTGGCCGGAGCACGTCGGGCGGGTCATCGGCCTGCCCCCATCCCGGCGATGAGAACACCGCCGCTGTCCGCGGACATGGCCGCCTTCGTCGCGGCCAGCCAGGCCTTCGCCACCCAGGCTCCGGCCATCGCTGCCCAGCGCCAGGCCTATGCCCGTCTCTGCGCGGCCCTGGCGCCAGCGGACTACCAGGGGTTGGCGATCAGCGATCACCGTGCCGCTGGGGTACCGCTGCGGCTGGTGGCGCCACTGAACGCCCGCGCCAACCGCCCCGCCCTGCTCTATCTGCACGGCGGCGGCTGGATGCTCGGCGACCTGGATTCCCACGGCTTTCTCGCGGCACGGCTGGCGCGGCGACTGGGGCTGGCGGTGCTGCTGGTGGACTATCGCCTGGCGCCAGAGCATCCCTACCCTGCAGCCCTGGACGATGCCCGGCGGGCCTGGGACTGGCTGCAACGTGAGGCCCAGGCACTGGGGTTGGACGAGCGCCGGCTGGCGGTGGCCGGTGACAGTGCCGGCGGCAATCTCGCCGCGGCCCTGTGCCTGGCGCTGCGCCAACAGGGTCGCGCCCAGCCGCGGGCCCAGGCACTGATCTATCCCGCGCTGACGGATCGGGTGCTGCCCAGCGAGCGCCATCAGGCCCAGGCACCGCTGCTGAGCGCGACCGACTGGCGAGCTTGTCTGGATGCCTATCTGCCCCGCCCGGAAGATCGCCGGGATCCCCTCGCCTTGCCGCTGCAGGCTGGCGATTTCAGCGGGCTGGCACCCGCCCTGGTCGCCGTGGCGCGGCGCGATCCTCTGGCTGATCACGGCCGCGCCTATGCTGCCGCCCTGCGCGCGGCGGGTAACTCCTGTCGGGTGTGGGAAGGCGCCGGCCTGCTGCACGGTGCACTGCGCGCCCAGGGCCGGCGCGCCGAAGCCCTGCGCTGTGCCCTGGAGCGCTTTCTCGGCGGTGAACTGGACTTGGCACCTGGGGCCAACCTATCAAAAGACAAAAAAAAACCTCAACCGCTGGAGACGGAAGAGGTTCAAACGCCCTGATGGGCCTCAGTGTGTAACCGTGGATTGCTCGGCTCTAGAGGCGAACAACCGCAAAATATCGTGGATAGGGCGCATTCTAACGGCGAACGTCGGTTTTGACCCTGCGGCAGATTGTCCAGGCAGGGCGTCGTAATAAACCTACATTGCCTGGCTGGCCGGCGAAGCGCTTTCCAAAAACGACATCGGGCTATGCGGCGACGCCAGCCCGGCTTGCCGTCTGCGACGCCAATGGGAGAATCCAGGCATTCCACCTGAGAGGGCAGTGCCATGATGATCGCCGACTTGATCGACCAGGACGACTTCCGCGACCGCCTGCGTGCGCTGGGTTTCAACGTGACGCCCGCGGCAACCGCGGACGAAGCCTGTCGCCAGGCCGTGACCGGGCTCAACCAGGAGCGTGCCCAGGCCCTGCGCCAGCTGATCCAGGAATTGCTGTCCGGCAGCGCGGCGCTGCTGCCGGCGGTGCGCCAGGCCATCGACCAGCAATTGCTGCCGGCCCTGGCCCCGACGCGTGCCTAGCGGATGCTAGGGTCGCAGCAGACTCAGGCGGCCCAGCACCGGTAGCCGTCCCAGGCCACGCAGGGGTGGCGTCAGCAGACGTTCACCCCTGTGGGCGAGCCCCGCTGCAAGCGGGGTATGCAGGCCCAGGCTGATGACGCCCAGGGCCAGCGCCAGGCCGCCGATGTAGTCATCCGAACCCCAGTGGGCGCCGGCCACCAGGCGCGGCAGCATGAACAGCATCGCCAGCGCGGCCACCACCAGGCGGCGTCCGCCGCGGGTGAAGTGCGCCATGAACAGCGCCCAGAGCAGCAGCACCGAGGCATGGTCGCCGGGAAAGCTGGCGCCGGACCTGTCCTTCAATTCCCAACCATGCTCCAGCCCGGGAAAGCGATCGCTGAGCAGATAGGCGCCCGGGAGCACGTCGGACGGGCTGGAATGCTGCAGGCCCCAGGCTTCGATGCCCTTGGTCAGCAGGGTTCGCACGATCAGCAGGATCACCAGCAGGCCGATGAAGGTCGCCAGCGCCGGCCGTACCTGATGGGTCGGATAGGCCCAGCCGCCGCGAACCAGCAAGGCCAGCAGCACCAGCCCGACCAGGGCATCCACCGGTCGCAGGCTGAAGAAGGTCCAGAGATAGAGCCAGGCAGTAGAGTGCGCCAGGGGCGCGTTGAGGGCATGGAACAGCCCGGCATCGAACGCCAGCAACTGGGTCCGAACGGCGGGAATGAGCCAGAGCACCAGCAGGCCCAGGGCGAGTCCCTGGCAGAGCGCCAGTCGGCGCCACTGCCAGGTGGCGGTGAAGAGTGGAGCGTTCATCGAGGTCTCTTTTCACGAAAATTTCACGAATAGACCGATTCCACCTCGATGACGTCACACTTTGTTGCCGACAGAAGACGCAACACTCCTTTGCGGCAGCCGATTCAACCCAGAAAGGCCATGGCCTCTTCCAGCACCAGGTCCGGCACTTCTTCCGCCAGGTAATGACCACCTGGCAGGGCGCGACCACTGACCTGGGTGGCCACCTGACGCCATTCGGCCAACGGATCGAAGCAGCGCCCGACGGTGCCTTCAGCGCCCCAGAGCACCCGCAGCGGCAGCTCCAGTCGGCGCCCGGTGTCCAGATCGGCCTGGTCGTGAGCCAGGTCGATACCGGCGCTGGCGCGGTAATCCTCGCAAATGCCGCGAGCTGTGCCAGGCAGGCTCAGGCAGCGCAGGTATTCGGCCAGCACCTCGGGTGGAAAGGGCGTCAGGCCTGCGCTGCGCGTACCCATCACGCCCTTGAGATAGCCTTCCGGATCGGCTTCGATCAGCCGCTCCGGCAATGGTGCCGGGCGGATCAGGAAGAACCAGTGCCAATAGGCGCGGGCGAAGGCCTCGTCGGTCTGCCGATACATGGCCAGGGTCGGGGCGATGTCCAGCAGCATGAGCCGCTCCACCACAGCGGGATGATCCAGTGCCAGGCGATGGGCGACGCGGGCGCCACGGTCGTGGGCCAGCACCGCGAAACGCTGGTGGCCCAGCAGGCGCATCAGCTCGACGTTGTCCCGCGCCAGGGTGCGCTTGCTGTAGGCCTCCGTGCCCGCGTCAGGCTTGGCGCTGTCGCCATAGCCGCGCAGGTCGGCGACCACCAGCGTGAAACGCTCGGCCAGCCGCGGCGCCACCCTGTGCCACATGACATGGGTCTGGGGATGGCCGTGGAGCAGGAGCAGCGCCGGGCCCTGGCCGCCGACGCGGCAATTGAGCTCGACGCCATCGACGTCCAACCGCCGCTGCTCGAATCCCGGAAAGAGGCCGTCCATCTCAGGCCAGGGCCGCGGCGATGGCCTGCCCCAGGCTTTCGGTGGTGCCCTGGCCGCCGAGGTCACGGGTCAGGGGCGCCTGCTCAGGCCCCTGGCGCAGTACCGCTTCGATGGCCGCGACCACCGCCGCGCCGGCGTCGGCATGGCCCAGGTGTTCGAGCATCATGGCGCCACACCAGATCTGGCCGATGGGATTGGCGATGCCCCGGCCGGCGATGTCCGGCGCCGAGCCGTGCACCGGCTCGAACAGGCTGGGGAAATTGCGTTCCGGATTGATGTTGGCCGAGGGGGCGATGCCAATGGTGCCGGTGCAGGCCGGGCCCAGGTCGGAGAGGATGTCACCGAACAGGTTGCTGGCGACCACCACGTCGAACCAGTCCGGGTGCAGGACGAAGTTGGCGGTGAGGATGTCGATGTGGAACTTGTCCACCGCCACGTCCGGATAGGCCTTGCCCATCTCCTCCACGCGCTTGTCCCACCAGGGCATGGTGATGGCGATGCCATTGGACTTGGTGGCCGAGGTCAGTTTCTTGCGTGGCCGCTGCTGGGCCAGGTCGAAGGCGAACTTGAGGATGCGGTCGGTGCCGTGGCGGGTCATGACCGTTTCCTGGATCACCACCTCGCGCTCGGTGCCTTCGAACATGATGCCGCCGACGCTGGAGTACTCGCCCTCGGTGTTCTCGCGCACCACATAGAAGTCGATGTCGCCCGGCTGGCGATTGGCCAGGGGCGCCTTGACGCCGGGCATCAGGCGGCAGGGGCGCAGGTTGACGTACTGGTCGAAGCGGCGACGGAACTGCAGCAGCGAGCCCCAGAGGGAGATGTGGTCGGGCACCACGTCCGGCCAGCCGACGGCGCCGAAATAGAGGGCATCGTAGTCCTTGAGCGTCTCGAACCAGTCGTCCGGCAGCATCTTGCCGTGGGCCTGGTAGTACTCGGCGCTGGCGAAGTCGAAGTGATCCCACTGCAAGGCGATGCCAAAGCGCTGGGCAGCGGCGTCCAGCACGCGGATGCCTTCAGGCATGACTTCCTTGCCGATGCCGTCACCGGCGATGACCGCGATCTTGTAGGGCTTGGACGCTTGCATGGCTTTTCTCCGGCAGTCTGGGTGGGATGGACCCAGTGTAGTCTCGCGCCGGAGGCGTACAATCCCGTCTCAGGGAAAGCCATTCTTAACCTGGGATCAAGAATCTTGTCCGCTGATGACCTCGCCTTCTTTGTCCGCCTGGCCGGCCACCCCAGCCTGACGGCCGCTGCCCGGGAGCTGGGGCTATCCCTGGCGGCGGTCAGCAAACGACTCACTGCCCTGGAGCGCCGCCTGGGCGTGCAACTGATCCGCCGGACTACCCGGCGGCTGGACCTGACGCCGGAGGGCCTGCGCTACCTGGAAGGCGCCCGTCCGCTGCTGACCCAGCTGGAAGACCTGGAGGCCGCCGTCGGCCGGCCCGACGCGCCCCTGAGCGGGGTGCTCAATCTCAATGCCACCTTCGGCTTCGGCCGCCGCCACCTGGCACCGCTGCTGTCGGACTTCGCCCGCCGCCATCCCGGGCTGGAGCTCAATCTGCATCTTTCCAGCCATCCGGTGAACCTGCTGGAGGGTCCCTTCGACCTGGATATCCGTGTCGGCGAGCCACCGGACGCCCGGGTCATCGCCCACCGCCTGCTGGATAACCGCCGCCTGCTCTGCGCCGCCCCCGCCTACCTGGCACGTGCCGGCGTGCCGGAGAGCGTGGCGGACCTGGCGCGGCACAATTGCCTGGTGCTGCGCCAGGACACGGGCGACTATGCCGTCTGGCGCTTCACCAAGGCCGGCCAGCACTTCGCCCAGAAGGTGCGCGGCAGCCTGAGCAGCAACGATGGCGAGGTGGTGGTGCGCCTGGCGCTGGAGGGCCATGGGCTGATCCTGAGATCGGAATGGGACGTGGCCGAGCTGCTCGCCAGTGGCGCCCTGGTGCCGCTGCTGACCGATCACGAGGCGCTAGCGGCGGCCATCTATGCGGTCCACCGCCAACAGCGCCATGTGCCGCGCCGCCTCTCCGAGCTGATCCGCCATCTGGCACGGGAGCTGCCCGCGCGTCTGGGTCGCTGAAGTTGCACGAATCTTCCAGACCGGCGCCGGGTCCGTAGCTAGACTGGAAAGCCCGCAGATCCCCTTTTCTCGCCATGGCCGACGATCACTGGATCCAGCTGCAACAGGACGCCGACACCGGCATCGAGACCCTGCGCGCCCATTTCGAGGGCCATGCCTATGACCCGCACTGGCACGACGCCTATCTGGTGGGCTACACCGAGCAGGGCCTGCAGCAATTCCACTGCCGTGGCCAGCGCCACCTGAGCACCCCGGGGCAGGTCTTTCTGCTGGAGCCTGGCGAGTTGCACGACGGCCAGGCGCCGGAAGCCGAGGGCTTCACCTATTCCATGCTCTACCTCGATCCCCAGTGGCTGGCGCGCGAGCTGCAGGGCCTGCACGGTGAGGCCCGGCCGCTGGGCGAACCGGGCTTCGCCCGTACCCTGGTGGACCAGGCCGAACTGCACCGCGCGGTGGCCTGGGCCCATGACGTCTTGAGTCGGCCAGAGCTGCGCATCGTCCGCCAGAGCGCCCTGGACGCCCTGTTGCTGCGCCTCTTGCCGCAACTGCAATGGCGGGCGCCCCAGACGGGCGATCCGCGGCTGCCCCAGGTCGCTCTGCGCGCCCGGGACTTCCTGCATGCCCATCATCAGGAAGACCTCGGCCTGGAAGAACTGGCCCAGGCCTGTGGCGTGGACAGATTCCGCCTGACCCGTGCCTTCAAGGCGGCCTTTGGTCTGGCACCGCATGCCTATCTGGTGCAGCTGCGGTTGTCGCGGGCACGCCGCCTGCTGGCCGACGGCCTGTCGCCGGCAGAGACCGCCGCGGCCCTGGGCTTCGCCGACCAGAGTCATCTGGGCCGCTGGTTTCGCCGCGCCTATGGCCTGACCCCGGCGGCCTATCGCGCGCGCTGCTCGAATCTTCCAGACCGCTAGCGGCAGGCTTGCGACCCTGGGGCTCCTCCAAACCGGGAGTCTCCCATGTCCCTGCTGCCCTTCCTGCTGTTCGCCCTGGTCGCCTCCATCACCCCCGGGCCGACCAATGTGCTCATCCTCGGCCACAGCGCTCGCCACGGCGCCCGGGCCAGTCTGCCGCTGGTGCTGGGCGGCAGCCTGGGCGCGGTGGCCCTGGTCCTGGTGGTGGGTTTCGGTCTCGGCCAGACCCTGGCCCGACATCCCGACTGGCAGCGCAGCCTGGCCTGGGCCGGCGTGCTCTGGCTGAGCTGGCTGGCCTGGCAACTGGCCCGTGCCGGCGCGCCCGCGGTCACGGATGACAGCGCCCGCCTGGGCTTCGGCGGCACCGCCGGCCTGCAGGTGCTCAACCCCAAGAGCTGGAGCATGGCGCTGGCGGTGGTCACGGTCTATGCCGAGCCCGGCGCCGACCTCTGGCGGCAGGTGCTGGTCCTGGCCCTGGTGTTCCTGCTGGTGTCCGTACCCTGTCTGGGCCTCTGGGCGCTGCTCGGCCGGGTCGCGGCGCGCAGCCTGAGATCGCAGCGCGCCTGGCGTGGTTTCAACCTGGGGATGGCGGCGCTATTACTCGTCTCGGCCTGGGCGACGGTGGTCTAGACCGGCGCACTGCCCTGATCCCGGAAATTCTCTTCCAGGTGCTCCAGCCAGGCGCGCACCGCCGGCAGTTGGCCACGGCGGTGCGCATAGGCGGCCTGGAGATGGCCACCGGGGATCGACCAGTCCGGCAGCAGGCGTTGCAGGCGGCCCTCGGCCAGCTCGGCCTGACAATAGATCAGCGGCAGGAGGGTATAGCCGAGACCCGCCAGGGCGGCGGCCTTGCGCACGCCGAAGTCATCGATGCCCAGGCGCGCTTCCAATATCAGTTCGCGACGTTCGCCCTGAGGTCCTGCGAGACGCAGGTGTACCTTGCGATCCACCTCCAGGGCGCCCAGCAAGGGCAGGCCCAGCAAGGCCTCCGGTGTATCCAGCCGTCGTCCGGCGAGCAGTTCGGGTGCCGCCACCAGCACCACGGGAGCCTGGCGCAGCCGCCGCACCACCAGGCCTGGTTCTTCGTCATCGACGTCCCGCACGCGCATGGCGACGTCCACCCCTTCATTGATGATGTCCACCCGCCGGTTGACCAGCAGCATGTCCAGCTGCACCTGGGGATAGCGGGTAAGAAACCGCGTCACCACCTCGGGAAGGTATTGCTGGGCCAGGGCCACCGGACAGGATACGCGCAGCGGCCCACGCGGCTCGCTGGACAGGCTGGCGGCGGTCTCGGCGGCGCTTTCCGCCTCGCGCAGCAGCGCCTGGCAGTGCACCAGATAGCGCTCACCCAGGGTGGTGAGCGTCAGGGTGCGGGTGGTGCGCTGCAGCAGGCGGGCGCCCAGGCGCGTCTCCAGTTCAGCGATGCGCCGCGACAGACGCGATTTGGGAATGCCCAGCAGGCGGCCGGCCGCGGCGAAGCTACCGGCCTCCACCACCTTGGCGAAGTAGGCGAGGTCATTGAGGTCTTGCATGGGCGATTGTCCTATCCATGGGACGAAGCATCGCATTTTAGGCGACTAATCAACTGATCGTCTTATCGGTAGTCTGGGCTCATCTCTCAAGACCCTACAGGACCACCGCCATGAAACTCCTGCACATCGACTCCAGCATCCTCGGCGATCACTCTGCTTCCCGCGCCCTGAGCGCCAAGGTCGTCGCCGCCCTCAAGGCCGCCACGCCGGGTCTGGAGGTCACCTACCATGACCTCGCCCACGACTCCCTGGGGCACTTCTCCGGTGCCAGTCTGGCCGCCGGCGCCACCCCGGCCGAGCAGCGCAACGCCGAACAGCGTGACGAAGCCGAGCGCAATGCCCGCGCCCTGCAGGAATTCCTCGCCGCCGACGTACTGGTGTTGGGTGCCCCCATGTACAACTTCACCATTCCGACCCAGCTCAAGGCCTGGATCGACCGCATCACCGTGGCCGGCACCACCTTCCGCTACAGCGAAGCCGGTCCGGAAGGCCTGTGCGGCGACAAGAAGGCGATCATCGTCGCTACGGCGGGCGGCATCCATGCCGGCAAGCCCACTGGCATCGCCCATGAGGACTATCTGAAATTGCTGCTGGGCTTCCTCGGCATCACCGACATCCAGATCGTTCGCGCCGAAGGCCTGGCCTATGGCGACGAAGCCAAGAGCGCGGCCCTGGCCAGTGCCGAACGGCAGATCGCCGATCAGTACGCCTGAGTCCGGACGCCCTCACCCCCGGCCCCTCTCCCTGAGGGAGAGGGGAGCAGAACAGTCCTCGCACTTGGTCCTAGCCCCAGGAGTGAGGGGTGAAAGGGGATGCGCAGGGTCCGGGGGATTGGACCTCAGCCAGCACTCCATCCCGCTCTTCCCCCTCTCCCCTCGCGAGAGGGCCGGGGTGAGGGCAACACGGCTCCTCAGCTGAAACCCACTACCGGATGCGGGACATAGGGCGCTTCCAGGGCGGCGATCTCTTCTTCGCTCAGGCGCAATTCCAGCGCCGCCACCGCATCCTCCAGATGCTGCGGCTTGGAGGCGCCGACGATGGGCGCGTCGATGCCCGGCTTCTGCAGCAGCCAGGCCAGGGCCACCTGGGCGCGCGGTACGCCGCGGGCTTCGGCGATGCGGGCCACGGCAGCCACGATCTGCCGGTCGGATTCCTCGCTGGCGGTATAGAGCGTCTTGCCGAAGGCATCGCTTTCGGTGCGCGCCGTGCTGGCGTCCCAGTCGCGGGTCAGGCGGCCACGGGCCAGCGGACTCCAGGGGATCACGCCAATACCGGCATCGCGGCACAGCGGCAGCATCTCCCGCTCCTCTTCGCGATTGAGCAGGTTGAGGTGATTCTGCATGGTGGCGAAGCGAGTCCAGCCATGGCGTTCGGCGGTGTGCAGTGCCTTGGCGAATTGCCAGGCGTACATGCTGCTGGCGCCGATGTGCAGCGCCTTGCCGGCCTTGACCACGTCGTGCAGGGCTTCCAGGGTCTCCTCGATGGGCGTGTGATAGTCCCAGCGATGGATCTGGTAGAGATCGACGTAGTCGGTGCCCAGGCGCTGCAGGCTGGCGTCGATGGCGGCGAAGATGGCCTTGCGCGACAGGCCGCCGACGTTGGGCCTATCCCGCAGCGGGAAGTACACCTTGGTCGCCAGCACGATCTCCTCGCGCACGGCGTTGGCCTTGAGGAAGCGGCCGACGATCTCTTCGCTGGTGCCGTCCGAGTAGCTGTTGGCGGTGTCGAAGAAGTTGATGCCCAGATCCAGCGCCTTCTTCAGCAGCGGCTGGCTCTGGTCTTCCGGCAGGGTCCAGGGATGATTGCCCCGCTCGGGCACGCCATAGGTCATGCAGCCCAGGCAAAGGGGCGAGATTTTCAGACCGGTACGGCCGAGAGTGCGATAGTTCATGAGGGCCTCCAGGGATGGTCGAAAGAGGTTGACCGCGAAACGCCCGCATCGACTGCAACGAACTTACCGGCTGCCGGCTTGTTCTAGATGGATTCGTACCAACAACCGGAGACGCTCCATGAAGAAATATGCTTCCGCGGTCTGGCAAGGCGGTTTGAAGGATGGCAAGGGCCATATCTCCACCGAGAGCGGCGCGCTCAAGGACAATGCCTACGGCTTCAACACCCGTTTCGAAGACACTCCGGGCACCAACCCCGAAGAACTGATCGGCGCGGCCCATGCCGGCTGCTTCTCCATGGCCTTCTCCATGCTGCTGGGCCAGAACGGTCTGACCCCCGAGCGGATCGAGACCAAGGCCGATGTCACCCTGGACAAGGTCGGTGATGGCTTCGAGATCACCACCATCGATCTGACCATGAAGGCCAAGATCCCCGGTGCCACCCAGGAGCAGTTCACCACCATCGCCAACCAGGCGAAGGAAGGCTGCCCGGTGTCCAAGGTGCTCAAGGGTGCCAAGATCAACCTGAACGCCACGCTCGAAGGCTAAGGGTTCAGATGCCTGCCGGTGCCGCTCCGGCATCGGCAACATCGCGTCCTAGAGGCGATTCGCAAGAATTTCCGCTAGTCGCTAGACTGCTCCGACCCTGCTTTCGGAGATTTCGATGAATGACTCCATTTTCATGGCTATCTTTTCCATCCTCGCCCTGTTGCTGCTGGGTGGTGGGGTCTACGGCTGCGTGATCCTGAATCGCCAGCGCAAGGACATCGAGAAGAACGACAGCGAAGGCTAGCCCAGGCCGCTAGGCCGGTCGTCGCCCCGCCAGATAACGTACGCCCTGGGCACCGAAGACTTCCGAGTGCGGCTCATGGGCAGCCAACTGGAAGATCTCGCCCACGCCATAATGACGTTCGCCCGCCGCCGTCCGAATACGCAACTCGCCTTCGATGACCAGCGCCTTGGCGTCGAAAGGATGAGCATGGGCGTCCAGAGTGCCATGGGCTTCGCGCGTGACCAGTACCGGCGGCTGAAACCCTTCTTTGGCCATTTGGATGGTGAAGGCGGACTGGCCCATGGAAGCTCCTTTGCGGCAGGGGAATAGACGGCGCCAAGACTAGCGACGCGCCCGCCAAGCAGTTAGTACAACGCTGCTATAGCGCGGCATTACTCCGGCTATGGCCACCAAGGTAACGAAAGGAAGGTGAAACCTCGGGAACCCGAGGTTTCACGTGGAGCATTAACGGTCCAGCTTGCGTTCGACCTCAGCGGTCTTGCGCTTGAGCTCTTCGGCTTCCTGCTCCTTGGTCTTGATATCGGTAGGCGTGATGACCTTGTCGATGCCATCGGTCGGCGTCGCTTCCGACTGCTCCATATCCTTTTTCACCACATCCACCGGACGTCCCGCCTCATCGAGCGCGGGTTGGTTTGGCGGGGTCTTGCCCAAGTGGGCATCGGAACGCTGGTCGCTCATGAAAGGCTCTCCTCGGTAGGCTCACTCTTTCGAGCGTGCCAACCCGCACGGAGTTCTCCCGCTGCTCAACTACGGCTGCGGACCCGCTCCAGATAGGCCAGCAGTTGCGCCTGCTCCTCTGCGTCCAGCGGTGCAAAGACCGCTTCCAGCGCCTGGGTACGAGGCACCTGGGCATGAGCCAGCGCCTGACGCCCCTGCTCGGTTAGGTGGACCAGCAAGGCGCGCCTGTCCTGGGGATGGGGTTCGCGACGCACCAGGCCATCGCGCTCCAGGGCGTCGAAAGCATCGGTCAGGGTGCGCGGCGCGTGGCGCAGCTGTTCGGCGACCTCACCCGGACGACAGGGGCCCAGCCGCTCCAGCACCATCAGCACCTTGTAGCGGGCGAAGGAAAGACCGGACGCCTTGAGCGTCTCATCCAGTTGTTGGCGCATCTGCCGTTTCAGATCTAGCAAGGCTTCGGCGATGGCGGCGGCGGTTGACATGAACGATTCTTACCTCGAATATAGTGAGGAACCTCAATGAATGGTACCTCCGCAATGGCGACATCTTTTCACAGCCAAGAGGGCGATGCCAGTGCCCGCCACCTTTTCCAGCGCGTGCGTTTCGAGCTCAAACGCCGCTGGGCGACCGTCGTCCGTCGCGAAGCGCTCGGCGGCGATCTGTTGCGCCTGACCTTCGGTGGCAGCGACCTGGCCGACTTCCAGAGCGCCGCCTTCGACGAACACGTGAAGCTCTTCGTGCCAATCGACGCCACCCCCATTCGCGCTGCCAGCCCCGAGCAACTCGCTGGGCGGCACTACACCCCCCGCTACTACGATGCCACCCGCGGCGAACTGGCCATCGATTTCTTCCTGCACGAAGCGGGTGTACTGACCACTTGGGCGCGCCAGGCGCAGCCCGGTGCCGAGCTGATCATCGGCGGGCCCAAGGGTGCCCTGGTGCCACCGGAGGATTTCGACTGGTACCTGCTGGCCGGTGACGAGACCGCCCTCCCCGCCATCGCCCGGCGCCTCGAACAACTGGCCGCAGGGGTGAAGGTGCAGGTCATCGCCGAAGTGGCCCGCCCCGGCCTGGAAATCGCCCTGCCCACCGCCGCCGCTGCCGAGGTCCGCTGGGTCTACCGAGAGGCCCGGGCAGACGCCCTGGTGCAGGCGCTGGAAGCCCTGGAGCTGCCCGCGGGCGAAGGCTATGCCTGGATCGCCGGTGAGGCTGCGCAGGCACGCGCCGCACGCCAGGTGCTGCTGGCCAAGGGTCTGCCACGGGACTGGGTGAAGGCGGCCGGCTATTGGAAGCTTGGCGAGAGTGACCAACACGTGAAGGTCGACGATTGAGCGCCACTGCCTGCGTCGCCGACGGACTGCCGCGCCCGCGCCGCTACCGTGCTGTTGCCGCCCTGCTCCTGGCCATCAGCATGACGGTGCTGGACAGTGGCATCGCCAACCTGGCCCTGCCCAGCATCGCCGAGGCCCTGGATGTGTCCGCCGCTGCGGCGGTGTGGATCGTCAGCGCCTACCAGCTGAGCCTGGTCGCCCTGCTGTTTCCGTTGTCCGCGGTGGCCGAGCGGCTGGGCTTGCGTCCGGTGTTCGCCACCGGCGTCGGCATCTTCGGCCTGGCCTCCCTGGGCTGCGCCCTGGCCCCGGATCTTGCCAGCCTGGTCGCCGCCCGAGCGCTGCAAGGCGTGGGCGCCGCCGCCATCATGTGCGTCAGTGCCGGCATCGTGCGGCTGTCCTATCCACGGGCGCGCCTGGGTCGCGGCATCGCCATCAACGCCCTCTGCGTGGCCCTGGGTTCGGCAGCCGCACCCAGCCTGGGCGCGGCCATCCTGGCGCTGGGCGGCTGGCCCTGGCTGTTCGCGATCAACGTACCCCTGGCTATCCTGGTCGGCCTGCTGGTGCGCAACCTGCCCGACAGCCCCCGCGCGCAACGCCGTCTCGATCCCGTCAGCGTGCTGCTCAACGCCCTGCTGTTCTGCGCCGGCATCGGCGGCCTGGAGCGTCTTGGCGGCGCGCCCTTGCAGGGAGTGGTCCTGCTGCTGCTGGCCGCGGCCAGTCTGGTGTTGCTGGTGCGTCGCGAACGCGGGCTGGCGGCGCCGTTGCTGCCCGTCGATCTGCTGGGCCTGCCCGCCATGCGTCACTCGGTGCTGGCCTCGGTCTGCTCCTTCGCCGCGCAGATGCTCTGCTTTCTCGCCCTGCCCTTCTACCTGCAGCACCAGCTGGGCCTGGTACCCCTGCAGATTGCCCTGCTGATGCTGGCCTGGCCGCTCACCGTGGCCGTGTCGGCACAGGTGGCCGGGCGCCTGGCCGATCGCTATCCCCCCCAGCGACTGTGCATGCTCGGCGGCCTGGGGATCGCCCTGGGCCTGGCGGCTGCCGCGGTGATGCCGCTGGAGCAGTCCACCACGCTGCTGGTTCCCTGCCTGATCGTCGGTGGCATCGGCTTCGGCTTTTTCCAGGTGCCCAACAACAGGATCATGCTGACCGCTGCCCCGCTCGGTCGCAACGGCGCCACCGGCGGCGTCCAGGCGACCGCGCGGCAGACCGGCATGGCACTGGGCGCCGCCGCCCTGGCGCTGCTGCTGCATCTGGATGCCGGGCTGGCCCCGCGCCTGGGACTGGCCCTGGCGGCCGGGCTGGGCCTGGTCGCTGCCTGGTCCAACTGGCGAGCGCCGCGCTAGGGCTGCGGTGTTGTCGCCTGGCCGAGCAGCGCCTGGAGCGCCTGCTCGCGTTCGGCCGCCGGGCGCTCGCCCAATAGCCGTACCTGGTGGAAGAAGGCCGGCCAATTGCCCGGGTGCTGTGCATAGAGCGCCGCGAAGGCCGGCACCCATTGTTCGTACAGCCCATAGGGCACCAGCCGCGCATTGTTGAGTAGCTGGCTCATCCAGCCATCGAAGCGACGCTCGTCACGCCAGGCCGGAGTGGCGCGCAGGCGCTGATAGTCAGCGCGCAACTGGGCGAAACGCCGGGCCTTGGCCGCGCGCTTGGCCGTGGGCGTCAGCGGCTGGGCATAGAGCCGCGCCAGGTCTTCGCGGGTGGTCAGCAGCAGGGCGCGAAATTGCTGGTAGCGGGCCTCGCGCCCCGCGTCCGGCGGCGGCAGGCCACGACTGGCGCGCCATTGCCGCAGCCCTTCCCCCTCGACGAAGGTGGCGTAGGATTCATTGAAGGCAGTATCGCCCGGCAGGTAAAAGCGCTGGTGGGCCAGCTCGTGGAAGATGGTCGCGGCCACCTGGTCATCGTCCCAGCGCAGCATGCTGCTCAGCAGCGGATCACTGAACCAGCCCAGCGTCGAATAGGCCGGTACGCCGCCGACGTAGGTGTCCTGGCCCTGCCGTTGCAGCGCCTGCGCCGCTGCCCGGGCTGCAGCCTCCTGGTAGTAGCCGCGATAGGCCACGCAACCGGCGATGGGAAAGCAGTGGGTGGTGGGCCGGGTGGAAAACTCGGCGGTGGCGAAGACGTTCCACAGCACGAAGGGGCGCTTGAGTTCGACGAAACTGCGATAGCTGGCGTTGTCCGGCAAGGCCAGTTCGGCACTGGCGAAGCGCCGCGCGGCCGCGGCGGCGGCAAGGCGTTCGCGCAGGGCGGCGGGGCGCGCGGGATCGGCGACGACCGTCGCAATGGGCTCGCGATCACGGATCAGCACCCACTGGCCCTGTACCATCTGACCGTAGTACCCGACCGAGGTACAACCGCCCAGTCCGATCGCCAGGGACAGCAGCGCCAGCCAGCGGCCCGCGCGTTGCGCAGGCAGGGTGCCTGACTGGGTGGCGCGCCCTTCCCTGCCCGGAGTTGTAGCCGTCATGCGTAGACTGTGCCTGCTGTTGCCTGTGCTGTTCCTGAGTGGCTGTTCCCTATGGCCGCTGCCCAAACCGGATCCGGCACAGGCCTGGATCGATCTGGACAGCGACGGCAAGGCCAAGCTGGAAGCCCTGCGTGCCGATCGCAAGGAACTCGAAGACAAACGCTACTTCCAGGTCTGGCCAGGGAGCCACGATCTGCAGGTACGCTACCAGTTCGAGGTGCAGCCCACCAACATCGGCGCGCAGGTGGCCGATCCGCTGGCACGCACCTGCCTGGTGACCCTCAACTACAAGGCCTTCACCGCGGGCGAGCGCTATCGCCTGGAGGCCGGTCAGACCGGCTGGCGGCCCTGGGCGCGCCTCTATGACGAGCGCAACCAGGAAGTGGCGCGCAGCAATGCCAGTCGTTGCGGCGACGTGTAGACTCGGCTGATCTCCCTGTCGCGAGTCGCCGTCCATGCGTCTGCGCCTGCTGGCTCTTCTGCTGCTGCTCGGTGGCTGCACTACACCGCTGCCTCCTGTCGACCCCAACCAGGCGTGGGTCGATCTGGTGCTGCGCGAACCTGCGGTAGGCGCCTCGCTGCTGGCCGAATCCCAGGACGGTCGACGTCTCGACGACGGCCGCTACTTCCAGCTCACCCCCGGCAGCCACAGCCTCAAGGTGAGCTATCGCTACGAACTCTATGGCGGTGGCGGCTTCGGTCCGCGCTTTGGCTGGAACGAGCCCCTGCAGATCCAGTGCTATCTGGAACTGGACTACGGCGACTTCCAGGCTGGCCGGCGCTATCGACTGGAGGCCGAGCACACCTTCGGCCGGGGCGAGATCACGCTCTACGACGATCAGCGTGAGCTGGTGACCTCGGAGCGAGGCATCTGCTCGCCCTTCTGACCGACCGCTACCAGCAAAGACGCGTGCTCACCAGGCTGCAAGTCACTAGGCAGGCACGCTGAGCCAGTCGTCCTGATCCCGGCTCGGGGCACGGACCGGTGCAGGGCGTCCTTTCTGCTCGCGCAGCTGGCGACTCAGGCGCAGAAAATCCTCGCGTTCCATCCAGCGCGGTGCAGGCTGGACAAGGGATAGAGCTTGGCGAATCCGAGCGAACGGCGACATGGCATTACCCTCTTGGCTAAATACTGTATGCGCAAACAGTACTAAGCCAGAAGGAACTGTACAAGCATCCAGCGGATGAACGGTCTGTCGCCCTGCCCGAGGTTCAGTCGTTGCGCTGGTAGAGGATCTTGTGGGTGCCGTTGGCGCAGCTGCCAACCACCATGTTGGGATCGGTCACCTCGGCATTGGGTACCGCTTCGAGGGTATAGGCGGTCACCCCGGCGGACTGGATCTTGACCTCGACCTCGGCCTTGAGCTGGTCGCAGGAGAGGGGTTCGGCCAGCACAGCCGTGCTCAACAGGGCGGTACAGCAGAGTAGCGATAGACGCAGCATGGCGATTTTCCTTGGCATGATGACCTCTCAGGCTTGGACGCCCGAGCTGTGGCGATGTTCTCAGCGCGACCCATTGGTCAGCGAAGCGGTGGAACCTGGAACCCGAACGGTCTTTCCGATAGTCATTCTTTCCAGCGAAGTGCCCCCATGTTCCAGTGGTTGAAAGACAACTCCCAAGTCCTCACGCTCTTCGCCCAGTGCTGCACCCTGGGCGTCTGGGTGCTCTATGCCCAATTGCTGCTCAACAACTACAAGCGCCAGCGCCAGCCGCGGCTGATCATCAACCGGGGCGCCGGCAAGGGCGTGGGCGCCCTGTGCCTGCTGTCGAACATGAGCGCCGAGCCGGTGTTCATCAACCAGCTCACGGTGATCCTCAAGACCAATCGCGAGACGCTCTACACCGATGTCACCGACATCCGCGAGAGTGGTCAGGATGACTTCGATCCCGAACTGGTGCTGGGCGAGGCGACCCACCAGGGGCCGCTCAATACCGGTGACTTTACCCACATCGGCACCTTCCAGGGCCTGATCCGCCGCGCCGCCGAGCACAACGGCCTGACCATGGACAGCCACCGACCACCCGAGGGCTGGGTGTTCGAGGGCCTGGAGATCCGTGCGGTGGCCTTCTATGGCTCGGATCACGATCCGATCGGGGTGCGCCGGCGCTTTCGCCTCGGGCAGCACGACGGCAACTACTGCGCCCTGATCGCCGAGGACTGGCAGACCCAGCAGCTCACCTCCCGTCGTCAAAGACGCATGGTGCAGAACGACTGGATGCTCGACCTGGAACCCAAGGTTCAGCCGAAGAACCAGTAGCAGATCAGGATCGACGCCGTGACCCCGGTGAATTCCGCCAGCAAGGCGCAGCCCACCGCATGGCGTGCGCGCTGGATGCCCACTGCGCCGAAGTACACCGCCAGCACATAGAAGGTGGTCTCGGTACTGCCCTGGATGGTGGCCGCCACCAGGGCCGGAAAGCTGTCCACGCCGTGGGTCTGCATGGTCTCGATCAGCAGGGCGCGGGCGGCGCTGCCGGAGAAGGGCTTGACCAGGGCGGTGGGCAGGGCCTCGACGAATCGGGTATCCCAGCCAAAGAAGGTCACCGCATGGCGAACGCCTTCGAGGATGAATTCCAGGGCGCCGGAGGCACGCAGCACGCCCACCGCGCAGAGCATGGCCACCAGGTAGGGCAACAGCGACTTGGCGACTTCGAAACCCTCCTTGGCACCTTCGACGAAGGCTTCGTAGACCGGCACCTTGCGCAGGGCGCCAAGGATCATGAATGCCAGGATGATGCCGAACAGGGTCAGGTTGCCGAGCAGCGACGACAGCCCGGACAGCGCCGTGGCGGTCAGGGTGAAGAGAAAGGCAACGAAGGCGCCAAAGGCCAGGGCGCCCCCGCCGATCCAGGCCAGCACCACCGGGTCCCAGAGTTTCAGCCGCTGCATGAAGGCCACGGAGAACAGCCCGACCAGGTTGGCGCAGGTGTGGGCCAGCAGGATCGGCAGGAACACCAGGGTCGGATCGGTGGCGCCCTGCTGGGCGCGGTACATGAAGACCGTCACCGGCAGCAGCGTCAGCGAGGAGGCGTTGAGCACCAGGAAGAGGATCTGCGCATTGCTCGCCGTGGTACTGCTGGGATTGAGCTCCTGCAGGGCGCGCATGGCCTTGAGGCCGATGGGCGTGGCGGCGTTGTCCAGGCCCAGGCCGTTGGCGGCGAAGTTGAGGGTGATCAGCCCCAGTGCCGGATGGCCGCGCGGCACCTCGGGCATCAGCCGGGCGAACAGCGGACCGAGCAGCCGTGACAGGGCGTCCACCAGCCCGGCCTTCTCGGCGATGCGCAGGATGCCGAGCCAGAGGGTCAAGGTGCCGAACAGCAGCACCATGACCTCCACCGACAGCTTGGCCATGGCGAACAGGCTCTCCACCATGGCGGCGAATACCCCGGCGTTGCCGGCCACCAGCCACTGGCCGAAGGCACTGATCCCGGCGACGATGAAGAAGCCCAGCCACAACCCGTTGAGCATCGGTGTTCTCCCGGCAAAACGGCGATGATAACCGCAGCGTCGGGTCCGCGCAGGAACGCCGTTCAGTCTGTGGTCATCGCCAGCGGGTTATCCTCTGACCTTTCACGCAAATCGCTGGAGTCTGCCCATGCGTCTGTCCGTTCTCGCCCTGCCGCTGGTGCTCGCCGCCAGCCCGGTGTTCGCCTTCAACCTCAACGACGCCGTCAACGCCTACAACGGCGCCAACGGCAACAGCAACGCCAAGGCCACCGCCGCGGCGGCCGCCACGCCCCAGGCGCAGGGCCTGCTGCAGGCGCTGACCAGCCAGCTCAACGTCACCCCGCAGCAGGCGGTGGGCGGCACCGGTGCCTTGCTGGGCCTGGCCAAGAATCAGCTGGTCGGCACCGACTACCGCCAGTTGGCCAAGGCCGTGCCAGGGCTGGACCAGCTGGCCGGCGCCAATGCCACCGGTGGCCTGGCGCAACTTGGTGGCCTGGGCAGTCTGCTCGGCGGTGGTGGCAAGGACGCCAAGCAGAGTCCGCTGGGCAGCCTGCTGGGCAATGTCGACAGCCGTCAGGACGTCGACAAGACCTTCAATGCCCTGGGCATGAACAGCGGCATGACCAGCCAGTTCGCCCAGGTGATCCTGGGTTATCTCGGCAAGCAAGGCACCCAGCCCTCCCTGCTGAGCACCCTGGGCAATGTCTGGGGGCTGTGACGGCTCACCGCGCTGGCTGACCCAGGCGGCGACCAGCCAGGCGCAGGATTACCGGGAGGCGCCTCTCGGCTGGCTCTACGCCGACCGCGGCTCCCTCACCGAGCGACTCACCGCCCTCGCGGGCGGACGCTTCGCCGTCGAGGTGATCACCCAGGGCTGGCAACCATTGCGTCCGGACGAGTGCCAGGCGCTGGACGTCCCGCCCAGCAGCCCTGGCTGGGTGCGTGAGGTCTGGCTGCGCGGCAATGGCGAAGCCTGGGTCTTTGCCCGCAGCGTGGCAGCGCGCAAGGCCCTGGAAGCCGCCGATTTCGACCTGGCGGCGCTCGGCGATCGACCGCTCGGCCACTGGCTGTTCCAGGCACCGGCCTTTGTCCGCGGCCCCCTGGAAGCCTGCCGTTATCCGCTGGCCTGGCTGCCCGACGGCGCGGCGTCCACGGCCTGCTGGGCGCGTCGTTCGGTGTTCAGCCGCGGACCGCTGACTATCCTGGTGGGCGAAGTCTTCCTGCCGGCCTTCTGGCCCCGTGCCGAACACGAACAGGCGCTGATCCGTCAGGACGGCAGCGGCGACACGACAGGGCCCTTATAATCGCCGGGCCCTTTGCCAAGCAGCCGCCCGATGAAAAAGAACGCTTCCCGCCCCCTTGATCGCCGTCCTGCCGCGCCCCGCGGCCCCGAGCCGAGTGCCCGGGTCATCGCCACGCGCCCTCGCAGCGAGCGCATCCGCGACTTCGTCCAGCTCACCCGGCTGGACCGACCCATCGGCATCTATCTGCTGCTCTGGCCCACCCTCTGGGCGCTGTGGATCGCCGCCGAGGGCGTGCCGAGTCTGAAGAACCTAGTGATCTTCGTGCTCGGCGTGGTACTGATGCGATCGGCCGGCTGCGTGATCAACGACTTCGCCGACCGCAACTTCGACGGCCATGTCGCCCGCACCAAGAATCGCCCCCTGGCCACCGGACGCATCTCGCCCAAGGAGGCCCTGCTGTTCTTTGCCGTGCTGGTGCTGATCAGCTTCGGCCTGGTGCTCTGCACCAACGCCACCACCGTCTGGCTATCCTTCGGCGCCCTCGGGGTGGCCGCGCTCTACCCCTTCATGAAGAGATACACCTACTACCCGCAGGCGGTGCTGGGTGCGGCCTTTTCCTGGGGCATGCCCATGGCCTTCACCGCCGAGACCGGCGAACTGCCGGCCGCGGCCTGGCTGCTGTTCGTCGCCAATGTGATCTGGACGGTGGGCTACGACACCTACTACGCCATGGCCGACCGCGAGGACGATCTCAAGATCGGGGTGAAGTCCACCGCCATCCTGTTCGGCGACGCCGACCGGGTGATCATCGCCACCCTGCAGGGCCTGACCCTGCTCTGCCTGGCGTTGGCCGGCGGCCGCTTCGGCCTGGGCCTGCCCTTCTACCTGGGCCTGCTGGTGGCGGCCGGCTGCTTCGCCTGGGAATTCCACGTCACCCGCAACCGCGACCCCCTGGTATGCTTCAAGGCCTTCCTGCACAACCACTGGGCCGGGCTGGCGATCCTCGTCGGGATCATCGCCGACTACGGGCTGCGCTGAGCCGGGGTGCCCGCGGCGGCATCGGCCACCACCTCCGGCAGCGCCTCGGGTTGCGCTGCCGGCACCACCCGCGCCTTCTTGGCCTTGGACGCCTTGCGGCTCTGCTGCCAGGCCACCGCCAGACCACTGGCGCAGATGATCAGGATGCCGATCAGCGCGCCGCTGTCCGGCACATGGCCGAAGACGAGGTAGCCGATGATGCCGGCGGTGACGATCTGGCCATAGCTGAAGGGCGCCAGCAGCGCTGGCGGTGCATAGCGGAAGGCCTGGGTCAGCAGCAGATGGCCCGACATGCCGAAGAGGCCGAGCAAGGCCAGCATGAAGCCGTGGGTCAGGGTGGGGATCTCCCAGAAGAAGGGCACCACGCTGCTCAGCACCAGGGTGTTGATGATGCCGGTGAGGAAGTTGCTGGTGGTGGGGCTGTCGATGCCGCTGAGCAGCCGCGTCAGCAGCTGGTAGAGGCCGAAGCACACCGCCGAGCAGACCGGCAGCAGCACCGCCGGGGTGAACAGCTGGCCGCCCGGCCGCACGATGATCAGCACCCCGACGAAGCCTGCCAGCACCGCCGCCCACTGGCTGCGGGTGACACTCTCCTTGAGCAGCGGCACCGACAGCGCCGTCACCATCAGCGGGGCGAGAAAGTTGACCGCTGTGGCTTCGGCCATCGGCAGGTAGCGCAGCCCGGTGGTGAAGAACAGGCTGCAGCCGATCAGGCACAAGGCTCTGAGCACCTGCAATCCCGGGCGTTTGGTGCGAATTACCGCCAGACCCGAGCGCGGGATGAAGATCCCCATCATCAGCAGGGTGTGGGACAGATAGCGGGCCCAGACCACCATGACCACCGGATAGAAGCCGGAGAGGTATTTGGAGAGGGCGTCGTGGGAGGCGAACAGCCAGACGGCAAGGCAGATCAGGGCGATGCCCTTGAGCGGCTGGTCGGCGAATCTCAAAGTGGGTCCTGCTGTGGCGCTCATTGGACTCCCGTGGCGCTGACGGCGGTCCCTGACCGCCTGCATGATCCGGCCGTCCTGCACGGCGGTCCGTCGGCGTGGCCACCGACTCGGGACATGGACCTCGGCGACACGCAAGCGTGCCGGGAGGAAGCCGTCCTGTCGCCCTCAGGACCGCAATACCGGGCGATATTTCAATAGCTCACTAACTATGACCGCGCATGGGATGCGGTCTCCCCGAGCTTAGTCCAAGCGCCCTGCCGACCTCAATGCGCTGGGCCGACGACTTTACTGGCGGCGCGTACGAAGGCTTCGTCCGCCTCCAGCGCTCCGGGGATCTCTTCGCGCAGATAGGCGACCCAGGTCCTGATCTTGGCGTCCAGGTACTGCCGCGAGGCATAGAGGGCATAGGCGTTGAGCCGCTGCAGGCGATAGGCCGGCAGCACCCGTACCAGGCTGCCGTCGCGCAGGCCGTCCACCGCCGAGTAGAGCGGCAGCACGCCGATGCCCAGGCCCTGGCGCAGGGCCTCGGTCATGGCGTCGCCGACATTGACCTGGAAGGGCGTCTCGCCGATGCGAAAGGTTTCCGGGCCGTTGGGACCCTCGAAGTGCCAGCGGTCGAAGGAGACCACGGGACTGATGAATCTCAGGCAGGCGTGATCGGCCAGCTCCGCCGGGGTCTGCGGCTGGCCGTGCTCCTGCAGATAGGCAGGCGAGGCGCAGAGGATGCTGTAGGTCTGACCGATCTGCTGGGAGACGAAGCCGGAGTCGGGCAGCTCCACGGCTACCACGATGGCCAGGTCGAAGCCCTCCTCCAGCAGATCGGGGATACGGTTGGCCATGGTCAGGTCGAAGCGTACCTCGGGGTGCAGGGCGCGATAGCCGGCGATGGCGCGGATCACGTAGTGCTGACCGATGCCGGTCATGCTGTGCACCCGCAACCGCCCTTCCGGGCGTGCCTGGGCATGCCCGGCCTCGGCTTCGGTTTCCTCGACATAGGCGAGGATCTGCTCACAGCGCGCCAGGTAGCGCTGACCGGCCTCGGTCAGGGCGATGCGCCGGGTGGTGCGGTGCAGCAGCCGGGTGCGCAGATGGGTTTCGAGATGGGCCACCGCCCGGGAGACATGGGCGGTGGTGGTCTGCAACGTCTGGGCCGCACCGGTGAAGCTGCCGCTTTCCACCACGGCGACGAAAACGCGCATGTTGTGCAGGGTGTCCATGCCGCCTCGACAGTCTGGAAAAGCGCCATTCTCCATATTATTTCAGTATGTGAAACAAAGATTCGCCAGTTGGCGCGCTAATCGGCTCCCCTGGAATTTTATAGAATCGTTAGCAGCCTAATGGTAACGTCCATCGACCGTCCCGTTCGCTGGCGTCCTCTTCAGTTCCAGCTCATCTCGCCACCCTCGCTGCGCTTCTCGACGCCCCGCGCGGGTATGGCCCTGTTGCAAATGGATCCCCACGTGTCGCCTTCCTCTTGCAGAGCCTGGCCTGCGCTCACGGTGGTCGCCCTCGCGACCCTGCTGGCCGGCTGTATCGGTACCGGTCACAACGCGCCCCAGGCGCAGCGTCTCGACGACCAGGCACTGGCCACAGACGCCGCCATCCGCGCCGCCGCCGGGCAGGCCGCCTGGCCCGAGCGCCAGTGGTGGCGCGCCTATGGCGATCCCCAGCTGAATGCCTGGATCACCGGCGCCCTGGCGGACAACCCGCGCCTGGCCACGGCCGCCGCCCGGGTGCGCCGCGCCGAATCCCTGGCGGGCCTGGCCGAATCCCGCGAAGCCCTGCAGGTGGAGGCCAAGGGTGCCTTCAAGCGCTACAGCTGGCCCACCGACGGCTTCTATGGCCCGGGCGAGCTGTCCGATCGCACCACCTGGAACAACAATGCCGAGCTGGGCCTGAGCTATGCGCTGGACTTCTGGGGTCGCGAGCGCGACGCCAGCGCCCAGGCCCTGGACCAGGCCCATCAGGCCGCCGCCGAGGTGCGCGCCGCCGAGCTGGAGCTCACCGGCAACATCGTCCGCAGCTATATCGGCTTCGCCCTGCACCATGACCAGCGCGACATCCTCGCCGCCACCCTGGAGCAGCAGCGCCAGCTGGCCGACCTGGCCCAGCGGCAACTGGACGGCGGTCTCGGCACCCAGTTCGAGGTCAGCCAGGCGCGCGCCCTGCTGCCCGAGACCGAGCGCCAGCTGGAAGCCCTGGACGAGACCCTGGCACTGGATCGGAACCAACTGGCCGCCCTGGCCGGCAAGGGCCCGGGCGCTGGCGCCCGCCTGCAACGACCGCGGCTGACCCTGGGCGCAGCCCCGCGGCTGCCCAGCAGCCTGCCGCTGGAACTGGTCGGCAAGCGGCCCGACGTGGTGGCGCGTCGCTGGCAGATCGCGGCCGCGGCCAAGGGCGTCGACGTGGCCCGGGCCAGCTTCTATCCCAACATCGACCTGGTAGCGAACGTCGGCCAGTTCCTGACTCTGGGCCGCCTCAGCGAGATGCTGACCCACGCCAAGACCGGCTCCTTCATAGGCCCGGCGTTCTCTCTGCCGATCTACGACGGTGGCGCCCTGCGCAGTCGCCTCGGCGCGGAATCGGCGGCCTACGACCTGGCGGTCAGCGCCTACAACCAGACCCTGGTGGATGCGCTCAAGGACATCTCCGATGCCCTGATCAAGGCCGACTCCGCCGCCAAGCAGGCCACCCTCGCCGACCAGGCCAGCCAGGAGGCCCAGCGCACCTATGACATCGCCCGCGAGGCCTTCCGCCGCGGCCTGACCGACTACCTGCACGTGCTCGACGCCCAGACCCGGCTGTTCGCCCAGCAGCGCGTCACCGCCCAGGTACACGCCCTGCGCCTGGCCGCCCAGGCCGGCGCCCTGGTCGCCCTCGGCGGCGGCGCGGACCTCGAACGCGGGCCGGGCGACCAGGATCTGGTGCCGGCCCGCGTGGCCGTCGAGCGGGCCGCGCGGTGAGTACCCACGCGGCCACCCACTCGCCATTGCGCCAGGCCCTGGGCGCCTGGGCGCGCAGCGATGGCAGCCTCTGGCTGTACCAGGCCAAGGTGCTGCTCGCCGCCAGCCTGACCCTGTGGCTGGCCATGCGCCTGCAACTGCCGCATCCGAGTTCGGCGGTGATCACCGTCTTCATCGTCATGCAGCCGCAGAGCGGTCAGGTCCTGGCCAAGAGCTTCTACCGGGTGATGGGCACCCTGCTGGGGCTGGCGGTGATGCTGGTCTTGATCGCCCTGTTCGCCCAGGAGCGAGTGCCCTTCCTGATCTTCCTGGCCCTGTGGATCGGGCTCTGCGTGGCCGGATCGGCGCGCTACCGCGACTTTCGCAGCTATGCCTGCATGCTGGCCGGCTATACCGCCGCGCTGATCGGCATTCCCGCCGCCCTGAACGCCGATACCGCCTTCATGTCGGCGGTGATGCGGGTACTGGCCATCACCCTGGGCGTGCTCTGCAGCGGCGCGGTGAGCGCCGCGGTCTTTCCGCAGACCAGCGCCACGGCCATGCGCGCGGCCCTCTATAGGCGCATGGGCGGCTTTGCCGGCCTGGCGGCCGACGTGCTGCGTGGCCGCCTCGACCGCGCCACTTTGGAAGCCGCCGGCGTGCGCCTGGCCGCCGAGGCGGTAGGGCTGGAAAGCCTGCGCAGCGCCTCGGCCTTCGAAGATCCGCACATGCGCATGCGCAGCGGACGCCTGGCGCGGCTGAATGCCGAATTCATGGGCCTCACCACCCGCCTGCATGCCCTGAGCCGCTTGCTGATGCGGCTGCGCGAGCGTGAAGCCGCGGCGCCGTTGGTGGCGCTGGAGCGCCTCTGGGCACCGCTGCTCGACCTCTTCGAGGAGTGGCGGGGCCAGTCCCTCAGCGACAGCGCCGCGCCCGCCGCCGCCGCCCGGCTGGACGCCCTGCACCAGGCCCTGCGACCGCGCATTCGCGCCCTGCGCGCCGAGCTGCCGCCCCTGAGCGAGCTGGACCGGCGGGACTTCGAGACGGCCGTAGAGCTGCTCTTCCGCTTCACCGGCGAATGGCATGGCTACCTGCAGACCCATGCTTCCCTGGCGGCGCCGCGGCACAGTCGCGAGCAGTGGAAGCCGCGCTTCGTGGCCAAGGCCAACGCCCTGGGCGCAGCGGTCACTGGCATCCGTAGCGCCTTCCTGGTGCTGGTGCTGGGCGCCTTCTGGATCGCCAGCGCCTATCCCAGTGGCGGCATGCTGGCGCTCAACGCCGCCGCCGTCTCGGCGCTGGCCTCGGCCTCGCCCGATCCCAAGCGCACGGCGCTGCAGATGGCCATTGGCGCCAGCGGTGGCGTCCTGCTGGGCTTTTTCCTGACCTTCTTCGTCTTTCCCTGGATCGCCGGTCTACCGCTGCTGCTGCTGACCCTGGCGCCAGTGTTCATGCTCGGCACCTGGATCTCCCTGCGGCCGGGCTGGATGGGCTATGGCCTGGGCTGCCTGGTGTTCTTCTGCTTTACCTCGCTGCCCGACAATCCGCCGGTCTACGATGCCTACGCCTTCATCAACAACGGCATCGCCGTGGTGCTGTCGATGGTGATCACCGCAGCGGTCTCGGCGGTGCTGCTGCCGCCCAACAGCCCCTGGCTATGGCGGCGCCTGGAGCGTGACCTGCGTCGGCAGCTGGTGCGCGCAGTGAGCGCCCCGCTGCCGCACCTAGCGCCGGCCTTCGAAGGCCAGACCCGCGACCTGCTCAACCAGGCCTATGGCGTCAGCGCCGGCCAGGGCGAGGCTCAGCGGCGCCTGATCGGCTGGGCCTTCTGCGTGCTGGAAATCGGTCACGCGGTGATCGAGCTGCGCCAGCTGCAGCTACGCCTGCCTGGGGCACCCCGCTATGCCGAGCACAGCGCCTGGCGCCAGGCCATCCGCGTCCTCGGTCGCGCCCTGGTGCGCCTCTTCCTCAAGCCCGGAGCGGAAAACCTGCGTCGGGCCCTGGCTGCCGTGGACGCTGCCCTGGCCGCCGTCGCGGCCGTGGTCGAACCGCCGGAATTGCCCTATGACGAGTCGCCCCTGCGCCAGGTGCAGAGCGATCTGCACTTCATCCGCAGCGCCCTGCTCGATCCCCAGGGTCCGCTGGCCCGCTATCACGAGATCCTCCATGCCCCGTGAAATCGCCTTCCATGGCCTCTATCTGCCCACCGTGACGGTGCTGTTCCTGGTCGCCGCCCTGCTCGCCTGGGCGCTGGACCGAGTGCTGGCCGCGGTCGGCCTCTATCACGTCGTCTGGCATCCGGCGCTGCTGCGCCTGGCCCTGTTCATCTGCCTCTACTGCGCCCTGGCGCTGTGCGTCTATCGCTAGGACTCCTGCCATGATTCTCAAGAAACTCTTCGGCGTGCTCTTTACCCTGCTGGTGGTCTGCCTGGCGCTGATCCTCGGGCGGCTGCTCTGGGTGCACTACATGAACGATCCCTGGACCCGTGACGGCCGGGTGCGCGCCGAGGTCATCACCATCGCGCCCGACGTGGCGGGTCTGGTGACCGAGATCGCCGTGCGCGACAACCAGTGGGTCAACAAGGGCGACCTGCTGCTGCAGATCGATCCAGAGCACTACGAAATCGCCGTGCATCAGGCCGAGGCCTCGGTCGCTGCCCGCAAGGCGACTCTCGCTATGCGCCAGCAGAATGCCCGGCGCCGTGCCGACATCGACAGCCTGGTGGTCTCCCGCGAGAACCGCGAAGACGCCAGTGCCGCTGCCCTGGCCGCCGAAGCGGATCTGCGCCAGGCCCAGGCCCAGCTGGAATCGGCACGCCTCAACCTCAAGCGCACCCGCGTCCTGGCGCCGGTCGACGGCTATGTGACCAACCTGTCGGTGTTCAAGGGTGACTACGCCGCTGCTGGCGCGCCCAAGCTGGCCGTCATCGACGCCCACTCGTTCTGGGTCTATGGCTATTTCGAAGAGACCAAGCTGCCCCATGTACGGGTGGGCGCGGCCGCCGAGATGCGGCTGATGAGCGGCCAGACGCTGCATGGCCATGTGGAAAGCATCGCCCGTGGCATCTACGACCGTGACAATCCCCAGAGCCGCGAACTCACGGCCGACGTGAATCCCACCTTCAACTGGGTACGGTTGGCCCAACGGGTACCGGTACGCATCGCTCTGGACCCGTTACCGGAGGGCCTGCTGCTCGCGGCTGGAACCACCTGCACGGTGGTCCTGGAAGACGTTCGGGGCGAACGGTCCTGGTGGGATGCCTTCTGGCAGGGTTGAGCGCCATCGCAACTCGGATGACTGGCCCTAGAACGACAATACCCCTGACGTCGGCAGATTTCGATAACAGACGAAACCGGTCGAATTCAGGGGTATGGTCGTAACCAGCCCAGTCCGCTACGAGTGCGAAAGTACTCCCTGTACTCTTGGAACCCTCCCCTACTGCAGAGCGTCCCGACCATGTGGCCCATGCGTCTCCGGTTGGGAGACGACTTCGAGGATGTCCATTGAATCGGCTTAAAGCTGCAATCCGATGACAGAGCCTCAACTGCCGGTCGTCACGACCGGCAGTCTGTTTCACTCATGAGTCTGGCGTCAGGGACGACGACGGCCCATGAAGAACGACACCACGAACAGCACCAGGAACAGCACGAACAGGATCTTGGCGATACTAGTGGCGGTACCGGCGATGCCACCGAAACCCAGGACGCCTGCGATGATCGCGATGATCAGGAAAGTGATAGCCCAGCTCAGCATGGTGTTTCTCCTATGTATTACAAGTGCACTCAGCGGACGACAGCACCTGTCCAGCGAGCATTGGTTTTATTAGCGAAATCCTGGGTATCCAGACTCGCCATCCGTGGTTCCACATCGGTCAGATCGAGATCCAAACCGTTGAGGTTGTGCGTCTGATTGAGCGCACGACCCATCATCAAAGCACTGAGCAACATACCGATGCTCACGACCGCCGCTGCAGCGAACAACAGAATCATCAGCAGCATCCACATCATGGCCATGACCTCAGAATACCCAGCGGGTCTGCTTCACCAGGCGGTCACCATTGGACTGTGCCGGGATGGCCTTGAGTTCCCCACGACCTTGACTGGCCAACGGCTTGGCTGCGGGCACCATGGCCTGGGCAGCAATGCGGGTGGAGGCGATGAGTGCCTGTTCGCGGCTGACGTCCTGGCCTTGGGGGGCAGCGACGGCGGCGCTAGCGAAGCAAGCGAAGAGCGCAGTACCTACCAAGTGCTTGCGAAGGGTCTGGCTGATCATCGGGTCTCTCCTGCAGTCCGTTGGCCCTAAGGCCGGCTTGCCAAGAAGATTGCAGACTACGTGCCAGCTTTTTAAAAATCGTTTTTACCTTTAAAAACAATAACTTATGTTTTCAGCCCAGGTCCGTCGCACATGCACCTTGCAAGGTGCAACGCCTGACGCATTGCGTTTTGCATGATGGCCAGGGGGCAACGGAAGGGCGCCTGGCCTGTTCGCTGCCAGGCGCAACGGCCACGGTCATCGCAAAAGCACGTTGGGCGGTCATAAAAACAGCCTTTTTCTCGTTCTCGCCCCCTCGGGTTGCGATCTGCACGATGGCTACAAGACTGCAAATGGATCATCCAGTAGCCCTGCGGATTGCAACTTGCACGATGTATCATGGACTAACTGCCAGCCCTGTCCTTTAGTGCGTTTCGGCCCTTTGGCCCGGAGTTCTCCCGTCATGGAACAAACCAGCGGTCGCATCCTGCTCGTGGACGACGAAGCCGCCATCCTGCGTACCTTTCGTTTCTGCCTGGAAGACGCCGGCTATAGCGTCGCCACGGCCAACAGCGCGGCCCAGGCCGAGGCCCTGCTCTTGCGGCAGGTCTATGATCTCTGCTTTCTCGATCTGCGCCTGGGCGCGGACAACGGTCTGGACGTCCTGCAGCAAATGCGCATCCAGGCGCCCTGGATGCGGGTGGTGATCGTCACCGCCCACTCGGCCATCGATACCGCCGTGGATGCCATGCAGGCCGGCGCCGCCGACTACCTGGTGAAACCCTGCAGCCCCGATCAGCTGCGCATGGCCGCGGCCAAGCAGCTCGAATTCCGTCAGCTCTCGGCGCGCCTGGAAGCCCTCGAAGGCGAGGTACGCAAGTCCAGCGCCGGCCTGGACTCGCGCAGTCCGGCGATGATGAGCATCCTGGAGACCGCCCGGCAGGTCGCCACCACCGATGCCAACGTGCTGATCCTCGGTGAATCCGGCTCCGGCAAGGGCGAACTGTCCCGGGCCATTCATGCCTGGAGTCGGCGCGCCAAGAAGACCTTCGTCACCATCAACTGCCCGTCGCTGTCCGCCGATCTGATGGAAAGCGAAATGTTCGGCCACACCCGCGGTGCCTTCACCGGGGCCAGCGAGAGCACCCTCGGCCGGGTCAGCCAGGCCGATGGCGGCACCCTCTTCCTCGACGAGATCGGTGACTTCCCCCTGGCCCTGCAGCCCAAGTTGCTGCGTTTCATCCAGGACAAGGAATACGAACGCGTCGGCGATCCGGTGACGCGCCGTGCCGACGTGCGCATCCTTGCCGCTACCAACCGCAACCTGGAACAGATGGTGGCGGAAAACGAATTCCGCGAAGACCTGCTCTATCGTCTCAATGTCATCGTGCTCACCCTGCCGCCACTACGCGAACGCAAGGAAGACATCGTCGATCTCGCCGAGCGCTTCCTCGCCCGCTTCGTCAAGGATTACAACCGTCCTGCCCACGGCTTCAGCGAGGCGGCCCTGGAAGCCCTGCGCAACTATGGCTGGCCGGGCAACGTCCGTGAGCTGCGCAATGTCATCGAACGCGCCAGCATCATCTGCGGCCAGGACCTGGTGGACGTCAACCACCTGGGCATGGGTGACAGCCCGGCCACCAGTGGCGCCGCCAGCGCCCCGCGGGTCGGCGAGGCGCTGAGCCTGGAAGCCCTGGAACGGGCCCACATCGCCGCCGTGATGGCTACCAGCGAGACCCTCGACCAAGCCGCCAGGACCCTGGGCATCGATGCCTCCACGCTCTATCGAAAACGTAAGCAGTACGGGCTATGAAACTGCCGATCAAGCTGCACACCCGCCTCTTCCTCAGCATCTCCGCGCTGATCGCCGTGGCCCTCATCGGGCTGCTGGTGGGACTGGTCAGCGTCCTGCACCTGGCTCGCGAGCAGAGCGTCCAGACCCGCAGCAACCTGGACTTCATCAACCTGACGCTGAACATGCGTCAGGAGCTGAGCAACAGCCTGTTCCAGATGCTCGATGGCGCTCCGGATCCGCAATCCCTGGTCGCCGCCCAGCAACGCTTCGAGCAGAACCTGCAGCTGGTCCAGGGCGAGATGCACAAGCCCGAGCAACTGGCCGTGCTGGAAGACGTCAAGCGGCGCTACGAGCGCTTTGCCGATTACCTGCGGTCGCCGCCGGGCGGTTACAACCAGTTGCGCGCCGATCCGGGGTTCCAGCAGACCCTCGACGCCTTGCGCAATAGGATCTACGACCTGCAGAAAAGCTATGTGGTGACCCTGGAGCGCATGCAGGACGAAGCCCATGATCGGGCGGTGATCATCGCCATGCTGCTGGCGCTGATCGGCGTGGCCATCCTGGTCACCGGGGTGGTGACCGCCAACGGCATCGCCAAGCGCTTCACCGGTCCCATCGACGGCCTGGCCAAGGCTGCGGAGCGCATCAGCCAGGGCAATTTCGACGTCCAGTTACCCACCTCCCAGATCGCCGAATTCACCCTGCTCAGCCGTCGCTTCGGCAACATGGCCCAGGCCCTGCACCGCCTCAGCCAGACCAATGTCGAGGCCCTGGTGGCCGGGCAGCGGCGCCTGCAGGCGGTGCTCGACAGCATCGACTACGGCCTGGTGATCCTCGATCCCCAGGGCAACATCGAGCACGCCAATCCGGTGGCCTGCCGCCAGCTGGGCTGGAACGAGAACCACCTGGGCGAATCCCTGATCGCCGCCCTGGAACGGCCGGAGATCGAGGCCAGCGTGCAGCGGGTATTGGCCGGTGGCGCGCTGAATGCCGCCCCGGAAGACCTGGAGATCCGGGTCGACGACGAGGTTCGGCTGCTGGCCTGGAGTCTGACGCCGGTGAACCACGCCGATGGCCGCAGCGTGGGTGCGCTCATGGTGCTGCGCGATGTCACCGAACAGCGGGCCTTCGATCGGGTACGCAACGAGTTCGTCCTGCGCGCCTCCCACGAATTGCGCACCCCGGTCACCGGCATGCACATGGCCTTCGGTCTCCTGCGCGAGCGCCTCAAGGTGGCACCGGAGTCACGCGAGGCCTATCTGCTGCAGACGGTGGACGAGGAGACCCATCGGCTGGTGCAGCTGATCAACGACCTGCTGGACTACTCCCGTCACCAGAGCGGCCTGCAGCGCCCGGAAAAGCTGCCGAGCGAAATCGCCGAATTGCTCGAAGAGGCCCGCGGCCGCCATGCCGACGAGGCCCGCGAGCGCGATGTCGAGCTGGCCGTCGAGTTGCTGCATACGCCGCTACCACGGGTCAGCCTGGATCCCAAGCAACTGGGCCGGGTGTTCGACAACCTGCTGAGCAATGCTCTGCGCCATACCCCGGCGGGCGGGCGCATCGTCATCCAGGCCTTGCGCCAGAACGACCAGCTGCTGATGGCGGTGCAGGACAATGGTGAAGGTATCGCCTATGCCCAGCAGGGCCGGGTGTTCGAGCCCTTCGTACAGATCGGCAGCCAGAAGGGCGGCGCCGGCTTGGGCCTGGCCCTGTGCAAGGAAATCATCCGCCAGCACGGTGGCCGCATCGGCGTGGTCTCCCGCCCCGGTCAGGGCACCCAGATCTTCATGACCCTGCCGACCTGAGCCACCCCCATGGATGGCCGTAGGTTGGGGTGAAGGCAGCACCTCGTCACGATGCCCCAGTGGAAAAGGCTGCGCCGTTTTCCACGCTACGGTGGCCGGTAGGTTGGGCTGAGCGCAGCGAAGCCCAACGGTGTCCCGATCGAATCCGCGTTGTTGGGCTTCGACGATAGAGCCGCCTCAACCCAACCTACGATCTAGCCCCCTCTCCTTTTTGGAAAGGGTTGGGGTGAGGACGCCCCTCGGCACGACGTACCTGCTCGTAGGTTGGGTTGAGCCCAGCGAAGCCCAACGGTGCCCAGGTCGAATCCGCGTTGTTGGGCTTCGGCGATGGAGCCGCCTCAACCTACGGTCTAGCCCCTCTCCTTTTGGCAAAGGGTTGGGGTGAGGTCGCCCCTCGGCACGACGTACCCGCTCGTAGGTTGGGTTGAGCGCAGCGAAGCCCAACGGTGCCCAGGTCGAATCCGCATTGTTGGGCTTCGCCGATGGAGCCGTCTCAACCCAACCTGCGGTCTTGTTTACAGCAGCGTTCGCGCCAGGGCCTGGCGCCAGCCGGCGTATAGCTCGGGCACGGCATTGGCGCGAGGTTCGTAGCGCCGCCGCGGGCGTTCCAGATCCCCTAGTGCCGCGGCGTCCTGCCACCAGCCGAGGGCATGACCGGCCAGATGAGCGGCGCCCAGCGCCGAGACCTCCGGCGACAGGCTGCAGATCACCGGGCGTTGCAGGAGATCGGCCTGGAATTGCAGCAGCCATTCGTTGCGCGTGGCGCCGCCATCCACCCAGAGTTCTTCCAGGGGCGTCGGACTGTCCTGCTGCATGGCGTCGAAGACATCGCGGATCTGGTAGGCGATGGCTTCCAGAGCCGCGCGCATCAGGTGCGCCCGCCCGCAGTTCTCACCCAGACCGCAGAACAGTCCACGCGCTTCGGCCCGCCAGTGCGGGGCGCCAAGGCCACCCAGGGCCGGGACGAAGTAGACGCCACCATTGTCCGGCAGCGCAGCGGCTTCGGCGGCCAGCACATCCAGGTCCCCTGCACTGCCCAGCAGGCGAGCCGTCCAGCCGACCGCGGCGCCGGTGTGGACGATGTTGCCTTCCAGGGCAAAGGTCGGAGTATCCCCCAGGCGCCAGGCCAGGGTGGTGGCCAGGCCATGGGCGGACACCACCGGCTCGGCGATGGGTGTCATTAGCGAAGAACCGGTACCCAGGGTGGCCTTGACCTTGCCCGGGACGAAACCGCCCTGGCCGAACAGGGCCGCATGGGAATCGCCGATCATCGCCAGGATCGGCAGACCGGCTGGCAGGGGGCCCTGGGCGCGGGTCTCGCCAAAGTAGCCGGCACTGGGTCGGATCTCCGGCAGCGCCGCCCGGGGAATGTCGAAGAGGCTCAGCAGCTGCGGGTCCCAGTCGCCGCCCCGCAGGTCGAGCAACTGGGTACGGGCCGCATTGGCCGCGTCGATGAGAAAGCTCGTGCCACCGCTGAGTTGCCAGAGCAGCCAGCTGTCTACGGTGCCCAGGCAGATTTCGCCCGCGGCGGCGCGGGACGTGCCATCGGGGATCTGATCGAGTAGCCAGCGCCACTTGCCGGCGGAAAACATCGGGTCCAGCGCCAGACCGCTGCGCTGCAAGATCGCCTCGCCGTGACCGGCAGCATGCAGGGCCTCGCACTGCGGCTGGGATCTCTTGCACTGCCAGCTCACCAGCGGACCGAGCAACTGGCCGCTACGGCGCTCCCAGGCCAGGGCGGATTCGCGCTGGTTGCTGATGGCGATGGCCGCCAGGGGTGCGTCCACCTGGGCCAGGCAGTCACCGATGGCACCCTGCAGGCCCTGCCAGATGGCCAGGGGATCCTGCTCGGCATAACCCGCCTGCGGATGCTGGACCGTGAGCGGCCGGGAACCGCGGGCCACGACCCGACCGGCACGATCCACCAGGATCGCCTTGGCATTGGTGGTGCCCTCGTCGAGGGCGAGGATCAGCGGCTCGGCGGCCATGGCAGCTCCTGTTGTTCTTCTAGTTCCGCACGCCTGAGGTTCAGCTCAGGCGCTGCACCGCCGCAACGATGCCGGCGGCATCGATGCCATGTTTGGCGCGGGTCGGCCCGCGAGCCCCGGCGGCAGCATACTCGCCATCGGCGATGCCCAGGCGGATCAGCGGCACGCCCAGGGCGGCCTCGGCCATGACCTCGGCCACCAGGCTGCCCACCCCGCCGTTGGCATTATGTTCTTCCACCGTGACGACGCCCGTGCGAGTGGCGCAGAGGGCTTCGAGCAGCGCCTCGCGCCGCAACGGACGGATCGACGACAGGTTGATCACCTGGGCGCTGATGCCCTGCTCGGCCAGCAACTGGGCGGCCTCCACCGCTTCGTGGACCACCGAGCCCAGGGCCACCAGACTGACGTCATGCCCGGGTAGCAAGACATCCACCTGACCGGGGACGAAGCGATAGTCGGGACCGTGCAGGTCGGGCAGCGCCTTGCCATCCAGGCGGATATAGACCGGACCGTCGTGGGCCAGGGCGTGCTCGACGATCTGCCGGCACTCGGCGCCGTCGGCCGGGGCATAGATTTCCACGTTGCCGAAGCCGCGCATCACGGCGATGTCGTCGAGGCTGTGGTGGGTGCTGGCCAGGGGACCGTAGCTGGCCCCGGCGTTGAGGCCGAACATCTTGACGTTGGACCTGTTGTAGCAGACGTCCACCTTGACCTGCTCGTTGGCGCGGGAGATCAGGAAGGGCGCGGCGTTGCAGGTCACCGCCACCTTGCCGGCCAGGCCCAGGCCAGCCGCCACCCCGACCAGGGTCTGCTCGGCGATGCCGACGTTGACCAGGCGCTCGGGGAAACGTTTGACGAAGGGGCCGATCTTGGCCGTGGAGGTGGAATCGCTCACCACCGGCACCAGGTCGACGCCAGCGTCGACCGCGGCGATGAAGGCCTCGACCATGACGCTGGCGAGATGGGCTTCGCCCGGGGTCTGGGTATCAGTGGCCATGGTCGAGTTCCTCCAGTGCAGCGGCGATCTCGTCGCCCTTGGGCACCCGGTGGTGCCATTCGGGTTTGCCCTCGATGAAGGAAACCCCCTTGCCTTTGACGGTATTGGCGATCAGCACCTGGGGCTGGCCGCGGTGTTCGCGCAGGGTCTCCAGGGTCTCCACCAGCTGGGCGACATCATTGCCGTCGCACTCGACCACATGGAAGCCGAAGGCGCGCCACTTCTCGGGCAGCGGTTCCAGCGGCAGGATCTCCGCGGTAGGGCCGGCCAGTTGCAGACGGTTGTGGTCGACGATCACTGTCAGGTTGTCGAGCCGGTACTTGGCGGCGGTCAGTGCCGACTCCCAGTTGGAGCCCTCGCCCAGCTCGCCATCGCCGGTCAGCACATAGACGCGGCGCGGACTGCCGTCGCGCTGGGCAGCCAGGGCGATACCGGTAGCCACCGGCAGGCCATGGCCCAGGGCGCCGGTGTTGAGTTCGATACCGGGGGTCTTCTGCCGCACCGGATGACCCGGCAGGTGGGAGTCGAAATGCTGATAGGTGTCGAGCCATTCCGGCGGAAAGTAGCCGGCTTCGGCCAGGCAGCAGTAGAGGCCGCCGACGCCGTGGCCCTTGCTCTGGATGTAGATGTCACGCTGAGGATCGGCGAGGCGTTCCGGGGCGACGTCGAGCAATCGGAAATAGAGAGTGGCGAGGATGTCGGTCTCCGACAGGTCGGCCCCGGTATGGCCGCCGGCCGGCGAGGCGGCGTTGAGCTGGATGACGCGCCGGCGGATCAGCCGGGCCTTTTCGCGAATCTGCGCGATGTCGTACTGGAACGGATTCATCAGGCGACCCCCTCGGGTATCCGAAGCTGCGATAGAGCAGACGCCTGCCAAGGTTTCAGTGGGCGTCTTATGAATATTTATTCGTAACTGAAAATATATTTATCATTTAGACCCCAATCCAGGGGGCCGTCAATAGCGGCGGAGCGACGTTATCGCCGGGCGGAGCCGATAGGATGCGCGGCTGTATGCGGGATTGCCGAGGCCATCGCGTTAAGAAAGTGGCAATGAAAAGCCGCTTGACTTCCACCCGGAACAGGGGGAGTCTGAATTAAAAATCAGGCACGCATAAATATTCAAGCGAGCCATACACAAGAACAATAACCCCAGGAGAAGCTCGTGGACGCCAAAGCCCCGACCGCCTCGCCACCCGCCAAGCCCTTGGCCCGCCTGGCACTGCGCCTGCCGCGCAACGTCGGTGGTCCGCTGATCGGCCTGGCGCTGCTGATCGCCGTGTTCTCCTTTGCCTCGGAGTACTTCTTCTCCCTGCGCAACGCCCTCAACATCCTCGACCAGGTAACCGTGCTCGGCATCCTGGCCATCGGCATGACCCTGGTCATCGTCATCGGCGGCATCGACCTCTCGGTCGGCTCGGTCCTGGCCTTCGCCATGATGCTGCTCGGTTGGCTCTATCAGGACATGGGCTGGTCGCTTGGCCTGGCGATTCCCGCAGCCATCCTCGGCGGCCTGGTATGCGGCCTGGTATCAGGATTGTTGATCGCCAAGGCACGGCTGCCCGCCTTCATCGCCACCCTGACCATGATGTCGGTGGCTCGGGGCCTGGCCAACATCCTTACCGACGGCCGCCAGATCGTCGGCTTCCCGGACTGGTTCACCAACCTGGCCACGGTCCGGCACTTCGGCTTCCTCTCGGTCACCGTCGGGCTGTTCCTGCTGATGCTGCTGGTGGCCTGGGTCTTCCTGCGCTTTCGCGCCGGTGGCCGCAACCTCTATGCCATGGGCGGCAGCGCCGAGGTGGCACGGTTGTCGGGCATCAAGGTACGTACCCTCACCATCTGGATCTATGCCCTGAGCGGTGCCCTGGCCGGGCTGGCTGCGGTGGCCATGGCCGCGCGGCTGGATTCGTCCCAGCCCAGCGCCGGCCTGTCCATGGAGCTGGATGCCATCGCCGCGGTGGTGATCGGCGGCGCCAGCCTCAGCGGCGGCGTGGGCAGCGTCGGCGGCACCCTGGTGGGCGTGCTCATCATCGGCGTGCTGCGCAATGGCCTGAATCTGCTGGGGGTCTCGCCCTTCGTGCAGCAGGTGATCATCGGCATCGTCATCGCCCTGGCCGTCACCCTGGACACCTTGCGCCGCCGTAACGGGCAGCGCTGAGTTAGCTCTGCTTCGCGTAGACACCGCAGTACAACAATAACAACGGAGTGCAATCCATGCTGACCCCCAAGAAGCTATTGCTCGGTACCCTGTTCGCCGCCATGACCTGTGCCGGTGCCCTCAATGCCCAGGCCAAGGAACTCACCGTGGGCCTGGCCGTGGCCAACCTGCAGGCCGACTTCTTCAACCAGATCAAGCAGGCCGTCGAAGCCGAGGGCAAGGCCAAGGGCATCAAGGTGATCACCGTGGACGCCCAGGGCAACTCGGCGACCCAGGTCAACCAGATCCAGGACCTGATCACCCGGCAGGTAGACGCCCTGATCTACATTCCGGCCGGCGCCACCGCCGCCGGCGTCCCGGTCAAGGCGGCCAAGGCCGCCGGCATCCCGGTGGTGGCAGTGGACCGCAATGCCCCCGACGCCCCCGGTGACACCTTCATCGCCAGCGACAGCGTCGCCGCCGCCCGCACCCTGGCCGAATACGTCGGCAAGGTCACCGAAGGCAAGGGCCGCGTAGCCATCCTTCAGGGCCAGATCGGCACCACGCCGGAAAACGATCGCGCCAAGGGCTTTTCCGAAGGCCTGGCCAAGTTTCCCGAGTTGAAGGTGGTTGCCCAGCAGCCTGCCGAGTGGGCCCAGGACAAGGGCTTCGCCGTGGCCCAGGACATGCTCCAGCGTGATCCCAACATCAACGTCTTCTTTGGTCGCGCTGACGCCATGGCCCTTGGCGCTGCCCAGGCGGTCAAGGTGGCCAACCTTGATCATCCGGTGACCATCGTCGGCTTCGACGGCGACGTGGCCGGTCTCAAGGCGGTGGCCGCCGGCACCCTGTCCGCCACCATGACCCAGCAGACTCGCAAGATGGGTCGCATGGCCCTGGAATCGGCGGTAGCGCTCAAGGAAGGCAAGCAGCTGCCCAAGGAGCAATTGCAGGAGGCGATCCTGACCACCAAGGACAACGTCGCCCCCTTCATCGAGAACCATCCGTAACGGTGGGACTGGCCAGTGGCGGGCAGCGCCCGCCGCATCCAGCCCATGCCTTATGTGCCTTGCAATGGAGGCACCGGTTCAGCTCCCCCCTTCGGAGGCCCCATGTCCGCCGTCATGCCCCTGGAACAGCCCGCCGCCCTCAGCCTGAGAAACATCGGCAAGAAATACGCCGGCATCGAGGTGCTGGCGGGGGTAGACGTCGACATCCAGCCCGGTGAGGTCCTGGCCCTGCTCGGCGAGAACGGCGCCGGCAAGTCCACCCTGTCCTCCATCATCGCCGGCCTGGTACCTCCGGAAGCGGGTGGTCGCATGACCTGGCTGGGCCGGGACTACGCCCCGGATTCCCCCGGCGCCGCCCTGGCTGCTGGCATCGGCCTGATCCACCAGGAGATCCGCCTGCTGCCGGAGCTGACCATCGCCGAAAACATGTTCGTTGGCCGCCTGCCCATGCGCGGCGGCCGCATCGATCGCACCTTCATGGAGACCGAGGCCCAGCGGCAGCTGGATCGCCTGGGGCTGAAGGTACCCGCTACACGCACCGTGGCCGGCCTCAGCGTGGCCGCCCAGCAGCTGGTGGAAATCGCCAAGGCGCTGACCCTCAAGGCGCGCCTGCTGATCCTCGACGAACCCACCGCAGCGCTCGGCGGCGAAGAGACCGAACTGCTGTTCGCCCAAGTCGAGCGGCTCAAGGCCGAGGGCGTCTCCTTCATCTACATCAGCCATCGCCTGGAAGAAATCGCGCGGATCGCCGACCGGGTGCTGGTGTTGCGCGACGGGCGCCAGATCGCCCTGCACGCCACCGCCCAGGTACCGGTGCGGCAACTGGTGGAAGAGATGGTCGGGCGCAGCGTGGAGCGCATCTTTCCGGCCATGGCGGCGCCCGCCGCCCGCGAGGTGCTCCGGGTGAAAGGCCTGAGCTGCCGCGAAATGCCGCTCAAGGACATCGATTTCAGCGTGCGCGCCGGCGAGGTGTTCGGCGTGGCCGGGGTAGTCGGCGCCGGTCGTACCGAGCTGGTCCGCGCCATAGCCGGCGCCGCCGAACAGGTCACCGGCGAGCTGGCGCTGGAAGGCCAGACCTGCCGCTTCGCCTCGCCCTTCGACGCCATCCGCGCCGGCATCGTACTGGTCCCCGAGGATCGCAAGCAGCAGGGTGTGGTGGTCGACCATGCCATCGAGGAAAACCTCATCTATGGCAACACCGACCTGCTCTCCGGTGGTGGCTGGGTCTCTCCCAGCGGCCTGCGTGCCTTCGCCCGCAAGGCGGTGGCGCGCCTCGGTGTCAAGGGTCAGCCGGAGCAGGCCATCGCCGCCCTCTCCGGTGGCAACCAGCAAAAGGTGATCATCGCCAAGTGGCTGGCGCGCAATCCCAAGGTCTTCATCCTCGACGAACCCACCCGCGGCATCGACGTCGGCGCCCGGGCCGCCATCTACCAGGTGATCGCCGAACTGGCCGCCACTGGCATGGCGGTGATCGTGGTCAGCTCGGATCTGGACGAGGTACTCGGCCTGTCGCACCGGGTCATGGTGATGAGCCGTGGCCAGCAGATGGGCATTCTCGAACGTGAACAGGCCACACCCGTGGCCGTGATGGAACTGGCTACCGCCTGACTAGGAGTTCTCCATGCGTCTCTTCGATCTCGGCGGCCAGACCGCCTTCGTCACCGGTGCCGGCAGCGGCATCGGCCAGGCCATCGCCGTCGGGCTCGCCGAGGCCGGCGCCAACGTGGCCTGCTTCGACCTGCCCGGCAGCCGCGACCTTGCTGGCACCGTCGAGCGCATCCAGGCCCATGGCCGCCGCGCCCTGGCCCTGGAAGGCTCGGTGACCAGCGCCGCTGACCTGGAAGCCGCCGTGGCCCGCACCGAAGTCGAACTCGGCCCCCTGAGCCTGGCCGTCAACAGCGCCGGCATCGCCAACGCCCAAGCGGCCGAGGAACTGGAGCTGGAGCGCTGGCAGCGCATGCTCGACATCAACCTCACCGGTGTGATGCTCAGCTGCCAGGCCCAGGCGCGGGTCATGTTGCCGCGCGGCAAGGGTGCCATCGTCAACATCGCCTCCATGTCCGGCAGCATCGTCAACCGTGGCCTCTTGCAGGCCCATTACAACACCTCCAAGGCCGGGGTCATCCACCTGACCAAGAGCCTGGCCATGGAATGGGCCGAGCGCGGCATCCGGGTCAACTGCATCAGCCCCGGCTACACCGCCACCCCCATGAATACCCGTCCGGAGGTGGCCGACCAGGTCAAGATCTTCGAGCAGACCACCCCGCTGGGCCGCATGGCCGAGGTGGAAGAAATGGTCGGCCCAGCGATCTTCCTGTGCAGCCCTGCCGCGTCCTTCTGTACCGGCGTCGACCTGATCGTCGATGGCGGTTTCGTCTGCTGGTAACAACCTGCTGGCGATCACGCGCGCCGGATCGCCAGCCGCTCTAGGAGGTTTCACGTGGAACGTCGCTTCGCTGGTCAAACCGTAGTGATAACCGGCGGTTGCCGGGGCATCGGCGAGGGTATCGCCGAACGCTTCGGTCGTGAGGGTGCCAATCTGGTGCTGGTGTCCAATGCCGAGCGGGTGCATGAGACCGCTGCACGGCTGGTGGCCGATACCGGCGCCGAGGTCCTGCCGCTGGTGGTGGACATCACCGACGAGGCGGCGGTGGCCGACCTCTATGCCCAGGCCGAAGCCCGCTTCGGGCGCATCGACGTCTCGGTGCAAAACGCCGGCATCATTACCATCGATGCCTTCGACCGCATGCCGCGCGAGGACTTCGACCGCGTCCTGCAGGTCAACACCACCGGCGTCTGGCTGTGCTGCCGCGAAGCGGCCAAGCGCATGGTCGCCGCTGGCCATGGCGGGCGGCTGATCAACACCAGCTCCGGCCAGGGTCGCCAGGGCTTCATCTACACGCCTCACTATGCGGCGAGCAAGATGGGCGTCATTGGCATCACCCAGAGCCTGGCCCACGAACTGGCGCGCCATGGCATCACGGTCAATGCCTTCTGCCCAGGCATCATCGAAAGCGAGATGTGGGACTACAACGACCGGGTCTGGGGCGAGATCCTCTCCACCCCGGAAAAGCGCTATGGTCAGGGCGAACTGATGACCGAATGGGTCGGCAACATCCCCATGAAGCGCGCCGGTACCCCGGCCGACGTGGCCGGTCTGGTGGCCTTTCTGGCGTCGGCAGACGCGGCCTACATCACCGGCCAGGCCATCAATGTGGATGGTGGCTTGATCATGTCCTGAGCACCGGTTGATAGGGGCTACGGCCAGTCAAACAGCTCTTAAAGGCCGTTCGGATGCACCTTACCCTTCACAAACGCTGCCTCCTTGGGTCTTTTCATTCTGTTCGACACTCGCTCGCAAGCTAATGAGCAGGCCTGCGACGTTTCTCCAGCGCCTGGGCTGCAAAAGCCTTGGCGCTGAAGGGCAGGCTGAGCAAAAATAGCGGGAAAATGCGCCTTTCTAACAGGTACGTGCCTGCTTTTCGGTGGTTCGTCGCGACCCGAGGACCTCTCGGTTCGGGCCGGCAGCCGCGAGTGCGGCGTATCCGCTGGTACCGGGAATCTGGATGAGTAACCTCGAAGAACAACGCCTGCTGACCAAAATCGCCTCGCTCTACTATGAAGAAGGGCTCAAGCAGTCGCAGATCTCCGCTCAGCTCGACCTGTCGCAATCCTTCGTCAGCCGCGCCTTGAGTCGAGCGCTCAAGGAGGGCATCGTCCGTATCTCGGTACAGCGGCCGCGCAACTTCCATCTCGAACTGGAACGTCAGCTGCAGCAGCGCTACGGTATTCGCCAGGCTATCGTGGTTGAGCCCACTGGCGACGACGAAGAAGCCATCAAGCAGGCCATCGGCTCGGCCGCCGCCCACTACCTGGAAACCAGCGTCACCGAGCGCGACCATATCGGTATCTCCTCCTGGAGCTCCACGATCCGCGCCATGGTGGGCCACATGCACCGTGGCAGCAGTCGCCAGGGCGCGACCGAAGTGGTGCAGCTGCTGGGCGGTGTCGGCAACAAGGGCGCCTTCGAGGCCACCCTGCTGACCCAGCAGCTGGCCAATCTGCTGGGCTGTCCCGCCTATCTGCTGCCGTCGCAGAGCATCGAGCACTCACCGGAAAGTCGTCAGCGCATCCTGCAGCTGGACGAGGTTCGCGAGGTCACCGAGCGCTTCGCCCGACTTACCGTGGCCCTGGTCGGCATCGGCGAGCTGGAGCCCTCGCAGCTGCTACGCAACAGCGGCAACTACCATGGCGAAGCCATGCTGGAGGTGCTCGCCGCGCGGGGCGCCGTGGGCGACATCTGCCTGAGGTATTTTGACGCCCAGGGCCGCCCGGTGCTGGACGACAGCGAAGAAACCGTGGTCTCGGTGAGCCTGCCGCAGTTGCTGGAGATCGACCGCGTCGTCGGCCTCGCCGGCGGCCTGCGCAAGGTCAACGCCATCCGCGGCGCCCTGCAAGGCGGCTATCTGGATGTATTGGTGGTCGACTTGCGCACCGCACTGGCGCTGGTACCTTGATCCGCACACGTTACTGCCAGAATCAGGCATTCAGGCGCTAGATCCTGCCAAATACCCCTTGTAAAAAGGAAATATTTGGCAACATTCAGCGGGGGTTGCTCCGTAAGCTGTAGGACGACTGTTCTCTGGATAGCGTCCCATGCCTTCTGCTCAACCAGTTTTCACCAGCACCGCCGCCCTGCCCGGCGCTTCCCGAGCTGCCACCCTGTCGGCGCGCCTCGATCGCCTGCCGGCCACCCGCACGCTCTGGCGACTGGTCGCGCTCCTGTCCATCGGCGGCTTCTTCGAACTCTACGATCTGTTCCAGACCGCCTACATCAGCCCGGGTCTGCTGCGCGACGGCGTCTTTCACACCGGGGCCGCCGGGGTATTCGGCATCTCCGATCAGGCGGCCTTCGCCGCGGCTACCTTTCTCGGCCTGTTCGTCGGTGCCAGCCTGCTCAGCCCTATCGCCGACCGCTATGGGCGCCGGGCGATCTTTACCTGGGCACTGGTCGGCTACACCCTGGCGACCCTCGCCATGGGTCTGCAGACCACCGCCCTGGGGCTGATCGCCTTGCGCTTCGTGGTCGGCATCGGCCTGGGCCTGGAGCTGGTCACCATCGACGCCTATCTGTCGGAGCTGGTACCCAAGGCCATGCGTACCTCGGCCTTCGCGTTCGCCTTCGCCATCCAGTTCCTGTCAGTGCCGGCCGTGGCGCTGCTGTCCTGGTGGCTGGTGCCCCAGGCGCCACTGGGCATCTCCGGCTGGCGCTGGGTGGTGCTGTCCAGCGCCCTCTTCGCCCTGTTCATCTGGTGGCTGCGCCAGCGTCTGCCCGAATCGCCACGCTGGCTGGCGCAACAGGGGCGGCTGGATGAAGCCGAGCACGGCGTGGAGCGCCTGGAAGCCGCCTGCCAGGCCGATAGCGGCCAGCCACTGCCGCCGCCTGCAGAGGTAGTGGAAGAACGAGCGGTAAGCGCCCGCTTCGCCGCCCTCTGGCAGCCACCCTATCGGCGGCGGGTGGTGATGCTGATCGTCTTCAACCTGTTTCAGGCCATTGGCTTCTTCGGCTTCGGCAACTGGCTGCCGGCGCTGCTCTCCGGCCAGGGCGTGAGCCTGACCCACAGCCTGGGCTACGCCTTCGTCATCACCCTCGCCTATCCGCTGGGGCCGCTGCTGTTCGTGCGCATCGCCAATCGCTTCGAGAACAAGTGGCAGATCGTCGGTTCCGCCCTGGGCACCGTGGTGTTCGGTGGCCTGTTCGCCCTGCAGCAGGGCGCCCTGGGGCTGATCCTCTGCGGCGTGGGCATCACCTTCTGCAACGCCTGGCTGACCTTCGCCTTCCACTCCTACCAGGCCGAGCTGTTTCCCACCGCCATCCGCGCCCGGGCGGTGGGCTTCTGCTATTCCTTCAGCCGGTTGTCCACAGTGTTCAGCAGCCTGCTGATCGGCGCCCTGCTGGAGCGCCTGGGCACGCCGGGCGTGCTGGCCTTCATCGTCGCCAGCATGCTGATCGTGGTGCTGACCATTGGCCTGTTCGGCCCGCGCACCCGCAACCGGGCACTGGAGGACATCGCCCGCTAGAGCGCATTGGGGCAGGCGCGCCCGTCGAGGAAGTCAGCCAGGTTGCCGAGAGTGACCAGGGCGATCTCGCGCAGGGCCTCGGCGGTGAAGAAGCCCTGGTGACCGGTGATCAGTACATTGGGAAAGGTCATCAGGCGCACGAAGAGATCATCGTCGATGTAGTCATGGGAGCGATCCTGGAAGAACAGCTCGCTCTCCTGCTCGTAGACGTCAATGGCCAGCCCGCCCAGCTGCCGGCGCTTGAGCGCCTGGATCACCGCCTCGGTGTCGATCAGGGCGCCCCGCGAGGTATTGATCAGTACCGCCCCGGGCTTCATCCGCGCCAGGGCCACGGCGTCGATCAGGTAGCGGGTACTCTCCAGCAACGGGCAATGCAGGCTGATGACATCCGCCTCATTCAGCAGGGCGTCCAGCGCTACGGCATCGCCATAGGCAGCGAAAGCGGCCGGCGGCTGCGGATCATGGCCCAGTACCCGGCAGCCCAGGCCATGGAAGATACGCGCCGTGGCCAGGCCGATCTGGCCGAGGCCGACCAGCCCTACGGTCTTGCCATTCAGGGTGCTGCCGAGCAGGCCGTCCAGCGCGAAATTGCCCTCTCGTACCCGGTTGTAGGCACGGTGGGTCTTGCGGTTGAGGGTCATCAGCAGCGCCAGGGCGTGTTCGGCCACGGCTTCGGGCGAATAGGCCGGCACCCGGGCCACGAACAGACCGAGGCGGCGCGCCGCAGCCAGGTCCAGGTTGTTGTAGCCGGCGCAGCGCAGCAGCACGGCCCGTACGCCCAGGCCCTGGAGGGCTTCCAGCACGGCGGCGTCGAGGCAGTCGTTGACGAAGACGCACACCGCCTGGCTGCCTTCGGCCAGGATCGCGGTGGACAGCGACAGGGCGACCGGCTGGTGGACCAGGGTCACGTCCCGCCCTGCCAGGCGCTCCCGGGCGACCGCCTCCAGGGAGTCGCGGTCGTAGGGCTGGGCACTGAAGACGGTCAGGCGCATCGCGGGTACCTCTATTCGGCCAGGAGTGCCCTCAAGTATGGCCGACGCACGCCTGGCGGTCAGAGACGGAATTGCCGCACCGCGCCATTCAGCTCACCGGCCAGGCGGGCCAGGTCGGTGCTGGCAGTAGCGGTCTGGCTGGCCCCTGCGGCGTTCTGGGTGGACAGGTCGCGAATGCTGGTGAGGTTGCGATCCACCTCGCGGGCCACCTGGGCCTGCTCTTCGGTGGCGGCGGAGATGCTCAGGTTGCGTTCGGTGATCTGCACGATGTGACGGCCGATCTCGGCCAGGGCCTCGCCAGCGGCGGCAGCCACCTCCAGGCAGGCAGCGGCCTGCTGATTGCTGGTGGCCATGGCGTCCACCGCCTTGCCCGCGCCGCCCTGGATGGCGCCGATCATGTCTTCGATCTCGCCGGTGGACTGCTGGGTACGGGCCGCCAGGGCCCGCACCTCGTCGGCCACCACGGCAAAGCCACGGCCTGCCTCGCCCGCGCGGGCGGCTTCGATGGCGGCGTTGAGCGCCAGCAGATTGGTCTGCTCGGCGATGCCGCGGATGACGTCGAGCACCCCGCTGATGCGCTGCACCTGAGCGGCCAGGCCATCGATCTCGCCGCTGCTGGAGGCCACGGCCGTGTGTAGGGCGTGGATGGTGGTCAGGGTCTCCTCGACCCGGCGCTGCCCCAGATCGGCGGAGCTGCGGCTATCCTGCGCAGCGACGCTGGCGGCAGAGGCATTGCGCGCCACCTCCTCTACGGCGGTGGTCATCTGGTTGACCGCGGTGGCGGCCTGGGCCAGTTCATCGTTCTGCCGCTGAATGCCGCGCAGGCCGGTCTCGGTGACTGCCGACATCTCCTCGGAAGTGGATGCCAGGGTGTTGGACGACAGGGTCAGCCGCTCCAGGGTCCCGCGCAGGTTGTCCTGCATCCGCGCCATGGCGGCGAGCAGCCGTCCGGGTTCGTCGCGCCCGTCCTGCTCCACCGACCGGCTGAGGTCGTTGGCAGCGATCCGCTCAGCCACCGCCAGGGCTTTTTCCAGCGGCCCGGTGAGGCTGCGGGTGAAACGCCAGGCCAGCAGCAGGGTGCCAGCCAGGGCTGCCAGCATCACGGCCACAGTAATGGCGATGGTGGTGCGATAGGTGGCCATGGAGGCGGCAGCCAGGCGCGTGACCTTGCCATCGACCAGACCGGCGAGCTCGTTGACGGTGGCGCTCAGGGCGTTGCCGCTGTGGGCCATCTCGCCGTCCTGGCCACTGAGCTTGAGCAGCTCGGTGTCATTCTGGTCGTCCAGTGCCTTCAGGTAGCGGGCCTGGTTGTTCAGGTAGGTGGCCAGCTGGCTGGTCATGCGGCTATAGACCTCACGTCCCCGGTCGGTGAGCAGCAGGCCTTCGAATTGACGCACATGCTTTTCCAGGGCGGCCTTGGCCGTCTCGATATTCTGGTGCACGGCCTGGGTCTCAGCCTGGGAGCTGGCCAGCATCAACGCCTGGTTGTGCATGCGCAGACTCAGTAGATCGGCGCGAATCTCGCCGATGGTCTGGACGCTGGGAATCACGTTGCCGACGATCTGCTCCTCGCCCTCCTTGATGACACGATTCTGACCGAGGGAAAACAGGCCGAGGCCGATCACCAGCAAGGCGAAGAAGCCAAAGGCGACCAGGGCGCGCGGGGCGATGTTGAGGGAGCGTAGCTTCAACGGAGACACCTCAAAAGATGATTAGCCCCCTCATGATCGGCCGAACGGCGCCAGGCTTTAGGGTTCGCTGGCGCCTGGCGGACGATTTACCTCCTGCTCCTGTCCCACATCGCTCAACAGTGTCTGCGCCAGGCGTTTCGCGCCGGCCACATCGGCCTTGCCGGTGCCCAGTTTCGGCAGGCTGTCCACCGCCAGCCAGACCGAGGGCAACAGCAGTCCACCCACCCCCTGGGCCAGCAGGACCTTCTCTATCGCGGCGCCGTCCAGCTCACCGGTGTGCAGCACCACGATGCGCTCACCCTTCCTGGCATCGGGCAGATTGACCGCCAGCAGCTCGATCTCCGGATCGGCCACCGCCTTGGCCAGGGCCTGCTCCACGGCGCCCAGGCTGACCATCTCGCCGCCGATCTTGGCGAAGCGCGAATAGCGATCGACGATGGTGAGAAAGCCATCTTCATCCAGCCGGCCCTGGTCGCCCGTCACGTACCAGCGCTCGCCGTCGATTTCACGGATGGCCCTGGCGGTGCGTTCGGGATCGTTCAGATAGCCCTGCATCAGCTGCGGCCCGCCGATCAGCACCATGCCGGCCTCGCCAGTGGGCAATTCGGCGAAGGTCTGGGGATCGACGATCTTGAGCCCGGTTCCTGGCAGGGGCATGCCCACGGTGCCGAGCTTGCCGCCGCGCTGCACCTGCAGATAGCTAACGTCCAGGGCATCGGGCAGGTTGACCGAGGCCACCGGGGCGGTCTCGGTAGCGCCGTACCCCTCGTAGATGTCCTGATTGAACTTGAGCTTGAAGGCCTCGCGTACCGCCGGATCCAGCCGCTCGGCCCCGGCCACCACGATGCGCAGGCTCTCCAGCATCAGCGGATGCACCTTGGCGTTGCGCACGAACAGTCGCAGGAAGGTGGAGGTGCCGCAAAGCACCGTGGCGCGGTGGGTCGCCACCGCCTTGGCGATGCCGGCCACGTCGGTCGGATCGGCCTGGCAGGCCACCGGCAGCCCTTCGATCAGCGGCAGGAACTGGGTCACGGTGAGACCGAAGGCGTGGAACAGCGGCAGCGACGCCATGAAGACGTCGTCGTCCTGGGTGTTGAGCACGTCCGAGGTCTGCTTGAGGTTGGCCATGATGTTTCTATGGCTGAGCATCACCCCCTTGGGCGTGCCCTCGCTGCCACTGGAGAAGAGGATGGCGGCGGTGGCCTCGGGGTCATGGGCGCGGCTCACCAGCACCTGCAGCATGGCGGTGGGCAGCAGCCGCACCGCCAGCCAGTTCGCCAGCAACTCGGCCTTGCCGATACCGGCGCGAAGCTCCTCCAGATCCACCACCTCACGTCCACTGAGCAACTCATCCACCGGCAGGCCGCGTTTCTTCAGGCGTTCGAGAAACCGCTTGGAGGTGTAGACGGTACGGATACCGGCCTGATCCAGCCCGGAGCGCAGCGCCTCGGGCGTGGCGGTGTAATTGAGGTTGACCAGCGTCTTGCCAGCCAGCAGCACCGCCATGTTGGCCAGCATGCCGCCGCTGCTGGTCGGCAGCAGCAGGCCAAGATTGGCCTCGGGGCGCTTGCGCATCCGCCGCGCCAGGCAGGCGGCGCCGGTGAGCGCCTGGGCGGCCTTGAGCGGCGCCCCCAGGTCGTCCACCAGGGCCAGGCCGTTGGGTCGCCGCTTGACACTGGCGACCCAGGCGTCGGCCAGCGACGGCAGGCCCTGCATATAGCGCTCCCAGGAGCGGATCGACAATTCGAAGATGCGGCGCTTGAGCACATCGGCCGGGGTGTCCTTGGGCAGCGCCCTGCCGAAGGCCACCACCACCTCGCGGTGCAACGGGCTGTCGCGCAGCTCCTTGAGCTTGCTCGAAGAACGCGAGAACTGGCTGCCCCAGAGGCCGCGCAGGTAGAAGGGCACGATCTGCACCTCCGGGCCGACCCGCTCGCAAGCCTTTTCGTAGCCACGGCGGAATTCGCCGAGCTGGCCGGTACGGCTGATGGCGCCTTCGGGGAACAGGCAGACCACCTCCCCCGCACTCAGCAGGCCAGCCACCTGTTCCAGCGCCGCGCCGGCGCCGCTGCCCTGGGCGATGGGCAGGCACCCCATCGCCTTGAGGAAGGGCTTCAGGTACCAGCGCTCATAGATCGACCTGAGCATCACGAAGCGCACCGGCCGCGGACTGGCGATCTGCACCATGGCCCAGTCGACCCAGCTGATGTGGTTGCCCAACAGCAGCACCCCGCCCTGCGCCGGCAGGTTCTGCAGCCCCTGGACCTGGATGCGGTAGTGACGGGTGACCATCAGGCCGAGCAGGAAGCGCACCAGACTCTGGGGCAGCTTCCACACCGTGTAGGCCCCGCCGATCATGGCCACGGCCGCGATCAGCAGGAGCAGCCAGCGACTGTCCAGGCCGAGCAGGGCAATCACCGCGGTGAGTACCAGAAAGCTCAGCATGGCCACGTTCTGCACCCAGTTGTTGGCGGCCAGCACGGTACCGAGCTGGTCTTCGCGGGCATGGAACTGGATCAGGGCATTGAGCGGAACGATGAACAGGCCGCCCATCAGGCCGATGAAGACGAAATTGAGCGCATGCACCAGGGCCGAACTGGGCGCCGGCAGCCACCACAGGCCAAGGGCGATGCCCAGGGCGCCCACCGGGATCAGCCCGGTCTCGATGCGCCCGCGCGAGGCCCGGCTGGCCAGGGACGAGCCGATGGCGATGCCGATCCCGGCACAGGCCAGGATGCCCTGCAACAGCAGCACGTTGTCGATGCCCAGGTGATCCTTGGCATAGGCCGGAAAGCTCGCCAGCAGCACCTGGCCCACCGACCAGAACACCGCCAGGCCGATGATCGACAGGCGGATCACCGGATTCTCGCCGATCACCGCCAGGTTGCGTCGGGCACTGCGCAGCCGCACATAGGCGTGCCAGTCGAACGGCTGCCGCGCCTTGGGTTCTTCCAGCAGCGGCAGACGATAGAGCAGCGCCACCTCGGCCAGGCTGCAAAGCACCAGCAGCCAGCCTAGCGGGGCGATGTCCTGCAGGATGGCGTGGGGCGTGGTGTGGTCTTCGCCCAGGTGCAGCTGGAAGAAAGCGGTGAAGACCACGGTGCCGGCCAGGATGGCGATGATGGAATTGGCCTGCACCAGGCCGTTGCCCTCGGCCAGCCGCTGCTTGCCGAACAGCGCCTTGATATAGCCGTACTTGGCCGGCGAATAGAAGGTCGCCTGGATGGCCAGCAAGAGCGTCATGGCGAAGGCCAGTTCGAACAGCCCGGCGTAATAGGCCAGGGTGATGCCGAGGGTAATGGCCACCGCCGCCCAACCGCCGAGGCGCAACACCCTGACCTTGGCGAAGCGATCGGCCACATGGCCGGAGGGACTGAACAGCAGGATGAAGGGCAACAGCATCATGCCGTTGACCAGGGCGGTCAGCACCACCTGGGTGGAACCGTCATAGACCTTAAACACGGTGTTCTGGATGACGATCTTGTGGCCAAGATCGACGAAGGCGTTGAGAAAGACGGCGATCAGGTAGGGCCAAGCCCCCTTGATCCGGTGCAGCTTGTCCATGCGGAGTCTCTTTCGAGCAGGGGAATCCGTAGCCTGAGTGAGACGCCCTGGCAGCGCAAGCAGCGCCATTGGTCAACAAATATGCGAATCAGGGCTATACAAGCTCGTGAAAGCGAGTATGGTGTGGGCACTGCTACTGCAATAGTTACTCGATACCTGCTTGATGTTGCTTCATTTTCATCTCCTGGCTCGTCTCACTCTCGCATTACAGTCCCGCTAGCGAATGTCTCGCTAACGTGGTTGTTCCCCCTACACCTGGAGATACTCATGTCCAATCGTGAAAATGGCACCGTCAAGTGGTTCAACGATGAGAAAGGCTACGGCTTCATCACCCCGGAAAGCGGCGCCGACCTGTTCGTGCACTACCGCTCCATCGAAAGCGCCGGCTTCAAGAGCCTGAGCGAAGGCCAGAAGGTCACTTTCGTGGCTGTCAAAGGCCAGAAGGGTATGCAAGCTGACCAGGTTCAAGTCGTCTAACGACTGATCCGGTTGCAGAAAGGCCCCGCTTCGGCGGGGCTTTTTCGTTTCTGGGGTTTAGCATTCAAGCCAGCCTTACCACGCTTCACTCCGACCCCCAGCTGGCAATCAAACGTCCAGGCGCGGCCAACGCCCCTTCCAGCAGGGCGAACGCAATCGTTGCGTAAGGGGTCGAGCGGCATGGATGCCGCGAGAGTCGCGAGGGCCAGGGAAGGCCCTTCGCGGCGGGCCCCTGGAGCGACGATGGAGAGAGCGGACCCCGGCGCAACCGGGGCCGGATGGCGGGGCAAGCGTTTTTGCTTACTTTTGTGCGGGGCGCGCAGCCGCGATTGAAAAAAGTGAGTCGCCCGGCGGGGCGAAACAAAAGTATCCCCAAAGCACGATAACGAGCTGAGCAACCGCTTTTACCGAAAGCCGGGCTTCACTCAGCCCTTGTCATACGCCCTTTCCAACGCCTCATTGAGTGTCCTTAGCACCTTGACCCGCGCGAATCGCTTGTCGTTGGCCTCCACCAGCGTCCAGGGCGCGATGGCCGTGCTGGTCTGCACCACCATGTCGTTGACGGCCTGGCTGTAGAGATCCCACTTGTCGCGATTGCGCCAGTCGTCCTCGGTGATCTTGAATCGCTTGAAGGGTGTTTCCTCGCGGGCGCGGAAACGCTCCAGCTGGGTGTCCTGGTCGATGGCCAGCCAGAACTTGGCCAGCACGATGCCAGCGTCGTGGAGCTGTTCCTCGAATTCGTTGATCTCGCCATAGGCGCGCTGCCAATCGGCCATGGGCGTCAATTCTTCTACCCGCTCCACCAGCACCCGGCCGTACCAGGAACGATCGAAGATGGTGAAGTTGCCCTGCCGCGGGATGTGCCGCCAGAAGCGCCAGAGATAGGGCTGGGCCAGTTCCTCGTCGCTGGGCGCGGCGACCGGGACGATGCGGTACTGGCGTGGGTCCAGGGCGCCGGTGACGCGGCGGATGGCACTGCCCTTGCCAGCGGCGTCATTGCCCTCGAAGGCCGCCACCAGGGCGTGGCGGCGATACTTCTTGTCGCGCAGCAGCCGGGCCAGGCGCGCCTGTTCGGCGAGCAACTGATCGTTGTAGTCGGCCTTGTCCAGGCGCTGGGTCAGGTCCATGGCCTCCAGCACACCGCGACCATCCACCGGCGGCGACACCACGGCGGCGGCCCGGCGCTGCTTGCGCGGCTTGTTGGCCAGGGCGCGCTGCAAGGCCTTGAGCAGCACGGTGCCGACGGTCAGGCTGCGAAAACGCTCGTCGAAGCCGGGCACCACGTGCCAGGGGGCGTAGTCGTGATGGGTGCGGCGCACCACGCGTTCGCCCTGCTTGACGAAACGGTCGTAGACCCGGGCCTGGCGCCAGTCCAGCGGACTAAGCTTCCAGCCCAGGCGGGGATCGTTCTTGAGGTGCTTCAGACGCTGCTTGAGCTGGCTCTTGGACAGGTGGAACCAGAACTTGAGGATCAGCGCGCCCTCGTCCGCCAGCATCCGCTCGAAGCGCTCCGCCTGGTCGATGGCGGCGTCCAGCTCGAAGCGACTGAGCTCCTTGTTGACCCGCGCGTGCAGCATCTGGCTGTACCAGTTGCCGAAGAAGACACCGGTCCGGCCCTTGCCCGGCAGCCGCTGCCAGTAACGCCAGGCAGGCGGATGCTGGCGCTCCTCGACGGTGGGCTGCAGAAAGGTCTCGACCCGGATCAGACGCGGATCCATCCACTCGTTGAGCAGCTTGACCGTCTCGCCCTTACCAGCGCCCTCGATGCCATTGATCAGCACGATTACCGGGAAACGCCCCTGCGCCTTGAGTTCGTACTGGGCGGCCAGCAGTGCCTCGCGCAGCTTGGGCAGCTTGGCATCGTAGGTGGCCTCGTCGAGCAGGTGTTCGTTCTCGGCGGCTTCGAACATCCGGATCTCCTCGCTAGGTGGTCGGGCAACTATAGCCCTTCTGACCGGCTCTGCAGCAGACCGTGCCCGGCGCGGATTTCCATGACGGCAATATGACGATTAAATGAAATTTGGCATCTACGGCTGTTGCAGTGGTCTTCACACCATTACGCTCCCGCGCTAGCGGGTGCTGCAGTCTATCTATTGAGGAGAGTTCGATGGCCTTTCGTTTCGATGCGCGGCAACCGGCTGACGAGGAAGTCCGCCGAGTGGTGACGGATCGTCTGGTCCAGGCTGAAGCGTCGCTGGCGAGCGGGACCCCCAAGGGGGTGCACGAGACGCGCAAGCGCCTCAAGGAATTGCGTGCCCTGCTGCGTCTGCTGCACGGCGCCCTCGGCAAGCGGGCCTTCGCCAGTCGCAACCGGCGCCTGCGCGACCTGGGCCGCGAGCTCTCTTCGCTCCGCGACAGCGCCGCCCTGGTGGAGAGCTGGGACAAACTGGGCGAGTCCGATCGCAAGCGTTTCGCCTCGCCCGCCATGAAGCGCGTGCGCCAGCGCCTGCAGGAGCGCGCCGACCAGCAGATCGCCGCGGCCAGCGGTCATCCCGAACTGCTCGACGAACTGGCGGCCCTGCGCGAGGAGGTAGCCGGCTGGAAACTTTCCGGAAAGGGCTTCGCCCTCTTCACCCGAGGACTGGAAGACAACTACAAGGCCGGGCGCCAGGCGCTCAAGACCGCCCGCGACAAGCCCACCGACGAGACCCTGCACGACTGGCGCAAGCGGGTGAAGGATCACTGGTACCACACCCAGTTGCTCGCCGCGGCCTGGCCGGCGGAGTTCAAGACGCGCCAGAAGAGCCTCAAGCGCCTCTCGGAATACCTGGGCGACGACCACGACCTGGCGGTGATGCAGCAGCTGCTGGAAAGCGAGCCGACGCTGTTCGGCGCCAGCAACACCCGCCAGGCCATCGGCGAAAGCCTGGCCTTGCAGCGCCAGCACCTGCAGGTGAAAGCCTTTTCCCTGGGCCTGCGCCTCTACCTCGACAAGCCCACTACCCTCGCCGAGCGCTGGCGCGATCTCTGGCGCCTGGCCAGCCACCCTTATGCACCCCGCAAGGCCAAGGGCAAATCCAAGGCGGCACCGGCTGGATTGCTGCCGCATCTGGTCGAAGAATCCCGTACCTGAGGGCCTGCTCGGGGGATTTGTCGCCCGTGGTGGTGGTCCAAGCCAGGACATACCACCACGACGAGGTCTCGCGCGATGAAATCCAAGCTGCTCGCTTCCCTGTTTGCCTGTTCCGTCCTGGCCAGCACCGCGGCCCTGGCCGACCAGCCCGGTGCTGACTGGATGCCCATGAACGACGTCAAGTCCAAGCTCATGGAGCAGGGCTATACCTCGATCACCAAGATCGAAGCCGATGACGGTCAGTGGGAAGGCGAAGGCATGAAGAAAGATGGTATGAAGTACGACTTCCATGCCGACGCCAAGACCGGCAAGATCACCAAGGAAAAGATGGACATGTGATTTCTCGGGATCTGGCCATACGGCCAGGTCCCCTTCGCCCTACCATCTCCTCCCGCACCCTCTTCGTCCGGTCGGCCCGTCCTGAGCCACCTTTCTTCACCTAGGAACCTCCATGTACAGTACCGCTTTGGTCGAGCTGCTGCGCACCCACGAGCGGGCGCTGCTCGACGCCTGGATCGGCGCCCAGCGCGCCGCCGGCATGCGCGTCGACCTGCTCGACGAAACCACCATCCTGGCCAATTCCGCCGAGTTCCTGCGGCGGATCACGGTAGCCGCGGCCCAGGGTCTCGGGGACCTGCGCGAGCCGCACTGGCAGCCGGTACGGGCGCTGCTGGAGCGCTTCTCCTTCGACCAGAGCCGGGCGGGCCTGACACCTTCGCAGACGGCGACCTTCGTCTTCTCGCTCAAGGAACCGCTGTTCACCCTGATCCAGAACGAGTGTGACGATCCCCTCGCCGAAATCTGGGCCGCCACCCGGCTGATCGACGACCTCGGCCTGTACAGCATGGAAAGCTACATGACGGGTCGCGAGACGGTGATCCGCGAGCAGCAGGAAAGCATGCTGGAGCTGTCCACCCCCGTGGTGGAGCTGTGGGACGGCATCCTGGCCATTCCGTTGATCGGCGCGCTGGACAGCAACCGCACCCAGGTGGTGATGGAGTCGCTGCTGGAAAAGATCGTCCAGACCGAATCCGACATCGCCATCATCGACATCACCGGTGTGCCCACGGTGGATACCATGGTCGCCCAGCACCTGCTCAAGACCGTGACCGCCGCGCGGCTGATGGGCGCCCAGTGCATCATCAGCGGCATCCGCCCGCAGATCGCCGCCACCATCGTCCACCTGGGCGTGGAACTCGGCGATGTGATCACCAAGGCGTCCCTGGCCGATGCCTTCCGCCTGGCCTTGCGCCAGCAGGGCGTGCGCCTGGCCGCCCCGACCGCGCGCTGAGGAGCCCGCCATGATCGACCGGATTCCCATCCTCAAACTGGGTCCCTTCCTGTTGCTGAGCATCCAGGTGGACATGCACGACCAGCTGGCGCTGGACCTGCAGGAAGACCTCACCGAGCAGATCGTCCGGCATAAGGCCAAGGGCGTGCTCATCGACATCTCGGCCCTGGAAATCGTCGATTCCTTCATTGGCCGGATGCTGTCCCATATCGCCCAGGTATCGCGCATCCTCGATGCCAAGGTGATCGTGGTCGGCATGCAGCCGGCGGTGGCCATCACCCTGGTGGAACTGGGGCTGTCGCTGGATGGCATCGCCACGGCGCTGAACATGGAAAAGGGCATGCGCCGCTTGGAAGCCATGGTCGCCGACGACGAATCGCTGGAGGAGTCAGAGAGTGGCGAAGATGCAGACGCTTCCACTCCGCCAGGAGACTGACATCGTGCTGATCCGTCAGCAGGTGCGCAAGGTCGCCGAAACCATCCGTCTGGGGCTGATCTCCCAGACCAAGATCGTCACCGCGGCCAGCGAGATCGCGCGCAATGGCCTGGTCTACGGCCTGGGCGGCGAATGCCTGATCGAGGAGACGGTGCGGGCCGGCAAGCCGGCGATCCGTCTGGTGATCCGCGACAACGGTCCGGGCATCGCCGACCTCGACCGCGCCATGGTCGATGGCTACACCTCGGGCAAGGGCCTGGGGCTGGGGCTCTCCGGTTCGCGACGGCTGGTGGACGACTTCCATATCGATAGCCAGCCCGGCCAGGGCACGACCGTCGAATTGTGGAAGTGGCGATGAACGAGCAGCCGTGCAGCCTGGTGCTGCCGGTGACCAGCACGGTCCATGTCGATGCCGCGCGGCGCGCCCTGGTGCGGCTGGCGGGCACCGTCACCACCGACGAAACCCTGCTCGGGCGGCTGACCATCGTCGCTCAGGAACTGGGTTACAACCTGATCCGCCATGCCGGTCACGGCGAACTCTTCGCGACCCTGGGCGCCGAAGGCGTGCTCGACGTCCTGGCGGTTGATCGTGGCCCGGGCATGCACGACGTCGCCCGCTGCCTGACCGATCACTACAGCACCGCGGCCACCCTGGGGGCAGGTCTCGGCGCGATCCGCCGGCAATCCGATGTCTTCGATATCCACTCGCGACCGGGTCAAGGGACCGTGGTGCTGGCGCGCTTTCATCTCGCTGGGGCACCCAGTACCCGTCTGCAGCATGGCGCCCTCTGCACACCACACCCCGAGGAGCAGGTCTGTGGCGACACCTGGGCGGTCAGCGGGCGTCGCCTGCTGGTATGCGATGGCCTGGGACACGGCCAGCAGGCCGCCGCGGCCAGTCGCCGGGCGCGGGAGCTGTTCCTGCGCCAGGGCACGCACCTGCCCCTGCAGCGGCTGATGGAAAATCTGCATCAGGCCCTGATGGAAACCCGCGGCGCGGCCCTGGCCCTCGCCGAGCTGGACCCCGATCAGGGTCAGGTGAGCTTCTGTGGCATCGGCAACATCGCCGGGCGCCTGCTCGGCAACACCTCGCGCAGTCTGGTGTCCAACAATGGCACCCTGGGCTACCGGATCGGTCGGATCCAGACCTTCACCTACCCTTGGACGCCAGGCACCCTGCTGGTGTTGAACTCCGACGGACTGACCTCCAAGGTCGGCCTGGGCGAGCACTCCGGGCTCGGGGCGCGCCATCCCGCGCTGATCGCAGCGCTCCTGCATCGTGACTTCCGGCGTCTTTCCGACGATGCCACCGTTTTGGTACTCAAGCATGTCTGACGCCCTGCCCCTGCTGACCCTTCCCTTGCGCAGCGAGCAGGACATCGTGCACTGCCGCCAGGCGGCCAAACGCCTGGCCGCGGCCCTGGAATGGCCGGTACTGGAGCAGATCCGCCTGGCTACCGCGGTCTCCGAGCTGGCGCGCAACATCCACCAGTACGCGGGCAGCGGCCAGTTCGACTTCGCCCTGCTGCGCGGCGACGACCAGCGACTGCGAGGGCTGCAGGTCCGCGCCCTCGACCAGGGCCCGGGTATCGCCGAGCTGGAGGCCATCCGCGACGGCAGCTATCGCTCCAGCACCGGCATGGGCATCGGCCTGCGCGGCGCCCAGCGGCTGTTCGAAGAGTTCGATCTCCAGACCTCCCCTGCCGGCACCCGGATCACCGCCTGCAAGTACCAGGCGCCGCGGCCCTGGCCCGAGCAGGACCTGCTGCGCGCCCTGGTCGTCGAATTGCAAGGCAGTACGCCGCCCGATCCCTATCAGCAGATCCGCCTGCAGAGCGAAGAGCTGCTGCTGACCAACACCGAGCTGCAGTTGCGCCAGTCGGAGCTGGAGGTCACCAACAAGGAGCTGGAAAACACCAATCAGGGCGTGGTGGCGCTCTATTCGGAACTGGAAAAGGCTACCCAGGAACTCAAGGAGGCCAGCGAGGCGAAGACCCGTTTCTTCTCCAACATGACCCATGAATTCCGCACCCCGATCAACATCATCGAGAACGTCGCCAAGCTGCTCGCCAGTGGCGTGGATGGCGCGCTCAATGCCGAGCAGCAGCGCCAGGTGCGCTTCATCAGCGACGCCGCGCTGGAGCTGGCCAATCTGGTCAGCGAGCTGCTGGCGCTGGCCGAGGTGCAGTCCGGCCGCCTGACCATCGTGCCCCAGCCGTTCCAGCTGGGCGCCTTCATCGAGCGCCTCGACCAGTTCGCCATGGCCCTGGCGCCGCGCTATCCCCAGGTCAGCTTCAGCGTCGCCCCGCCGCCGGCGGAGGTGCTGCTGGAAACCGACGAGAGCCGGCTGTTCCAGGTGCTGCGCAATCTGATCTCCAACGCCTTCAAGTACACCCCCCGGGGGCAGGTGCGCATCCAGGTGTTCCAGCCGGACGACGCCACCCTGGAATTCCTGGTGGAAGACAGCGGGATCGGCATCGCCGAGGAAGACCAGCAGAAGATCTTCGAGGAGTTCGAGCGCATCCGCTCGCCGCACCTGACCCATATCGAAGGCACCGGCCTGGGCCTGCCCCTGGCCCAGCGCCTGGCCGTGCTGCTCAAGGGCGAATTGTCCCTCGACAGCCTGGTCGGACGGGGCAGTCGCTTCACCCTGCGGCTGCCCCGTCGCTACGTCAGTGACGCGGAGGCCGGGCAGGAACTGGATCTCAGCAATCTGACCGTGCTGGTGATCGAAGACAACGAAGGCGATCGCTATCTGGTCCGTCGCACCCTCGAACGCCTCAACCCGGTCCTGCTGGAGGCCGACAGCGCCCGTAGCAGCCTGGATCGCCTCAATGCCGTGCGCCCGGACATCATCATCCTCGACCTCGATCTGCCGGACATCAATGGCGAAGACCTGCTCGCCAGCATGGACTGGAGCATGCATCGCCGGGTGCTGATCAACACCGCCCAGCCACTGGACGAGGCCGGTCGCCTGCGGCTGCAGGACTATTGCCGCGCCATCCTGTTCAAGCACGCCCCCGATCATGCCGAACGGTTGCTCGCCGAGGTCTGCGCCCTGGCGCGGAGCCTGACCAATGACTAGCCCTGTGCGGCGTATCCTCATCATCGATGACACCGAAGCCAATCGCTATGTGCTGCGCAAGATCCTGGAAGGTCAGCCGCACTACCAGGTGCTCGAAGCGGCCAGCGGCACCGCCGGGCTGGCGCTGATCGACGCGTCGGTCGAGCTGGTGATCATCGACGTCAATCTGCCGGACACCACCGGCTTCGAACTGATCCAGGCCATCGAGCACAAGCTGGGCTGGGGTCGCCTGCCCGCCATCATCAACATCTCGGCCACCTTCGTGTCCGGCCTGGACCGGGCGCAGGGCTTCAATACCGGCGCCCAGGCCTATCTGACCCATCCGATCAGTCCGGAAGAGGTGCTGGCCACCGTCGGTGCCCTGCTCAAGGCCAGTTCCCGGGTCGGACACATGGAGCAGCAGCGCAATTCGGCCATCGCCCGCAGCGAGAATCTGCAGGCGGAAAAGGTCATGCTCGAACGCTTCATGAGATCGCTCAACCATGACCTGCGCTCACCGCTCACCGCCGCCACCATGGTGGTCAACCTGATGCAGCGCAGTCCGGCGCGGCGTACCGACGATCTCCTGCAGACGCTGCACGACAATCTGCAGCGGATGAACCAGATGATCACCGACGTGCTGGACATCAGTCACATGAGTCTGGGCGGCGGCGTCCGTCTCAACGGCGATCCCCTGGTGCTGGGGCCGCTGCTGGAAGAGGCGGCGGCCAATCTGCGCCTGCAATTCAGCAACGCGCTCGACCTCCAGCTGGAGACGCCCGAGCTGGAGGTGCTCTGGGACAGGTACGCCTTCCTGCGTATCTTCGACAACCTGGTGCTCAACGCCGCCAAGCATGGCCAGAGCGGTACGCCGATTCAGGTGCGCCAGCAGCGGATCGGGGAGCGGGTGGTGCTGGAATTGCGCAACCTCGGCCAGTTCCCCGACGAGGTCCTGGCCAATCTGGCCACGCCCTATTTCATCTCCACCCGCAGCGACAAACGCGGTTGGGGTCTGGGCCTGCCCATCGTCAAGGCGCTCAGCGAGAGCTTTGGTGGCGAGGCGCGCTTCGCCAACGGCGCGGGCGAGGTGATCATTACCCTGCACCTGCCGTTGCGGCTGGCCTAGCGGTTTTCGGGACGCGGTACCGCTGGTTGTAGGTTGGGCTGAGCGCAGCGAAACCCAACACCACCACGGCACCCTGCCTTGTTGGGCTTCGACAATGAAGCTGTCTCAGCCCAACCTACCCTTGCCCTCAGAACTCGATCTGCACATCCCCCTTCGGAATGCTGCAGCAGGACAGGATGTAGCCTTCGGCTTCATCTTCCTCGGTGATGCCACCGTTGTGGTCCATGACCACCTCGCCGCTCTTCTTGAGTACCTTGCAGGTCCCGCAGATGCCCATGCCGCAGGCCTTGGGAATGTGCAGGCCAAGCTTGGCCGCGGCGCCGTGGATGGTCTCGCCAGGGCCGATGCTGACGCTCTTGTCGCTCTCGGTGAAGGAGATCAGGCACTGGGCTTCCAGGGGAATCGGCGGCAGGTCGGCGGCGGCTTCGGCCTGTTCGGCGGCCTCGACCTTGGCTTCCGGCGGCGTCGCACCGAAGGATTCCTCATGGTAGCGGGTCATGTCGAAGTCCAGCTCGCGGAGCATGGCCTTGACGGCGTTCATGTAGGGCGTGGGGCCGCAGCAGAAGATTTCGCGCTCGCGGAAGTCCGGTGCCATCAGCTCCAGCATGCGGCGATCGAAGTAGCCACGGAAGCCGGCCCAGGATTCGCCGTGCTCGGTGCGCTCGCACACCAGGTTCAGGGCGAAGTTGTCGATCCGGGCAGCCATGTGCTCCAGCTCGCCCTGGTAGATGATGTCGCGCGGGGTGCGGGCGCTGTGCACGAAGACCATGTCGACGCTGGCGTTGGTGTCGTAGAACCAGCGCGCCATGGACATCACCGGGGTGATACCGACGCCGCCGGAGAGGTAGAGCACCTTGTCGGCCGGGTAGTCGATGGCGTTGAACAGGCCGACCGGGCCATGCACGGCCAGGTTCTCACCGACCTTGAGGTTGTCGTGCAGCCAGTTGGACACCAGGCCGCCCGGCACGCGCTTGACGGTGATGGAGAAGCTGTAGGGCACCGAAGGCGAACTGGAGATGGTGTAGGAACGCATCACCTGCTTGCCATCGATCTCCAGTTCCAGGGTCACGAACTGGCCCGGCTTGAAGAAGTACATCAGCGGAATTTCGGCCGTGAAGCAGAAGGTGCGCACGTCCCAGGTTTCCTGGATCACCTTGACGCAGCGCACGGGATGGCGGCCATTGGTCCAGGTCTGGGTGGTAACAGGGTTGATGAAAGTGTTCATGGCGCACCTCGACTGCCACTGGGGCTATTGGCGGCGATTCTGTGAGGGCCCCACGACCGCCACTTTCCCAATCGCGACATCCACATGCCGATGGCGACCGGCCCAGCAACGGCAAGGGCTGGGGCGTCGTGAACAGCGTCGGCCATGTCGCCCATGAGCAAGGCCCTCTCCCAGCTCCGGCCCCACACTCCGCCCCAAGCCGAACCTGAACAGCGCGCGACGGGCGAAGTCTGGGATCATTCGGCGCTCCCGCCCCGTCGGCCGAAAAAGCCTTGCAGTACCGTGACCAACCACTTTCGCCACCCATCGCGGTGGCCACGAGGATGTACGATGGACGTCAGCACCTTGAGTTTGGGCGACCCTCTCGATCCGGCCCGCAAGGCCACGGCCGAGATGCTGCGCACCCGCGAGCGCACCTATTCCCTGCCCCAGCCCTTCTACAACGACGAGCGCCTGTTCCAGATCGACATGCAGGAGATCTTCGGCAAGGAATGGCTGATCGCCGGCATGACCTGCGAGATCCCCACCAAGGGCAACTTCATCACCCTGCAGCTGGGCGACAACCCCATCCTGGTGATCCGTGGCGCCGAGGGCAAGATCCACGCCTTCCACAACGTCTGCCGTCACCGCGGCTCGCGCCTCTGCGTGAGCGACAAGGGCAAGGTCGCCAAGCTGGTCTGCCCCTACCACCAGTGGACCTACGAGCTGGACGGCCGCCTGCTGTTCGCCGGCACCGAGATGGGCGCCGACTTCAACATGGCCGACTTCAACCTCAAGCCGATCCACGTCAAGACCGCTGGCGGCTACATCTTCATCTCCCTGGCCGATGAACCGCCGGCCATCGATGACTTCCTGCGTACGCTCGAGCACTACATGGAGCCGTACGACATGGAGAACGCCAAGGTCGCGGTGCGTACCGACCTGGTCGAGCAGGCCAACTGGAAGCTGGTGCTGGAAAACAACCGCGAGTGCTATCACTGCAGCGGCTCCCACCCCGAATTGCTGAACACCCTGCTGGAATGGGACGACGTCACCGATCCGCGTGCCTCCCAGGCGTTCAAGGATCAGGTCGCCGCCTGCACCAGTCGCTGGGACGCCGACAACATCCCCTATGCCCACGCCAGCTTCGGCCTGCGTAACCGCATCGTGCGCATGCCGCTGCTCGCCGGTACCGTGTCCATGACCCTGGACGGCAAGCCCGGCTGCAAGAAACTCATGGGTCGCATCAAGGACCCGGACCTGGGTTCCATGCGCATCCTGCACCTGCCGCACTCCTGGAACCACTGCATGGGCGATCACATGATCGTCTTCACCGTCTGGCCGCTGGGTCCGACCGAGACCGTGGTGACCACCAAGTGGCTGGTACACAAGGATGCCGTGGAAGGCGTCGACTACGATCCGGTCAACCTGCGCAAGGTCTGGGATGCCACCAACGACCAGGATCGTCGCCTGGCCGAGGAAAACCAGCGCGGTATCAACTCCAAGGCCTACCAGCCGGGTCCCTACTCAAAGACTTACGAATTCGGCGTGATCAACTTCATCGACTGGTACAGCGAGCGCCTGCTCAACAACCTCGGCGAAGAGGCGCCAGCCGGCCATCTGCGCCAGGTCAGCGGCGACTGAAGACGGTTGGTCTTTCATCGCCCATGGAGCCGCAAGGGCTCCATGGGCATTTCAATAATCTGTCTTTATGGCAATGCGGTTTTTTGACGCACCCTTATTTCGCGTCTTTATTCTAAAACATCACATAAAGTTGTGAGCCTGGTCATATTTTGTACCCTCTTCCACAGGCTCATCATGACTCTTCGCTCGCTGTCCATCGCTACTCGCAATCTGCTCTGTTTTGGCATTCTTGCGACGCTTGTCGCCGCCCTCGGCCTGTTCGGCTGGTTCCAGTTGGCGCAAATCCGCCAGTTGGGGCACCAGGTAGAACAGCGCCATATTCCCACGCTCGTCGCTGCTAATGATTTGGGACTGCTGCTGGCGCGAACCCGCATCGAAACCCTGCGTCTGCTGGCCATGCCCGATGCCGAAACCCTGGCCAACACCCGCAAGAAGCTGGACGGCCTGAGTACCGACGTCCAGGCCGCCTTCGGGCGCTATCAGCAAGGTGCGCTATCGCCACAGAGCCGGCAGGCACTGGACGATCTGCGCCAGGTGCACCGGGAATACATGCAGGGCGTGCGGCAACTGGCTGACCTGGCCAGTGCCGGCCAGATGGCCGAGGCGCGCCAGGTAGTCCAGCAGAGCATGGCACAGCTGGGTATCCGGATGAATGCCTGCATCGAGACGCTGCGCAACGCGGTTCAGCAGGATATCCATCTTGCCAGTACCGAGGCCGATACCGCCTATGAGCGCTCAAACGGCGTGACCGGGCTGGCGATCCTGCTGGCTCTGACCCTCACCGGGTTGCTCGCCTGGCGCCTGACACGTAGCGTCGCCCGCCCCATTGCCCAGGCAGTGGCGGCAGCCCGTACCATCGCCGCGGGTGATCTGACCCAGGCGCTCGATAGCCGTGGTAGGGACGAGGCGGCCCAGCTGTTGCAGGCCATGCAGCAGATGCAGACCCACTTGCGCGAGACCCTCGCGCACATTGGCAATTCGGCCACTCAGCTGGCTTCGGCCGCCGAGGAGATGACCGCGGTGACTCAGGAAAGCGCCCACGGCCTGCGCCAGCAGAACAGCGAGATCGAGCTGGCGGCCACCGCCGTCACCGAGATGAGCCAGGCGGTCGAAGAGGTCGCCGGCAATGCCGGTTCGACCTCCACCGCGTCGCGCGAGGCCGCCCAGACGGCGGCCCAGGGCCAGCGCCAGCTGGATGAGACCCTCGGAGCCATCGAAGCCCTCACCGACCAGGTCCTCGGCGCCAGTGCCCAGGCCCGTGAGCTGGAAAGCCAGACTCGCGACATCAGTCAGGTGCTGGACGTGATCCGTGCGGTGGCCGAGCAGACCAATCTGCTGGCGCTCAACGCCGCCATCGAGGCCGCCCGAGCCGGTGAGGCGGGCCGCGGCTTTGCCGTGGTGGCCGACGAGGTACGGGCCCTGGCCAAGCGCACCGGGGACTCGACCAGCGAGATCGAGAAGATGATCGGCAGTATCCAGCAGGGCACTGGCCAGACCGTCGATGCGCTGCTGAGCAGTGCCGATCAGGCACGCCTGACCCGGGAACAGGCCCAGGCGGCCAATGCCGGCCTCGCTGCCATCGCAGGTGCGGTATCCGGCATCGACGAACGCAACCTGCTGATCGCCAGCGCTGCCGAGCAGCAGGCCCAGGTGGCCCGTGAAGTGGATCGCAACCTGGTACGCATCCGCGACCTCTCGGTGCAGACCGCCGCCGGCGCCGAGCAGACCTACAGTGCCAGCCAGCAGATGGCGGCACTGGCGGATACCCTCAGCGGCCAGGTGCAGCGCTTCCACTTCTAGCGGCAAGTCGAACATGGCGAATGGTCAGCCCGGACGCAGTGTCGGTGCCTAGATCTGATTTAAGACGAATGACCATCAAGTCACGGCGGTCCTAGCCGTTACAAAGAGCCTCAATCTTCACCGGGGCTGCCGCCGTGACCTTTCGTTCCTTCTCCATCGCCATCCGCAGTGTGCTGTGTTTCGGCCTCCTGGCCATCCTCGTGGCCAGTCTGGGCCTGTTCGGGCTGCTGCAACTGTCGCAGATCCGTACCCAGGGTCAGGTAATCGAGACCAACAACGTTCCCAGCATCGTCGAAGCCGATAACCTGGCCCTGCAACTCGCCCGGACCCGAGTCGAGGTACTGCGCCTGCTGGCCATTCCGGACGCCAATACCGTCGTCAACACGCGCAAGAAGATCGACGGCATCAACGCCGACATTGGTGCGGGTTTCGGTCGCTATGAAAAACTCGTCAGCAGCGATCGCGAGCGCCAGGCCTTCGATGCCCTGCGCCAGATCCATAGCGACTATGTCCGCTATACCGCGCAACTGGCCGATCTGATTGGTGCTGGCAAGCTCGACGAAGCCCGCAGCCTGATCCAGACCAGCATGGCCCAGCTCGGTGCGCAGATGAACGAGCGCACCGAAGCCCTGCGCAAGATCAACCAGGAAGACATCAAGGCCGCCTCCCAGAACTCCAGCGACACCTACACCCAGGCCACCTCCATCACCTGGATGGTCATCGCCCTGGCCCTGGGCCTGACCGTGCTGCTGGCCTGGCGCCTGACCCTGAGCATGACCCGGCCCATCGCCGAAGCCGTCGCCGCCGCCCGGACCATCGCCAGCGGCGACCTGACCCAGACCCTGGACACCCGTGGTCACGACGAGGCCGCCCAGTTGCTGCAGGCCATGCAGCAGATGCAGGCCAACCTGCGCGATACCCTGGGTCACCTGGGCCATTCCGCTACTCAGCTGGCCTCGGCCGCCGAGGAAATGACCGCGGTCATGCAGGAAAGCGCCCACGGCCTGCAGCAGCAGAACAGCGAGATCGAGATGGCGGCCACCGCCGTCACCGAGATGAGCCAGGCAGTGGACGAGGTGGCCGGCAATGCCACCTCCACCTCCTCCGAATCGCGCCAGGCCGCCGATACCGCACGTCAGGGCCAGCGTCAGCTCGGCGATACCCTGGGCGCCATCGAGGTACTCACCGAAAACGTACTGGGCGCCAGCGAACAGGCCCGCCAGCTGGCCGAACAGACCCGCAACATCAGCCAGGTGCTGGACGTCATCCGCGCGGTCGCCGAACAGACCAACCTGCTGGCGCTCAACGCTGCCATCGAAGCCGCCCGTGCCGGTGATGCCGGTCGGGGGTTCGCCGTGGTCGCCGACGAGGTCCGCGCCCTGGCCCATCGCACCGGCGAGTCCACCCGCGAAATCGAAGGCATGATCGGCAGCATCCAGCAGGGTACCGGCCAGACCGTCGATGCGCTGCTGACCAGCGCCGACCAGGCGCGCCAGACCCGCGAGCAGGCACAGTCGGCCAACGCCGCCCTGGCCGCCATCGCCCAGTCGGTGTCGGGCATCGACGAGCGCAACCTGGTGATCGCCAGCGCGGCCGAAGAGCAGGCCCAGGTGGCCCGCGAGGTGGACCGCAATCTGGTGCGCATCCGCGATCTGTCGGTGCAGACCGCCGCCGGCGCCGAACAGACCCGCGCCGCCAGCCAGCAGCTCTCCGAACTGGCGGTGGAACTCAACGGCCAGATCCGCCGCTTCCGCGTGTGACCTGGCCGGCAGGGACGCTCCTGCCGAACGCGGTCGCGGTGGCAAAACAGAAAGGCGCCCGCTACGCTGGCGCCTTCGCCCACCGCGCCCTTCTCGCATGAGCTACCGCTACGTCATCTTCGACTTCGACGGCACCCTGGCGGACAGCCTGCCCTTTCTGCTGAGCTGCCTCGGCGAGCTGGCGCGGACCCATGGCTTTCGCCAGCCGGCGCCGGAGGAGTGGCCGCAGCTGCGCGCCGCCTCCCTGACCGGCCTGCTCGACAGCCTGGGCATCCCGCTGTGGCGCGTACCGCGGATCGCCCGTCACTATCGCCGCCTGCTGGCCCAGCGGGGCGACCAGGTCGCTCCCTTCGCCGAGATCCCCCAGGCACTCGACCGGTTGCAGACCAGCGGACTGCAGCTGGGGCTGGCGACCTCCAATTCCGCCGCCGCGGTCCACCAGGTACTGCCCCAGGCCGGACATCTGTTCCCCGATGGCGAATTCGATATTCCCCTGCTGGGCAAGGCGCGGCGCCTGGCGCGCCTGATCCGCCGGCAGGGCGTCGCGCCGGCCGATGCGCTCTATGTGGGCGACGAGCTACGCGATCTCCAGGCCGCGCGCCGCGCGGGTCTGGGCTGTGCTGCGGTGGCCTGGGGCTATGGTTGCCCGACCACCCTACGAGCGCAGCGCCCCGATCTCTTTTTCGAACAGCCAGCCGAGCTGCTCCGGCTGACGTCCTCTCCCTGCTGAAGGAATGCCCATGAAGTCTCTGTTGCTGGTCGCTGGTCTCTGTCTGAGCGGTGTGCTGCACGCCGCCGAACTGCAGGTGCGAGTGGAGACGGTCGATGCCTCGGGGGGCCAGCTGCTGCTGGCGGTGTTCGCCAGCGAAGACGCCTGGAAGGAACACAAGACACCCGTGGCCCAGGCCCATATCGCCGCCCAGCCAGGTGTCCAGCAACAGCGCTTCGAGCTGCCACCCGGGCGCTATGCCGTATCGGTCATCCACGACAGCAACAGCAACAGCACGCTGGATACCAATTTCATCGGCATGCCCACCGAACAATACGGCTACAGCAACAATCCGCCGCTACGCATGCGCATGGCCACCTTCGAGGAATGTGCCTTTACCCTGCCAGCGGCTGGCCTGCAGCAACAGGTGACGCTGCGCTAGCGAGTGGCTTCATGCACAGGCTTCCAAACAGAAAATCAACAGACTTACCCACAGGTCGTTTAGCGGAGATGGCTAAGCTACGCGCTGAACAAGAGTGGATAACTCTCTGGGCCTACGCAAGAAATCCCTTGACTTGAGAATACGCCAAGAAACTGGTCATTATTTGATCAATTCTCTGCAAGCCGCGTCAGTCATGGCCTTCAGGACAGAACGAACAACCTATCCACAGGCCTATGCAACTCTATTGTGGGTTGTGGAAAACCCTCGAAAATGAATTGATCATTTTTTGTACGATCCTCTGCAAGCCTTGCCAACCCTGGCCTACAGGGTGGGTCCCACATCTTTTCCACAGGCACGCACACAGTAGATGTGGGAAACCGGGCTCTGGCGGCGTCACTCCGCTCTTCATCCGAGCCGTTCCGTATTGGCTATTTTTTGATCGATTTTAGCCTGGCTTCCATCCTTCGAGTTGCTGACAACTTGCCCAAGGCTTATCCACAGCCTTTACCTGTCAGGCAATGACGGCAAAGGACGCTTTCGTACGCGGGTTGACTGATCTGATCAGCGCGTACCGAATTCGATCAACAAGGCAAACCCTGCCGCAGGCCTTCTGGCACGGGCCTTTGCGTCTATAGCGAACAGACTGCCCACAGAGTTATACACAGGCCCAGGGTCGTTCAAGCATAAAAAAAGACCGCCTAAGCGGTCTTTTTGAAGCGCAGGTGCATGCTCAACGCGCGGTGCGCACGCTATCCGACAGCTGCTTGCAGAGCCCGAGCACGCCATCGATGGCGGCACCGGAAGATTCGGCCTTGGCGATCTGATCGACGAAAGCCGAGCCCACCACTACGCCATCGGCAATCCGAGCGATCACCCGGGCCTGTTCCGGAGTACGGATACCAAAGCCGACCGCCAGGGGCAGGTCGGTAAAGCGGCGCAGACGTGCCACAGCAGCCTCGACATGCTCCGTGGTAGCCGAACCGGCCCCGGTCACGCCGGCGACGGAAACGTAATAGACGAAACCGGAACTGGTATTGAGCACTCGCGGCAGGCGGGCGTCATCGGTGGTCGGCGTGGTCAGGCGAATGAAGTCGATATCGGCGGCCTGGGCGGGCAGCGCCAGCTCGGCGTCATGCTCGGGGGGCAGATCGACCACGATCAGGCCATCCACGCCAGCCTCGGCGGCTTCAGCCAGAAAGCGCTCCACGCCATAGCGATGGATGGGGTTGTAGTAGCCCATCAGCACCAGTGGTGTCTCCCGCTCTTCGCGGCGGAAGTCCCGCACCATCTCCAGGGTCTTGGCCAGGTTCTGGCCACCTTGCAGGGCACGCAGGGCAGCAGCCTGGATGGCCGGACCGTCGGCCATGGGATCGGTGAAGGGCATGCCCAGTTCGATGACGTCGGCACCGGCCGCCGGCAGGCCCTTGAGGATCGCCAGGGCGGTGTCATAGTCCGGGTCGCCTGCGGTGGTGTAGGTGACCAGAGCCGCGCGGCCCTCGGCCTTCAGCGCGGCGAAGCGGGTTTCCAGGCGGCTCATAGCTTGTCTCCCAGGTGGCTCATCACGGTCTGCATATCCTTGTCGCCGCGGCCCGAGAGGCAGATCACCATGAGGTGGTCCTTGGGCAGGTGCGGAGCGCGCTTGTAGGCCTCGGCCAGGGCGTGAGCGGATTCCAGCGCCGGGATGATGCCTTCCAGGCGGCAGGTCTGGTGGAAGGCGGTGAGCGCCTCGTCATCGTTGATCGGTACGTATTCCACCCGTTGCACATCGTGCAGGTGGGCGTGCTCCGGGCCGATGCCGGGATAGTCCAGGCCAGCGGAAATGGAGTGGGCGTCGATGATCTGGCCGTCGTCGTCCTGCAGCAGGAAGGTGCGGTTGCCGTGCAGCACTCCGGGTACCCCGCCGTTGAGGCTGGAGGCGTGCTTGTTGGTGTCTACGCCGTGACCACCGGCTTCGACGCCGACGATGGCGACGTCGGTGTCATCGAGGAACTCGTGGAACAGGCCCATGGCATTGGAGCCACCGCCGACGCAGGCGATCAGGCTGTCGGGCAGACGCCCTTCCTTTTCCAGGATCTGCGCGCGAGTCTCACGGCCGATCACCGCCTGGAAGTCGCGGACCATGGCCGGATAGGGGTGCGGACCGGCCACGGTGCCGATCAGGTAGAAGGTGTCGGCGACATTGGTCACCCAATCGCGCAGGGCCTCGTTCATGGCGTCCTTGAGGGTACCGGTACCGGCGGTGACTGGAATCACCTCGGCGCCCAGCAGCTTCATGCGGAAGACGTTGGCCTGCTGGCGATCGATGTCGGTGGTGCCCATGTAGATGACGCAGGGCAGGCCGAAGCGCGCGGCCACGGTGGCGGTGGCCACACCGTGCATGCCGGCACCGGTCTCGGCGATGATGCGGGTCTTGCCCATGCGCTTGGCCAGCAGGATCTGGCCAATGCAGTTGTTGATCTTGTGCGCGCCGGTGTGGTTCAGCTCTTCGCGCTTGAGATAGATCTTGGCGCCACCGAAGTGCTCGGTCAGGCGCTCGGCGAAGTACAACGGATTGGGCCGGCCGATGTAGTCGCGCTGGAAATAGGCCAGCTGCTCGAGAAACGCCGGATCTTCCATGGCGGTCTCGTATTCGCGCTGCAGATCTAGGATCAGCGGCATCAGGGTTTCGGCGACATAGCGGCCACCGAACTGGCCGAACATGCCTTGAGCGTCGGGGCCCTGGCGATAAGCGGTCTGGGTCATGGGATTCTCCTGCGAAGATGGATCTACCTTACCTGCTTGAGTACCGGTGATAAATCGATAAGATCGCGATGACCTGTCAGGAAACCTCACAGATGAGCGATCCCCGCGACTTACCACCACTGAATGCCCTGCGCGCCTTCGAGGCCACTGCCCGCCTGGGCGGAATGAGTCGTGCCGGTGACGAGCTGCATGTGACCCATGGCGCCGTGAGTCGGCAAATACGTGCGCTGGAGGAACAGCTGGGCGTGGCCTTGTTCCGGCGCGAGGGCCGCGGCCTGGCGCTGACCGAGGCCGGGCTGAGATTGCGCGAGGTGAGTGGCGATGTCTTCGAGCGGCTGCGCGAGGTCTGTGCCGAACTCAAGGCCGGCAATCGCCAGGGGCCCTTCGTGCTGGGTTGCCCCGGCAGTCTGGTAGCGCGCTGGTTCATTCCACGGCTGGATCGGCTCAATAGAGATCTGCCGGAGTTGCATTTGCACCTGTCGACCCGTACCGACGACACCCCCCTCGCCGCCGCCGGCCTGGACGCCAGCCTGCTGTTCACCGAAAGCGCGCCACCACAGGACGTCATGCCTTACCACCTGGCGCCTGAGCGTATCGGTCCGGTGCTGAGCCCCTACTGTCCCGCCTATCTGAGACTCAAGGAAGGCGACCTCTCGGCGCTGTTGGCGGAGCGGCTGCTGCACACCCTGTCGCGGCCCCAGGCCTGGCCACAGTGGTTCGCCACCCAGGGCCTGGAAACACCGGCGCTGGAATACGGGCAGGGCTTCGAGCACCTCTATTACCTGCTGGAGGCGGCGTTGTCGGGACTGGGGGTAGCGATCGCGCCGGAGCCACTGGTGGCGGCGGATCTCAAGGCGGGGCGACTGGTCGCGCCCTGGGGTTTCGCCGGGACCGGTGCGGAATTGGCGCTGTGGGCGCCTGGCCGGTTGGCGGATGAGCGGGTGGAGCGATTGGCCGCCTGGCTCAGACGGGAGCTGGCCGGGTCCTGAGGCCAAAGGCATCCCGGCCGGGATGCCTTTGGCAGGCGATCAGTTGTCGCCGCGCAGCAGCGCCCAGCCGACCAGGATGGTCACGCCGGCGGCAATGCCAACGGTGGCCCAGGGATGTTCGCGGGCGACACCACCGGCAGCCCGGCCATACTGGCGGGTCAGGCGGCGCACGTCATCATAGACCTCTTCCAGCGAATCACCCGAGTGATGCAGGGCTTCGCGAGCGGTGCTCTTGAAGGTGTTCAGACCGCTGCGGGATTCGCGAGCGGCATTCTTCTTCAACGATGCCAGCGAGTCGAGCAGGCTGTTGATTTCGTTCTCGATGCCGGCGATGGACGCTTGGTAATCGGTGTTACGGGCCATGACAACCTCCTGAGGTGGACGGATTCAGGAAATGTGACTACCGAGCCGTTGGAAAGTGCAGCATAAAGCCCTGGGCTGGCACCTGGGCAGTGAACTTATCAGGGCTTTTCGCGGCCTCAAATGACAGCGGCACCCTTCCCGGCGAGTCGACCGCGACACCGGTCAACCGGTAGCCGGCCACCGGCTGCAACGCCCGTCATTGCTGACCCAGGAGACTGTTCATGTCCGATCATCACACCTACAAGAAGCTGGAAATCGTTGGCTCCTCCACTACCAGCGTCGAGGACGCCATCAACAACGCCCTCGCCGAGACCTCCAAGTCGGTGAAGAACCTCGAGTGGTTCGAAGTGGGCGAGATCCGTGGCCATATCCAGGATGCCAAGGTAGCCCACTACCAGGTCACCCTGAAGATCGGCTTCCGTATCGAAGCCAGCTGAGCTGATACCTCTTTCCTCCCCGAGCAAAAGGACAGGCAAGATGCGTAAAGTCGTGATCACCGTCGGTTTGTTGGCCCTGAGCGGCGGTGCCTTCGCCGCTGGCACCTCGTGCGACACGGTCAAGGCCGATATCGATGCCAAGCTGCAGGCCAAGCAGGTGGCGCACTACAGTCTTGAGGTGGTGGACAAGGGCAGCGCCAGCGCTTCCGCCAAGGTGGTGGGCAGTTGCGAAGGTGGTAGCAAGGAAATCGTCTACCAGCGTCGCTAAACCCTGGCTAAAAGGTGCCGCCATTGAGTGGCATCCTTGAGCACTTGGCAAAACGCCCGCGGCCAACTGGCTGCGGGCGTTTCATTTTCAGAGCTCCGCCGCGGGCCCGAAGAACTCGTGGCGAATCTGCTGCTCCGGTACGCCCAGTTCCAGCAGGTCACGGCGTACCTGGGCCATGAACGGCTGTGGGCCAAGTATATAGGCGTCCAGGTCGCGGGCCTTGGGCAGCCAGCGCTGCAGCCGCGTCTTGTCCAGTCGCGAAGCGAAGGCTTCCTCGGCTACCGGCTCGCTGTAGCAGAAGTACAGCTGCAGTTGCGGATGATGGGTGGCCTGCTCTTCGAGCCAGTGACCGAAGGCCTGCACCCCGACATGGCGGGTACAGTGAATCAGCTGGATCGGTCGCCCGCTCGGCAGGGCTGCCGACACCATGGGCAGCAGTGGCGTGATGCCGACGCCCCCGGCGATCAGCAGCAGGGGCTTGGTCGACGCCTGCAGAACGAACTCGCCAGCGGGAGCGAAGACCTGCAGTACGGTGCCTTCATGGGCATCGGTGTGCAGGAAGCGCGAGACCAGGCCACCCGGCTGATGCTTGACGCTGATGCGATAGCCCCGGCCCTCACTGGTCGCCGAGATCGAATAGTTGCGCCGGTACTCGATGCCGTCCAGGGTGACGCTCAGGCCCAGATACTGGCCGGGCTGGGCGATGCTGGTCGGCAGGCCGTCCACCGGTTCCAGGTAGAAGGAGCTGATCTCTTCGCTTTCCGGCTCGATCCGCGCGATGCGGAACGGGCGTCCGCCGCGCCAGCCTCCAGGCGCATCGGCCTGGGCCGCATAGCGCTGCTCTTCGGCGCCGATCAGCAGATTGGCCAACTGGCCATAGGCTGCGGCCCAGGCGTCGATCACCGCATCGGTGGCCACCTCGGTGCCCAGCACCTCGCGAATGCTCTGCAGCAGGGCGATGCCCACCAGCGGATAGTGATCCGGCTGGACCTGCAGGGAGACGTGCTTGTTGACGATCTGCTCGACCAGCGGTCCCAGGGTATCCAGGCGATCGATGTAGCGGGCGTACATCAGCACTGCCCGGGCCAATGCTCGCGCCTGGGCACCGCTGGCCTGGTGGGCGCCGTTGAACAGCGGGCGGATCTCAGGGTTGTTGTTCAGCAGTTTGTCGTAGAAATGCCGGGTCAGGGCTTCACCGCCGGTTTCCAGCAGAGGAACGGTGGCCTTGATGATGGCTTGTTGCTCGGATGACAGCATGGCAGGGTTCTCCAAAACAGGACTGCCCTGGCCGTATCACGAGTCGTGCCAGCTAAAAAACTGCGCTAGATCAGGCCTTTGCCCTGCCGAGCGGTCATAATGACCAGGTCTCCATGACTCGCCGAGGTCAAATTGACTCGTCCCACCCTGCTCGATGTGATGGTACCGCTGGTGGCGGATCTGGCCCGCGATCTGCCCGATCAGCAGCGCTATGCCAGCCTGCTCGACGCCTTGCGCCAGGTGCTGACTTTCGATGCGGTGGCCTTGCTGCGCCTGGACGGCGAGGTGCTGGTGCCCCTGGCGGTGCGTGGCCTGAATGCCGATACCTTGGGACGCCGCTTCAAGGTCGGCGAGCATCCCCGCCTGGCGCTGCTGCTGGCGAGCCGCACCCCAACCCGCTTCGCCACCGACTGCGACCTGCCCGATCCCTACGACGGCCTGTTGGAAGGCGTGCACGGGCACCTGGAGGTCCATGACTGCCTGGGCTGTCCACTCTATGTGCAGGACCAGCTCTGGGGACTGCTGACCCTGGATTCGCTGCGGGCGCAGAATGCCCGCCCCGAGGATCTCACCACCCTCGCCGCCTTCGCCGGCCTGGCCGCCGCCACCGTGGCCGCCGCCGAGCGCATCGGCCAGTTGTCAGCCCGCATCGTGAGCGAGCACGAGTTGACCGTGGCCTACCAGCAATCGGTGGGGCATCAGCGGCCCCGCGAACTCATCGGCCAGAGTCCGGCCAGCCTGCGGCTGCGCCAGGAGATCGAGACCGTGGCGGCCAGCGACCTGGCGGTGCTCATCACCGGCGAAACCGGGGTCGGCAAGGAACTGGTGGCCGAGGCGGTGCATGCGCGCTCCCTGCGCCAGCAGCGGCCGCTGATCAGCCTCAACTGCGCGGCCCTGCCCGAGGCGCTGGTGGAAAGCGAACTCTTCGGCCATGTGCGCGGCGCCTTTTCCGGCGCAATCAGCGAGCGCCGTGGGCGTTTCGAACTGGCCGACGGCGGTACCCTGTTTCTCGATGAGGTCGGCGAATTGCCTCTGACGGTGCAGGCCAAGCTGCTACGGGTGCTGCAGAGCGGCCAACTGCAGCGCCTGGGCTCGGATCGCGATCTCAAGGTGAACGTACGCATCATCGCCGCCACCAATCGCGACCTGGCCGACGCCGTGCGTGACGGGCGCTTTCGTGCCGATCTCTATCATCGCCTGAGCGTCTACCCCCTGGCGGTACCCGCCTTGCGCGAGCGCGGGCGCGACGTCCTGCTGCTGGCGGGCTTCTACCTGGAACAGAATCGCGCGCGACTGGGGCTGCGCGGCCTGCGCCTGACCCCCGCGGCGCAGCGCATCCTGCTGGCCTACGATTGGCCCGGCAATGTGCGCGAGCTCTCCCACCTCATCAGCCGCGCGGCGCTCAAGGCCCATGCCGGCAGCGCGGAGCGTGGCGGCATCCTGACCCTGGACGGCGAGCAGCTCGGCTTGCCGCTGGATGCCGCGCCCCTGCCCAGTGACGATCCCGTGGTCCCCGCCACCTCTCTGCGTGACGCCACCGACGCCTTCCAGCGCCAGACCATCACCCTGGCCCTGGAACAGCATGGCCAGAACTGGACCCTGGCCGCCGCCGCCCTGGGGCTGGACCGCGCCAACCTCGCCCGCCTGGCGCGCCGGCTCGGCCTCAGGTAGCCCTCAGAGGGCTTTCTGCACCGCCGGCAGGCCGGGCTGGCCGTCGCGGGTGGTGACCCCCTGCAGCCAGGGCTCCAGCACCTGGGGATGGGCCTTGAGCCAGGCCTTGGCGGCGGTGTCATAGCTGCCGCCTTTGTCCCGTGCGGCGCTCATGATGGCGTTTTCCATGTCCAGGGTGAATTTCATGTTGGTCAGCAGCCGGGCCGGATTGGGGCACTGCTCGGCGTAGCCCTTGCGTGTCAGGGTGTTCACCGTACCGGCGGTACCAAAGTACTTGTCACCCCCGGTCAGGTACTTGATCGGGTAGTCGACGTTCATGGGGTGCGGGGTCCAGCCAAGGAAGACCACCCACTTGTCACGCTTCACCGCGCGCCCTACCTGGGACAGCATGGCCTGTTCGCTGGACTCCACCAGCTGCCAGCTGCCCAGGCCGAATTCGTTGTCCTGGATGATCTTCTGCAACGACTGGTTGGCCGGCGCACCGGCCCCGATGCCGTAGATCTTCTTGCCGAACTTGTCGGCATGCTTGGCCAGATCGTCGAAGCTCTTCACTCCGCCCTCCCAGACATAGGTGGGCACGGCCAGGGTGAATTCGGTACCGACCAGGTTCTGCGCCAGCTCGGTCACCTGGCCGGTCTTCACGAACTGGTCATAGTGCGCCTGCTGTGCCGGCATCCAGTTGCCGAGGAAGGCGTCCACCTGCCCGTTGCGCATGCCGCCGTAGATGATCGGCACCGCCAGGGTATCGACCTTGCTGGTGTAGCCCAGCGCCGTCAGCACCGCCCCGGTGAGGGCATTGGTGGCGGCGATGTCACTCCAGCCGGGATCGGCCAGGCGAACCGTTCCGCAGGCCTGATCCTCGGCCTGGGCCGACAGGCTGACCAGGGCCAGCGTGAACGTAGCGATGATTCCGTGTTTCATGGCCGTTCTCCATAGCGGTTCAGGGTTGAGGGTAGCGCGCGCGACGCTCTAGGTCGTCGAGATCGATGTGATTGCGCATGTATTGCTGGCTGGCATCGATGAAGGGCTGGTGATCCCAGCTGGTCCGCTCGCCCTGCTCCAGGGCCGCCGCGACGAAGCGCCGCCGCCGCTGGCTGGCCAGTACCTCGCCGTGCAGGCGCGCCAGATCCCAGCGCTGGCGAACCTCGGCCTGGAAGCCGGCGAGCAGCTCGGCGTAATCGGCGCTGGCGGCCAGGTTCTCGCGCTCCAGCGGATCGTTCTGCAGATCGAACAGCAGCGGCGGGTCCAGTTCGCAGTGGATGTACTTGTAGGGGCCGCGGCGGATCATCAGCAGCGGGCTGACGGTGCCCTCGGCCAGGTATTCGCCGATGACCTCGTCATGCCCTTCCCGCCCTTCGAGGTGCGGCAGCAGCGAGCGCCCGTCCAGCGGCAGCTCGGCCGGCAACTGGCCGCCGGCCAGCTCGACGAAGGTCGGCAGCAGATCCATCGTCGAGACCGACGCCTGCACCCGCGCCGGGGCGAAACGTCCGGGCGCATGGATCAGCAGCGGTACCCGCGCAGCCATCTCGAACCAGTGCATCTTGTACCAGAGCCCGCGCTCGCCGAGCATGTCGCCGTGATCGCCGGAGAAGACGATCACCGTATCGTCGGCGAGACCGCACTCCTTCAGGGTCTTGAGCAGATGGCCGACCTGGGCGTCGACATAGCTGCAGGCACCATAGTAGGCCTGGCGGGCGTCACGGATCTTGGCCTCGGGCAGCGGCTTGTCCCAGAGATCGATCACCTTGAGCAGGCGCTGGCTGTGGGGGTCCTGCTCGGCCTGGGGAATGGCGCTGTCCGGCAGGGGGATGTCGACGTCGTTGTACAGGTCCCAGTACTCCCGCGGAATGGTGTAGGGATCGTGGGGGTGGGTCAGGGACACGGTCAGGCAGAACGGCTTGTCGTCGCCACGGCGCACGTGATCGTAGAGATACTGGCGCGCCTTGAAGACCACCTCCTCGTCGAAATCCAGCTGGTTGGTGCGCACGCAGGGCCCGGCCTGCAGCACCGAGGACATGTTGTGGTACCAGCTCGGGCGCACGTCCGCTTCGTCCCAGTTCACCGCCCAGCCATAGTCGGCGGGATAGATGTCGCTGGTCAGGCGCTCTTCGTAGCCGTGCAGCTGATCCGGTCCGCAGAAGTGCATCTTGCCCGAGAGCGCCGTGCGATAGCCGAGGCGGCGCAGGTGGTGGGCATAGGTGGGGATATCGGCAGCGAAGTCGGCGGCGTTGTCGTAGCCGCCGATCTTCGACGGCAGCTGGCCGCTCACCAGGGTGAAGCGCGAGGGCGCGCACAGCGGGCTATTGCAGTAGGCGGAATCGAACACCACGGCGCGCTCGGCCAGGCGTTGCAGATTCGGCAGCTTGATCGGCGAGGCGGCGTCGTACAGCGGCAGGACGGGCGCCGCCATCTGGTCGGCCATGAGAAAGAGGATGTTCATCGGCTTGGACAAGATCGCCTCCGCTTCGGATCAGGGTTGCTTATGGGTGGTCCATCATCCGATGCCAGGAAAATCACGTGAAGGGCATAGGAGATGATGTTTCGGATAAGCTGCGCTTATGTCTGACCATCACGGGGATTTTACCTTGGATGCCACCACGCCTGCCGACCGCCCTGCCCTGGCGCTGGACAGCCTGCGCACCTTCGAGGTGGTGGCGCGCCGCCTGAGCTTTACCGCGGCGGCCAGCGAACTGGGTACCACCCAGCCGGCGATCAGCCAGCAGATCAAGCGTCTGGAAGCCCAGTTGCAGGTCCGGCTGTTCGACCGGGTCCATCGTGGCATCCTGCTCACCGAGGCCGGGCGGGTGCTGCAGGAATATGTGGAAGCCGGACTCGCCACCCTGGACGAAGGGGTACGCCTGGTCACCGCCCGGCCCGCCCATGAAGTCCTGCAGGTGGCTACCGACTTCGCCTTCGCCGCCTATTGGCTGTTGCCCCGCCTGCCACGCTTTCATGCCCGCCACCCGGAACTGGACGTCAGCCTGGTCACCAGCGATCGAGTTCCCCTGCCCGGCCCCGAGATCGACATCACCCTGGGCTTCGGCGATGGCCGCTTCAAGCATGGCGAGGCCTGGCCGCTGTTTCGCGAGGAAGTCTTTCCGGTGTGCAGTCCGCGGCTGCTCCAGGGGCGGCAGCCACCCCTACCCACGGCGGAACTGGGGCGCTGGCCACTGCTGCACCTCAAGGCAGCGCCCAACAGCCGCTGGTACGACTGGAAGACCCTGCTGCCGGCGCTGGAGCTGGCCGCCCTGCCCCCGGCACCCGCCGGCGCGGTGCTGAGCTTCGACAACTACACCCTGGTGATCCAGGCCGCCATCGCCGGCCAGGGCCTGGCGATCGGCTGGCGTCATCTGGTGGACGACTTGCTGCAGCAGGAGTTGCTCTGTCGTCCCTTCAGCGGGATCGCCACGTCGCGCTATGGCTATTACGCCATCCTGCCCGAGCGCAAGCGGCGCCAGCGACTGGTACAGCGCTTTCTGGACTGGCTGCTGGAAGAGCTGGAGGCGCCGCGCGAGTCACTGGCCGGTGCGCGGCTGGCGACCTGACCGCAGCACTCAGCGCTCGTAGACTTCCAGCGGCAGATCGTCCGGGTCGGCGAAGAAGGTGAATCTCTTGCCGGTCAGCTCGTCGGTACGGATCGGCTCGGTGACCACGCCATGGCCTTGCAGGTGGGCGACGGTGGCGTCCAGGTCGGCCACGGCGAAGGCCAGGTGGCGCAGGCCCTGGGCCTCCGGGCGCGAGGGTCGCGGCGGAGCATCGGGAAAGGAAAACAGCTCCAGCTGGGCATGCTCGCCCACCGCCAGATCCAGCTTCCAGGAGCGCCGGGCTTCACGATAGGTCTCGGCGATCACCGGCAGGCCGAGGATCTCGGTGTAGAAGTGCCGGGAGCATTCATAGTCGGCGCAGATCAGCGCCACATGGTGCAGACGGTCGAAAGGGGTCATAAGAAGCTGTTCACGATCTCGCGAGCTAGAGCCAAACAAGGCGAAAATTCCTGAGAAAGCGCAGTTTACGGACGGTAAATGTGCATTGCGACCGGGCTGGCGATCCAGGGCGTCTTTAACGCAGGTTGGCCGACGCGCAGCAGATCGTGAACAGCTTCTCAGGGTACCGCGACGAATTTGAGGTCGGACGGGGCACCGACGTCCAGACTCTGCAGTTCATCGCCGAGCTTGCCGCTGTCGGGATCGCGGCCGAAGACCTTGAGCTGGTTGGATTTCTGGTTGGCTACCAGCAGGTACCGCCCGGACGGGTCGATGGCAAATTCCCGCGGCGACAGGCCATTGACCGAATGGCGCTCGACAAAGGTCAGGGTGCCGTCGGGATTGACCGCGAACACGGCAAGCTGGTTGTCCGTGCCACGGCTGGCGACGTAGAGGAAGCGTCCGTCGCCGGACAGGTGCAAGGCCCCAGCGTCACGCTCGCCAACGAATTCCTGGGGCGTCAGGCTGTAGCTCTGCAACTGGCGCAGCATGCCGTCCTGGTGAGCGAAGGCCATGACCTGGCCGGCCAACTCCAGGGTCAGATAGGCATAGCGGCCATCGGCGCTGAACACCAGGTGGCGTGGGCCGCTGCCTTCCGGTACCGGGACGAACGGCGTCTCGGCGGCCACCAGCGGCCGCTCCGGCTGCTGCGGCAGATAGCGATAGACGAACACCTTGTCGGCGCCCAGATCCGGGGCGAAGACGAAGCGGCCATCCGGGGTGGTCACGGCGGCATGCACATGGCTGGACTGCTGGCGCGGGTGCTGTTCGCTGGGCTGGTGGAATTCGATCTGCGCCACCGGGCTGAGCACGCCACCGTCCTGGATCGGCAGCACCGCCAGGGAGCCTTCCGGCAGGCTGGAGTAGTTGGCCACGAACAGGTACTTGCCATCGTTGCTCAGACTGGAATGGGTCGGCTCGTCGCCCAGGCTCTTGACCTGGCTGATCTGCTGCAACCGGCCATTGCCCGGCTCGAAACGATAAGAAGTAACCCGGCCGATGGTATCGCCGTTCGAGCCCCGGCCATTCTCGTTGACCGCGAACAGGGTCCGGCCATCACGCGACAGGGTGAGGAAGGACGGATTGGAGGCCTTGACGATGCGCAGCGGGCCGTCGATCTGGCCGTTGCGGCTGTTGAAGCGATAGACGTACAGACCCTGGCTGCTGCCCCCGGTGTAGCTGCCGACCAGCAGATTGAACAGACCAGGTTCGGCGCGCGCAGTAGCGCCATGCCCCACGAGCAGGGCGAACAGGGCCAGCGGCAGCAGACGGGGCAGAGCTCTCATGGGAAATCCTTGGCGAGCGATTGGCGTTGAGACCGATGGAAGGCGGCCCGGTTTCCCTGGCGCTCGAAAGCGAAGGACGGCCGCGCGGCGGCTATTCTACTGAAATCCGGGCTGGCACTGTGCCAGAGGGAGGGCTCCAGATATCGATTGCCGCCGCCCGCGTGACGGCTACAACAGAGGCGGTCAGCCAGAGACGGCGTGCCAGAGCCTCTGGTGGTCGTTGACCGGGCCAGGCCGTCGCATCTCGTCCGCGACGAAAATCTCACCGGCCCGGTGCAGGTCCTAGTCGAGCACACCCTGCAGGATGGCATAGACGATTCCGCTCCCCACGGCGATCAGCACCATGTCGGTCCCCAGGCGCCGCCATTCGTAACCGGGGTAGTCCGGCAACTGCCGCACGATGCCCGGCGGCAGCGGCCGGCCATAACCGGGAGGCAGTGGTCGACCACGTTCCAGTCGCAGACCCGGTGGCAACTCACCGCCACGGCCGATCTGGCCCCGCAACGCCTGGATGCGCTTGCGTGCCGGTCCCAGGTCCGCGGGTCCGCCCGCCACAGGGCCGGCACCAGGCCGACCGTGCCTGTGCTGCTCGGGTCCTGGTCCCTTGCCGTGGGGACCGCCGCGGTCCTGCCACTCGGGTCCGTGCGGACCCTGGCCCTTGGGACCACCAGGCCCCGGATCCAGGGGAGCGGCCAGCGCCAGGTTACCGACCAGACAGAGCGCGGCGGCAGAGAGGAGGGTACGCATGGAGGTCTTCCTCATGAGTAACGAGGGTGGCCAGCTATCCAGTGGACGTTCGAGCGCCAGATGAGACTCCCGGGTCACTCCCGGACTTTCACCCCTGTGGATAAATCGGGGATAAAATCGGTATAACTCAGGAGAAAATACCGAAGACCGGCAGAAAGCTAGATAAAAGTTCTTTATTATCAATAATTTAAAAAGATGATCGGCTGGCTATCGAATCCATTTTTTGTGGATAAAGCTTGAGACCCCCCTGGACTACCACCTGTTTTGGTACTGCTCGCAGCCCCGAAGCAGCTCGTTTTACCCAGCTTAAACAAAAAAACCGCGCCTAGTTGATCACCACGCGCGGTTTCCTGGGTAGCGCTTTTGCCCTAGTCCGGCTTCTTCAGCTTGGGATTGGGAAAGAACTGCACCGCCTGCACCTTGGGGTCTGGCTTCTTGGGCTTGAGCGCACTGATATTGACCCGCGTCGGCAATTCCTTGGGTACCGAATTGCCACGCTCATCGAGGGTGTCGCTGTAACCGCAGGAGACGCACTCGCGGTGGGGCGTGCCGTCCTGGGTCCACATCTTCAGGGTGTCCTGCGCCTGGCACGCGGGGCACACGGCCCCCGCGATGAACCTTTTGCGGATCGGCTCGCTCACGCCGCCTCCTCGCTCAGCCCGGAATGGCGGAGCAGGGCATCGATGCTGGGCTCGCGACCGCGAAAGTCGACGAACAACACCATGGGAGCCTGGGAGCCGCCGCGGGCCAGAATGGCTTCACGGAAGGCCCGGCCGGTCTCCGGGTTGAAGACGCCTTCTTCCTCGAACTTGGCGAAGGCATCGGCGGAGAGCACCTCGGCCCACTTGTAGCTGTAGTAACCCGCCGCATAACCGCCGGCGAAGATGTGGGCGAAGCTGTTGGGGAAGCGGTTGTAGGCCGGCGGACGCACCACGGAAATCTCGTCGCGGATGCCTTCCAGCACCTCGCGCACGCTGCGACCGTCGCCATGGCTGGCGTGCAGCTCGAAGTCGAACAGCGAGAACTCCAGCTGGCGCAGCATCATCAGGCCGGACTGGAAGTTCTTGGCCGCCAGCATCTTGTCCAGCAGCTCCTGAGGCAAGGGCTCGCCGGTTTCATAGTGACCGGAGATCAGCGCCAGGCCCTCGGGCTCCCAGCACCAGTTCTCCATGAACTGGCTGGGCAGCTCCACCGCATCCCAGGCCACGCCGTTGATGCCGGAGACGCTGGCATGCTCGACGCGGGTCAGCAGGTGGTGCAGGCCATGGCCGAATTCGTGGAAGAGGGTGGTCACCTCGTCATGGGTGAGCAGCGCCGGCTTGCCCGGGCTGGCCGGGGTGAAGTTGCACACCAGGTAGGCCACCGGATCGATCAGGCGGCCCTGGGCATCGCGGCGCTTGTCGCGGGCGCCGTCCATCCAGGCACCGCCGCGCTTGTTGGCACGGGCGTAGAGGTCGAAATAGAAGCGGCCGATGGAGTTGCCGTTCTCCTTGATCTCGAATAGACGCACGTCCGGGTGCCACTTCTCGAAGTCGCGCAGCTCGGCGATCTCGATGCCATAGAGCTTCTGCACCGTGGCGAAGAGACCGGAGAGTACCTTGTCCACCGGGAACCAGGCGCGGACCTCTTCCTGGGACAGCGCATAGCGTTGCTGGCGCAGCTTCTCGGCGAAGTAGCCGGTATCCCAGCTCTGCAGGTCCGCCACGCCCTGTTCGGCGGCGAAGGCGCGCAGTTCTTCCAGATCACGCTGGGCGAAGGGTTTGGAGCGCACCGCCAAGTCGCGCAGGAAACCCAGCACCTGATCGCTGCTTTCGGCCATCTTGGTGGCCAGGGACAGCTCGGCATAGTTGGCATAGCCCAGCAGGCGCGCCAGTTCCTGGCGCAGGTCCAGCAGTTCTTCCATCACCGGGCCATTGTCGAACTGGCCGGCATTGGGGCCCTGTTCGGAGGCACGGGTGGCATAGGCAGCATAGACTTCCTCGCGCAGGGCACGGTCGTCGGCGTAGGTCATCACCGCGTAGTAGCTGGGGAATTCCAGGGTCACCAGCCAGCCGTCCAACTCCTTGGCCTGGGCAGCGGCCTGCAGCTGCGCCTTGGCCGACTCGGGCAGGCCCGCCAGGGTCGCTTCGTCGGTGACGTGCTTGGTCCAGGCCTGGGTGGCATCGAGCAGCTGGTTGGAGAACTTGCTGCCCAGCTCGGACTTGCGCGCCTGGATGGCGGCATAGCGCTGCTGCTCGGCCGGCGGCAGGTCGATGCCGGACAGACGGAAATCGCGCAGGGCATGCTCCAGGGTGGTCTTCTGGCCGGCATCGAAGCCCTTCGCTTCTTCGCTCTCGGCGAGGCGGCTGTAGGCCTGGAAGAGGTCCTTGTTCTGGCCGATCTCGGTGGAATAGGCCGACAGCTTGGGCAGACAGGCCTCGTAGGCGGCGCGCAGTTCGGCGCTGTTGCACACGGCGTTGAGGTGGCCGATGGGGCTCCAGGCCTGGCCCAGACGATCGTTCAGCTCATCCATTGCCAGCACCAGGCCGGACCAGGTTGGCTGCTCCTTCTGGGTCTCCAGCAGCTTGACCAGGGCGGCGCGATTCTCGGCCAGGATGGTGTCGATGGCCGGCTCGACATGCTCGGGCTTGATGGCGGAAAAGGGCGGCAGGTCGTAGGACTGAAGCAGCGGATTGCTGGCGCTCACGGCGTTCCCCTCGGGGCGATGGCTTTGACAGTTATATATGGAGCCCATCCTAATAGGTCTCAAGACCCTTCCGACGAGAAAAGGTATCTATCGTGACCATAAGGACCTTCCAGGGTAAGACTCCGCAACTGGACGAAAGCGCCTTCGTCGATGCCACCGCGGTGGTGATCGGCGACGTGACCCTTGGTGCAGACAGCTCGGTGTGGCCGCTGACGGTGATCCGCGGCGACATGCACCGCATTCGGATCGGCGCTCGCACCAGCATCCAGGATGGCAGCGTCCTGCACATCACCCACGCCGGCCCCTTCAATCCGGACGGCTATCCCTTGCTGATCGGCGCCGACGTCACCGTGGGCCACCAGGTGACCCTGCACGGCTGCACGATTGGCGACCGGGTACTGGTGGGCATGGGCAGCATCATCATGGACGGCGCGGTGGTGGAGGATGACGTGGTGATCGGCGCCGGCAGCCTGGTCCCGCCGGGCAAGCGCTTGGAGGGTGGCCATCTTTACGTCGGCCGCCCGGTCAAGCAGATCCGCCCGCTGGAAGAGAAGGAACGTGCCTTCTTCACCTACAGCGCCGGCAACTACGTGAAGCTCAAGGACCAGCATCTGGCCGAGGGTTATGCGGAGGAGGGGGCCTAGCAGGCCCGGTCCTGTTGGGCTTCGGCGATGGAGCCGCCTCAACCCAACCTACAACTGATCGCGGCCATGGCGGTCCGTCGATGCGGCCGCTCCTACAGGCTCCAACGCAATTGTAGGAGCGGCCCATGGCCGCGATCGCCGCTCACGGCCGTAGGTTGGGTTGAGCGCAGCGAAGCGCAACGCTCAGCTACGTCCGCAGCGGACAGGCTTCACCCAAGCGCGAATACAGCACCCCACGCAACGCCTGCAATTCATCGATGCGCGCCTCGATGACTCTGAGCTTGTCGCGCAGCAGCTCCTGCAGATAGGCATCCGGATCGGCGGCGCGCTCGACGTCCTCCAGGTTGGCGGCGATCTCCTGCAGGCTGAAGCCCAAGCGCTGGGCGGTGCGGATATAGCCCAGCCATTCCACGGCTTCGGGCGGATAGTCGCGGTAGCCATTGGCCCGGCGCCTGGCCCTGAGCAGTCCCTGGCGCTCGTAGAATCTCAGGGTATCGCGGGTCAGGCCAGTCGCCTGGGCGAGGGTGCCGATACGCATCCGTTCTCCTTGACCCTGGACCTAGCTCCAGGGTCGACACTGGATTTCCTCTCGTTCAAGGAAGTCCGTCCATGTGGAAGCTTGCGCCCTATCTGCGGCTGGTCCGTGCCAGCGCCCTCTATGATCTGCTGGTCACCGCGCCTTTTGCCACCCCCTGGAGTCTCGCCTGGCTGCTGCGGCAGCTCGACGCCCTGGGGCAGTGGCTGGGATTCGCCCCCCTGGCGACCTTCAGCCCGGAAGCCCTGCTGCTGGGCAACCTGCTCGGCTCCGTGGTGTGCGTCTGGGCGGCGCTGCGGCTGGCCAGCCCCTCGGTGACGCTGGGGCGCTACGACGCCGTGGCCAGGGGCCTGTTCGCCCTCTGGCAGGCCTGGGCACTGTACCAGGGTGCCAGTCCCCTGTTGGCAATGTTCCTGGTGATCGATATCGGCTTCGGCATCGCCCAGGCGTGGCCGATGTCTCTGGCCTCCAGCAGGCACCAGTCCCAGTTGGCGGGCTGACCGCGGCCCGTTGGGCTTCGGCGATGGAGCTGCCTCAACCCAACCTACAATGGAGTTCCCGTAGGTTGGCGCTGAGCACAGCGAAGCCCAACAGCATCCCGAAACTAACCCAGTTGTCGCCGCAACTCCGCCAGCACCGGCGCACCGTCGGGGCGCACGCCGCGCCAGAGTTCGAAAGCCTCGGCGGCCTGTTCCACCAGCATGCCCAGGCCATCCAGGGTGTGGAAGGCGCCTTCATCCTGCGCCCAGCGATTGAAGGCGGTCAGGTCCTTGCCGTACATCATGTCGTAGGTCACCGTCTGGGGGCCAATCACCGCTTCCGAGATCGGTGGGCGACCGCCGCCGAGGCTGGCGGAGGTGCCGTTGATGATGACGTCGAAGGGCTCTCTCAGGGTGGAAAAGGCGGCCACTTCGATGGCCCCCAGCTCGGCGAATTCCCGCGCCAGCTGCACTGCCTTGAGCTCGGTGCGATTGGCCAGCACCAGTTGCCCGGGATTGCAGGCCAGCAGCGGCTCCAGCACGCCGCGTACCGCGCCTCCGGCACCCAGTACCAGGATGCGCTGTCCAGCCAGCTGCAGACCGGCGTTGACCGTGAGGTCCCGCACCAGACCAGCGCCATCGGTGTTGTCGCCCAGCAGGCGACCGTCAGGCTGGCGCTTGAGGGTGTTGACCGCCCCGGCGCGCCGGGCGCGCGGAGTGAGGTCGTCGCACAGCTGGTAGGCCTCTTCCTTGAAGGGCACCGTGACATTGGCGCCCAGGCCACTCTGGAAGAAGCTGCGTGCGCTTTCGGCGAAGCCGTCCAGCGGCGCCAGCAGCGTGCCGTAGTGCAGGCGCTCGCCGGTCTGGTCGGCGAACAGGCTGTGGATCAGCGGCGACTTGCTGTGGGCGATGGGGTTGCCGAAGACGGCGTAGCGATCCATGGGTCTATCCTGCAGGCGTCGGGGCGAGCGCGAGCCAGTCGCGGTCGGTGAGAAAGAAGTCGGTCAGGCGCGCCTCGGGCGAGCCGGGCACGGGTTTCCAGTCATAGCCCCAGCGCACCTCGGGCGGCAGTGACATGAGGATGGACTCGGTACGGCCGCCAGACTGCAGGCCGAACAGGGTGCCGCGGTCGTAGACCAGGTTGAATTCCACGTAGCGCCCACGGCGATAGGCCTGGAATTCACGCTCGGCCTCGCGGTACGGCTGGTCACGGCGGCGCTGGACGATGGGCAGGTAGGCGTCGACGAAGGCATCGCCGATGGCGCGCTGGAAGGCGAAGCAGGTCTCGAAGTCCCAGTCGTTCAGGTCATCGAAGAACAGGCCACCGATGCCGCGTGGTTCGCCGCGGTGCTTGAGGTGGAAATAGCGGTCGCACCAGGCCTTGTAGCGCGGATAGACGTCGGCGCCAAAGGGCGCGCAGGCATCAAAGCAGACCTGGTGCCAATGCACGCAATCGGCCTCGTTGCCGTAGTAGGGGGTGAGGTCGAGACCGCCACCGAACCACCAGACCGGCGCCTCGCCGGGCTTTTCCGCCAGAAAGAAGCGCACATTGGCATGGGCGGTGGGGATATGCGGATTGCGCGGGTGCATGACCAGGGACACGCCCATGGCCTCGAAGCTGCGTCCGGCCAGTTCCGGCCGATGGGCGCTGGCGGAGGGCGGCAGGCTGTCGCCGTGCACGTGGGAGAAGTTCACGCCGCCCTTTTCCAGCAGGGCGCCCTCGGCGATCACCCGGGTGCGGCCACCGCCACCGGTCGGCCGGGTCCAGGCGTCCTCGGCAAACCGGGCGGTACCGTCCTCGGCTTCCAGTGCGGCGCAGATACGCTCCTGCAGATCGAGCAGATAGGCCTTGACGGCCTCCAGGGAGGGATTCATCGCAAGGATTTCCACAACAGGCGGGGAGGGCAGAGCATAACACCCGTATCCGACCGGTTGACGTGGCCCGCGGTTGCGGCTTGGATGAAGGCTCACGTCCATAAGGAACCGACAGCATGGTCCAGCGCATCCAGTTCAGCCGCACCGGTGGTCCCGAAGTACTCGAACTCGTGGATTTCGAACCCGCCGCTCCCGGCCCCGACGAGGTACGGGTGCGTAACCACGCCATCGGCCTCAACTTCATCGAGACCTACTACCGTAGCGGTCTCTATCCGCCGCCATCGCTGCCCTCGGGCCTGGGCACCGAGGGTGCCGGGGTGGTGGAGGCGGTGGGCAGCGCGGTCACCCGCTTCAAGGCCGGCGACCGCGTCGCCTACGCCACCGGTCCGCTGGGCGCCTATGCCGAAGTCCACGTGCTGCCCGAGCGGCACCTGGTGCACCTGCCGGAAGCGGTGTCCTTCGAGCAGGGCGCCGCGGTCATGCTCAAGGGGCTGACCGTGCAGTACCTCCTGCGCCAGACCTATCCGCTGCAGGCCGGTGACACCGTGCTGTTCCATGCCGCAGCGGGTGGTGTCGGCTCCCTGGCCTGCCAATGGGCCAAGGCCCTGGGCGTGCGGCTGATCGGCACCGCCGGTTCGCCGGAAAAGCTGGAGAAGGCCAAGGCCCTGGGGGCCTGGGCGGTGATCGACTATCGCCAGGAAGACGTCCCGGCGCGGGTTCGTGAATTGACCAACGGGGCCAAGGTGCCGGTGGTCTACGATGGCGTCGGCAAGGACACCTGGGAGATGTCGCTGGACTGCCTGGCGCCGCGCGGCCTGATGGTCAGCTTCGGCAATGCCTCCGGTGCGGTCACCGGGGTCAACCTGGGGATCCTCTCGCAGAAGGGTTCGCTCTATGTGACCCGTCCGACCCTCGCCACCTACGCCGCCTCGCCCGAGACCTTGCAGGACATGGCCGACCAGCTGTTCGAGCTGATCACCGACGGCCGCATCCAGGTGGACATCGGCCGGCGCTATCCACTGGCCGAGGTACAGGAGGCGCACCGCGCCCTGTCGGGCCGGGAGACCAGCGGCTCGACCATCCTGTTGCCCTGAGACGAGACGCCCACGCGCCTGGCTGGGTAAATCGTGACGGCCATTAAGTTTCCCGCAGCCGGCCGGCACGACAGGGGTAAACGCCGGTCTATCTCGGACAGTCGAGCCAGTACGGACTCGGCGTCCTTTTCAGAATCGGCCGGATCGCTGCCCCTGTCATGCCTATCTCCAGCCCACTCGCCAGCCTGCTCGACACCGCCACGGACACGGCCCTGATCACCCTGACCGCCGAAGGGCGGATCGGGCAGTGGTGCCCGGTCGTCGCCCGGCTGCTGGGCTGGAGCGCGCAGGACAAGGTCGGCGAGTCCATCGTCGGCCTGCTGCTGCCGGAGCCGCCCGCCGATCAGTGGCTGGACGCGCTCGAACGCTGCCAGACCCAGGGTCTGCGCCACCGCGACGGTCACCTGGTGCGACTCGACCTGCACCTGATGCCCCTGCGCCGGGCGGATGTCGCGGTAGGCTGGCTGCTGCACGTCTGGCAGGCGCCGGCGACGCGTACCCGCTTCGCCGCCCGACGCAGCGCCGAGCGGGATCTAGCGCAGCGCCTGCAGGCGCTTGGCGAATGGTCGCGAAGACTCAGCGGCACGACGGATCTCGCCGCCTTGCGGCTGTGCGCCACCCAGGCCCTGCGTGACCTCGCCAATGATCCCCAGGCGCGGATGCTGTCCGTGGCCGAGGCGGACAGTCCACTACCGGGGCAGCTGCTCGTTCCCTTCGGTCCTGCCACCCAGCCCTTGGGCTACCTGCAGCTGGGCAATACCGTCGATGCGGACACGCGCCTGTTGCTGGACCAGCTGGCCCTGCTGCTCGGCGCCCTGCTGGCGCGCCAGCAGATCCAGGATCAGGCCCGGCACCTGGAACGGCGGCTATCGCTGGAACAGGGGTTGCTGGCCAGCGTGCTGCAACAGGCGCCCCTGGGCATCTCCATCACCGAAGCCGGCAGCGAAGAAGCGGTGATGCTCAATGATCGCGTCGATACCCTCCTGGGCAAACGCCCGGCCGGGGAGACGCTGGACGAACGCTATGGCGCCATCGGTGCCCTGCATGCCAATGGCCAACCCTACGCAGTGGACGACTATCCCACCGTGCGGGTCTTGCGCAGCGGCCAGGCGGTGGCGCCCGAATTGATGCGCTATCGCCGGCCCGACGGCAGCATCCGGCTGCTGGAGGTATCCAGTGCGCCGGTTCGCTCGGCCACAGGCGAGGTGATCGCCTCGGTCACCCTGTTCGACGACGTCCAGCAGCGGGTCGACGCCGAGAACGCCCTGCGCGAGCACAGCGCACGCCTGGCCAGCCTGATCAACCAGGCGGCGGTCGGCATCTGCCAGACCGACGCCCGCGGCCGTATCCTGCTCGCCAATCGCCGCTATTGCGAGCTGCTCGATCGCAACGAGGTCGGGGTGCTGGAACAGACCCTGCAAGCCCAGACCCACCCCGAGGACCGGGCGCTCTTGGAGCGCAGTCTCGAAACGCTGCGTGAACGCGGCGACAGCTTCAAGCTGGATCAGCGCTTCCTGCGCCCGGACGGTTCGGTGGTCTGGGTCAGCCTGCATGGCTCGCCGCTGCAGTCGGAAGTGGGCCAGGAACTCTCGGTGAGCCTGGTGGTGGTGGACCTGACCCAGCGCAAGCAGGCCGAAGCCGCGCTGCACCTGTCCAACCAGCGCTTTCGCAACGCCGTCGAGGCGGTACAAGGGGTGGTCTGGACCAGCAACGCCCAGGGTCATCTGCTTGGCGAACAGCTCGCCTGGAGCACCCTGACCGGACAGAGTTATGCCCAGTATCAGCAGGAAGGCTGGGCCGATGCCCTGCATCCCGAGGATGCGCCCCGCACCCTACGCCGCTGGCGCCTGGCCGTGCAGCAGCAGGTGGACTTCCATGACGAACACCGGTTGCGCTGCCGCGACGGCCAGTGGCGCACCTTCAGCGTGCGCGCCCTGCCCGTGCGAGAGAACGGTGTGGTCTGCGAATGGGTCGGCGTCCATACCGACGTCAGCGAGATCCGCATGGCCGAACATCGGCTGCGGCGGCTGGCCGAACTGCTCGAACAGCGCGTCCACGAACGCACCGTCGAACGCGACCGCATGTGGCGGGTGGCCGACGACCTGCTCGGAGTGATCCAGGGCCAGCGCTGGCTAAGTCGCAATCCGGCCTGGAGCCGCACCCTTGGCTGGGACGACGAGGAACTGCGCCATCAGCCACCCGCGTCTCTGGAGCATCCCGACGATCCACCGGTATTCCCACGCCTGGCCGCCCTGCGCCAGGGCGAGGTGCTGAGTGATCTGCCTGGACGGCTGCGCACCCGCGAGGGTAACTGGCGCTACATGATGTGGAAGGCCACCGCCGATCACGATGGACGCATCTATGTCTTCGGCCGCGACATCACCGTCGAGCACGACGCCGCCCTGGCGCTGCAGAACGCCGAAGCGGCGCTGCGCCAGGCGCAGAAGATGGAGGCCATCGGTCATCTCACCGGCGGCATCGCCCATGATTTCAACAATCTGCTCACCGGCATCAGCGGCTCGCTGGAATTGCTGCGCCGCCGCCTGGACCAGGGCCGCCACGACAATCTGCAGCGCTATCTGGATACCGCCGAGCAGTCCGCTACCCGTGCCGCGGCCCTGACCCATCGACTGCTGGCCTTCGCTCGCCGGCAGACCCTGGACCCGCGACCGGTGGCGGTGAACGACCTGATCTTGTCCCTGGAAGAACTCTTCCAGCGCACCCTGGGCGAGCGCATCACCCTGCGCACCAGTCTCGCGCCGCAGCTACCCTCGGCCCGCACCGACACCAACCAGCTGGAAAACGCCCTGCTGAACCTGGTGATCAACGCCCGCGATGCCATGCCCGAGGGGGGTCGCCTGACCCTGGAAACCGCCCTCGATCACCTCACCGACCTCGCCGCCGAGCATGACCTGCCGCCAGGTGACTACGTGCGCCTGACCATCGCCGACACCGGCAGCGGCATGCCCGCCGAGGTGGTGGATCGCGCCTTCGACCCCTTTTTCACCACCAAGCCCATCGGCCAGGGCACCGGTCTGGGCCTGTCGATGCTCTATGGCTTCATCAAGCAGTCGGGCGGCCATGTCACCCTGGACAGTGCGCCCGGCAACGGTACCCGCGTCAGCCTCTGGCTGCCCTGCGCTCCTTCCGAGATCCAGGCGCAGCATCAGGTGCCCCAGGCGGCTGTCGCCCAGAGCCGCGGTGAACGTCTGCTGCTGGTGGAAGACGATGTCTCGGTGCGGCTGCTGTTGCGTGAGATGCTCACCGAACTGGGCTATCGCGTGCGTACCGCGGCAAGCGCCTCGGCGGCGCTCACCCTGGTGGACGGCGACCTGCCCTGCGACCTGCTGATCACCGATCTCGGCCTGCCGGATCTCGACGGCGCCGACCTGGCGGATCGCCTGCGCGAACGCTGGCCGGGATTGCCGGTGCTGTTCGTCAGCGGCCACGCCGAGCGCTCGACGCCGAATGGCGAGCCGTCGTTGGCCAAGCCGTTCCAGATCGAAGCCCTGGCCCGGCAGCTGCGCCAGTTGCTGGACTGACGTTCAGCTGTGCGAAAGGTGCCTGCGCGAGGTCGGTGACGTTATGTACGGAACCTAGGGCCGAAAGACCTTCCCGGTGACCAGATCGCGAATCACGCTGGGATTCTTGCGCCCGCCGAGTTCGCCCATGAGGATGCCGTCCAGGTTATCGGGAAAGTACTGCTGGACCCGCAGTCGGGTGCGCGCGGCCGGGCGGCCGGCGGGATTGGCCGAAGTGGAGATCAGCGGCCCGGTCAGGGCGCAGAGTTCGCCCACCAGGGGATGCTCGGAGACCCGCAACGCCACGGTGGCGTGAGCGCCGGTCACCCAGCCGGGCAGGCGATTGTGGTGCGGCACCAGCCAGGTGTTGGGGCCCGGCCAGGTGCTGGCCAGTTTGGCCAGGGAGGCCTCGGGCAGATCGTGGAGCAGGAAGTCGAACTGGCGGATGGTGTCGGCGACCAGGATCAAGCCCTTTTCCAGGGGGCGCCGCTTGAGCATCAGCAGGCGATAGACCGCGGCCTGATCCCAGGGATCGCAGCCCAGGCCCCAGACGGCCTCGGTGGGATAGGCCAGCACGCCCCCCTCGCGCACGATTCGCGCCGCCTGCCGCACTCGCCAGCTGTTGTGCATCGCCTTGCCTCCGCCAAATCCCTGAAGTCTACCCGAGCGCGGCGCCGATGCCAGTCATCCGGCTCTAGCCGAGGCGACTCCAGCTGCCCTGTTGTGCAGCCACCCGGCCTTCGAGCTCCAGGTCGGTCAGGCGCACCAGCACCTCCGGCAGCGACTGCCCACTGAGGCGCGCCAGTTCCTCGCTGTTGAGCGGTCCTGCTGCCAGATGCCGCAACAGCAGGTCGTCCTCGACCACCACGGCTGCGGCCACGGGTGCCAGGCGACGCCAGCCCTGCAGGGCTTCGAGGATGTGCTCCACACTCTCCACCAGTTGCGCGCCCTCGCGGATCAGCTGATGGCAGCCTCGGGCGCCCGGATGGTGGATGGAGCCGGGCAGGGCGAAGACCTCGCGACCCTGCTCGGCGGCCAGCCGGGCGGTGATCAGGGAGCCACTGGACGGACTGGCTTCCACCACCAGGGTGCCCAGGCTCAGGCCGCTGATGATCCTGTTGCGCCGAGGGAAGTTAGCCGCCTGGGGGGTGCAGTCCAGCGGCAGCTCGGAGACCAGCGCGCCCCCTTCCGCCAGCAGGCGCTGGGCCAGAACCAGGTGCCGCCGGGGATAGAGCTGCAGCAGACCGGTACCTAGCACCGCAACCGTGGCACCACCGCCATCCAGGGCCCCCTGGTGCGCGGCGCCATCGATACCCAGGGCCAGGCCACTGGTGATGCAGAATCCGGCCGTGGCCAGGCTCTGGGCGAAGCGCCGGGCGTTGTCCAGGCCCTGGGCACTGGCCTGGCGGCTGCCGACCAGGGCCAGTTGCGGCTGCTCGAGCAACTCGACGCGACCTTCGACGAACAGCAGCGGCGGTGGATCGGCGATCTCGGCGAGCAGCGCCGGATAGCGGTCGTCGCCCAGGCAGAGCAGATGGCGATCGGGCCCGTCCAGCCAGGCCAGGGCTCGGGCGACCCGCTCACGGGTCGCGGCGCTGCGGCGGGCCTCCGCAGCCACCGCCGGCAGGCGTAGCGACCGCCAGGCCGACGCGGGCGCGCTAAGGGCGGCGGCGGCGCTGCCGAAGGCATCCAGCAGCAGCCGCTGGCGCACGGCACCGAGTTCCGGCAGGGCATGCAGGCGGAGCCGAGCGTCCTGCTCGGCGGGGGAGAGGGTGGCCATGGAAGTCTTCCTTGAGTGTGGCCGGTCGCCATCCTGGCGACCTGGGAGAGGTTAGGGGTTGCGCACCTTGTCCATCAGCTCCAGCTGGCGGGTGGCGGTCAGGATCAGGCCGTAGCTGATCTTGTCATAGGCGCGAAAGACCATCAGCAGACCGGCACGCTCGTCGGGGATCTTCACCAGTTCGCCGGTGATGCGATCACGTACCGTCTCGCCGGTCTTATACACGGCCAGGACGTTGCCCTCGATCAGGCCATCGCGGGTGCCTTTGTTGAGGGTCACCACATCGAACTGGCCGACCTGGGTGACGCCGCGGGGCACGTCAAGGATCAGGCCGCTGACGTCGCGGGCCGGGGCGCTGGGCATGAAGGTGGAATTCACCAGCCGTTCCTCGGTGGGGAACAGCCGGTCGCCCAGGCGGACCTCCTGGGTGGTGCGGGTCAGCTTCAGGGTGGCGATATCGCCTTCCTGGGTGACCAGATCGGCGCTGCCGATGAAGTCGCCGTTGATGCCGAGAAAGGCGCCGGTCTTGGGATCGACATAGGTCTTGCCCTGCCGATAGATGCCATAGGCGGACACCCCTGGCTGCAACTTGCCGCGCACATAGATGCGATCACCGGCACCGCTCACCACGCGTTCGGCGTTGCCGGCCACCACATAGGGCGCCGACTGGAACTGTTCGGCCGAGTCGATGGCGCGATTCTGCAGCAGGAAGCTGTTCACCGCTTCCAGCGGAATGGCCGGGATGGCTTCAGCGATGGGCGTGCTGCGCACCGTCGGCGACAGCTTGACCGTACCGCGCGAGGCACCGCGGTTGAGCTGTAGGCGCGGCTGGCCGTCGACATAGCTCAGCACCAGGGTGTCGCCGGGATAGATGAGGTGGGGATTCTTGATCTGCGGATTGGCCTGCCAGATCTCTGGCCATTCCCAGGGCTTGCTGAGGAATCTGGCGGAGATGTCCCAGAGGGTATCGCCACGGACCACGGTATAGCTTTCCGGGTGGTCCTGACGCAGGGTGACCGCCGCGTACGCCGACTGCAGGGCGCCCCCTGCGACCAGCAGCAGGGCGAACAAAGATTTCCTCATGCGTCGAATCCCTTTACACTTGGCTTTGAAGAACCGTCTTCACGCAAACGTCGGGGAATCGCCCCAGTCGTGCCCTGAGTGCCACCTCTGTCGGCACCGGGCAGCGCAGGCGCTCATCCCCGTCGACCGACGTCATCCACCTTCCGGGGCCTGCCCGAAGCGGGTGGATACAACGCTGCGGCATCTTAGCAGCGCCCCTTGACTGTATTCCACAAGTGCCCTCAACGCCATGGCGATCCTAGACATCCTCGAATTTCCCGATCCCCGCCTGCGCACCGTCGCCAAGCCCATCGACGTGGTCGACGACGCTCTGCGCCAGACCATCGACGACATGTTCGAGACCATGTACGAAGCGCCCGGCATCGGTCTGGCCGCCACCCAGGTCAACGTCCATCGCCGCCTGGTGGTGATCGACGTCAGCGAAGACAAGAGTGAACCGCTGGTCTTCATCAACCCGGAAGCCGAGCCGCTCACCCAGGAACTGGGCGAGTACCAGGAAGGCTGCCTGTCGATCCCCGGTTTTTACGAAAAGGTCTGCCGTCCCGAGCGCGTCCGGGTGACTGCCCTGGACCGCGACGGCAAGTCCTTCGAGCTGGAGTGCGACGGCCTGCTGGCGGTGTGCATCCAGCACGAGATCGATCACCTCGATGGCAAGCTGTTCGTCGACTATCTGTCGCCGCTCAAGCGTGATCGCATCAAGAAGAAGCTCGAAAAGCAGCAGCGCCACAAGGCCTGATCGCCCTGGCGGACGGCGTCTCTGGCGTCCGCCGCTCGCCCTTTCCGCCAGGTCCGCCATGTCCAGATCCCTTCGCCTCGTCTTCGCCGGAACCCCGGAATTCGCCGCCGTGCACCTGCAGGCGCTGATCGACGCCGGTTATCCCATCGCTGCCGTCTACACCCAGCCGGATCGCCCTGCCGGGCGTGGCCAGAAGCTGGCCATGAGTCCGGTCAAGCAGCTGGCACTGGCTCACGGCATTCCCGTGCAGCAGCCGCCGACCCTGCGTGATCCCGCGGCCCAGGCCACCCTGGCGGCCCTGGAACCCGACCTGCTGGTGGTAGTGGCCTACGGCCTGATCCTGCCCCAAGTGGTGCTGGACATCCCCCGCCTGGGTTGCATCAACAGCCATGCCTCGCTGCTGCCGCGCTGGCGCGGCGCGGCGCCCATCCAGCGTGCGCTGGAGGCGGGCGATGCCGAGTCCGGCGTCACCGTGATGCGCATGGAGGCCGGCCTGGATACCGGGCCGATGCTGAGCAAGGTCAAGACGCCCCTGACCGCCACGGACACCGGCGGATGCCTGCACGACCGCCTGGCCGCCCTGGGCGCCGCCGCCGTGGTCCAGGCGTTGCCGGGTCTGGCCGACGGCAGTCTGCAGGGCGAGGTACAGGACGACAACCTGGCCACCTACGCCCACAAGCTCAACAAGGACGAGGCCCGGTTGGACTGGGGCCGTCCGGCGGTGGAACTGGAGCGCCGTATCCGCGCCTTCGATCCCTGGCCGCTGTGCCACACCGCCCTGGCTGGTGAACCCCTCAAGGTCTGGGCCGCCGAACTGGCCGAAGGGCAGGGCGTTCCGGGCATGGTGCTCGACGCCGATCGCGCAGGCCTGCTGGTTGCCTGTGGCGAAGGCGCCCTGCGTCTGACCCGCCTGCAACTGCCTGGCGGCAAACCGCTGGGCTTCGCCGATCTCTACAACGCCCGCCGCGAGCGCTTCGCCCCCGGTCAGGTGCTGGGTCTATGAATCCGCGGCTGGCGGCCACCCGTGCCCTGGCCGCGGTCCTGGCCGGACGTGCGTCCCTGGGCAGCAGCCTGCCTGAGCAATTGGCCAAGGTCGATCCACGTGACCGCGCCCTGGCCCAGGACCTGGCCTTTGGTACCGCGCGCTGGCAGCCGCGGCTGTCGCTGCTGGCGGAAAAGCTCCTGCAAAAGCCCTTCAAGGCCGGCGACCGCGATCTCGAAGCCCTGCTGCTGATCGGTCTCTACCAGCTGTTCCACACCCGCATCCCGGCCCATGCCGCCATTGGCGAGACGGTGGGCTGTGTCGACAAGCTGAAGAAGTCCTCGGCCAAGGGTCTGCTCAACGCCGTACTGCGCCGCGCCCAGCGCGAATACGAGAGCCTGCTGCCGGCCCTGGAGCATGACCCCGCCGCGCGCCTGGCTCATCCACGCTGGCTGCAGAAGACGCTCAAGGCGCGCTGGCCGGAGCAGTGGGAAGCCATCGCCTCCTCGAACAATCTGCACCCGCCGCTGATCCTCAGGGTCAATCGCCGCCAGGGCAGTCGCGATGCCTATCTGGCCGAGCTGGCCGCCGCCGGTATCGAGGCGGTGCCCTGCACCTTCAGCGTCGACGGCATCCGCCTGCTGCAACCCCAGGACGTCACCGCCCTGCCGGGTTTTGCCGCGGGTCGGCTCAGCGTGCAGGACGAGGCCGCCCAGCTGGCGGCGGACCTGCTGGAACTGGCGCCCGGCCAGCGAGTGCTGGACGCCTGCGCTGCGCCCGGTGGCAAGACCTGTCACCTGCTGGAGCGCGAACCCGCCCTGGCCGAGGTGGTGGCGCTGGATGCCGATGCCGGTCGCCTGGAGCGCGTCGAGCAGAATCTGGCGCGCCTGGGCCTCACGGCCCGTACCCTGGCCGCCGATGGCCGCGCCGTGGCCGACTGGTGGGACGGCACGGCGTTCCAGCGCATCCTGCTGGACGCTCCCTGCAGCGCCACCGGGGTGATCCGCCGTCATCCGGACATCAAGCTGACCCGCCAGGCCAGCGACATCGCGCCCCTGGTGCAGCTGCAGGGTGAATTGCTGGACGCGCTCTGGCCGACGCTGGAGGTAGGCGGCATCCTGGTCTACGCCACCTGCTCGGTGTTGCCGGAAGAAAACAGCGACAACCTCGCCGCCTTTCTCGCCCGCACCCCGGGCGCCCGCGAGCTGGATATCCCCGCTCCCTGGGGCCTTGCCCAGCCCCATGGCCGCCAGCTCCTGCCGCAGCCCGACGGCCACGACGGCTTCTATTACTGCAAGCTGATCAAAATCGCCAAGTAGGAGACCTCGCCATGCTCGAATCCCTGGAGAAAATGCTCGCTCGCGGCCAGGACAATGCCCTGCTCAGGTTCGGTCTGGGCAAGGGCTATCTGGATGCGGGCGAACCTGCGCGGGCGCTCGAGCACTTGGCGCACTGCGTCGAGTTCGATCCGGCGTATTCGGCGGCCTGGAAGCTGCTGGGCAAGGCCCACGAGAGTAGCGGCGACCTAGCAAGCGCCGAAGCCGCCTGGACGCAGGGCCTGCAGGCGGCGCAGGCCAAGGGCGACAAGCAGGCGGAAAAGGAGATGACGGTGTTTCTCAAGCGCCTGGCGCGCCGCGCTCAGTCCTGATCACGCAGGAACTTGAGGCCGGCACCTTCTCCGTCGGTGCGCATGATTTCCATGGTCACCTTGGGTGCCTCCATGGGCAGGTCGAGCACCTGACCCACCACCCGCGTACCTCGCGGCAGCCGCGTCAGTTCGGGATGTACCACGTAGACGCCGCCATCGGACAGATCGCGGGTCTCGCCGACGATCTCGCCATCCGGATAGGCGATCCACAGCCGGCACTTGAGGGGGGTACGGGTATGCTGGCGCTGATCCCGCGAATTCATCGCCTGACTCCCTGACTTGGCGCTTCCTTGAGGTCCGGGCAGCTTCCGGCAAAGCCCGGCGCCTGTCAGCCGCGCGCCGACCGAACGGTCCTGGCGAAGCGCCGAGCGATAGGTCATAAGACGACCGCACGCCCTTCAGGGCCCAGACATGATCCGGGCCAGGGGATTCAGTACCACTTCTCTTCGCCGTCCGGGCGATTCTTGAATCTCTTCATGCTCCACATGTACTGGGTCGGATAGCGACGCACGTAGCCGGCCAGCACCTCGCTCATGGCAGCCACCGAGACCTCCGGGTCCGGGTCGTACATGGCCTGGGGGGCGGCTTCCAGGATCACCTTGTAGCCGCTGCCATCTTCCAGGCGCACGGCATGGAAGAACACCCCACGGGCCTTGCCGCGAGCCAGCAGCGAAGGGACGAACTTGCTGGTCAGGGCGGTGGTGCCGAGGAAAGGCACGAAGAGCCCGGCGCTGCGACTCGGCTCGGGATCGGCCGGAATCCCCACAGCGCCACCGCGTCGGACTTCCTTGATCACGCTGATGATGCCTTCCGGAGTGGAAGGCGCCACCCGGTTACCCAGCTGGACCCGCTGGCGCTTGAGCAGGTCATCCACCGCCTTCAGCTTGGGCGGCCGGTAGAAGATGATCGGCTTGGCATGGGAGCAATAGAAGTGGTTGAGCAATTCCCAGTTGCCCAGGTGGCTGGTGATGCCCACCACGCCATCGCCGGAGGCCAGGGCTTCTTGGAGGACGTCCATGCCTTCCACCTCGCGCACCAGGCGCAGAGAGCGCTGGGGCGACCAGATCCAGGCGCAGGCGCTTTCGGTCAGGGTCTTGCCGATGCCGCGCAGGCACTCGCGCGACAGCCGTTCCAGGCCGGCGGCATCGAGTTCGGGAAAACAGTGGGCGAGGTTGATGCGGGTAACCTTGCTGGCGCGGGTCGGCAGCTTCCACATGCACCAGCCGATGAATCCACCCAGGCGCTGGACCAGTGGCCAGGGCAGCAGGGCGAAAAGGCGCAGGAAGGCGATCATCAGCGCGCCTTTGAATCTTTCCAAAAGAGGGACTCCTGTCTGAATGCGCCGACAGTTTAGCGTCTACAGGTCCCGGAAACGTTAAGAAAGCGTAAGGTTCGCGCCAACTGGCAGCTATACATTCGACTTTTCTTGCAGTTCTGCCGACGGACGAGCCAACTCGGCATGGCGGTCGCAATCGAGGGTGTGGTCCATCACCAACCCCATGGCCTGCATGAAGGCGTAGCAGATGGTCGGGCCGACAAAGGTGAAACCGGCTTTCTTGAGCGCCTTGCTCATGGCCTCGGCTTCCGGAGTGATCGCCGGCACCTCGTCGCGGTCGCGAAAATGGTTGATGCGCGGCGCGCCACCGACAAAGGACCACAGCCAATCGGCCGGGTCTTCGAGCCTGAGCCAGGCCTGAGCATTCTGACGGGCGGCGCGCAGCTTGGCGCCGTTGCGGATGATGCCCGGGTCCTGCATCAGCTCCGCGATCTCCGCATCGGTCAACTGCGCCAGCCGCCGAGGATCGAAGCCGTGCAGCACCTGGCGATAGCGCTCGCGCTTCTTCAGCACGGTGATCCACGACAGCCCCGCCTGGAAGCCTTCCAGCAGCAGGAATTCGAAGAGCACCGCCGGATCGCGCTGGGGTACGCCCCATTCGTGGTCGTGATACTCGATGTACAGCGGATCGGCGGTGCACCAGAAGCAACGCGGCATGGCGAAGACTCGGTCGAGGAGGAAAGGCCTCACCTTAGCGCAATTGCCTGCCAGCGGAGGTGAATCACAACGGCTTCTGAAATGGGTGGTATGGCGAATGCTCAGAACGCACGTTTCTACCAGGCCGCAGGCGCTGCTACCTCAGGAGCAGCTACCTTTATCGCGGCCATGGGCCGCTCCTACAGGCCAACCCGTACCTGTAGGAGCGCCCATGGCCGCGAGAAAGCGCGCAGGCAGCCATCCTTGCCAAATACCACCGGGCAGCCCTACGAGCCCATGCGGTCACCCCCGGCTTTCAGCTATACTCTCCGGCTTTTCGTCGCAGCCGAACGGGTATTTTTCGTGAGCCAGTCCAAGCCCACCGCGCGCACCTTCCAAGACTTGATCCTGGCCTTGCAGCAATACTGGGCCGAGCAGGGCTGCGTGGTACTCCAGCCTTATGACATGGAAGTTGGCGCCGGTACCTTCCACACCGCCACCTTCCTGCGCGCCATCGGTCCCGAGACCTGGAACGCCGCCTATGTGCAGCCCAGCCGCCGCCCCACCGACGGCCGCTATGGCGAGAACCCCAACCGCCTGCAGCACTACTACCAGTTCCAGGTGGTCCTGAAGCCCAATCCGGACAACTTCCAGGAGCTCTACCTGGGTTCCCTGGCCGCCATCGGCCTGGATCCTCTGGTGCACGACGTGCGTTTCGTCGAGGACAACTGGGAATCGCCCACCCTGGGCGCCTGGGGTCTGGGCTGGGAAGTCTGGCTCAACGGCATGGAAGTCACCCAGTTCACCTACTTCCAACAGGCCGGCGGTATCGAGTGCTATCCGGTGACCGGCGAGATCACCTATGGCCTGGAACGCCTGGCCATGTACCTGCAGGGCGTAGACTCGGTCTACGACCTGATCTGGGCCGACGGTCCCTTCGGCACCGTGACCTATGGCGACGTCTTCCACCAGAACGAGGTGGAGCAGAGCACCTACAACTTCGAGCACGCCAATGTGCCCAAGCTGTTCGAGCTGTTCGACTTCTATGAGTCCGAGGCCAATCGCCTGATCGCCCTGGATCTGCCGCTGTCCACCTACGAGATGGTGCTCAAGGCCTCCCACACCTTCAACCTGCTGGACGCCCGCCGCGCCATCTCGGTGACCGAACGCCAGCGCTACATCCTGCGCGTGCGCACCCTGGCCCGCAGCGTCGCCCAGGGCTACTTCAAGGCCCGCGCCCGGCTAGGCTTCCCGCTGGCCACCCCGGCGCTGCGTGACGAGGTCCTGGGTCGCGATGATGTCCAAGCGCTGCTCAAGGAGGGCGAATGATGAGCGATACCCTGGATTTCCTGGTCGAACTGGGTACCGAAGAACTGCCCCCCAAGGCGCTCAAGACCCTCGGTGACAGCTTTCTCGCCGGCATCGAGAAGGGCCTCAAGCAGGCCGGTCTCGGCTACGCTAGCGCCCGCGCCTATGCCGCGCCGCGCCGTCTGGCGGTACTGGTCGAAGCCCTGCAGACCCAGCAGCCCGAGCGGAGTGTCAACCTGGATGGCCCGCCGGTCCAGGCCGCCTTTGGCGCCGATGGCCAGCCCACCCAGGCGGCCCTGGGTTTCGCCCGCAAGTGTGGCGTCGACATCAGCGCCGTCGATCGCAGCGGCCCCAAGCTGAGATTTTCCCAGAGCATTCCTGGCCAGCCAGCCGCCTCCCTGCTGCCTGGTATCGTCGAAGCCTCCCTCGCCGAGCTGCCGATTCCCAAGCGCATGCGCTGGGCCGCCCGCCGCGAGGAGTTCGTCCGTCCGACCCAGTGGCTGGTGATGCTGCTGGGCGATGAGGTCATCGACTGCGAGATCCTCACCCGCCGTGCCGGTCGTGAGTCCCGTGGCCATCGTTTCCACCATCCCGATGCCGTGCGTATCAGCGCCCCGGCCCACTATGCCGCCGATCTGCGTGCCGCCCATGTGCTGGCCGACTTCGCCGAGCGACGTCAGCTCATCGAGTCCCGCGTGGCCGAACTGGCTGCGGCGGAGCAGGGCAGTGCCGTGGTGCCGCCCGCGCTGCTGGACGAGGTGACCGCCCTGGTGGAATGGCCGGTGCCCCTGGTCTGCGCCTTCGAGGAACGCTTCCTCGAAGTGCCCCAGGAAGCGCTCATCACCACCATGCAGGACAACCAGAAGTACTTCTGCCTGCTGGACGCCCAGGGCAAGCTCTTGCCACGTTTCATCACCGTGGCCAACCTGGAAAGCAAGGATCCGGCGCAGATCGTCAGCGGCAACGAGAAGGTGGTGCGCCCCCGTCTCACCGATGCCGAGTTCTTCTTCAAGCAGGACCAGAAGCAGCCGCTGGAAAGCTTCAACGAGCGCCTCAAGAACGTGGTCTTCCAGGCCCAGCTCGGCACGGTCTACGACAAGGCCCAGCGCGTCGCCGCCCTGGCCGCCTTTATCGCCGAACGCATCGGCGGTGATGCTGAGCGTGCCCACCGCGCCGGCGTGCTTGCCAAGTGCGACCTGGCCACCGAGATGGTCGGCGAATTCCCCGAGATGCAGGGCATCGCTGGCTACTACTACGCCAAGAAAGGCGGCGAGGCCGAAGACGTGGCCCTGGCGCTCAACGAGCAGTACATGCCGCGCGGCGCCGGCGCCGAACTGCCGCAGACCCTGACCGGCGCGGCGGTAGCCCTGGCCGACAAGCTCGATACCCTGGTCGGCATCTTCGGCATCGGCATGCTGCCCACCGGCAGCAAGGATCCCTTCGCTCTGCGCCGTCAGGCCCTGGGCGTGCTGCGCATCCTCATCGAGAAGGGACTGGAGCTGGATCTGCCAGCCGCCGTCGCCTTCGCCATCGCCGGCTACGGCGAGCGGGTCAAGACGGCCGGCCTGCAGGAGCAGGTACTGGACTTCGTCTTCGACCGGCTGCGCGCCCGCTACGAGGACGAAGGCATCGACACCGCCGCCTACCTGGCCGTGCGCGCCCTGCGTCCGGCCTCGGCATTGGATTTCGACCAGCGCGTCCAGGCCGTGCAGGCCTTCCGTCGCCTGCCCGAAGCCGAAGCCCTGGCGGCCGCCAACAAGCGCGTCTCCAACCTGCTCGGCAAGTTCGAAGGTCAGGTCGCCACGCAGGCCGACGCCACCCTGTTCGAGACTGACGCCGAGCGCACCCTGGCCGCCGCCATCGCCGCTGCCGAGCGAGATGCCGCGCCCTTGGCCGAAACCCGTCGCTATGGCGAAGCCCTCGAGCGTCTGGCCAGCCTGCGTGCTCCGGTGGATGCCTTCTTCGATGAAGTCCTGGTCAACGCCGAAGACGAGCGCGTCCGCGCCAATCGCTATGCGCTGCTCGCGCACCTGCGCGGCCTGTTCCTCGGCATCGCCGACATCTCGGTGCTGGGCTAGGGCATGAAGTTGATCGTGCTGGACCGCGATGGCGTCATCAATGTCGACTCCGATGACTACGTGCGTAGCGCCGTGCAGTGGCAACCGCTGCCCGGCAGCCTCGCCGCGATCGCCCGCCTGAACCGGGCCGGCTGGCAGGTGGCCGTGGCCACCAACCAGTCAGGTCTGGCCCGAGGCTATTTCACGGAAGATGACCTGGCGGCCATGCACGAGAAGCTGCAACGCCTGCTGGCGGAGGAGGGCGGCCGGGTCGATCTGATCCTGCACTGCCCCCATGGCCCGGAAGCAGGCTGTGACTGCCGCAAGCCGCTACCCGGCCTGTTCCGCGCCATTGCTACCCATTACGGGCGCCCTGATCTTGCGGAAGTCCCCGTGGTCGGCGACAGCCTGCGTGACCTGGAAGCCGGCGTGGCCCTTGGCTGTACGCCCTACCTGGTGCGTACCGGCAAGGGCGAGCGCACCCTGGCCAAGCCCTTGCCATCCGGTACCCAGGTCTTCGCCGACCTGGCTGCGGTGGTTGATCACCTGCTTGAGGAAACGCGCTGATGCGGCTCTTTCGTACCCTGTTGTTCTACGTGCTGCTGGGGACCAGCGGCATCCTCTGGTCCTGCGTCAGCCTGCTGATCGCGCCCTTCCTGGCCTATCGCGCCCGCTATCGGCTGGTGGTCAAGGCCTGGACCGGCTTTGCCGTCTGGCTGGCCAAGGTCATCTGCGGCATTCGTTACGAAATCGAAGGGCTGGAAAACGTCCCGGCGCAGCCCTGCGTGATCGTGGCCAATCACCAGAGCACCTGGGAAACCTTCTTCCTGTCCGCTCAGTTCGAACCCACCTCCCAGGTGATCAAGCGCGAACTGCTGCGGATTCCCTTCTTTGGCTGGGCTTTCTCGCTGCTCAAGCCCATCGCCATCGACCGCGACAATGGCAAGCTGGCCCTGCAGCAGCTGACCGAGCAGGGCGGCCGCTACCTGGCCCAGGGCTGCTGGGTGCTGATCTTCCCCCAGGGCACCCGCATCGATCCTGGCAAGATGGGCAAGTTCTCCCGCGGCGGTGCCGCCCTGGCCTGCAGCCTGAACGTCCCCATCCTGCCCATTGCCCACAACGCCGGCGCCTACTGGCCAAATCGTTCCTGGATCAAGTCGCCGGGGACCATCAAGGTCAGCATCGGCCCGCTGCTCTATCCACAGGGTCAGGATCCCCGCGCCATCGTCGATCTGAATGCCCGCAGCTTCGCCTTCATCGAGCAGGCGCTTGCGCCCGCCTCTGACGCCAGTCCAACCGAGCGCCGCGTCGCCTGACCGCATAATCGCCTGATCGCCAGGCCGCAATGGCCTGGCTGTTTTCACCGGTTTTCCTTACTTTACCCACACACTTATCCACAGGCCGACTAGGCATTTCTGCGTGCCTGAATTTCGGGTTGCTACCTCGGATCAGCGCTCATCCACAAGTACCGACAAGCTTATTCCCAAGCTTATCCACAGGATGATCCTTTATAGCCTGTGTCTCTATGCCGCATGGCACGGCCTCTTTGCTTGCATTCCAAAGCCTCTTCAAAAGACGCTGAGCAAAACTATCCACAAAACCCCTGGCTATAAGATGAGCGGCATTCCTGAGCAGGGAACGAAACGGCGCCTGCCTCTAGCCAGAATGTTTTCCACAAAAAAGCCCCGCATGGCGGGGCTTGTGCATAACCGGAGCTATCAGACGTCGAGGTTCGACACCGCCAGGGCGTTGCTCTCGATGAAATCGCGACGCGGTTCCACCTGATCACCCATCAAGGTGTTGAAGATCTGATCCGCCGTGATGGCATCCTCGATGGTGACCTGAAGCATGCGGCGCACGTTCGGGTCCATGGTGGTTTCCCACAGCTGATCCGGATTCATCTCGCCCAGCCCCTTGTAGCGCTGGATGTTGAATCTCTTGCTGGTCTCGTTCATCAGCCATTCCCAGGCTTCCTTAAAGGTGCTGACCGGGCGACGGCGTTCGCCGCGCTTGGCATAGGCACCTTCTTCCAGCAGGTTGTCCAGCTGGGCGGCCAGCTCGGTCACCAGGCGGTAATCGTTGCTGCCGAAGAAGTCCCGGTTGAAGGTGACGTAGCTGGACAGGCCATGGGCGAGGGTCTCCACCTCTGGTAGCCACAGACCTCGCTCGCGGTCCTCGCGCAGGCTGACACGGTAGGTGGTGCCGGAGCGTTCGGAGGTCTGCAGGCGTGCGTTAAGGCCTTCCAGCCACTGACGCATCGCCGCTTCATCAGCCAGCTGATCGACACCGACCCGCGGCAGGTACAGCAGGTGTTCGCTGACGGCGGCCGGATACAGCCGCGACAGGCGCTTGAAGGTCTTCATCACCTGGCGGTAGCTGTTCACCAGCTTCTCGAGTTCTACGCCGGACAGGCCCGGGGCGTTCTCGTTGACATGCAGGCTGGCTTCTTCGAGGGCGGTCTGGGTCAGGTATTCCTCCATCGCCTCGTCGTCCTTGATGTACTGCTCCTGCTTGCCACGCTTCACCTTGTACAGCGGCGGCTGGGCGATGTAGATGTAGCCCCGCTCGATCAGCAGCGGCATCTGACGGAAGAAGAAGGTCAGCAGCAGGGTACGGATGTGCGAGCCGTCGACATCGGCATCGGTCATGATGATGATGTTGTGGTAGCGCAGCTTGTCGATGTTGAACTCTTCGCGGCCGATGCCACAGCCCAGCGCGGTGATCAGAGTGCCCACTTCCTGGGAGGAGAGCATCTTGTCGAAGCGTGCCTTCTCGACGTTGAGGATCTTGCCCTTGAGCGGCAGGATCGCCTGGGTGCGCCGGTTACGGCCCTGCTTGGCCGAACCACCGGCGGAGTCACCCTCCACGATGTAGAGTTCCGACAGCGCCGGGTCCTTCTCCTGGCAGTCCGCCAGCTTGCCGGGCAGGCCGGCGATGTCCAGGGCGCCCTTGCGCCGGGTCATCTCCCGCGCCTTGCGGGCCGCTTCACGAGCCCGCGCGGCATCGATCATCTTGCCGACCACCGCCTTGGCTTCGTTGGGATTCTCCAGCAGGAAGTCGGAGAAGTGCTTGCCCATCTCCTGTTCCACCGCGGTCTTCACCTCGGAGGAGACCAGCTTGTCCTTGGTCTGGGAGGAGAACTTGGGATCCGGCACCTTGACCGAGATGATGGCGGTCAGGCCCTCGCGGGCATCGTCACCGGTGGTGGCCACCTTGAACTTCTTGGCCAGGCCCTCGGCCTCGATGTAACTGTTCAGGTTGCGCGTCAGCGCCGAGCGGAAGCCCGCCAGGTGGGTACCGCCATCGCGCTGGGGAATGTTGTTGGTGAAGCAGAGGATGTTCTCGTTGAAGCTGTCATTCCACTGCAGTGCCACTTCCACGGCCACGCCGTCGTCCTCGCGCTGCACCTGGAAGTGGAACACCTCGTTCACCGCGGTCTTGTTGGTGTTCAGGTAGTCGACGAAGGCGCGCAGGCCACCCTCGTACTTGAACAGCTCTTCCTTGCCGCTGCGCTCGTCGCGCAAGACGATGCCAACGCCGGAGTTGAGGAAGGACAGCTCGCGAATCCGCTTGGCCAGGATGTCCCAGTTGAACTGGATGTTGTTGAAGGTCTCGGCCGATGGCTTGAAGTGCACCTGGGTACCGGTGGTGTCGGTCTCGCCGATCACTGCCAGGGGTGCCTGGGGCACGCCATGCACATAGACCTGCTCCCACACCTGGCCGGCGCGGCGAATGGTCAGCCGCAACTCCTCGGACAGGGCGTTAACCACCGAGACGCCCACGCCGTGCAGGCCGCCGGACACCTTGTAGGTGTTGTCGTCGAACTTACCGCCGGCGTGCAAGACGGTCATGATGACCTCGGCCGCCGAGACGCCTTCTTCCTTGTGAATATCCACCGGGATGCCGCGACCGTTGTCGCGCACGGTGATGGATTCATCCATGTGGATGGTGATACTGATTTCGCTGCAGAAGCCGGCCAGGGCTTCGTCGATGGAGTTGTCCACCACCTCGAAAACCATGTGGTGCAGGCCGGTGCCGTCATCGGTGTCGCCGATGTACATGCCGGGGCGCTTGCGCACGGCATCCAGTCCCTTCAGCACCTTGATGCTGGAAGAGTCGTAGGTATTGTTCTCGCTCATGCTTGGCTCCCGCTAGTGTGGGTCTGCTTGATATGGCCGTGTTCCACGTGAAACACGCTGACCTCTGTCTCCGGCCGCCAGGCGGCCTGTAGCGTCTCGCGCTCGACACAGGTAATGAAGACTTGGCACTCCAGTGCCTCCAGCAGCCGGCACAAGGCCAGCCGGTGTCCCTCGTCCAGTTCCGAGGGTAGATCGTCGATGAGATAGACGCACTGGCCTCGCTTGACCTGGTTGACCAGCCGCCCCTGGGCAATGCGCAGTGCGCACACCACCAGCTTCTGCTGACCACGCGACAGGATGTCCGCCGCGTTGTGATTGCCAATGCGGATCCGCAGGTCGGCGCGCTGCGGGCCGGCCTGGGTATGCCCCAGCTGCAGATCCCGCGGCAGGCTATCCGCCAGCACCTCGCGCAGATCGCGCTCGCGGTCCCAGCCGCGGTAATAACTCAGGGTCAGGCCGTCCAGCTGGATCAGCTCGGCCAGCACCGCCGTGAATTCCGGCTTCAGACGCTGGATATAGGCCTGGCGAAAGCCATCGATCTCGCCGCTGGCCAGGGCCAGTTCCTGATCCCAGGCGGCCTGCGCCGCAGGGTCGATTTTACCACGTCTGAGCCAGTGATTTCGCTGCCTGAGCGCCTTTTGCAGGCGTTGCCACAGCGGCAGGAAACGCTGTTCCTCGTGGAACACCCCCCAGTCGAGAAACTGCCGCCTGATCTTGGGGCTGCCTTCGAGCAGCCGGAAGCCATCGGGGTTGATCAGCTGCAGCGGCAGCACCTCGGCCAACTGCGCCGCACTGCGGGCATTCTCGCCATTGATGCGGATCTGGTAGTCACCGCCACGCTCGCGCTGGATGCCCAGATTGCAGTCCTGCCCACCAGGCAGCCGCACCTGACCGAACACCGTGCAACTGGCCTGCTCGTGCTGGATAACCGGCGCCAGCTTGGTACTGCGAAAGGAGCGGGCCAGTCCCAGCAGGTGGATGGCTTCCAGCAGGCTGGTCTTGCCGCTGCCGTTCGCGCCATGCAGCAGGTTGACCCGTGGCGAGGGCTGAAGCGCGACCGCCTGCAGATTGCGCAGGCGGTCGGCATTGAAGCGGATCAATGTCATCGAGCGGCGATCAGAGGCGCATCGGCATCACGACATAGGAGGAATCGTCGTTGCCCGCCTCCTGCAACAGCGCACTGCTGCTGGAATCGGACAGGGTGATACGCACCTGGTCGGTGGTCATCACGCCCAGCACGTCGAGCAGGTAGCTGACGTTGAAACCGATCTCCAGGCTGCCGCCGTCATAGTCGACCTGCAGCTCTTCCTCGGCCTCTTCCTGCTCCGGGTTATTGGCCTGGATCTTCATGAAGCCGTTTTCCAGCTGCAGGCGAATGCCGCGATATTTCTCGTTGGAGAGAATGGCGGTGCGGCTGAAAGCCTCGCGCAGATGCTGGCGCTCACCCAGCACCAGCTTGTCGCCATGCCGCGGCAGGACACGCTCGTAGTCGGGGAACTTCCCGTCCACCAGCTTGGAGGTAAAGGTGAAGTCGCCCGTGGTGGCACGAATATGGTGCTGACCCAGAACGACGTTGACCGGTTCTTCCGGTTCGGTGAGCAGGCGCGACAATTCCAGGATGCCCTTGCGCGGCACGATGACCTGGTGCTTCTCGGCCTGGTCGACGTCGGCCTCCAGCATGCACATGGCCAGGCGGTGGCCGTCGGTGGCCACGGCACGCAAGCGTCCGGTGCTGGCTTCCAGCAACATGCCGTTGAGGTAGTAGCGCACGTCCTGCTGGGCCATGGCGAAGCCGGTGCGCTCGATCAGGCGACGCAGGCGGCCCTGGGGAATGCTGAACTTCAGCGAGCCCGGGCCTTCCTCCACGGTGGGGAAGTCGTTGGCGGGCAGGGTGGAAAGGGTGAAACGGCTGCGTCCGGCACGGATCAGCAGCTTCTGCTCCTCGGTGCGGATGTCGATCAGCGCATCGGGCTGCAGGCTCTTGCAGATGTCCATGAGCTTGCGCGCCGGCACGGTGATCTCGCCAGCCTCGGCGGCTTCTTCCAGATCGACCCGGCCAACCAGCTCGACTTCCAGGTCGGTACCGGTCAGCGACAACCGCTGGCCTTCCACGACCAGGAGTACGTTGGACAGCACCGGCAGCGTTTGCCGACGTTCCACGACACCGGCCACCAGCTGCAGCGGTTTCAACAGGGCTTCACGTTGAATGGTGAAATGCATGGTCAGGTCCTTGCCAGGGCCGCGTCCGTCAGGTGGTCAGGGTACGCAGCAGGTTCTTGTAATCCTCGCGAATATCCGCGTCGGATTCCCGAAGTTCGGCGATCTTTCGACAGGCGTGCAACACCGTCGTGTGATCGCGTCCGCCAAAGGCGTCGCCGATTTCCGGCAGGCTGTGGTTGGTCAGTTCCTTGGATAGCGCCATGGCGACCTGCCGCGGCCGGGCCACCGAACGCGAGCGGCGTTTGGACAGCAGATCGGCGATCTTGATCTTGTAATACTCGGCCGCGGTGCGCTGGATGTTGTCGATGCTGACCAGCTTGTCCTGCAGTGCCAGAAGATCCTTGAGCGACTCACGGATCAGCTCGATGGTGATGTCCCGTCCCATGAAGTGGGCGTGGGCGATCACCCGCTTGAGCGCGCCTTCCAGTTCACGCACGTTGGAACGGATGCGCTGGGCGATAAAGAAGGCGGCGTCGTGGGGCAGGTCGACCTTGGCCTGGTCGGCCTTCTTCATCAGGATCGCCACCCGTGTCTCCAGCTCCGGTGGCTCCACGGCCACGGTGAGGCCCCAGCCGAAGCGCGACTTGAGCCGCTCTTCCAGGCCGTCGATCTCCTTGGGATAACGGTCGCTGGTGAGAATCACCTGTTGTCCACCTTCGAGCAGCGCATTGAAGGTGTGGAAAAACTCTTCCTGCGATCGCTCCTTGCGGGCGAAGAACTGGATGTCATCGATCAGCAGGGCATCCACCGAGCGGTAGAAGCGCTTGAATTCGTTGATGGCATTGAGCTGCAGCGCCTTGACCATGTCGGCGACGAAACGCTCCGAATGCAGATAGACGATCTTGGCATTCGGATTGCGCTTGAGCAGGTGGTTGCCCACTGCGTGCATCAGGTGGGTCTTACCCAGACCCACGCCGCCATAAAGGAAGAGCGGGTTGTAGCCGTGCTTGGGATTGTCCGCCACCTGCCAGGCCGCCGCGCGGGCCAGCTGGTTGGACTTGCCCTCGACGAAGTTCTCGAAGGTGAAGGTACGGTTGAGATAGCTGGTGTGCTTGAGTGCACCTTCCACTTGCACGGTGCGTTCGGTCTTGACCGCCGGCTCGTCGGCCTCGGCCAGTTCCGCCGTCACGTCTTCCAGGGCCACACCCGCGGTGACGATATCCGACTGGATCGGCTGCGGGGCCTGTACCGGCGGCGGCAGGGGGCTGCTCTGGCTACTGGGTGTCTGGGCCGGGCGCGGTTTGTTGCTGCGCTTGCTCCCGATCAACAAGGAAAGCACTGGCGCGATACCGTCGTCGGCATGCTCCCCGAGCAATTCGAGGATTCGGCTCAGGTACTTCTCGTTGACCCAATCGAGCACGAAGCGGTTGGGCGCGAACACCCGCAGCTCATCCCCTTCCGCTTCCACCTGCAGTGGCCGGATCCAGGTATTGAATTGTTGCGAAGGCAGCTCGTCGCGCAGCACATCTACGCAACGTTGCCAGAGTTCGACCGACACAGCGTCTCCCAAGGACTGGAGCGGCCCGGAAGGGCCATGAGCAAACGCCCATTGTATCCCTCCCCACCCGGGTTATCCACATGACCGCGCAGTTTCCCGGCGAATAGCCCCTTCCGCCCAGACCACTCTCCAGGCGACCGTCAGCTCTGTGGATAACGCCGTCTGACCTTTCTGGACAAGTACCGGGTTTGCGCTGTGGATAATCGTGATGTGGGTAACCCCTTCGCTTATCCACAGCCTCTGACCAGGCTAGCCACCCTTGCTCCACCTGTTGAAAACAGAGTTGCCGGTCTCGCTCCGGCCAGTGGGCATCTGTGTCTGCGCGTTCTATCCACAGAAATCGGCTTCACCATACATATTCACTTCAACAGTCCTTTAAAACCTTTTGACCTGTTAATTTTATTTACGCGGTCTCCTGTCAGCGCGTGCTGGTTGGAAATTGACCTATACCGAGGCTTTCTCTAGAATCCCCGGTCTCTTTGCGCGGGGCGCTCATGCCTTGCCGCTTTCACCTAGGTAAAAGTCCATGAAACGCACCTTCCAACCCAGCACCCTGAAGCGCGCCCGTGTCCACGGTTTCCGTGCTCGTATGGCAACCAAGAACGGCCGTCAGGTTCTGTCCCGTCGCCGTGCCAAAGGCCGCAAGCGTCTGGCGATCTGATTGCCCGGTCAGGTGGTGAGTCAGGGTTTCGGTCGGGACAGGCGCTTACTGAGCTCCCAACAGTTCCAAGCGGTCTTTGACTCTCCCACCCACAAGGCATCCGGCAAGCACCTGCTGCTGCTCGCCCATGCCAATGGGCTAGACCATTCCCGCCTGGGGCTGGTCATCGGCAAGAAAAGCGTCAAGCTTTCTGTCGAGCGCAATCGCATCAAGCGTGTCATCCGAGATTCCTTCCGTCTGAATCAGGACCGCTTGGGCAGCTTCGATCTGGTCTTCGTCGCCCGGAAAGGGCTCGGCGAAGTAGACAATCCCGAATTGCACGATCAACTGCTGCAACTCTGGAAACGTCTCAATCGCCAGGCGAGCAAGGCCGTTGCCCAGCCAACCGACAGTCCCGACGGTGCTCATGCGTAAACCGGCCCTGCTGCTGATTCGCTTCTACCGTTATGCCATCAGCCCCATGATGGCCAGTCACTGTCGTTTCTATCCGACCTGTTCCGGTTACGCCCTCGAAGCCATCGAGTGCCACGGGCTGCTGCGTGGTGGCTGGCTGACCACACGGCGACTGTGCCGGTGCCATCCCTGGCACTCAGGCGGATACGATCCCGTTCCTCCCGCAAAGAACCCAGCCCCGACCTCTTCGATGGCCGAGTAAACATGGATATCAAGCGCCCGCTACTCATTGCCGCCCTGGCGATCGTGTCCTACACCCTGGTCTTCCAGTGGAACAAGGATTACGGCCAGGCCGATCTGCCCACGGCCAAGACGCAAACCAGCGTCCTGCCCGGCGATACCCCCAACGTGCCCACCGATGTTCCGGCTGACGCCAAGGCCGCGGCCCCGGTGGACAACTTGACCGCTCAGGCCAGCACTGCGCTCATCAAGGTACGTACCGACGTTCTGGATCTGGCCATCGACCCCCGCGGCGGCGACATCGTCCAGCTCGGTCTGGTGCAGTACCCCCGGCGCCAGGACCACCCCGACGTTCCCTTCATGCTGTTCGACAACGGCAACGAGCGTCTCTACTTGGCCCAGAGCGGCCTGACCGGTGCCAACGGTCCCGACGCCAACAGCGCCGGTCGCCCGCTGTACACCTCGGCCCAGTCCAGCTATGTGCTCGCCGATGGCAAGCAACAGCTGGTGGTGGATCTCAAGTACCAGGCCAATGGCGTCGACTACATCAAGAGATTCACCTTCCACCGGGGTCTGAAGGTCGACTGCTCGGACGCCGAGAAGGCGCAGAAGAAGATCACCTGCATCAACCCGGACGCCTATCAGATCCAGGTCAGCTACCTGATCGACAACCAGAGCGCCAACGCCTGGAATGGCGTGCTCTATGCGCAGCTCAAGCGTGACAAGAGCGGGGATCCGTCGGCCACTACCGCGACCGGCGTCTCCACCTATCTGGGCGCCGCGGTCGGTACCCCGGCCGAGCCCTATCGCAAGGTGTCCATGGGCGACATGGACAAGAACCGCCTGCAGGAATCCGTGCAGGGCGGCTGGGTCGGTTGGCTGCAGCACTACTTCGTCACCGCCTGGGTGCCGAACAAGGACGAGCAGCACCAGATCACCACCCGCAAGGATGCCCAGGGCAACTACATCGTCGGCTTCACCGGTCCGCAATTCAGCGTGCCGGCGGGTGGCAAGGGCGAGACCTCGCTCACCCTCTACGCCGGTCCGAAGATCCAGGAACACCTCAAGACCCTGTCCCACGGTCTGGAGCTGACCGTCGACTACGGCTTCCTGTGGTTCATCGCCCAGCCGATCTTCTGGCTGCTGCAGCATATCCACAGCATCCTGGGTAACTGGGGCTGGTCGATCATCGTCCTGACCATCATCATCAAGATGCTGTTCTTCCCGCTGTCCGCCGCCAGCTACCGTTCCATGGCCCGGATGCGTGCCGTCGGACCACGCCTGCAGGCGCTGAAGGAACAGCATGGCGACGATCGCCAGAAGATGTCCCAGGCGATGATGGAGCTGTACCGCAAGGAGAAGATCAATCCGCTGGGTGGCTGCCTGCCCATCGTGGTGCAGATGCCGGTATTCCTGGCGCTGTACTGGGTGCTGCTGGAAAGCGTCGAGATGCGCCAGTCGCCCTGGATGTTCTGGATCACCGACCTGTCGGCCAAGGATCCCTTCTTCATCCTGCCGATCATCATGGGCGGTACCATGCTGGTGCAGCAGATGCTGAACCCGGCGCCGCCGGATCCCATGCAGGCCAAGGTGATGAGAATGATGCCGATCATCTTCACCTTCTTCTTCCTGTGGTTCCCGGCCGGTCTGGTGCTGTACTGGATCGTCAACAACTGCCTGTCGATCCTGCAGCAGTGGTACATTACCCGGAAGATCGAGGCGGCCGCCAAGAAGGCCTGACCCCGCTCAACCTGTCCACACGACGCCCCTTGATTGGGGCGTCGTGCTTTCTGGAGGATCGTCATGTCCCTGCCTTCCGACAGCATCGCCGCCATCGCCACCGCCACCGGCCGTGGTGGTGTCGGCATCGTGCGCGTCTCCGGCCCCCTGGCCGCACCCCTGGCCCAGGCCATCTGCGGCCGCGAGCTACCGCCGCGGCATGCTCACTATGGCAATTTCCTCGCCGCCGACGGCAGCGTGCTGGACGCGGGCATTGCCCTGTTCTTTCCTGGCCCGAATTCCTTCACCGGCGAAGACGTCCTGGAATTGCAAGGTCACGGCGGCCCGGTGATCCTCGACCTGCTCTTGCGCCGTACGCTGGAAGAGGGGGCGCGGCTGGCCCGTCCGGGCGAATTCAGCGAACGCGCCTTTCTCAACGACAAGCTGGACCTGGCCCAGGCGGAGGCCATCGCCGATCTCATCGAGGCCAGCACCGAGCAGGCGGCGCGCAATGCCCTGCGCTCGCTGCAGGGCGAGTTCTCCCGTCGGGTGGAAAGCCTGGTCGAGCAGCTCATCCGCCTGCGCATCTATGTCGAAGCCGCCATCGACTTTCCCGAGGAGGAGATCGACTTCCTCGCCGATGGTCGGGTCCAGGGATTGCTGGAGGGTGTGCAAGCCGAACTGCACGAGGTCCAGCGTGAAGCCAATCGCGGTGCCCTGCTGCGCGACGGCATGACGGTGGTGATCGCCGGCCGGCCCAATGCCGGCAAGTCCAGCCTGCTCAACGCCCTGGCCGGACGGGAAGCCGCCATCGTCACCGACATCGCCGGCACCACCCGGGATGTCCTGCGCGAACATATCCACATCGATGGCATGCCGCTGCATGTGGTCGATACGGCCGGGCTGCGCGATACCGCCGACCGGGTGGAGCAGATCGGCGTCCAGCGCGCCCTGGACGCCATCGCCGGTGCCGATCGAGTGCTGCTGGTGGTGGATGCCAGCGCCCCGGAAGCCGGGGATCCCCAGGCGCTGTGGCCGGAACTGCTGAGCACCCGGCCGCCACTGGACAAGCTGACGGTGATCCGCAACAAGGCCGACCTCACCGGCGAAGCCACCGGCCTGTTGCCCAGCACCGAGCCGGTGGAGATCGCTCTGAGTGCCACCGATGGTGGCGGTGTCGAGGCCCTGCGCGAACACCTCAAGGCCTGCATGGGCTTCGAACAGACCACCGAGGACGGCTTCAGCGCACGGCGTCGCCACCTGGACGCCTTGCAGCGGGCCGCCAGCGCTCTGGACCATGGCTATCGCCAACTCACCCTGGCCGGCTCTGGCGAACTCCTGGCCGAAGACCTGCGGCAGGCCCAGCAGGTACTTGGCGAGATCACCGGGGCCTTCAGCTCCGACGACCTGCTCGGCCGCATCTTCTCCAGCTTCTGCATCGGCAAGTAAACCCTGCCCGCTGCTCCAGGCCTGTGCAATGCAGGCCTTGGCTATCCTCATTCCCCCTTTCCAGAGCCCTGTTGATAACCCTGCCTGAGGTCTGCCTATAAATCGGTGCACGACCTGTCCATGATTGGCGTTGTGGATAAGCGAGCAAAGGCTCCACAGGATGCTGAGAGCTTGTGTTCATCCACAGCACAAGACGTACACCGGGTTCAGGTTTTCCCCAGCCCAGCCCCGACGTGGCCTGTGTAGGGTTATCCACAGAAAATGGCTTGCGTATACATAAGCTCTATAACAGTCCTTTTAAAACTTTCTTCCCTATTGTTTATATTGGAGCCCCTCACCGCTGACTGGTCATTTTTTGGCCAGAGCCCCTTCTGCAAGACTGGCCTAGGGCTTATACTTGCCGGCTTTCCTTTGAATTCCTGCCAACAGGCACGAGGTGCGTGGTGGACTTTCCTTCCCGTTTCGACGTCATCGTGATCGGCGGCGGCCATGCCGGTACCGAAGCGGCCCTGGCGGCCGCCCGTATGGGTGTGCGTACCCTGCTGCTTACGCATAATGTGGAAACTCTCGGCCAGATGAGCTGCAATCCCGCCATTGGCGGCATCGGCAAGAGCCATCTGGTCAAGGAGATCGATGCCCTGGGCGGCGCCATGGCCGCGGCGACGGATCTCGCCGGCATCCAGTTCCGTATTCTCAACAGCCGCAAGGGACCTGCCGTCCGCGCCACTCGCGCCCAGGCCGATCGCGTGCTGTACAAGGCGGCTATCCGCTACGCCTTGGAAAACCAGCCGAACCTGTGGATATTCCAGCAAGCCTGTGACGACCTCATCGTCGAGGGGGATCGCGTCGCCGGCGTGATCACCCAGATGGGCCTGAAATTCCATGCGGATAACGTGGTGCTGACCGCCGGGACCTTCCTTGGTGGTCTTATCCACATCGGCATGCAGAACCACAGCGGTGGACGAGCGGGAGATCCGCCCGCCATCGCCCTGGCCCAGCGCCTGCGGGAACTGCCACTGCGGGTGTCCCGCCTGAAGACCGGTACGCCTCCGCGCATCGACGGCCGGTCGGTGGATTTCTCGGTGATGACCGAGCAGCCCGGGGATACCCCCTTGCCGGTGATGTCCTTCCTCGGCAATCGCGAGCAGCATCCGCAGCAGGTCAGCTGCTGGATCACCCATACCAACGCCCGCACCCACGACATCATCCGCGCCAACCTGGATCGTTCGCCCATGTATTCGGGCGTGATCGAAGGGGTAGGGCCGCGCTACTGTCCGTCCATCGAAGACAAGATCCATCGCTTCGCCGACAAGGACAGCCATCAGGTCTTTCTCGAACCCGAGGGCCTGACCACCCACGAGCTCTACCCCAACGGCATCTCCACCTCGCTGCCCTTCGATGTGCAGCTCGAGGTGGTGCGCTCCATGCGCGGCATGGAAAACGCCCACATCCTGCGGCCCGGCTACGCCATCGAATACGACTTCTTCGATCCGCGGGATCTCAAGTACAGCCTGGAAACCAAGGTCATCGCCGGCCTGTTCTTCGCCGGCCAGATCAATGGCACCACCGGTTACGAAGAAGCCGGCGCCCAGGGTCTGCTCGCCGGGGCCAACGCCGCGCTGCGCGCCCAGGGCCGTGAAGCCTGGTGTCCGCGTCGCGACGAGGCCTACCTCGGCGTCCTGGTGGATGACCTCATCACCCTGGGTACCCAGGAGCCCTACCGGATGTTCACCTCGCGCGCCGAGTACCGGCTGATCCTGCGCGAAGACAACGCCGACCTGCGCCTGACCGAAAAGGGCCGGGAATTGGGCCTGGTGGACGATCAGCGCTGGGCGCTGTTCGAAGCCAAGCGCGAAGGCATCGCCCTGGAAGAGCAGCGCCTCAAGGCGACCTGGATTCGCCCGGGCACGCCCGAGGGCACGGCGGTGGCCGAGCGCTTCGGCACGCCGCTCAATCACGAATACAACCTGCAGAATCTGCTGGCGCGTCCGGAGATCGACTACGCCGGCCTGATGGCCGCCGTGGGCCAGACACCAGCCGAGACCCAGATCGCCGAGCAGATCGAGATCAAGACCAAGTACGCCGGCTACATCGATCGCCAGCAGGACGAGATCCAGCGTCTGCGCGCCAGTGACGCCGTGGCGCTGCCGGCAGAGCTCGACTACGCCACCATCTCCGGACTGTCCAAGGAGATCCAGCACAAGCTGGCCCAGGCCCGTCCCGAGACCCTGGGGCAGGCCTCGCGCATCCCTGGCGTCACGCCGGCGGCGGTCTCGCTGCTGCTGATCCACCTGAAGAAGCGCAGCGCCGGTCGCAGCCTGGAGCACAGCGCCTGATGGCCAGCGCGATTCAAGCCAACGAACTGCGCCAGGGAGCCGAGATCCTGGGTGTGATGCTCTCCGCCCCGGTGGAGGAGCGGCTGCTGGGCTACCTGGACCTGCTGGTCAAGTGGAACAAGGCCTACAACCTGACCGCGGTGCGTGATCCTGACGAGATGGTCTCGCGGCACCTGCTGGACAGCCTCAGCATCGTCCCCCATGTGGCGGCCGGGCAGTGGCTGGATGTGGGCAGCGGCGGCGGCATGCCGGGCATTCCCCTGGCGATCCTGTTTCCCGAATCGCGCTTCACCCTGCTCGACAGTAACGGCAAGAAGACGCGCTTCCTGACCCAGGCCAAGATCGAGCTGGGTCTGGACAACCTTGAGGTGGTCCACGCCCGTGTCGAGACCTTCCAGCCGGCGACGCCCTTCACCGGCATCGTCTCGCGGGCGTTTAGCGCCATCGACGACTTCGCCACCTGGACGCGGCACCTGGGCGACAACCAAACACAGTGGCTGGCGATGAAGGGGCTGCACCCCGACGACGAGCTGGCCAAGCTACCAGCGGATTTCCGGGTTGCGGCGGCGCACGTCCTCGCGGTTCCCGGTTGCCAAGGCCAGCGGCACTTGCTGATACTGCGCCGCACGATTGGAGAGGGGTAAGGCGGTACATGGCCAAGGTTTACGCGATAGCCAACCAGAAGGGCGGGGTGGGCAAGACCACCACGTGCATCAATCTCGCCGCTTCTCTGGCCGCCACCAACCGGCGCAAGGTGCTGCTGATCGATCTCGATCCCCAGGGTAACGCCACCATGGGCAGCGGGGTGGACAAGCACGCCCTGGAGCATTCGGTACTGGATGTTCTCACCGGCGCCTGCGGTCTGCTCGATGCCATGCATTTTTCCGAACACGGCGGCTACCAGCTGCTGCCGTCTAACCGTGATGTCACCGCCGCGGAGGTCGAACTGCTGGAGATGACCGGTCGCGAGAGTCGCCTGCGCGATGCCCTGGCGCCGGTGCGGGACAACTACGACTACGTACTCATCGACTGTCCGCCGTCGCTGTCCATGCTGACCATCAACGGGCTGGTGGCCGCCGATGGCGTGATCATCCCCATGCAGTGCGAATACTTCGCCCTGGAAGGCCTGACCGATCTGATCGGCAGCATCCAGCACATCGCCCAGCGGCTGAATCCCCAGCTCAAGATCGAAGGCCTGCTGCGCACCATGTTCGATCCGCGCATCGGCCTGGCCAACGACGTCGCCGCCCAGCTCAAGCAGCACTTTGACGACGCGCTCTACGAAACCATCATTCCGCGCAACGTCCGCCTGGCCGAAGCGCCCAGCTACGGTATGCCCGCCCTGGTCTACGACAAGAGTTCGAAAGGGGCTGCGGCCTATCTGGAGCTGGCCAGCGAGCTGGTCAAACGTCAGCGCAAGGCGGCTCGCACCGCCAAGACTGCCTAAGGAATCCCCATGGCTGTGAAGAAACGAGGACTGGGCCGCGGCCTCGATGCCCTGCTCGGCGGCGCCAGCGTCAAGGTCCTGCAGGAGCAGGCTGCCGCCACCCCGGTCAGCGAATTGCAATCGCTGCCGCTGGACATCATCCAGCGCGGCAAGTACCAGCCGCGCCAGCACATGGATCCCGTCGCGCTGGAAGAATTGGCCAATTCCATCCGCACCCAGGGACTGATGCAGCCCATCGTGGTGCGTGCCATCGGTGAGGGTCGCTACGAGATCATCGCCGGTGAGCGCCGCTGGCGTGCCAGCCAGCAGGCCGGTCTGGAGCGTATCCCGGCGCTGGTCCGCGACGTCCCTGACCAGGTGGCCATTGCCCTGGCGCTGATCGAGAACATCCAGCGGCAGAACCTCAACCCGCTGGAAGAGGCCATGGCCCTGCAGCGGCTACAGGATGAGTTCGAGCTGACCCAGGCCCAGGTGGCCGAAGCCGTCGGCAAGTCGCGCTCGGGCGTGACCAACCTGCTGCGCCTGCTGGCGCTGGCCGAAGACGCCAAGGAGCTGCTGGCCAAGGGCGAGCTGGAAATGGGCCACGCGCGGGCCTTGCTCGGCCTGCCGAAGGGCCGTCAGGCCGAAGGGGCGCGGCACGTTGTCGCACGGGGCCTGACGGTTCGTCAGACCGAAGCCCTGGTTCGCCAGTGGCTCAGTGGCGTGGAACCGAGCGAGAAGGCGCCCCCTGTGGATCCGGACATCAGTCGTCTGGAGCAGCGTCTGGCCGAGCGTTTGGGCGCCAACGTGCAGATCCGCCATGGCGAGAAGGGGAAGGGGCAACTGGTCATCCGTTACACCTCTTTGGACGAACTTCAAGGCGTACTGGCGCACATTCGCTGACACAAATGCGTTACGGCAGGAAAGGCAATCTGTCCGGGGTGGCTTGAACCACCCCTGGCGCGCCCCTATACTTTGCCCGCTTTTTGTCGGCACAAAGCATGCCAGTGAAAACAACTATTAAGCCGACACCAGAGGACTTCGAGCCGATGGACCGCCGCACGCCCAAACGCCTGCCTTTCCATCATCAGCCTGCCTTTCGCCTGCTGCTCGTCCAACTGGCTGTCGCGTCGTGTGCCGCCGTTGTCTTGTCTTGCTTCGTCGGTAAGGTCGCCGGTTATTCCGGATTGTTGGGCGGGCTGATTGCCTGGCTGCCCAATCTGTATTTTTCGTTCAAGGCGTTCCGCTATCGCGGCGCCCATGCCGCCCGTGACATCGTCCGTTCTTTCTACTCGGGCGAGGCGGGCAAACTGATTCTCACGGCAGTGCTCTTTGCACTGACGTTTGCCGGGGTAAAACCGCTTTCGGCTCCTGCACTGTTCGGCGTCTATCTGTTGACGCTGATGGTCAATGCCGGCGCGCCCCTGCTACTGAAAAAACCGACTAGACCTTAAGGCATTCGAGGCACACATGGCAGCAGACTCCGCTTCGGGCTACATCCAGCACCACCTGCAGAACCTGACCTATGGTATGCACCCGGTGAACGGCTGGAGCTTCGCCCACACCCCCGCTGAAGCTAAGGAAATGGGCTTCTGGGCCTTCCACGTGGATACCCTTGGCTGGTCGGTCGCCCTGGGCCTGATCTTCCTGGTGCTGTTCCGCAGCATCGCCAAGAAGGCCACCAGTGGTCAGCCTGGCGGTCTGCAGAACTTCGTCGAGGTGCTGGTCGAATTCGTGGACGGCAGCGTCCGTGACACCTTCCACGGCAAGAACGCCCTGATCGCGCCCTTGGCCCTGACCATCTTCGTCTGGATCTTCCTGATGAACCTGATGGACTTGGTGCCGGTGGACTGGCTGCCGTCCGTGGCCGGCATGCTGTTTGGCGAGCACACCTACTTCCGCGTGGTTCCGACCACCGACCCGAACGCCACCCTGGGCATGGCCCTGTCGGTGTTCGCCCTGCTGATCTTCTACAGCATCAAGATGAAAGGTATCGGCGGCTTCTTTGGCGAGCTGACCCTGCATCCCTTCAGCAGCAAGAACATGCTGCTGCAGATCATCCTGATCCCGATCAACTTCCTGCTCGAGTTCGTCACCCTGATCGCCAAGCCGATCTCGCTGGCACTGCGACTGTTCGGCAACATGTATGCTGGCGAGCTGATCTTCATCCTCATCGCCATCATGTTCGCCAACGGTCTGGCACTGGGTGGTCTGGGTATCGTGCTGCAGTGGGCGTGGGCGGTGTTCCACATCCTCATCATCACCCTGCAGGCGTTTATCTTCATGATGCTGACCATCGTCTACCTGTCGATGGCGCACGAAGAAAGTCACTGAGGAATGGCCCCCGGGCGCTGCTGACGGCGTCTGGAGGCGGTTCTGCCGTGAGTCCCGGGGGCCTTGTCCGCCGGGGGACTTGGGAAAACTTTTTCGCTTCAACCTTAACCAAGACGACTAAAAAAGTCGGGAGGAAAGATGGAAACTGTAGTTGGTTTGACCGCGATCGCCGTTGCTCTGCTGATTGGCCTGGGCGCTCTGGGTACCGCCATTGGCTTCGGTCTGCTGGGTGGCAAGTTCCTCGAAGGCGCCGCTCGTCAGCCGGAAATGGTTCCGATGCTGCAAGTCAAGATGTTCATCGTCGCCGGTCTGCTCGACGCCGTGACCATGATCGGTGTTGGTATCGCCCTGTTCTTCACCTTCGCTAACCCCTTCGTTGGTCAGATCGCCGGCTGATCACCCCCAGGGGTGTAGGCAGGACTGATGGACAACGAACGAGCGAGGTGTTGGCGTGAACATTAATGCAACCCTGATAGGCCAGTCCGTTGCCTTCTTCATCTTCGTGCTCTTCTGCATGAAGTACGTGTGGCCGCCGATCATCTCGGCGCTGCGTGAGCGTGAGAAGAAGATTGCCGATGGCCTTGACGCTGCCAACCGCGCGGCTCGTGATCTGGAAGTGGCACAGCAGCAAGCCAACCAGAAAGTGAACGAAGCCAAGGGGCAGGCGGCCGAGATCATCGAGCAAGCCAACAAGCGTGCCGCTCAGATCGTCGAGGACGCACAGGCCAAGGCCCGTGCCGAAGGCGACCGGATCAAGGCGCAGGCTCAGGCTGAAATCGAGCAGGAAATCAACAGTGCGAAGGACGCCCTGCGTGCTCGCGTCGGTCTGCTGGCCGTGGCCGGCGCCGAGAAGATCCTTGGATCGACCGTTGATGCCAATGCTCATGCCCAGTTGGTTGACCGACTGGCAGCGGAAATCTAAGCGAGGCCACCAATGGCAGAACTGAACACGCTGGCCCGGCCCTATGCCAAGGCGGCTTTCGAGTTCGCACAGTCCCAGCAGCAGCTGACCCAATGGTCGGCCGCGCTCGGGCTGCTCGCCGCGGTATCCCAGGACGGGACCGTGCGCCAGCTGCTTCAGCAGCCGCAGTTGACTGCGGACGCCAAGGCCGGATTGCTCATCGACGTATGTGGCGATCAACTGGATGCACAGTCCCAGAACTTCGTTCGGACCGTGGCAGAAAACAACCGGATCGACCTGTTCCCGGCCATCGCCGAGATCTACGAGGCGTACAAGGCCGAGCAGGAAAAATCCATCGAGGCGGAAGTCACCAGTGCTTTCGCCCTGAGCGAAGAACAGCAAGACAAACTCGCCAAGGCTCTCAGCGCAAGGCTAGGTCGACACGTGCGACTTAATGCATCCGAGGATGCGAGCCTGATCGGTGGTGTGGTTATCCGCGCCGGCGACTTGGTAATCGATGGCTCCGTTCGCGGCAAGCTCGCGCAACTGGCCGAAGCGTTGAAACCTTGAGTTTGAAGGGGCAGTAGCATGCAGCAACTCAATCCTTCCGAAATTAGTGAAATCATCAAGGGTCGCATCGACAAGCTCGACGTGACCTCGCAAGCCCGCAACGAAGGCACCATCGTCAGCGTGTCTGACGGTATCGTGCGGATCTTCGGTCTGGCCGACGTCATGTACGGCGAAATGATCGAATTCCCCGGCGGCATCTACGGCATGGCACTGAACCTGGAGCAGGACTCCGTCGGCGCCGTGGTCCTGGGTAGCTACCTGGGTCTGGCCGAAGGCATGAGCGCCAAGTGCACCGGCCGCATCCTGGAAGTCCCGGTTGGTCCGGAACTGCTGGGTCGCGTCGTCGACGCCCTGGGCAACCCCATCGATGGCAAGGGTCCGCTGAATGCCAGCGCCACCGACGCCGTCGAGAAGGTCGCACCGGGTGTGATCTGGCGTCAGTCGGTCGACCAGCCGGTGCAGACCGGCTACAAGGCCGTCGATGCCATGATCCCGGTTGGTCGTGGTCAGCGTGAGCTGATCATCGGTGACCGTCAGATCGGCAAGACCGCCATGGCGATCGATGCCATCATCAACCAGAAGAACAGCGGTATCCGCTGCGTCTACGTCGCCATTGGTCAGAAGCAGTCGACCATCGCCAACGTGGTACGCAAGCTGGAAGAGAACGGCGCTCTGCACAACACCATCGTGGTGGCAGCCAGTGCGTCCGAATCGGCTGCCCTGCAGTTCCTGGCGCCCTACTCGGGTTGCACCATGGGCGAATACTTCCGCGACCGCGGTGAAGACGCCCTGATCGTCTATGACGATCTGTCCAAGCAGGCCGTGGCCTATCGCCAGATCTCACTGCTGCTGCGTCGTCCGCCGGGCCGTGAAGCCTATCCCGGCGACGTGTTCTATCTCCACAGCCGTCTGCTCGAGCGCGCTTCCCGCGTCTCCGCCGACTACGTCGAGAAGTTCACCAACGGCGCTGTGACCGGCAAGACCGGCTCGCTGACCGCCCTGCCGATCATCGAGACCCAGGCCGGCGACGTGTCCGCCTTCGTTCCGACCAACGTGATCTCCATCACCGACGGCCAGATCTTCCTGGAAGCCGGCCTGTTCAACTCGGGCATCCGCCCGGCGGTCAACGCCGGTGTTTCGGTATCCCGTGTGGGTGGTGCGGCCCAGACCAAGATCATCAAGAAGCTGTCGGGCGGTATCCGTACCGCGCTGGCCCAGTACCGTGAACTGGCGGCCTTCGCCCAGTTCGCCTCGGACCTGGACGAAGCCACCCGCAAGCAGCTCGAGCATGGTCAGCGCGTCACCGAGCTGATGAAGCAGAAGCAGTACGCGCCCATGTCCATCGCCGAGATGTCCCTGAGCCTGTACGCCGCCGAGCGTGGTTTCCTGAGCGATGTGACCCTGGACAAGATCGGTAGCTTCGAGCAGGCCCTGATCGCCTACTTCAACCGCGATCACGCCGACCTGATGGCCAAGATCAACGTGAAGGGCGACTTCAACGACGAGATCGACGCCGGTATCAAGGCGGGAATCGAGAAGTTCAAGGCCACGCAAACCTGGTAAGCCGCGACGGGGGCGCCAGCCCCCGTTTGCCAACCCGATAGGTGTCACATGGCAGGCGCAAAAGAGATTCGCGGCAAGATCGCGAGCATCAAAAGCACACAGAAGATCACCAGCGCCATGGAAAAGGTTGCGGTCAGCAAGATGCGTAAGGCTCAGGCCCGCATGGCTGCCAGCAAGCCTTATGCCGAGCGCATCCGCGCTGTGATCGGCCACCTGGCCAACGCCAACCCCGAGTACCGCCATGCCTTCATGGTGGAACGCGAGGTCAAGCGCGTCGGCTACATCGTGGTCAGCTCCGATCGGGGTCTGGCCGGTGGTCTGAACACCAACCTGTTCAAGGCTCTGGTCCGCGACATGGGCGACCAGCGCGGCAAGGGTGTGGAAATCGATCTGGCGGTGATCGGGGCCAAGGGTGCCTCCTTCTTCCGTAGCTTCGGCGGCAACGTGGTCGCGGCCATCAGCCACCTCGGCGAAGAGCCGGCGATCGGCGATCTGATCGGCAGCATCAAGGTGATGCTGGATGCCTACCTGGACGGCCGTATCGACCGCCTGTACGTGGTGTCCAACGTCTTCGTCAACACCATGACCCAGAAGCCGACTATCCAGCAGCTGGTGCCGCTGGTTCCGGCCGAGGGCGGTGAGCTGCAGGGCAAGCATTGGGACTACCTCTACGAGCCCGACGCCAAGACCTTGCTCGACGGCCTGTTGGTGCGCTACGTGGAGTCCCAGGTGTATCAGGCCGTGGTCGAGAACGCTGCCAGCGAACAGGCCGCGCGGATGATCGCGATGAAGAACGCCACCGACAACGCCGGCGATCTCATCAAGGACCTGCAGCTGGTCTACAACAAGGCTCGCCAGGCTGCGATCACCCAGGAAATTTCGGAAATCGTCGGCGGCGCCGCCGCGGTCTGACGGACAGCTTAAACATTCGAGGAACGCGAAATGAGTAGCGGACGTATCGTACAAATCATCGGCGCCGTGATCGACGTGGAATTCCCGCGCGACGCGGTACCGCGCGTCTTTGACGCCCTCAAGGTGCAGGGTGCCGAAACCACCCTGGAAGTCCAGCAGCAGCTGGGCGACGGCGTGGTCCGGACCATCGCCATGGGTAGCACCGAAGGCCTCAAGCGTGGCCTGAACGTGGGCAACACCGGCGAGGCCATCAAGGTCCCGGTCGGCGTCAAGACCCTCGGCCGCATCATGGACGTCCTGGGCAACCCCATCGACGAAGCCGGCCCCATCGGCGAGGAAGAGCGTTGGGAAATCCACCGCAAGGCCCCGTCCTATGCAGAACAGGCTGGCGGTAACGACCTGCTGGAAACCGGCATCAAGGTCATCGACCTGGTCTGCCCGTTCGCCAAGGGCGGTAAGGTCGGCCTGTTCGGCGGCGCCGGCGTGGGCAAGACCGTCAACATGATGGAGCTCATCCGTAACATCGCCATCGAGCACAGCGGTTATTCCGTGTTCGCCGGTGTGGGCGAGCGTACCCGTGAAGGGAACGACTTCTACCACGAGATGAAGGACTCCAACGTTCTAGACAAGGTCGCCCTGGTCTATGGCCAGATGAACGAGCCGCCGGGCAACCGTCTGCGCGTGGCCCTGACCGGCCTGACCATGGCCGAGAAATTCCGTGACGAAGGCCGTGACGTCCTGTTGTTCGTCGACAACATCTACCGCTACACCCTGGCCGGCACCGAAGTGTCCGCGCTGCTGGGTCGTATGCCGTCCGCGGTGGGCTACCAGCCGACCCTGGCCGAGGAGATGGGTGTCCTGCAGGAGCGCATCACCTCTACCAAGCTGGGCTCGATCACCTCCGTACAGGCCGTTTACGTCCCTGCGGATGACTTGACCGACCCGTCCCCGGCGACCACCTTCGCCCACCTGGACGCCACCGTGGTTCTGTCCCGTGACATCGCCTCCCTGGGTATCTATCCGGCGGTCGATCCCCTGGACTCCACCTCGCGCCAGCTGGACCCGAACGTGATCGGCCAGGAGCACTACGACACCGCTCGCGGCGTCCAGTACGTGCTGCAGCGCTACAAGGAGCTGAAGGACATCATCGCGATCCTGGGCATGGACGAACTGTCCGAGTCCGACAAGCAGCTGGTATCCCGCGCTCGTAAGATCCAGCGTTTCCTGTCCCAGCCGTTCTTCGTGGCCGAAGTCTTCACCGGTTCGCCCGGCAAGTACGTGTCCCTCAAGGACACCATCGCCGGCTTCTCCGGGATTCTGCGCGGCGACTACGATCACCTGCCCGAGCAGGCGTTCTACATGGTCGGCGGCATCGACGAAGCCATCGAGAAAGCCAAGAAACTGTAACTGCCGCGCCCGGCGACGGGCGCTCTTAGAGGCACGCTATGGCCAAGACAGTCCAATGCGACATCGTCAGCGCGGAAGGGGAAATCTTCTCCGGCGCGGTGGAGATGATCATCGCCCACGGCCACCTGGGTGATCTGGGTATCGCCCCGGGCCATGCGCCGCTGCTCACCGACCTGAAACCGGGCCCCATTCGCCTGGTCAAGGAAGGGGGCGCCGAGGAGGTGTTCTACATCTCCGGCGGTTTCCTGGAAGTGCAGCCGAATGTCGTCGAAGTGCTGGCCGATACCGCCAGCCGCGCCGGTGACATCGACGAAGCTGCCGCTCTGGAAGCCAAGCAGCGCGCCGAGGCCGCCCTGAGCGACAAGGGCACGGAGTTCGACTATACCGCTGCCGCCGCTCAGCTCGCCGAAGCCGCCGCCCAGCTGCGCACCATCCAGCAGCTCAAGCGGCAAGCCAAGCGCTAAGCGCAAGGTCAGGCTGTAACGACAAGGGTAGCTTCGGCTACCCTTTTCTTTTGTCGCCCGAAAAGTGGGCGAGAAATGTCGCGTGGTCAAATTCGGAAGGCGCCTGTCGCCTTCGGTCGCCGGCCCGTCTCTTCCTCCTGTCTCCGAGGTTCCGATGTCCCTGGAAATCGTCATCCTGGCCGCTGGCCAGGGCACTCGCATGAGATCCGCTCTACCCAAGGTGCTGCATCCCGTGGCCGGTCGCAGCATGCTGGGGCATGTCCTCGACCGCGCCCGTGAGCTGCAGCCGGCTGGCATCCACGTCGTCATCGGTCATGGCGCCGACCAGGTCCGCAGCCAGCTGGCCGCGGACGACGTGAGCTTCGTGGTGCAGGCCGAGCAGCTCGGCACCGGCCATGCCGTGGCTCAGGCGGCCCCGGCGCTGACAGCGGAGCGGGTGCTGATCCTCTATGGCGATGTGCCCTTGATCCAGACCGAAACCCTGCAGCGTCTGCTGGAGCAGGTGGATGACAGCCACCTGGCGTTGCTGACCGTGGAGCTGGACGACCCCACCGGCTACGGCCGTATCCTGCGCGATGGCGAGGGTCGGGTCACCGCCATCGTCGAGCACAAGGACGCCAGCGATGCCCAGCGCGCCATCCGTGAGGGCAACACCGGCATTCTCGCGGTACCGGGACGGCGGCTGGCCGACTGGCTGGGCCGGCTATCCAACAGCAATGCCCAGGGCGAGTACTACCTGACCGACGTCATTGCCCTGGCAGTGGCGGACGGCCTGACCATCGCCACCAGTCAGCCGGCGGAGGCCATGGAAGTACAGGGCGCCAACGATCGCCGGCAACTGGCCCAGCTGGAACGGCACTTCCAGCAGCGCGCTGCCGAGCGCCTGATGCTGCAGGGCGTGACCCTGGTCGATCCCCTGCGCTTCGATCAGCGGGGCCAGGTCGAGACCGGACGCGACGTCTCCATCGACATCAATGTCATCCTCGAAGGCCGGGTGGTGTTGGAGGATGGTGTCAGTATCGGTCCGAATTGCGTGATCAAGGACAGCGTCCTCAAACGCGGTGCCATCATCAAGGCCAACAGCCACCTGGACGGGGCCGTGGTAGGGGAGGGCGCCGACGTCGGTCCCTTCGCCCGTTTACGTCCCGGCAGCGAATTGGGCGTCAAGGCGCACGTGGGCAACTTCGTCGAGCTCAAGAACGCCCAGCTGCAGGACGGCGCCAAGGCCGGTCACCTGACCTACCTCGGAGACGCCAGTATCGGCGCAGGCAGCAACATAGGGGCGGGTACCATCACCTGCAATTATGATGGTGCCAACAAGTTTCGAACCGAAATCGGTGCGGATGTCTTCGTGGGTTCCAACAGCTCCCTGGTGGCCCCGGTCACCCTGGGCGCGGGGGCGACCACGGCGGCAGGCTCGGTCATCACAGCCGATGTGCCGGCCGAAGCCCTGGCACTGGGCCGCGCACGCCAGGTCAACAAGACCGGCTGGCAGCGACCTAAGAAGGCCCCCAAGACTTGACGGCTGTCCACTATTAGGTTCTGATTCGATCCATTATCTTTCGAATCGAAATTTATGACTCGCCGCAATACCGCTCAGCGTCGTCACGCCATCCTTGCCCAGCTTCAGGAGCAGGGCGAGGTCAGCGTGGATGGCCTGGCTCGCCAGCTGGAAACGTCCGAGGTGACCATCCGCAAGGACCTGGCCGCACTCGAACGCAATGGGCTGCTCCTGCGTCGCTACGGCGGCGCCGTGGCCATGCCCCAGGAGTTGTTGGCCGAGGCACCCCCCCAGGCCTCGCCCTTCAAGCAGGCCATTGCCCGGGCGGCGGTCCAGCGCCTGCGTGAGCATGCGCGGATCATCATCGACTGCGGCAGCACCACGGCGACGCTGATTCCGCAACTCGATCACCGTCCTGGCCTGGTGGTCATGACCAATTCCCTGCAAGTCGCTACGGCCCTGCGCGAATTGGAACAGGAACCCATGCTGCTGATGACCGGCGGGACCTGGGATCCGCATTCTGAATCCTTCCAGGGACAGGTGGCCGAACAGGTATTGAGATCCTACGACTTCGATCAGCTGTTCATCGGCGCCGACGGTCTCGATCTGGAACGGGGCACCACCACCTTCAACGAGCATCTGTCGCTGTCGCGGGTGATGGCCGAGGTGGCACGGGAGGTGGTGGTCATGGCCGAAGCGAGCAAGCTGGGCAGGCGAATTCCCAATCTGGAACTACCTTGGGAAAGGGTGGATGTGCTCATTACCGATGAGCGCCTGCCGGCCGAAGCGGCCCGAGCGATCGAAACCCAAGGGGTGCAGGTCATCTGCGCCCCTGTGGACAACTAGACAATCAGGTCATCCACAGTCGACTCAATGGGGTCGCTGTGGATAAGACAGGCAACGGGAGGTAAGCATGTGTGGAATCGTCGGCGCCATTGCCGAGCGTAACATCACCGCCATTCTGGTCGAGGGTCTCAAGCGCCTGGAGTACCGTGGCTACGACAGCGCCGGCCTGGCGCTGCTGGATGCCCAGGGCGAGTTGCAGCGCCTGCGCCGCATCGGCAAGGTCAGCGAACTGGAAGCGGCGTTGCTGGCAGACCCCCTGGCCGGTCGCCTGGGCATCGCCCACACCCGCTGGGCCACCCATGGCGCGCCCACCGAAGCCAATGCCCACCCGCACTTCTCCCAGGGTGATGTGGCGGTGGTGCACAATGGCATCATCGAGAACCATGAAGCCCTGCGGGCCCAGCTCAAGGCTCAGGGCTATGTCTTCACCTCCCAGACCGATACCGAGGTCATTGTCCACCTGCTGCACCTCAAGCTGCAGGACAGCGGCGATCTGACCACGGCGCTCAAGGCGGCGGTCAAGGAATTGCACGGCGCCTATGGCCTGGCGGCCGTGTGGCGCCAGCAGCCGGATCGCCTGGTGGCGACCCGCAGTGGCAGCCCCCTGGTGATCGGCCTCGGCCTGGGCGAGAACTACCTGGCCTCCGACCAGCTGGCGCTGCGCCAGGTCACCGACCGCTTCGTCTACCTGGAAGAGGGTGACGTGGCCGAGATCCGCCTGGATCAGGTCAACCTCTGGGATGTGGATGGCGAGCCGGTTCAGCGTGAGACGGTGCAGTACCACGAAGGCAGCGAGGCCGCCGACAAGGGCGCCTATCGCCACTTCATGCTCAAGGAGATCCACGAGCAGCCCAGCGTGGTCCAGCGCACCCTGGAAGGTCGCCTGGGCGATGGCCAGGTGCTCCCTGAGGCCTTTGGCCCGGCGGCATCCGAGTTGTTCGCCAAGGTGCGCCAGGTACAGATCGTCGCCTGCGGGACCAGCTTCCATGCAGGCTCGGTGGCACGCTACTGGATCGAGGAATACGTGGGCATTCCCTGCCAGGTAGAAGTGGCCAGCGAATTCCGCTATCGCCGCGTCGCCGTCAGCCCGGACACCTTGTTCGTGACCATTTCCCAGTCCGGCGAGACCGCCGATACCCTGGCGGCCCTGCGCATGGCCAAGCAATCCGGCTATCTGAGCAGCCTGGCGATCTGCAACGTCGCCACCAGCTCCCTGGTGCGCGAATCTCAGTTGAGCTTCCTGACCCAGGCGGGTCCGGAGATCGGCGTGGCCTCGACCAAGGCCTTCACCACGCAGCTGGTCTCACTGCTCTTGCTGACCCTGAGCCTGGGACGTTGCCAACAGCGCCTGGACGCCGGTGTCGAGGCCGAACTGGTGGCCGAGCTGCGCCGTCTGCCGGCGCGTCTGGATGAAGCCCTGGCCATGGACAAGACCGTGGAAAAGCTGGCGGAGTCCTTTGCCGAGAAGCACCACACCTTGTTCCTAGGGCGTGGCGAGCAGTACCCGGTGGCCATGGAAGGCGCGCTCAAGCTGAAGGAGATCTCCTACATCCACGCCGAGGCCTATCCGGCGGGCGAGCTCAAGCACGGTCCCCTGGCCCTGGTCGACGCCGACATGCCGGTGGTGACGGTGGCGCCCAACAACGAACTGCTGGAAAAGCTCAAGTCCAACCTGCAGGAGGTGCGAGCACGGGGTGGTCAGCTGATCGTCTTCGCCGACGAGCGTGCTGCCTTCGAGGAAGGCGAAGGCATCCGCATCGTGCCCATGCCGCACATCCACGATGCCCTGTCCCCGATCCTCTACACCATCCCGCTGCAGCTGCTGTCTTACCACGTGGCCGTGTTCAAGGGCACCGACGTGGATCAGCCACGCAACCTGGCCAAGTCGGTGACCGTGGAATAAGGGGTTTCACGTGAAACCTCAGGGCACGCGCCAGCTGCCCTGATTCTGCTGACGACAGGCGACGGCCAGGAAACGGCCGTCGCCCGGTTCGCCGTAGTAGTGGATATCCTGCCGATAGGGCACGCCGGGGCTGCGGGCGTTCTGGCAGATGCCAATCTCGCCCACCGGGCAACGGTCGACGAAACGGACCTCGGTCTGCTGGTCCTTGAGTTGCGGCTGGCAAAAGCCCTCGCGAAACAGCTTGGCCGGGATGTCGATATTGCTCTGGCAGATCTGCACGTCCACACTGCCCTGACGACTGCGGATCACGCAGGCGTCGGCGAGCGCCAGTGAAGGCAACAGCAGTAGAGCAATCAACAGGCGCCGCATTCCAAGCAACCTCTCGCAAAACCGTCACTCTAGCATTCGACCTTTCGCCATGCGCCTAGCCGATATCAACACCCATGTGATCGCCGGTCCCTTGGGCGCCGGCAAGACCACCCTGATCCGCCAGCTGTTCACCCAGCGTCCTGCCAACGAGCGCTGGGCGATCCTGGTCAATGAATTCGGCCAGATCGGCCTCGATGCGGCGCTCATGACCCGGGACGACGAGGGAGTGAGTATTGCCGAGGTTCCGGGCGGCTGCCTGTGCTGCGTCCAGGGCGTGCCCCTGCAGGTAGCTCTCACGCGGTTGCTCCGGCGCGCGCGACCGCAGCGATTGTTCATCGAGCCTTCCGGCCTGGGTCATCCCGCCAGCCTGTATCGACAACTCCAGGCACCGCCCTGGACCGGGGTGCTGACGCTGCAACCGCTGGTCTGGGTGGTGGACGCCGGGCAATTGCTTAAGGGCTTGCCTCTGCCGGATGCTCAGTACCAGGCACTGCAGCAGGCCGGTCTGGTCGTGCTCAACAAGAGCGAAGGGCTGGACCAGACGCTCTTGCCACCGCAGCTGGGCGACCGGCCGCTGTACTGGACGGAGGAGGGCCGGATCACGCTGGCTGATCTGCCCTTGGCTACCGAGGAGTCCTCAAGCGCTCGCGAGTTACCCGAGCCCACGGCCGTTTCTTCGCCACAGGCGCTAGTGCTACCCCATCGCCCGCTGCGTTTCAGTCATACCCAGGAGGGGCATCACGCCGTCGGTTGGCGCTGGCATTCCCAGCACCGCTTCGACGGGCCTGCGCTGCTGGCTCTTCTGACCAGGCTCCCGGGCCTGCGCCGGCTGAAGGCGGTCCTGCAATTGCAGGACGGCTGGCAGGCTTACAATGGTCTGGCCGGGGAAGGTCGTTGGGAGCCAAGCCCATGGCGCCGTGACAATCGGCTGGAGCTGATCCTGGAGCAGATGCCGGATCTAGAGGCCCTCGAAAAAGCCCTGCGCGCGACCATTCGCGACATTTGAGGTTGCCAAATCTTTTCAGTTAATGATAATGATTATTAAATTTACTTCCTCTGCGTATCGCTCCCATGGCTCCGACATCTCTTGCCAAGCCTGAACCTCTCGTAGTTGCTGCGCGTTCTGACGGTGACGAGGTGGAATCCGTCCAGGGACCCGTCAGGGCCGCCCTGGCAGGTGACGTGGAACCGGTCGCAGGGGTCAATGCCAAGCGTAGCGAGCCCTCGGCCACCATCCTGTCGTTTCGGATGCCCGAACGTAACGAAGAGATCCTGACGCCGGTGCTGACCCCGGTAGGCGCCGCCGAGCCGGGTGAGCAGCCACCGCGCGGCCGTGGCTGGGGCGCCGCTTCGGCGTTGTCGCTGATCATGCACGCCAGCATGGCGGCAGCCCTGTTCTTGGTGGTCCAGGCCCCGCCGGAGCTGAAGATCGCCAAGGGCGACGAGCCCATGCAGGTGAGCTTCATCCAGCTGCCCAAGCCGGTACCCGAACCACCTGCACCCGCCCCGGCACCGCCAGCGCCGCCGCAACCCGAACCACCGCCGCCAGAACCGCCCAAGCCCGTGGAGCCGCCGAAACCGGTGGAGCCGCCCAAGCCGGTGGTGGAAAAGCCCAAACCCAAGCCGAAGCCCAAACCCAAGCCGGTCGAGCACAGCCAGCAGAAGCCATTGCCGAAAAAGGTCGAGCCCGCGCCGGAACCGGTCGCCCAGGCGGCGCCTTCTCCAGCGCCTGCTCCCGCGGCTACCGCACCCAGTCAGCTTGCACCTGCCGCTGCGCCTTCCGGTCCGCCAAAGACCGCGGGTCTACCCACGGGTAGCATCGATGACGCCGATATCCGGCCGATCAAGATGACACCGCCGGAGTATCCGGAAATGCTGCGCCGCCGCGGCGTGGGTGGCGAGGTCAGGGTGATGTTCACCGTGACCGCCGATGGTCGACTGGCCGATATCCAAGTGCTGGAAGCCTCCAACAAGCAACTGGAGCGCGCTGTGCTCGAGGTGCTGGGTGAATGGCGCTTCGCCCCGCGGGTCTCTGGTGGTCAGATCGTGCCGCGCAAGGCCACTAAGACCTTCAACTTCAAGATCCAGCGCCGCTAGGCCGCGGAGCCCCTGGGCTCCGCCTCATGCTCGCCAGGTCGTTCCAGACCCAGGTAGCGGAACATGCCATGGGCGATCTCGCGCTCGCCCATGATTACCTCGTCCACCCCATTGGCCTCCAGATGACGGATCTCGTCATCGTGGTGCGCGCGGGCAAGGATGTGCAGATCGGGAGTCAGCTCGCGGGCACGGCGGGCGATCTCGGCGGCTTCGAAGCCGTTGGGTATCGCCAGCAGCAGGGCGCGTGCTTCCTTGAGCTTGGCCCGCGCCAGCACCTTGTCTTGGGTCGCATTGCCGAGGATTGCCTTGAAGCCCTGCTGGCGTAGCGCCGTGACATGCTCGGGCTCATCGGTGATCACGATCAGCGGCGGACCCTGGCGATCCAGGCGATCGCAGATGTAGCGACCTACCCGGCCATAGCCCACCAGGACCAGATGTCCACTGTGTTCGACGGGCTCGGGTTCGTCGTCCAGTTCCGGCGCATGCTTGCCCTTGGCGTTGACGAGCCGGCGACCTTCGCGGCGCTCTAGCCAGGGCTGCAGGCGATCGATGCCGTGGAACAGCAACGGATTGAGGATGATGGAGATGATGGCGGCAGCCAGGATGAGATCGTGCGCGCCCTGGTCGAGCAATTTCAGTGACAGGCCGAGGCTGGCGAGGATGAAGGAGAACTCGCCGATCTGCGCCAGGCTGGCGGCGATGGTCAGGGCCACACTCAGGGGGCGACGATAGGCCAGGACGATCAGCATCGCGGCGATGGATTTGCCAAAGACGATGACCGCGACCGTCGCCAGAATCGCCCAGGGCCGTTCCAGCAGGATTTCCGGATCGAACAGGCAGCCCACCGAAAAGAAGAACAGCACGGCGAAGGCTTCACGTAGCGGCAGCGAATTTTCCGCCGCATCGTGGCTGAGTTCGGATTCGTTGAGCACCACGCCAGCAAAGAAGGCGCCCAGGGCGAAGGACACCCCGAACAGCGAGGCCGAGCCATAGGCGATACCCATGGCGATGGCGAGGGTGGCCAGGGTGAAGAGTTCACGCGAACCGGTACGCACGACGCGGGCCAGTAGCCAGGGAATGGCTCGCCGACCCACCACCAGCATCAGGGCGATGAAGGCGCCCACCTTGAGGGCGGTAACACCCAGCTCCAGCCCCAGGCTCTGGCCCGGTTGCTCGCCACTGTCACCGCCCAGGGGGCCCGCCAGGGCCGGCAGGATCACCAGGGCCAGCACCATCAGCAGGTCTTCCACGATCAGCCAGCCCACGGCGATGCGTCCACGCCGGCTTTCTACCATCTGGCGCTCTTCCAGCGCCCGCAACAGCACCACGGTACTGGCCACCGACAGCGACAGACCAAACACCAGCCCGCTGCCCAGGCCCCAGCCCAGGAAATGACTCACGCCCATGCCCATGAGGGTAGCGGCGGCGATCTGGACGATCGCGCCGGGAATGGCGATGCGCTTGACTGCCAACAGGTCCTTGATGGAGAAGTGCAGGCCCACACCGAACATCAGGAGGATGACGCCGATTTCGGTCAGTTCCTTGGACAGCTCGGGATCGGCGACGAAGCCAGGGGTGAAGGGTCCAGCGACCACGCCGGCGAGCAGATAGCCGGCGATGGGTGGCAGGCGCAGGCGGGTAGCCAGGGTACCGAAGACGAAGGCCAGGACCAGGCCGATCGCCAGGGTCGATATCAGAGGGGTGTGATGGGACATGCTGGCTCCAAGGATTTGGATTGCCAGATCCTGGAGCCGCTGCCGTCGAACGACGGCGACCTAGCCGGCAAAACTCAAAAGGTTTCCTTGAGTGCCTGATAGCGCTCTTGAAGTTCCCGACGGATCTGCCGGCGCTGCTGTGCCTGCACACAGCGTCGCTTCTCGTCCGGGGTGACGGGCTGGAGCTGAGGCACTGGGCAGGATTTGCCGTTCTCGTCCACCGCCACCATGGTGAAGAAACAGCTGTTGGTGTGGCGCACCGAACGTTGCTGGATATTCTCGGTGATGACCTTGACGCCGATCTCCATGGAGGTGGTGCCGGTGTAGTTCACCGAGGCAAGAAAGGTCACCAGTTCGCCGACATGCACGGGCTCGCGAAAGATCACCTGGTCCACCGACAGGGTCACCACATAGCGACCGGCATAGCGGCTGGCGCAGGCATAGGCGACCTCGTCGAGGTATTTGAGCAGGGCGCCGCCGTGGACATTGCCGGAAAAGTTGGCCAGGTCCGGGGTCATCAGGATGGTCATGCTCAACTGGTGGTTGCCGGCTTCCATGGGCGAATCCTCGAGGGGAAATCCTGTAGACGGCGCCACGGCGCCGTCTGTCACAGCCGTCAACGGCCGGCGGAGAGGCCGAAGTCGATGGGCAGGTCGGCGCCGGAGATGGCGGCCGCCTGGGGCTGGCAGAGGAAATAGACGAATTCGGCGACTTCCTCTGGCTGGATGAAGCGTGCGGTATCGCCCTGGGGATAGCGGTTGAGCAGATTGCGCCGGTAGCCGGCCGGATCGCCGCTGCCATAGTGCGCTGCCTGGAAGTCCAGCATGGGGGTGTCGATGTCGCCAGGAGAGACGGCATTGACCCGCACGCCGTCCCGAGCCAACTCCACCGCCAGATTCTGACTGAAGAAGCGGACCGCGGCCTTGGCCGCGCCATAGGCCGCTGCCCCGGCGATGGGCTGACGGCCAGCACCGCTGGCGACGTTGATGATGACGCCGCGATTTTCCTTGAGGAAGGGGATGGCCGCCGAGCACATGAAGAAGGTGGCCTTGAGATTGACCGCCATCACCAGGTCGTAGTCTTCCTCGCTGAAGGTCTCCACCTCGCCTTCGCGCCAGATACCGGCCGCATTGATCAGGGCGTCCAGGCGTCCGGTGCGGGCCATGACCTTGCTGACCAGGGAACGGCAGCCCTCGGCACTGGAAATATCGGCGGTCACACTGGAATCCAGGCCGACGATGCCGTTGAGTCCATGCAGGCCTTCGGCATCGCGGTCGGCTGCGGCGACGCGCCAGCGACTTTGGGCAAAGCGTTGCGCCAGGGCACGGCCGAGGCCGCCCGCAGCGCCGGTGATCAGGACGACGGGAGTGCTCATGACGCTTCCTCCGGAGTAATGGCCTTATCCAGACCCGCGTGAGGCGGGGTCGTTCAGTGGCGGCCCTGTCAGCTTTCCAGCCAGACGTCGCGCGCCCAGATCCAGACCGAATCCCAGGATTCGTCGGTCAGGTCGCCATCTTCCCACAACAGCACCTCGCCTTCCTGGCTGACGCAGTAGTAGCCGTCATCGCTGGCACAGAGAGGAATGTACTCGCGCGGCAGGCCTTCATCCCAGGCGGTCGCGGCCATTTCCGGCAGATAGGTATGGGACTGGGGATCGGTAACGGTCACCGGCTCGATGCGGCCATAGACCACGTCGCTGACGGTCAGCAGGAATTCACGGAATTCCGGCGGCAGGCTGATGAGTAGTTCTTCCTCGATTTCGACCAGCAGGTCTTCGTCGGGCAGTTCCAGGGGAACGGGAACGGGTTCGTTTTCTTCACGCAGGCGTTCGATGACGTCTTCCATAGCAGGCCTCTCTCGAAATGCGCACCGGATAGGGAAAAGAGGCGCGCAAGGTTAGCAGTTCAGTCCGGGATAACGGCAGCTTCCGTGCGGACTTGATAGCGGTTTCGCGAGAGGGTTCGCCTGGGACACCAATGAAAAAGCCCGGCTTAGAGCCGGGCTTTCGAGTAACGCGCGCTTATCAGGCGTTCTGGCGAATACCCGCTAGCAGCCAGGGCTGGTTTTCACCAGCCATGCGCTCCATGCGCCAGCTTTCGCTGAACGGCTGGCCCTGGTCGAAACGCGATTCCTTGGACACACCGTTGAAGGTGATGGTGGCGATGGTCTTGCCCTGCAGATCCTCGACCCCATCCAGGTTAGCGTTCAGGTTCTCGATATAGGTGGACTGGAAGCCTTCACCCAGCGCAGCGCGCTCGTCACGCAGCCATTGCAGCATCTGCGGGGTGACGAACTCGGAGATCTTGTCCATCTCGTTGGCGTCCCAGTGTTGCTGCAGGCTCATGAAGTGGTCGCGACCGGCGGCCACGAAGCGCTCGGCATTGAACCAGCTCGGCGCATTGATCACCGGTGCGGCACCGGCAGCGGCACCCCCGAACAGGCCACCGTTGGCGGGCTGATTGGGCATTTCGCGCTGCATGGGCGCATGGCCAGCAACGGCGGGCTGCGGACCGGCCTGCTGCTTGCGACGGGCGATCAGACGGAAGATCACGAAGGCGATGAGCGCCAGGATCAGGAAGTCGAAGAACTGGAAGCCTTCGAAGCCGTCACCCATGAACATGGAGGCCAGCAGGCCACCGGCGGCGATACCGGCCAGTGGGCCGAGCCAGCGCGAGGCGCCACTGGTACGGGCAGCAGCGGCGGCGCCAGCACCGGCGGCCGGTGCGGCCATGCCCGGCTGCTGTGTCGGTGCGGCCTGGCGGGTCTGGTGAATGGGCGCGGCGCCAGCGGACTTGCCGGCGCCCATGCGTTTGGCATTGGCATCCAGGCTGAGCGTGAGGCCCAGGCACAGGATCATGAAGAAGCTCATCAGGCGTTGCATGTGGTGTTCTCTCAGTGAAGAGTCTGGTGTTGGATACATCTTGCGCTGCCCGGTCAAGTACAGCCAGCGTGAATTGTTTCGGTATTTTGCCCTTTGCGCTCGCCGCCCAAGCGACCAACGTCGCCTCCGCGGACAGCGGAAAATCTCTAGCTACATCAATCTATTACAGATTTTTGCAAAATCCGTCACAAGAGTTTGCAGATGCTAGTCTTGGACTCCAGTCAGCGCAGGTGTCGGGAGATAACCCGGCCCGTCATAGGAGGGCCCGGCCGATGCATGCCTTAGCTTTCATCCAGGACATGGCGGTCATCATGCTGGTGGCCGGCGTGGTGACCATCCTGTTTCACCGCCTCAAGCAGCCCGTGGTCCTGGGTTACATCCTCGCCGGCTTCATCATCGGACCCCATACCCCGCCATTCGGTCTGATCCACGACGAAGAAAGCATCAAGACCCTCGCCGAGGTGGGGGTGATTTTCCTGATGTTCAGTCTTGGCCTTGAGTTTTCACTGCGCAAACTGTTCCGGGTAGGCGCCACGGCCTTCATCGCGGCCTTCCTGGAGATCAGCCTGATGCTCTGGCTGGGTTATCAGGTAGGCCAGATGTTCGGCTGGTCGCACATGGATTCGCTGTTCCTCGGCGCCATTCTGGCCATCTCCTCGACCACCATCATCGTCAAGGCACTCAACGAGCTGAAGATGAAGCACGAGCGCTTCGCCCAGCAGATCTTTGGCGTGCTGATCGTCGAGGACATCCTCGGCATCGGCATCATCGCGCTGCTGTCGGGGCTGGCGGTAAGCGGTTCGGTGGAACCGGGAGCGGTGGCCTCGACCCTGGGCAAGCTGAGTCTGTTCATGATCGTGGCGCTGGTGATCGGCATCCTGCTGGTGCCGCGGCTGCTGGCCTACGTGGCCAAGTTCGAAAGCAACGAGATGCTGCTGATCACGGTGCTGGGGCTGTGCTTCGGCTTCTGCCTGCTGGTCGCCAAGCTGGAATACAGCGTGGTACTGGGAGCCTTCCTGATCGGCGCCATCATGGCCGAGTCCCGTCAGCTGCTGAAGATCGAGACGCTGGTGGAGCCACTGCGCGACATGTTCAGCGCCATCTTCTTCGTCGCCATCGGCCTGCTGCTCGATCCCAAGGTGCTGGTCGAATACGCCTGGCCGATCACGGTGATCAGCGTCGCCGTGGTACTGGGCAAGATCCTCGCCTGCAGCCTGGGTACCCTGATCGCCGGCAATGATGGTCGTACCTCATTGCGAGTGGGCATGGGCCTGGCGCAGATCGGCGAGTTCTCCTTCATCATCGCCACCCTGGGCATCACCCTGGGTGTCACCAGTCATTTCCTCTATCCGGTGGCGGTCGCCGTATCGGCGGTCACTACGCTGCTTACGCCCTACCTGATCAAGGCCGCCGATCCGCTGGCGCTGTGGATCGGACGCTGGCTGCCGCAGCCCCTGCAGCGGGTACTGGGCATCTATGGCGAATGGTTGCGCAGCATCCAGCCACAGGGCGAGAAGGCGGTATTGGCCGGGATGATGAGACGTATCCTGCTGCAGGTCGGCATCAACCTGTCGCTGGTGATCGCCATCTTCCTGGGCGGCGCCTATTTCGCCAACGGCCTGGCGGGTTGGCTTGGCACCTGGATTGCCGATCCCGACCTGCAGAAGGCCTGCATCTGGGGTGGGGCGCTGCTCTTGTCGCTGCCTTGCCTGATCGCCGCCTATCGCAAGCTCAAGGCCCTGGCCATGCTGATGGCCGAACTCAGCGTGCGGCAGAACCAGGCCGGGCGCTATACCCAGCCGGTGCGGCGTCTGGTCAGTGAGCTGATCCCGCTGCTGTCGCTCGCCGGCATCCTGGTGCTGCTGGCCGCCCTGAGCAGCAGCATCCTGCCCCGTGGTGAACTGTTGCTGCTGATCGGCCTGGTCGCGGTGGTGGTGATCGCGGTGCTGTGGCGCTGGTTCATCCGCGTGCATTCGCGGCTGCAGATCGCCTTCATCGAGACTCTGGAGCAGGACAAGGGCGGACAGCATTAGGCCGCTTTTGCGCAATCCAGCCATTGCCGGCTGGGGATCGACGCGGCAGAATCGCTCTAAGTCGCCCGTTTGCATAAGCGGGTCGATGGCAAGGGAATGCACAATGCAGGAAATGGGCTTGGCCGCTTTCTGCCGTCCGGCAATCTCCCACTGGCGGTCAGGCCCGTTTCCTGCGCCCTTTCAGGGCCTCCAGGCGAGCAGCAGCACGCCACCGCCAATGGCCGCGATACCGCACCACTGGCGCAGGTCCAGGCGTTCGCCGAGCAGCGCCACGCCGAAGATTGCCACCAACACCACGCTCAACTTGTCCACCGGCGCCACCAGCGAAGCCGGTCCCAGCTTGAGCGCCCGGTAGTAGCACAGCCAGGACAGGCCAGTGGCCACCCCCGACAACAGCAGAAACAGATAGCTACGGCCGCTGATGCTGGCCAGCGATTGTGCCTGGCCGGTAGCCGTGACGATGGCAGCCAGTACCACGACCACCACCAGAGTCCGCAACAGGGTGGCGAAGTCGGCGTTGACCTGTTCCACGCCCAGCTTGCCGAAGATGGCGGTGAGGGCGGCGAAGGCCGCCGCCAGCAGCGCCCAGAACAGCCAGGACGCCGTCATGCCTAGAGCGGTTCGAGCTTGGCGTAGCTCACCATCAGCCACTTGCTGCCTTCGGACTTGAAGTTCACCTGCACCCGCGCATGGGCGCCGGAGCCCTCGTAGTTGAGGATGACGCCTTCGCCGAACAGGGCATGGCGCACCGGCTGACCGAGGCTGAAGGTGGTTTCCGGTACCGGTGCCTGGGCGAAGGGACTGGCCCGACTGCCAGCGAAGGGTTGCTTGACCGCGTTGGACAACCGCACCTCCTGGATCAGGCCATCCGGCACCTCGCGGACGAAGCGCGAGACCTTGTTGTAGGTCTCGCTGCCATAGAGGCGGCGGGTCTCCGCATAGCTCATCACCAGCCGGCGCATGGCGCGGGTGATGCCGACATAGGCCAGACGGCGTTCCTCTTCCAGACGGCCGGGCTCTTCCAGGCTCATCTTGTGCGGGAACAAGCCTTCTTCCATGCCGGCCAGGAACACCAGGGGGAATTCCAGGCCCTTGGCGCTGTGCAGGGTCATGAGCTGGACGCTGTCTTCGTGGCTGTCGGCCTGGGTATCGCCGGATTCCAGGGCGGCATGGTCGAGGAAGGCCGCCAGGGGCGTCATCTCCTCGTCGCCGCTGAAATCGAAGGAGCGCGCGGCGCTGACCAGTTCCTCCAGGTTTTCCACCCGCGCCTGGCCCTTTTCGCCCTTCTCTTCCTTGTGGAAGGTGACCAGGCCGGTCTGCTCGATGATCTGCTGCACCAAGCTGTGCAGGGACAGGTCTTCGGCCTTCAGCGCCAGGGTGTCGACCAGTTCGACGAAGGCGTTGAGCGCCGAGGCGGCGCGACCGGATACGGCACGGGCACCGACCAAGTCGTGCAGCGCCTGCCACAGCGAGGTGTTCTGGGCGCGTGCGGCGGTGCGCAAGGCCTCCACGGTCTTTTCGCCGATGCCTCGCGGCGGCACGTTGATCACCCGCTCCAGGGCGGCATCGTCGTGGCGGTGCTGGATCAGCCGCAGATAAGCCATGGCGTTCTTGATTTCGGCGCGCTCGAAAAACTTCAGGCCGCCATAGATGCGATAGGGGATCTTTTCGCGCAACAGCGCCTCTTCCAGCACCCGTGACTGGGCGTTGGAGCGATAGAGGATGGCCATCTCGCGGCGGGTCGTGCCCTTCTTGAACTCGCTCTCGATGGTCTCGACGATGTAGCGCGCCTCGTCGTGCTCGTTGAAGCCGGCATAGAGGGTGATGGCATCGCCTTCGCCGGTATCTGTCCACAGCTCCTTGCCGAGACGACCGAAGTTGTGGGCGATCAGGCCGTTGGCGGCCTTGAGGATGGTGTCAGTGGAGCGATAGTTCTGCTCCAGCCGGATGATCTCCGCCGAGAAATCCTCGTTGAACTGCTGGATGTTCTCGATCTTGGCACCGCGCCAGCCATAGATGGACTGATCATCGTCGCCCACCACCATGAGACTGGCGCCATTCTGGGCAAGGTGCTTGAGCCAGGCGTACTGGACGGCGTTGGTGTCCTGGAATTCGTCCACCAGCAGGTGCTGGAAGCGCCGCTGGTAGTGTTCGAGCAGGCTGGGATTGTTGCGCCAGAGGTCCAGGGCGCGCAGCAGCAACTCGGAGAAATCGATCACTCCGGCACGGGCGCAGGCCGCCTCGTAGGCTTCGTAGATGCTGCGCATGGTGCTGAGGAAGAGATCGCCAGCGGCCTGGATGTGCTGCGGCCTCAGGCCCTCGTCCTTCTGGCCATTGATGAACCACTGTGCCTGGCGCGCAGGCCAGCGCTGCTCATCGAGACCCAGCTCGCGGATCACCCGCTTGACGATGCGCTGCTGGTCGTCGCTGTCGAGGATCTGGAAATTCTGTGACAGCCCCGCTTCCTGCCAGTGAGCGCGCAGCAGGCGGTGAGCCAGGCCATGGAAGGTGCCTACCCACATGCCCTGCGGACTCATCCCCAGCAACTGCTCGATGCGGTGGCGCATCTCGGCGGCGGCCTTGTTGGTAAAGGTCACCGAGAGGATCGAGTGCGGCGAGGCGCGCTCGACTTGGATCAGCCAGGCGATGCGATGTACCAGCACCCGGGTCTTGCCCGAGCCGGCACCAGCCAGAACCAGTTGGCGACCCAGGGGCGCGGCCACGGCCTGGCGCTGGGCATCGTTGAGGGAATTGAGCAGCAGGGAGATGTCGTCATTCATCGCCGCATTCTACCGATGCGGCGAAAGGAGCGCCAAACCGGACGGATGGGAGGCGAAGCGGGTAGGGCGGGGAGCTGAGCCTCCAGCCGGCAGGGCCGGCCGAAGGCTGCAGGAAGACGGTCGCGGCCGTACGGCCGTGGCGTCAGGCGGCGATCGGCGAACGCCAGTCATCGGAACCGGAGGTACCGGAGACCTCGTGGGTCCAGACGATCTTGCGGTAGGTGAAGTAGACGTCTTCGAGGTGGGTGAAGTGCGCCATGCTCGGGTCCTGGCAGTTGGGCATGCGCGACTGAACATCGACGATGATGGCGTCCTCCAGCTCGATGGTGAAGTAGTGCTCCTGAGTACCGGTGGCCGAGGTGCGGTACCACTCCAGACGGCACTTGCCCAAGCGCTCGCCAGAGGTGAGGGCGTTGAAGATCAGCGGCGAGGCCTTGTCGAAGACCTTGGTGATCATCAACGGCTTGTGCACGCGCTGGCCGGTGGGTTGGCCGGACTGGGGATCGCGGGGAATGATCACCTGATGATTGAAGGCCTGGACCAGGATCTGGTCTTCATGGCCTTCCTGAAAGATGTTGCCGACCGAGTCATCGGTAAAGGTGCCGGCGGTGATCAGGCCTTGCTTGGTGCCTTCGAGGGACAGATACGCGGGGGTTGGCATGGTGCTCTCCTTGCCTGGTGATAGGGCTTCATGGCCCGGGTGCCAGGATCTAACAAGGGCTGTGCCAGAAATGAAAAAATCCTTTCTGATCAGTGGTTTGAAAAACGACTACAAGGAGGGGGCAGAGGGACTGTGCGGCAGTGCTCGAGAATCTGCGCAAGGCCTTGCGCAGAGCGGCGCAAAAGCTTTCTCGATTCAGGTAGTCGGTTATTCAGGCAACTACCAAGTGCCAGTACGAGGGTGAAAAAGGCCGTGCTGAATCGTAATGACCAAGAGCCTTGCCGACCGTTATGTAGTATAAGTGCGACGCACTACATCCGCCCGCTAGACGAGATACGCCTGTGAACCTGATGCAACACATTGCTCAATCCCGCCACCTGCTGCGCAAGTCGGAGCTCAAGGTCGCCGAGCAAGTCATGGTCGATCCGGCTGCGGTCATGCACAGCTCCATGGCCGACCTTGCCCACAACGTTGGCGTGAGCGAGCCGACCATCGTGCGTTTCTGTCGGGCCATCGGCTGCGACGGCTTCCAGGATCTCAAGCTGCGCCTGGCCCAGAGCCTGGCGGCAGGGGCCAGTTTTGGCCAGTTCGCCATTCACGAGAACGATGCGGTGGAAGACTTCAGCCTGAAGATCTTCGATACCACCCTGCATACCCTCATGGACGTCCGTGAGCGATTGGACATGCGCGCGCTGGAGACGGCCATCGAGGCGATCGCCAAGGCCCAGCGGGTGATGTTCTACGGTTTCGGGGCCTCGGGCTCGGTGGCCAACGATGCCCAGCACAAGTTCTTCCGCCTGCAGCTCAGCGCCACCGCCTATTCCGATCCGCACATGCAGGCCATGTCGGCGGCGACCCTGACCTCTTCCGACGCCGCCATCTGCATCTCCCAGTCGGGGCGCTCCAAGGACCTGCTGATCACCGCCAATCTGGTGCGCGACAACGGCGCCGCCCTGATCACCATCTGCCCGGGGCAGACGCCGCTGGCCGATCTGTCCACGGTGAACATCGCCATCGACGTGCACGAGGACACCGACATCTATGTCCCGCTGACCTCGCGCATCGCTCACCTGGTGGTGATCGATGTCCTGGCCATGGGGGTAGCCATGTCCCGCGGTCCGGCGCTGGTCGAGCACCTCAAGAGCGTTAAGCGCAGTCTGCGTAGCCTGCGGCTGTCGTCGAAGTCGACCAAGCACAGCGACACTCAATAGTCGTCTTTCTGTCGCCAAACGGTCACCTGTTGAGGTGAAGCTGCCCATTCCGATCCCAGCCCGGAGGAATTGGCATGACCGCTCTCATCCAGGAATCCAGCGTTCGTCTCGATAGCAAGACTCGCAGAAAGCTACAGGATCAGCGGCGGATGAAATTCCGTCGCGCCATCGAAGCCCGCGCCGAAGAGCAGCGCCTGGCCGTGGAGCTCGATGAGCTGCTGTTTCTCAATCAGCTGCTGGACGAGCGCCAGGCCCAGCGCCTGCAGCAGGCTCCAGGGCGATACCTAACGCATTGATCAGGCTGCGCTGGCCGCGCAGATAGTCGACGAAAGCCTGGGCCACCGGCGACAGCGGCTTGCCGCGTACCTGGACCACGCACCAGGAGCGTCGCAGCGGCAATTCGGCGACGTCCAGCTCGACCAGGCTGCCAGCGGCGAGATCGCTGCGAATGGCCTGGCGCGGCAGCAGGGCCAGACCCAGTCCGGCGCGGACCGCCTCGCGCTGCGCTTCGAAGGCGCCGATCTCCAGCTGTTCGGCGAAGTGCGCGCGCTTCTGCTTGAGATAGTCCTCGCAGGCCTGACGCGTGCCGGAGCCGACTTCGCGCACCAGCAGCGGATAGGCTGTCAGGTCACGCAGGCTCAGCCCCTGGCGACCCGCCAGGGCATGGCCTGGGCGCGCGACAGCGACGATGGCGTTGTCCAGCAGGGGCAGGAAATCCAGGTCCGTACCGCTCGGTACCCCGGACATCAGTGCCACGTCTTCGCGATTCTCCGTCAGCCGCCGCAGCACCCGGGCATGGTTGCCCACGGTCAGGGCCAGGTCCACCTGGGGATGACTGCTGCGAAACTGGCTGAACAGGTGCGGCGCCAGGTACTGGGCACTGCTCTCCACCCCCAGGCGCAGCTGACCGTGCAGGGCACCACGCAGATTCGACAGCTGCATGTCCAGGCTGCCCAGGCGGGCGAAGAGATCGCGACCGGTCTGGCGCAGCGCCTCGCCGGCTTCGGTGAGATAGAGGGTGCGATTGACGTAGTTGAACAGCGGTGCGCCCACCACCTCTTCGAGCTGGCGTACCTGCAGGCTCACCGCCGGCTGGGTCAGCGCCATGATATCAGCCGCGCGGCTATAGGAGCGGGCTTCGCAGACGGCCTCGAATACCTGCAGCTGGCGGAAGGTGAGCCGCATCAGCGGCTTGCGCATGGGCATCTGGCTCTATCCATAAGGGATGACTTATGGAGTATCCAACAATTATTTATTTTCCATAAGAGAGACCCTGGCGTAGCTTCGAGACACCGGCAATAACAAGCGGCTGCAGGCTGCAGCAGACAAGGAGCCAGGTGTGATCAAGAAGATACTTATCGCCAATCGAGGCGAGATCGCCGTGCGTATCGTACGGGCCTGCGCCGAGATGGGTATTCGCTCGGTGGCGGTCTATTCCGATGCCGATCGCCAAGCGCTCCACGTGAAACGTGCCGATGAAGCCCATGGCATCGGTAGCGATCCGCTCGAGGGTTATCTCAATCCGCGCAAGCTGGTGAACCTGGCCGTGGAAACCGGCTGCGATGCCCTCCATCCCGGCTATGGCTTCCTTTCCGAAAACGCCGAACTGGCGGAAATCTGCGCTCAGCGCGGTATTCGCTTCATCGGTCCGTCCGCCGAGGTCATCCGCCGCATGGGCGACAAGACCGAGGCGCGCCGCAGCATGATCGCCGCCGGGGTGCCCTGTACCCCAGGTACCGAGGGCAACGTGGCGGATATCGCCGAGGCGTTGCGCGAAGGTGATCGCCTTGGCTACCCGGTGATGCTCAAGGCCACGTCCGGTGGCGGCGGTCGCGGCATTCGTCGCTGCAATACCCGCGAGGAGCTGGAGCAGGCCTATCCGCGGGTGATTTCGGAGGCGACCAAGGCCTTCGGCTCGGCCGAGGTATTTCTCGAGAAGTGCATCGTCAATCCCAAGCACATCGAGGCGCAGATCCTCGCCGACAGCCACGGCAACACCGTGCACCTATTCGAGCGCGATTGCTCCATCCAGAGACGCAACCAGAAGCTGATCGAGATCGCGCCCAGCCCCCAGCTGACCCCCGAGCAGCGCGCCTACATCGGCGATCTGGCGGTACGCGCGGCCAAGGCGGTGGGCTACGAGAACGCCGGTACCGTGGAATTCCTGCTCGCCGAGGGCGAGGTGTATTTCATGGAGATGAACACCCGGGTGCAGGTGGAGCACACCATCACCGAGGAAATCACTGGCATCGACATCGTTCGCGAGCAGATCCGCATCGCCTCCGGACTGCCGCTGTCCTTTGCCCAGGAAGACGTACAGCACCGCGGCTTCGCCCTGCAGTTCCGCATCAACGCCGAAGACCCGAAGAACAACTTCCTACCGAGCTTCGGCAAGATCACCCGCTACTACGCGCCAGGTGGGCCGGGGGTGCGTACCGACACCGCCATCTACACCGGCTACGTGATCCCGCCGTACTACGACTCCATGTGCCTGAAGCTGATCGTCTGGGCACTGACCTGGGAAGAGGCCATGGATCGCGGCCTGCGCGCCCTGGACGACATGCGCGTGCAGGGGGTGAAGACCACCGCGCCCTATTACGAGGCCATCCTGCGGGACCCTGAATTCCGCAGCGGGCGTTTCAACACCAGCTTCGTGGAAAGCCATCCGGAGCTGACCCAGTACTCGATCAAGCGCAACCCGACGCACCTGGCCATCGCCATCGCCGCCGCCATCGCCGCCCATGCCGGTCTGTAAGGACAGAACAATGAAAACCATCCAGATCACCGACACCATCCTGCGCGACGCCCACCAATCGCTCCTGGCGACCCGCATGCGCACCGAAGACATGCTGCCGATCTGCGCCAAGCTCGACCAGGTCGGCTACTGGTCGCTGGAAGTCTGGGGTGGCGCGACCTTCGACGCCTGCGTGCGCTTCCTCAAGGAAGACCCCTGGGAGCGCCTGCGCCAGTTGCGCCAGGCGCTGCCCAATACCCGGCTGCAGATGCTCCTGCGCGGGCAGAACCTGCTGGGCTACCGGCACTACAGCGATGACGTGGTCGAGGCCTTCGTCGAGCGCGCCGCGGCCAACGGCATCGACGTCTTCCGCATCTTCGACGCCATGAACGATGTGCGTAACCTGGAAACCGCCATCCGCGCGGTCAAGGCCAGCGGCAAGCACGCCCAGGGTACCCTGTGCTACACCACCAGCCCGGTGCACACCGTGAGCGCCTTTGTCGACCAGGCACGGCGCATGGCCGACCTGGGCGTGGATTCCATCGCCATCAAGGACATGGCTGGCCTGCTTACTCCCTATGCCACTGGCGAGCTGGTCAAGGCGCTCAAGGAGGCCCTGACGCTGGATGTGGTGGTGCATTCCCACGACACCGCCGGGGTAGCCTCCATGTGCCAGCTCAAGGCGGTGGAAAATGGCGCCGATCGCATCGACACGGCGATTTCCAGCCTGGCGTGGGGCACCAGCCACCCGGGCACCGAATCCATGGTCGCGGCGCTGCGCGGCACGCCCTACGACACTGGTCTGAACCTGGAGCTGCTGCAGGAGATCGGCCTGTACTTCCATGCGGTACGTAAGAAGTACCACCAGTTCGAGAGTGAATTCACCGGGGTCGACACCCGGGTACAGGTCAACCAGGTGCCGGGCGGCATGATCTCCAACCTGGCCAACCAGCTGCGCGAGCAGGGCGCCCTCAATCGCATGAACGAGGTGCTGCAAGAGATCCCGCGGGTACGCCAGGACCTGGGCTATCCGCCCCTGGTGACCCCGACCTCGCAGATCGTCGGCACCCAGGCCTTCTTCAACGTGTTGGCGGGTGAGCGCTACAAGACCATCACCAACGAGGTGAAGCTCTACCTGCAGGGCCGCTACGGCAAGGCACCAGGGACCATCTGCGAGCAGCTGCGCAAGCAGGCCATCGGCCAGGAAGAAGTCATCGAGGTACGCCCGGCCGATCTGCTCAGCCCCGAGCTGGCGCGACTGCGTGCTGAGATCGGCGACCTGGCCAAGAGCGAAGAAGACGTGATGACCTTCGCCATGTTCCCCGACATCGGGCGCAAGTTTCTCGAGGAGCGTGCGGCCGGCACCCTGGTACCGGAAGCCCTGCTGCCCATGCCGTCGGCCGATGGCGTGGCGGCGGTCGGTGGTCAGGGTGTACCGACCGCCTTCAGCGTCGACGTACACGGTGAGACCTACCAGGTGGACATCACCGGTATCGGCCTCAAGAGCGAGGGCAAGCGGCACTTCTACCTCTCCATCGACGGCGTGCCGGAAGAGGTGGTGTTCGAAGCCAGCGGCGACTTCGTCGCCGAGGGCGGTCAGCGGCGGCGCCAGGCGGAGCGTCCGGGCGACGTCAGCACCACCATGCCAGGCAACATCGTCGAGGTGCTGGTCAAGGAAGGCGACCAGGTCAGGGCCGGGCAGGGTGTGCTGGTCACCGAAGCCATGAAGATGGAAACCGAGATCCAGGCACCCATCGCCGGTACCGTCATCGCGGTACGGGTGGCCAAGGGCGACCGGGTCAATCCGGGTGAAGTCTTGATTGAAATCGAAGGCTGAGATCACTTTGATTTCCCTCGGGGACCTGCGGGTCCCCTTTTTTATGGGCGGTTTCTATCCACTCGATTGATAAAAAGCACTAACGCCTTCCGATAGGGTCTGCTATTTAATATAGCCAAGGCTATAACGATCCCGGGAGGATTCGCGATGCTGAAAGATCTGAAAAGACGTGCTCTGCGTGGACTACTGGACAAGCTGCTCGACGGGCACGCCGAACGTCGCCCGCTGGAGACCCAGCCCGAGCGTTCGCACGGCGTCCTGGTGCACGCCGCGCACTGATCTTCTACCTATCGGGCCAGGGCTGCTCGGCCCTACCGCAGCGTCTCGCGTGCGTTCTGGCGAGGCGCCTTCCCCTGTTCGTGTCGCTAAAGCACGTCCTCATCCCAGGTTACAAAGTCTCGCTGCACGCTTGATAGGGTGTGCTATCTAATTTAGCCAAGGCTATAAACCACCGAGAGGCGGGCCGAATGCTAGAGAAGACGAGACGCTGGACCCTGGCGGGTCTATTGGGACTGCTGCTGGGCAACGCTGCCCAGGCGGCGGAACCCTTCAAGGTGGTCACCACCTTCACGGTGATCGCCGACATGGCGCGCAATGTGGCGGGTAACGCCGCCCAGGTGGAATCCATCACCAAGCCCGGCGCCGAGATCCACAACTACCAGCCCACGCCAGGCGATCTGCTCAAGGCGCGTGACGCCCAGCTGGTGCTGTGGAACGGCCTGAATCTCGAAGTCTGGTTCGAGCGCTTCTTCGGCCGCATGAAAGACGTGCCCCGCGCGGTGGTCTCCCAGGGTATCGAGCCCATCGCCATCGCCCAGGGGCCCTATGCCGGCAAGCCCAACCCCCATGCCTGGATGTCACCCCAGGCGGCCTTGATCTACGTCGACAACATTCGCGATGCCCTGGTCGAGCACGATCCGGCCCAGGCCGACACCTACCGGCGTAATGCCGACGCCTACAAGGCGCGCATCACCGCTACCCTCGACCCCTTGCGCCAGCAATTGCAGGCGATTCCCGCCGAGCGCCGCTGGCTGGTATCGAGCGAGGGCGCCTTCAGCTATCTGGCGCGTGACCTGGGCCTGAAGGAGCTCTATCTCTGGCCGATCAATGCCGACCAGCAGGGTACGCCGCAGCAGGTGCGCCGGGTCATCGAGACGGTGCGCGCCGAGCGGATTCCGGCGGTCTTCAGCGAGAGCACCGTTTCCGCCGCGCCGGCCGAGCAGGTGGCGCGGGAGAGCGGCGCCCGCTATGGCGGGGTGCTCTACGTGGATTCGCTGAGCGCCGCCGACGGCCCGGTGCCCACCTATCTCGACCTGTTGCGAGTGACCACCGAGACCCTGGTACAGGGGCTGGCGCCATGATCGCCCTCGACGGGGTCAGCGTGACCTATCGCAACGGCCACACCGCCCTGCGCGAGGCCAGCCTGACGGTGCCCAGCGGGTCCATCACCGCCCTGGTGGGGGTCAATGGCAGCGGCAAGTCCACCCTGTTCAAGGCGATCATGGGCTTCGTATCCCTGCGCACCGGTCAGGTGCGGGTCGATGACCTGCCGGTGGCTCAGGCGCTCAAGCGCAATCTCGTCGCCTACGTGCCCCAGAGCGAAGACGTGGACTGGGACTTTCCGGTACGAGTGGAGGACGTGGTGCTCATGGGCCGCTACGGGCGGATGAATTTCCTGCGGCTGGCGCGCGCGGCCGACCACCAGGCGGTCGACGCCGCCCTGGCCCGGGTGGGGCTAACCGAGCTGCGCAAGCGGCAGATCGGCGAACTCTCCGGCGGCCAGAAGAAGCGCGTCTTCCTCGCCCGTGCCCTGGCCCAGGACAGCCGGGTGATCCTCCTGGACGAACCCTTCACCGGGGTGGATGCCACCTCGGAGCGAGCCATCATCGAACTGCTCCAGGCCCTGCGCGCCGAGGGTCGCTCGATGCTGGTCTCGACCCATGACCTGGCCAGCATCGAACGTTTCTGCGATCGCACCGTCTTGCTCGATCGCACCGTGCTGGCCGAGGGGCCGACGGCCGAGGTCTTTACCCGAGAAAACCTGGAGCGTACCTTTGGCGGCGCCCTGCGCCTGTTCGAAAGTGACCGACCAAAGCCTCTGCGGCGGGAGCGCGCCTGATGGAAGGGCTGCTGGAGCCGCTGGCCTACGGCTACATGAGAAATGCCTTGGGGGCGGCGGCGCTGGTGGGCGGACTGTGCGCCTTCCTCTCCGCCTACCTGATGCTCAAGGGCTGGTCGCTGATCGGCGATGCCCTGTCTCACGCGGTGGTACCAGGCGTGGCTGGCGCCTATCTGCTCGGCCTGCCGCTGGCCCTGGGCGCCTTTCTCGCCGGCGGCGCGGCGGCTGGGGCCATGCTGGGGCTGCGGCAATACACCCGGCTGAAAGAAGACGTCATCATCGGTCTGATCTTCAGCGCCTTCTTTGGCGGCGGGCTGTTCCTGGTCTCGCTGGCGCCGGTGGCGGTGGACATCCAGACCATCGTCTTCGGCAACATCCTGGCCATTACCCCCGACGCCAGTCGCCAACTGCTGATCATCGCCGCCGTCTCCCTGCTGGTGCTGGTGCTCAAGTGGCGCGACCTCCTGCTGGTGTTCTTCGACGAGGGCCAGGCGCGCGCCTGTGGCCTCAATCCCACCGGCTACAAGCTGCTGTTCTTCACCCTGCTGGCGCTGAGCACCGTGGCGGCCATGCAGACGGTGGGCGCCTTTCTGGTCATCGCCCTGGTGGTGACGCCGGGGGCGACGGCCTATCTGCTCAGTGATCGCTTTTCGCGGGTGGTGCTGATCAGCGTGGCCATCGGCGTCGGCAGTGGCCTGCTGGGCACCTATCTCAGCTACTTCCTCGACGGCGCCACCGGTGGCTGCGTGGTGGTCCTGCAGACGCTGATCTTTCTACTGGCCTTCGTCCTGGCACCCCGCCATGGCCTGCTGGCCAATCGGCGCCGGGCACGGCGGACCGCGGAAGTCAGCTGATGGACTGGTTGCGGCTGACCCTGGAAGTCGACTTCATGCGCCAGGCGCTGTTGATGGCCGTGCTGGTAGCGGTCCCGACGGCGCTGCTGTCGTGCTTTCTGGTGCTAAAGGGCTGGGCGCTGCTGGGCGACGCCATCGCCCACGCGGTGTTTCCCGGCCTGGTGCTGGCCTCGGCGCTGGGGGCGCCCCTGGTCGTGGGCGCCTTTGTCGCGGGGCTGGGCTGCGCCCTGGCGACCGGCTATCTCAAACGCCACAGCCGGGTGAAGCAGGACACCCTGATGGGCGTGGTCTTCTCCGGCATGTTCGGTCTGGGCCTGGTGCTGCATGCCAGGCTGCCTACCGAGCTGCACCTGGACCACATCCTGCTCGGCGATCTGCTGGGCGTGACCCCGGAGGCCTTCTGGCAGATGGCGGTGATCGCCGGCCTGGTGGTACTGGCGCTGGCCTGCCGCTGGCGCGACCTGCTGGTGCTGGCTTTCGACGCGGCCCAGGCACGGGCGCTGGGCCTGCGGGTGGATGTGCTGCACTACGGCCTGCTCGGACTCATCGCCCTAACCGTGGTCGGCGCGCTGCAGGCAGTGGGCATGGTACCCGTGGTGGCGCTGCTGATCGCCCCAGGTGCCACCGCCTTCCTGTTGACCCGCTCCTTTGGCTGGATGCTGCTGGTAGCCACGACGCTGGCGGTGCTGGCGGCCCTGGGCGGGGTACTCCTGAGTCTGGTCTGGGACAGCGCACCGGCACCGACCATGGTGGTACTGCTGACGGCTGGCTTCCTGCTGGCCCTGACATGGCGCCTGTGGCGGGATCGACGTCGTTCGCGCGACAAGGGCGTTCAAGTGGCCTGATGTAATCGACTGACCGGCCCTGCCAGGCGTTTCCGGTCACGCTCGCCTTCCATCAGGAGAACTACAATGAAAACCGTCGCCCAGTTGCTTGCCCTCAAGACCCAGCAGGACGTCTATACCATCGCCCCGGACGCCTGGGTACTCGACGCCCTGCGGCTGATGGCGGAAAAGAACGTGGGGGCGCTGCCGGTGATGCGCGACGGCGAACTGGTGGGCATCGTCAGCGAGCGCGACTATGCACGCAAGGTGGCACTAGAGGGGCGCTCCTCCTATGCGACGCCGGTCAGCGAGATCATGACCGAGGCGGTCATCATCGTGCTGCCGCAGCAGACCGTGGGTGACTGCATGCAGATGATGACCGACCACCACCTGCGCCACCTGCCGGTCATGGGTAACGGCAAGCTGATCGGTCTGCTGTCCATTGGTGACCTGGTCAAGGCGACCACCGTGCAGCAGGCGGAGCTGATCCGCCATCTGGAGGGCTACATCCGCGGTGAGTAATGCCTCAGCTGGTATGTCCGGCGGTCACGGCCAGGGCGCTCCGCTGGCGCCCTGCGGCATCGAAGTTCTCTGCTGCCAGCCAGCGCTGGAAGCCAGCATCCACACCTGGCCACTCGTGATCCAGCAGGCTGAACCAGGCGGTGTCGCGGTTGCGGCCCTTGACCACCCGGTGCTGGCGAAACAGGCCTTCATGGCTGAAGCCCAGGCGCTCGGCGGCTCGCTTCGAGCGCGCATTGGCGTCATCGCACTTCCATTCCAGGCGGCGATAGCCCAGGGCGAAGGCCTCCTGCATCAGGAGGTGAAAGGCTTCGGTGGCCAGGGGTGTACGCTGCAGACGTCCGCCAAAGGCGACATGGCCAATCTCGATGCTGCCATGTTCGGGGACGATACTCATCAGGCTGAGCTGACCCAGAGCACGTCCGTCCTGGGGATCCACCACGGCATAGAACAGCGGATCGCGACCCTCGGCGAGACCTGCCAGCCAGGTGGCGAAGGCGGCCTGCTCGGTGAAGGGCCCATAGGGTAGATAGTCCCACAGGGCCGGGTCCTGGTCGTGCAGGGCCTGCCAGAGATCGGCACCGTGGCGCTCTGGATCCAGGGGTTCCAGGCGCACATGGTGGCCTTGCAGCAGGCGCGGCTGGGGCAGGCGGGCCGGGGTCCAGTCGAGGGTGGTCATGGCCTGTCTCCCAGCAGGTGGCGGTACTGGATGAAACCCGAGCGAGTGGCGATGCGATCATAGAGCTGGCGTCCCGCCTGGTTGGTTTCCTGGGTCAGCCAGTGCACCCGGTCGCAGCCATCCGCTTCGGCACGGGCATAGACATGCTCGATCAGGGCGCGGCCCAGGCCGCCGCCGCGATGGCCTTCGGCGACATAGAGATCCTGCAGGTAGCAGTAGTCGGTCTCGGCCCAGCAGGACGGGTGATAGATGAAATGCACCAGGCCCAGGGGCCGCTCGCCGTCCCAGGCCAGGGCGCCATGGACGGGTTCGCTCGGATCGAGCAGTCGCTCCCAGGTGCGGGCATAGGTGGTTTCGGGCAGGACGGTTTCATAGAAGGCCAGGTAGGCCTGCCACAGCGCGTGCCAGACGGCATGATCGGCTTCGCTCAGGGGGCGGATGGTCATGGGTGGCTCCAAGATCAGGTGGGAGGGGTGATCAGGGCGGCCAGGGCCTGGTCGCCGGGTACAGGGCTGGCGGCCAGACCCTGGCGGACGCCTTCACGGTCGGCAGCGGTGCGATTCTGGCTGAGCTTGGCGATGCCCTGGAGGCTGTCCAGCGGCAGGCGCAGACCACGGATGGCGCGCAGCATGCCCTGCACATAATCCGCTGGCGCGTCCGCAACCTGCCAGGGCCGGGCGCGCCCGGCTTCGTGCTGGTCGGTGAGGCGCTCAAGCAGAGACAGCAGGCGCTCGGGATCATCGAACACCTCGACGCTGCCACGGGCGTGCACCGCCTGGTAGTTCCAGGTCGGCACTACTCGGCCATGCTCGGCCTTGCCGGGATAGAAGGCCGGGCTGACATAGGCCTGGGGACCCTGGAACACCGCCAGTACCTGCCCCGCCGCGACGAGTGCCTGGGCCTGGGGATTGCTGCGCGCCAGATGGCCGTAGAGGGTGCCATGGGGGCCCTCGTCGGGGTCCAGCCAGAGCGGCAGATGGCTCACCAGGGGACCGGATGAGGTCTGACTGATCAGCAGCGCCAGGGCGTGATCCCGCAGGTGCTGGTGCAGCCTGGGCAGGTCATCGAAACAGAAGGCGGGGTTGGGGTACATGGCAAGGGCTCCAGCAACGTCTCGCCATGCTAAGGTCGACTTTGGCTCCCTGTAAGAGCCAATTCCTGCAACTTTCAGGGTGCCAATCCATGCTGGGATTCGATCCGTCGGGGCTGTTGCTGGAGCCCGGCCAGGGTCTGGCGCGCCAGCTTTACCAGGGCCTGCGGGGGCGGATCCTGACTGGTGAGCTGGCCGCCGGGGTGCGCCTGCCGGCCAGTCGCGAACTGGCGCGGCTGCTGGGCGTGTCGCGCAATACCGTGACCGCGGCCTACGAGCAGCTGCTGGCCGAGGGCTTTCTCGACAGCCGCCCGGGCGACGGTACCTATGTCGTGCCCGTGACCCAGGTCCTGACCGCTCCCGATACCACGGTCAGGGCCACGCCCGCGCCTCCAGTCAGCGTGCCACCCGGCGCGCCGTGCGCCTTTCGCGTCGGTCTGCCTGCGGTGGATCTATTTCCCTTCGCCACCTGGGCGCGGCTGCAGCAGCGTTTCTGGCGCCAGCCCGAGCCGGCCCTGCTCGGCTATCGCGAACCCGGCGGCGAACTACGCCTGCGGCGCTTGCTGAGCGCCTACCTGCGCCAGGCGCGGGGCCTGGTCTGCGCACCCGAGCAGATCCTCATCACCAGTGGCGCCCAGCAGGCCATCGAACTCTGCGCCCGGCTGTTGCTGGCGCCCGGAGCCCGGGCGGCCATGGAGGATCCCGGCTATCGCGCCGCGGGCCTGGCCTTGCGGAGTGGCGGGGCGCGATTGCAGGGGGTCGCGGTGGATGGGGCCGGGCTGGTGGTGGAGCAGCTGGCAGGGCTGCCGGACTGCCGGCTGGTCTATGTCACCCCGTCGCACCAGTATCCCACCGGCGCGGTACTGTCCCTGCCGCGCCGCCTGGCGCTGCTGGACTGGGCGCAGCAGGCCGACGGCTGGATCGTCGAGGACGACTACGACGGCGAATACCGCTACCAGGGCGCGCCCCTGGCACCCCTGGCCGCGCTGGATCGTCACGGCCGGGTGCTCTATGTCGGCACCTTTTCCAAGATCGCCTTTCCCGGCCTGCGCCTGGGCTATCTGGTGGCCCCGCCCGCGCTGGTGCCGGCGCTGCTGGAGCTGCAACGGGCCGGCATCCGCCATCTCGACAGCGCCACCCAGACGGTCATGGCCGATTTCATCGAACAGGGCCATTTCCAGCGCCACATTCGGCGCATGAGACGCGCGGCGCGTAGCCGCCGCGATGCCCTGCTGGCCGGCTGGCCCGAAGTCGCCGGCTGCGCCACGCCGGGCGTGCCGGTGGCCGGCCTGCACCTGTGCCTGCCGGTCGCCAGCCTCGCCCGCGAAGCCGACCTGGTAGCCCGGGCCGCCGCGGTTGGGGTAGAGCTCAATGCCCTGTCGCGTTACTGGCTGCCCGAAGGCTCGACCCCGCCCGACGCCCGCGCCGGACTGGTGGCGGGCTTCGCGGCGGTGCCGGAGGCGCGGATCGTCGAGGCGCTGGCCAGGCTGCGGGGGGCCTGGACCTGAGCGCTGCCGTCAGAGGCTTTTCGACTCCAGGTTGAGGCGGTCCAGCAGACCGGCGGCGCCAGCGGGATCCAGGGCCGCGGTCAGCGCGACTTCCAGGGTGTCGCTCAGACGCACGCGTTCCTTGGGCGCAAGGCTTACCCGCAGACCGTCTTCTTCGCCAGAGGCCAGATCGACCAGAGCCTTGCAGAGATCCTTGCCGCGCGTGCCCAGGTTCTGGAAGTCCTGCAGGCAGTCATCGCGCTGCTGCTGGTGCGCGGCGGCCAGGGCCCGGTCACGCTGCTTGTCGAAGTCGCCCGCAGTAGGGTCGAGCGGCAGATATCGGCGGGTCAGGGCCAGGCTGCGCTTGAAGTAGCCCTGATCCGTGACATCCACCTGCAAGCCCTTGAGCTCGGCGCGTTGCGCGCTCTGCTGCAGCTTGCCCAGTATGCCGAAGGATGACAGCAGACCGCGCTGGCCCACCTGCTGGCCATTTTCGGCCATATCACTCAGGTCTTCGGCCAGGCGGCGGACCTGAGCCAGTGACAGGCTCGCATCCACGTCCAGCAGCTCCGGCAGGTCCAGGGTCAGGCCGATGTCCGCCAGCTCATCCTCGACGTTCCATTTCAGCCGGCCGGAAAAGGGCGCCAGTTCTGCACGTCCGCTGGCGAGCAGCAGACCACCAACCAGGGGCAGGTGCAGCGCCGTCGAGCGCCCCTTGGCGTCGGGCGGAAAAGCCACGCCTTCGAACTGGACATCGGCCCGGCGGTGGGCGGGTTCGTCCTTGAGGGCGGAGAGGGTCAGCTGGGCGATGCTCGGACCATCGCTGATGCGCACCTCGTGCAGCTTGATCGTGCCGCCCAGCGGTGAGGAGGACAGCGACTGCCAGCTGATCTTGTCCTGCAGGCGGTGTTCGAACAGCCAGTCGCGCAGACGTCCATCAGCGACATGAGCGGCGTAGGCCTTGAGACCGAAATAGCCCCCGACCACCACGACCAGTGCCGCACCGGCCAAGAGTTTGACGTTGAGAGTCCGTTTCATCAGAAGCGCTCCTCGCCGAGACCGGCATCCTTGAGCTGTTGGCGGGCCGCCTCGGGGGTCCAGGCGGGGTCCTCGAATTGCACCCGTGCCAGCGCCAGGGGATCGCGCAGGTCGCTGCAGCCTTCGCTGGTGCAGGGCTGCACGACCTTGGCCGTCAGGTGCGTCAGGGGCAGGTCGTCGGCGTCACGCGCCTTCGGATCGAGCTGCAGGGTGCCGCTCAGGACATACCAGCCGGTCTTGGACGGGATGCCGGCCGGTACCTGCGCCTGGATCGGATAGGGATAGTCGAGGGTCCAGCCGTCGCTATTCGTCCTGGTGACCCTGGCGATCAGGCGTACCGGTCGGGTCTCGCCCCCGACCAGGGCGGCATAGCCACCACCGCCGCCTGGGGTATAGCGCACGTCGTTGACCTGGCGAGCCAGCAGCGCCTGTGGATTGCTGCGCGCTTCCTGGGTCAGGCGCTCGTAGGTGGCGAGTTGATCACGGGCACGGAACGCCTGCTGCATCCGTGCCTGCTGGGCTTCGCGCTCACGCTCGCGTGCGGCCTGCTCGCGTTGGCGTGCCTGCTTCTCATCCCACATGAACAGGTAGTTGGTGGCCTGCTCGGGACTGAACTGCCAGGCCTTGCTGCGCCAGTTGCGGTCGACATTGACGCGATACAGCCAGAAGTCCTGGCTGGATTCGTTGCTGTTCCAGGGGCGGGGAAAGATACCCTTGGTGAAGTCGCGCACGGCCAGGAAGGTGAAGTGCGGGACCATCGTACCCAGCGCGTCGAGCTGTTGCTGTGTCTTGGAAATGATGGGACGGATCTGGTCGAGCTGACGGAATTGTTCGCTGTTGCCGGTCACGAACAGTACATCCGGACTGCTGATCGACCACTGGCCGCGATAGCTGTAGCCGAGACGCAGCAGGCTGTAGCTGGCAGTCACCGGATCGCTGGCCAGCAGGAATAGAGCCTGCTTCTGGCTATCGAAGCCGACAAAGCGCAGCGGCGGCAAGGGCTTGTCCAGCGGCAGTCCGTTGAGGAAGAAGCCCTTCCAGCGCTGCAATTGCTTGCCATCGCTTCGCTCCACGGCGAGTTCACCCTCGCCCTGGGCCAGGCCGTTCTCGCAACGGATGCCGCTGGAGCGGACCTGCAGGTAGCGGCTGTCTTCCTCGGCCTTGAAGGGGACGCGGAAGGCGCAACCCTGGCCATCCTTGAGAGTAGTGATGAAGTCGCTCTTGGCGAGTTCGGCTTCGCCATCCCCAGGGCGCCAGCCGGCGACATCGAAATCGGTGGCGATTTGACCGGCAGGCTCCTTGGCTGCCGCAGGTGCAGGTGCAGGTGCAGGTGCAAGCTCGACCTTGGCCGGCGCGACAGGTACCGATTCAGCGACCGGGGCCGGCGGAGCTGCGGGTGCCGGTGCCTTTGGGACTACTGGAGGAGTGGCGGGCCTGGCAGTCTCAGGCGCCGCAGCAGCGGGCGCCTTGGGCGGTTCGACAGGGGCCGGGGCCGGGGCAGGAGCTGCGACGACGGCAGCCGAATTCTGTACCTGCGCCGCCCAGGCCGTGGCCTTGGTAGCCGTTCCGTTCAGTCGGGCGTCAGTGTTACCGGTCGCCGTCCAGGTCAGGCGCTCGGCCTGGTCGCACTGTTTGCCGAGCAAAGCGCCGATCTTGGGCATCAGGCGTTCGACGGCCGCAGCCTCGGCGGGCTTGCCATAGACGAAGCGCAGCGCCAGGTCGGGCGCGCACCAGGCCGCCGCCGCGTGATCGACGAAGACCTCGACCTCTTCGGCCTTGGAGTAGGCGAGGCGGGTGCTTTCAGCCTGGGCAGCCGTGGCCGTGGCCAGCAGCGTCAGGGCCAGCAGGGTGGGTTTCATGGTCATCCTTCCTTAGATCAGTTCCCAGGCACCGTCAGCGGCCTGGCAGGCCTTGGTGGTCTGCTGATCCTGCTGGCCGCCCTGACTCAGGCTGTAGTTCAGGGTACGGCAGGTGGTCTTGGCGGCGACCTTGTCCTGCACCGGCGCGGCATCGAGATCGGCCGCATCGAGGTCCACGCCCTGCTGCTTGGCGCTGGCCACGTCCAGGGTGTCCAGATCCACCGCAGGCGCTGGTTGGGCCTTGGTCTTGCCTGCCGTCGCCACGGAGGTAGAGGTCGCCGGAGCTACCAAAGGCGCATAGACGTAGCCGATGGTCACGCCCTTGCGGCCCACCGCGATCCAGTCGTTGCCGGTACGGCCCAAGGCGGTGAAGCGCGTACCCGTAGGCAGCCCGCCGACCTTGTCGGCACTGTCATTGGGTGCCGCGCGCAGGTTGGCCGACTTGATCGACTGATAGGGCTTGTTGAGCAGGGTCAGCTGCTCGACCTTCTGCACCTTGGGCGTGCGCTTGACCGCCACCTGACGGGCTTCGGTCTCGGTTGCCACCGGCACGATGCGGGCCGTAGCGCCGCTGTGGTCGGAGGTCCAGGTCGTCACCTGACCATCCTGGGCGTGCTCCAGTGCCTTTTGTGTCTGCACGGCCAGGGTCTCGCGATCACGCTGGTCGAGTTTGGCGCCCAGGGTCTTGCCCAGGGCGCCACCGGCGAGGGCGCCGGCCAGCATGGCGGCGGTACGGCCACTGCCACCACCGATCTGGCTGCCGATGAGGATGCCGGCCGCCGCACCGACCACGGTGCCGACGTTTTCCTGGTTGAGCCATTCGTTCTGCGACATGTTGGAGCAGCCGGTGACGGCGAGGCTGCCACCGAGGCAGAGAACGGCAAGGCGATGACGAGGCTTCATAACGAGTCCTTTCCGAAGCGAAAATTTAGGAGGAGGGAATGGTAGAGGCTTGCTCCAGAGATGTTGTGACCTGATTCACTGAAAGCGGGTTTGGCATCAAAGGGCTAGCATGGCCTAGAAGGCGCAGCGAAAGGCCCTAATGCCCCCGATACGCCTTCCCATAATGCCGCTCCAGGCGCGACTGCATGAACTCCATGGCAAGGGACATCAGCCAGTAGAGCACTGCGGCGGTGGTGAGCATTTCCAGATAGCGATAGCTGGAGCGGCCATAGGACTGGGCGAGGAACATCACCTCCCAGACACCCATCACCGAGACCAGGGAGGAGTCCTTGAGCATGGAGATGAACTGGCTGGTGGTCGGCGGGATGATGCTGCGCATGGCCTGGGGCAGGGTGACACGCCAGAAGATCACCCGGGGCGACAGACCCAGGGCCAGGGCCGCCTCGCGCTGACCGGTGGGAACGCCAAGCAGGCCGGCGCGAAAGATCTCGCTCAGGTAGGCGCCATAGTTCAGTGACAGGGCGAGGATGCCGGCGCTGATGGCGCCGGGGACCACGCCGATCTGCGGCAGACCCAGGTAGATCAGCAGGATCTGGATCAGCAGCGGGGTGCCGCGAAAGAAGGAGGCGTAGAAGGTCGCCACGCCATAGGCCAGGGCGCTGGACGACAGCCGCGCCAGGGCCGCGGCGAAGCCGAGCAGCACCGACACCAGGATGGAGCTGAGGCTGAGGAACAGCGTCAGCGCCGCGCCCTGCAGGAAGCCGTTGGGGCCCAGGCGCCAGCCCACCAGATTGGGCAGGCGCGGCCAGACGGTGGCGAATTTCAGGTCGAAACCGAGCACGAAGAACACGCCCCCGGCCAGCAGCGCCAGCCAGGTCAGCCAGACACGGGTACGAAAGCTCAGCAGCGGACGCGATTCGACCGGGGGCGGTAACTGGCTCATTGGCTGATGTCGGCACCGATCCACTTGTCGGAGATCCGCTTGAGGGTTCCATCCTGGCGCAGCCCCTCGATAATCTCGCGCAGCTTGGCGGCGAATTCCGGGTCACCCTTCTCGATGGCCACGGCGTTGGGCTCGGCATAGAGGGGTGCGCCGGCCAGCTTGAACTTGCTGTCCTGAGCGAGGCGCGGCTGGGCGGTCACCAGGTTGGTCAGCACCGCGTCCAGCCGCTTGCCGGCGCCCAGGCCCAGGTCCTGGAAGGCGACGTTGTCGTCGGGGAAGGGCACCACCTGCACCTGGTCAAAGGGGTAGCTCAACGGCTGGTCTTCCTGGCCTTCGATGGTCAGGTCCTTGTTCAGGTAGCTCTCGTAGGAAGAGGCGCTGGTGACGCCGACCTTCTTGCCGGAAAGGTCCTTGGCGCCGTGGATGCGGTCGTCACCGGCGTTGACCACGATCACCGCGGGCGAGGCGTAGTAGTCGACCGGGAAATCGAACACCTGGGCGCGTGCCTGGCTGGGCGTCATGGAGCAGATGCAGACGTCGTAGCGACCGCTCCAGCGGCCGGCGGCGATCACGTCCCAGGAGGGGGTTTCCAGGCGCAGCTTGACGCCCAGCTTGTCGGCCACCGCCTTGGCCACGTCGACGTCGAAGCCTTCCAGCTGGTTCTGGGCATTGAGTTGGGAGAATGGCGGATAGCTCTCCATAAGCACATTGACCAGCTCGCCCTTGGCCTTGATGCGGTCGAGGGTGGCGCCGGCCGAGGCCGAGGTGGCGACCAGCGCCAGGGTCAGCCCGAGGGCCGATAGCAGAGCGGTTCTCATGGAGGGCGTCCTTTGCAAAGGGAAAGAGGGCCTGGTATTAGAGAGATATGAGAACCGATATTGAACTCTGTTTTGGTTATAAGGAAAAGTGAAATAGCTATATGGCCAACATGAATCTTGTTCTTCTCGATGGTGGTATGGGGCGCGAACTGCAGCGACGAGGTGCGCCTTTTCGCCAGCCGGAATGGTCGGCCCTGGCGCTGAGCGAGGCGCCGGAGCAGGTGGAAGCGGTACACCGCGCCTATATCGAGGCGGGCGCCCAGGTGATCACCAGCAACAGCTATGCGGTGGTGCCCTTCCATATCGGCGAGGCGCGTTTCGCCGCCGAAGGCGAGGCCCTGGCGGCACGAGCCGGCCAGCTGGCGCGGCAGGCCGTGGTGGCCAGCGGGCGGCCGGTGCGGGTAGCGGGCTCCTTGCCGCCGCTGTTCGGCTCCTATCGCCCCGATCTGTTCGAGCCGGAGCGGGTGGACGAGGTGCTGCAGCCGCTGATTCGCGGACTGGCGCCCCATGTCGATCTCTGGCTGGCGGAAACCCAGAGCTCCCTGGCCGAGGTGCGCGCCATCGCCGCCGGGCTGCCGGATGACGGCAAGCCGCTGTGGCTGTCTTTTACCCTGAAGGACGAAGACGTCGACGAGGTACCGCGCCTGAGATCCAGCGAACCGGTGGCCGAGGCGGCGCAACTGGCCGTGGAGTTGGGCGCCGGGGCGCTGCTGTTCAATTGCAGTCAGCCCGAGGTGATGGCCGCGGCGCTGGATACCGCGCGGGCGACGTTCGCCACGGCGGGTGTCGAGATTCCCTTCGGCGCCTATGCCAATGCCTTCCCACCCCAGCCGGAAGAGGCCACCGCCAACGACGGCCTCGACCCCCTGCGCCCGGACCTGGACCCGCCCGGCTACCTGAGCTTCGCCCAGGACTGGCAGGCACGCGGGGCGAGCCTGATCGGCGGCTGCTGCGGCATCGGCCCGGAACACATCGCCGTGCTCGACCAGCGACTGCGCGGCTGACGCCCGCGTTCAGTCAGTAAAAAAGCGGACCGCGCCCCGAGCGCTGTCCGCTTTTTTCTTGCTGCAAGGTGCCATTCAAATCTGCGCCTGGCCGCCGTCGGCGAACAGCTCGGCGCCGTTGACGAAGCTGGAGTCGCTGGAAGCCAGGAACAGGGCGACCTTGGCGATCTCTTCCGGCTCGCCGACGCGGCCCAGGGGTATCTGGGTGGCCAGGTGGTCCAGCAGGCCCTGCTGCTGGGCGGCATCCGGCCCGGCCAGTTCCACCAGGCCCGGGGTACGAGTCGCGCCCGGACTCAGGGTATTGATACGAATGCCGCGCCCCTGCAGCTCCAGGATCCAGTTGCGGGCGAAGGCGCGCACGGCGGCCTTGGAGGCACCATAGACGCTGAAGGCCGGGGTGCCGGTAGTGGCGGCGGTGGAACCGGCCAGGATCACCGAGGCATGGTCCGCCAGCAGCGGCAGGGCCTTCTGCACGGTGAATAGCACTCCCTTCACGTTGCGATCGAAGGTGTCGTCGTAGTGGGCTTCGGTCACCTCGGCGAGCGGCAGCATGCTGCCACCCCCGGCGTTGACGTAGAGCACATCGAGGCGTCCGTGCTCACGGCGGATGCGCTCATAGAGGGCATCGAGCTGGTCCAGACGCGAGGAGTCCACGGCGATGCCGGTGGCGTTGCCGACCTGGGGGACCGCGGCATCCAGTTCCGCCTGCCGCCGGCCGGTGAGAATGACGTGGGCGCCCTGCTGGGCGAAGAGCGTGGCGGCGGCCAGGCCGATGCCGCTGGTTGCGCCGGTGACGAGGGCGATCTTGTCTGCGAGCTTGAGGGTCATGGCTGAATCTCCGAGTGGTTGTGATCAGGTGGAGTCAGCCTATCGACCCTGGCTTTTCTGCAAAATAGAATGATTGGCAAGTCATCGTTGCAGGAATGAAATGAGCAGATTGCCGGATTTCGAAGGCTTGGCGATGTTCGCCAAGGTCGCCGAGGAGGGCTCCTTCGCCGCCGCGGCGCGGGTATTGGGGGTGTCGGTGGCCACGGTGTCGCGAGCGGTGACGCGCCTGGAAGAGCGCCTGGGCGGACGGCTGTTCAATCGCACCTCGCGACAGCTGGCGCTGACCGAATTCGGCCACGAGCTGGTCGCCCAGGCCGGCGATCTCTACCGGCAGGCGGAGGCGACCGAAAGCGCCGCCCAGGCACGCGCCGTGCAGCCGCGCGGCCAGGTGCGGCTGGCGGTGCCCATGGCCTTCGGCCTGCGCTGGGTCGCGCCGCTGCTGCCTGAGCTGCTGCGTCGCTATCCCCAGCTCACGGTGGATCTGCACCTGTCCGATGCCACCGTGGATCTGGTGGCGGAGGGCTTCGATGCCGCCCTGCGCATCGCCGCCTTGCCCGACTCCTCGCTGGTCGCCCGGCGTCTCTGCGCGGTCAGTCAGCGGCTGGTGGCGGCGCCAGCCTATGTCGAGCGCCACGGTCGCCCAAGACATCCGCAGGAGCTGAACGAACATGCCTGCCTGAGCTACGCCTACCGGGCGCGCAGCCAGGTGTGGCGCTTCACCCAGGACGATGGCCGCGAGGAAAGCGTGCTGCCCCGCGGCCCCCTGCGCGTCACCAATTCCGAGGCCCTGCTGCCGGTCCTGCTGGAAGGCATGGCCATCGCCGAGTTGCCGGAATTCATCGCCAACGACTACCTGGCCGATGGCCGGCTGGTGCATTTGCTACCGGACTGGCACCTGACCCGTGGCGGCCTCTATTTCGTGACCCCCTCGGCGCGCAGCCGGCCCACCAAGATCCAGGTCCTGCTCGACTTCTTCGTCGAGCACCTGAGCGCTCCGGAATGGCAGCGGGGCAGTTAGCACCCCTCCGTGTCGGCTTCGTGACATCCCGCAACATCCGCCTTTCGCCACGCAAGGCTGGCGAAAGGTTGAACTCATAGGATCCGTTCAAGACCCGCCTCCGTGAGCGGGTGCCGTCCTACAAAAATAACCAGGATCCTTGCCATGCCGTACCTGTCCCTCCAAGCGTCCCCGCACGCCCGTCTCCCCTGGATTTTCGCCCTCACCGCGCCACTGCGCCGCGGCTGAACCTTCCTTTTCTTCGCGAAAATTCAGAGGTATTCCCATGCTGACTTTCCTCGGCTTCGCCATGGTCATGACCTTCATGTACCTGATCATGACCAAGCGCCTGTCTCCGCTGATCGCCCTGACCATGGTGCCGATCGCCTTCGCCGTGCTGGCCTGGGCGCTGTCCAGCGAATTCGCCAGCCTCGGCAGCGTCAAGCTCGACGCCCTCGGCCCGATGATGCTCGACGGCATCCGCAAGCTGGCGCCCACCGGCGTGATGCTGCTGTTCGCGATCCTCTACTTCGCCGTGATGATCGACACCGGTCTGTTCGACCCGGCGGTGCGCTGGATCCTCAAGCTGGTCAAGGGCGATCCGCTCAAGGTGGCCATGGGCACCGTCTTCCTGACCCTGGTGGTCTCCCTGGATGGCGACGGCTCGACCACCTACATGATCTGCGTGGCGGCCATGTTCCCGCTGTACAAGCGCCTGGGCATGAATCCGCTGATCATGACCTGCCTGATGCTGCTCTCCAGTGGCGTGATGAACCTGACCCCCTGGGGTGGTCCGACCGCCCGCGCCGCCAGTGCCCTGCACGTGGATCCGGCCGACGTCTTCGTGCCCATGATCGCGCCCATGCTGCTGGCGATCGCCTGGCTGTTCTTCCTCGCCTACCTCTATGGCCGCAGCGAGCGCGCGCGCCTGGGCATCCTGCAGATCGGCGAGACCGAAGGCGCCGACGTCACCGTCTCCCAGTGCGCCGAGGCCCGCCGCCCGCACCTGCGCTGGTTCAACGGCCTGCTGACCCTGGCGCTGATGGCCGCGCTGATCGTTGGCGTGCTGCCGATGCCGGTGCTGTTCATGATCGCCTTCGGCATCGCCATGACCGTCAACTACCGTTGCCTGAACATGCAGAAGCAGCGCATCGCCGCCCATGCCGAAAACGTGCTGGCAGTGGTCTCGTTGATCTTCGCCGCGGGCATCTTCACCGGCATCCTTTCGGGTACCGGTATGGTCGACGCCATGTCCAAGGGCCTGCTGGCGATAATCCCGGACGCCCTGGGTCCGTACATGGCGGTGATCACCGCCCTGGTCAGCCTGCCGTTCACCTTCTTCATCTCCAACGACGCCTTCTACTTCGGCGTGCTGCCGGTGCTGGCCGAGGCCGCCGCGGCCTATGGCATCAGTCCGGTGGAGATCGCCCGGGCCTCCATCGTCGGTCAGCCCGTGCACCTGCTCAGCCCCCTGGTGCCCTCGACCTACCTGCTGGTGGGCCTGGCCAAGGTGGAGTTCGGCGACCATCAGCGCTTCACCCTGAAATGGGCGACCGTGACCTGCATGTTCCTGCTGGGCGGTGCTTTGTTACTGGGTGTGTTTCCGCTGTACAGCCGCTAGAGTTTTACCAAATGTACGACTAGCCTTGCCGGCTGTTCGAAAATGGCGCGTCGCCTGACGCGCCTTTTCCATTGGAGCGCGCGCCCGAGCGCGTCTCAGCTAAAAGAGGATTTGCAATGGACTGGCTGACCAACCCGGAAATCTGGGTCGCCTTCTTTACCCTGACGGCCCTGGAGATCGTCCTCGGCATCGACAACATCATCATGATCTCCATCCTGGTCAGCCGCATGCCCAAGCACATGCAGGCACGGACCCGCTTCTTCGGCCTGGCCCTGGCCATGGTCACCCGCATCCTGCTGCTCTTGTCCATCACTTGGGTGATGCGCCTCACCGCCGACCTGTTCTTCGTCTTTGGCCAGGGCATCTCCGGGCGTGACCTCATTCTCTTCTTCGGTGGCCTGTTCCTGCTGTGGAAGAGCAGCGCCGAGATCTACCACGGCCTGGAGGGCGAGGAAGAGCAGGATGAGGACGCGCCCCAGAAGAAGGGCAGCGGCTTCATCGGTACCATCATCCAGATCGCCATCATCGACATCGTCTTCTCGCTGGATTCGGTGATCACCGCGGTCGGCATGGTCAGCCATGTGCCGGTCATGGTGGCGGCGATCATCGTCGCGGTGCTGGTGATGATGTTGGCGGCCGGCGCCATCAGCAATTTCATCGACAAGCACCCGAGCCTGAAGATGCTGGCGCTGTCCTTCCTGATCGTGGTCGGGACCGTGCTCATCGCCGAGGCCTTCGAAGTCCACGTGCCCAAGGGCTACGTCTACTTCGCCATGGCCTTCTCGCTGGCGGTGGAAGCCATCAACATCCGCCTGCGCGGCAAGGCCAAGGCCCGCGAAGCGGTCAAGCTGCGCAAAGAGCAGATCTGAGCTGCCGCGGCGGAACCCACTCGGCTCTCCGCCGCCTAATCCAGCAAGTCCCCACGAGCCCGAAGGTGCCCTGCCTTCGGGCTCGTGCGTCTGTGCAGAACGGTCATTACGATTTTGTGACAAGCTCGCCAGGAGCTCTTGGACACGCGCCGGGAGGGCGCCACGATGCTGACACTGCTCAATCTGCTATCCGCCGTGTCCCTGCTGGTCTGGGGCACCCATATCGTCCGTACCGGCATCCTGCGGGTGTACGGCGCCAGCCTGCGCCGGGTGCTCAGTCGCAGCATGCAGCGCACGCCGCTGGCCTTTCTTTCCGGTATCGCCGTCACCGCCCTGGTACAGAGCAGCAACGCCACCGCGCTGCTGGTGACCTCCTTCGTCGCCCAGGGCCTGGTGCCGCTCACGCCAGCCCTGGCCATCATGCTGGGCGCCGACGTGGGCACCGCGCTGATGGCCCGGGTGCTGACCTTCGACCTGTCCTGGCTGTCGCCGCTGCTGATCTTTCTTGGCGTGGTGTTCTTTCTCGGCCGCAAGCAGACCCGCGCCGGCCAGCTCGGTCGGGTCGCCATCGGCCTGGGCCTGATCATCCTGGCGCTGCAGCTGATCGTCGAAGCGGCGTCGCCCATGACCCACGCGGCCGGGGTCAAGGTGCTGTTCTCCTCGCTCACCGGTGACCAGCTGCTCGATGCCCTGACTGGTGCCGTCTTCGCCATGGTTTCCTATTCCAGCCTGGCGGCGGTGCTGTTGACCGCCACCCTGGCCGGCTCGGGAGTCATCTCGCTCAAGGTAGCGCTGTGCCTGGTGGTAGGCGCCAACCTGGGCAGCGGTGTGCTGGCGCTGATGGGCGCCGCCAAGCAGGGCGTCGAGGCGCGGCGGGTGGCGGTGGGCAGCCTGTTGTTCAAGCTGGCCGGCTGCATCCTGGTGCTGCCCTGGATCGGCCTGCTGGCCGACTGGCTGCAGGGCTATGACTTCAACGACGCCGAGGTGGTGATCGGCTTCCACGTCGCCTACAACCTGGTGCGCTGCCTGCTGTTCCTGCCGCTGGCCGGTCCCCTGGCGCGCTTCTGCACCGCCATGCTGCCGGCCAAGGACAGCGCCGAAACCATTCTACGGCCACGTCACCTGGACACCGCCGCCCTGGATACCCCAGCCCTGGCGCTGACCAATGCCTCGCGCGAGCTGTTGCGCATGGGCGACGTCATCGAGCAGATGCTGCAGCACCTGCTGGTGCTGATCAACGCGGGCGACAAGCAGCTGGCCCGCGAGGTGCGCCGCCTCGATGACGATGTCGACGCCCTCTACACGGCGATCAAGCTGTACCTGGCGCGGATGCCGCGCGACGACCTCGACGAGCGCGACAGCCGGCGCTGGGCCGAGACCATCGAACTGGCGATCAACCTGGAGCAGGCCGCCGACCTGATCGAGCGCATGGCCAGTGACGTGGAGAGCAAGAAGATCGCCGCGCGGCGGTCCTTCTCGGCCTCCGGCGTGGACGAACTCACCGCCCTGCACCGGTTGCTGGTCGACAGCCTCAAGCTGTGCCTGTCGGTCTATCTCTCCGGCGACCTGGACGCGGCGCGGCGCCTGCGTCGGCTCAAGCAGCGCTTCCGCCTGCTGGAGCGGCGCTATGCCCATGCCCACGTCGAGCGGCTGCACCAGCAGGTGGTGGAGAGCTTCGAGACCAGCTCCCTGCACCTGGGGCTGCTCAGCGACATGCGCCGGGTCAATTCGCTGTTCTGCAGCATCGCCCACGGCGTGCTGGAAGCGGCCGATGCCGGCTACGCCACCGAGCACGAGCTGCCGGTGGAGGGACGCGAGGAGTCGGGCGGGGTTTGAGGCTGCGGTTTGACGCGGGGATTCGTGGATGAGGCTGTTTCGGTTATCGCGGTCATAGACCGTAGGTTGGGCTGAGACAGCGACATCGTCGAAGCCCAACATCGCCTGGGTCCCGCGACGATGTTCGGCTTCGCTGCGCTCAGCCCAACCTACGACGGCCTCGGCGGAGCGCCATGGCCGCGACAACACGTTCGCTTACGGCACTCCGCCATCGAGCTTCTGCAAGATCCGCCAGGCCGCCTCGATCCGGGCGGAAATCGGATAATTGCGGTTGGCCAGGATCACCAGGCCGAGCTGGCGCTCCTGGATGAACAGCGCATAGGCGCCGAAGCCGTTGGTGGAGCCGGTCTTGTTCAGCAACCGGGCGCCGCTCGCTGGTAGCGGTGGCCATTGCCAATCCACCGGCTGCGGCTCCAGCGCCATCGCCGGGGTATTGCCGGCCAGTAGCTGGGTCTTGGGTAGCGGATAGGGGTAGGCCTCCCACGTCAGGCCCTGGGTCATGGGGCCGCTGCGGTAGTAGCCCTGCTGGGTGGTGGTGATCGCCTTGGCTAAGGCAGTCGGCAGGCGGCTGGGGTCCAGGTTCGCCTCGACGAACCCAAGCAGGTCACCCGCGGTGGTCTTGATGCCATAGGCCTCTTCGGCATAGACGCCGGGATTGACCCGCAGCGGCTCGCCTTTCTTGCCGTGGCCCCAGGCGTAATGGTCCTGCGCCGCCGCCGGTACCTGCAGATAGGTGTGACTGAGCCCCAGGGGCGTCAGTACGTGGCGCTGCAGGGCGGTGGCGAAGGGTTCATCGAGGCGCTGGGCGGCCAGGGCGCCGAACAGGCCGATACTGGGATTGGAATAGAGACGGCGGCTGCCAACGGGGAAGGGTGGCTGGAAGTCGCGATAGAAGCCTGTCGCCTGGGCTTCGGTGGTGATGGCGTCGGGAAACTGCAGGGGCAGTCCGCCAGCGCTGTAGGTGGCCAGCTGCAGCAGGCTGGCCTGACCGATGGCGCTGCCGGCCAGGGCCGGGCGGACCTGAGCGGCGGACTCGTCCAGCCGCAGGCGGCCGGTCGCGGCCGCGTAGCCACCCAGGGTGGCGGTGTAGGTCTTGCTCAGGGAGCCGATCTCGAACAGGGTGGCGGCGTCCACCGGCCGCTCGCTGCGGCGGTCGGCCACGCCGAAGTAGTAGAGCCGGCGCAGCCCTGGCGCGCTGACGCCTATCGCCAGGCCGGGGACGTCCTGCTCGGCCATTACCGCGCGGGCGGCAGTACGTACCTCGTCGTCGAGGCTGGGCGCGGCCTGGGCGAGGATCGGCAATGCCAGCCCCAGGACAAAGCCGCAAGAGCGGTGAACGCGAGGGATACCCGACATGGCCAGACATTTCCTGAGGTAAGGGGCCTGGAGTCTAGCCGAGCCTGGCCTGCGGACATGAGAACCGGGCAACGCCGCGAGATTTTGCCGCCGACGCTGTCCATGGCTGGCTGGAGCCCGGTCCTCGACTGGACTACAGTCGCCTCTCACCTTTTCCAGGAGTCATCCCATGTCCGCTGCCCCCCTCGTCGAACAGATCCAACTGGGCCAATTGCCCGTCTGGCGTATCCGCGTCGGTCAGGCCGAAGCCCTGGTGGCCTGCCAGGGCGCCCATGTGCTGCGCTACGGTTTCGACGGCGAACCGGACATCGTCTGGGGCAACCCGGAAGCCGTGTTCGAGCCCGGTACGCCGATCCGTGGCGGCATCCCGGTCTGCTGGCCCTGGTTCGGCGACCTGCTGAAGAATCCGGCCGAGGTCCAGGCCATGTGCACCACCACCGAGGACGCCCCGGCCCACGGCCTGGCCCGTCAGGTAGCCTGGCAGGCCGGTGGCGTTGAAGTGGACACCGATCGGGTGCGCCTGGACTTCCACCACCGCACCTCCGCCGAGACCACGCCCGGCTGGCCCCATGCCACCGAGCTGACCCTGAGCCTGAGCGTGGGCGAACGCCTGGAGCTGACCCTGAGCGTGCGCAACCTCGAGGATCACCCGCTGGTGCTGAGCCAGGCGCTGCACACCTATTTCGCCGTGAGCGACGTACGCGAGGTGGGTATCGAAGGCCTGGCCAATGCCGATTACTACGACTGCCTGGACGGCTGGACCCGCAAGCGGCAGAACGGCGAGCCGACCATCACCGCCGAGACCGATCGGGTCTATGTCGGCCTGCCGGCGCGCCTGGCGATCCGTGATCAGCAGTGGCAGCGCCGACTGTTCGTCGAGACGCGCAACAGCCATTCGGCCGTGCTGTGGAATCCCTGGATCGACAAGGCCGCGCGCCTGAGCCAGTTCGCCGACGACGCCTGGCCCGGCATGCTGTGCATCGAGACCGCCCGGGTGATGGACGATGTCCTGACCGTAGCGCCGGGTGCCTCGGCCGAGATGGCGGTTAGCCTATGGCGCGAGGCGCTGTAGGGGTTGTTCAGACGTCTGGGGTAGCCCTCACCCCGACCCTCTCCCGGAGGGAGAGGGGGCGCTCAGGGGGAGTTTGGTGCGGGGTGCCTGAGGTTGTCAGGCGTAGGTTGGGCTGAGCGTGAGCGAAGCCCAACGCGGCCCAGGTCGAGCGCGCGCTGTCGGGCTTCGGCGAAAGAGTCGCCTTAGCCCAACCTACGTCTTCAAGCTCGCGAGGTGTCGGATCGACAGCCGCAGGGCTAGCACGCAGCCTACTCAAACGCCCCCTCTCCCCCTGGGAGAGGGCCGGGGTGAGGGAGCCGCCGGCACCTGGCCGACGCTTACAGCTCCTCGCACAGATTACGCCCGATCCACTCGGCCACCGCCGCGCGATCCAGGCCGCGGTGGCGTAGGTTGGGCTGAGCGTGAGCGAAGCCCAACGCGGCCCAGGTCGAGCGCGCCCTGTCGGGCTTCGGCGAAAGAGTCGCTACGTCTTCAAGCTCCCGAGGTGTCGGATCGACAGCCGCAGGGCTAGCACGCAGCCTACTCAAACGCCCCCTCTCCCCCTGGGAGAGGGCCGGGGTGAGGGAGCCGCCGGCACCTAGCCGACGCTTACAGCTCCTCGCACAGATTACGCCCGATCCACTCGGCTACCGCCGCGCGATCCAGGCCGCAGCCGAGCAGGCTGTGCAGCTTGCCCAGAGCGGCTTCGCGGGTCATGCCGCGGCCGGAGATCACCCCGGCGTCGGCCAGGCCGCTGCCGGCGGCGTAGGTGCCCAGTTCCACCGTGCCGCGGGCACCCTGGCTGAGGGCGACCACCGGTACCCCGGCATCGCGTAGTTCGGCCAGTGCGGCGAGGAAGTCGGCGTCGTCGGCCGGGCCCGTGCCGCTGCCGTAGCATTCCAGTACCAGCCCCTGCACGCCGCTGCCCGCCAGACCGCGCAGGGTGGCGCCATCGACCCCCGGAAACAGCGGCAGCACCGCTACCCGTACCGCCTGGCGCGGCTGGTCGAAGCGCAGGGCCGCAGGCGCGGCCACCAGGGTGTCGCCACTGCGCGGCCGTGCGCTTTCCACGAAGGCCTTCCAGCCGCTGCTGGCCTGCTTGGTGCAGCGCGCGGCGGGTAGACGCTCTTCATGGAATTGCACCTGGACGCCCGGCGCCAGCCCGCCGGCGAAGGCGGCGAAGCTGTCGGCCAGGTTGCCATCGGCATCGCTGTCCGGCACGCCGGCCGGCAGCATGGAGCCGGTCAGCAGCACCGGGATGGCCAGGCCCAGCAGGCGGAAGGCCAGGGCGGCGGCGCTGTAGGCCAGGGTATCGGTACCGTGCAGTACTAGCACGCCGCGACAGGCCGGGTCCGCGGCGGCGGTGGTGATGGCCTGGGCCATGCGCTCCCAGGCGGCGGGGGTCATGTTGGCGCTGTCGATCAGCGGCAACAGTTCCTCCAGGCGCCAGGCCGGATCGCCCAGTTCCGGGCGACTGGCCAGCAGGGCTTCGATACGCGCCTCGAACCCGGCGGCCGGAGCCAGGCCGGCGGCGGTCGCCTGCATGCCGATGGTGCCGCCGGTGTAGAGGATGTGCAGGTAGGGTGAGGTCATGGGGGACTTCCTGATAAGACTGCCCCCACGCGAGGTGGGGGCAGACAAGCGAATCATGGTTCGGGGCCGTTGGGCTTCGGCGATGGAGCCGCCTCAACCCAACCTACGTCACCCGTAGGTTGGGTTGAGCGTAGCGAAGCCCAACGTGACCGCTGCGGCGGTCAGTGCGCCTGGCGCGGCTGGGCGGCGCGGGCTTCGGCGACGGTGTCTTCCAGACGATCCAGCGAAGGCCAGGCCTGGCGATCCAGGTCCAGGTCGCGGAACTGGTCGGCATCGAACACCGGCTGATCGACACCGGCGCGGCGCTGGGCGTCGTAGTCGTTGAGGATGCGCATGCCGACCTTGATCAGCATCGCCAGCGCGATCAGGTTGACGAAGGCCAGACAGGTCATGGTGATGTCGGCGAAGGCGAACACCGTGGTCAGGTTCTGCATGGAGCCCCAGCAGATCAGCACCAGCACCAGGCCGCGATAGCCGAGCAGCACGGCCTTGCCACGGCCGAGCAGGTAGCGCAGGCCGTTTTCACCCAGGTAGATGTTGTAGAGGATGCAGGTGAAGACGAACAGCGACAGGGCGACGCTGATGAAGATGCGGCCCCAGTCACCGACCACCGCGGCCAGGGAGTTCTGGGTCAGCACGATGCCGTCGCCGTCGAAGCCCGGGGCATAGAAGCCGGAGAGCAGGATCAGCAGCGCGGTACAGGTGCAGATGACGAAGGTGTCGAGGAAGACGCTGAAGGCCTGTACCACGCCCTGGGCGGCCGGATGCTTGACCGCGGCCACGGCGGCGACGTTGGGCGCGGCGCCCAGGCCGGCTTCGTTGGCGAAGACGCCCCGCTTGACGCCCATGGTGATGGCGGCGCCCAGCAGACCGGCGAAGGCCGGCTCCAGGCCGAAGGCGCTCTTGACGATGGTCATCAGGGTGCCGGGCACCAGCTCGATCTGGGTGATGATCACATAGAGGGTGACGGCGATGTAGGCCAGGGTCTTGACCGGCACCAGGATGTCGGAGACCGCGGCGATGCGCTTGATACCACCGATGAACACCAGGCCCAGCAGGATGGCCAGGGCGATCCCGGTGTACTGCACCGGCAGGCCGAAGGCGTTTTCCAGCGAGTGGGTCACGGTGAAGGACTGCAGGCCGACGAAGGCGAAGCCGTAGGTCACCAGCAGCAGGCCAGAGAAGATCAGCGCCATCCAGCGCTTGTTGAGGCCGTGCTGGATGTAGTACGCCGGACCACCGATGTAGAGACCATCGCCATCGGCGCGCTTGTAGACCTGCGCCAGGGTGCACTCGAAGAAGCTGCTGGCCATGCCGACCAGGGCGGTCACCCACATCCAGAACACGGCGCCGGGGCCACCCAGGGTCACGGCCAGGCCTACGCCGGCGATGTTGCCGGCACCCACGCGACCGGCCAGGCTGAGCATCAGTGCCTGGAAGGAGCTCAGGCCGTCGCCGCTGTTGCGCAGGGAATCCTTGAACACGGTGAACATGTGCGGGAAATGACGAAACTGCACGAATCGCGAGCGCAGGGTGAAATAGCTGCCCAGGCCGACGATCAGCACGATGAGTACGTGGCCGGACAGGAAGTCATTGAGCATTTCTAGGTAGTGCATGAAGAATCCTCGAGCATGCTAGTGATGCTCCAAGGCCGGCTCGCAAGCCTTGGGGCTATTATTGTGGAATATCCCGCTCCCGACGCCGTGCCCGGTCGTGGGGAGACGACCGGGACGGGGCGCTGGGACGGATCGGTCCGGGTGGAACGGGCAGTAAGACGGACCGGGCCGCCTAGGTTCGGCTATCCCACCGGCGTGGACAATTCCGCGCCTCGCTTCAAAATGGCGCGACTTGATGCTAGTTTTCCGGCCGTCTGTCAAGCTTGGGCAGGGTTCATGAGCGATTTTTCCGCCAATTTGCAGCTGCTCTGCCAGCGCCACCGCTCGATTGCCGCCGTTTGTCGCGCCGTCGGTATCAACCGTGCCCAGTTCAATCGCTACCTCAACGGCCAGAGCCGTCCGTCGCCCTACAACCTGCAGCGACTGGCGGAATTCTTCGGGCTGCCGGCCAGCGATCTGCAGCTGCCGCAACGGCAATTCGCGGCGCGCCTGGGGGCACCGGTCAGCCAGGAGACGGGGTGGGCGGGGCAGGCGCTGGCCCTGTTCGGCGAGCGCCAGGAAGGCTTGGCCCGTTACCAGGGCTACTACCACGAATACTATCCGTCGCTCTCCACCCCGGGTGTGGTGCTCTGTGGGCTGGTGCGGCTGTTCGAGGAGGAAGGCGTCTTTCGCTATGTGCGTTTCGAACGCCTGCGTCGTCAGGGCGAGGCCACGAGCCAGGCACGCTTTCGCTACCTGGGCCTGGCCATGAGCCTGGAAAGCCGGCTGTTCTTCACCGACTACGAGTCCCTCACCGGCAACGAGCTGTCGCAGACGGTGCTGTTGCCCAGCGCCCGCAATCGCATCGACCGCCTCAACGGCCTCAAGTTGGGCGTCAGCGCCTCCGATCGGCGCGAGCCGGCCTGCACCCGGGTGGTCTGGGAGTACCTGGGCACCCGCCCCCGGCGCGGCCAGGCCTATGGCCGCATCGGTCTCTACGACTGGCAGGACCCCCACCTGGACGACGATCTGCGCCAGCGCCTGGCCAGCGCGACCCTGGTCGACCGGGTCTATCGGCTAGGCTAGCGGGAGATCACCGACCGGCGTCTGGCATCGATTGCAGTCTTCCAGGATCGCCTGGTCACGGCCTGCCTGCTTGGCCCAGTAGAGCTGCCGGTCGGCGGCTTCGAGAAAGGTTTCGGCGCAGTCGTGGTCCAGCCGGGCACAGGCACCGCCGATGCTCACCGTTACCCGCGGACCGGCGTTGGGCCCGAGATGAGGAATCTCCAGTCGACGCACCGCCTCCAGCAGGCGCTGGGCCAGTTTGCCGCTATCTTCCTCGCGCGTGGGCGTGCAGAGGATGGCGAATTCCTCGCCACCGTAGCGGGCCAGGCAGTCGCCGGCGCGCAATTCACTGGCCAGGGCAGTGGCGACCTGCTGCAGGCAGCGATCGCCGGCCGGGTGCCCATAGCGATCGTTGAAGGCCTTGAAGTGATCGACATCGATCATCAGCAGGAGCAGTGGTCGGATCGGGGGACGCGCCAGGGCGGTGGTAAGGGCCTGCATCAGGGCCCGGCGGTTGGCCACGCCGGTGAGGGGGTCCGTGGCTGATTGCTGTTCCAGAACGCGGTTGGTGGCGGCCAGCTCTTCGTTGCGCAACCGATCACGCAGGATCAGCAGATAGCCCTGCCGGCGGGCCCTTTCCATCCAGAAGCTGTTGAGCAGGGTAAAGACCACGGTGGCGCCGGCCAGGGTGAGTACCAGCGAAGCCTCCACGGCGGGCAGACCATGCATCTGGGTGGCCAGGCCGATGGTCAGCAGGGCGAACAGGCTATGTGCCGCCGCCTGCCGCAGGGGCGGGGCGATGCAGCTGTTGGTGAACAGCGTCATGAGGGGGAGGGTGGCCAGCCAGAGGGCGCGATGCGCGACATCGCTCGCCTGGAGGTCGAACAGCGGCGGTGCATAGGCCAGCAGACACGGCAGGATGCCCAGCCACTCGCGCGCCGGATGCTCGGCCGGCATCAGTTTGAGGGCCAAGAGCGTCACGCCCCCGCCGAGCACCACCAGGGCACTGAGCAGGCTGATGACCCAGAAGGCCTCGGTCATCAGGATCCAGTCCCAGATCGAGAAGCTGGCGTAGGCCAGGATGGCGACCGTCAGGCTGATGAGCAGGTGGCGCCGGCGTGGGTGGGCGATGTCCTGCTGGTAATGCTGTTCCAATATCGGCTCGAAGCGCAGGGCCCAGAAAGGGCGAGCCAGCGCTCGGGCGAGGGCAAGACTGAGGGACATGGTGCCGTACCTGGCAGGAAAATCCGATAGGTCACTTCAGCACAATAAGTCCCTTAGCGCGATAGAGGGTTCCCGGATAAGAGGGTATAGCCGCCGAATGGTAGCACTTGGCTACCATTCGGGCCGTCATGGACGTCTCGACCTTCAGTTGCCGGCCTTGATGCGACTCCAGGCACGGGTGCGGACCCGCTCGATGGGTTGTGGCAGGGGCTGCACCACATAGAGCTTCTTGAGCATTTCCGGGGTGGGCACCAGGTCGTGGTTGTCGCGGATCGTGGGCGTCACCAGCGGCATGCCCGGCTTGTTGGCGTTGGGATAGCCGAGGTAGTCGCTGATCCCGGCGATCACCTTCGGTTCGAGCAGGTAGTTGATGAAGGCATGGGCCTGGTCGACGTTGGCGGCGCTGGCCGGAATGGCCCAGGTGTCGAACCAGATGGGCGCACCCTCACGCGGCAGGCGCCAGTCCACCACCACGCCGTTGCCGGCTTCCTTGGCGCGGTTGCCGAACTGGTAGAAGCTGCCCGAATAGCCCACCGCCACGCAGATGTCGCCGTTGGCGATATCGGTCATGTACTTGGTGGAGTTGAAGTAGGCCATGTAGGGACGGATCTTCAGCATCAGCGCCGTGGCCTTCTCGTAGTCCTTGGCGTTGGCGCTGTTGGGGTCCAGGCCCAGGTAGTGCAGTACCACCGGCAGGATATCCGAGGGCGAATCCAGCATGGCCACGCCGCAGCTCTTGAGCTTGGCCATGTTCTCCGGCTTGAACACCAGGTCCCAGCTGTCCACCGGCGCGTCCGCGCCCAGCGCCGCCTTGACCTTGGCCGGATTGAAGCCGATGAGGATGGTGCCGTACATGTAGGGCACGCCGTACTGGTTACCCGGATCGTTGACCTCCAGCAGCTTGAGCAACTCGGGATCGAGATTCTGCCAGTTGGGCAGCTTGGTCTTGTCCAGCTTCTGGAACACCCCGGCCTTGATCTGGGTTTCCAGGAACTGGTTGGAAGGGATCACCAGGTCGTAGCCGGAGCGCCCGGTCAGCAGCTTGGCTTCCAGCGACTCGTTGCTGTCGAAGGTATCCCAGGTGACGCGAATGCCGGTCTGCTTGGCGAAGTCCTTGGGCGTCTCGGGCAGGATGTAGTCGGCCCAGTTGTAGACCCGCAGTTCGCCGGGATCGGCGGCCTGGACGGCGCTGGCGAGCAGGGCGCTGCCCAGCAGAGCGGTGAGCGGACGCAAGAGGCTGTGCATGGTCGGATTCCTCGCGATAGGGATCAGGCGCCGTCGAAGGCGGCCAGGACGTTCACCGTATTGATGCCGATCTCCGCCACGGCGTAACCGCCCTCCATGACGAACAGGGTCGGCAGGCCGAGCCGTGCCAGGCGTTCGCCCAGGCGCAGGTAGTCGTCGCTCTCCAGCTTGAATTGGGAAATGGGATCGGCCTTGAAGGTATCCACGCCCAGGGAGACCAGCAGCAGGTCCGGGGCATAGCTCTGGAGTCGCGTCAGGGCCACCTCCAGCGCGGCGCTCCAGCTGTCCCAGGCGCTGCCGGCGGGCAGCGGCAGGTTGAGGTTGAAGCCCTGGCCCGCGCCGGTGCCGGTCTCGTCGGCATAGCCAAGGAAGAAGGGGAATTCGAAGCCCGGATCACCGTGTAGCGAGAGAAACAGGACATCGTCGCGGGCATAGAAGATGTCCTGGGTACCGTTGCCGTGGTGGTAGTCGACATCGAGGATGGCGACCCGCCGCGCGCCGCCGTCGAGGGCGGCCTGGGCGGCGATGGCGGCGTTGTTCAGGTAGCAGTAGCCGCCCATGACATCGGCGGCGGCATGGTGACCCGGTGGGCGGCAGAGGGCGAAGGCGCTGCGCGTGCCCGCGGCAACCTCGGCACCGGCGCTCAGGGCCACCTGGGCGGCGCTGTAGGCGGCCTGCCAGGTACCAGCGGTGATGGGCGCGCCGCCGTCGAAGCTGTAGTAGCCCAGACGCCCATGCAGGCTGGTGGGCGGCAGCACCTGCCGCAGGGTGCGTGCGGGCCAGGTATAGGGCAGCAGATCCACGGTCTCGCCCCCGGCGGCCCATTCGTCCCAGGCACCGGCGAGAAAGTCGAGATAGGCCTCGCTGTGGACACGCGCCAGGGGTGCCCGGCCAAAGTCCCTGGGCGCCACCACCTCACCGAGCTGCCGGCGGTGACACTCGGCGAGGATAAATTCGACGCGCTGGGGCTTTTCGAAACAGGGCTGCAGCTGGCCGTCGATCAATTCGCAGCGACCATGGTGCAGGGCGTGATCGGGACTGTGGTGGATGCGCATGGTGACTCCGGGCGGCGGGTTCTCTCCTGATTCTTGCTAGCCCGGCGCCTCGCGACGAGAGGCGCAGCGGCCAAAAGGGGATAGATCCGGCCAGTTTCTCACCTTGCGCCGTCACAAGAGATGTCAGCTGCCCTTGGCTTCGTAGACCACGAACCGCTTCAGCGTCGGCTCCACGACCTCCCAAGTGCCCTGGAAACCACGCGGCACGACGAAGGTGCTGCCCGGCCCCAGGCGGGTAGTGCGGCCCTGGTCATCGGTGACCAGGCTCAGGCCTTCGAGGACCTGGCAATACTCCTCCTCGGTGTAGTTCACCCGCCACTTGCCCACCTCGCTGTGCCAATGGCCGACGGCGAAGACGCCACTGGCATCCTCGTAGTCGAGCCACAGGCTCTGTAGCGGATCGCCTGCCAGGCGCTTTTCCGCCGGCAGCCGGTATTGATCGGTAGGTTGGCCGCGTTCGGCGAGCAGGTGCAGGGCTGGCATGGCAGAGCCTCTCGGTGTGCAGGAACCGCCAGCATACGCCAGCCGCTAGAGCCGATAACCCCGTGGCGATTGCCCACTCCAGCGGCGAAAGGCATGGCGGAAGCTGGCGGTTTCGCTGAAGCCCATCACCTCGGCGATGCGATAGATGGGCAGGCGCTCCTGGGCCAGCAGATCACGTGCCCGTTCGAAGCGCAGTTCGTCGAGCAGTTGCTGATAGCCGCTGCCGCCCGCCTGCAGGTGTCGGCGCAGGCTGCGCGGCGCCATGCCGAGGTGGCCGGCCAGGGCCTCGAAGGAGGGCGGTGCAGCCAGGTCGGCGCCCAGCAGGGTGCGGATGCGGGCGAGCAGGGCGCGCTGGCGATCCTGCTCGGGGGCCAGCCGGCCGCACTGCTCCAGGGCGTCGCGATGGGTCACCGGATCGGCCAGCGGCAGGCCGCGCTCCAGCCAGGCAATGGGAAAGGCCAGGCCGTTGAAGGCGGCTCCGAAGGCCAGGGGCGTGGCGCCGAAGCAATCGTCATAGCGCTCGCGATAGGTCGGCTCGGGGTGCCGAAAAGCCACCTGCACCAGGGGTAGAGGCGTACCCAGGAGGTCGCAGCAAATTGCCCGCAGCGAGGCCAGGCAGCACTCGGCGTTGCAGCGTTCCAGTTCTCGCGCGAAGGGATGGTCGTCGGCCCTGAGCCAGGCCAGGTCGCCATGGCGCTCCAGGCGCAGGGTGAAATAGGCGCCGAGCAGGCCCTGGTGGGCCAGGGCCGCTTGCAGGGCCGCGCCCAGGGTCGGGGCACTGAGCAGGGCATAACCGAGCAGGCCGTAGCCGGAGACGCGCAGCCGCCAGCCCAGTAGCAGCCCCAGTTCGGGCGGCGCGACGGGCAGTGCGTTGGCGATGACCCGCTGTTCCTGGGCCAGGGTGATGAGGCGATGGGGCTGTTCGAGGTCGTCCAGCTGCAGGCCGCTACCAGCCAGCAGCGGTGCCGCCCGGGCAGGCGTGTCGGCCGCCAGTTGCTGGAGGACCAGGGATACCAGGTTGAGATTGATCAGACCGGACTGACGCATGTGAAAACTCCCCGGAGCGGTGGCAGCCTTCCAAGCAAGAAGGATACCGCGCTCGCGGGGAGTTGCCGTCGGTTACCGCTCAGGTCTGGCGTGCGAGGCTCAGACCTTGGCCTTCAGGGGCACCAACCGCGGGGCGATCATGTTTTCCGGGCGCAGGATGTCGTCCAGGGTCGCCTCGTCCAGCAGGTTTTCCTCGCGCACCAGCTCCAGTACGCCGCGACCGGTTTCCAGCGCCGTCTTGGCGATGCGCGTGGAAGTCTCGTAGCCCAGGTAGGGGTTGAGCGCGGTGACCAGGCCGATGGAGTGCTCCACCTGGCGGCGGCAGTGCTCGACGTTGGCGGTGATGCCGGTGATGCAGTGCTCGCGCAGCATGTCCATGGCGCGCTGCAGCAGGCGGATGGAATCGAAGATCTTGTAGGCGATCAGGGGCTCCATGACGTTGAGCTGCAGCTGGCCGCCCTCGGCCGCCAGGGTCAGCGCCAGGTCGTTGCCAATGATTTCGAAGGCCACCTGGTTGACCGCCTCGGGGATCACCGGGTTGACCTTGCCCGGCATGATGGAGCTGCCCGGCTGGCGCGGCGGCAGGTTGATCTCGTTGATGCCGGTGCGCGGACCGCTGGAGAGCAGGCGCAGGTCGTTGCAGATCTTCGACAGCTTCACCGCGGTGCGCTTGAGCATGCCGGAGAACAGCACGAAGGCGCCCATGTCCGAGGTGGCCTCGATGAGGTCGGCGGCCGGGGTCAGCGGCTGGCCGCTGATTTCCGCCAGGCGCTGTACGGCCAGCAGCTGGTAGCCGGGGTCGGCGTTGATGCCGGTGCCGATGGCGGTGCCGCCCAGGTTGACCTCGGTGAGCAGCTCCGGCGCCAGGCTTTTCAGCCGCGCCAGGTCTTCGCCCAGGGTGGTGGCGAAGGCATGGAATTCCTGGCCGAGGGTCATGGGCACCGCGTCCTGCAGCTGGGTGCGACCCATCTTCAGCACCTCGGCGAATTCCACGCCCTTGGCGGCGAAGGCGGTGATCAGGCTGTCCAGGCTGGCGAGCAGGGCGTCATGGCCGAGCAGCAGGCCCAGGCGAATGGCGGTGGGGTAGGCGTCGTTGGTCGACTGCGCCATGTTGACGTCGTTGTTCGGGTGCAGGTGGCGATACTCGCCCTTGGCGTGGCCGAGCAGCTCCAGCGCCACGTTGGCGATCACCTCGTTGGCGTTCATGTTGGTCGAGGTGCCGGCCCCGCCCTGGATCATGTCCACCACGAACTGGTCGTGGAATTCGCCGCGAATGATGCGCGAGCAGGCGTCAACGATCGCTTGGTGCTTCTCGCTCGGCAGGTGGCCGAGCCGGTGGTTGGCGTCGGCCGCCGCCTGCTTGACCATGGCCAGGGCCACCACCAGCTTGGGGTAGTGACCAAGGGGCACGCCGGAGAGGCGGAAGTTCTGTACGGCGCGCAGGGTCTGGATGCCGTAGTAGGCATCGGCAGGGACGTCGAGGGTACCGAGGAGATCTTTTTCGAGGCGAACGGGTGATGCAGAGTTGGACATGATAGCGTTAGGCTTCGATCGAGCGGCGGGCGCCGCGATGCCTTAGAATCTAGGCCTGCCAGCCGATCTCGGCCAATGCCGATCCGCCAAGCCTCATGCCGGATCGGCATAACTTTGGTTGTGACCTCACGAGATCCGAAGACGTATGGGCGCCATGAACATCGAATTCAAATGGCTGGAAGACTTCGTGGCCCTGGCGGCCACCTACAGTTTTTCCCAGGCCGCCGAAAAGCGTTTCGTCACCCAGCCCGCCTTCAGCCGGCGCATCCGCGCCCTGGAGGAAAGCGTCGGCCTGACCCTGGTGGACAGATCCCACACCCCGATCAGCCTTACCGAGGCCGGCCAGCTGTTTCTGGTCACGGCGCGCAGCGTGGTGGAGCAACTGGGCGAGACGGTGCGCCATCTGCATCACCTGGAAGGCGGGCAGGGCGAGGTGCTGCAGTTCGCCGCCGCCCACTCCCTGGCCCTGGGCTTCTTCCCGCAGTGGATCGCCGGGCTGCGTGGCCAGGGTCTGGCGCTGGCCAGTCGCCTGGTGGCTACCAACGTCGGCGATGCCATCCACGCCCTGCGTGACGGCGCCTGCGACCTGATGCTGGCCTTCCACGATCCCGACGCCGCCCTGCAGATGGACCCGGAGCTGTTTCCTTCGCTGCACCTGGCGCACACCGCCATGCTGCCGGTCTGCGCCACCGATGGCGAGGGCCGCCCCATGTTCCAGCTGGACGGGCAGAGCAGCGTGCCGCTGCTGGCCTACAGCGCGGGTGCCTTTCTCGGTCGCTCGGTGAATCTGCTCCTGCGCCAGCGCAAGCTGCGCGCCGTGACCCTCTACGAAACCGCCATGGCCGACAGCCTCAAGACCATGGCCCTGCAGGGCCTGGGCGTGGCCTGGGTGCCGCAGTTGTCGGTGGCGGCGGAGCTGGCCCGGGGCGAACTGGCCGTGTGTGGCGACGCCGCCTGGCAGGTCGGCCTGGAGATCCGCCTCTACCGCTGTGCCCTGTTGCGCAAGCGGCTGGTGCAGCAGGTCTGGCGACATCTGGAAAGTCAAAGCCATGGCGGCTGATAGACGGCAGGCGATTATGCTGATATCGGCTTTTAGCTAGCCGACGTCCTGCAAGCCTTTTGCGCCTGTCTGCGCGACACTGGAGCCTCTCTCACGGAGGTCAGCCATGCAGCGCATCCGCGTCATCGACTCCCATACTGGCGGTGAACCCACCCGCCTGGTGCTGAACGGTTTTCCCGATCTCGGCCAGGGCAGCATGGCCGAGCGCCGCACCCTGCTGGCCGGGGAGCATGACGCCTTTCGGCGGGCCTGCATGCGCGAACCGCGCGGCAACGAGGTGCTGGTCGGCGCCTTGCTCTGTGAGCCGGTATCTCCTGCCGCCAGCGCTGGCGTGGTGTTCTTCAATGAGGTCGGCTATCTGGGTATGTGCGGCCACGGTACCATCGGCCTGGTCGTCTCCCTGGCCCATCTTGGCCGGATCGGCCCTGGCGATCATCTGATCGAAACCCCAGTAGGAGAGGTGACCGCCACCCTGCACGACGATGGCAGCGTCAGCGTGCGTAATGTCCCGGCCTATCGTTACCGCCAGGGCGTGCAGGTAGATATTCCCGGTCACGGCCCGGTCACTGGCGATATCGCCTGGGGTGGCAACTGGTTCTTCCTCTGTGCCGATCACGGCCAGCGCGTCGCCGCCGATAACCTTGAAGAGTTGCTCACCTTCAGCCTGGCCCTGCGCGGCGCCCTGGAGGCCGCGGGGATCACCGGCGAGCAGGGCGGCCATATCGATCACATCGAACTCTTTGCCGATGACCCGGATGGCGCCGACAGCCGCAGCTATGTGCTCTGCCCGGGCCGCGCCTATGACCGCTCGCCCTGCGGCACCGGCACCAGCGCCAAGCTGGCGTGCCTGGCGGCGGACGGCGATCTCGAACCCGGCGCCGTCTGGCATCAGGCCAGCGTCATCGGCAGTCGTTTTGAGGCCCATTACCAGCCAAGCGACGAGGGCCGCATCCTGCCAGTGATCCGTGGGCGTGCCCACGTCATGGCCGAGGCGACCCTGCTGCTGGCCGAGGACGATCCCTTCGCCTGGGGCATTCCGGGGTGAAGAAGGTGGCGGACGTCCTCGTCGTCGGCGGCGGCATCGTCGGTGCCAGCTGCGCCGCGGCCCTGGCGGCGCGGGGCTGTCGCGTGCGGGTGCTGGACGCCGGCCTGCCCGGCGCCTCCGCCGCTGGCATGGGCCACCTGGTGGTGATGGACGACGACCCCGCCGAACTGACCTTGAGCGCCCGTTCCCTGGCACTCTGGCGTGAGCTGGTGCCCCAGTTGCCGGGCGCCGCCGACTACCGCAACTGCGGCACCCTCTGGCTGGCCCGCGACGCCGCCGAACTGGATCTGATCGAAGAGAAACGTCAGCGCCTGGACGCCCAGGGCGTCGCCAGCCAGCCGCTCGACGCTGCGGCGACCGCCGCCGCCGAACCGGCACTGACCGCCCTAGCCGGCAGCCTGGAGGTGCCTGGCGATGGCCTGCTCTATGCCCCGGTAGTCGCCGCCTGGTTGCTGCAGCGCTCGCCGCTGATCGAATTCCAGCGCGCCCGGGTGACTGCCGTCGAAGGCCGGCGCGTGCGACTGGACGATGGTCGCTGGCTGACCGCCGATGCCGTGGTGCTCGCCGCCGGCCTGCAGGCCGCCAGTCTCTGTCCGGATCTGCCATTGGTACCCAAGAAAGGCCATCTGCTGATCACCGACCGCTATCCCGAGCAGGTCCGCCACCAGTTGGTGGAGATTGGTTACGGTGCCAGCGCTCACGCCAGCAGCGGCGCCTCGGTGGCCTTCAACGTCCAGCCACGGCCCACGGGGCAGTTGCTGATTGGTTCGTCGCGGCAATTCGAGCGCCCGGATATGGCCGTGGAACCCGCGGTGGTCGGTCAGCTGCTGCGTCGCGCCCTGGACTTCCTGCCGGGTCTGACCCATGCCTCGCTGATCCGCGGCTGGACCGGCCAGCGCGCCGCCAGCCCCGACGGCCTGCCGCTGATCGGCGCTCATCCCGACCAGCCCGGTCTATGGCTGGCGGTCGGCCACGAAGGCCTGGGCGTCACTACCGCGCCGGCCACCGCCGAAGCCATCGCCAATGGGCTGTTCGGCGAGCCTTCGACGTTCCACGTGGAACCCTTCGCACCGGCACGTTTCACGACCGCCCCGAGGAGCCAGGCATGCTGACCCTGTTCATCGATGGCGAGCGCCTGGAGGTCCGCCCTGGCAGTCTGCTCACCGCCGCCCTGGCCAAGAGCGGCAACCCCGCCGCACGCCGTTCGGTGACCGGGGAGGCCCGAGCGCCTTTCTGCGGCATGGGCATCTGCCAGGAATGCCGGGTGCAGGTCGATGGCGTGCGCCGGCTGGCGTGCCAGACCTCCTGCCGGGACGGCATGCAGGTGGAGCGCCTGTCATGAATAGCGCGAGCTGCGATCTGCTCATCATCGGCGCCGGTCCGGCCGGTCTCGCCGCTGCCCGCGCGGCCAGTGGCCGCGGCCTGAACCTGGTGCTGCTGGACGACAATCCCTTGCCCGGCGGCCAGATCTGGCGTGCCAGAGTCGGGCAGGTTGCGGCCGAGGTCGGCAGCTTGCCGGCCGACGTGACGCTACTGAGTGGCACCCGGGTCGCGGCGGTTCTGGGGCCGCGCCAGTTGCTGCTGGAAGACGCCAGTGGCAGTCGTACCCTGGCGTTCGAAACGCTCATCCTCTGCACCGGCGCCCGCGAACTGCTGCTGCCGTTTCCCGGCTGGACCCTGCCTGGCGTGACCGGCGCCGGCGGCCTGCAAGCGTTGATCAAGGGTGGCGTTGAAGTCGCCGATGAGCGCATCGTCGTCGCCGGCACCGGTCCGCTGCTGCTGGCCAGTGCCGCCACGGCGCGTCAGGCGGGTGCCCGCATCGCCCTGGTCGCTGAACAGGCCGGACGCCATGCCGTGCTCGACTTCGGCCTGGGACTCTGGCGCTGGCCGAACAAGCTGCGTCAGGCGCTTACGTTAGCCACCCCCCGCTATCGGCCGGGTACCTGGGTCGAGGCCGCGCTTGGCACCGATCACCTCGAAGCCGTTCGCCTGCGCCAGGGCGAGCGTCGCTGGGAGATAGCCTGCGATCGCCTGGCCTGTGGTTATGGCCTGGTGCCCAACGTGGAACTGGCCCAAAGCCTAGGCTGCGCCACCCTGGACGGCGCGGTGGCGGTAGATGAACACCAGCGCACCAGCCAGCCACACATCCTGGCCGCTGGCGAATGCACCGGCATCGGCGGCAACGAATTGGCCCAGGTCACCGGGCGGATCGCCGGCCTGGTCGCCACCAGCCAGCTCGACGCTGCCCGCGCCGTGCAACCGGAGGCACGCCCCTGGCGTCGCTTCGCCGCCCAGCTGGCCCGCACCTTTGCCTTGAATCCCGCCATTGCCCGTCTGGCCCAGCCGGATACCCTGGTCTGCCGCTGCGAGGACGTCGCGCTGGGTGCTCTGGTTGGTCATGGCGACTGGACCCAGGCCAAGCTGTGCAGTCGTTGCGGCATGGGTGCCTGCCAGGGTCGCATCTGTGGTCAGGCGACCCGGGTGTTGCTGGGCTGGACGCCGCCCGCACCGCGCTTTCCGCTGCAACCCACCCGTATCGACAGCCTGCTGGCCCTGACCGAGGACGAGAGATGAACGCCGCTGCCCACCTGGACGCCCTGAGCCGCGCCCGGCCCGCCGATCTGCCCGCGCTGCTCGCCAGCCTGAGCCTGGTGGCGCCGCTGCTCGATGCCATTCCCGGCGTGGTGTTCTTCGTCAAGGATCTTGAAGCGCGCTATGTGCTGGTCAACCTGACCCTGGCCCAGCGCTGCGGCTTTGAAGACGTCAGCGAACTGCTCGGCAAGACCGCCGAGGAAGTCTTTCCCGCCCCCCTGGGTGGCGCCTACGCCGAACAGGATCGCCGTGTGCTGCGCGAAGGCCTGGCGCTGGACGACCAGCTGGAGCTGCACCTCTATGCCGGCCGTACCCCCGGCTGGTGCCTGACCCGCAAGCTGCCGTTGCACGATGCCCAGGGCCGCCTCATGGGTATGGCGGGCATCTCCCACGACCTGCAGGCACCGGCCGCCGATCATCCGGCCCACGCCAAGGTGGCCGAGGTTGATCGCTATCTGCGCGAGCACTATGCCCAGCCGCTTTCGGTGGGCGAACTGAGTCAGCGGGTGGGCCTGTCGGTCTCCCAGCTCGAACGCCAGTGCAAACGCATCCTGCGCCTCACGCCCCAGCAACTGCTACACAAGGCCCGGCTCGACGCCGCCTCGCGCCTGCTGGCCCGCGATCTGCCCGTCACCGAAGTGGCCCTGGCCTGTGGCTATACCGACCACAGCGCCTTCAGCCGCCAGTTTCGCCGTCTCACCGGCCTGTCGCCCCGGCAATACCGCGACTCTCTCAAGCCCCGTCTGCGTCTGGAGGAAACCCCTGCATGAGCACTCCCCGCGTCAACTGGAGCGGCGTCTTTCCCGCCGTCACCACCCAATTCAACGATGACTTCTCGGTCAATCTGGACCAGACCCATGGCGTGATCAGCAACCTGGTGCGCGATGGCGTCTCCGGTCTGGTGATGTGCGGCACCGTGGGCGAGAACACCTCCCTGACCCTGGAAGAGAAGATCGCCCTGGTGGAGGTCGCCAAGGACGCCGCCGCTGGCCGCGTGCCGGTGATCTGTGGCGTGGCCGAATTCACCAGCCTCAACGCCACCCGCACCGCCCAGGCTGTAGGTCGCGCCGGCGCCGACGGCATCATGCTCATGCCGGCCCTGGTCTACTCGGCCAAGCCCCACGAGACCGCCGCCCATTTCCGCAGCGTGGCCAGCGCCCTCGACCTGCCACTGATGGTCTACAACAACCCGCCGATCTATAAGAACGACGTCACCCCGGACATCCTCATCTCCCTGGCCGACGTCGACAACATCGTCTGCTTCAAGGATTCCTCCGGCGACACCCGCCGCTTCATCGACGTGCGCAACGAAGTAGGCGACCGCTTCGTGCTTTTCGCCGGCCTCGACGACGTGGTGCTGGAAAGCATCGCCGTGGGCGCCGAAGGCTGGGTCTCGGGCATGTCCAACATCTTCCCCACCGAAGGCGAAACCATCTTCCGCCTGGCCAAGGCCGGCCGCTTCGCCGACGCCATGCCGCTCTACGAGTGGTTCATGCCGCTGCTGCACCTGGACGCCCGTCCGGACCTGGTGCAGTGCATCAAGCTCTGCGAAGAACTCGCCGGCCGCGGCCGCGCCCTGACCCGCCCACCCCGCCTGGCCCTGCCCGACGCGGATCGCGCCTTCGTAGAACGCCTGATGGCCAAGGCCCTGGAAACCCGTCCGCAGCTGCCGGACGTGGGGATCTGAGGCCGACTTCCACCTGAGCCGATCCGCCCCCTCTCCCGCTTGCGGGAGAGGGCTGGGGTGAGGGCGCTTTTCAGGGCGATTCCACCTCAAGCGTCCAGGCATCTAACCCGCACCTCTCGTCCCAAACCACCCCCATCCCATGAGCGCCACGTCCTGTCCTCCAACCGACAGGCGATACCCGGTGCAGGAGCACTCTCCGCCCCGCTTTCGTCTATACTGTGCCGCTCATTTCCCAAGCCACGTCCGCCGCGTGGCTTCTTCATTTCAGAGGCACGACGATGAGCGCACTCGTAGGCGTGATCATGGGCTCCAAGTCCGACTGGTCCACCCTGAGCCACACCGCCGACATGCTGGACAAGCTGGGCATTCCCCACGAAGTGAAGGTGGTCTCCGCCCACCGCACCCCCGACCTGCTGTTCCAGTACGCCGAAGAGGCTGCCGGTCGCGGTATCGAGGTGATCATCGCCGGTGCCGGTGGCGCCGCCCACCTGCCGGGCATGTGCGCCGCCAAGACCCACCTGCCGGTGCTGGGCGTGCCCGTGCAGTCGTCCATGCTCTCGGGCGTCGACTCCCTGCTGTCCATCGTGCAGATGCCCGCCGGTGTACCGGTCGCCACCCTGGCCATCGGTAAGGCCGGCGCCATCAACGCCGCGCTGCTGTCCGCCAGCATCCTCGGTGGCAAGTATCCCGAGTACCACGAGCGGCTGAACGCCTTCCGTGACGAGCAGACCCGTACCGTGCTGGACAATCCCGATCCGAGGGAGCAGGCATGAAGATCGGTGTCATCGGTGGCGGCCAGCTGGGCCGCATGCTCGCCCTGGCCGGCACGCCGCTGGGCATGAACTTCGCGTTTCTCGACCCGGCGCCGGATGCCTGCGCCGCTGCCCTGGGTGAACACCTGCGCGCCGACTACGGCGACCAGGATCACCTGCGCCAGTTGGCCGATGAAGTCGATCTGGTGACCTTCGAGTTCGAGAGCGTCCCGGCTGAAACCGTGGCCTTCCTCTCGCAGTTCGTACCGGTCTATCCATCGGCCGAAGCCCTGCGCATCGCCCGCGACCGCCTGTTCGAAAAGTCCATGTTCCGCGACCTGGGCATTCCTACGCCCGCGTTCGCCGATGTCCTGTCCCAGGCCGACCTGGACGCCGCCGTGGCCCGTATCGGCCTGCCGGCAGTGCTCAAGACCCGTACCCTAGGCTACGACGGCAAGGGCCAGAAGGTCCTGCGCCAACCGGAAGACGTCGCCGGCGCCTTTGCCGAACTGGGCAGCGTCCCCCTGCTGCTGGAAGGCTTCGTGTCCTTCACCGGTGAGGTCTCCCTGGTAACCGTGCGCGGTCGTGACGGCGAGGTGGCCTGCTATCCGCTGGTACACAACACCCACGAAAGCGGCATCCTGCGCCTGTCGGTGGCCAGTTCCGACCACCCGCTGCAGGCCCTGGCCGAAGACTATGCCCGCCGCGTGCTGGAGCAGCTCGACTATGTCGGCGTGCTGGCTTTCGAGTTCTTCGAGGTCGAGGGTGGCTTGAAAGCCAACGAGATCGCGCCGCGCGTGCACAACTCCGGGCACTGGACCATCGAAGGCGCCGAGTGCAGCCAGTTCGAGAACCACCTGCGCGCCGTGGCCGGCCTGCCGCTGGGCTCCACCGCCAAGGTCGGCGAGAGCGCCATGGTCAACTTCATCGGTTCGGTGCCGCCGGTAGCGGCCGTCACCGCCTTGGAAGACTGCCACCTGCACCATTACGGCAAGGCCTTCAAGGCCGGGCGCAAGGTCGGTCACGCCACCCTGCGCAGTGCTGACGCCGCGACCCTGCAGACCCGCATCGCCGCCCTGGAAGCCCTGATCCAGGACTGATGCCAAACGGCTTCCGTGCACGGAAGCCGTTTTCCCCTGAACCTCAGCGGACCACCGGTGGTCGGAGAGTACAACGACGCCTGCTGACCGGCGTTGTCTTACCAGCACTTAAACAGGGGATTCTTCACATGGGTATCATCGCAACCATCATCATCGGTCTCATCGTCGGCCTGGTTGCCCGCTTTCTGAAGCCGGGCGACGACAGCATGGGCTGGATCATGACCATCATTCTGGGCATCGTCGGCTCCGTGGTCGCCACCTACCTGGGCCAGGCACTGGGCATCTACCGTGCCGGTGAAGGCGCAGGCTTCATTGGTGCCGTGGTCGGTGCCATCATCGTGCTGTTCATCTACGGAATGGTGACCAAGCGTCGCTAAGACGCCGCTTCGCCTCGGCGAAGCCTAGCTACACAGTTTTCAGCCCTCGGAGTCGCCCGTCGACCCGGGGGCTTTTTTATGGAAGAGGCTCTGGTTGGCGGTCGTGGGTCTGGACCCCTAGGCCGCCGCGCCGCACACTCGGACTTTTGCGCCTAGCCTGCCGACCATGCCCAGACTGCTCATCACCCTGCTGCTCGCCAGCCTGCCCTTGCTGACTCACGCCGCCAAGGGCGAACCGCCCGAAACCAACTGGCTGGACCTGCTCACCGCGGAAGATCGTCGGGCCCTGGAGACCATGCCCGAGATCACTCACAACAGCCCGGAGGCGCCGGGCGGCTTCGGCTCGCCGGGCGGGCTCAAGCAGAAAGACAATGGCCTGCCCGAGGTGATGCACTCCACCCGCACCGTGGCCGCCCTGAATGGCAAGAACGTGCGCCTGGGTGGTTTTCCGGTGCCCCTGGAGACCAACGCCAAGGGCAATTTCCGCGAGTTCTTCCTGGTGCCCTATCCGGGCGCCTGCATCCATGTGCCACCGCCCCCGCCGAACCAGATCGTGCTGGTGCGCTACCCCAAGGGCGTGCCGCTACCGGACATCTATGAGCCCTACTGGGTCATAGGCACCCTGCACACCGAGTCGGTCGATAACGACCTGGCCGAAGCGTCCTATACCCTGGACGCCAGCAAGGTCCGCAAGGTCGAGGAAAGCGACCTGTAACAACCCGTAGATACCATCTCTCCTACCAATCACAACAGGTCCGCTAAAGGGCCTGTCGTAGCTGATAAGGTTGTTGTGTCTTGAGCACGCCATAGGCGATCTGCAGCAGTTTACGCATGGCCGCGCCCAGGGCACTCATCCGCGGTTTACCGCGGGCCAACAGGCGGTCGTACAGGGCCTTCACATCAGGGTTGGAGCCTTTGGCAACGATGGCTCCCATGTACAGTTTGGCCCTGATACGGGGCGAGCCGGCCTTGCTCAGCACCGTGCGCCCCTGCACCGACTTACCGGATTGCCAGGGACGGGGCACTAGGCCTACGAAGGCGGTGCATTGTCGTGCGCTGCTGAAGTCGCGACTGTGCAGCAGAGCCAACAGATGGCGCGACAGCACCTCGCCGATCCCGCCAATGCTCTGCAGCAACGCCCGATCACGCTTGAGATCATCATGCCGATCAATGTGGTCGTCGATGTCCTGACGAACCCGCGCCGCCTCCTGTTGCAGGGCCTTTACCAGGTTGTCGATGGACGCCAGAACGGTCAGGCTGCCACTGACCGCGGCCTTTTCGCGACGGTTAAGTTCACGCTGCAGATCCTCTTGCAGCGCTTCATGGCGAGCGATCAACGCCTTGAGTTCGCGGACTTCGCGGCGCTCTGGCGTCCAAGGGCGCACGGGCTGGGTAGCGCCATAGCGCGCCAGGATCAGGCTGTCCTGCTTGTCGGTCTTGCCTTGTACGCCTAGGCTACGGGCATATTCGCGTACCCGCGCAGGATTGAGGACGAAGACCTGGACGCCACGATCGTGGAGATAGAGCGCCAACGGCTCGTGATAGACCCCAGTGGCCTCGAGAAAGACCTGCAACTGCTCCGGTGTCTCCCCCGTCTGGGCGCAACACCAGTCGATCAGTTCGGCGAATCCTGCGGGCCGATTGGCGAGGACCTTGGTTTTCACTTTCAGGCTGCAGACGTCACGCAGCCACAGACAGTCGAATTTCTGCTTGCTGATGTCGATACCGATGATCGCCATTTCTCGTTCCTTGCCTTGTGCATACAGCCTCACTCCCGAGGAGGGGCTTGGATACCATTCAGGATGTGGAGAAAGGGAGCCGGCAGGCACGCTCTACGAAACAGCATCGAGTGCTCAGGTTGGGCAGGTGCTTAACCGGCTCCGGGTAATGAGGTAGCTAATCCCATTACCCAGGAGAGATACAAGGTTGGGCCGAGACAGCTCCACCGTCGAAGCCCAACGAACCCAAGCTTATGCGTAGCGTGGACAACGGCGCAGCCTTGTCCGCTACGGCTCACCACTCAGGCATCACGCGGGCTGCCGCTCACCGTAGCGCTGCTCCAGATAGGCGATGATGTCGTCCGACTCGTACATCCACACGCTCTGGCTACCTTCGTCGATGCGCAGGCAAGGCACCTTCACCCGGCCACCGCCCTGTTCCAGCTCGGTGCGCAGCTGCGGGTCCTTCTTGATGTCCTTGAGCCGGATCGGCAGGTTCAGCCGATGCAGGGCGCGGCGGGTCTTCACGCAGAAGGGGCAGGCCTGGAACTGATAGAGCGACAGATTCGCTAGTTCCGCCTCGATGGCAGCCTGGGCCTGCTCACTGCGCTTGAGCTTGCGCGGCCGGGTCACCAGATCCAGGCCGACGATCACCTGGCCGAGGCCGTTGCGTAGCAGATTGATCAACGGGATTCACCTTGAGGGGTCGTTCGAGCCGGGCAGTTTACCCTATCGCCTCAGGGCTGCCGCTCCGCCAGTCGTTACGGAACGTCACCCGCAAGGCAGCGCTCTACAAGAGGGATTAATTCCTCGATGGGGATCTGTTGCATGCCGCTGTCTTCCGCAGAGCGCGAAGCCTTTCGCCAACTCGCCGCCGACCTTCCTGGTGTCGATCTTCCGATCTACGAACAATTCGCCAAGGACCCGCTGGACCCCATCATCGGTCTAGGCGATCCCGAGGCGCCCCTGGGCTTTTTCGGTCGCGACCCGGGGCGGGAGGAAGTGAAGTACGGCGAGCCCTTCATCGGCAGCGGTGGCCAGATCGCCCGCAAGGTCCTCTACAAACACCTGTACGGCCATCTTCCAGCCGACTTCGAAGCCAGCCGCAGCCTGAGCCAGCAGTTCTTCTGGGCTAACACCGTGCCCTACAAACCCGTGGGCAACAAAGCCTGGTCGGAACGGGTAAAAAAGACCTTCCACCCCCTGATGCGCCGCCTGCTGGTGGAACACTGGCACGGTACCCAGCTCATCACCTTTGGCCGCGAAGCCTTCCTCTGGTTCGGCATCGGCCAATCCAAGGAAGAGCGCGCCCGCCTGGAAGCCTTCTGGAAGAGCGAAGACCGCTTCGAAAGCAGTATCGAGGTCACCCTGGAAACGGAGGAGGGCGCGCGTAAAACACTGACCCTCTATCCACTGCCGCATCCGTCGCCGTTGAATCAGACGTGGTATACGAGGTTTCCGGGGTTGTTAGAAAGTAGAATAAAAAAAACTCGTATAGGGTTATAACGTAAGCGTCCGGCGAATTCACCTTCCGAACTCCCGCTTTAAGGGCGAGCAATTCACTACTACAGTTCTAGCCGGGCAGGCTCAAGTGCAGCAAGGGGAAGGGGCGGCCCTCGCCATCCAGCGGAGAACGACCTGTTTGAACAAACCCGTAATGTAAATAGAACCCTACCGCTTCAGGGTTCTGTTCATTCACATCAACACTCATCTGACTGCGCAAACTGCGGGCATGATCCAGCAGTGCGCGGCCAATCCCTTTCCCTCGAAGATCTGGTTCGATGAAGAGCATCTCTACGTGGTTTTCATTGAGCCCGATGAACCCTAGCGGGCAGTCCTCGGCATCTACCGTAACCCATAATTCAACAGCGGGTAGGTAAATATCGCGGAGCTGAGGAAGCAATGCCTCGATATCGGATTCTTGCAGGAAGTGATGTGTGGCGCGAACGGAGCGCAGCCAAATGTTGAGCAGTTGCGGATGGTCGGCGTTAGTAGCCTGACGAATGATCATAGAATCATCCTTTACACTTGATATCGGAAATGAGGCGCGCTAGTAGATAGCGACCGTAAAAGTGTCAGCAACTTGTATAACCGCTTCGCGAGTTAACGCCTGGGCGGTTCACGGCAGAGGTAGCCGGAAAGGAGGGAGGAAGGACGATACTGGGAGGCTTTGGGGGTGTCAAAAAAAGTTACGGAAGGGAATGGTGGAAGCATACCTGACAGCTGGTGGCCGGGCCGGTAGGGATCTCACGCGGGACGCTAGAACCGGATGATGTCAGGAGCTTACGGTGACTTACCCGGACGCTTACGTTATAACAAGATTCTTATGCCATCTTGGATGCCGAAATAAAAGGGTTCTGGTCTTTTGTATGCTCCTTGTTTGGAGTAAGTCTAGGTACCTTTATTATAGGGTTTTTAGGAAAAACCCAGATTGAAAATCGCTTGAGGGCGAGTATAGATCACGAGTATTCAAAGGATTTGGAACGCATCAAGGATGAGATAATTATAGATCAAGTCAAGGCCATCGAAGAGTTAAAAAGAGAAATTCAAATCAGAGATAGAGCCGCAAAAATTGCTGATCTTTTATCGGAGTGGTTTTCATGGCCGGAGAGCCGAAAAAAGCTAAATTTGCTTACTTTCGAAGCTTTTTTGTGGCTTCCTGATGAAATTTTTGAGGACCTCTCTGCAGTGCTTTCACATTCTCCAGATGCGCCTGATGTCAGACAGGTCTTAAGCAAAGTAAGAAAGCATTTGCTTGGGCCTACAAATTTAGGCCCAGAAAAATTTATAATTTTCAAGGATGATGCTAGTAACTGTTCCAACAAAAATGACCCAAAATAAAAAATTTTTTAAACATTCCTCTAAATAGTTTTAAAAGCATTAGATTCAATAGCTAAAGCCACCCATATTCCGCCATCGACAAGGGCTCTCCATCCCCGACGATGAAATGATCCAGCACCCGCACATCTACCAGCGCCAGGGCATCCTTCAGGCGCGTAGTGAGCAGGCGGTCGGCCTGGCTGGGTTCGGCGATGCCGGAAGGGTGGTTGTGGGTGAGGATGACGGCGGCGGCATTGTGGGCGAGGGCGCGCTTGACCACCTGGCGGGGGTAGACACTGGCGCCATCGATGGTGCCGTGGAACAGGGCTTCGAAGGCCAGCACCCGGTGGCGGGTGTCGAGGAACAGGCAGCCGAAGACTTCATGGGGTTCGTGGCGCAGGTGCGCCTTTAGATAGTCGCGGACCTGCTGGGGGCTTTCCAGCGCCGAGTCGCGCTTGAGACCTTCGGCCAGGTGGCGGCGGCCCATTTCCAGCACCGCCTGCAGCTGGCTGTACTTGGCCGGGCCGAGGCCGAGGTGGGCGCTGAAGGCGGCGAGGTCGGCTTCCAGCAGGGCTCTCAGGCTGCCGAATTCCCCGAGCAGCTGGCGGGCAAGGTCCACCGCGCTTTTGCCGGCCACGCCGGTGCGCAGGAAGATCGCCAGTAGCTCGGCGTCGGTGAGGGCCTGGGCGCCTTGTTCCAGCAGTTTTTCCCGCGGCCGCTCCTGGGCCGGCCAATCCTTGATGCTCATGGGGCGCTCCCTGTCTGGCGGGGCGCCTGCGTCCTGCAGGCGCTGTGCTATCTTAACCGGATCATTCGCGGGTGCGCGCAGGCCTCGATTGGCCGTGCGATGCCCGTTCTAGACGGTTCGAAAACGGAAAGGCTATATGCAGCGGCTCCATCGTAAACGCATCGTGCTGGGCGTCGGAGGTGGCATCGCCGCTTACAAGAGCGCCGAGCTGGTGCGCCGCCTCAAGGATCAGGGCGCCGAGGTGCGGGTGGTACTGACCCGCGGCGGGCGCGAATTCATCACGCCGCTGACCCTCCAGGCACTGTCCGGGCTACCCGTGCACCTGGATCTGCTGGATCCGGCCGCCGAAGCGGCCATGGGTCACATCGAGCTGGCCCGCTGGGCCGATCTGGTGCTGGTCGCGCCGGCCACTGCCGATGTGATGGCGCGCCTGGCCCAGGGCATGGCGGACGATCTGCTCACCACCCTGGTGCTGGCCACCGATGCCCGGGTCGCCCTGGCACCAGCCATGAACCAGGCCATGTGGCGCGATCCGGCCACCCAGGCCAATGCCGAGCTCCTGCGCCGCCGCGGTATCGCGCTGTTCGGCCCGGCCAGTGGCAGCCAGGCCTGTGGCGACGTCGGCCCCGGCCGGATGCTGGAAGCTACCGACCTGGCCCAGCTCGCCGCCGACTGCTTCCAGCGCCTGGACCTGACTGGTCGCCATGTGGTCATCACCGCCGGCCCGACCCAGGAAAACATCGACCCGGTGCGCTACATCACCAACCACAGCTCCGGCCGCATGGGCTTCGCCCTGGCGGAAGCGGCGGCGGAGGCGGGTGCCCGCGTCAGCCTGGTGAGTGGCCCCGTGCACCTGCCGACGCCCGATCGCGTCGAGCGCATCGACGTGATCAGTGCCCGCGACATGCTGGCGGCCTGCGAGGCGTTGATGCCTTGCGACGTGCTCATCGCCTCGGCGGCGGTGGCGGACTATCGCCCCGAGGTCATCGCGCCGCACAAGTTGAAGAAGGACCCTACCCGTGGCGACGGCCTGCTGCTGGAGCTGGTGCGCAACCCGGACATCCTCGCCACCCTGGCGGGGCGCCCGGATCGGCCCTTCAGCGTCGGCTTCGCCGCGGAAACCCAGAACCTGCTGGAGTACGCCCAGCGCAAGCTGCGCGACAAGAATCTCGACCTCATCGTCGCCAACGATGTGGCCAATCCGGCCATCGGCTTCAACAGCCAAGACAATGCGGTCACCGTGATCGACCGTGGCCTGCACGAGATCCGCTTCGAGCAGACCAGCAAGAGCAAGATCGCCCGCCAGCTCATCGCCCTGATTTCCACCCACCTCAAAGACACCGCTCAGACTCATGCATAGCCTTCAAGCCAAGATCCTCGACCCGCGCCTAGGGCGCGATTTCCCGCTGCCGTCCTACGCCACGCCTGGTTCGGCCGGCCTCGACCTGCGCGCCATGCTGCAGGAGGAACTGGTGCTGGAGCCGGGCCAGACCGCGCTGATCCCCACGGGGCTCGCCATCCATGTCGCCGATCCGTCGCTGGCGGCGCTGATCCTGCCGCGCTCGGGGCTGGGCCATAAGCACGGCATCGTGCTGGGCAACCTGGTCGGCTTGATCGATTCGGACTACCAGGGCGAGCTCATGGTCTCCTGCTGGAATCGCGGCCAGACCACCTTCACCGTGAGCATCGGCGAACGTATCGCCCAGCTGATGCTCGTACCTGTGGTGCAGGCGCACTTCGACATCGTCGAGAGCTTTACCGAGACCGAACGTGGTACCGGCGGCTTCGGGCACTCTGGTACCCGCTGACGCCAGATACGCAAGGCGCGCCGTGACATAAAGGAGAAGAACGGCATGGCAAGGGGCAAGAACGGCAAGGATGTGCGCAAGACGGCCCCTCGGGTCGCTGCATTGCCCGGCATGGGCGCGGGTCTGCTGCTGGCACTCGCCGGCCTGCTGCTGGCCGCGGTGCTGCTGTGGTTCCTGGTGTTGCAGCCGCAGGGCGCACGCAATCAGGAGCAGCAGGCGGATCAGGCCCTGCAGGCCCAGGCCACCTCCCTCAATCAGCTGCTGGTCGGTCTGACGCGACGGCTGCAGGGTGTCGCCGGGGATGCCCTGGTGCTGCAGGCGCTCCAGGGCGATGACCCTGCAGCGCGCGCGGCGGCGGAAAGCCAGCTGCGCGAGCGCCTGGGAGTGGTCGATGTCCTGGTGGTGCCGGCCGGCATGCGCCAGATCGAAGACGACCGTCCCGGTCCCCTCAACTATGCCGCGCTCGACCTGCTCAAGCGTTTGGAAAGCGGCCAGCGCACGCCGCCGGAAGCCTATCGCGTGGGCGACCGCTGGCTGGTCTACAGTGCCCAGCCCATTCGCCGTGGCGATCAGCTGCTGGGCAGCGCCGTGCTGGTGGAAGAACTCTCGGCCGTCCTGCAGGGCTGGGCCACGCCGCCGGCGACGGTTGGTCAGTGGCGCCTGCTGCAGCAGTTTCCCGGTGGCGGGGTGCAGGTACTGGCCAGTGGCGGTACCCCCGGTGATCCGGCACTGATGCGCCGGCTCGCCACCGGTAGCCCGCTCTGGACGCTGGAACTGGCACCCGCCGCCGAGGCGGGCGCCGACACCCCGGTGGGCATTCCCCTGGTGGCGCTGCTGCTGGCGCTGTTCGGCCTGCTGGCGGGCTTTTGGCTGTTTTCCCGGGAGCTGTCACGACGGCTACGTGACGACGTCCGCAGTCTGACGGCCTATGCCGAGGAACTTGAATCCAATCAGATAGCCAAAAGCCCGACCTTGCGCCTGGCGGTAATGGAACCCGTGGCCAAGTCGACGGCCCGATTGGCCAACCGATCGGCCGGGTCGTCGCCGGACCTCTACGCCGCAGCACCTAGTGATGCCGTGGCCAAGACCCTGGCGGAGTTTGCCGACAGAGGCCGCGCTCAGCAGAGCGAGCCGCTGTTCCAGACCACCGACATCCTCGATATCAGTATCCTCGACGAAGACCAGGATCTCCTGGGATTGGAGAAACCCCCAATGAGCACTACCCCGCAAGCCCCCCAACTCAACGCCAGCATCTTCCGCGCCTACGACATCCGTGGCGTGGTGGGTGACTCCCTGACTGCCGAAGCCGCCTACTGGATCGGGCGCGCCATCGGCTCGGAAAGCCTGGCGCGTGGCGAGCCCAACGTGGCCGTCGGCCGTGATGGCCGTCTGTCCGGCCCCGAACTGGTCGCCCAACTGATCAAGGGCGTGGCCGATAGCGGCGCCAATGTCAGCGATGTCGGCATGGTGCCGACCCCGGTGCTCTACTACGCAGCCAACGTGCTCGAAGGCAAGTCCGGCGTCATGCTGACCGGCAGCCACAACCCGCCGGACTACAACGGCTTCAAGATCGTCATCGCTGGCGAGACCCTGGCCAACGAATCCATCCAGCGTCTGCGCGAGCGCATCGAGACCGGCGAAGTAGCCAGCGGCCAGGGCCAGATCAAGCAGGTCGACGTGCTCAAGAGCTACGCCGACTACATCCGCAACGACGTGGTGCTGGCCAAGAAGCTCAAGGTCGTGGTGGACGCCGGCAACGGTGTCGCCGCGGTCAATGCCCCCCAGCTGATCGAATCCCTGGGCTGTGAGGTCATCCCGCTGTTCTGCGAGGTGGATGGCAACTTCCCCAACCACCATCCGGATCCGGGCAAGCCCGAGAACCTGGAAGACCTGATCGCCAAGGTCAAGGAAACCGGCGCCGACCTGGGCCTGGCCTTTGACGGCGACGGCGACCGCGTGGGCGTGGTGACCAACGAAGGCAAGATCATCTACCCCGACCAGCTGCTGATGCTGTTCGCCAAGGACGTGGTCTCCCGCAACCCGGGCGCCGACATCATCTTCGACGTCAAATGCACCCGTCGCCTGAACAACCTCATCGCCGGCTACGGTGGTCGTCCCATCATGTGGAAGACCGGCCACTCGCTGATCAAGAAGAAGATGAAGGAAACCGGCGCCCTGCTGGCCGGCGAGATGAGCGGCCACGTGTTCTTCAAGGAGCGCTGGTTCGGTTTCGACGACGGCATCTACAGCGCCGTGCGTCTGCTGGAGATCCTCAGCCAGGAGAAGAACAGCGCCCAACAGGTGTTCGATACCTTCCCGGTAGACATCTCCACCCCGGAGATCAATATCCAGGTGACCGAAGAGAACAAGTTCGGCATCATCGAAACCCTGCAGCGCGACGCCCAGTGGGGCGATGCCCAGATCACCACCCTGGACGGCGTCCGCGTCGATTACCAGCACGGTTGGGGCCTGGTGCGTGCATCCAACACCACGCCGGTGCTGGTGCTGCGTTTCGAGGCGGAAACCCTCGAGGAGCTGGAGCGCATCAAGACGGTGTTCCGCAAGCAGTTGCTGGCGGTGCAGCCGGATCTGAACCTGCCGTTCTGACCTCGGGTCAGCGGTAGCACAGAGGGCGCCTAGGCGCCCTTTGTCTTTTCTTTGTCGACCTTGAGAGGTGAGCCATGACCCTGAGCCGCGAGGATGCCTCGCACGTCGCCGAGGTGCTGTCCGAGGCGCTGCCCTATATCCGCCGGTTCGTCGGCAAGACGCTGGTGATCAAGTACGGCGGCAACGCCATGGAGAGCGATGAGCTCAAGGCCGGTTTCGCCCGTGACATCGTGCTGATGAAGGCGGTGGGCATCAACCCGGTGGTGGTGCACGGCGGCGGTCCGCAGATCGGCGACCTGCTCAAGCGCCTGTCCATCGAAAGCCACTTCATCGATGGCATGCGCGTCACCGATGCCCAGACCATGGATGTGGTGGAAATGGTGCTCGGTGGCCAGGTCAACAAGGACATCGTCAACCTGATCAACCGCCATGGCGGCAAGGCCATCGGCCTGACCGGCAAGGACGCGGGTCTGATCCGCGCCACCAAGCTCAAGGTCAGCCGGCAGACGCCGGAGATGACCAAGCCGGAGATCATCGACATCGGCCACGTGGGCGAGGTCACCGGGGTCAACGTCGACCTGATCAACATGCTGGTGCGGGGCGATTTCATCCCGGTCATCGCGCCCATCGGCGTGGGTCCGGACGGCGAGTCCTACAACATCAACGCCGACCTGGTGGCAGGCAAGGTGGCCGAGGCGCTCAAGGCCGAGAAGCTGATGCTGCTGACCAACATCGCCGGCCTGATGGACAAGCAGGGCCAGGTGCTCACCGGGCTGTCCACCGAGCAGGTCGATTCACTGATCGCCGACGGCACCATCTACGGCGGCATGCTGCCAAAGATTCGCTGTGCGCTGGAAGCGGTGCAGGGGGGCGTAGAAAGCGCCCACATCATCGATGGCCGGGTGCCCAACGCGGTGCTGCTGGAAATCTTCACTGACGTCGGCGTCGGTACCCTGATCTCCAACCGCAAGCGCTGATCGCGCTGCGGTCGGATGAAAACGGCGCCCCAGGGCGCCGTTTTCATTGCTGGCCCGGACTCACTGCTCCCAGCTGGGCGTGGGCAGGGTCAGGCCGTGCTGGCCGTTATAGGCGGCTCGCTTGGGTGATTCCCAACCTTCCAGCAGCGCCTCCTCGACCCGGTAGATCTCCACCCCTAGTGGACGACAGACCTTGAGCGGGTCCTCGGCCTCGGGTCCCCACATCGCCAGGGACAGATCGCCACCCGGGCAGGTGGACAGGGCGCAGAGCACGTCGATCTCGGCGAAGAACTCCAGGTAGTCGCCGGGCTTGGCCGGACAGGCCTTCATGAAGTACAGGTCGTCGTGATTCAGGCCGGTGCACTGGAAGATGTTCAGCACGTCGTGCACGTCGAATTCGGTGAGGCCATGGGGCAGCACCGCGCGGGTCAGATTCGAGTGGCAGTGGTGGTGGAAGTCCTCGCCGGTGAGCATCTTGTTGACGTAGGGATCGCAGCGGGTGCCCAGCAGGTCATGCAGGCGGCCGCCATGTTCGTCGATGCCATAACCGGCCAGGCTGTCGTCGGTGATGGTCAGCAGGGGGCGCAGGAAGGGCAGGTTCGACCAGAGACGATCATAGGTGCTGACGTGGGCACCCTGCAGTTGTCGGGTGCGCGCGGCCCACATCCGCTCGCGTGGGTCCTCGGCGTTCCAGACGTTGAAGTCGCCGACCTGGGGACCGTGCGGAGTGGTGACGCGGAACAGATGGCCCGCCGGCACCTTCCAGGCGCGGCCGGTGCGGATTGGAATCTCGAATTGGTCGATCAGGGTGCGGGCCTCCTTTCTTTCGCGCAGGCGATCATAGAAGGCCTGGTCGACTCGCAGGGCGGAGCCCTGGGTGGCCTGGTAGGCGGCGGGGTAGTCCTTGTACATGGGCGGTCTCCTCGGTCAGTGCGGCTTGGCGGCGCTGAGCAGGTCCAGCAGCCGGTTTTCGGAATCATCGAGATAGCTGGCCATGGCCTCCGCCGCCGCCTGCAGGCGACCGGCGCCGAGCAGGTCATGGATCTGGCGGTCGCGTGCCAGCCAGGGGCGCTGGAAGTGTTCTTCGTCGGGAGCGATGGAAAACAGCAGGCGCATCTGCGCGGCGACGTTGGCGAAGAATTCGTCGAACAGCGGACTGCGCAGCAGGCCGACGATGTGCTGATGGAAATGCAGGCCGTGGGTACCGAAGGCGCGCCAGTCTTCGCGCGACTGCGCCAGATCGGCGGCCTCCAGCGCGTCCAGCATGCGATCGGACTGGTACTCGCGCAGCGGTCGGCTGGAGAGGATGGCCTGCACCTCCAGGGTACGGCGCACCTGAAAGATGTCGCGTACCTCGGCCAGGCCGAGGCGGCGCACCATCACGCCCTTGTGGCGCACATAGGTGGCCAGGCCCTCGCGATCCAGCTGGTGGAGGGCTTCGCGGATGGTGTTGCGCGAGGCGTTGTAGGCTCGCACCAGCTCACTCTCGACCAGCGCCGTACCGGGCAGCAGGCGGCCGCCGATGATGTCTTCGCGCATCTCCTGGAGCAGTTGAATCCCTAACGGTAGTCCGCTCGCGTCTTTGCCGTTCATGGCGGGCTCCTTACCAACCCGTGACGGTATCGGTCTCAGTCCAACGCTGAGCCGTTTCCGACCATCACCAGGCGTGCATCCGATTGTTCAACAATAGGCTGAGGTCGAGTTTGCACACTGTGTGCCAAGACATGAGGGGCGAGCGGTATCGCTGAGCAGGCGATGGAGGAGGAAGGGGCCGCTGAGTGGATAGCGCACAGCCATTACCGCGTGAGCGAACGGGCGCCGCCACGGGAAGGCCGAGGGATCGTCGGTGAGTTGCGTCTGCCGACTTACTGGTCCGTGTCCTGGGTCGCTTCCAGCCGCTGCATGCGCGCGCGATCGGCATCGAAGGCGGCGCTGGTGCTGATGCGCAGCTCGGCGTAGCGCTGCAGATCGGCCCGCAGGCGGATCTGATCGGCTGCCATGGCGTCGAGGCGGGCCTGCAGGTCCGCAGGGAGTGCCTGGCCATTGCGCTGGTACACCGCCGCCTGTTCCATCAGTTGGCTCTGCTGCTGGCGCACGGAGTCCAGGGTGGCCTTCTTGATCTGCATCAGGCCATCCAGCTCCGCCAGCTTGCGCGCCTTGGCGCGGTCGACATCCTCGACATTGCTGTAGAGCTTGCGCAGTTGGCCGTCGACCAGCGCCTGCTGGCGCGCTTGCGCCTGGCGGTCGAGTTCCGCGGCGGGCAGGGCCGGGGCGACCTTGCGGATCACCCGGCCCTGTTCGTTGAGGACGTCGTAGCCCTTGCCAGCGTACTCCGGTGGCACACCCTGGCGGTCGATGACCAGGGTGCCGTTACGGTCCAGGTAGCGGTACAGCTCCGCCGCCTGGCCGGCCAGCGGCAGGGCGATGAGCAACAGGCTGGCAGCGGCGCGACGTACGACCATGGCCGTCTCTCCTGGGGCTGACGGCTAGATGCCGTATTGGGCGCGATAGTCCTGGACGGCAGGCAGGTGACGCTTGAGCTCGGCATCCTCGGCCAGGTATTCGAGCACCTGATCCAGGGCGACGATGCTGAGCACCGGAATGCCGTAGTCACGCTCGACTTCCTGGATGGCCGACAACTCGCCGCGGCCGCGTTCCTGGCGGTCCAGGGCGATAAGTACACCGGCCGCGCTGGCGCCCTGCGCCTCGATGATCTGCATGACCTCGCGGATGGCGGTGCCGGCGGTGATGACGTCGTCGATGATCAGCGCCCGGCCGGTCAAAGGTGCGCCCACCAGCAGGCCGCCTTCGCCGTGATCCTTGGCTTCCTTGCGGTTGAAGCACCAGGGCGTGTCGCGGCCGTGGTGCTCGACCAGGGCCACCGCCGTGGCGGCTGCCAGGGGGATGCCTTTGTAGGCCGGGCCAAAGAGCACATCGAAGGGCAGGTTGGCGGCGACCAGCGCATCGGCATAGCAGCGCCCGAGGTGGGCCAGCGCCGAACCGCTGTGGAACAGGCCTGCGTTGAAGAAATAGGGGCTGACGCGTCCCGATTTCAGAGTGAATTCGCCAAAGCGCAGAACTCCACGCTCGATGGCGAAACGAATGAAATTACGCTGATACGCCTGCATATAAGTCCTTGCGCGGCTTGTATTTAGCTAAACCGGTTTAGCTCGGGTATCATACATCCACGATTTTTTGGGGGCCATTTATGCGGATCATCAGCTTGAACGTCAATGGTATTCAGGACGCTGTGGAGCGGGGCCTGTTGCCCTGGCTTAAGGCGCAGAATGCCGACGTGATCTGCTTGCAGGATACCCGCGCCTCTTCTTATGACATGGACGATCCGGCCTATGCGCTGGAGGGTTACATCCTCTATGCCTGCGACGCCGAAGTGCCGTCCCAGGGCGGGGTCGCGCTCTATACCCGGGTTCAGCCGAAAGCGGTGATCAGCGGCCTGGGCTTCGAGTCCTGCGATCGCTTCGGCCGCTATCTGCAGGCGGACTTCGACAAGGTCAGCATCGCCAGCCTGCTGTTGCCCTCGGGCAAGCGTGGTGATGAGGATCTGAACATGAAATTCAAGTTCATGGACGACTTCACCCATTACCTGAACAAGCAGCGCCGCAAGCGCCGCGAGTACATCTATTGCGGCTCGCTGTATGTGGCGCATCAGAAGCAGGACGTGAAGAACTGGCGCGACTGCCAGCAGATCCCTGGCTTCCTCGCCCCCGAGCGGGCCTGGATGGACGAGGTGATCGGCAACATGGGCTATGTGGATGCCCTGCGCGAAGTGAGCCGCGAAGGTGACCAGTTCAGCTGGTGGCCCGATAGCGACCAGGCCGAGCACCTGAATCTGGGCTGGCGCTTTGACTACAACATCCTCACTCCGGGGCTGCGCCGCTTCGTGCGCTCGGCTCGGCTGCCGCGGCAACCGCGCTTCTCCGAGCACGCGCCGCTGATCGTCGACTATGACTGGACGCTGAGCATCTGATCCGCCCAGTGTCTGAAACGAAAAAACCAGCCCACGGGCTGGTTTTTTGTTGGGTGCCTATTTCACCAGGATCACCGGCAGCGGTACCTGGTGCACCACGCGGTGGGCCACCGAGCCGAGCAGCAGGCCGCTGAGCGATCCCAGGCCGCGGGTGCCCATCACCACGGTGTCCACCTCCAGTCGCCGTGCCGTTTCGCCAATGGTCTCGGCGATGCTGCCGAAGCCCACGTGGGTCTGGGCCTCGATACCGGCTTCCAGCAGGGCCGGGCGCGCCCTGATCAGGATGTCTTCGGCCTTGTCCTGCAGGCTGCCCCGCCATTCGCGCAGGATGCGGTCATCGAAGGGCGCGCCGTAGATTTCCGGCTCGTTCTGGACATTGAGCAGGTGCAGGTCCAGCGACAGACCGGCCTTCACCAGCTCAAGGACGTAGCGCAGGGCGTTGTCGGCGCTGGGTGAACCGTCGTAGGCGACCAGGACATTGTGCATGGGGCATCTCCACGAAAGGGGTATGCCTTCATGCTAGACCGCCGACGCTAGGGGCGCTTGATCCGGATCAAGCCGCTGCCAGCGCCGGCGACATCAGCGACCCACCCGGTTGCGGGCGGTCTTGGACATTACCTCGGATTCGTCCAGCTTGCTGGCGAACATGCTCACGGCGTCCACGGCCTCGCTGGCACCATCGCGGATCTGCACGATCACCGCACCGGCCTGATCCGCGAGCTCGACGCCCTTGACCGCCCGGCCCTGGGTGCTTTCCATGCTGGCGACGGCCTGCTGGGTTTCGCTGAGGATTCGACCGATCATCTCGGCGATTTCCGCCGTGGCGCTGCTGGTACGCCCCGCCAGCTGGCGGACCTCGTCGGCGACCACGGCGAAGCCACGGCCCTGATCGCCCGCGCGGGCGGCCTCGATGGCCGCGTTTAGCGCCAGCAGGTTGGTCTGGTCGGCGATGCCGCGGATGGTGTTGACGATGGCGGTGATCTGCTCGGAGCGCTGGCCCAGCTGGCCGATCACCTCGGCGGACTGGCTGACGTTCTGCGCGATCTCGCGCATCTCGCCTGCCGCGGCCTGGATGATCCGGGTGCCCTGCTCGGCGACTTTTTCGGTCTCTGCGGAGATGTGATAGGCCCGCGAGGCACTGCGGCCGTCGCTTTCGTGCTTTTCCACCCGCTCGCTGATGTCACTGGCGTACTTGACCACCTTATATAGCCGGCCGGTGGCGTCGTACACGGGGTTGTAACTCGCTTCGAGCCAGATCACCCGGCCGTGCTTGCCCAGGCGCTTGAACTGGCCGCGGAAGAATTCGCCGGCGTTGAGCCGCCGCCAGAAATCGCCGTATTCGTTGCTGTTGACCAGGCCGGGCTCACAGAACAGACGGTGATGCTGGCCCTGGAGCTCCTTCAGGCTGTAGCCCAGGGTGGCCAGGAAGTTGTCGTTGGCGGTCAGGATGCGCCCGTCCAGGTCGAATTCGATCCGGGCCATGGCGCGGTCCAGGGCCTTGAGCTTGCTCTGGGCTTCGCTGTCGCGCTCGACCTGCTCGGTGACGTCGAGGGCGTACTTCACCACCCTGGCGATCTTGCCGCTGCCGTCGGGGACCGGGTTGTAGCTGGCTTCGAGCCAGAGGGTACGGCCCTGGGCGTCAAGACGCTGGAAGGCGCCGGAGACGTATTCGCCGCGCTTCAGGCGGGCCCAGAAATCGCCGTAGTCGCGGCTCTGGACCACGGCGGGAGGGCAGAGGCGACGATGATGCTGGCCGATCAGGACGTCGGCCCGGTAGCCGGTCAGCCGGAGGAAGTTGTCGTTGGCGCGCAGGATCACGCCGTCGAGATCGAACTCGATCACCGCCATGGAACGCTCCAGTGCCTGGGTCAGGCCCTGGTTGGCGTTCGCCTCGGCTTCCAGCCGAGCGATGGTCTTCTTTAGATGCGCATTGAACATGGCAGAACTCGCTGGCTGGGATAAAGACGTAGCCAGCCTATCGGCTTCAAGCGAGCCGACTTGACGGGACCCGGCGAGCGGTGGAACACGGCGTCTGGACGGCTGTCGCAAACGCGCCGGCCTGGGGCGTAAACAGGCATCTTGGGGTCTGGGGCCGGGCCTACCATCGCGGCCAAGGGGGTGGTTTTCACCGCCACAGACTTTAGGAGCGCCGCGATGTTCAGCAAGCAGGACCAAATCCAGGGCTACGATGATGCGTTGTTCGCCGCCATGGGCGAGGAAGCGCGGCGCCAGGAGCATCACCTAGAACTGATCGCATCCGAAAACTACACCAGCCAGCGCGTCATGGAAGCCCAGGGCAGCGTGCTGACCAACAAGTACGCCGAAGGCTATCCGGGCAAGCGTTACTACGGTGGCTGCGAGCACGTCGACAAGGTCGAGCAGCTGGCCATCGAGCGCGCCAAGCAGCTGTTCGGCGCCGATTACGCCAACGTCCAGCCGCACTCCGGCTCCCAGGCCAACTCGGCCGTCTACCTGGCGCTGCTGCAACCCGGCGACACCATCCTGGGCATGAGCCTGGCCCATGGCGGTCACCTGACCCACGGCGCCAAGGTCAGCTCCTCCGGCAAGCTGTACAACGCCGTGCAGTACGGCATCAACACCGACACCGGGCTGATCGACTATGACGAGATCCAGCGTCTGGCCGAAGAGCACAAGCCCAAGATGATCGTGGCGGGCTTCTCCGCCTATTCCAAGACCCTGGACTTCCAGCGCTTCCGTGACATCGCCGATAGCGTGGGCGCCCTGCTGTTCGTCGACATGGCCCACGTGGCCGGTCTGGTCGCTGCCGGTGTCTATCCGAACCCGGTGCCCTTCGCCGACGTGGTGACCACCACCACCCACAAGACCCTGCGCGGCCCCCGTGGCGGCCTGATCCTGTGCAAGGCCAACGCCGACATCGAGAAGAAGCTCAGCGCCGCGGTGTTCCCGGGTGCCCAGGGTGGCCCACTGATGCACGTCATCGCCGGCAAGGCCGTGTGCTTCAAGGAAGCCCTAGAGCCGGGCTTCAAGACCTACCAGCAGCAGGTGATCAAGAACGCCCAGGCCATGGCCGGCGTGTTCAAGGCCCGCGGCTTCGACGTGGTGTCCGGCGGTACCGACAACCACCTGTTCCTGGTCAGCCTGATCAAGCAGGGCATCACCGGCAAGGATGCGGACGCCGCCCTGGGTCGCGCCTGCATCACCGTGAACAAGAACGCCGTGCCCAACGATCCCCAGTCGCCCTTCGTGACCTCAGGTCTGCGCATCGGCACCCCGGCCCTGACCACCCGTGGTCTAGGCGTCAGCGAAAGCGAGCGCGTCGCCGGCTGGATCTGCGACATCCTCGACCACCTCGGCGATGCCGATGTGGAAGCCCAGGTGGCGCGCCAGGTGGCCGCGCTGTGCCGCGACTATCCGGTTTACCGCTAGTCGCTGCAATCCTGACGCAACCCCTATCCAACCCCTTTCCCTCTTAGCGGAAAGGGGCGTCGTCTGCAGGAGTCTCCAGATGCAACGCTATTCCGGCTTCGGCCTCTTCAAGCACTCCCTGAGCCATCACGAGAACTGGCAGCGGATGTGGCGCACTCCGACGCCCAAGCCGGCATACGACGTGGTCATCGTCGGCGGTGGCGGTCACGGTCTGGCTACCGCCTATTACCTCGCCAAACAATTCGGCGTGAAGAACGTCGCGGTGATCGAGAAAGGCTGGCTGGGCGGCGGCAACACCGCACGCAACACCACCATCGTTCGCTCCAACTATCTGTGGGACGAGTCGGCGCACCTCTATGAGCACGCCATGAAGCTGTGGGAAGGCCTGTCCCAGGACCTGAACTACAACGTCATGTTCTCCCAGCGCGGCGTCTACAACCTCTGCCACACTCTGCAGGACATGCGCGATTCCGAGCGCCGGGTCAGTGCCAACCGCCTCAATGGTGTGGACGGCGAGCTGCTCGACACCCGCCAGGTGGCCGAGGAGATTCCCTACCTGGACTGCAGCAAGAACACCCGCTACCCGATCTTCGGTGCCACCGTGCAGCGTCGTGGTGGTGTGGCCCGTCACGACGCCGTGGCCTGGGGCTTCGCCCGCGCCGCTGACGCCCTGGGCGTGGACCTGATCCAGCAGACCGAAGTCACTGGCTTCCGCAAGCAGGACGGCAAGGTGATCGGCGTGGAAACCAATCGCGGCTTCATCGGCGCCCGGCGCGTCGGCGTGGTCACCGCAGGCAACTCCGGGCACATGGCCAAGCTCGCGGGCTTCCGCCTGCCGCTGGAATCCCACCCGCTGCAGGCGCTGGTCTCCGAACCGATCAAGCCCATCATCGACAGCGTCATCATGTCCAACGCGGTACACGGCTACATCAGCCAGTCCGACAAGGGCGACCTGGTGATCGGCGCCGGTATCGACAGCTGGGTCGGCTACGGCCAACGCGGCTCCTACCCGGTGATCGAGCACACCCTGCAGGCCATCGTCGAGATGTTCCCGATCCTCTCGCGGGTACGCATGAACCGCCAGTGGGGCGGCATCGTCGACACCTCGCCGGATGCCTGCCCGATCATTTCCAAGACCCCGGTGGAAAACCTGTTCTTCAACTGCGGTTGGGGTACCGGCGGCTTCAAGGCCACTCCCGGCTCGGGCAACGTCTTCGCGGCGTCCCTGGCCTCCGGCGAGATGCATCCGCTGGCCAAGCCTTTCTCCATCGACCGTTTCCACACTGGCGCGCTGATCGACGAACACGGCGCAGCGGCCGTCGCGCACTAAGGAGCCCGAGCATGTTGTACATCCATTGCCCCCACTGCGGGGAATTGCGCTCCGAAGAAGAATTCCACGCCGCTGGCGAGGCGCACATTCCGCGTCCGCTGGATCCCGAGGCCTGCAGCGACGCGGAGTGGGGCGATTACATGTTCTTCCGCGACAATCCGCGCGGTCTGCGTCACGAGCTGTGGGTCCACGCGTCGGGTTGCCGCCAGTACTTCAACGCGACCCGTAACACCGAGACCTACGAAATTCTCGAAACCTATCCGATCGGCGAGCAGCCCCGCTTCACCGCCGAGCGAGGAGAGCGCAAATGAGCCAGGTCCATCGACTCACCCAGGGCGGTCGCCTGGACCGCAGCCAGGCCATCACCTTCACCTTCAACGGTCAGACCTACCAGGGCTTCAAGGGTGACACCCTGGCCTCGGCGCTGCTGGCCAACGGCGTGGACGTGATCGGTCGCAGCTTCAAGTACTCCCGCCCCCGCGGCATCGTCGCCGCCGGTGCCGAAGAGCCCAACGCCATCATGCAGATCGGCGCCACCGAGGCCACCCAGGTGCCCAACGTGCGGGCGACCCAGCAGGCGCTGTACCAGGGTCTGGTTTCCGCCAGCACCAATGGCTGGCCGAGCGTCAACAACGACCTCATGGGCATTCTCGGCAAGGTCGGCGGCAAGATGATGCCGCCCGGGTTCTACTACAAGACCTTCATGTATCCGCAGAACCTGTGGATGACCTACGAGAAGTACATCCGCAAGGCCGCTGGTCTCGGGCGTGCGCCGACTCAGGTCGATCCCGACACCTATGACAACTTCAACCAGCACTGCGATGTGCTGGTGGTGGGCGGTGGCGCCGCCGGTCTGGCTGCGGCCCTGGCCGCCGGTCGTAGCGGCGCACGGGTGATCCTGGCCGACGAACAGGAAGAATTCGGTGGCAGCCTGCTGGACAGCCGCGAGCGTCTCGACGGCGCCCCGGCTGCCGACTGGGCGGCCAAGGCGGTCGCCGAACTGCAGGGCCTGGACAACGTGGTGCTGCTGCCGCGCGCCACGGTCAACGGCTATCACGACCACAACTTCCTCACCATTCACGAGCGGCTGACCGATCACCTGGGTGATCGCGCGCCCCATGGCCAGGTGCGTCAGCGCCTGCACCGTGTCCGCGCCACTCGCGTGGTACTGGCGACCGGCGCCCACGAGCGGCCGCTGGTGTACGGCAACAACGACCTGCCGGGCAACATGGTGGCCGGCGCCGTTTCCACCTACATCCGCCGCTATGCCGTGGCCCCGGGCCAGCGGCTGGTGCTTTCCACCAACAACGATTATGCCTACCGCGTGGCGCTGGACTGGCTAGAAGCCGGTCGCCAGGTGGTGGCTGTGGCCGATGCACGTCCCAATCCGCGCGGTGCCTGGGTCGAGGAAGTGCGCAAGCGTGGTGTGCGCGTCATGGGCGGAACGGCCGTGAGCGAAGCCCGCGGCAACACCCGCGTGACCGGCGTCAAGATCGCCACCATCGACCTGACCGCCTTCCGTACCCTGGGTGGCGGCGAGTGGCTCGACTGCGACCTGATCGCCACCTCCGGCGGCTACAGCCCGGTGGTCCACCTGGCCTCGCACCTGGGCGGTCGTCCGCTGTGGCGCGATGACATCCAGGCCTTCGTACCCGGTCCGGCTCCGCAGAAGCGTGTCTGCGCCGGTGGAGTGAACGGGGTCTTCGCCCTGGGTGACGTCCTTGCCGATGGTTTCGAAGCTGGCGCCACCGCAGCGGCTGAAGCCGGTGCCAAGGTCGTCAGTGGTGAACTGCCCCAGGCCGAGTTCCGTCAGGAAGAGCCGAGTCTGGCGCTGTTCCAGGTGCCCCACGACAAGCCGTCGTCGCGGGCTCCCAAGCAGTTCGTCGACCTGCAGAACGACGTGACCGCCGCTGGTATCGAGCTGGCCTGCCGCGAGGGTTTCGAGTCCATCGAGCACGTCAAGCGCTACACCGCCATGGGCTTCGGTACCGACCAGGGCAAGCTGGGCAACATCAACGGCCTGGCCATTGCCGCCCGCGTGCAGAGCAAGGCCATCCCGGAAGTCGGCACCACCATGTTCCGCCCGAACTACACGCCCATCACCTTCGGCGCCATCGCCGGACGGCATTGCGGTCACCTGTTCGAGCCCAAGCGCTACACCGCGCTGCACGCCTGGCACCTCAAGCAGGGCGCCCTGTTCGAGGACGTCGGCCAGTGGAAGCGTCCCTGGTACTTCCCCAAGGCGGGCGAGGACCTGCATGCCGCGGTCAACCGCGAGTGCCTGGCCGTGCGCCGTAGCGTTGGTCTGCTCGACGCCTCCACCCTGGGCAAGATCGACATCCAGGGCAAGGATGCGCGCGAGTTCCTCAATCGCGTCTACACCAACGCCTGGACCAAGCTGGACATCGGCAAGGCCCGTTACGGCCTGATGTGCAAGGAAGACGGCATGGTCTTCGACGACGGCGTCACCGCCTGTCTCGGCGACAACCACTTCCTGATGACCACCACCACCGGCGGCGCCGCACGCGTCTTCGAATGGCTGGAGCTCTACCACCAGACCGAATGGCCGGAGCTGGAGGTGTACTTCACCTCGGTCACCGACCACTGGGCGACCCTGACGCTGTCCGGTCCCAACAGCCGCAAGCTGTTGGCCAAGCTGACCGACATCGATCTGGACAACGCCGCCTTCCCCTTCATGGCCTGGAAGGAAGGTCAGGTGGGTGGGGTGCCGGCACGGGTGTTCCGTATCTCCTTCACCGGTGAACTGTCCTACGAGATCAACGTGCCGGCCAACTACGCCATGGGCGTACTGGAGCAGGTGGTCGCCGCGGGCAAGGAGTTCGATCTCACCCCCTACGGCACCGAGACCATGCACGTGCTGCGGGCGGAGAAGGGCTTCATCATCATCGGCCAGGATACCGACGGTTCGGTCACGCCGCAGGACCTGGGCATGGGCTGGGCGGTCAGCCTGAACAAGAACTTCTCCTTCGTTGGCAAGCGCGGCATGCATCGCCAGGACTGCGTCCGCGAGAATCGCAAGCAACTGGTCGGCCTCAAGCCGCTGGATGCACGCGATGTCCTGCCGGAGGGTACGCAGCTGGTGTTCGAACGCAACCAGCCGATCCCCATGGACATGGTGGGCCACGTGACCTCCAGCTACTACAGCGCGACCCTGGGCTACGGCTTCGCCATGGCCATGGTCAAGGGTGGTCTGGGCCGCATGGGGCAGACCGTCTACGCCCCGCTGGCCGACGGCCGCTACATCGCTGCCGAGATCGTCTCGCCGGTGTTCTACGACCCCAAGGGTGAGCGGCAGAACGTCGCCTAACGAGGATAGCGCCCCATGAACAACATCAATGTGTACGACCAATACTCCGCCAAGGCGCGCGCCGAATCCCCGCTGTTCCATGCCGAGCTGAGCAAGCTCGCCGGACGGGGCCCGGCCACCGCTGGGGTGACCCTGCGCGAGCGGGCCCTGCTGGGTCACCTGGTGCTCCGTGGCGATGCCCATGACGAAGGCTTCACCGGCGCCGTGCAGAGCGTGGTCGGCCTGGAAGTGCCCGGTCCGCTGGCGATCACCCAGAAGGGCGAGAGCTCGCTGCAGTGGCTCGGCCCGGACGAATGGCTACTGGTCGTGCCCGGTGGCAGCGAATTCGCCACCGAGCAGGCGTTGCGCCAGGCCCTGGGCGAGCGCCACGTCGCCATCGTCAACGTCGGTGGCGGCCAGACGCTGGTCGAGCTCAAGGGACCCAAGGTGCGTGAAGTGCTGATGAAGTCCACGTCCTACGATGTCCATCCGGACAACTTCCCGGTAGGCAAGGCAGTGGGGACGGTATTCGCCAAGTCCCAGCTGATCATCCGCCACACCGCGGAGGACACCTGGGAGCTGGTGGTGCGCCGGAGCTTCGCCGACTACGTCTGGCTGTGGCTGCAGGACGCGAGTGCCGAGTACGGACTGCGCATCGAGGCCTGATCACGGCCTACGTTCAGTCCCGTTCTAGCGAACCCGACCTGCGTGACGCGCAGGTCGGGTTTTGTGGTTTTGGCTTCATCTCTATGCAAAGGAATTCAACATGAGCCGCACGCCCGATACCTGGATTCTCACCGCCCAGAGCCCGAGTCGCCTCGGCACCGTGGACGTGGTCACGCGCTATCTCTTCGAGCAGGGCTGCTATGTCACCCAGCACCACAGCTTCGATGATCGCGAAGCCCAGCGCTTCTTCATCCGGGTGGAATTCCAGGTGCCCGGCGATTTCAACGAGGGGCTGTTCCGCGTCGGCCTCGACCTGCGCTTCACCCCCTTCGACATGACCTTCGAGCTGACCCCGCCGGCCTATCGGGCCAAGGTCGCCATCATGGTCTCCAAGGCGGACCACTGCCTGAACGACCTGCTCTATCGCCAGCGCATCGGCCAGCTGCCCATGGACGTGGTGGCGGTGATCTCCAACCACCCGGACCTGGAGCCCCTGGCAGCCTGGCACGGCATTCCCTATCACCATTTTCCCCTGGATCCCCAGGACAAGCCGGCCCAGGAGGCCAAGGTCTGGCAGGTGCTACAGGAAACGGGTGCGGAGCTGGTGATTCTTGCCCGCTACATGCAGGTGTTGTCGCCCGAACTCTGCCGCCGCCTCGATGGCTGGGCGATCAACATCCACCACTCCCTGCTGCCGGGCTTCAAGGGCGCGCGGCCCTATCACCAGGCTTACGCCAAGGGCGTCAAGCTGGTGGGCGCCACTGCGCACTACATCAACAACGACCTCGATGAGGGCCCCATCATCGCCCAGGGCGTCGAGTCCGTGGACCATGCCCACTATGCCGAGGACCTAGTGGCCCGCGGCCGTGACATCGAGTGCCTGACCCTGGCGCGCGGGGTGGGCTATCACCTGGAGCGCCGCGTCTTCCTCAATGCCGGGCGGACGGTGGTGCTCTAACCCATCTCGCTATCCCTCCTGGCAGGCTGCGAGATCGCCAAGGCGTTCGCAGCCTGCCTGTCCTGCGCTACCTCGATCATCTTTCCTATCAGCTCGGCAGCGCACCCATCAGGTGCTGCCCGGAGACGTTCGCGCGTCCTTTGGCCGTACCAGACGAACAGCGTCAGGCTAGGTGATGGCCGGGATAGAGAGGTAGCTATGGATGAGGAGAGGGGGCCGGGAAGGGAGCCTGGCTGGCTCTGCCGGCGGGGGG